>NZ_QJHK01000001.1 GCF_003202435.1 Flavobacterium cheongpyeongense
CGGGGCTCACCTCTTCCCATCCCGAACAGAGAAGTTAAGCCCGCCTGCGCAGATGGTACTGCAATTTTGTGGGAGAGTATGTCGTCGCCTTTCTTTTAAACCCTTCATCAATCGATGAAGGGTTTTTATTTTAAATCAGGTACCTTAGCTCAGATGGTAGAGCAATGGACTGAAAATCCATGTGTCCCTGGTTCGATCCCTGGAGGTACCACAATAAGAATGCTCGGATGGTGAAATTGGTAGACACGCTGGACTTAAAATCCAGTGAACAGCAATGTTCGTGCGGGTTCAAGTCCCGCTCTGAGTACAAACAAAAAGCGTAATTACTTATATCAGTTATTACGCTTTTTTTATTTTATGAAATAGATAAGGATTTTCAATTTGTCCAGAAGGGATTAATCCTTTTTGATGATATTTGGCTAATTTTACAAAACCAATGATTTTGTCTGCATTCTCAAAAATACCATGAAGTTCTGTTAAATTAAGATCAATTTTACTTTTAAACCTAAAGGTTGTTTAGCCTTTTTAGATTTGAATCTGTATTTTTGTTTAAATATTATAACTAGATATGAAAAAATGTATTGTATTGTTGATGCTGTTTGTTATCTCAAATCTTGCCGCTCAACAGCGTCCTAAATTGGTAGTAGGAATTGTGGTTGATCAGATGAAAATGGAATATTTGTATCGATTTTCAGATGATTTTTCTTTAAACGGATTTAAGAGATTAATGGATAATGGATATACTTTTCAAAATATGCATTATAATTATTTGCCTACTTATACAGCTCCAGGGCATGCATCAATTTATACAGGAACTACGCCAGCAATACATGGAATTGTGGGAAATGAATGGTTTAGCAGAAGTCTTGGTAAGCAGATGTACTGTACAGATGATGCATTGGTAAAAACAGTGGGTGACGGAACTGTAGAGGAAGGTGCTATGTCTCCTAAAAATTTACAAAGTACAACCATAACTGATGAAGTTAGAATGGCGACTAATTTTCAAGGAAAAGTTATTGGAATGAGTCTTAAAGACCGAGGAGCGATTTTGGCAGCTGGGCATTTTGCGAATTGGGCATTTTGGTACAGCAAAACTGGATCTTTTATTTCAAGTACTTTTTACGGAGAAAAATTACCGGAGTGGGTATCTGAATTTAATAACGAGAAAAATTATCTGAAATATATTAATAAAGGGTGGGACTTGTATGAGCCTGGTTCGACTTACAATGAAAGTCTTTCTGATAATAATCCGTATGAAGGAAAATTATACGGAAGTTCTGAACCTGTTTTCCCGTATGATCTGAAAACCATGTATGAAAAAAATGATGCCGGAATAATTCGTTCTACTCCTTATGGGAATGATTTACTGGCTGATTTTGCGAAAAGAGCCATTGAAAAAGAAGAGCTGGGAAAAGATAATATTACTGACTTCTTAACAATAAGTTTTTCGTCTACTGATTACGTTGGCCATTTATTAGGACCACGTTCAATAGAACTTCAGGATACGTATTTACGATTAGACCAGACAATAGCCGATTTTTTAACGTATTTGGATAAAACAGTAGGAAAGAATAATTATTTGCTTTTCCTGACGGCTGATCATGCTGGTGCGGAAAATGTTATTTATTTGAAAGACCACAAATATGATGTTAATAATTATCCGTCAAAAGATTTTAGAAAAAATTTACAGGATTTTTCATTAAAAACATTTGGGGTAGATTTGCTTTTAAATTATTCTAATTTTAATATCTTTTTTAATAAAGAAATGATTAAAGAGAAAGGATTAGATTTGGTAAAAATAAAACAAGTATTCAAAGAGTTTTTAATGTTGTTACCACAGGTTAAAAAAGTATATACAGAAGAAGAAATTTTGGCTAATTCAGGAAATGATTATTATTTGAATTTTGTAGCAAAAGGTTATGATGTAACGCAGGATGGTGATATAGTTGTAATTGGGAAACCTGGAGTTATTGAATACTTGCCAACGGGTACATCGCATGGTACTGCTTATACTTACGATACACATGTGCCTGCAATTTTTTATGGTTGGCATATTAAAAAAGGAGAATCTTACGATAAAAAGGCTATTACTGAAATTGCACCAACGATTGCTCAAAAAATAAAAGTTACTTTCCCAAATGGAACAGAAGCTAAAGTAATGCAGGAAGTATTGAATGAAAAGTAATATTTTAGAGTTATAAATTTAAACCTGTCTTTTGAGGCAGGTTTTTTTGTGCAAAAAAAAGAGGGTGTCCGAAAAGTAAAACCCTGAAAATTATTAATAATTTTCAGGGTTTTTTATTAACTATATATCAGTAAAAACTCTTTTAGAAGACATTTTTTTTACTAAATTACCATTGAAACAAAGAAACATAACAATTCATTTTACTTTTCGGACAGCCTCTTTTTGCTAGTGAATTTTAGTAAACACTATTTTAGTAATAACTATGCGTTTGTTAATACTAATTCTTCATTGAAAGGAAGATTCCATGCTTCTGCTACTCCTTTGTAAAGAATTTTTCCATCGGCAATATTTAACCCTTTTTTCAATTCTTCATTTTCGTTACAAGCTTTTTTCCAGCCTTTATTGGCTAATTGTACTGCGTAAGGCAAAGTAGCATTAGTTAAAGCTAAAGTAGATGTATAAGGAACTGCTCCTGGCATATTAGCTACACAGTAGTGAACAATATCATCAATAATGAAAGTTGGATTTTCGTGAGTTGTTGGAGTACAAGTTTCGATACAACCTCCCTGATCTACAGCAACGTCAACAACTACAGTTCCAGGACGCATTAATTTAAGCATGTCTCTGGTAATTAAGTGAGGAGCTTTTGCTCCTGGAATTAAAACTGCTCCAACAATTAAGTCGGCGTCTTTAATTGCTTTTGTAATGTTGTAATGATTTGACATTTCAGTATTTACATTTGCAGGCATAATATCATCTAATTGACGTAAGCGTGGTAAACTCAAATCCATTATGGTAACTTGTGCACCTAAGCCGGCAGCCATTTTTGCAGCCTGAGTCCCAACAATTCCACCTCCCAAAACTAATACTTTTGCCGGAGGTACACCTGGAACACCACCTAAAAGAATTCCTCTTCCTTTTAATGGTTTTTCGAGATATTTTGCACCTTGCTGAATTGCCATACGACCTGCAACTTCAGACATTGGAACTAATAATGGTAAACTACGGTCGGTCTTTTCAACTGTTTCGTATGCTAAACATACTGCTCCTTTTTCTAACATTGCATGAGTTAATTCTTCAGATGAAGCAAAATGGAAGTAGGTAAATAGTAACTGATCTTTTTTGATCAATGGATATTCAGAAGCAATTGGTTCTTTTACCTTAATAATCATTTCAGCAATTGCATATACTTCTTCAATCGTTGCTAGAACTTCAGCACCCGCTTCTGTATATTCTTCATCATTAAAACCACTTCCTAAACCTGCAGTAGATTGTACATAGACTGTGTGTCCGTGTTTTTTCATTTCAGAAACACCGGCAGGAGTTAATGCTACACGGTTCTCGTTATTTTTAATTTCTTTTGGAATACCTATTATCATTTTGTTGTTTTTTTATTGAGTTTGTGTTACAAATGTATTAATAGAGAATTTATTATTGATTATGGTGCTTTAAATAAGAAAATATTATTTTATTTAATACTTTTACAGGAAAATATTCTTTCTGGGTTCGTTTTTATTTTCTTAAAAAGAAAAAATGACTGATTTTGATTGAATACAGAAAACGTTTTCGTTATGGCTTTGGATGAAATTGATAAGAAAATCTTACGTCTTTTACAGGAAAATGCTCATTACACACTGAAAGACATTGCAAACAAAATAAATTTGTCATTAACACCAGTTCATGATAGAGTTAAACGTCTTGAAAAAGAAGGTGTTATAGAAAAGTATGTTTCTATTTTAAACAAAAAAAAATTAGGTAATAATCTAACGGTTTATTGTCAGGTAACTTTAACAAAACAGACATATGATACTTCTGAGGGTTTTAATCAGTCGATTTTAAGTATGGCAGAAGTTGTAGAATGCAATTATGTTTCGGGAAACTTCGATTATATGCTGAAAGTTATTATTCCTGATATGGAAAGTTATCATCATTTTCATCAAAAAAAGTTGTCCGTTTTACCTGAAGTTTCTTTAATAAATACTGTTTTTGTTATTTCAGAAGTAAAAAGCACAACGGTTTTACCAATTTAATGTAAACAAAAAACCACCAAGAAAACTTGATGGTTTTAAAGACTCTAAATTAAATACTGGATTAATAATAAGTAAAACGTCTCACTTTTGCAATATATTTTGCCAGGCGGATTACCTGATGGCTGTATCCATATTCATTGTCATACCAGATATAGAGTACAATATTTTTTCCGTCTTTAGAAACAATAGTTGCATTGCTGTCATAAATTGCCGGTGCAGATGTGCCAACAATGTCAGATGAAACGAGTTCGTTATTTAATGAGTACTTAATTTGTTCTACCAATTCGCCTTCCAGTGCATATTTTTTTATGATTTTATTTACGGTTGCTGATGATGTTGCTTTTTTAACTTCGAAGTTTGCAACTACCAAAGATCCGTTTGGTACTGGAACTCTGATGGCATTTGATGTTAATTTTCCTTCAAGTGAAGGTATTGCTTTGGCAACTGCAGTGCCCGCACCAGTTTCAGTGATGACCATGTTTAAGGCTGCGGCTCTTCCGCGGCGGTATTTTTTATGCATATTATCAACCAGATTCTGATCGTTTGTATAGGAATGAATGGTTTCTAAATGACCTTTTACAATTCCTAAATTGTCTTCAATAACTTTTAAAACAGGGGTTATAGCATTTGTTGTACATGATGCAGCTGAGAAAATATTCGTCTGATCCGGATCGTATTCGTTATGGTTTACACCATATACAATATTCGGTACTCCCTTTCCTGGTGCTGTCAATAATACTTTACTGACTCCTTTCGAAACTAAATGTTTGTTTAATGTTTCTTCTGAGGTAAAAGCTCCGCTGTTGTCAATTACCAGCGCATCATCAATTCCGTATTGAGTATAATCTATTTCCTCTGGTGAATTTGCATGGATAATGGTCACTGTTGTCCCGTTAATAATTAAAGCATTATTTTTTGGATCTGCTGTCACTGAACCCTTAAAATCTCCGTGAATTGAATCGTGTCTTAATAATGAAGCTCTTTTCTCTAAGAGTATTGTATCGATTTTATCACGGGTTACAATTGCTCTCAGTCGAAGCTGATTTCCTTTTCCGGTTTTAGACATTAATTCCCTCGCTAATAAGCGTCCAATTCTTCCAAAGCCATACAAAACGACGTCTTTAGGTTGAATTTCTTTTGATGATTTGGCTTTTTTTAATTTATCCATTATAAAATACCTGGAATCCGGATATTTTTCTTCTTCTAGTTGATATTCATAAGTTAATTTTCCAAGATCTAATTTTGCAGGAGGAAAATCTAACGATAAAATGACTTTTGCGATTTCAACAGAATCAAAAATGCTGATTGGTTTGCCGACAAATTCTCCAGCATAATGATGAAGATTGATTATGTCGCTGACATTTTTATCCAATAATTGATTTTTGAATAAAACCATTTCGATCGATTTGTCATACCATAAATCGCTTATGATTTTAATTAATTCGACTCCGGCTCTTCTTCGGTCGACTTGTAAGGATACTTCTTTTTGGTATAATGTTTTTTTTGTCATAATTGATTGAAATTGAAAAAATAAAATACTCTCTATTATAAATTCTACTCAAAAATATTTATTTCAATCGATTTCGTAACCTGTTTTGATATTTATTTTTCCAAAAAAAAAGTCATCTTAAATTTTAAGATGACTTTTATAATTTATTTTGGAATTTTTTTTAGATGATGATCCTAAATATCTCACCATTCTTGTTTATCATTTCGATTCGTACACTCTGGCCTTCATCTTTTTTATTTAAAAGTTTCGAAACCGTTTCAACGTTTGTCGCTTTGATGTTGTCAATGCTTAAAATAATATTGCCTTGTAATTCATTTTGGTATTGCATCAGATTTTCATTGGTGATATTTTTGATTTTTACTCCATAATCAATTTTGAATTTCTTTTTATCAATAGCATCAATATTTTCTAACTCAATCCCTTTAAATTCGGTACTGAAAAATTCATTTTTACTCAAGGTTACAGACGCTGTTTTCGATTTACCTTCTCTAATGTAAGTCACCTGAACAATATCGTTTGGTCTTTTGGTGTTAATATAACCTGAAAGATCAGCAAAAGTTGAAATACTTTGATCATCTAATTTTACAATAATATCTCCTTTGGTAAGACCAGCCTTTTGAGCGCCTGATTTTGGAGTGACTTTATTAATGTAAAAACCTTGTGTCTCAGAAATTCCTAATTCTTTAGAAGCGTTGCTGTTTAATTCTCCACCTTCAACTCCTAAAATCCCTCTTTGGACATTTCCAAATTCCATAATGTCTTCGACAATTTTTCGGGCATTGTTAGAAGGAACAGCAAAAGAATATCCTACATATGATCCAGTCATGGATGAAATCATAGTATTGATTCCGATTAATTCACCACGGGTATTTACTAAAGCACCTCCACTGTTTCCAGGGTTTACGGCAGCATCAGTCTGAATGAAAGACTGGATACCACTTGTGTCTAAGTTTCGGGCTTTTGCTGAAACGATTCCGGCAGTTACTGTAGAAGTCAAATTATACGGATTTCCAACCGCTAAAACCCATTCTCCAACTTTTACACTGTCAGAGTTCGCAAAAGCAGTATAGGGCAGTTTCTCATCAGCATCAATTTTTAATAATGCAATATCCATTTTAGAATCTGTACCGATAAGTTTCGCTTTATATGACTTTTTATTATTTAAGGTAATTTCAATTTCTGAAGCGTCTTTAATTACGTGATTGTTTGTAACAATGTAGCCATCTTCAGATATAATAACACCAGAACCTGTCCCTACTTGTTCTTGCTGCTGTCCCCCTCCATAACCATAGAAAAATTCCAGCATAGGATTGCTTATCGTTCTGCGGGAAACGTTTTTAACGTGAACTACAGTATGGATCGTTTTATCAGCAGCTTCAGTAAAATCTACTGTTTCGGCAGCCAGGCCAACATTTCTGCCAAATGAATTCGGGGCAAGAGTAACAACAGAATTTTCTCTTCCCAAAAAAGAATTGTTACCATCAAATAACATTTTATAGGCACCAAGTGTAGTAGCGCCACTCAATAACGACACTAAAAATAAGCTTGAAAATCTTTTCATAATTAGGATAATTGTTTAAGTTACTACTGTAAAATTAAAGGAAAAAATTATTTTGGAAAATGGTTTAACGCTCTTTAACAATGATTAACATTTCATTAATTAATAGTTCGTACTTTTGCACATTATAATAGATAAAAATGCAAATAGAATTTTATAAATATCAGGGTACAGGAAATGATTTTGTAATGATTGATAATCGTTCAGGTTTCTTTCCAAAAGAAGACGTAAAACTTGTTGAACGTTTGTGTAACAGACGTTTCGGAATAGGAGCCGATGGACTCATTTTACTTGAAAATGACGCTGAAACCGATTTCAGAATGGTATATTACAACTCAGATGGAAATGAGAGTTCGATGTGTGGTAACGGAGGTCGTTGTCTTGTTGCTTTTGCAAATCAATTAGGTGTTATAGAACATAAAACTACTTTTATTGCTACTGATGGCTTACATTATGCAACAGTAAATGATAATTCTATTGTTTCCTTACAGATGATTGATGTTGTTGAAGTTCAAAAGAAAGATTCCTATACTTTTTTAAACACCGGTTCACCTCATCATGTACAAATTGTAGATGATTTGGAACATTATAATGTTAAAGAAAATGGTGCTGCAATACGTTATGGATCGTTGTATGGACAAAAGGGAAGTAATATTAATTTTGTTAAAAAAGTGAATGACGCTGAGTTTTCGCTTCGAACTTATGAAAGAGGTGTTGAAGATGAAACGTTAGCCTGCGGAACTGGAGCGACTGCTGTTGCAATTGCTATGAATGCAACCGGACAAACAGATAAAACTTCCATTGATATAAATGTTGAAGGCGGAAAATTAGCCGTTTCTTTTGATAAATTAGGAGAACATTTTACGAATGTTTTTTTAATTGGTCCTGCAAAATTTGTTTTTAAAGGAATAATAGAGATATAAAGTCCATTTTTTAAAATTCCAAATACCAATCTTTAGTTCAAGTCCAGACCTAAAACCATAATTTTCAAATTAAATGATCACTCTGAAAGGCAAGAATATTTATCTGCGCGCATTAGAACCTAATGATTTAGAGTTTGTCTATGCGATGGAAAATGATGAAAGTATTTGGGAAGTCAGCAATACGCAAACACCATATAGCCGTTTTTTGGTTCGGCAATATCTGGAAAATGCACATCAGGATATTTATGAGGCGAAACAGTTACGCCTTGCGATTTGCCAGGATGAAGATTTTCCAGCTATTGGTCTGATTGATTTATTTGAATTTGATCCTAAAAATAATAGGGCTGGAGTTGGTATTGTAATTCAAAATAAGGAAAACCGAAATCAAAATATTGGTTCTGAGGCTTTAGAGTTATTAATTAGATATTCTTTTTACAATTTAAATTTGCATCAATTATATGCAAATATTAGTGTAGGAAATGTAGCAAGTATAGCTCTTTTTACTAAATTTGGCTTTGAGCAAACAGGAATTAAAAAAGATTGGATCTTGCTAAATGGACGTTATCAGGACGAGGCAATTTTTCAATTGATTAACAAACAAATTTAAATTTTAGATTTTGAAATTAAAAAAGAGTATCACCATAGTTGCCGTAGCTGTTATTTCAGTTTTAATGATTTACGGATTTTTACTAATTAGCAGAATTTTTAGTGCCAACACAAAATTTGAAGAAAAAGAACTTTATGTATACGTTGCTACTGATGCTACCTATGCAGATGTTAAAAAAATATTGGAACCGTATGTTAAGAATTTCGATGATTTTGAGATGGTCGCCAGTAAACGCAACTACCCCGAAAATGTAAAGTCAGGCCGGTTTTTACTAAAAAAAGACATGAACAACATTGATTTGGTTCGAGCAATGCGTTCCAATGTTCCGGTTAAACTGGCTTTTAATAATCAGGAGCGATTAGAAAATTTTGCCGGAAGAATTGGTTCTCAAATTGAAGCTGATAGTTTGTCACTATTGAAAGCTATAAAAGATTCTACTTTCTTAAAAGAGAATGGATTTAACGAAGAGAATGTTTTCGCCATGTTTATTCCAAATACTTATGAAGTGTACTGGAATACTTCTGCAGTAAAATTCCGTGATAAAATGATTAAGGAATATCACAATTTTTGGACTGCTGAAAGAATTGAAAAAGCTAAAAAGCAAGGCTTGACACCAGTTCAGGCTACAATTTTAGCTTCTATCGTACATAAAGAATCAGTTAAAAAGGATGAAAGGCCCCGTATTGCAGGAGTTTATTTAAATCGTTTACGTTTAGAAATGCCGTTACAAGCAGATCCAACTGTGATTTATGCACTAAAACTACGTGACAATAATTTCGATCAGGTGATAAAAAGAGTTTTTTACAATGATTTAATTATGAGATCTCCTTATAATACTTATGTGAATATAGGACTTCCTCCAGGTCCAATTGCCATGCCTGATATTACTGCTGTCGAAGCTGTTTTAGATCCTGAAAAGCACGATTATATTTATTTTTGTGCCAGTATTGACCGTTTTGGTTACCATGAATTTGCCTCATCTTATGAGCAACATACCATTAATGCAAAAAAATATTCAGACTGGATTGCCGGTCAGGGAGTAACAAGATAGTTTTGAGTTTTAACGTACCTTTTTTTTTATTGGTTTTGTCTTTTTTGGGCTTTCATAATATCGAAGCCCAAAACAAAATTGATGCCTTTTTAGAGCCTTCTGATACTTTAAATATAAAAAGACAAAATACGGTTATCATAACTGAAGCAGCTCTGGCTTCCGTTACATTAATTGGTTTAAATCAGATTTGGTATGCAGATTATGCCAAATCTGATTTTCATTTTATAAACGATAATAGTGAATGGTTACAAATGGACAAAGTTGGACACTTTTATTCAGCTTATCATTTGGGTAGACTTGGCGCTGAAGCACTTAACTGGAGTGGAGCAAGGTCAAAAAATCAATTAATTTACGGACCGGGTATTGGTTTTTTTTTTCTTACTGCTGTTGAAGTTTTAGATGGATATTCTGCAGAATGGGGGGCATCATCCGGAGATTTAATTGCTAACACAGCCGGTACAGCATTATATGTTTCTCAGGAATTACTCTGGAAAGAACAACGAATTACACCTAAATTCTCTTTTCATACTACTAAATATGCAAATCAAAATCCTGAAAAACTCGGAAGCTCGCTTAATGAGCAGATTTTAAAAGATTATAATGGACAGACTTACTGGCTATCAGTAAATCTTCATTCTTTTGCAAAAAACACAAAAATACCAAAGTGGTTTAATGTTGCTTTTGGATATGGTGCAGAAGGAATGTTGTCTGGTAACAATCATAATGAAATCTTAAATTTGCCATATAAAACCAATATTAAACGTAAGTTTTTTCTTAGTTTAGACCTTGATTTAGCTAAAATTGACACAAAATCGCATTTTTTTAAAACTATTTTTTCTGTTTTTAACACGATAAAAATTCCGGCTCCAACTCTCGAATATACCGCCAATAAAGGGTTTAAAGCATATACCCTTTACTTCTAAAAATCGTAAACAACTGATTATCAGTGTATTTTTGTATTTATTATCTTTGCACAGTAGAAATTTCAAAAAGGTGACAGCGTTTTGAAGAAAAACAATTTATGATAAAGAAATGGTATTATTACACTAGTTTAATCGTTATTATTACATTTTTAACTTTGGGTTTCAAACCCTTTAGTCTGGAAATCAAACCTTGGTTTTATATAGCAAAAACAGATGGATCAGAGTACTTATTTCCATCTAAGGACAAGGATGACTATCCTTCACAAACAAAATTAAATGCTCCTTTTACCGGAAATCGGCTAATTGGCTTTAAAGAAGCAATTGCTTTCAAAGAATCTCAGGGTAAATACCGAAAAGTAAATTCTATCGGGTATATGGGAAAATACCAATTTGGTTCAAAAACTTTAAGAGCAGTAGGTGTTCAAAATGACAAAGATTTTTTAAAAAACCCAGCCCTGCAGGAAAAGGCATTTATTGCATTGTTATCTAAAAACAAATGGATTTTACGTAGAGAAATCCAAAAGTATGAAGGGAAAATCATTAATGGGGTTGCGATTACTGAATCAGGAATTTTAGCAGCAGCACATTTAGGCGGTGCAGGATCGGTTAAGAACTTTTTTAAAAACAGAGGCAACAGACATTTTAGAGATGCTTATGGCACTTCTTTAAAAAGTTATATGAGAGCCTTTGGAGGTTATGATCTTTCTTATATTGAAGCAGACAGTAATGCAACAATAAATGATTAAGAACTTTTGAAAGTATAAAAATCCCGATAAACTCGGGATTTTTTATGCTCTTTAATCAATGAGAATTTCCAGAATTTTAATAGCGGCCTCACTTATTTTGGTACCTGGGCCAAAAATCGCTACTGCTCCGGCATCAAATAAGTATTGATAGTCCTGCACCGGAATTACACCTCCTACAATTACCATGATATCTTCACGACCATGCTTTTTGAGTTCATCAATTACTTGTGGTACTAATGTTTTGTGACCTGCAGCCAATGAAGAAACACCTAAAACATGAACGTCATTTTCAACTGCTTGTTTGGCGGCTTCTTCCGGAGTTTGAAATAACGGCCCTATATCAACATCAAAACCTAAATCAGCATAACCAGTTGCTACTACTTTTGCCCCCCGGTCATGCCCGTCCTGCCCCATTTTGGCAACCATGATTCTCGGGCGCCTTCCTTCTTGTTTTGCAAAAGTGTCAGCTAGCAGCTTAGCTTTTTCAAAATTTTCATCATTTTTAATTGCTGCACTATACACACCGCTAACAGATTTTATGTGTGCTTTGTACCTGCCAAAAACACTTTCGAGAGCATCACTGATTTCACCTAAAGTGGCTCTGTTTCTTGCAGCTTCAATGGTAATTTCTAATAAATTTCCATGTCCGGTCTTAGCACAATGAATTAACTTTTCTAGTGATTGGTTTACTTTGTCAGTATTTCGGGTTGCTTTTATTTTCTCAAGACGTTCCATTTGCTGCTTCCTGACAATTTGGTTATCTACGTCTAAAATATGTAATGGATCTTCTTTTTCTAATCGAAATTTATTTACACCTACAATTATATCTTGTCCGCTGTCAATTCTGGCTTGTTTTCTTGCAGCTGCTTCTTCTATTCTAAGCTTGGGTATTCCGGCTTCAATGGCTTTTGTCATTCCGCCTAATTCTTCTACTTCTTCAATCAGTTTCCATGTTTTTTCGATCATATCATGGGTAAGGCTTTCTACATAATAACTTCCTGCCCAGGGATCGACTGTTTTAGTTATTTTAGTTTCTTCCTGTAAAAAAATTTGAGTATTACGTGCGATTCTTGCAGAAAAGTCAGTGGGTAAAGCAATTGCCTCATCTAGCGCATTGGTGTGTAATGACTGCGTACCACCAAAAGCGGCAGCCGAAGCTTCAATACAAGTTCGGGTTACATTATTAAAAGGATCTTGTTCGGTTAAACTCCATCCACTGGTTTGACAATGTGTTCTTAAAATTAATGATTTATCACTTTTTGGATTAAATTGTTTAACCAATTTTGCCCAAATCATTCTTCCGGCTCTCATTTTGGCAATTTCCATAAAATGATTCATGCCAATAGCCCAGAAAAATGATAATCTGGGTGCAAAATCGTCAATTGTCATGCCTGTCGATAATCCGGTTCTGATGTATTCTAAACCATCTGCCAGCGTATAAGCCAGTTCGATGTGAGCTGTTGCACCAGCTTCCTGCATGTGATATCCTGAAATAGAGATGGAATTGAATTTTGGCATTTTTTTGCTGGTGAATTCAAAAATATCAGCAATGATTTTCATTGAAGGTGCTGGCGGATAGATGTAGGTATTGCGAACCATAAACTCTTTCAAAATATCATTTTGTATGGTTCCTGAAAGTTTTTCTGCTGAAACGCCCTGTTCTTCTGCTGCCACTATATAAAATGCCATAATGGGTAAAACAGCACCGTTCATGGTCATTGAAACAGACATTTCATCCAATGGAATCTGATCGAAAAGGATTGTCATATCTTCGACAGAGTCAATAGCAACACCTGCTTTTCCTACATCGCCAACAACTCTTTCATGATCGGAATCGTAGCCCCGATGGGTTGGTAAATCAAAAGCAATAGATAAACCTTTTTGACCGGCAGCTAAATTTCGTCTGTAAAAAGCATTACTTTCCTCTGCAGTTGAGAATCCTGCATACTGCCGAATTGTCCAGGGGTGTTTGACGTACATGGTTGGGTAAGGACCTCGTAAATAGGGTGCAAAGCCAGCTCCAAAATCAAGAAACTCTAAATCTTCAATATCTTTTTCTGAATACGTTTTTTTTAATTCAATTCCTTCGGCAGTGGTGAAGCTTGATGTTAATGGATCTGATTCAGACGTTTTTTTGTCTGAATCATAATTTGTAACATCTAACTTAATATGTTTAAGGTCTTTTCTTATCATTTTGAAATACTCTTTTGGAGCAGTTTATTAATTACTTGAAAAAGATTATTCTAACTTTAGTCGCTCCTGTTCTAATTTTTCTGCCAGTCTTTTTTCTATAATTGGCGTAATTAATGTTTTTCTTGGTTTTATTTTTACAAAAGGAAACAATTCTAAATTATGTTTCATTTTGTCTTCTCTATTTGGATATTTATTTGTTCCTACCAAAACTTCTTTTTTAGAATCAAATAATTCTTGTTCCTTATTGGCACTTTCCTGAATTTTCTTTTTGATAGTTCCTTCGTTTAAAAGCTTTAAAAAACCTCCATTTGATTCTATATCTTTGAATAAAGCTAAACTTTTTTCAGCTAATTGCATGGTAAGGCTTTCAATATAATAACTTCCGTCAGCAGGATTATTTACTTTGTCAAAGTAGCTTTCGTGTTTTAAAATCAGTAATTGATTTCGTGCAATCCGATCACCAAATTCATTGTCTTTGTGATATAATGCGTCGTATGGCAAGTTAGCAACAGCATCAGCTCCACCTAAAATTGCCGACATACATTCGGTTGTGGTTCGAAGCATATTGACATTGTAATCGTAAATTGTTTTATTGCGTTTGGTTGGTGTTACTAACAAATGGCAGTCCAGATTAGGGCTATATGCTGCAGCAATTAATTTGAAGAGCATTCGCAAAGCACGAAGTTTTGCAATTTCAAAAAAATAATTGGTACCTACAGACACTTGAAAAACAATTGGTTTAGTATTATCTGGCAAAAGATTTAAATATTCGTTTGCGTGCGCTAAGCTATAGGCAATTTGTTGTGTAATATTTGCACCGGCATTTTGGTAGAGACCTGAATCAATACTTAGCAAAGAAAGATTTGTTGTGGCTTTTAAAATGTTTTCAAGGCTTTCAAAGTTATTTTTATCAGAACTTGCAAACCAGTTTCCCTCTCGGGCTAAATGACCGATTGGGTCAAAATTACAATAAAAAAAAGCTTTTTTTTGAATCGAAATCGTATCCAATAGTTTTACGAAATCGATTGAAATAAAACTTAAATGAAAGTAAACGATCCTGTTTTCTAAAGGAAGATTTTCTAATAATTTTTGAATGTCTGTTTTTTCGTTTTGAATCGTAAAACGCAAACTTTCAGCACCTTTTTCAAAACTATCTATTGCTCTTTGAATCGATTTTTCGAGATCATAGACAAATATGTTTTGACAAATTTTAAAATTGGAAGCCCGTGTTGTTACCGAAGCAGTTTTATAATCTTCATCGTAATGGTAAAATGGCTTTACCTGAATATCTTCCGGAGAATTCCAGATTACGTTTTTGTTATAATCAGCTCCATCCAATTCAAACTGAATTTTTTGTTTCCATTGTTTGGATGAAACCGGATTAAAATCGTCGAATAGGGTAGTAGACATTTGAAATATTTTTTCTGAATTTATTCTTTTTCCTGAAGCGTATCGCCTTCAAATTTGATTATGTATATGTCCTCGCTGTCTTTTTTCATGAAATATTTTTCGCGGGCATATTTTTCTATCTGTTCAGGATTTTTGAGTTGTTTGATTTGTTCCTGATCTTTTTTTATTTCTTCCTGATAATAGGTTTTATTGTTTTCAAGTTCATGGATCTGGTCATTTAAGAACCGATGGTCGAAATAGGAATAATTGTCTAAAAATAGCATCCATACCACAAAAAAAAGTAATACCCAGACATATTTATTGCCCAGGAATTTAAACCATTTTTTGTCTTTATAGGGATTTTTCATTGTAGTTTAATTTTAACCTATTATTTCTTTAAGATTCGTCTTTTAGCCCCGATTCTTCACAAAGTTTATTTTTTTATTTGTGTTCAGTGAACTTCGTTTGAGCCGGTATCCTTTTCATGGCTTTTTCTGCCATTAAAAGATAAAGGCGAGAGCGGGAAACAGCTCCTGATTTTTATGGAATAAATTTACGATAAAAATTATAAAATTCGTTGATTAATTACGGCACGAACTACATCGATAGCCACGGTATTGTATTTGTCGTTGGGAATAATAATGTCGGCAAATGCTTTTGAAGGTTCGATAAATTGCTCGTGCATAGGTTTTAAAGTGTTTTGATAACGTGTTAAAACCTCGTCGATATCGCGTCCGCGTTCTGAAATATCACGTTTTAAACGGCGAACTAACCTTTCATCAGAATCGGCGTGAACGTAAATTTTAATATCAAAAAGCTCCCGTAATTCGGGATTTGTTAAAATTAAAATACCTTCAACAATCATCACTTTTCGGGGATGCGTTGAAACGGTATCGTCGGTTCTGTTGTGCTGGATAAAAGAATATACCGGCTGATTAATTGTTTCGCCTGCTTTTAAGGCTTTAAGATGTTTTTCTAATAACTCAAAATCAATAGACCTTGGATGATCAAAATTAATTAAAGCTCTTTCATCAAACGACAAATGATGAGTTTCCTTGTAGTATGAATCCTGTGAGATTACGCCAACTTCAGTGTCTGGCAATTCGTTCATGATTTGATGTACTACTGTTGTTTTTCCACTTCCAGTTCCTCCTGCAATTCCAATGATGAGCATAAATTTGATGTTATAATTTGTTTGACAAAAATAATAATTAAACTGAAATGTTTAAATGTATTAAGATTTTAAACCATATAAGTAATGTTAGGAAGTATATGTAGAAAGATATTTAAATAAAATTGTACATAGTTGCATTTATATTACTTATAGGGTAAAAAACATAAAAAAATCCCGATAGCACTGCCGTCGGGATTTGGTGCAATCAGTATAATTTATTTAAAATATTCTGAATTTAGTAAGCACTTGTAATTATTTATTCTTTTTTGCTTTTATCATCATTTCGAGCTGATCCCAAAGTTCTTCCGGGATTGCTTCGAGTAAGTTGAATTGTCCAGCGCCTTTTAGCCACTCACCTCCATCGATTGTAATGACATCTCCGTTTACGTAAGCTGAAAAATCAGAAACAAGATAAGCTGCTAAATTGGCCAATTCCTGATGATCTCCCACGCGTTTTAAAGGCACTTTTTTAGCCATATCAAACTTTTCAGCTAGATCACCAGGCAATAATCTGTCCCACGCACCTTTTGTTGGGAATGGTCCCGGAGCAATTGCATTAGAACGAATTCCGTATTTTGCCCATTCTACTGCTAAACTTCTTGTCATGGCTAAAACACCTGCTTTTGCTGTGGCACTTGGAACTACATAAGCAGATCCTGTCCAGGCATAAGTTGTAACAATATTTAATATGGTGGCCGATTTTTGCTTGCTGTCGATCCAGTGTTTTCCAAAAGCCAGGGTACAGTTTTTAGAACCTTTAAGTACGATATCTATAACGGTGTCAAATGCATTTGCAGAGAGACGCTCTGTTGGAGAAATAAAATTTCCGGCAGCATTGTTCAAAAGAACATCAACTTTACCGAAAGTATTTAAAACTTCCTGAAGCATGTTTTCAACCTCTTCATAATGACGGACATCACATTGAAGCGGCAGACATTTTCCGCCAGTTTCAGTTTCGAGCTCCGCTGCTGTTGATTGTAGCTTTTCTAAATCTCTTGAAGTAATGGCTACCTGAGCCCCCAATTCTAAAAAATATTTGGTCATTGCTTTTCCTAAACCACTTCCGCCGCCTGTAACTACAATGACTTTACCTTTTAAAGCATCGTCTCTTAACATTTTATCTGTATAGCTCATACTTTTTATTTTTACAAAATTAATTAATTTAAATAGGATGCATGCATAACATTGTTATAAATTTTAAAAAAACTTTATATTTCGCATATTTTTTTTGCGGCTGTTTCAAGTGTGAAATTATCCTTGGCGAAACAAAAGCGTATTAATTTCTGGTCTTTATGATCAGAATAAAAGGTTGAAATTGGAATTGCGGCAACACCATGATCGGTGATTAATTTTTTACAGAAAGTCACATCATCATCGTCAGAAATATTGGCATAGGAAGCAACCTGAAAATAAGTTCCTTCACAGGGTTTTAATTCCAATCGGCTATTTTGAAGCAGTTTTTGAAAATAATCCCGTTTTTCCTGATAGAATTCCCCAAGCCGATTTACATCAACAACATCTAAATACTGACTAATGGCAACCTGTGAAATACTGTTTACACTAAAAACCAAAAACTGATGCACTTTTTTGATTTCTTTCATTAGGTATTCAGGAGCAACAGTGTAACCAATTTTCCAGCCGGTAATATGAAATGATTTCCCAAAAGAAGAAACCATAATACAACGATTTAAAAGGAAATCTTTGGTATGTGCAGAAATATGTTTTTCTTCGAAAGTGATGTATTCATAGACTTCATCAGACAAAACCAAAAGATCGGGATATTTTTCAAGAAGATTTTTTAGTTGTACAAAATCCGCTTCGGTTAGGATTTTTCCGGTTGGATTATGCGGATTATTGAGGATGATCATCTTCGTTTTTGAAGAACACGCTTTTTCTATGGTTTCCCAATTTGGAGTATAATCATCATGTAAAGCTATGCGAATTGGTTTTGCATTGCACAATAAAACTGGAGATTCATACGAATCGTAACTCGGATCCAGAATTATTACTTCGTCTCCGGTTTTTACTAAAGCTAAAATAGTGGTAAAAATTCCCTGAGTGGCACCTGCAGTTACCAATAATTCTAAATCAGGATTAATCTTCCGGTTATAAGAACTCTGAACTAATTTTGCAATTTGGTTCAGTAATGGCGGATAACCTGCCATTGGTGTATATTGGTGTACATTTTCTTTGGATAACTTCGCTAAAATATCGGTCAATCTTTCATCAACAGGGAAATTTGGGAATCCTTGTGAAAGATTTATCGCATTATGTTCAGCTGCCATTTTAGACATTACTGTAAAAATGCTGGTGGTGACATTTGGAAGTTTACTCATATAAAGTTTGATTTTGGGAAAACTGGTGAGTGTGTTAGTAAATAATTTTGGTGAGCTAAATTATTTGAGAACTATTGGGACTGAAAATAAAACCCTAATTGTTTCGCCTTTTTGTTTTCCAGGATTCCATTTAGGACTTAGTTTTAGAACTCGAAGTGCTTCAACTCCTGTTCCATGACCTGCATCTCTAAGAATTTTTATATCTGTTAGCGAACCATCTTTTTCAACTATAAATGTTACGTAGATTTTTTTTCCTTTTAAATTAATATTTCCTTCAGGATATTTAAAATTTTGATCAACAAATGCAAAGAATTTGTCATATCCACCTGGGAAGTCTGGTTTGAGGTCTATGCCTGCTGTATTGTAAACGGGACTTTCGTCATATTTTGTTGTAGATGAGGTGCTTTGAGAAAATATATTTTGTGCAAAACAAATAAAAACTAGAATTAGAAACTTTTTCATGGATGATAATTTTAAAATTTGTTTACATTTTATGAAGAATAAAAATCGTAGGTCGGTTATGCAAATCAACTTTCAATTTTTTCCAGTCAGAAACACGCATCGTTTTAATGAATTCTGTTGGCAACGTAATATCCGTAGCAATACAAAGATGCGTTGACGGATTTAGAATTTGTAAAAGATCCTCAACTAGTTTATTATTTCGATAAGGAGTTTCAATGAAAATTTGCGATTGATTTTTATCCTGAGATAATTTCTCAAAATGCCTTAAAGCTGATTTTTTTTCGTCTTTATCAATTGGTAAATATCCGTTGAAAGTAAAACTTTGTCCGTTCATTCCGGAAGCCATCATCGCTAATAAAATTGAAGAAGGGCCAACTAATGGTACAACCTGAATTCCTTTTTCGTGTGCCAGTTTGACAATCACAGCTCCGGGATCTGCGACTCCTGGACATCCGGCTTCGCTCATCAGGCCCATGTTTTTCCCTTCCAGTAAAGGTTTTATAAAGTCTACATGTTCGCTTGGTTCAGTTCGTTTATTCAGTGTAAAAAGAACCAGTTCTGATTGTTTCTTTTCAGGATAAACGGCTTTTATAGATTTCCTGGCCGTTTTATCATTCTCAACAATATAATGGTCAATTAATTCTATTGTCCTTCTTACAGTTTGTGGTAAAACATCCATAGGATCGCTTTCGCCCATAGTTGTTGGAATTAAATATAATTTTCCCGGATGTTTCATATTTTATGGTATTATAAAATGAAATACTTTTTCAATTATTAAGTTTTAAGTTTAATAATTGAAAAAGTAAGTTAAGAGTGTTTTTTGATAAGTTTTTTGGAGATAATTTCGGCAGCTTCATCTAACATTTTATAGACATTGTCAAATCCGTCTACTGCTCCGTAATAGGGATCGGGCACATCAACATTTTCATCCGGAAATAGTTCATTCAGGATTAGACATACTTTGTTTTTGTGTTCAGGAGTTTTGGCAAGATGAGTAACGTCACGATAATTTGAATTGTCCATGACATATATATAGTCGAATTCATCAAAATCGGAAGTTTTAAATTGCCTTCCTTTCTGTTGATCGATACATAAGCCATTTTTTTTAGCAACAGCTATAGATCTTTTGTCAGGGGAATGACCTATATGCCAGGAGCCTGTTCCTGCTGAATCGACTATAAAATTTTCTTTTGGTAATTTGGATGCTAAAATACCTTCGGCCAGTGGTGACCTGCAAATATTTCCCAAACAAACCATTAAGATTTTTACTGGCATGATGCGCGTTTATAGCGTTAATTTTTTGTTGATGTCTTCGACAAATTTTTTGAATTGCTTGTCTGTAGAAACTAAATTGTCAACTGTTTTGCAAGCGTGCAAAACGGTAGCGTGATCGCGATCACCAATTTGAGAGCCAATGTTTGCCAAAGAAGCTTTTGTGAATTTCTTGGCAAAAAACATGGCTAATTGTCTCGCCTGAACTACGTGTCTTTTTCTGGTTTTTGATTGAAGGGTTTCAATATCCAACTGAAAATAATCAGACACAATTTTTTGAATATAATCGATAGAGATTTCTCTCTTTACATTTTTTACAAATTTCTCTACAACACTTTTAGCCAACTCAATTGTTACTTCTTTTTTATTAAAAGAAGACTGAGCGATCAATGAAATAATAGCTCCTTCCAATTCTCTGACATTGGTTTTGATATTGCGGGCAACATATTCAATAATATCTTCCGGCATTTCGACGCCATCACGGTAAAGAATGTTTTTTAAGATTGAAATACGGGTTTCGTAATCCGGCTGATGAAGCTCTGCAGATAAACCCCATTTAAAACGCGATAATAAACGCTGCTCAATATCCTGCATATCAACAGGAGCTTTGTCAGATGTTAAAATTACCTGTTTTCCGTTTTGATGCAAATAATTAAAAATATGGAAAAACACATCCTGAGTTCCCGATTTTCCAGATAAAAACTGAACATCATCAATAATCAAAACGTCGATTAACTGGTAAAAGTGAATAAAATCGTTACGATTATTCTTTTTTACAGAATCAATATATTGTTGTGTGAAAATTTCTGCCGAGATATATAATACCGTTTTTTCCGGAAATTTGTCTTTTACTTCAACACCGATAGCGTGTGCTAAGTGAGTTTTTCCTAAACCAACGCCTCCAAAAATTAATAATGGATTAAAAGATGTTCCTCCCGGCTTATTGGCAACCGCCATACCTGCAGAACGCGCCAGACGGTTTGAATCTCCTTCAAGAAAATTATCAAAGCTGTAATTTGCGTTTAACTGCGATTCGATTTTTAAATTTCGGATCCCGGGAATTACAAACGGGTTTTTAAGTTCTGGATTTAAGTTTTTAAACGGAGCGTCAACTTCTTGTGGTTTCATTGGAACTCTATTGGAACTTGGCAACTGTTCGGTAAACGGTTGTTTATTTCCATAAGTGTTTTCCATTTTAATTTTATAAAGTAACTTTGCGTTTTTTCCCAGTTCTTTGGTAAGCGCAACTTTCAATAATTTAACGTAATGTTCTTCGAGCCATTCGTAGAAAAATTTACTTGGAACCTGAATATATAACGCATTGTCGGTTAGCTCAACTGATTTGATTGGTTCAAACCAAGTTTTGTAGGCTTGATCTTGAATATTGTCTTTTATAAAGGACAAACAGTTTTCCCATACCGATTGAGCAGTTTTAGTCATAAATTCTAATAAATTTTTTTATTATTTATAAAGATTCTCCTAATAAAAATGGAGCAATTTTATTCCGTATTTCGGGATAACAAATATGTGAACAAATTTCTGTAAAAAAAAATATTTTGTCTTCTAATTTTATAAAATAATGTTGTAAGGAGGCTTTTTAAAATTAATTTTTTTAATATATTAATAATGAAAAATCATCAAACTCAAGTACGTGTCCGTTACTCTGAAACGGATCAAATGGGAGTTGTTTATCACGGTAATTATGTTCCTTATTTTGAGATAGGACGCGTGGAATGGCTTAGAAATAAAGGTGTTTCGTATAAAAGCATGGAAGAAAGCGGGATCGGGCTGCCAATTGTTTCGATGCAGATAAATTACAAAAAATCGGCACGTTATGATGAGCTTTTAACAATTCATACAACGTTCAAAAGTCAGTCGTCTGTGAAGATTGAATTTGACTGCGCAATTTATAATGAATCGAATGAGTTATTAACAACGGCAGTGTTTATTTTGGTGTTTATTTCGTTAAAAACGGGTCGCCCGACAGCTCCTCCGGATTATATTTTGGAATTATTTAAAACACTGGTGTAATTATTAAAAAGACGTGTGTTTTAATATCAATTTATATCGCTTTAATGTCGATTTCAAACATTAAATCAAAAATGCTGAATACAGATTCGGCATTTTTTTTTCGTGTTTTTGTCATTATTTTGCCAATTGGAAGCCCGGAATCTTCATCAATTTCCATTTCCTGAGATGTTATTTCCAGCTTTTTTTCCTTAATTACCCGCATGACTTTGTTCATGTTTTTGTAATCAAACGAGATTAAAAAATGCACATCAATTGTTTTTTCAATAATTTCACAAGCCTCAAGTGCCATTTGCGCGGTAGTTTTATAAGCAGCGATTAATCCGCCTACTCCTAATTTAATTCCGCCAAAAATCCGAACTACTACTACAAGTACGTTGGTCAGACCAAAAGATTGTATTTGTCCGTAAATTGGAGCTCCTGCCGTATTACTTGGTTCCCCATCGTCATTAGCACGATAAGATATTTTTGGAGCTGTGCCAATCTGGTAGGCGTAGCAGTAATGTACGGCATGAGGATGCTGTTTTTTTAAATTTTCAATAATAGGTTTTACCGCTTCTTCTGTTTCTATTGGATAGGCATAGCCAAAGAATTTGCTTCCTTTTTCTTTAAAAAGTATTTCTTCAGACTCAAAAGCGATGGTTTGATAGGTGTCGTTGTATTCCAAAAGTAAGTTTTAAAGTATTTGTTTTTCGAATAAATCGACCACATCTTCTTTTCCTACTTGTAAATTCCATACATGAAGGCCCAGGGCTGCCGCTGCATCTGTATTTTCCTTTTTATCATCGATAAACAAAGTTCGTTTGGGTGATAATTCGTGTTTGTTAATAATATATTGATAGGCTTCAGGATTTGGTTTTCTTTTTCCAATTTCAAATGAAAAGTACACTTTTTCAAAACATTGGTAAAAATCACTATAGAAAGAGATGCCGGTTTTATTTTCGAAAGTTTCAATGTGAATTGAGTCGGTATTGCTTAATAAAAACAAGCGGTACTTTTTAGAAAGCAACTGAAGGAATTCTAATCTGTACAAAGGGAAATCTGCCAAAATAGCATTCCAGGCTTCAAGGATTTCTTCAATTGAAGCATTGGGAAGCTGTTGCTGAAAACCTGCCAGAAAATCATCATGCGAGATATCGCCGGTTTCAAACAACAAATTCAAACGGTCAAATTCTGAATTCCATTCAGTCATGCCCAATTTCTTTAATCCAGAAATTGTGGCTTCTTTATTTAAGTTGATGAAAATATCTCCAAAGTCAAAAATTATTGTATCAATCATGATTTCTAACGTATATTAATTCGTCATTTTGAACATGAGTTTTTATTGCATTTTTTTTTGACAGAATGGGGGCTTTTGTCCCGTTTTCAAAAAGATTTTGTCCAATAAAAATTCGTGCTTCGTCCCAGATGTTTTTATCTATAAAAGATTGTAATGTTTGTAAACCACCTTCAATAATAATAGACTGAATCTGATTTTTGTATAAAACCTCTATAATTTGAGGAATTATATTTCGATTAAAATCAATTACTTCAAAGGTAGTGTTTTCTGCTGAAAAGCTCATTTCAGATTTTGTAAATAGGATAGTTTTAACACTGTCGTCAAAAACAAAACTCTCCTTTGAAATTCGGTTATTTTGATCTAAAACCACTCTTGTTGGATTGTTTCCTGACCAATCTCTGGTGTTTAATTTCGGATTGTCATCAATTACAGTCTGAGTGCCGACTAAAATGGCCTGCTCTTCACTTCGCCATTTATGAACCAGTTGTCTGGAATATGGGTTGGTAATCCAGAAAGGTTTACGTTCCTGATTGATTTTTTTTTCCGGTGCTAAAAAACCGTCCTGACTTTCGGCCCATTTTAATATAATATAAGGTCTCTTTTTAGTGTGAAAAGTAAAAAAACGTTTATTGAGTTCTTTGCATTCGTTTTCTAAAATGCCTACAATAACGCTTGCTCCGGATTCTGTTATTTTTTTTATTCCTCTTCCTGCGACTTTTTCATTAGGATCTACGGTTCCAACTACAACATTCGGAATTTTATATTTAATAATTAAATCACAGCAGGGAGGTGTTTTTCCAAAATGGCTGCAAGGTTCTAAACTTACATAAATAGTAGCTTTTTGAAGCAGCGATTTGTCTTTTACAGATCTGATAGCATTGACCTCGGCATGGGGTTCTCCGGCTTTTTTGTGCCAGCCTTCGCCAATGATTTTACCATCATAAACAATAACACTTCCCACCATCGGATTGGGATAGGTGCTTCCTAGACCGTTTTGGGCCAATGCGATGCAGCGCTTTATGTATTCTTCATGTATATTCACGTTGCAAAAGTAGTTATTTTTTCAGTTTTGATTCGAAATGTTATGAGCATAGTTGCGATACAATCAGAAAAGTATGTTTATTTTTGTAAAGACAGAATGTACTATTGAAATGAAAAATTGTTTAATCAGGAAAATAAGTAAATCAGACAATCAGGCGGTTGCTCAATTAATTAGATCGGTTTTTGACGAAATGGAAATTCCGAAAACAGGAACTGCTTATGAAGATCCGTATTTAGATTTGATGTTTGAAGAATATAATAAGCCGCGTTCGGTTTATTTTGTGGTTGAAAATGAGGGAGAAATTGTTGGCTGTTGCGGAATCGCTCCTTTAGAAAATGCAGATTCAAAGATATGCGAATTACAAAAGATGTATTTTTTACCTCAAACCCGCGGTTTAGGAATAGGAAGCGAGATGATGGAAAAATGTCTGGAACAGGCAAAAAGTTTTGGTTTCGAAAAATGTTATATAGAAACGATGCCTTTTATGCATGCTGCCCAAAAATTATATAAAAAATCAGGATTCGAGTATTTAGATGCTCCATTGGGATGTACAGGACATAGTTCCTGCCCGGTTTGGATGCTGAAAGAATTGTAAAATAATTGGATCAAATTTTATTTTGCAATACTAATTTTGTCACAATTTTATTTTGCATAAAAAATACGCAATACCCCAAATGAAAATAAAACAATACCGAACTCAATTTATTAAGGAACTTTCTTTATTGTACGATGCATATGAAGCAGAAAGTTTTTTTTATCTGATATTAGAAAATAAACACAAGCTTAGACAAATTGATCTGGCACTGAATCATGAATTGGCTTTTTCAGATGCTGATTTAGATGTTTGGAGTGTTTTTTTAAAGGAGTTAAAAAAAGAAGTTCCCGTTCAGTATTTACTAGGGAAAACCAATTTTTTCGGATTGGATTTCGAGGTAAACCAAAACGTTTTGATTCCGAGACCTGAAACCGAAGAATTGGTTGAATGGATAATTAATGAAAACAAGCACAACGATAAACTCAAAAAACTAAAAATCCTGGACATCGGAACCGGAAGCGGCTGTATTGCAGTTTCTCTGGCCAAGAATTTGCCAAATGCAGAGGTTTACGCCATGGATGTGTCTAAGAAGGCTATCAATACGGCAAAAAAAAATGCTCTAAACAACCATGTTGAGATAACTTTTATACTTAAAAATGTTTTAGAATTAGAAATCCTGAAATCGGATTATGATATTATTGTTTCGAATCCGCCCTATGTCCGCAACTTAGAAAAGCAGGAAATTAAAAAAAATGTTTTGGATTACGAACCGCATCTGGCATTGTTTGTAGACGATAATGATGCCCTGGTTTTTTATCAAAAAATCACTGAATTAGCACAAAAAAATCTGTTAGAAAACGGGCAATTGTACTTTGAAATCAATCAATATCTGGGAAAAGAAATGATTGAATTGCTTGAGAAAATGGATTTTAGAGATATTGAGTTAAGAAAAGATATTTACGATAATGACCGGATGATAAAAGGGAATGTTTAGTTTTTAGTCACAGTTTTTCAGTCACAGTTTTCAGTTACTACACTGAAACTGAAAAACTGAGACTGAAAAATCACTCATAACGCAAGGCCTCAATAGGATCTAATTTTGAAGCCTTAATTGCAGGATACAACCCGGAAACAATCGCAACCATAAAGCTGGTTCCAAAAGCAATGATGATAGCAAACCATGGAACTACGAATGCAAAACTCATGGCTGTTGCAATACCAAATCCAATTAACATTCCTAATATAATTCCAACTAATCCACCAATTTGTCCAATTAATAAAGTTTCAATGAAAAACTGAAATGCTACCGTTGCTCTTGTTGCTCCTAATGCTTTTCGAACGCCAATTTCGCGGGTACGTTCTGTAACCGAAACGATCATAATATTCATTAAAGCGATTGATGAACCTAATATTGTAATTATACTAATTACCGCAGAAGCCCAATCTAAATATTGTGTGATTCCGAGGATTCTGTTGATTAAATCGTCGCTTCTGCCAATGCTAAAATTATTGTCACGAACCGGATTCAGTTTACGAACTCTTCGCATGGTACTCGTAGCATTATCAATAGCAGGATCCAAAAGTTCTTTTTTAGAAACCATTACACTCATCGTATAATTGATCTTGGGAGCTGTAAATAAAGAACGTGCGACCTGAATTGGAATTAAAATTCTTAAATCCTGACTGTTTCCAAAGGTGGATCCTTTTTCTTTTAATACACCAATGACTTTAAAACGCGCACCGCGAATGGAGAGGATTTTGTCAATTGGATTTACATCTTTCAATAGTCCTTTTTCGAAATCTGAACCTACAACACAGGAATACGTATTGTTGTCGATGTCAAATTGATTAAAGGATCTTCCCATATTTATTTCTAAACCTGAATTCGAAATAAAATGTTCGTCAACTCCCACAATTTTGATTTCAGGATCTGTTTTTTGATCCAGATATTTTACTTCGGCTTTTGAAGTTGCAGTAAAGGAAAGTGAGGTCTCTGTAAATGGATATTTGTATTTGTTTTTGAAAGCGACGGCTTCAGGGTACGAAATAATAGGGTTGACGATTTCACGCTTATTACCACCACGATTTTTAAGGGTGTTTTCGTATTGGTTGATATTGAAAGTATTGGCGCCCATCGAGGCAAAATTGGTTGAAACGGTATTTTCCAGTGCTGTAACAACAGTTAAAATCCCAACTAAAGCGGTAATTCCGATTGCGATAATTAATACGGTAAGAATGGTTCTCAGCAATTGTGTTTTGATGGAACCAAAAGCAATACGGATATTTTCTTTAAATAATTTTAGCATCATGACCAATTTGACACGAAAATACGTTTTTTGTTACAAGTTTGTTTTCGAACTACGCTAATTTATTTTAAAAAATAAGATATTTGCAGGCGATTATAGGATTTGAAAAAAAATCTAAAATCTAAAATAAAATAATGTATAAGAAGTTTAGAGACAGCATTTCAAAAGAATCTAAAATCTAAAGTCTAAAATCTAAAATAACAAAGATGGCTTCAAAACCAAGTATACCTCAGGGAACCAGAGATTTTTCACCAGCAGAGGTGTCAAAACGTCAATATATTATTCAGACTATAAAAAATAATTTTGAAAAATTTGGTTTTCAGCCAATAGAAACACCTTCGTTTGAGAATTCAGATACACTGATGGGAAAATATGGAGAAGAAGGCGATCGTTTGATTTTTAAAATATTAAATTCAGGCAATTTTTTCTTTAATAAAAATAAAATAGAATTACCGGAATCTATAGCGTCCCTGCAGGTTAATTCTGCAGAAACAATTGATGTTAAGCAAAGAATTGAGCTGAACAAATTTAGCGGGAAAATTTCCGAAAAAGCATTACGTTACGATTTAACGGTGCCGTTTGCGAGATATGTGGTACAACACCAAAACGAAATTGAATTTCCTTTTAAAAGATACCAGATTCAACCGGTTTGGAGAGCTGATCGCCCGCAGAAAGGCCGTTTCAGAGAATTTTATCAATGTGATGCCGATGTAGTTGGTTCAAAATCCTTATGGCAAGAGGTAGAATTGGTGCAATTGTATGATACCGTTTTTACTTCTTTAGGTTTAGAAGGCGTGACCATTAAAATCAATAACAGAAAAATATTGTCTGGAATTGCTGAGGTAATTGGTGCTTCTGATAAGTTAATTGATTTTACAGTTGCTCTTGATAAATTAGATAAAATTGGAGAAGACGGCGTTAAAAAAGAAATGATCGAAAAAGGCATTTCTGAAGAAGCTTTGGTAAAAGTGCAGCCACTTTTTAGTTTTACAGGAACTTTTGCAGATAAAATTAGTCAGCTTTCTAATTTATTAGCTGAATCAGAAGAAGGAATGAAAGGTGTTGAAGAATTAAAATTCATTTGCGACAATGTAGCTATTTTAGGTTTATCGACTGCAACTTTAGACCTTGATGTAACTTTGGCAAGAGGGCTGAATTATTACACGGGAGCCATTTTTGAAGTAGCTGCACCAAAATCCGTTTCAATGGGTTCTATAGGCGGAGGTGGAAGATACGATGATTTGACTGGTATTTTTGGTTTGAAAAATATGAGTGGTGTTGGGATTTCTTTTGGCTTAGATCGTATTTATTTAGTTTTAGAAGAATTACAGTTGTTTCCGGAAACCGTTGCAGCGACATCAAAAGCAATATTTGTCAATTACGGAGATAAAGAAGCTTTGTATGCTTCAAAAGCTATCCAGAAATTAAGACAGGAAAATATAAAAGTAGAGTTATATCCTGATAATGTAAAAGTGGGAAAACAATTTCAATATGCAGATAAACGATTAATTCCGTTCGCTGTAATTGCAGGAGATCAGGAAATTGCAGCTAATTCCTATTCGCTTAAGAATTTAGTTTCAGGTGAACAGATTTCGGTTGATTTTGAAGGTCTGAAAGCTGCTTTGCTGGTGTAAATGCAAGGAATGCTAAGATTTTGAACAAAGTTCGTGAAGTTTTTTTAAGGAAGGTGAAGTGACAACCCTTTGGCAATGATTGTCTTAAGGAATTGTTTTTGTTTAATCAGTCGGAATCTTTTTAAATCTGCGTAAAATAATTGCAGGAAAAGAAAAAATACTTTTTATTTGCGGCCTTAAGTTACGGGCGTAGTTCAAGGGTAGAATAGCGGTCTCCAAAACCGTTGATGGGGGTTCGAATCCCTCCGCCCGTGCAATAAAACAGGATAAAAGACATAAAAAAAAGCTTCGTCTGAACTACAGCGAAGCTTTTTTTAATATAAGGTAAACTTGAATTAATAATTTATATAAGCCGAGGCTAACCCTTAAATTCAACTTTTATAGGTAATAATACTGATTTGGTTTCGGGTTCAAATATAAAATAAACTATAACGTAATAGTCTTAAAATTATACTAAAATTTTCTTTAAGAAATTAGGGTTTAAAAGAATATAAAAATATTAAAAGTGACAATTTGACATTTTAAAAGAATTGGCAGTACTTTTGCAATTCAAACCAAAGAAATTGAAAATGAAGTTTAAGAATATTTTTAAAAATACAAATAATATGACTACTGAAAATACAGAATTCGATCAGGAATTAGATGATGTAACGTTAGAAAACAATGCCAACGGTGAGCAATTAATTGTTGAAGAATTAAGTGTTGAAGAGCAATTGTCTCAGGACTTGGCAAAAGAAAAAGATAAGTTTTTGAGATTATTTGCCGAATTTGAAAATTACAAAAAAAGAACTTCAAAAGAACGTATCGATTTATTTAAAACAGCAAATCAAGAAGTTTTGTTAGCAATGCTTCCTGTTTTGGATGATTTTGACAGAGCAACTGTGGAAATCAATAAATCAGATGATGAAAATTTGAAAAAAGGAGTTGAGTTGATTCATGAGAAACTAAAAAGCACTCTGGTTGCTAAAGGTTTAGAGCAGGTAGAAGTAAGAACAGGTGATGCTTTTAATGCCGATTTTGCTGAAGCAATTACCCAGATTCCGGCTCCGTCTGATGAATTAAAAGGGAAAATTGTTGATGTTATTGAAAAAGGATACAAATTAGGAGATAAAATTATTCGTTTTCCTAAAGTGGTCATTGGAAACTAAAAACTGCAAATTAAGATTCTAAAAAGAAAATTTTTAACTATTGGAATTTGGAATTCTAAACTTTGTATTTAGAACTTAACCTAAATTATGAAAAAAGATTTTTACGAAATACTTGGCATTTCAAAAAATGCTGATGCTGCCGAAATAAAAAAGGCTTACCGAAAAAGTGCGCTAAAATACCACCCGGATAAGAACCCAGGTGACAAAGAGGCAGAAGAAAACTTTAAACTCGCGGCAGAAGCTTATGAAGTTTTAAGTGATCCTAACAAAAAAGCGAAATACGATCAGTACGGACATCAGGCTTTTGATGGTTCCGGCGGATTTGGCGGTGGTCATGGCGGTATGAATATGGATGACATTTTCAGCCAGTTTGGGGATATTTTTGGCGGCGGATTCGGCGGATTCGGCGGTGGCGGAGGCGGTCCTCGTCGTGCAAAAGGAAGTAATCTTCGAATTAAGGTGAAACTGACTTTAGAAGAAATTGCAAATGGGGTTGAGAAAAAAGTAAAAGTAAAACGTAAAGTTCAGGCAAAAGGCGTTACGTACAAAACCTGTTCGACTTGTAACGGACAAGGTCAGGTAATGCGTGTAACGAACACTATATTAGGTAGGATGCAGTCTGCGTCAACTTGCCCTACTTGCGGCGGTTCCGGACAAATTCTGGATAAAAGACCTTCTGATGCGGATGCTCAGGGAATGATCGTAGAAGATGAAACTGTTTCTATTAAAATTCCTGCTGGAGTTGTTGACGGTATGCAACTTAAAGTTTCCAATAAAGGAAATGATGCTCCCGGAAATAGTATTCCAGGTGATTTGATCGTTGCGATTGAAGAATTAGAACATGAATTCCTGAAACGCGAAGGTGAAAATATCCATTATGATTTGTACATCAGTTTTCCTGAAGCCGTTTTAGGGGTTTCTAAAGATATTGAAGCGATCAACGGAAAAGTCCGTATTAAACTTGAAGAAGGTATTCAGTCAGGAAAAATCCTGAGATTAAAAGGAAAAGGTATTCCGAGTATTAATGGTTACGGAAGTGGGGATTTATTAGTTCACGTTAATGTATGGACTCCAAGAACACTGAATAAAGAGCAAAAACAATTTTTTGAAAATGCTTTAAACGATGAGCATTTTACTCCAAGCCCCGAGAAATCAGAAAAATCATTTTTTGAAAAAGTAAAAGATATGTTTTCATAACTGAACCTTTTAAAAAAATACAAATAATTCGAAACCCATTCTGAGATAAATTTTAGAATGGGTTTTTTATGTATTAACACTCAGATTCGCTCTGAATTATTTACTTTTACAGTCGCGAAACCCTATATGGTAAAACTGACGCAGAAAATCCTGAATACAACATGAGCAACTTACTCGAAGTACATAAAGTCGTAAAACAATACGGTGATTATGTAGCGCTTAACGAAGTTTCATTAAATGTGCCAAAAGGCAGTATTTATGGACTATTAGGCCCCAATGGAGCCGGAAAAACTTCCCTTATTCGAATTATCAATCAAATTACGCTGCCAGATAGCGGCGAAGTGATTCTGGATGGAGAAAAATTACAGCCCAAACATGTGCAGACTATTGGTTATCTTCCTGAAGAAAGAGGTTTGTACAGTTCAATGAAAGTAGGGGAACAGTGTTTGTACCTGGCGCAAATGAAGGGACTTTCTAAAACCGAAGCCAAACAACAGCTTGATTTCTGGTTTGACCGACTTGGGATTCAGGGCTGGTGGAACAAGAAAATACAGGAGCTTTCTAAAGGAATGGCGCAGAAAATCCAGTTTGTGGTTTGTGTATTGCATAAACCAAAATTGCTGATTTTTGACGAACCTTTTTCAGGGTTTGATCCCGTAAATGCAAATGTAATCAAAGATGAAATTCTGGCATTAAAAGAACAGGGCTCAACTATTATTTTTTCAACTCACAGGATGGAAAGTGTAGAGGAACTTTGTGACCATATTGCCTTAATTCACAAATCAAATAAACTTATCGAAGGAAAAGTAAGCGATGTAAAACGACAGTTTAAAACAAACAGCTATGAAGTTGGAATCCTGACAAATAATGTAGAAGGTTTAATGTATGATATTACCCAGAAGTTTACCGTTTCACCTGCCCATTTCAAATCCTTAAATGATGATTTGAAATTAAATATCGAAATAGGAAATGCCACACCAAACGAGTTGTTGAATATCCTTACACAACGTGGACAAGTAACGCATTTTGTAGAAAAAATCCCAAGTGTAAACGATATTTTTATTCAAACTGTAACGCAAAACAAAGTTTAGAAATTCCAAAATTCTAAATTTTAAAGATATAATTAGGATTTGGAATTTAAATTTGAAAATTAAAATACTTATGAGCATCATCTCGCTGATTATAAAAAGAGAATTTATTGCCAAAGTCCGTAATAAATCTTTTGTTGTCATGACTTTTTTGAGTCCGGTATTATTTGTGGCAATTGCCGGATTTATTGGTTATTTAAGTTCAATGAAAGCTGAAACAAAACGAATCGCCATTCATGATGAGACAGGTTTGTTTGCTGATGATTTTGTAAAGCAAAATAACAAAGATGCCGAATTTAAATACATTAATCTGTCTGTAATGGAGGTAAAAGCTTTGAAAGACAGTATTGCAAAAGAGAATTTCGACGGTTTACTGGTAATTCCGAAAACAAATTCTGAAAAAGAATTAGAATCAAAAATTGAATTTATTTCCAATAACAGTCCAAGTATTTCCTTTATAGAAAATACTCAGGACATAATTGCTTCAAAAATCACTAAAATCAATTTAGAAAAAGCCAAATTGGATACGTTGTCTATTCAGAAAGCACAGGCAAATGTAAATATTCATCTTGAAAAAGCTTCGGGAGAACAAAGTTTAAAAGGTCTGAATGAAATTAAAATTGGAATAGGAGGTGCTTTTGGATATTTAATCATGATGTTCATTATTATTTACGGGAACATGGTAATGCGAAGCGTCATCGAAGAAAAAACCAACAGAATAATTGAAATCATTATTTCATCGGTAAAACCATTTCAGTTAATGATTGGTAAAATCGTTGGAACTTCACTTGCGGGATTGCTTCAATTTATAATTTGGGCGATTATTGGTTTAGGATTAATGTTGGCTGCTTCAGTTTTTTTTGGTGTAAATGTAGGACCAACTGCAAGAATTTCTCCTGAATTAATCCAATCCGCACAGCAGGAACTTTCGGGTTCTGCACAAATGTATATAGCAGAATTATGGAATCTGCCTATCGCGAGTATCATAATCGGTTTCATCGTGTATTTTATCGGAGGCTATTTTTTATACAGTTCATTTTATGCGGCAATTGGGGCAGCTGTAGATAATCAAACCGATTCGCAACAATTTTTATTACCTATAATTATGCCTCTTATTCTGAGCGTGTACATCGGATTTTTTACAGTTGTAAATGATCCTCATGGCACAGTAGCTGTTGTGTTTTCGATGCTTCCGTTAACCTCGCCTATTGTCATGTTAATGCGGCTTCCTTTTGGTGTACCGTGGTGGCAAATTGCAATTTCGGTATCATTATTGTTTGCTACTTTTTTCTTTGTTGTTTGGTTTGCTGCAAAAATTTACCGTGTTGGGATTTTGATGTATGGTAAAAAACCAACATGGAAAGAGTTGTACAAATGGTTAAAATATTAAAAACCAATATTAAAAAATCTAAATAAATTCTAAACGCTATAATTGGGTTTAGGAATTTTTAAAATTGAAAATCACTAAGAATGAGTAAAATATTAATCATAGAAGACGAAGCAGCGATCAGAAGGGTTTTGGTAAAGATTTTATCAGAAGAAAATGATTCCTATCAGGTTGATGAGGCAGAGGATGGCATTACCGGGCTTGATAAAATAAAAAACAATGATTACGATCTGGTATTGTGTGACATAAAAATGCCAAAAATGGACGGAGTTGAGGTTTTGGAAGAAGTAAAAAAAATCAAACCTGAAATTCCTATGGTAATGATTTCCGGTCACGGCGATATGGAAACCGCCATTCATACCATGCGCTTGGGAGCTTTTGATTACATCTCAAAACCACCGGATTTAAACCGTTTATTAAATACGGTACGTAATGCTTTGGATAAAAAACAATTGGTAGTTGAAAATAAAATTCTAAAGAAAAAAGTCAGCAAAAACTATGAAATGATTGGTGACAGTGAATCTATCAATCATATCAAAGTAATGATTGATAAAGTAGCCCCAACAGAAGCCAGGGTTTTGATTACAGGCCCAAACGGAACGGGTAAAGAATTGGTAGCGCATCAATTGCATGAAAAAAGTGAGCGTTCTGGTTTTCCTTTAATCGAAGTAAACTGTGCGGCGATTCCGAGTGAATTGATCGAAAGCGAATTGTTCGGACACGTAAAAGGAGCTTTTACATCAGCAGTAAAAGATCGTGCGGGGAAGTTTGAAGCAGCAGATAAAGGAACTATTTTTCTGGATGAAATTGGCGATATGAGTCTTTCGGCGCAAGCCAAAGTGTTGCGTGCGCTTCAGGAAAATATGATTACGAGAGTTGGTGCTGAGAAAGATATCAAAGTAGATGTGCGGGTAGTTGCAGCAACTAATAAAGATTTAAAAACAGAAATTGCCGAAGGTCGTTTCCGCGAGGATTTATACCATCGTCTGGCTGTTATTTTAATTAAAGTTCCGGCATTAAATGACAGACGTGACGATATTCCGGCATTAATTACACATTTTGCAGAGAAAATTGCTTCAGAACAAGGTAATGCTGTAAAAGTATTTTCGGCGCAGGCCATAAAATTATTGCAGGAATATGACTGGACAGGAAATATCCGTGAGCTTCGAAATGTAGTCGAAAGACTGATTATTTTGGGAGGAACCGAAATTTCTGAAACTGATGTAAAAATGTTCGCAAGCAAATAATGATTTGATTTAGGTTTTATTAAGAAAGCTAAAAGTCAGAAAATCTAAAATCAAGTATGAAACTAAAAAAAATAAATGAGAAATTACAAGACGGCTTAATCGAAAACGGTTTAACAGAAGCGAATATATTGCAGATGGAAACTTTTTCAACGATTAAGAGCGGTGCTGATTGCATGATTATTTCTCCTGCCGGAACCGGAAAATCGACAACTATTGTATTAAATGTAATTCAGCAGTTGGCCGGAAAAGTCGAGGAATCTCCAAGAGCTTTGATTATTGTTGAAGACAAAACCAAAGTTCTGGAAATGGTAGAACTTTTTGAAAAGTACGGAAAATACACAAACCTGGAGGTTTATGGCGTGCACGACAAAGGCGATATGGACTATGATAAAAACTATATTTCTACCGGAATTGATGTTTTAATTGGTACACCAAATAAATTAAGCGATATGTTTACCACGGCAGGCTACAATGTGAATCGTTTAAAAATGTTTATTCTTGATGATGCAGATCCAATTTTGAAATTGCGTAATGAAACTAAAATTATGCGTATTTCAAATAGTATCACAAAAACACAGCGTATTATTTTTGCAGAAACCTTAACGGAACGTATCGAAATGTTAGCAGATAAAATGCTGTTGGAGCCTTATTTTTTTGATATGGATGAAGAGGGGGAAGAAGAATTGGACGAAGAAGAAGATCAAATAGAAGAAGAGTAATTTCTGACTGCCTGTTGAAATGATAAAAACGCTTAAATTTTTAACCATTGTACTTTTGGTCTTTTTCGTTATAATTTATTTAATTATCGTTTCTTACGTATATTTCAATCAGGTGGGAATGGTTTTTCAAAGTACATCTTTGCCAAAAAAACATCAATTTGATTATCAGAGTAAATTTGAAGAACTGAATATTAAATCATTTGATGGAGTAAATTTAAACGGACTTTTGTTTAAGGCAGAAAGTTCTAAAGGTCTCGTTTTTTATCTTCATGGAAATGCCGGAAATCTTGAAAACTGGGGAAAAATAGCAAAGACATTCACTAATTTAGGTTATGATATTTTTATTTTAGATTATAGAAGCTTTGGTAAAAGCGAAGGTGTAATAGAAGATGAAGAACAATTAAATAAAGATGTCTCTATTGTGTATAATGTATTAACTAAAAAATATCCTGAAAGTAAAATCATTATTGCGGGTTACTCGATAGGAACCGGACTTGCAGCAATTTTGGCTTCCAGCAATAAACCGAAAGCTTTGATGCTGCAATCGCCCTATTACAGTTTTACAGAATTGTCAGACAGCAGAGTTCCATTTTTTCCGGATTTCATGAAAAAAATCCACTTAGAAACTTTTAGATTTTTGCCAAAAGTAAAAGCACCTATTTATATTTTTCATGGTCTGGATGATCAGTTGATTTCGTGTTCAAATTCACTTAGGTTGAATAAATTACTAGATTTTAAAGGTCATTTTTGCGGTTTAAAAAATCAGGGGCATATTGGAATGAATGAAAACGATGATTTTCAAAATAAGTTAAAAATAATTTTACAATAAAAAAATAATGTTATGGGATTAATGAAGGTGTTTTCAGGAAGTGAAGTGTTAGCCATTGCTTTGCAGGGAAAATTAGAAGCAGCTGGTTTAGAAACCGTAAAAAAAGATAATATCCAATCAGCCAGATTAGGTGGTTTTGGAGGCACAGATTTAGCAGTTGAGGTTTTTATTCAGGAAACAGATTTTGCAAAAGCAAATCCGGTTATTGAAGATTTCAGAATGAGTATCTAAAATAAATAATTAGTTGTAGTTTTCAGTCGCAATCAACTGAAAACTGTGACTGCGACTGAAAACTAAAAAAATATGCAATATAAAATGTTAGTGCTCGACATGGATGATACCTTGTTGACAGACGATCATAAAATTTCGGAATTAAATAAAAAAGTACTGCTTGAGGCTCAGGCAAAAGGAGTATATGTAGTTTTGGCCTCGGGACGCCCAACATCTGCCATGACCGCTTTTGCGAAAGAATTAGAACTGGATTTAAACGATTCTTATATCATTTCGTTCAATGGAGCGGTAATCAGTACCGTAAAAGATGATTTTATATTATTTGAGCAATGTTTAACGCCTGAACAAATTCATGATTTATATGATTATAGTATAAAAATGAAAACCCACATCATCACTTATCTGGATGGTGAGATTATCAGTGAAACCGACTCAGAGTATATAGAAATTGAAAAAGAAATTACCGGACTGCCACACAATAAGGTTTCTGACTTTAAAGCAGCAGTTTCCAGATCTGCGGTAAAATGTATTTTGCTTGAAGAGCCTTCGTATTTAAAAGAAGTAGAGCAAGACCTCAAAACTGCAATGCCTCACTTGAGTGTTGCCATGTCTAAACCCTTTTTCCTGGAAGCAGCTCAATACGGAATCGATAAAGCAGCAAGTATAAAAATCTTAGCAGAGAAATTAAATATTCATCAAAGCGAAATTATAGCTGTTGGAAATGCCGGAAATGATCTTACAATGATAGAATATGCCGGTCTGGGTGTTTGGGTTGATAATGTAACGCCCGAATTGCGTGACAGGGCAGATGTAATTGTGGCATCAAACAATGATGATGGTGTTGCTGAGGTTGTACAGCGTTATATATTGATCTAAATACCTGCTTTTGAACAAAAAAATCCGAAATCTAATATCTTAAATTTCGGATTTGTATTTCATAAATTCTTCTGAATTATTTTTTAGCTACAGAAACAAAATATTTATTCCCATCACCCATTGTTAGCTTTACACGCTCATCGCAAAGATCAATTGCAAAATTTGCGCTTTCGTAGCAACTGCAGGTTGTATTTTTGTCTTTAGACATTTCTGTTTTACAGTTGTTGTTTTTAAAAGAAGCTAATTGAGGAGTGTATAAACTTACTAAATCTGTAGAAGCAGTAACTAAAGAGATAATACTAGCAGAGTTGGTATTTGTAATTCGGTAAACAATTCTGTCCGTATAATTTACCTCATTAACTACTACTTTTCTGATGTATGTATAAGCTGTAGATCCTTCTCCCGGTTCTTTAACTTCAAATTTAAATCCAACCGCACGTATCGCAATGTCAAATTGCTGCTGAGAGTTTAAACTGGCCCAATTTGTTAATGTACTGATTGTTGGAAATGGATTTGAATTTGCAGCAGGTGTATTAGTTTGAGCCTGTGCGAAGATGGTTAAAAAGATTAAGCAGATCGTAGGAAAACATGCTTTCATATTGTTCTGTAAATTTAAAAATTCGCCTACTCTAAATTGGTTTTCGGCTTTCCCATTTGGTTTTTAGTTGAAATTTTAAAAACGCTTTCAATGAAATAAAATTATATTTCAGAGTTTAATTATTTTATAAAATTTCGATGTGTGAATTTAAGTTTATTATTAATGACAGCAAAGAAAAATTCAAGAAAAAATGATTTTAAAATAAGCTACAATGTATTTAATCGGATTTATTTACTTTTTGTCGATTTTTTCTTTCATTTTATATTTTTTGATACTAAGCGTGAAATTATAAAAAAAATAAATCTTTTATAGTAAACATAAATTCAATTAATTACTTTTTATGGTTTAATAAAAGTGTTTTGTTTCAATTCTTTGATTTATAATCTATTATTGATTTTATTTTAAAGAAATTTGTGTGTAAATTTGCAAACTCTTCAATCTAAGATGTAAATATAATAATCTTGCTACTTAAAACGTAGTACATTCCTATGGAAAATAGAAAAAAAGTTGCTTTTTATACACTTGGCTGTAAACTGAATTTTTCAGAAACATCTACAATTGCCAGAAACTTTAATGATGAGGGTTTTGACAGAGTTGATTTTGAAGAAGTAGCAGATATATATGTGATCAACACTTGCTCTGTAACAGAAAATGCTGATAAGCAGTTTAAACAGGTCGTAAAAAAAGCAATGAAACTTAATGAAAAAGCTTTTGTTGCTGCAGTAGGTTGTTATGCACAATTAAAACCTGAAGAATTAGCAGCTGTCGATGGGGTTGATTTGGTTTTAGGAGCAACTGAAAAATTCAAAATCACAGATTATATTCATGACCTGAGCAAAAATGACATGGGTGAGGTTCACTCCTGCGAAATAGCCGAAGCTGATTTTTATGTTGGAAGTTATTCAATTGGTGACAGAACCCGTGCTTTTCTGAAAGTTCAGGATGGTTGTGATTATAAATGTACCTATTGTACAATTCCTCTAGCGAGAGGGATTTCAAGAAGTGATGCTCTTGAAAACGTTTTACAAAATGCAAAAGAAATATCAGCTCAAAACATCAAAGAAATTGTCTTAACCGGTGTAAATATTGGAGATTACGGTAAAGGTGAATTTGGGAACAAAAAGCACGAACACACTTTTCTTGATTTAGTTCAGGCTCTGGATCAGGTTGAAGGTATCGAGCGTTTAAGAATTTCATCAATCGAACCTAATTTACTGAAAAATGAAACAATTGATTTCGTTTCTAAAAGCCGCACTTTTGTACCCCATTTCCATATTCCGCTCCAATCCGGAAGTAATACTATTTTAAAATTAATGAAGCGTCGCTATTTGCGTGAAGTGTATACAGAAAGGGTTAATAAGATTCGTGAAGTAATGCCGCATGCCTGTATTGGAGTAGACGTAATTGTTGGCTTTCCGGGTGAAACAGATGAAGACTTTTTAGAGACCTATCATTTTCTGAATGAAATGGATATTTCTTACCTGCATGTTTTTACCTATTCAGAAAGGGATAATACCGAAGCAGCTTTAATGTCGGGAGTTGTTCCTGCGAATGTGAGAGCGAAAAGAAGTAAAATGCTACGTGGATTGTCTGTTAAAAAACGCCGTGCTTTTTACGAAAGCCAGCTAGGAACCAACCGAACAGTTTTATTCGAAAGTGAAAATAAAGAAGGATACATTCATGGTTTTACCGAAAACTATGTGAAAGTAAAAACACCCTGGAATCCGGAATTGGTTAATACTTTACAGGAAATTAATTTGACTAAAATTGATGAAGACGGGAGTGTTCGTCTGGAGTTTATTAATAAATTGGCAGAAGCCTAGTCACAATATTATTATTTCGTCTATTCTCATCGTTCGAGTCTTCTTCCTTGAAATGACATAAAATTTAAAAAGTCCTTGAAAAAGGACTTTTTTTGTGCATTTGTAAAATATTATTTCTCGTTTTCCTGCGAAACCAATTTCAACGAATTGATATAATCAGAATCAAATTCGATTACTCTTATTTTTTCAGGATTAAAACTCAGTTCACCACCAAATTGTCCTCTAATATCTAAGAAATCAATAGTTAGTATTTCGTCGTTTATCTCAATGAGTTTTCCTAAATAAACTGATTTAGGTGATTTTTTAACGATCTGAAAAATGCCGTATTGGGTTTGGATATACTTCAGAATTGTGCTTAAATCCTTAATCGGAATGATGTCTTCTGCATTGGTTTTTAGCCCCTTTAGGCGAATTACCCTTTCGTTAAATTCAAGTTCTTCATCTCTTTCGATTGCTTCGATGTTTTTATTTTTCAGAATTATAAACCCGTCAAGTATAAAATCAACAGGATTGTTTTTCAACAAAATCCAGTCATCAGAGTAATCAATGAGAAATCCGGTAAAGATTTCTTTTTTATCTGTAAATGCAATTGAAACCAATTGTCTTAAATATTGTTCCATTTTATTGTTTTTTAATTCCAAAATCAAGTTTCCTGTTCCAACTATAAGTTAAGGATAATAATTGGAATAGGGAATTTCATAGATCAGAATTTATATTTTAACTTAAGGATTTGTAGACCAGATACTGCTGTTCTTAACGAACACTCTGCGATTTAGTTTGAGTTGGGCGATTATCAACTCTGCAATGTCTTCTGACTGCATGACTTTTTCAGGATTTCCGTCAGTGAGGTTTAAATCTTTAGCCATATCAGTTGCAACGGTACTTGGTGTTAAGGCTGTAACGCGAATGTTGTGTTTTCTCATTTCCTGCATTAAAGAATCTGTTAATCCTAAAACTGCAAATTTAGAGGCACTGTAGGCACTGGTTAAGGCATTTCCGTTTAATCCGGCTGTAGAAGAAATATTGATAATATCACCAGTTTGCCTTTTGATCATATTAGGTAAAACGGCACGGGTTGTATAATAAGTTCCCATTAAGTTTACCTGTATGATTTTTTCCCATTCGGATGGCTCTAATTCCATAAACTTTCCAAAAGCAGCGATTCCGGCATTATTGATTAAAATATCAATGGTTTTAAATTCTGCTAAAGCTTTTTCAATAGCAGTATTTATCGAATTTATATCGGCCACGTCAGCAGTCAGAGCCAATGATTTTACTCCGAAATTTTCAATTTTAACAGCCAGTTGTTCAACATCCAGTTGTGTTCTTGAAACTAAAATTACGTTTACGCCTTCTTTTGCCAGAGCAATGGCAATAGCTTTTCCAATTCCTTTTCCGGCTCCTGTAATCAGGGCATTTTTATTTTTTAGATTTGTCATGAGTGTATTTTTTAGAAATGCAAAAAGCATCAGTTTAGTTATACAAAAATACAGTTTTTGCTTACCAAAATGACGCTTTTTTTATTTCTTAATCTAAGTTTAACAGCTTTTGCTTATTCTTTCAAAACCATGTCAATACACATTACAGCTGCCAGGATTAATTGTCTCAGCGGAGAATCAGCTGGGACTGTTTCTTCAATTTGCAGGACATAATTATCGGCACTGGTAAAAAACTCTTTACCCATTCCGGCCCATTTTTTACTTACCTGAGCCAGCTGTTTGTTTTCGTGCGAAAATTTAAAATCCCAGCCGGTCCATTTTCCCTGAAGCGTTGCGACAGGTTTTTCATTTTTGTCTAGTATTTCGAATTTTCCTCCGATGGAAAAGAATTTCTGTTTAAAAGTTCCAACTAATCTGTCTTTCTCATCAAATATTTCGACAGTAGATCGAAAGATCGCAATACCACGTTTTACTGCAATTAATTTTTCGCCACTTGCTGTAGTGATTTCAACATTAAAAGGAGTCATTCGCTTATAATCTGTAAAGCGCAGCATTTTGGTAAAAAAACCCAGATTGCTCTCACGGCAGTTCATGATAATCTGGTTGCTTTCAGGATTATAAATATCGTAATTGTTTGACGCTTTAAACATTCCGACATGTTCTTTTACTAAAAATAGGTTTTGGCTTAAAATTGGGTTCATGAAATTTTATTTGAAATTGATTTATAATAACTTTTTGATGATAGTAGTTTTAATTTTTAAAAAGCAATTCAAATGTAAAAATAATTTTATTAAGTAATCAGTATTAAATACGCTGTTGTACTCTTAATGCAAAATGATTATTCCTTTTCTTTAGATGTAATAACGATAACTCCGTTAGTAGCTTGGTTTCCGTATAAAGAAGTCGCATCAATGCCTTTTAGAACTTTTATCTCTTCAATATCATTCGGATTTATTTTTGCAAGTTGTTTTGCCTGAATCGGAATTCCATCAAGGATGTAGAGTGGTTCAGCCTTATATGATATAGTCTTTGCACATACTATTCTGAAATTTGGTGATGCATTAGTTTTTACAAAATTTGAAGAAATTGCTACCTCACAAATTGTGTCTTTCATCTTGATTAAGGGGTTGGGAATTATTTCTGTTTCTAAAGCAAGATTCTGCGGTTTCTTAATGGGTATTTTTTCCTGCGCTTTTAATACGAAACATATAAGCATAGTAATGGCTAATGAAATAAGTTTTAGACTTTTCATGATAGTAAGTTTTAGAATTAATGTTCGGTTTTTTGGCTATTTTTTCAGAGCCGGTTTTCCAGTTTTAGTAGTGATGATGACAACTCCTTTTCTGCCTTTTTCGCCATATTTTTCTGTGGCTTCCAGATCCTGAAGTATGGTAATGGTTTTGATTTCCTGTTTATTTAAAGGAGCGTAAGGACTCGTCGGATTTTTTCCGAATAAATCATTTTCAGAGAAATAAATACCATCAATAATATACAAAGGTTCATCGAGAATAACGAGTGATTCTACATTTTCCGGACTCATATTAGGAAGTTCCTCCTGTATCATTTTGTCTCTTTTGTAATCGTCACTGTGTGCCATGGCATTTCCGTTAAGGACAATCAATGGTGCTGACTTTTTAGCCTTTTGCTCTTGTTTTTCGGCAAAGGCAACTTTTGCTGATTCTCTTTCTTTAAATTTTGAAGAATAACCCATTTCTTCACTAGTTTCTTTTTTTGAAACTATAGTCTTGTCTTCTTCAAAATGTTCCTCTTTTACAGGGGGAGCTGCAATAGCTTCGGGAGTCATTTCATAAACAACCACCGGTTCAATAAGTTGAACACTAGATCCCATTCCGGTTGCTTGCTGAATGGCGACACTTTCTTTGTTTTTTGCCTGATTTTCAAGAATTTTAATTGCTTCTTCCTTAGAGACAATTCCGGAGTCAGAAGAAAACGTCTTGTTTTTTGGATTTAAATCGGATTTTTGAGATTTTTCAGTTTCCTGAATAACCACTTTTGGAATCTCATTTACTGCATTTTTGTCTGTCTTTAAAAATTGAAATCCAATGGAAAGTAATAACATAAAGGAAGCTGCGATTGCAATTTTCTTCCATAAAGCAATGGTTTTTTTATCTTCTTTTTGATCCAGTTTATCTTCAACGCGCGACCAGATTTTTTCCATTCCCGGAAAATCTTTTTGTTCCGAGTTGTGAGCGGCTTCTTTAAATTTATCGAATATTTTATCGTGATTGTCCATGACTATTTTGCTTTTTGATAATACAATTTATTCACCAGTTCTTTCAGTTTGGTTTTGGCCGCATTGAGCTGCGATTTTGAAGTACCCTCTGCGATTTTCAGCATTTCGGCTATTTCCTTATGTCCAAAACCTTCTATAACAAAAAGGTTGAAAACAGTTTTACAGCCATCCGGGATATGGTTTAATAAATTGAGTAAATCTTCTTCTTCTAATGTGTTGATCTCATCTGTAAAAGGCTGCGAAAGTACTTTTACATCATCAATATACATGTTGAAATTGGTACTCTTTTTAATAGTTGCCAAACAGTGATTAACGGTAATTTTTCTGGACCAGGCTTCAAAGGCTTTATCTTCTTTGAGCTGGTCTAATTTTGTGAAGATGGTATAGAAAGCGTCGGCCAGGGCTTCTTCTATTTCTTCTTCCTTCTTGAGGTATCGTTTGCAAACGCGATACAATTTTGGAGCCATGTGCTCATAAACCTGACGCTGGGCATCACGGTTCATTTTTTTGCAGTTAGAAATTAGCGTTTCGTTTATCACAATTTTGGTCTTTAATTATAAAGAGAGTGAAAAAGATAAAAAGGTTGGGACGAAGATGAAAATAAATGTAAAAGTACTGTTTTCCCGAGTGGTTTTTATCACAAAGATTCACTAAGGTTTCTATAGAGATGTACAGCAGTGCGCACTACAGATTAAAGAAGAATTTGTTTACTTTATTGGCAATGTCAATTTATAAATTTTAGTTTCCAACAAATCCGTATCATTATCTTCGCAAAGCAAAAATTCGATTTTGTTATTTTCTTTTTTGTAAAAAGTCAAACCTTCAAATTTACTGGCAGATGTAATTTTTTGCGTGAAATCGATTTTCATGGATTTGAGATCTATTCTTCCAATGAAACTTCCTAAAACCTGACCATCATCATAAGTTGATTTGGTATCTTCGGCGCTAGAAAGGAAATAGATTTTGTCTTCGACTAAAATGGCATCGGTAAAGCTGGAACGAATACCTTTTATTTTTGGCAGTTTATAATTGACCGAAATCAGGGCAAATTCTTCCCCGAGACTTTTGGCGTGGATGGTAAAAATGGTGTTTTTGTTCGAAATTCCGTTCCCGCGGTTGAATAAGTACCAGTTTTCACCATCAAAAATAGCACCTTCGAGATTGAAATCTTCCGGTTTTATTTCACCAAAATTTTGCATCAGCGCATACAAATCGACCAGATTGTTTTTTTGTATAACCGTTTTCGATTTAAGGTCGAATTCAATCATTTTGTTTCGGTTTTCAGTGGATCCGGAACCAAAAACATATAGTGTATCGTTGTGATGCGTGATCGATTCAAAATCCGGTTTTAGGTTTTTTGGAATGTTTTGCGTTGGATTTTCAATTAAAGGATGCTGGTTTAACTGCTGATTCTGCATGTTGTATTCGTATAAAAATCCGCTGTTGTCGCCAATAACATAAAGTGAATCATTATTTAAAAATAATCCGGAGGCAGAACCGATTCCGATGATTTGAAATAGTATTTCTAATGTGAATTTTTCCATGAATTGTTGTTTTGAGTATTGGTATTTTTGGTTTATTTTTTATTGATTAATTTTAATGTCTGCTGATTAATAATTTGTTTTATTTTTTGAAGTTCATTAGTGGAAACGCATCCTCCAACACTAATATATACTAAATTATTATCGTCAGTAATATTTTGGTTTTGCTTTTCAGCTTCATCTGAGCTATCCAATCCACTGATTAGATATACTGGAGTTCCTTCATCGTAAAGCAGATTAGTAATTTCAATGGCTCTCTTTAGTATAGCATCCTGAGTATCTTTCTTATTTTTCGAGTATTCAAAACCTATTGTACATTCTAAAAGACTGCAAAATGATAGTGCTTTTAATAGTAGTTGATTTTCTGTTTCAGGAATTTGTTTTAAGCTCTTGAAACATTTGCCGTAAATTTTATGGTGAAATTTTTGGTCAGGATCATCATTTTGACTGAAGACCTGAATTCCTAATAAAAGTAAAAGTATTAGAAAGTTTTTTTTCATCACGTAGATATAAAATTATGAAAGTGAAAGTTGTTTTGAAAACCAATGCCTAGCCCTGATAGTAATGAAAATACTTTGAAAAGAAAATGTGTTTTTTCCTGACAGAACGAAGCGACCAGCGGAAGCTTTGTTATGGCTTTGGAAAAAAGCATTTTATTGAAAAGTATTGCAATGAATAGCAGGAATATGCTTCGTAAAAATAGTATATTTACTTGTATAAAACTTAGAAATATGAAATCGCTACTGATAGAATCTTTGTGTAAACAAAAACAATTAAAGGCGATAACATATGTGACCAATAATAATTAAAATTAACACATATGAAATCAATAGACCCGAATGATTTTAAAGTTACAGATAAAATAAAATTGTCTAAGATTCCGACTTTGCTTAATATCGAAGCTAATGATGATGAAAAAGAAGAAAAATTGGATAAGGTTCAGGCGAAACTGAGTGATTTGCAGGATGTCATGTATTCACACAATAAATATGGTGTTTTAATTTGTCTGCAGGGAATGGATACTTCAGGCAAGGACAGTTTGATTAGGGAAGTTTTTAAGGAATTTAACCCGCGTGGTGTTGTGGTACATAGTTTTAAAACACCCAATTCGACTGAGTTGGAACATGATTATTTGTGGAGACATTATATTGCTTTGCCGGAAAAAGGGAAGTTTGCTATTTTTAACCGTACACACTACGAAAATGTTTTGGTAACGCGTGTACATCCTGAATATATTTTAGGTGAAAATTTACCAGGAATAGAATCTGTAGAAGATATTACCCCCAAGTTTTGGAAAAACAGAATTGAGCAAATCAATAATTTTGAAAAGCATATTGCACAAAACGGAACGATTATCATGAAGTTCTATATGCATTTAAGCAAAGAGGAGCAGCGTCAGCGATTACTACGTCGTCTGGAGGAAGAGAAACACAATTGGAAGTTTTCGTCGGGCGATTTAAAAGAACGCACGTATTGGAAAGACTATATGAAATATTATGAAGAGGCTATCAATAAAACTTCGACAGTACATGCGCCCTGGTATATAATTCCGGCTGATGACAAAGAAATGTCCCGTTATATTGTGGCCAAAATTATCTGGGAAGAAATGCAAAAACATACCGATATTAAAGAACCAGAAATGGATGATAAAACGAAAGACAATATCGAAATGTATAAAAAAGAACTGGGAGAGGGTTAAAAAAAAGTAAACCCGGTAAACTAATATAAAGTCTGTCGGGTTTTACAAAAATAATTCTAATTTATTTTACAATTCAAATCCATACGCAAAGCGAAGCGCTATCTGGTTGGTATCGAATTTGTCATAATCTTCATAACGTAAACTGATATCCAGGTGTTTTGTTGCATATCCAATGCTTGGAGCCCATAAAATTGAAGTTTCATTGTATCCGTTCGTTACTGCGAAACCGGCACCTACTTCTCCCATTACGTAAAATTGATCTTCCCAAACGAATGCCTTGAAACCGGCTTTTGCAGGAATGAAACCTAAATCCGGTACATCATCACCCACAAATAAGTTAGTAAATCCAGTTGTCAGGGTTATTGAAGTTTTTTTAGACAGATCATATTGAAGTCTTACATCACCGCCCAAAGCCCAGTCGTAATCATCTCCATCGGTTGGGATTCCGCCACTCACACCAAATCCTAATTTGAATTTCTGATCGTAGTTAGTGCTATCTGTTGTCTGAGCAGATGAAGTTGTCGTGTACATCATTGCTAGTGCGGCAACGAATAAAATCCTGATATTTTGTAAATTTTTCATGCTTGTATTTTTTTAATTACTATGATGTAAAAGTAGTTTTGAGATATTGGTAAGGCATTATATAATTTTCTGGAATCGTTACATAATGTAAATATGGTTAAAGTTTCAGGTTTAGCGATAATCCTGTGAAGTCTTGATTTTATTAAGGTTTTGGCTAATGTGAACCGAAAGTGTTAAAAAGGTTTTAATCGTAACTATTTGATTAAGATGTTAAAATGGTGTAAGTGTTTTTTGTTTTTTTAAATCCATTAAAATTCAATATTTCTGCAGAATCCAAAGCATCTGTTTATCTTTGCAGACTAAAGATGTTAAAAGTGAATTTAAAACAGTACACAAAAGAGTTTTCATACAATTTTAGACTGGCATATCCTGTTATTTTAGGAATGGTTGGTCATAACTTAATAGGAATGGTTGACAATATAATGGTCGGCAGATTAGGCAGTACGGAACTGGCAGCTGTTTCCTTAGGAAATAGTATGATTTTTATTGCGATGTCATTGGGAATCGGATTTTCTACAGCGATTACACCTATTGTTGCCGAAGGCGATGCCGAGAAGAATGATACTAAAATCCGATCTGCTTTTCATCATGGCTTGTTTTTGTGTACGCTGTTAGGATTAATGCTTTTTGGTTTAATCGTTCTGGCAAAACCAATAATGGAAATGCTGCATCAGCCTGACGAAGTTATAGCCCTAGCAAAACCTTATCTGGACTGGGTTGCTTTTTCACTGATTCCTTTAATCATGTATCAGGGGTACAAACAATTTGCAGACGGGCTCTCACTTACCAAATATTCGATGTATGCCATGGTAATGGCAAATGTACTTCATGTAGGTATGAATTATGTTTTGATTTATGGAATTTGGATTTTTCCAAAAATGGGCATTATCGGTGCAGCATTAGGAACAGTAATATCCAGGATATTTTTGGTCATGTTTATGCACATTATGCTGTCACGAAGAAACGATTTAAAACGTTTCTTCAGCAATTTTAGTTTTGATGAAATTAAAAAACAAACGATAAAAAAAATAATAAACATTGGATTTCCATCAGCTATGCAAATGCTTTTTGAAGTGGTGCTGTTTACCGCTTCTATCTGGCTATGCGGAAATATTGGCAGAACCAGCCAGGCAGCGAACCAAATTGCCTTGAGTCTGGCTTCTATGACTTTTATGTTTGCAATGGGATTAAGTGTTACTTCAATGATAAGGGTTAGCAATCAAAGGGGACTTCAGGATTATAAAAAATTAATAGTAGTAGCACGCTCTATTTTTTTACTGGCGATCATTATAGAAAGTGTTTTTGCTGTTTTGTTTGTGGCTTTTCACCAATTCCTGCCTCATGTTTTTCTGAATATGGAAAACACAATACAGCTTACAGACAATACTGAGGTAATCGAAATTGCTTCAAAATTATTGCTGATTGCTGCAGTGTTCCAAATATCTGACGGGATTCAGGTTGTGGTTCTGGGAGCTTTACGCGGATTGCAGGATGTAAAAATCCCGATGTATATTACTTTTGTAGCCTATTGGGTTATTGGTTTTCCTATTTCTTATTACTTAGGAGAATACACGTCCATGAAAGCGTCCGGAGTATGGATCGGGCTTTTGGCCGGGCTGACTTCTGCAGCACTTTTTCTATACATTCGCTTTAATTACTTAACCAAAAAATTAAGCAATAATTAAGTTTCAAATAACTACATTTGAATCCTGAAAATTTATTTGAATGCTAATGAAAAAAATCATTTGTGTACAGTTTTTGTTTTTGAGCGCAATGTCATTTTCCCAATCTTTTACAGGGGAAGATGAACTTTATGATTTATATGAAAAGGCAGATAAAGAATTGAATACGGTATACAATAAACTAAAAAAAGAGCTCACAGAAAAGGATAAAAAAAACCTAATTGATGCACAAAAATCCTGGATAAATTTTAGAGATCTGAATTGCAAATTTAAAAGTCAGGATCCGGGTAATGGTGGTGGGCCATATACGAACAAAATGAAAATAGATTGTTTGACACAGACTACAATCGCAAGAACAAAAGAATTAAAAAATTTGATTGGTGGTATGTGACAGCATTACGTAAATGCTACCGAAACTGAGAATTTCATAGTTATACTTTTTCGATTTGTAATATCTAAAAAAGAACAAAAACAGCCTGTGGGCAATTATAAAAATTAAAATACATAAAACATGGAATTACCTAAATTTTTACTAGGAGATAATACAGATTTTCCAGATGATATTTTTATCATTCACCTTGATTACCCAAGATTTATTATCAATTTAAAGGATGATGAGGTAGAATTTCTGGAAGAAGCCGAAGATCTTGATGAAGCCGAATTAAATGCCGAAATGGAAGGATTGATTGTCAAAGCAAATGAGTTTTACGACAGAGAAATTGGTCGTTACGAAGAGTAGGGATATAGCAGTGCGTCACTTAATGTTTCTTCAGTGTATATTTGTATATGCGTTCCTAATATGTCTCAAAACCAAAAATTACGAATGAAAAATTTACGTTTTTTAAAACCGGTTTTTAATTTTATTTTAATCGGATTACTGATTACTACCTTAAGCAGGGTATTTTTGTTTTTTATTTTTAAAGAAAGAGTTGTTGAAACTCCTAATTTCGGGTATATTTTTCCAATCGGTCTTCGGATGGATTTAATTTTACTGTGCTATTTATCGTTTCTGCCGACAGTTTTAATTACTTTTTTACCAAATAAATGGTTGAAGTTTACCAATTCATTTCTCGTAATTTACAGCTTTCTGTTTTTGTTCCTAATTCTGTTTGTAGAATTGGCTTCACCGGATTTTGTAAAACAATACGATACACGTCCCAATAAGATTTTCTTAGACTACTTGATTTATCCAAAAGAAGTTGTGGGAATGCTTTTAAAAAGTTACCTGACTTCTATTATTGTAACTTTTCTGATTTTAGGAGTGGTAATTTATTTTGCTTTCAAAAAAGGAAAACAACTTTTTTATACTACCCGTACTGAATATAAGTTTAAATTAATGATTTTTCCATTAGTGGCTTTTTTATTGTTTTTTGGCGCTCGTTCAAGTTTAACTTCAAAACGCCCTATTAATGCCAGTAATGCTGTTTTTTCCACAGATCAGTTGACAAATTGTTTGGGATTAAATTCTTTTTACACAGTTGCTTTTGCTGCCTATTCAATTAAAAATGAAGGGAACACTAAAATGTACGGTAAAATGGAGGAAGCTGAGGCCATTGCCCGTGTAAAAAAATACATGATTGCCGAACCAGATGATTTTACCGATGCCGGAATTCCGTTCCTGCATTTGCAGCAGCCGGATTCTGTTTTGAAGAAGCCTTATAATCTGGTGATTTTTCTTCAGGAAAGTTTAGGTGCTGAATATGTTGGGATTCTGGGAGGAAAACCTTTAACACCTGAGTTTGATAAATTATCGAAAGAAGGTTTGTTGTTTACTAATTTATATTGTACCGGAACCCGAAGCGTCCGCGGAATCGAAGCGGTTGTTACCGGATTCTTACCTTCGCCATCTGAAAGTGTGGTAAAACTGGGAAATTCACAACAAGGATTTTTTACTTTAGCAGATGCCTTAAAACATAAAGGATACGATACGAGTTTTATTTATGGCGGAATGGCGAATTTTGATAATATGGCTTCGTTTTTCAACGGAAACGGATTTCAGGATATTGTAGATCAGGAAGATTTTGAGTCTGATGGCAATAAATATGCATTCAAAGGAACCTGGGGGTATTCAGACGAGGATTTAGTTACCAAAGCAAATAATTATTTTAAATCAAAAGGAGACAAACCATTCTTCTCTTTGATGTTTTCGACTTCCAATCATGAGCCATTTGAATATCCGGCAGGAAGAATCAACCCCTATGACAAGAAACCGGCAACCGTTAACAACGCCATGAAATATGCCGATTTTTCGATTGGGAAATTCTTTGAAATGGCTAAAAAAGAAGCTTATTTCAAAAATACGATTTTCATTGTGATTGCAGATCATAATACCAGAACCTACGGAAAGAATCTGGTACCAATCAATAAGTTTCATATTCCAGCCTTAATTATGGGACCAGGAGTTCCAAAAGGAGTTTCGTATAGTAAATTAGCAAGTCAGATTGATATTCCGCCAACATTATTAAGCTATTTAGGGCTTTCATTTGAAACCCCAATGGTGGGAAGAAATTTAAATAAAATGAATGCAAAAGTACAAGGAAGGTCAATCATGCAGTTTAATGATATCAATGCATTCAGGGTTGAAAATCAGGTGGTAATCATGCAGCCAAATTTGAAACCATTGCAATTCGAAATCAAAAATGATACAACTTTAATTCCTGTAAAATTAAACGAAGAACTAGCCAAAGATGCCCTGGCACATGTTATAACCGCTGGTAATTTATATAAGGAGAATAAATATAAGCTGAGAGATCTAAAAAAATAAAGACAACAGATTTTGTTAATGAAAAGCTGCCAAAGATGAAATTTCTTCTTTGGTAGCTTTTTTGTTTTAATTCGGGGTAACAAAAAGGAAACTTTGTTTATCTATTCAAAAATATTAAAACTGAATCAACATGAAAAATTTTAAAATAGCAATATTTACAACAGCCTTCATATTGTGCTGCTTAACAAACGTAAAAGCTCAGGATTGCAAAAATGTAAAAGAAAAAATAGCTAAATCTAATCCGACTTCGGAATTAAAACTTATATCAGAAACACAGTCCCAAGCTGCTGCATCATTAGATAGAAGGCGTTTGAAAACAAAACACGATACAGCAAAAAACTCAATCAGCAATGTCCGTTAAAATAACTAATTACCGTTTATGTATTTAATATAACCAAATAAAAATCAGCTTGTTTTTATATTATATTGGCATTATACCAGAAAAATTTCCGAAGTGTTAAAAATTATAATAGGTAGAACATAAAGGTTAGGCTTTAAAATACTTTTCCAACAATAACTGAGCGGCTGCAAAAGGTGATATTTCATTATTTTGTACCGCTTTTTGTGTTTTTTCTAAGAGTGATATAATTTCTGGCTGATTATAAAAATTTGATTTCAACTCCTCATTAATAGTTTCCATCATCCAAAATTGATTCTGTCCTGTTCTTTTTTCCTGAAAATAGCCGGTTTCATTTGTCGTGTCAAAATAATCTGAAATGGTTTTCCAGATTTGAGAAACGCCCTCTTTTGTTACAGAACTGCAAGTTGTAACTATGGGCTGCCAGGCCGATTTTTTAGGAGGAAATAAATGTAAAGCTTTGCTGAATTCGATTTTTGCCAAAGCTGCTTTTTTAATATTGTCTCCATCTGCTTTGTTGATGACAATTGCATCTGCCATTTCCATAATGCCGCGTTTAATACCCTGAAGTTCATCTCCGGCACCAGATATCTTGAGTAATAAGAAAAAGTCAACCATGCTGTGTACAGCAGTTTCACTTTGACCAACGCCAACGGTTTCAATAATAATAGTATCAAAACCTGCTGCTTCACAAAGGATAATCGATTCACGTGTTTTTCTGGCTACACCGCCTAAGGTTTCGCCGGAAGCGCTTGGCCTGATAAAAGCATTTTCATCTTTTACCAATTCTTCCATACGGGTTTTATCTCCTAAAATACTACCGTGAGAAAGAGAACTGCTTGGATCAACAGCTAAAACAGCAACTTTTTTCCCAAGTGAAGTTAAGTACTTTCCAAAAGCTTCAATAAAAGTACTTTTTCCAACGCCCGGAACACCTGTTATACCTATTCTGATTGATTTATTAGCTCCAGGCAAACATTCTTTGATTATTTGGTTTGCTTTTTCAGTATGTTCCGGATTTGTGCTTTCGATTAAAGTAATTGCACGGCTTAAAGCAGTTCGGTTTCCGGAAAGAATACCTGAGATTAATTCTTCAGAAGATGGTAGTTGTCTGCGTTTGTTTTTAATTTGAATGATAGCCGGCGCATTGGTGATTTCGGGAGATGAAATTCCAGCTTTTTCGTTTAAACTGCCGGTTTGTTTATTGAAATTTGACAAAACACTTGTTTTAGAATTGTAAAAGTACTGAAAACAAAAACAGTTTCAAAAGCAGAAAAGTGCCATGGAAACTGTTTTTTGTTAAAACATGAATGAACCAATTATTAAGATTCAGATTTTAATTTGTGCCAATTCATGAAATCTGTATTTGATTAATATGCAGCTGTAAACCGAACCTGATGGTGTTTTGGTGTTTCTGTTTCGTCAGCAATAACAACGGCCAGATCTTCTACAGACAAAATACTTCTTTGTTCGTCATTAAAAACCGGATTTTCAAGACCTAAACGATATTTTCCTGTTCTTCCTGTTTTTGTTCCCTGATGCATTTCAAAAGCCGGACTAAAAAAGGCCCAGTCCAGTTCTTTTTCTTCTTTAATGATATTCAGGTAATCTCTTGCGGCATTAGCCCCGTCATAAATTTCTTTTGGAAAATCAGGTGTGTCAACAGCTTGTAAACCAGGTGCTACAAACAAACTTCCGGCTCCTCCTATGGTAATAAAACGGCTAACACCTGATTTTTTAACTGCCTCCTGAATTGCCTTTAATCCTTTTATTGAATCTTCGTAAATGTTCGGATTCGTCCATCCCGGGTTAAAAGCATTAATAACAGTGTCATGTCCTTTTAAAATTTCTGCCAATGCATCAACGTTAAAAACATCAGCAGCAATCCATTTTGCATTTGCAGTATCCTTAGGATTTCTGGCAATTGCAGTAATTTCGTGTTTTCTGTCAGCGAATTCATTGACAAGGGCTGAGCCAACAAATCCTGTAGCTCCAATAATTGCGATTTTCATAGTATAATAAATTTATTTGGTAATAAAAAATGTTACAGTTTTAGATAAAAAAAAGTTTTAAAACTGATTAGAAAAATCTTCTAATGTGATATTCTTCAGTTCGACACTTACTTTTTTGTTTAGCTGGGTATATAAGCCCGATAAATTTTCATTGATTTTTTTCCCAACGGGGCAATCCGGATGGGGGTGATTTTTGGCATAACCTAAATTAATCGTGTCAAAAGTCATTTGAAATATTTCGTTTAGAGTTATATCTGACGCAGATTTGGACAATTTTGTTCCGCCGTTTTTACCTTCTTTGCTTTCTACAATATGATGTGCTTTTAAATTGGCAATCTCTTTTCGAACCAAAACCGGATTCAAATTAATGCTTCCCGCAATAAATTCTGAAGACAAAAAATCATTCGGAAATTTAGTGAGCAAAGTGAGAATATGAATGGATATGGCAAATTTACCTGAAAGCATACTGTAATAAAATATATTACAAATATAAAATGTTTTAGGTTAGAAAATGATTCTTTTAACAAATAATTATTAGCACTCAATTAAAATTTGCTTGGAGTAGCTGTATTATACGGACAAGAATTGGTGTTAAATCCTTTTACTATTAGGTTTTGGAGTGATTTCTGACTGAAGAAAAATAAACCCAGATCATAAAAAAGAGCTGTTGAGGGATTCTAAACCATAAATACGACAGGCCATTACCATCAAAACCTGCAGTTTTTAGATTAACATTATGATATGCAGCATAAATGTTGGCTGGAAGAATTAAAATAAAAAACAACAGTAGCAATTTGCCTGTCAATAATCGGGTTCGTGATATTAAAATACCAACAGCGGCAGCCACTTCAATAATTCCTGTCAGATATATAATTTCTTTGTCAAAGGGCAAAAAAGAAATCATCATTGCCATTCCTTTAGAAAATAAAAAATGACCTACTCCGGTAAATAACAACAGTGCAGCCATGGCTGTCCTGGCGGCTCTTGCGCTTTCAATTTTTTTATTTGATAGCCAGAAAATAAATAAGGCTACTGTAAAAACGCCTAACAATACGATTGTGGTTTCCATAACTTTTGTTTTTTATACAAAGTTGCACCGGAAATACACTTCAGACAATGAACCAGAGTTAATAAATTCGTTTCCTGATCCTGCTTAATGCCTGGGGTGTAATGCCAATATAAGAAGCGAGATATTTTTGCGGGATCTTTTGTATTAATTGAGGTTGGTCAGTAAAAAGATTGAGGTAGCGTTTTTCTGCAGAATCAGTAAGCAGCGAAAGTTCCCTTTTTGATTTTTGAAGATATAATCCTTCACTTGCAAAGCGGCCAATAGTGTTTCCAATTTTGGTTTCAGCATAAATATCCTGTAAATCGCTGTAAGATATGCGCCAGAGAATTAAGTCTGAAAGAGCTTCAATAGTATAAACGGAAGGCTTTTGTGTAATAAATGAATCGTAGCCACTTGTAAATTCGTTATCAAAGGCAAATGCAAAAGTATGGTCGTAATTTTCACCAGGAATATAATATCGCACCAAACCCTTTGCAACAAATGAAAGATAATTTTCCACATGTCCTTTTTTGAGTAATAATGTTTTCTTTGGTACTTTCTCACAAATCAGTTTGGATGAAAAAACAGCCCATTCTTCATCAGTGAGTTTTGCCATTTGTTCCAGATTGTTTCTTATTTCCTGCATTGCTTTTTTGAATATGTGATTAAAAATAACAAAATTATCAAATACGATAAGTATTTGTTTTAGACAACACCTGATAAATGCCTACTTTTGTAACTAACTGCCATTATGAACAACTTTATTATAATATTCTTCTTTTTGTTTTTAGGACTGTTTTTGCAAAACGTAAAAAGCTTTCCGTCTAATGTTCATAAGATCCTGAATAAAATCGTTATTTATCTATGTCTTCCGGCAATCACTTTATGCCATATTCCGAAAATAAAATGGAGTAATGAACTGCTTTTTCCGATAGGAGCAGGCTGGATTACTTTTCTTCTGGCATTTGTATTTTTTCATATTTTAGGAAAAAGATTAGGGTGGTCCAATAAATTGACAGGCTGTTTGATTTTAACAGCCGGACTGAGCAATTCCTCATTTCTCGGTTATCCTATAATTGAAGCACTATTTGGGAAAAAAGGTTTAGAAACGGCAATTTTGGTTGATCAGCCCGGAACGTTTGTTGTCGTTTCAACTTTAGGTGTTTTTGTTGCCGCATTTTATTCTAAAGGCAGTCCGAATGTTTTTGGTATTATACAGAAAATAATAGCATTTCCGCCTTTTATAATGTTTGTTTTAGCTTGCTTAATGAATGTTTATAATTATCAACTGGATTCGAATATTGAATTTGTTTTATTGAAAACAGGAAGTTTGGTAACGCCACTGGCCTTGTTATCTGTAGGATTACAGCTCAGTTTTGACAAGAAAAGCAGACATTGGAAATTTTTAAGGCTTGGACTTTTTTTTAAGCTTATTTTGGTTCCGTTTGTAATTTTAGTTTTATATGTTTTTATTTTTAAACAGCATTCAGAATCTATAAAAATTACAATAATGGAAACGGCTATGGCACCAATGATTACGGGTGCTATTTTAGCTTCATCTTATGGACTAAAGCCCAAATTAAGCAGTATGATGGTTGGTTTCGGAATTCCGATTTCATTTCTGACGCTGGCAATCTGGTACTTTGTTGTACAATTCATCTGATTTTAAATACTAATTATATAGATCAGATAGAATTTTAACTTTTTTTAAGACTCCGGATGTTTTCTCAATGTGTTTTTTAGTTAAATTTATAGGAACTAAAAAAATAAAATTATGTCAACATTACGATTAGGCGATATAGCTCCGGATTTTTCTGCAGAAACGACTCAGGGATCCATTCATTTTCACGAATGGTTGGGTGACTCTTGGGGTGTTTTATTCTCGCATCCTTCAGATTTTACTCCTGTATGTACCACTGAACTGGGAACAGTAGCCAATTATCTTCCTGAATTTACAAAAAGAAATACGAAGGTAATTGCTCTTAGCGTTGATGGACTTGAATCCCATTTAGAATGGATTAAAGATATCAACGAGACACAGAATACAATAGTAAATTTTCCAATTATAGCAGATGAGGATAAAAAAGTAGCGAATTTGTACGATATGCTGCATCCAAATGCCAGCGATAAATTTACAGTACGTTCGGTATTTGTTATTGGTGCAGATAAAAAAATAAAATTAACATTAACATACCCAGCGTCAACAGGAAGAAATTTTGACGAATTACTTCGTGTTATTGATAGTTTGCAATTAACAGCAAATTATAGCGTGGCAACTCCTGCAAACTGGAAAGATGGAGGAGATGTGGTGATTTCACCTGCTGTTCCTGACAGTGATATTCCGGCCAAATTCCCAAAAGGGCATACATCAATAAAACCATATCTGCGTATGACACCGCAGCCGAATAAATAATTTGTAGCTCTGAGTTTCTGAAGGCTAAGTTTCTAAGGTTTTTAATTTTTAGAAACTTAGCTTTTTCTTTTTATTGCCTAGATTATTAGTATTTTATGATTCTTTTTTTTAGGCTTTCTTCATCAGTTCCGCCATTCTTTTTTTATCACCTACCACCCAGATAATATCATTTTTTTCTAATATGATATTCGATTCCGGATTTAAAACCCGATTGCCATTTCTTTCAATTCCCACAACCATTCCGTTGGTTTTGGTCCTAAATTGTCCAATGCTTTTTTGTACAAATTCGTCATTAAAAACTTCTAATTGTCTCAATACGATTTGGGACTCTTCGACTGCTTTCGCAACTTCAGTTTCATTCTGATTCAGGTATCGCGTAAACTCCGTAACCTGGGCATCAGTACCAATTACGCAGATTTCATCACCTGGAAATAAACGTTCGTTTTTTGTTGGAATCGGAATGGTGATTTCTCCACGCCTTATATATGCGATATTGATTCCCATTTGCTCACGGATACGTAGTTCTTCTAATGTTTTTCCGGCTAAATTCGATTCTCTTCCAATATCGAAAAAAGACATGTGTCCATCCCAAGGCATCAAATTAGCATAACGTCTGTCAATTTTTTTGTTTTCACGATCGTTTAAATTCTTTAGAAAGTGATTTTCAATTTTATGATATTGTTCGTTCAGTTTTTTAGGGAATATCTGATATGCAATAATAGCAATGATCAGCGCAATAAAAGCAACTACAGGAGAGAAGAATATATTTAATAAAAAACCAATAAAAAATAAACCTAGGCTCATTCTGATTAATATTAGCATTAACAATGCGCCACGATATTTACGTTCTTCCCATAACAATTCGACTTCTTCAACAGCGACACGCCGCAATGAAAGTGCCCATAAAAAAGGAGCAATTATAACTAACGTAATTAATACAGCCAATGTATTGCCAAATCTAGTATCAGCGACTAAAGGAGCCACATATTTTGAAGACAATAAGATAATTGCGGCTATTATAATGGTATGTAGTACAATTTGAAGAATATAGGCATTTAGTACTTTTTGCCAGGTACTGACAGCTTTTATTGCTTGTGCATTTACACTGTAACGGTTGATGTTTTTAACCCATTTTTTTGGCAATTTACTTTCCAGAAAATCAGAAAAAGGAACCGCATATTTTACCATAAACGGTGTTGTAAAAGTCGTTACGGCCGAAACTGCTACAACAACCGGATATAAAAAGGAACTTGTTACATTGAGTGTCATTCCTAATGTGGCAATGATAAACGAAAATTCGCCAATTTGTGACAAACTCATGCCGGTCTGAACAGATTGTTTGAGGGGCTGTCCGGCTATTAACGCACCAATAGTAGAACTTACGGATTGTCCAATAATAGTTAAAAAGGTCAGGAGCGCTACTGGTAAGGCATATTCATAAAGTGTTGTTGGATCAATCAGCATTCCAACCGAGACAAAAAAGACGGCACCAAATAAATTTTTTATAGGTTTTATTAAATGCTCTATGTGTTCAGCCTGGGTAGTTTCTGCAATAATAGAACCCATTATGAAAGCGCCCAAGGCTGGAGAAAAACCAACATTGGCAGCAAAACTGACCATAGTCAGACAAAGGGCAAGTGATATGATCAAAAGCATTTCGTCTGTTAATAAATGTTTTGCTTTCTTGAGGAGTGTAGGTATAAAAAAGATTCCTCCTACGAACCATACGGTAAGGAAAAAACACAATTTTAAAACAGACATCAGTAATTCGCTGCCCGAAAATTGCTGGCTCACTGCTATTGTGGATAATAATACCATCATTAAAATAGCGACAATATCCTGAACAATCAATGATCCGATCACGATTCCGGCAAATTTTTGGGCTTTTACGCCCAATTCGTCAAAAGTTTTCAGAATAATAGTAGTAGAAGATATTGATAAAATGACGCCCAGAAAAATACTGTCCATTTTGGACCATGACATCCACTGACCGGCAAAATATCCAATGATGATCATGGTTGCTATTTGCGTGATAGCTGTTATTGAGGCTGTTCCGCCTACTTTCATCAGTTTTTTAAAACTAAATTCAAGACCAAGACTAAAGAGTAAAATAATCACACCAATTTCTGCCCAGACTTCAACGCTTTTGATGTCTGTTATAGATGGGAAAAAGTCAAAATGGTTTCCTGCTAAAAATCCTGCGATCAGGTATCCTAAAACCAAAGGCTGCTTCATTTTTTTAAATAGTAAAACAGCAACGCCTGCAGTCATCAGAATTAATCCAAGATCGCTTATTAAAGGTTCTAAATGGTGGGTTGTTTCGGCAGCGGCATTTAAGGCAATCATAAAAAGTTTAAATTTAATGGGATAATCCAGCTTTTTTTAAATACAAAAACTTGATTTATAATAAGTCAATTTTGTGTCAACTTATTTCAGGACGATATTATCCAATAAAAAAGCTATCCTGATAAAGATAGCTTTTTTTGACAAAATATTTCAGATATTCTTTAAATTCCTGTGTAATTTGCAGGGGTTATCTGCATCAATTCTCCTCTGACAGCATCAGAAACTTCTAAAGTGGCAATAAAATTATGAATTGCATTTTTATCAATTGCTTCATTAGTTCTGGTCAATCCTTTCAAAGCTTCGTATGGATTTGGATATGCTTCACGACGCAAAATAGTCTGAATAGCTTCTGCCACTACAGCCCAGTTTTTCTCTAAGTCTTCGGCAAATTTACTTTCGTTTAAAAGTAATTTGTTCAAACCTTTCAAAGTAGCTTCAAAAGCAATAATGGTGTGCCCGACAGGAACTCCAATATTTCTTAAAACCGTGCTGTCAGTTAAATCACGCTGTAATCTTGAGATTGGCAGTTTAGCTGCTAAATGCTCAAAAATCGCATTGGCAATTCCTAAATTTCCTTCTGAGTTTTCAAAATCAATTGGGTTTACTTTATGAGGCATTGCCGAAGATCCAATTTCGCCTGCTTTGATCTTTTGCTTGAAATAATCCATCGAAACATACGTCCAGATATCACGGTCTAAATTGATAATGATATTATTGATTCGCTTTAAAGCGTCAAAAAAAGCAGCAAAATGATCGTAGTGCTCGATTTGAGTTGTTGGAAATGAATGCTGCAAGCCTAATCCGGTTTCAACAAATTTAGTTCCAAACTGTTTCCAGTCAATTTGTGGATACGCTACATGATGCGCATTGAAATTTCCTGTTGCACCACCAAATTTACCTGCAAACGGAATGTTGAACAACAAACGCATCTGCTCTTCAAGACGTTCTACAAAAACCAGGATTTCTTTTCCTAAACGGGTAGGAGAGGCCGGCTGTCCGTGTGTGCGGGCCAGCATCGGAATATCCTTCCATTCAACACTTAATTCTTTCAATTTAGAAATCAAAGAAATTAAAGAAGGCATGTAAACCTTTTCAAAAGCTTCTTTTGTAGAAAGCGGAATAGCAGTATTGTTAATATCCTGAGAGGTTAACCCGAAATGAATGAACTCTTTGTATTGTGACAAACCTAATTTTTCAAAAGCATCTTTAATGAAGTATTCTACCGCTTTTACATCGTGGTTGGTTACTTTTTCTGTTTCTTTAATCCAAAGCGCATCTTCAGTAGAGAAATTCTTGTAGATATTACGAAGGCTTTCAAACAGTTCTGAATTTACGCCTTTTAATTGTGGTAAAGGAATTTCGCACAAAGCTATAAAGTACTCAACTTCAACTAATACACGATATTTTATTAAAGCTTCTTCAGAGAAGTAAGGCGCTAAATTTTGGGTTTTACTTCTATATCTTCCGTCAATTGGGGATATAGCATTCAATTCGTTTAGAGTAGTCATCGTTATGTTGTTTTTTCGAAAGGTGCAAATATACGGTATTGTTAAAACTTCTGAAAATTACTGAAGCTATATTATGGGTTTAAATGATGGTTTTGAAAATTTTATCCCAAATTGTAAAGTAAAATCCATAATTACGGGATTCATTTTTATGATGATCGTTATGGAATTTTGTAGTCGAAATCCATTTTGTAAAATGGTTTTGATACCAGAAGTCAGGGAAAATGTCTTTTTTCAGATGTCCCAATATTCCGTATGACAAATTTAAAACGAGATAAATAAGGATGCTTAAATAGTTAAACTTTAAAATCGTAATTAAAAGCAGCCAGATAAAACCAAACCCCAAAGTTTCTATAGGATGAAGTACATACAAACTATAGACATTGGTTTCAACATGAGTATGATGAAGCCGGTGAATAGGGTTGAACCATTTTAAGCGATGGACCAGAACATGAAAAAAGAACATGAAAAAGTCCATTAGTAAAACCAGTAAAAGGGTATCAAAAATGATAAGTTGTACTGATCCTGAAAAATCTATTTTAACCATGCCTGTATTGTATAATTCAAAACCTGCAATAGTTATAAACGTATTGCAAATCAGAGTAGACAAAACCCATTTGTAATCAGTTCTTTTCAGTAGTGTATTTTCAAGCTCAATTGCTTTTCCAATTAAAACCGAAATATAGACTAAAGCTAAGTTTTCAATTAAAAAGAAAAGAGAAAGATATAACAGATTTAATTCGGATAATTGATCGAGCCAACTTTCAAAAATCATTTTTCTTTTTCTAAATTAGATAGCCTTTCTCTTAAATCTGCTACGCCCTCAGAAGCAAATTTGGCAATCGTTTCTACTTTGTTTTGAATATTCGGAATGGCAATTGGTTTTGGATCAATATAAAAAACCGGCGTAATACTATAGGTATAACTTATCAATCCTGCAGCAGGATAGACTTGTAATGAAGTACCGATTACGGCAAAATAATCTGCTTCTTCCACAATCTTGATGGCTTCTTCGAGAGCAGGTACTTCTTCGCCAAACCAAACAATATGTGGTCGCAGCTGATGTCCGTTTTCATCAAAATCTCCGGTGAACAAATCTTCAGTCCAATTTAAAATCAGGTTTTTGTTTTGAACACTTCTTACTTTTAGCAATTCACCATGCAGATGCAGGACTTTTGTACTTCCGGCGCGTTCGTGCAAATCATCCACATTCTGTGTAATAATATGTACATCGAAATCTTTTTCTAATTCGGCTAAAATTTTGTGACCTAAATTGGGTTCAACTTCTTTAAGCTGTTGGCGCCTTTTGTTGTAAAAATCCAAAACCAGTTCCTGATTTTTACGCCAGCCTTCGGGAGTTGCAACTTCCATAACATCATGACCTTCCCATAAACCATCGCTGTCACGAAAAGTTTTAATACCGCTTTCGGCACTAATGCCTGCTCCGGTCAGGACTACTAATTTCCTTTTTATTTTTTGCATTCTAAATTATTTTGGTAATTGATTTACTTCTAATACCCGCACCATTGTTGGTTCTGATTTTGCGAGACCTTCGCCATCAACCTGATTTACATTTTGAAGAAAGATATGAAGTTTTTTTTGCTTTTCCCAAAGCGAAATATCATAATTGGGTTCCCATTCGCCTATTGAGGTTGTGGTTAAATCGGTTACTTTCCAATTGCTTTTCGTATCTAAATTTGTGTAAGCCATTGAGACGCTGTTTTCTCTTTCACTGTCTCTGAAAAGCAGGTACAAATAACGATTGTTTTCTTGTTCTTTAATCAACACATCCGGTCTGGAAATCGGAATTTTTTTGGTACCTCCGCCACCAAGAGAGAAAGGTGCTTTTCTGAAAGCCGTATTTGTTTTTTTCCAGACACCGTTTTCTAAGTAAACAATCTGAAATTGTGGAATATCATTTTCACTCCAGTAGCTCGCTATATATGGATTTCCTTTATCGTCTGTTGTCATTGATGTTTGGTTGATTAAACCCGATTTTTGCGGAATCTTCCAGGCGTATTCTGCGAAAGCTGCTGTTATGGGCAAAGTATATTTTTCTCCATTTGATTTTTCCCAGCTTAAACCGCCATCATCAGAACGGGCATAGCATATATCATGATTGGTAGAAACATCCCAGCTTTCTCTCCATACCCAGGAAAGATGAATTACACCATTTTTATCAACTTTGGCTTGCCAGTAGGCACTTCTTTGATCTTCGCCATTTAATAAATTGCTTTGCAACTGAGACCATTTTTTGTCTTTTGTACTATAAGAATTGATAATCATATTGCCTCTTCCGGAAGAGCCTGAGCGATAAAAAAACAATAAGTTTCCGTTTGGCAGATTGTAAAATTCAGGATAAGTTACTTTATATTCAGCAATTCCGGTCATGGAGTCTTCGTTGCCTAAATCTAAACTTAATGGAGATTTGCTTTTTGCGTATCGGAGTTTGGTATCATGATGATCCCAGCTTACATGTAAATAACCATCGCCATCTACAGCAATGCTAATACTGTTGTGGGCATCTTTTACATTTCCTGAGTAAGGTGTTTTTACGATGTCCCAATGGGGAGTTTTTAACTTTCGTTTGCCTAAAACCAGGGAGCCACCGGCATCATAGTAGGCTATAAATTGAATGTCTTTAAAAGTGGTTAAAGCGTTTTTTCTAAATTTAACGGTATTAACAGAATTATTGCTCCATCCGGGGCTAACAGGGATTTCGATATTCTGTTTTGTTGCACAGCTAATCAATATTAACGAAAAGGCACAAAAAAAGCTTTTGTAAAAATGTTTCTGCATTAAGATTTTTTTTATGAAGAAGTTAGTAAAAGTAAAAATAACCGATTTTAGGAATAATACTAATTGAACCATACCAGTTTTTAGTTTTGTAAAGTTTGTTGTTTTTTTTCCGTAAGATTATTTATTATGTCTATTCATTTATGGCAAATAACAAAAAGTTCAAGTAAATACTTATTTTAGCAATCTTAAATTACGATAAAATTGACGGAAGAACTACAAATAAAAATTAAAAGAAGCTTTTTAGATAATTATAAAAGAAATTTACATCTCCATCCTGATTTTATTAGCTTTGAAGAGAACGATTCTGCTAGAAACAGTATTACCTCTTTTACAACAAATGAAATTAAAGAGTTTCGATACGGTGTGGTTTTGTATCAATATGATATTGTTTTTGGACGCGAATTTCAACTTTATATTAGAAATTTCGATAATGAAATATTGAAGATTAATTTTAAAAGTTATTTCGGAATAAAAAAACATGAATATCATGAACTCTACGCTAAAATAATTAACACGCTTTGGAATTTATATTTTAAACAAAAAGTTCATGCGTTTATTAAAGATTTTGAAGAAGGAAAATCTTTTTATATTGGAGATGTGAATGTTAATTCTGAAGGTGTAGTTATTTCAATTTCTAAACTTTTAAAACAAGAGAAAAAATTAATCCTTTGGAATGATGTTGGAATTAAAAAATATACGACATATATTTCCATTTATTCGTTGGAAAACTCGTTAGATTTTAATCGTGGTTATTCATATAAAGAGGATTGGAATACTTTTGTTTTATGGAATGTGATTGAAAATATTATTGCCAATAAAAATATTAATAATGATTGATTTAGATTACCTCGCTTTTCTTGAAAATATATTAACAGACAACCGCAAAGAGAGATTTTTGAATGTTCTGGCGAATCGTACCAAACATTTTACGATTGCCGTTGAAGATGTTTTTCAGATGCATAATACGAGTGCCGTAATGAGAAGCTGTGAGGTTTTTGGAATTCAGGAGCTGAATGTGATTGAGCAGCGTTACGGAAAAAAGATCGATAAGGAAATTGCCATGGGTGCTCAAAAATGGGTTGATATCAATCAATTTGATTCGGTTGCTACTTGTATTTCGACTTTAAAAAATCAGGGGTATCAAATTATTGCGACAACGCCTCATGAAAATGATTGTCTGTTGGAAGATTTTGATATTACAAGACCAAGTGCTTTGTTTTTTGGAACAGAAAGGGATGGATTATCTGAAGAAATTCTGCAAAAAGCAGATGGTTTTCTTAAAATTCCGATGGTTGGTTTTACCGAAAGTCTGAATATTTCGGTTTCGGCAGCGATCATCATTCAGAATTTAACCAACAGATTACGAAATTCAGATATTAATTGGCAATTGTCTGAAGAAGAAATTCTGGAAAAACGTTTGTCCTGGGCGAGAAATTCGATTAAAGATATTAAACGGATTGAAGCACGCTATTATGAGGAGCATTAGAAATGTATTTCGCTTAGTAATTTTACATCTTTTATGTTGTTGGAGTTTAATTCGTAATGATAAATTCCGTTATTGCCAATTGCAAATAGAGTATTATTTCTAATTATTACATCAAAACATTCTTTGTCTATCGAATGAACCAATACGGGTTCAGCAGGATTTTGAATATTAAATATTTTTATGACGTCGTCGCAAACCAATAAATAATCGGTATTAAAAAAGCCAATTCCTTTAGGGTGAGCTAATGTTCTGCTATGTATTAATTTTGGATTTTTAAGGTCTTTTGTGTCATAGACCTGTAAGACATTAATATTGTTTCCACAAAAAGTATTTGAATTAAGAGTTACAAAAGAATGAGTGTTGTTGGCTATTACCGGGTCGCAGGCAGTAAAATGCTGGACAGCTGATAATTTAGTAGGGTTCTCAGGATTTTTGATAGAATAAATAAACATTCCATTTCTGGATCCAACATATAGATTTTCACCATAAGAAAATAAGGTTTCAATATTAAAACCTATTGGAATTTCGTTAACTTTTACCGGTTTCTCTTTGTCGATTAAAGAAAAAACATTTAGTTTCATTTCATCCACACTATAAAGATAATTTCCTTTTATAGCAAAGACGGCAAGAGAACCACCCTGACCAATTTCTCCGCTTCCTGATGAATCCGAATCGGAGCAACCAATTAAAAATAAAATAGTTAATACAGATATAATTTTTCTCATTTTAAGTACTGGTTTAAAAATTAGCTATTTTGAATTTCAAAATAGAGGAGTGATAATAAATATGTAATGAATTGCTTAAAGATAGCTTAGAATAAATCTTGAAAATCTATTATTTAACTTTCCAGTCAATTATGATTTCATTTTCTTTATGATTACCTGAAAAACCATTTGGTGATTTTTTTTGCGGAAAGACATTTTTGTTCCTGTTTGTGATTTTAATTTTTTTTGTAGTAGCATTGTAGGTTAGCGCTACTAGATCTACAGCCTGATTGATGTAAATAATATCATCAATAATAGCCAGATCTGTTGCTCCTGGTACTTTTATAAATTGTAAAGGAACCGGATTTTTAGGATCTGAATAATCGTAAACATGAAATCCTTTATTTACATCATTAATAAACATTAAATCACCTTTTATATAAATTTTACCAGACTTTGTAATAGTTTGGGCATTCTCTAATACAATCGATTTTTCAAAAACGCTTCTTTGAACTAATACCGGTTTGTATTGATTCTCTTCCAAAGTTTCATTGTTTTCAAGACGTAAACAAGAAATAACACTGCAGGCAATTAATAGTAGAAGTAATGTTTTTTTCATGTGAATTATTTTAATAAAGATAATTAAAATGAATGGCTATCCATACATTTTAATTTTTATTAATGTTTTTTTAATGTTGATAATCAAATAGTAAAAATCAAAATAATTCGATTTTGTTCGTGGCTTTGAGATATAAAAAGTTCGATTATAAAAAAAGTTTATTTTTTTTTAATAAAAACACCTGCAACTTTTTTTAAATCACAGGTGTTTGTGTTTTTATCATCTTAAATTTTCAACTTTGATATTGAAAAACTTAGTCGAAAATAGGTAAAACAGAAAGAAACTTTTACGACTAGATTAAATGTTTTTACTTTTTCAAAAACAAAATAAATCCAAGAACGCTAACAATCAAAATAGTCAATGTAGCCAAAACCATTGTAAGATCCCGAATGTTTTTTCCTGCCCAATCCATGAATAAAAATTTGTGGAGGATGGCAAAAGAATACCCTTCAACTTTGTCTGCATTTTTGACAATAGCTGCCAGTCTTGAAGTCGAAGTTTCGATGAAATATGTTGTTTTTTCAGGAGTGTCATAGGCTAGTTTTACAACAGGCAGTCTTTTGTTGACAAAACCATATTCCCTGCTCTCAAAATCAGTTATGACTTTTGATTCTAATAATTTTGCATTTTCTAATGAAGTTTCAGGCTCTTCTGAACTTTCGGCCATTTCGCAACAAGCGGCCTTTGGAGCTCCGTCTGTAAAATAATAGGCTAAAAATTCGGCATATTTAAAGTCAATGTTGGGTGTGATTTTATTTGTCGTTGCATTGACGTAAACTACTTCTGATTTTTTGTCGTCTTTTTTATTCCATTTTGAATTGGAATCAGCTTTTGGTTTCTTGAATTTTCCTTGTTCCAATAATTGACAACGGAAATAGGTTGTGTCATTTAAAGTAATAAGACTTGCATTTTGAAAACGACTCCAGTCTAAATTCAGGGTATTATTGGCAACAGGAATTTCTTTAGTTTCAAAAGTGGGTTCATAAACCATTTGGGATAACGTATAAGGAACCCATTTTGTGGTAGCATGATATCCACCGCTAAAAGCAAATGTTAATGTAAAAAGAGCAACCCAGATCCCAATTTGGCGATGGTATTTTCTAAGCCCTTTTTTAGGAGTTAAACTATCCGTTTTTTTGAATTGTTTCCAAAGTAAACCATAAATCAGAAGACCGCTCAGGGCAGAAAATCCAATTATGGACAGGAGTAAGATCATGGTAATAATACGGATGCTGTTGTTGGAAATAGCATCTATAAATGACCAGTTATGAAATACATCAAAAAACCAAATGAACCATTGTCTGGAAGCCGGATTGAAAGTAGCCAGTTTGCCTGATGAGGTTTCTACGTAAACTTCCATCGTATCCGGGCGGTCAAAAGTGAATTTGTAAACAGGTAAATAACGGTTTACATATTTATATTGAGAAGTGAATTCGGTTACGATTTCGCTCTTTTTAACAGTGCTTTTTTGATCATCCAGAAAATATCTTGAAAGCCATTCGGCATATTTTTGATCTCCATTTTCGATTTTTTTTGCATTTGAAGTATCAAAATACAGTAAATCACCGGAAATCATTTTTACCTGATAATAAGTGCTGTTGTTGAATTGAACGATCCGGAAATTTTTGAAATCCTTGATAAAATTTTGCTTCAGTACTTCCTGAATAGAAAATTTCAGTTGATTTTTAGGAATGATTTGCTGTTCGATTTTATCATGTGCGATTTCGGGTTTGAAAAAATGCGCCATAAACGGATGCATCAAACCGGATAATGTCCAGAAGATAACAGGGATAATGGTGATTAAACCAATTACACGATGCCATTGGTACATGTGCTGTTTGATTTTTTTTATGAATTTCGAATCTTTCTTTTTAGATTTTTTGGCTGTTATTTCTTTGTTCATTGTTCCGTTTTTTAGCCCCGATCGAAGCGATATCCTTTTGTGGCGGGGTTCGCCACAAAAGATATAGCGTAGAGCGGGATTAGCTTCTAATACTTATTTTTTTAGTGAAAAATGATATTGTATTCCGAATACAAATGTTCTTGGTGCTGCTGCTGTATAAGTTGGCTGCGCCCCTGTTGTGTTTGCTCTCGAAACGTTATAAGCGTATAATTTATCGGTTAGGTTCATGACATTTCCGTAGATTTCAATTTTTTTCCATTGGTACCCAATTCTGGCATTGAATAAATTGTAACCATCATATTTTACGGTATTAATCTGATCCTGATAGTAACTGCCTACATGTTGCCATTCGATAGAAGTTCTGAAGTTGGGAAGCCAGTCTGGGTAATAACTTATTTCTGAATTTCCAGACCATCTTGGCGCTGCAGGCATTTCTTTTCCGTTTAAATTCTGAATCGGATCAGATGGTTTGTCTGAAAGTTTAAAGTCAATATAGTTATGTTGTGCATAAGTTCCGCCAAGACGTAAATTAAACTCTTTTGAAGGGCGGTAGGATACTCCAAATTCAATTCCTTTATGACGGGTTTCTCCTGCCGAGCGATAATCAGTAGAATTATCCGGAAGTTTGATGTTTAATAACTCATTTTTTCCTTCCATATAATAGAAAGCATAATCAAAATTTAATTTATTCTGAAGGAAAGAAAGCCATCCGCCCACTTCGTAGTTATTGAAAGTTGCAGGTTCGAGATTATAATAAAAGTCAGCTGGTACGCCTGTTGTTCCTCCAGTGCCAGGTTTTGTTCTGAAGATAGAAGTGATTCCCGGAGGTGCAAATCCTTGTGAATAATTGCCATAAAGACCTGCAAATTCAAACGGATTGTAATTGGCTCCGGCTTTAAAAGTCATTTTATCATAAACTTTGCTTCCGGTAGAATTGTCTAAAGTGTTTTCGTAATCCACTTTCATGTTGTCGTAACGGCTACCAACCGTGATAACTAATTTTTCAAATAGATTAAAACTCAATTGTGCATAACCAGCTGTGTTAAAAATATCTGCTGAATAATCTGCTAATTTTGAGTCCGGATGTTCTGCGATAATTTCATAAGAATTTACGGTTTGTTTTCCGGTTTCTCCTGGATTTAGATTGGCTTTTAGATCAATTACATAAGACCAATACGTTACGGGAGAATAATCATATAATGCTCCGGCAACCAGTTTGGCATTTAAGAAATTAAATTTTTGAGTATGTTGTCCGATAGCACCGTAACTTTTAAAATTATTCGAATTGATTTCACCTTTTGCAGTTGTAGGATTTACAGTCTGGCTCCATTTGATTCCGTATGAAGGATTTTGACCTAATTTGTTGTCACGCAGATATCCTGTTATATAACTGCTTGAATTGCCGTTCCAATCGTGTTCTAAAGTTAATCGTGTTCGTAAAGCATCAGATTTTCTATAGGTAAAATCGGTTGTGCTTTTGTAAGTTCTATTGTTAAAAGCTTCTTCATTGACACTTCCGCTCATGTCCGAATAATATTTTCCGTACATCGTATTGCTGATCAATCGGGTAGAAGGAGAGATGTTATAATCAATTCTCGCATTCAGATTGTCTTTGTTGTAATCAGAATACGTCATCCAGCCATTTTCCTGCAAACTTGAAATTCCGGCAATATGAAAACCAACTTTTCCAACCGTTGCGCCACCCGCCGCCTGAAATCTTCTGTAACCATAATTGTCCGCCTGAACGCCAAATTTAAATTCAGGATTAACAGGCGGTTTTAGCGAAATTAAATTGATAGTTCCACCCACAGCTTCCGGGCCATATAAAGAAGAAACCGGACCTTTAACGACTTCAATGCTTTGAAGATTAAACTGATTGATTTCTAATAAAGCGTTGTGATTGAAGATTCCCATCGGGCGAATTGGCAATCCGTCTTCCAGATATAAATAATAGGCATTGGTGGTCATAGGCTGGCGAACCGACATCATGTGCTGTTCGTTTCCTAAATTGACCATTAAAACCCCAGGTGTTTTGTTTATGATTTCATAAACGGCTGTAGCTTTGGTTTCGTTTATTGTTTTTGCCGTTAATTTGCTAATGGCAACAGGCGTTTCTTTACGTAAAGTAGCAGTACGATTGGCAGTTATAAAAACATTTTCGAGTTCCTGAGATTTTGTTGTGTCTTGTTTTACTTCGTTTTGTGCAAGAACACATTGCCCTATGATTAATAGGGTAAAGTATATTTTTTTCATTTTAAATTATATAAATTTTAAAAGTAACCTAATATTCTTTGGCTTTAAGCCAAGGAAAGACCTTTCAATTTGTATTGAAAAGAGACTAAAATTTATATAAAACAGGAAGGAGGGTGAAAAGTAGTATTTGAAACCGAGATTGGTTTATCATCACTAAAAGCAAAAATATTTGCTTTGGATTCAATTGAAGTTACTAATTTGAAATGTGTTGTATTTGAATTCTGAATGTAAACTACTTCTGCTTTTTCTTTCAGATTGTTTTGCATTCTTTTTTCGTTATCGGCGTATTTTTTTAAACTTTTTTGAAGCTCACAACGTCCGTTACAGCTATTAAAAACCATTTTTCGTTGTATACAGATGGTCTTCGAAATTTCTTCCTGATTTAATTTGAAGGAGGTATAAACGAAGAAACTGCCAAATGATGGCACTAAAAGCATACAGGAAAGAAATATGATGAGTAACTTTTTCAAGAGCTGTTTCTTTGTTTTCGATTGCAAAAATACATTTTTATTATTTTTAAATAGTATGATTTTTTGTCATTTTGCAAAAAAAATATCTCCAATTACAAAAGTAGCCGGAGATATTTTTCAGTGTTTAGTCGCAATCACAGTTTCCTGTTTGTATTGAAATTGTAACGCTAACTTGTATTTTAGTTTTCAGTCTCAGTTTTCAGTTTTTAGTGTAAACTGAGATTGTGACTGTAAATTGTAACTTATTTTACAAGAACCCATGTGCCATTGGCAATTAAAGTTTCAGCCTTTTTATATTTCATTGTTTCTGTTTTACCTGTAGCAACTTCCTGAACTGTTACAGTATCATTACGGTTGATTTTTGGCATGTCTCTAACAATCGTTTCTGTAACCTGACGTTGCTGGGTTTCTCCGGCTTCACGGTTGATGTCTTCGCTATTCGGAATTTCATCTTTGCTTAATTTGAAGTTTTCTTTTTGACGAACTTCTCTTGCTTCGTGAATTTCAGGAACGTTTTGAGCCGGTAAATCACCTTTGAATAAGAATGAAATTACTTCTTTATTTACGTTGTCCAACATTCCTCTAAATAAATTAAAAGCTTCTAATTTGTAAATAAGCAACGGATCTTTTTGTTCGTGAACAGCTAATTGAACAGATTGTTTCAATTCGTCCATTTTACGTAAATGTTTTTTCCAGGCCTCATCAACAATAGAAAGTGTGATGTTTTTCTCGAAATCAGCAATTAATTGCGCACCTTGGCTATCGTATGCTTTTTTCAGGTCTGTAACTACGTTCAATGTTTTGATTCCGTCAGTAAATGGAACTACAATGCGCTCGAAATGATTGTTTGGCTCTTCGTAAACTCCTTTTATGATTGGAAAAGCTTCTCTTGCACTACGTTCTGTTTTTTCAGTATAGAAAGCTAAAGTTTCTTTGTATATTTTTCCTGTGATTTCAATTTCTGTAGCTTTTATGAATTCAGCTTCTGTGATTGGAGATGTAATGGAGAAATAACGAATCAAGTCAAATTCGAAGTTTTTGAAATCGTTCGTTACTTTATTCTGGTCTACAATCAACTCACAGGTATCATAGAGCATATTAGCGATGTCCAGTTTCAAACGTTCACCAAATAATGCGTGACGGCGACGTTTGTAAACCACTTCACGTTGGGAGTTCATAACGTCATCATATTCTAATAAACGTTTACGAACACCAAAGTTGTTTTCTTCTACTTTTTTCTGAGCACGTTCGATAGATTTGGTCATCATAGAATGCTGAATCACTTCACCTTCCTGTAATCCCATTCTGTCCATTACTTTTGCTACTCTTTCAGAACCAAATAAACGCATTAAGTTATCTTCAAGAGAAACATAAAACTGAGAGCTACCCGGATCTCCCTGACGTCCTGCACGACCACGTAACTGTCTGTCTACACGACGGGAGTCGTGACGTTCTGTACCCACGATTGCTAAACCTCCGGCAGCTTTTACTTCTGGAGATAATTTAATATCGGTACCACGACCAGCCATGTTTGTGGCAATAGTTACAACACCGGCTTTACCTGCTTCTTCTACAATTTGCGCCTCTTGTTTGTGCATTTTAGCATTCAAAACGTTATGTGTAACGCCTCTCATTTTTAGCATTCGGCTTAATAATTCTGAAATCTCTACAGAAGTTGTTCCAATTAAAACGGGTCTTCCTGCTTTTGATAATTCAGTTACATCTTCAATTACAGCGTTGAATTTTTCACGTGTAGTTTTGTAGATATAATCTTCTTTGTCTTGTCTTGAAATCGGACGGTTGGTTGGGATTTCAACAACATCCAATTTATAAATCTGCCATAACTCTCCAGCTTCTGTAACAGCTGTACCAGTCATACCACCTAATTTGCTGTACATTCTAAAATAATTCTGTAATGTAACGGTTGCAAATGTTTGTGTAGCAGCTTCGATTTTTACATTTTCCTTTGCTTCGATCGCCTGGTGTAAACCGTCAGAATAACGACGGCCATCCATGATACGGCCAGTTTGCTCATCGACAATCATAATTTTGTTGTCCATGATCACATATTCTACATCTTTTTCGAAAAGAGCATATGCTTTTAAAAGCTGTGTAAGCGTATGGATACGTTCGCTTTTTACACCAAAGTCCTGAAATAATTTTTCTTTGGCTTCGGCTTCAGCGTCTTTATCTAATTTTTGTTTTTCAATAGCAGCAATTTCAGTTCCTATGTCCGGTAAAACGAAGAAATCAGAATCGGTATCTCCTGAAAGATATTTAATACCATTATCGGTCAATTCAACCTGATTGTTTTTTTCTTCAATTACAAAATACAAAGCTTCATCTACTTTGTGCATTTCGCGATTGTTATCCTGCATATATTGATTTTCGGTTTTTTGAAGTAATTGTTTAATTCCTTCTTCACTCAAAAATTTAATTAATGCTTTATTTTTAGGTAAACTTCTGTAAGCTCTTAGTAATAAGAATCCGCCTTCTTTAGTATTTCCTTCTTTGATTAATTTTTTAGCTTCTGCCAAGAAACCATTCGCTAACTGACGTTGTTGTGAAACTAAGTTTTCGATTTTTGGTTTCAATTCATTAAATTCATGACGATCTCCCTGCGGTACTGGTCCTGAAATAATAAGCGGTGTTCTGGCATCATCAATTAATACAGAATCGACCTCATCGACAATGGCGTAATTGTGTTTTCTTTGTACCAAATCGCTTGGCGAATGTGCCATATTATCTCTCAAATAGTCAAAACCAAATTCGTTGTTGGTTCCGTAAGTGATATCGGCATCGTATGCTTTTTTTCTTTGTTCTGTACTGGGCTGGTGATTATCAATACAATCAACTGTTAAACCGTGAAATTCGAATAAAGGTGCTTTCCAGGTGCTGTCACGTTTTGCCAGATAATCATTTACTGTTACTAAGTGAACTCCGTTTCCAGTTAAGGCATTTAAGTAAAGTGGCAGCGTAGCCACCAAAGTTTTACCTTCACCTGTTTGCATTTCGGCAACTTTACCTTCGTGCAAAACCATTCCCCCAATTAACTGAACATCATAATGAATCATGTCCCAGGTAATTTCTTTACCGGCGGCATTCCATTTGTTTGCCCAGATTGCTTTTTCACCTTCAATAGTAACGTATGTTTTTGTTGCAGAAAATTCTCTGTCTTTTGCAGTAGCTGTAACTTCAATAAATGAATTATCTTTAAATCGGCGTGCGGTTTCTTTAACAACAGAAAAAGCTTCAGGAAGAATCTCCATTAAAGTCTTTTCTGAGATTTCATAGGCTTCTTTTTCAAGAGCGTCAATAGCATCATAAAGATCTTCTCTTTTGTCGATGTCTTCAATTTTTTCAACTTCCGCTTTAAGCGAAGCAATTTTAGCATCTTTATCAGCTCTCGCTTCTTTGATTCTTTCCTTAAAAAATACGGTTCTGGCTCTCAATTCGTCGTGGGACAAATTCATTAAGCTGGTTTCGAATGTTTTAATTTTGTTTAAATACGGTTGTAAAGCTTTGACATCTTTTTGTGATTTATCACCTACAAAGACTTTAATAATACTGTTTATAAAACTCATGATTTATTGTATTTCTATTTTATGTAAATGTGTATTTGAACCAAAAAAAAAGCCTCGGTGATGAGACTTTTTCCTTTGGTTTATTTTTTAATATTCATCCTCATTCCAAAGATAATCTTCGTCTGTTGGATAATCAGGCCAAATTTCTTCCATTGATTCATATATCTCGCCTTCGTCTTCAATCGACTGCAGGTTTTCTACTACTTCCAAAGGAGCTCCTGCTCTAATAGCGTAGTCAATAAGTTCGTCTTTGTTAGCAGGCCACGGCGCATCACTTAAATAAGATGCTAATTCTAATGTCCAATACATCTGTTGTCGATTTAGTTTGTGCAAAAATAAATTTTTTACTGAAAAAGACAAGTAAAATTTGATTTATTTTAAGAAAATTTAAGAACGTCTTTATTAGTATTCAGTTTTCAGTGCCAGTTTGCAGCGTAAAACTGAAAAATTACGACTCTTTACTTTGCTTTTCAAGAATTTTCTTTTCAGTATGAAAACTGTGACTGTAAACTATTTATTTCCTCGGAATCCATTTTACTTCATCCGCTTTTAAGTCTGAGGACAACTTCCGTGCCAACACAAAAAGATAGTCAGAAAGTCGGTTTAAGTACTGAATTGCGATTTCTGGAACGTGTTCGTTATGGCTTAAATGGACTGCTAAACGTTCTGCGCGACGGCAAATACATCTTGCGATATGACAATGTGACACAGTAGGATGACCGCCTGGTAAAACAAAATGAGTCATTTTCGGAAGGCTTTCGTCCATGATATCTATTTCATTTTCTAATAATTCAATATCCGGATCGATTATTCCGAGATTCTCTAGCCTGAGTTTGCCATTTTTTAAAACTTCTTTTTCCTGCGGAGTTGCCAAAATGGCACCAACTGTAAAAAGACGGTCCTGAATTTCGATTAAAATAGTTTTGTAATGGGAGGCGATTTCCTGATCCCGAATTAATCCTATGTATGAGTTCAATTCGTCAACAGTTCCATAACTGTCAATTCTAATATGATCTTTGGGTACCCGGGTTCCGCCAAAGAGGGCAGTTGTACCTTTATCACCTGTTTTGGTATATATTTTCATTTTTTTAGGTGCTAAGTTTCAAATTTACATCGAAACTAAGTTTTTGCTCTTTTGCGATTAAACGAATAGCTAAATAAACTATTAAACTATTTTGTAGTGTCACTTTCTATTAAACCATCCCGTAAACGAATAACCCGATGGGCGTACGCAGCAATATCTTCCTCGTGAGTAACCAGAATTACGGTATTTCCTTGTGCATGAATGTCTCCAAAAAGCTTCATGATTTCTACAGAGGTTTTACTGTCTAAGTTTCCGGTTGGTTCATCGGCTAATATAATAGAAGGTTTGTTGACCAAAGCCCGGGCAATAGCCACACGCTGGCGTTGTCCTCCCGAGAGCTGGTTCGGCTGATGATCCATTCGGTCTGCAAGATTTACTTGTTTTAATACTTCTGTCGCTCTTGCGTTTCTTTCAGATTTAGAATATCCTGCATAAATCATGGGCAAAGCAACATTGTCTAAAGCAGTTGTTCGTGGTAAGAGATTGAAAGTCTGAAATACAAAACCAATTTCTTTGTTTCGAATTCCGGCGAGTTCATCATCTTTCATTTGGCTGACATCTTTGTTGTTTAAAACATAGTGTCCGGAGGTTGGTGTGTCAAGGCATCCCAGTAAGTTCATCAGTGTGGATTTTCCGGATCCTGATGGTCCCATTAATGCCACATATTCTCCTTTGTTAATTTCTAAGTTAATTCCTTTTAAAACATAAACGATTTCATTACCAAGGACGAAATTTCGTTTTATGTCCGTTATTTTAATTAATGGATTTGCCATTTTGTTTCACGATTTTGGATTTAAAAGTACAAAACACTTTTCAATAAAAAGTATAAGTAGTTTAGAATTGAATTTTGTTACAAATGCTCTTTTATAAATGAGTACTAAATGAACGTAATGGGTGTAATGGGTTTCTGGTGATTATTTTTTGTTTGTTATGCTAATTTCTGACATAAAATTGTATCGGGAACAGAAAAAATGATCATCAAAAACGATTCTTAATACATTTTTTGTTCTGTTACACTACACAAAAAATACCCGAACTGATGTTTTGAATAAACTAACGGTTTAGATGGATTTGTTTTTAAAGCAGAAAAGTGTTATACTTTTTTTGACTGATTTTATATAATTATCATTATGCTGTATGTTTTATACTTTTAAAATGTTTTTAATTTTTAAAACATGTCAATAATGTAATTTATCGGGGTGGGTATTAAGTAAATTTGATTATCTATTAATTAAATAATCAAGAGTATGAAAAGTATACAAATTTTATCAGGAGTTGTATTAATTGCATTAGGTTTTACATCATGTAAAGACGAGAAACAGGAACAGGCTAAAAAAACAATTGATTCATATGTATCTTATGTGGATTCGGTAAAAAATGTAGCTGCAGATGATCTGAAAGCAGATTGGACTGCTGTGGAGGCTGAATATGACAGAAGAGCTGAAAATGCAAGGATGGCATTAGCAGATCTGAAAGATAATACTGCTGAAACAGAAAAAATCAATGAGACTAAAATTAAATACGAAGAATTTAAAAACGAAATGGCCGCAACTCTTTCTCCTCCAGGTTCAAAACAACAATTGCGTAATGCTTTATTTGGAGAAGGAAAAATAGGCGATGACATGGATTTTATCTGGGTTAACGCTCAAAATATCCATAGTGTTTATCAACAATTTGTACACACTGTAGAGAACAATAAAGACAGTTATTCCCGTGAAGACTGGGATGAGATTAAATTGATGTATGAAGCACTTGACAGTCGTAAAAATACGGTTGAAAAAGAAGGACTTTCAGCAGAAGACAACAGAAAAATTGCGGGATTAAAAATCAAATTTGCGCCCATGTATACTGTAAACAGAATAGGAGCAAAATCTGAGGAGAACAAAGAAGCTAAAAAATAGGTTAGTTAGGTTTAGGTTTTTTTTTTGAAAAAGACAATCAGAAATGGTTGTCTTTTTTTATGCCCTTATTACAAAATGTTCTTTCTCCTGCTCGTATCTGAAAAACACAATTCCCCATTGAAAGGTGTCAATTGTAACTTTTACCTTTTGATGCTGTTTTATAATTTCCCAGGCTTCTTCCATGTCCGAAGACCAGTGGATATCATCAAAAATCCAGACAGCATCATTATGAATTGTTGGTAATAAAAGATCAAAATAAACCAGGGTCGCTTTTTTAGAATGATTTCCGTCGAAGTATATTAAGTCGAAGTTTTTAGTTTCTGTACTGAGTTTTCTTTGAATCTCCTGAAAATATCCTTCAAATTCTGTTACGACAGTATCCACATTATGGCAATCAAATTTTTTTAATTGATTTTGTGCAACAGAACTTGTATTCGGGCAGCCTTCTAAAGTAATGACTTTTGCTTTTGGATTTCCTAATGCAAGGGCAGAAGTGGCGAGACCTAATGAAGTTCCGATTTCAAGAATGTTTTTAGGCTCAAAATAATTAGTTATGCGAAATAATAATTCAGCACGTTTTTTAGAAATTCCTGCAGTTTTTACAATTTTTGAAATCTGTCTTTTATTGGATTTAAAAACTTTTGAACCTGCTCCAAAATCAGTTACATTAATAAAGTTTTTATTCTCTGAAAATGATTTTCGATAGTTATTAAGAGTTGAATATTCGGTTTTTGATTTTTTATCGTAAAAGCATTTCGTTAATAAACTAAAAACAAATGGAGAGTGTACTCCATGTTCATTTTTGGAGTTCCAAAGGAATTTTAGATATGATTTTATTTGAAATAACATTATATAAGAAGTTTTCAGTCGCAGTTTTCAGTTTCAGTTTTCAGTTTCAGTGTTCGAAATTATATATTGCATCCAAATTTACCGGGATTATTTATCATGTAATTTATAAGTTTTCCTATTTCGTTGCTTTTGTTATTTAAAATATCAAAAGTTTCCTGATTAATGTATTTACACTGAAGTGAAAAATCCAACCAAACATTTGTTTCCGAATTTTCTGCATCACTATCAGTCAGTTTACTTATAAAATGGTTAACATATCTTCTCTTTCGATATGATTCTGCAATATTAGCAGAAACACTTCTTGAAGACCTTCTTATTTGATCTGTCAACGAATATTTTTCTTCTTTAGGAAATGTTTTCGAAAGTTCAAATATTTCCATAGCAAGTTCAAATGATTTTTTATAGGCCAATAATTCTTTAAAATCCATGTTTTAATTTTTTACAAGGATATTAAAAAAACAAGAAAAAACTTATTTTTAAAATAAGAAATATTTAACGATAAAAAAAACTAAAAACTGCCACTACGACTGCGACTATCACTACGACTGCCACTATCACTGAGACTGCGACTACCACTGAGACTGAGACTACGACTGAGACTACGACTGAGACTGAGACTGAGACTGCCACTACGACTGAGACTGAGACTGAGACTGAGACTGAGACTGAGACTGAGACTGCCACTACGACTGCCACTGAATACTAGTTTATCCCTCAATTTTAGCCGAAAGCTCAAACCAGCGTTCTTCTTTCTGATCAATTTTATTGATGATATTTTGCAGTTCGTTTGCTTTTTTCTCGATGTCCGCATCGGCTACTTTTCCGTCAGAGAATAACTGTTCGATTTTACTTTTATCGATTTCCAGATCTTTGATTTCTCTTTCTAGCTTTTGATATTCTTTTTGTTCGTTGAAAGTTAGATTTCCTGTTGGATTATTTTGCTTCCAGTCTTTTTTTTCGGCTTTGTTTTCTTCTTTCTGTGCAACATCGGCACTATCTTCGTAGGCTCTGAAATCGGAATAATTTCCGGGGAAATTTTCGATCTCTCCGTTTCCTCTGAAAACAAATAAATGATCAACAATTTTATCCATAAAATAACGGTCGTGTGAAACGACTAATAAACATCCTGGATAATCTAAAAGGAAACTCTCTAAAACGTTTAGTGTTACAATATCTAAATCATTGGTTGGCTCATCAAGAATCAAAAAGTTAGGATTCTGAATTAAAACGGTACATAAATACAAGCGTTTTAGTTCGCCACCACTTAATTTTTCGACAAAATCATATTGTTTTTTGGCGTCAAAAAGGAAACGTTCTAATAATTGCGAAGCCGAAATCATTCTGCCTTTTGCAAGCGGGATAAATTCCCCGTATTCTTTAATAATATCAATAACACGCTGACCTGGTTTCGGATTAATTCCGCTTTGCGTATAATAACCAATTTTTATTGTATCACCTTTTACAACACGGCCACTGTCAAGCGGAAGTGTTCCCGTGAGAAGATTTAAAAAAGTTGATTTTCCGGTTCCGTTTTTACCAATAATTCCGATACGTTCACCACGCTGAAAATCAAAACTGAAATTATCAAGAATAACATGGTCTTTGAATTTTTTAGAAATTTTGTGAAGCTCGATAATCTTACTTCCCATACGTTCCATATTGATTTCAAGTTCAACTTTATTCTCTTTTCTTCGGCTTTGTGCTTTTTCCTTGATGACATAAAAATCATCCTGACGGGATTTAGATTTGGTCGTTCTTGCTTTTGGCTGGCGGCGCATCCATTCTAATTCCTTTACAAATAGGTTTTTAGCTTTGTCAACACTGGCATTTTCAGACGTAATCCGTTCTTCTTTTTTCTCTAAATAGTAAGAGTAATTTCCTTTATACTGGTATAATTTTCCATTGTCTAATTCGATGATTTCATTGCAAACGCGCTCTAAAAAGAAACGGTCGTGAGTCACCATAAATAAGGTAATGTTTTCTTTGGCAAAATAACTTTCCAGCCATTCGATCATTTCAAGATCTAAGTGGTTGGTAGGCTCATCCAGAATCAATAAATCCGGGCGGTTAATTAAAATAATGGCTAATGAAAGGCGTTTCTTCTGACCTCCGGAAAGATTTTTTACCTTAAGTTTAAAATCTTCCAGCTTTAATTTGAATAAAATCTGTTTGTATTGCGTTTCAAAATCCCAGGCATTGTGCTGATCCATTCCGTCAAAAGCTTTTTGATACGCTTCTTCGTCGTCAGGGTTTTCTAGTGCTTTTTCGTAGGCTTCAATAATTTTTAAAGTTTCATTATCAGAAGCAAAAATACTTTCTTCAATTGTCAATTCGTCCTGAAGATTGTTATCCTGGGACAAGAACGCCATCCGGATTCCTTTTCTCAAAACAACCTGGCCAGTGTCTGGTTCGTCCAAACCATTGATGATGCTCATGATAGTTGTTTTTCCGGAACCGTTTTTAGCGATAAAAGCGATTTTTTGGTCTTTGTTGATTCCGAATGATATATTGTCAAAAAGTGTTCTTTCGCCAAAAGACTTCGATATATTTTCTACAGAGAGATAATTCATGTTGTTAAATAGCTTTAAATAAAGCCTTTATGTGTTGTTGAAATTAAAAGATCGCTAATTAGGTATCTTATTTAGTATAGGATACTTTAATTACGAGATTGCAAAGATACCTTTTTGATTTAAACAAAAAAAGACGTTTTGTCTCTCGTTTAGTAGTAACGCATAAAGCAAGAAAGATATGTGTTTATTTTATTTGTAGTATAAGAGTTCAAAGTTCTCGTAGGGAAGAGTGATTTTTTTGTTGACTTAATTATTCTGTCATAAGGGATTACAATATCTTGAAGTTTTTGAGTTAAAGTCTAAAAAAATCAAACCTGATTATTTAGGGGAACTTAAACTTAATTTGGAAGCACTTGATCGTGATGTGAAAAAAAATATGTATTAAATTGCATTTAACTCAAAAATAAAGATGAATTTTTTGTTTTAATTGATTTACGATTATTATATGCTTTTTTGATATACTATTTTCTAAAATTTAATCTTTAATAATAAGATTTTTATTTTGTAATATTGGTTTGTCAGTCAATATAAAATACTATTTTTGCGGTTTTTAACATGGAAATAATTACAGATTAATGTCAAAAAACAAACTCCTTTTTTTGTTCTTATTATTTATATCATTATCGCATTCTCAGGCTAAACGTGCTACCGTCATGGTTAATGCCAGAGCTCAAAAAGATAAAATTTTGATTCGTTGGGCAGTTAATTCTCCTGCTGAATGGCAAAAAGCAAATAAAAAAGGATTTATAGTTACCCGCTCTACAATATCACGAGATGGTATTATTTTACCAAAACCAGAAAAAATGCTGCTCACCCCAAAACCACTAGTTGCGGAACCTTTGGATGCATGGATTGATCTGGTACAAAAAGATAATAATGCAGCTATTATAGCACAATCTATTTATGGAGAAAGTTTTGAGGTAACTTCTGCGAAAGAGGGGGATTTGTCGAAAATAGTAAATATGGCAGATGAGCTGGACCAGCGTTATACATTTGCTTTATACGCAGCCGACATGAGTTTTACAGGTGCGGTAAAAGCGGGTTGGGGATTTGTAGATACCAATGTAAAGAAAAATGAAGTCTATGCGTATCAGGTAAGTGTTTTTGAAAGTCCAAAAGTTAAGGAATCATCTTACATGATCGGTTTAAAAGACTATAGTGTACTTCCTGCTCCAACAGATTTTATTGCAATCCCTGATGATAAAAAAGTATTGCTTTCCTGGGATTACGAAACCTTCAAAAGAATTTACACTTCTTATATGGTAGAAAAATCTTCTGATGGAATCAATTTTAATCCCATAGCAACCACGCCTTTAGTAAACTTAAACGATAAAGACGAGCATCCGTCAAAAACGATGTATTATATTGATACCCTTAGTGTAAACGATAAAATCTATCACTATAGATTATACGGTATAACCTCATTTGGAGAAAAAGGAGAAGTAACAAAACCAATTACTGCAACAGGAGTAGCTGCTATAGTTACAGCGGCAAGGCTTGTAGATTATAATATCATTAATTCAAACGAAGTTAATCTTGAATGGGAATATCCTGCAGCATCAGAAGGTTTTATTCAGGGGTATGAAATTAATTTAGCAGATAATGACCAGGGACCCTATAAAGTTGTGTCTAAGATTATTCCACCATCCGAGAGAAAACTCAATTATAAAGAAAATTTATACCCCTCTAATTATTTTACTATTTCTGTTGTAGGTAAAAATAATCAGCGATTAACATCACAAAGTATGTTAGTCCAGCCTGTAGATTCTATACCACCTGCAAAACCAATGGGGCTTGAAGGAGTAATTGATAGCCTTGGGGTTGTTCGATTAAAATGGAAACCCAATCAGGAAAAGGATTTGCGAGGTTACCGAATTTTAAAAGCCAATAACGTTGATGAAGAGTTTGTAGATATTTATCATCAATCTTATGTTGGTAATGACTATAAAGACAGTGTAAGTCTGAAGATGACAAACAGTAAGGTATATTATAGAATTGCTGCCGAAGATATGCGATTTAATATTTCTGACCCGTCTGATGTTTTGGTTTTGGATAAACCGGATAAAATTCCGCCCGCTGCACCTATTTTTAAAGACTACGATAATAAAGACGGCAAAGTACATTTAAAATGGATACGAAGTTATAGTGAAGATGTAACAGGATATAGTCTAAGAAGGAGAGAAAAAGGACAAGAAAAGTGGCTGGAGATTAAACAAATTAACGATACCATTCAGGAATTTACAGATGACAGGGTAGAGAACAAAAAAACATATCAGTATGCTATTTTGGCAAAGGATAAAAGTAATCTTTGGTCCTCCTTAGAGCATTCTACAGTAACTGTTCAGGTTTTAGATTTTACACCTTTAAAAATCATTACATTTTTGCAAGGAGTACCGGACAGGGAAAATAAAAAAATTATCCTGACCTGGGATTATAATAAAAGCAAAGGAAAAGTGCTGGGTTTGAGTATTTATAAAAATATAAAAGGAACACCCCCAACATTATGGAGAGAATTAAACGGTGATGTTTTTACTTTAGAAGACAAGAATTTAAAAATGAACATGGAATACGAGTATCATTTGATTCCTAATTTAGAAAATAGCCCCGCAAAAGAAGAAGTTTTAACCGTTGTTTACTAAGCTTATGAAGAAAATTTATGTATTGATAATTTTATTGGTTTCAGGCTTTTGTTTTAGTCAGGGTGTGGGGAATTATAATGTTAGTTTTAATATAACGGACCTTAATATAAAGGTAGATATATCAGGGAATTGTGGCAGCCGTTTACAATCGTGGCTAATTTTTAGTAATGCTGCTGATCAGTCTTTTTTTTATCAGCCTATTGGTGACAACCAAAACCTTCCTAGAGATTGGACTGCTGTTTTCCCCAGTTCCAATAAGCTTACCAAAATTAAATATTACTCAGAAGGAAGGGAATATCATGGAGGACTTAATTCTGGTTGTAAAAATGATAACAGCAGTACCGAGAACAAAAACGTTTCCTACGGTATTACTGAATATTATCTTCCGAATAATTTTACTGCTCTCTATAATTTAAGAGCAACACTTAAGATTTTACCTGATCTTAAGATAAAAATACCAACTGGTGTTGATAGTGATATTTTGCCAACAACAGACAAGATTACAATAAACTCCGATACAGGATTTTTGAGTTCAGAATACAATTGGCAATATTCATTTAATTATCTTGATCCATCAAGTTGGGTGAGTCTGCCACAATTTAATACGGCAAGTATATCGGTAAATGCCTTAGATGTCTTACAAGTACTAGATGAAACGAGTCATGGGAAAAAGGTTTATTTTAGACAAATAGCCTATAATGGGGCTGCGGTTTCAGACCCGGTTCCCTACAGTGTACGTTTATCTGCACCAAAAGTTGTTTCAGCTACACCTGTTCAGCCTACTTGCAGTGATACTAATGATGGATCTATAAAGCTTGTTTTTAATCGAACTTTATATCCCGGCGAACAATTAAATTATACCTTACTGGATGTTACCACAAATATGCCTGCTAATTATAATGGCACATTATCTATTGGAGCTGATAAATCTTTTGTTATTTCGGGTTTAAGAAAAGGCAATTATATGCTGCAGTTAATTGGTTTTCAAAATGGATTAAGCACTGCTAATGAAGCAAATCGATATGATTTGAAGTCATTTACAATAGCATCTCCTCCTGTATTGGATTTTTCACTAAACAGTACAGATATACAATGTTACGCGGCTCAGGATGGTACTATAACCATTACCCCAACCGGAGGAACCCGTACTGTATTAGGCAATGATTATTATTCATTAGATAATGGATTGAGCTGGATTCCTTTCCCTAATAATAAACCATACACCATTACTGGTTTGGCACCTGGAACATACAATGTGAAAGTAAAAGACATGAATGGCTGTATTGCTAAAATTCAAACATCAGTAAATGGAGAGATTCAACTTGGTGATGATAAACTACTGGAAAAAACGATCTCGCAACCCGCATCACCATTAACACTCCATTACACATTCAAAAAAGACCCCACTTTTTACGGAGCAGCTAACGGAAAATTAACAGCCTCAATAACCGGCGGAACTATCAATGATGATAAATCGTATGAGTACGAATGGAAAAATAGTAATGGTATAGTTTTACCGGCAACAGCCCAATATAATGCTGCTGATAAAACATACAATATTACATTAGAAAATATTCCTGAAGGAGAATACAAACTAACGGTAAAAGATAAAAATTATAATAATGCCACAAATAAAACGGCTTGTTCTATTATCGAATCATCACAAATATTGACCCAGCCGGATCAAATTATTATTGCTTTAGCAGAAACACAGCCTATTTCCTGTAATACTGGAAATTTAGAATCAGATGTAAATAAATTCTCAGACGGAATATTAAAAGCGACAGTAAGTGGTGGCGTTAAATTTACAGGATCAGCAAATAATGGTTTGCCCTATAAGTTTATCTGGTCAAAATACAATACTGCAACAAATTTATGGGAAGAGTTGACAGATTATAAAACAGATACTGCAGAGAATCTTTCAAAAGGAAACTATTCGCTAAACATTATAGATGCTAATGGAATAGTGCAGGGAACTTATAACACTACAGATTTAGAAACTGCAATTCCGACTACAAAAGAAATTGCTGAGCCCGCAAAATTGGAATTGTCATTTACCTCAGGAAATGTTTCCTGTCACCAGGGAAATAATGGCTGGGCTATTGCAACTGTTACCGGAGGAACAGGGGCTTATACATATACATGGTACAATACGGGTAACGGAACTATTGACCAAAATAAAATAACTCAGCTAACAGCAGGTGAATATTTTGTAGAAATAACAGACGCAAAGGGTTGTTTTGTAAAAGGCAGTATTAAAATAACAGAACCGCAATCACCTGTTGCGATCGAATATGAAGAAATTTTCACCCCTACTTTTTCAGGTGCTACCAACGGTCGCATTGTAGCCAAAATTACTGGAGGAACACCAAAGGATGATCAATCCTATAAGTACGAGTGGAAAAACGCAGCAGGAGTACTACAAACTACCACAGCAGAAATAAAAAACGGAATTTATACCATTACCCTAAATGGTGTTTCGGCCGATGATTATTTTTTAACGATTAAGGATAAAAACTATAACGAAGCAACCAATCAAATTATTAATTGTTCCGTATTAGAGTCAAAAGTGACACTAAATGAACCGGATCCTTTAAAAGTTGTTTTTGAAATCGTTCGTACTATTTCCTGTAATACCAATAACGAATTTGGTAATGGTACAGATATAAAACCAACTGACGGACAGCGTGATGAATCGCAGGATGGTATTTTAACAGCTCATGTTTCAGGTGGAACTCCGCTGGCATCCTCTGTAAATAATGGATTACCGTATTATTTTTATTGGAAAAAACAACAAACAGATGGCTCCTGGATGGCTTTGTCTAACATTACGGGAGAAACAGCTTCGGATCTTTCTCATGGGACTTATGCCTTAAATGTAAAAGACAGAAACGGAATCATGTTAGGAACCTATATTAATAATCAGCTGGCACAGGAAATTGACGCAACCCAATTGATGCAGGAACCTCCAAAATTATCTGTAACCATTACTAATGGTGATGTTTTTTGTAATGGAGGAAATGACGGCTGGGCTACAGCAAATGTTGTAGGCGGAACCCCTCCGTATGATTATAAATGGTCGAATGAAGTAGAAATTGATACAAACACTGTTTTAAAAGCAGGTGAATATTGGGTATTTATTACAGACGCCAAAGGATGTACTACCCAAGAAAGTATAACAATTTCAGAACCTGCAGCACCGCTTGCTATTAAATATATCGAAGTTCTTAATCCTGGTTTTTACAAAGCGACCAATGGAAAAATCGTGGTAGAAGTTACCGGTGGTACTATTTTTTCAGACAACTCCTATTGGTTTGAATGGAAAAACAGTAAAGGAATTGTACAAACGACAACCACAACGAATTTCAGTAACGGAGTTTATACCATTTCGTTAAACGGGCTTCCGGAGGAAATGTATAGCTTAACAGTTCGTGATGCCAATTATAATCTTGCAACAAATAAAACAAGTTGTACCGTGGCAAATTCTGTAACAACTTTAGACGACCCGGATCCGCTTGAAGTTACTTTTGAAGTAGTTCGTACTATTTCCTGTAATGTGAGTAATGAATTTGGAAATGAGACCGATGCTAATCCGATGGACAATCAAAGAGATGAGTCCCAGGAAGGTATTTTAGTCGCCCATGTCAAGGGAGGGATTCAGCTGCAGGCGGATAAAAATAACGGATTACCTTATTTTTATACCTGGAAAAAACAACAAAAAGACGGTTCGTGGATACTCTGGAAGGATCAGGATGAAACAGCTGAAAATTTATCTGATGGTACTTATGCGTTGAATATTGAAGATGCCAACGGAATAAAACTCGGAACGTATCTCAATAATATTTTGGTTGAGGCAAAAGATGTTACACAATATATGCCGGAGCCGGAAAAATTAAAACTCACTTTTACCAAGTTAGATGTAGGCTGTACAACAGGAAATGACGGTTGGGCAGAGGCGCATGTTTCCGGGGGCACTCCACCTTATACGTATGAGTGGACAAATGGAGAAACAACCCCAAGAATAGAAAACATTACCACAAACAATTACTTTGTAATCGCAACCGATGCAAAAGGTTGTATTGTTCAGGGAAGCATTTTTGTTGGTGATCCAAAAGGAATATTTACGACTGAAATCATCAAAAATACTACTTGTTATCAAGGGAATGATGCTTCGATAGAATTAAATGTTACAGGTGGAAACTTACCTTACAGCTATTTATGGAACACTGGTGCTACGACCAAAGACCTAAATAATCTTACAGCAGGAAATTATGAAGTTGCTATTACCTGTCCTGATTGCTGTACCTATAAAAAGAAATTTGTTTTAAAAGATCCGCAACCTGTTATTGTAAATATTGGTCCTGACAGAACCTTATGCAACGATCAGAATCTGGATTTAGACGCAAAAATTGAAGATCCAAAAGCACAATACAACTGGACTTCTTCAACCGGATTTACCTCAAATGAAGCAAAAGTAAATGTATCAAAAGCCGGAACCTATCACGTAAAAGTAACTTCAGGTTTAGGATGTGTTAGTGAAGATGAAATTGTAATAAAAACAAGTCAGGCAGTAATTAATTCCGAATTTTTATTGAGCTCTCAGGCTTATTTGGATGAAGAAGTAATATTGATTAATACAAGCAGCCCTATTGGCGAAGATACAGAATGGGTGATACCTCAAGGCGTAAATAGTATAGAGCAAAACGAAAAATACGCAACACTCAAATTTAGTGCGATTGGTACTTATACCATTGGTCTGAAGCAAACACAAGGGGAGTGTTATGCTACATTTAATAAAAATATTACGGTAGAGCAACGAAGTACATTACCTAATATAGGCACAACATCGCAATTCATTGTAGATTTTATCGTAACTCCAAATCCGAGTAATGGTAATTTTAAAGCACTTGTAACTTTAGAAAATGATAGTGACATCAACTTAAGACTATTTTCGACAAACGCACAAAATACTATGATTCAGAAAAAAGAATCCGGAAAGAAAAAGTATGAAATAGATTTTGCCACCACATTAGAATCCGGAATGTATGTTTTAGTATTAGAAACAGGGCAACAAACATTGGTTAAAAAAATTATCATCAATTAAAAATGAAGAACTTTTTCAAAAATATAATTTTACTTATTTTACTCATCCAGTGCTCCCCCTTCGGGGGTTGGGGGGATGCTTACGCCCAGCTTTATCCGGTGCAGATGACCCCTGTTTTCAATAGTCCGTATAGTGTCAAAATATCGGATTATGCTACCAGCATGGACACTAAAATGCAATTGCTGATCAATCCTACCGATATCTCTATATCGCAAAGGCAGGTACGCCTGAAATTGTACATACAAGGTAACGGACTCAACATACAAAGCAGCGATTATATACAGGGACAGCGCCCAATTTTTATAAATGGCGGAGAATTGCAAACGCTGACCAATACTGATATTGCGTCACTGTTTAGATTAGAAAACCTGCAGGGAATTTCTCCTGTACAATATGCCAACGGATTGCCGGACGGCATGTACAGTTTTTGTTTTGAGATGTACGATTTTGTGACCAACCAGAAGATCTCGCAAAAAAGCTGTGCCAGTTTATACCTGATCTTAAACGATCCACCGCTATTAAATACACCACAACGAAACGAACAAATTGCTTCAACTGAATTTCCTAATATCTTATTTACCTGGACACCACGTCAGATCAATGCAACGAATGTTTCGTATAAATTCGAATTAAAACAGCTTATCGATCCTGCATTAGATCCGCAAATTGCATTTCAGATGTCTCCCGTTTTATATGAGGAAACACTTTTTGCAACCGCTTTGCTGTACAATGTAAGCATGCCAATACTTGTTCCGGGAATGCGTTATGCGTGGCGGGTAAAAGCGATTTCGACCACAGGACTTTCAGAGAACGCCGTATTTAAAAATGACGGATACAGCGAGATTTATTCGTTTAAATATACATCCTCGTGTGCAGCCCCAACTTTTTTATTAAGCGAATCCCAGAGTTCTAAAAGTGTCAAAATCACTTGGCAAGGAACGCCGGAACATACACGCTATCAGATACAATATAAGAAAGAAGGTATCCGTAATGCACAATGGTTTTCGACCTATAGTTTAAATACGCAAAGCCTGCTGACCAATTTAGAACCAGGTGTTACCTATCAGTTTAGAGTAGGTTCAAGCTGTGATCCCGCAACCGAAGGCGTTCAGTCGTTTACCTATTCCGGCATCAGCACTTTTACAACCCCTGTAGAGACAAGTGGCATTGCTGTTTATAATTGTGGTATCATTCCTCAAATTAATATTCAGAATCAAAAACCGCTTACGAATTTAATACAGAGTGAAACGTTTAGGGCTGGAGATTTTCCGGTAACCATTTTAGAACTTCAGGGGAAAAACAGTCCATATTCCGGACGAGGTTACATCATAGTGCCTTATCTGGCTGATACAAAAATTGCCGTTGAATTTAAGAGTATCGTAATCAATACCGATTATCAATTGATTAGCGGTGTTGTAGAGACGAGTTACAATCCGGAGTGGAAAAATGTTACCGATGTGGAAGATTTCACCGGCGAAGGCCAGGGTGGTCAAATTGAAGAAACCGTTCCTTTTGTGATTGACAAAATTGTTATTAATGCTAATGGCGATATCGTAGTCAACGGTAAAGACGGTGAACAAATAATAATTCCGGGTGGAAAAGATACCGTTATTACTGATAGTAAAGGAAATATTTATAATGTTGATAAAGACGGCAACGGAAGTAACGAACCTACATTGGCCGCAGCGGGGGGCAAACCAACACCTGAAAATACCGATGGAGTAGATGAAAGCGGTCAGGTTACCGAATTTACGGCAAAAGGAATTTCGATTGCATTTAGTGGTAACGGCAGTAAATATGCTTTTGATGTACTACCAGACAAAGCACCAGCTGCTTTACAAAAACTTTACAAAAAAGTAGGAGACTTTGCCCTGCCTTATAAAGCCGTATTAAATGGTTATTCAGATACGGTATTAGCTACAGTAACCCTTACAGATACAAATATAAAACTGGACAGTATCGTATTTAAAACCCAAAACGGTGCCAATATCGAGTTTAAAAGAACCGATAAAGTATTTGTATTAACCGTAAAAGGAAGGCTAAGTTATGCCGAAGAGCAAATACTGGCGACTATAAAACAAGGTGAGAAATGGAAGGTTATTGGCGCTTTTGTTCTCGTTCATATTTCTCCAAAAGAGGTTAATGTAGCTTTAGTGCCTACAGATATCGCTTCGCAAAATAAACTTGATGGGATTATTACAAGTACACAGGCAATTTATAATAAGATTGGTGTAAAAGTAAACTTCAAGAAAGCGAACATACTCAATATCGATAGTGTAGTTTCAGGTAACACGATTCAGACTGAGAAAAATACGCTTACATCAACCTATAGCACAGAGCAGCAAAATATAAACAGTTTGTACCAAAGTACAGACAATAGTTATGTGCTTTTCGTAACCGATAAAGCTTCAAGTACAGGGCAGCAGGGTTATATGCGTTTGAACGGGCAGTTTGGTTATGTATTTAAATCAGGTTTAGCAAAAACTCCTGCACACGAATTAGGTCACGGAATTTTTAAATTAGAACATCCTTTTGAAACGTATAAGACAGCTGAATCAAGTACTGATTTATTGATGGATTATAGCGAAGGAACTGTTTTGAACCACCAGGATTGGAAACAGATTAATGATCCTGCATTTAAATTGTATGCGTTTCAGAGTCAGGCTAGTGGGGAATTTGCTAATTATGTAGTAACTCCGGATTATAGAATTGCTAGTTTACCAACACCAAATAGCTTAATTTATGATGCTTGTAATTTTGATAATGCAAAAAAGGGATTGATTTATGGATTTAGCGAAGGAGATAAACACTATTGTTGGAAAAATGATGCCTATTATGAAAGTATTAAAAATACAAAGTACGAGGGAGTATTAAAATACATCAGTTATCCAAAAGACACCGATAATATCACATTATTCTTTGATATAGAAAGGCCGTGTCCATCAAAAGAATTAACCGTTCAATATTCACAAATAAAGGACAAACTTAATACTGCTGACTTAAATAAGTTTATTGAGGATAATATTGGTAAGGCTAAAAATGTTCCATGTGGTAATGATAAAGATGCATTCACATCTGGCTTTTTTGATATTACAAGTATGGAGGTACCTCCAGGAGTAAAAGTTGATAGAATTGAAGGAGGTAAATTTTCTCCTGAACAAATTCAGAAAACAATATCTCAGGTCAATAGGTTAATTGTAAAAAATAATTCGGGTTATGCTTATAATACTGAGATGACCAATAGTGATCTGGGAAATATATCAGTTGATGAAGATATTCCTGCGGGAGGAGACAAATTAAACAGACTGGATCATGGTCTTGTTTATTTATCCGAGTTTTCAAAACAAAAAAATAATCCGGTAAATATTTATGTAGTTTATACAAAAGTTGATTACCTGATTAGTGGTAATTGGAATGAATTTACCAAACAAGTTTATGAAGCAAGTAATCTGAAAGATAAAAATGCAATACTAATTACGGTTCCTTACTTTAACCTTGAAAAGAGTATTAGTATTACAGATTTTTCTGTAGATCATTTTATGCCGGGATTGTACGCAAAAGGAGTGGATGTAAAAACAGCTGCTATTGCTAAAATTAAAGCCAATAATACAGCTAAAGTCAAGGGGGGAAATGGAGCAGCAGCTGGAGGCACTTATGAATCTATTCTTAGTTCACAAGTAGAAGAATTTATTGGTCAGGTGTATAAACAAACCTATAAACCTTCACTTATTTATTTAGGTCTTAAATATGCTGATGGTAGTATTCAGGCAACTAAGAGAGAAAGTGCAGAATATCAGCCCGGATATAATTTTGTAAAAACAGTACTTCTGCAACAAAACAAGTATTATGATGAGATTCAAAAATTAGTTTACCCGGGAACACAATCTGCAGGGGTTTCACCAACAACAGGGGTTCCGGTAATGGTTTATGATCCAAATTATGAGCAACATTTACTTGAATATGAACTGAAGAAAGCTGAACTGCTGGATAAGGCTAATGAAGGAGGAATTGAAGATTGGAATAGTGTTGAAAATTCAATAGATTTTAAAGAAAAGCAGTTAGATGAACTTACATCCAACAAATATATTACAGGTTATGCTTTTAAAAATGGATTTGTACAATGGACAAAAGATCTTTCGGTAGTTTTTGGTGGTACAGATGAAAATCCTCCTGTTTATGATTTTGCTAATGTTTATAACAAAGACAAATGGAGTACACTTGATCCAATTGTTTATGGTACTATAGATGCTGCCTCTATTGTAGCATCCTTTGTTGGTGCTGATGCTATACCTGAAGCAATTGGTTTAATGTATTCTGTAAAAAGGAAAGATGTAGTAAGTGCTACTCTTTATACAACAGCTATTGTCTTACCAGTTGTTGCTTCCGGAGAACTTAGAGTTGGACAAAAATTAGCATCAAAATTAGCAAAAGATTCTAAAGTATTCTTTAGGGGATTTGTTTATACTTTGAAAACTGACGGTAAACTAGCTAAGTTATCGACTACTTACAAACGTGGAAGACTACTTGAATTTTTTAATTTCTCTGATAATGCTGTTTCTCATGTAGAATTAGATGCTTTTTGTAATGCGTTCAAAGAAAATAAAATATTATCAAAAGACATTAAGGCAATACTTAGCGAAGCAGACGAAATTAAGAGGGCCAATCTTTTTAAAAACATAGCTAACGATGTTATTAAGGGATTAGAAAATTCAATTACAAAAAACCTTACCAAGGCAGGAATTCCAAAATCTGTAATAGATGACATCATTATACGAGCAATGTATATCGATACAGAAATTGGAAGTAATCAGATGATGAAAATGATAGATGACCTGGCAAAAAATCCTAAATTTAAAAATCCGGAAGACTTGTTGAAAAATCTGGAAGGCTGCTTCTTTAATGGATCTGCTAAAAGTGACAAAGCCTTATCATTAATGAATGAATTTAACGAAGGGAAATATTGGCTGGATAAGGGTGAAGAAGTCATTATATCTAAAGAATTATCGCCAGGTAAAACACCCCCTGATGAAGTAGATGTGGTATTTATTTCAGGCTCTAATAAAGGAATTTTAGAGTGTAAATATCCAAATGTTAAAGGAACAAATGCAGAAATGAATATTTTTAGTAATCTCGAATTAATAATTAAAAAATTCAGGGAGGATGGCAAATTAACTGGAAAATGGAAAAATATGTACCCTAAGAGATTTGGACAAATAAATATTGCTAATGGTGCATTCCCTAATTTAAGTTCTGCGGATGAATTTGTAAACTTAGTAAAGAACTGTAAATTAAGTGATGGAACAGTAACAAGTTTAATAGGAGAAGGGGCAGGTAAGATGTTTACTCTTCAGGAATTAAAAAGCTTGCAGGAATTGCATATTATCGTTGGAAATAAAAGAATTATTGTTAAACCTTCAAATTGGTAAACATGGATAATTTAAAAGTCGAAAATCCTCAAAATTATTGGGGAGATTTTGAACAAAGCTCAAGTTGGAATTTTACGTTGGATAAAAAGTTTTTATTAGAAAATAAAGATTCATTTTTAGAGAAATTTATATCGATAGGAGTAAAATATGGAGTAATCATTCCTTCTATTAATACTAATCAGAGTTTATTAGATGGAATTAATTTATTGAAAAATAAAATTTTAGCTAAAACAGATATAGATTACAGAACATTATTTTACGATCCATTTGTTAATGTATTGACAAATAGAGTTTCGATAAAATCAGACATGTACATAAATAGCAATCAAGATATTTCTATAGCTCGTTTTGAAAGTAATTCAAATTCGTATAATTTTTTCGATATACAGATTATTGATAAGTTTAGGTTATTGCTTTATACTGATGCTTTCTTTTCGGTTTTATATAATAGGAGAACTGATTTTAATTCTTTCAATAACAAAGAACTTTCATATTTAAATGCAACAAGATTTAATAGCTATTTAAGAGAATTATTGATACTGATGAAAAATTATAAGTCTGTATTTGATTTTGAAAATGGCTTTGAAATAATCGAAGAAGGAGACAAATCATTATATTTTAGAGATATGTACTTACTTGTTGATAATGAGGTTCTTTTTTATGAAAATATTTATGAATTATTACCAGAAAAGCATAGATATAAAACATTTGAAGAAATACAAATAAAATTGGATGACGCTAATTAAACAAAATGAAAAATAAAAATACACATATTAAAAAATATTTTTTAACCCTAATCAGTGTGTTAATTAGTATGTTTTCTTTTGCCCAAAAAATAAAAATCGACAAGGGGGAAATAAAGCTGGATGAAAAACAATTGGTTACATAGAAGGCAAAAACTGTTTTTTAAGATTTATAATTTAGATAAAATTTTTTCAATAACAGCCGAATTAAAGAATATTCCAAATGTCTTGTCCTAAAATAGGTTTACACAAATAGATATATAAATTAAAGAATATACGTTCATTGAAATAAAAAATATACGCAGTTTATTACGATAAATGTTAAGGTATATTGGAAAGGGTACGAAGTCGGGAGACTTAGCCCAGCGGGACAAAAGATCTTTCAGTAGTCTTTGGTGGTACAGATGAAACTCCTCCTGTTCATGAGTTCGTTAATGTTTACAATAAAGACAAATGGAGTACGCTTGATCCTATTGTATATGGTGTGATAGATGTTTCATCTGTTGCGGCATCATTTATTGGAGCTGATGCTATACCTGAAACCATCGGTTTGATGTATTCTGTAAAACGAAAAGATGCACTAAGTACTGCTCTTTACACCTCTGCTATTGTATTGCCCGTCATCGCTTCAGGGGAACTTAGAGTTGGTCAAAAATTAGCAGGAAAACTCACTAAGGATTCGAAAATATTCTTTAGAGGATTTGTTTATACGTTGCAAGCCGATGGTAAACTGGCTAAATTATCTACTACCTATAAACGCGGTAGGTTACTGGAGTTTTTCAATTTGTCTGATAAAACTGTTACAACTGCTGAACTGGATGCATTTGCTAAGGCTTTTAAAGAAGGGAAGATAGCCAATGCTGAAATAAAAGAAGTTTTAAATGAGAGTGATGATATAGCTAGAGCAATTAAATTTAAGGAGGCGAATAATTATGGAAAGATTACTTCAACAGATGAATTAATTGCTTTTTTGGATAATGTTAATGAATTAACTACTGTTACTCAATTAGAAGAAAAAGGAATAAAATCATTTTTTAGAGGAACTACTAGAAATAAAATTGATAATTCACTTTTTCCTGGAAGTACAAATGCACAAATTGGAGGGATGTCAGCTTCAACAGATCCAGTAAAGTCTACAATATTTTCGATTGAAAGTGCTACCCAATACGGTGGATCGAAAGGGGTTCTACAAATGGGATTACCGATTGATCTAAAAAATATTACTTTATCTGCACCAAATAGAAGGGTCGATATTGAATTAGAAATTATTTTTAATACTTCCGCAGAGAATTTTGCAAAAACATCTAAAATTGAGATATCTGTTGAAAATGCACGAAAGGTAGTAAAAGAGGTTTTTGGGATTGATTTACCATCTAGTTTAACTAGAGATTCAGCTGATCATTTACTACGGACTTTACCAGCATCATCATTAGATAAATCATTAGAATTCTATCAAAAAGCAATAAAATACAATGGATTATGAAAAAATTTGGAGATATTGAGACAAAACTTTATTCCGATGGAAACTTTAAGGAGTTCCCTACATTATTTTTACACGATATTCCTAGAGAAAAAGATTTACAAAAAGGAAATTTACCCAAGATTGAAAACAGTAATCAAGTTTTCTTATTTGCAAGATCCTATGATTTAGATATTAAAGTTAATACAAATTTTGATGTTTTATATTCGTACAATAACATCAATGAATGTGTAAAAACAAAATGTATTTTAAAATATATTTCTGTTAACCCAAGTTATGAAATCGATTATATTCCAAGTGGGGTTTCAGCATTGTGTTTGTTTGAATTTGAAGATGGAAAGCCCGAAATTCTAAACAAACTGCTGTATTATATGGATAAAGATAAACATCTCACCTATGATAATTTAATTATAACCCAAATGTCTTTGTATATAAAGATATCCGAGTTGCTAAATAGTGATCAATAGTTTTTCTGGTAGGTATAAAAACATCTTTGATGTAAGTAATATTAAATAAATGGAGAATATAGATAACAGTACAATTCCTTTTTGTGTTGTACAAGAAAAAAAGTTTGATTGGGGAGAACCTTATAAAACATATGATCCGATCTTTAAAATAAATCCAATAAGGGAAGAATTCTCACTAGAAGATTCTATCATAATATTTGGAGAAAATAATTTTAAAGAGCAGTTGTTATTACTATATAATGCAATAAATAATTGCGAAGAGTTTGACAGAATAGAGCATTATAATGGAGAAACGTTTAATAGAGAAGAAATTTTAAAATTAATTGATTTTTATATAAAAAAGAATGAAAATTATCTTGCACCATGGGAAAAATACCAGAGTGGTGTAATAGAATTCGATTATATAGCTATTATAGAAAGTGAAGCACAAAAAAAAATAAACTATTGTAAACACCTGTTCTAAAAAGTCTAGTAGATGAAAAATGAGTGAATAGCAGAATAAAGCCCTGTTCACGAGTAATATGCTCGCACCAAGGAGAAGAACTAATTAAATTAAATTTTAACAAAAAAATAAAAAGATATGAAATACTTATTTTCAACAATGTTAATAATTTCTATTAACAGCTTACTCTTCGCACAAAATATCAACAATGAACCACCCAGTGAAAATGAAATCGGTTTAAATCAGTGGAGCGAAATAGGTAGCAAAAATATAGAAAACCTAAATATTTTAATTGATAGCATTAAAGTATTCAAAAATAAACAGGATCAAAAGTTATTTAGTGAAGCTGATTATAATCAACAAAGAACTAAATTAAAAAATAAATATGTTGAGGAGGCTAAAAGTGCACAAAAATATTATGGAATATTAGTAAAACATCTAGAAACTTTTCCTGTTGATTTAAAAAATAAAATTAAAGGAATTAAAATAAATATTGATAATATTTTACCAAACGGCGAAATACCAGATGATATCAAGACAAATTTAGGTTATTTAATTCCTATTTCTGATTATTATAAGAGCACATTGTCAATAGATAAAACCATATCCCAAATAAAAACCGAAAAAAAGAAAGGAAAAAACAACATTTATAATGTAAGTGAGACAGCGTTAAATGATTTTGGATATGAATTAATAAATTCACAGAAAGTTAATGAGGCAGTTGAAATTTTTATTTTAAATACAAAATTGTATCCACAAGGCTACAATACATTTGATAGCTTGGGAGAGTGTTTGTTATTACTAAACAGAAAAAAGGAAGCAATTAAATCGTATCAAAAATCACTTGAATTAAATCCAAATAACGAAAATGCAAAAAAAATAATTAATGAAATAAAATAAAAAAAAATAAAATAAAATAAAATAAAAAAGATGACTACCCTTCCCTATGCTGGCACAGAAGTAAATAGAATAAGAGATCGAAGAATTGAATAAAATAATTATAAGTCCGATAATAAAATAAATATGAAAAAAATAGTATTAATAGCAGTAGCTCTATTAATTGGAATTGGTGCCTTTGCGCAAAAAATCAAGATTGATAAAGGAGAAATAAAACTCGACGAAAAAACAATTGGTTTTTTAGAAGGTAAAAAGCCAGTTTTTAAAATATATAGTTTAGATAAAAGTTTTTTTGTAACAGCAGAATTAAAGAAAGCTCCCAATGAAGATTCGATGAAACTGCCATGGATAGAGATTAAAAACGAAGCCACAGGAAAAACGAACGAATTAGATTTTAAGAATAAAAGCAGAAAATTCAGTGCCTTTAATTATGACAGAAGTATCATCTATGAATTAATGGATAGAGGTTATTTTACCACTGATGGTTTAAATGTCGAAGCAGTAGAAAATTTTTTAAATGGAGAATCAGCCGGTATAGCTGCAAAACGTCTGGGAGTTCAGGGTGATATTGATAATGCAAGTCGTCTGGCAGATACGTATCAGTTAACAATTGATGACAATGGGGTAATTTATAGTGTAAAAGCAAAAAATGAAGATCCAAATGATAAAAGAATAGGGTATATCAAAATGACGTCGCCGTATACAAACGGAGAGTTATATTATGAAGTTATTGATTTAGATGGTCATCTGATAGCCAGATGGTTTGCAAAAGCAGGAATGGTTTCAGGTTATGATAAATTTTTAAATCAGGAGCTTATTACATTCGATAATAAAGTTTTTAAAGCTGCTTTTGATAATAGAGGTAATCCGATAGGATATAAAATGAGTAAAGATATAACTGCTATGAATATTGCGCGTGTTCTTGTTGGAAACGGCTACAGCTTAGGAAGTCAATATTTAGAGAAAAGAAAATAATTAAGTTAGTTAGAAATATAGACATAAGATTCAGAATGAGAAAAATTTTACTCGTATTATTCTTTATTATTATTACATCTTGCTATCAGGAAACCGCTATAGCCATAGAGGGTGATTTTACGACTTCGTATGTCAATAATGACGAATCAATACCCGTACTAATTAAAATAGACAATAAAATTACGGGAGCAGATACCTACGAATGGACATTTGAGGGAGGTAGTCCGGCCACTTCATCTCAAAAAAATCCGGGTGAAATAGTGTACAGTAAACAAGGTACCTATACCATTAAATTAATAGCTACAAATGTAGATGGAGAAAGTAATGAATTCAGTAAAACCGTAGTTATAAAAGAAGGAATTAATATTGAGTTTTCTCACGAAATCATAAAAAGCAATTATTCTCCGGTTGAGGTTGTTTTAAAAAATGCGACCATCGGAGAGGGATTAACTTTTACATGGGATTTTCAGGGTGGAGTACCTGCCACTTTTACAGGTAAAACGCCTCCAAATGTTGTATTTACAACTCCCGGTGATCACATTATAACGGTAACAGTTTCTAATGGTTTTGAATCAGAAAAACAAACTAAAACCGTAACTGTTGCTCCTTATTTAGTGAGCTTATTTTCGTATGATCCAAAGTTTGAAGATGATGATTACGAGGCTCCTGTAACGATTGATTTTACCAACAAATCAACTAGTGCGACACATTACAAATGGAGCTTTGAAGGCGGAAACCCTGCTGTTTCAACAGAAGAAAATCCGACAGTTGTTTTTACAAGTGCAGGCAGTCATGAAGTTACCTTAGAAGCCTTTAATGATAAAACAAGCCAGATTTATAAATTGGTCATTACAGTGCTGACAGATACCAATCTGCGTATTTTGACTAACGTTAAATTGGGAATAAATTCGGCCCATAACAATAATAATATTGGTGCAATGTTCTCAACCGTAACCAGACAGGTTTATAAAGCAAATGAAATTAATGATCAGAATAGCAGCTTAATAGATGTTGTTTTTCAGGGCTTAAACAGCAATTTTACCAATAATAGATTTATATCGCCGGATCAGGCAGACAATTATGGCTATTTAGCATTAAAAAATGCCCAAAGCACCATTTTTATAAACTCTCAAAATTTGTGCAACTGCGGTCTAAATTTTACCGAAGCACAGTTTGATGCCATGGTAAACGATAGCCCGATAAAATCTTTAAATATAAGTTACAGTGCAGCAGGAGCGCAGGAATTTGGCTTTACTTTTCCAAGGATTATTTTATTTAAAACACAAGACGGAAAAAAAGGAGCCATTAAAATTAAAGATATGGTAAAGAACGGAACAAGTTCTTATATTTTATGCGATATCAAAGTACAAAAACAATAACCAATAAATGAAGAGAGAGAATAAGAAGATCTTGTTTTGGTTATGTATTTTTTTTGCCTGTGTTATTTGCAGGAAAGGATATGCTCAGGATGTAGACTTAGAGAATTTTTATAAACCCAATTTCAAAGTTACAGGTAATGTAAATGCAAATACGATGTATTATACATCTGATATGCAAAATTCCAGTGAACAGTTTACTTATTTGCTCTCAGGAAGTTTGAATATTAGTGCTTTTAATTTTAGTGTTCCGTTATTTTACAGCATTACCAATCAGGGAAATAATTTAGGCTATACTGCCCCGTTTGATTTTAACAGATTAAGTATTATGCCCAAATACAAATGGGTAAAAGCCTATATAGGCAATGTGAGTATGACATTTTCACCTTATACATTAAGTGGCTTTCCGTTTAAGGGAGTTGGTCTGGAACTTACCCCAAGAAGTCCGTTTAAAATAACTTTGATGGGAGGACAGTTGTTAAAAGCAGTATCAGAGGAAAATGCATCAGGAGGAATTCCGGTATACCAGCGTTTTGGTTACGGAGCAAAAATAGGTTTTGAGCAGCCACAGTATAAAATTGGCTGGATTGGTTTTTATGCCAAAGACGATGTTAGCTCGTTAAACATAACTAATGATAAGGGAGTAACGCCAAAAGAAAACTTTGTAAACAGTTTGATTTTTAGTACCTCTTTGATTAAAAATTTAAATTTAAATGTCGAGTATGCTTTGTCAGTTTTAACTGATGATGTTAGAAGCAAAAATATTTCAGGAGGTAATTTAAGGGATAAGTTATTTTCCAGCAAAGAAAGCACCAGTTTTATGAATGCAGTAAATGTCAATTTTGATTATAACATTCAAAAGAGCATCATAGGATTGACGTATGAGCGTATTGATCCAAATTACAACACATTGGGAGCATTATATTTTAATAACGATTTAGAAAATATTGCATTGCGATTTGCACGGCCTTTTTACCAGGATAAAATTACGGTAACTACCAGTTTAGGATATCAGAGAGATGATTTGGCAAAAGCAAAAAAACAGGACACTAAGCGGGTTGTTGGTTCAGTTAATATGAATTACAGCGTTACGGATCAGCTTAATATTACAGGCAGTTATTCGAATTTTTCCACTTATACGAATAAAAAATTAGATCAGTTTGAGCTGATAAACAATCCAAATGTAGTCCAGTCTGATACTTTAGATTACAGGCAATTATCGCAAAATGCCAATGTGAATATGTCGTATGCCTTTGGAAAAAAGAGAAACCAAAATTTAAATTTCAACTATAGCATTGCCGGTCAGGCCAATGAACAAGGCGGTGTGATACGAAAAGGTCAGGCAAGTACCGTTCAGAATTATAATTTAGCACATTCAATAAGCTTTATCGAAACAAAAATGAGCTTAAACAGCTCCCTTAATTACACCAGTAATGAGGTAGCACAAAACAATAATGCTTCAGTTGGAGCTTCAGTTGGAGCCTCTAAGAAATTATTTAAAGACAAACTGAATACTAATTTTGGAGTTCTCTATAATAACTCTCAGGGCAATACAAATTCAAGTTCTGTTTTTGGCGTTAAGTTTAATAATAGTTATGTGTTGCTCGAACAGCATAATTTTAATATGAGTATCATTTCAATGTTTCGAAGCAGTTCTAATGCGAAGAAATACAATGATTTAACCGCTACATTAAATTATTCTTATTCACTTGATAAAATAAAATTACCAGCCAAAAAAGAACCAAAAAAAGAAACGAAAATTGTTTCAGATCCTGTTCTGAAAATAAAACACAAAGAAAAGACCTACGAAGGAACGAGAAATGAAATCATAAAACAGTTGCAGGACCTTCAACTGGCATTACGACCAATTCCAAAAGAAGATTCGGATGAATTGCAACATTTGCTGACACTTGCTACTCTGACTCCTGATGATGAAAGTTTTAAAGAAAAGACTTTAAATTATTTAAAAGGGTACGATTTAAATAATGACATCTTAGACAGATACAACAAATATATTCTTGAAACTTTAAAAAGTTTAGAAGAAGAGATGATACGTGAAGATGAAGGTATTGAAAATGATTATGTTATGGCTCTTGGGAGAGTAAATAAACATAAGATGCATGGCGTAAATGAACAAGATGTAACGGATAAAATAAGTTATAATTCTTATTTAAAATTGGTCGAACGAAAAAATAAAAAGCTACAGCCTTTATTAATTCATCGACGGATGCTTAATGAGATTTCGATACTTGCGAATATTTCTGCAGATGAAATGCATCAAAACGAAAATCTTTCAAATTTTAATAAACAAGAGTTGAGTCACTTCTTTAAAATGATGAAAGATAAAAAAACAGATACAGAAATAATAGAAGAATTAAAAATCAAACTAATTCCGTTTTATCATGATTTAGCCATTAAAAATGGCAAAGATGCTGAAGTTGAATTTAAGTATTTGAAGAATAATTAAGATTAAAAAAGCTTGATTCTTCAAATAAAATTACATAATCGTTTTAAATAGACGTTTGCCTAAAATATAAAAAAGTTACTATGCTTTATTTTACAAAAAAACAGGAATATCTGCTTATGAAAAAGGTTGTAAAAACACATTTATCGGTATTGTTTATCATGCTTTCGGTTGTTTTCTCTTACGGGCAGGATATTGCAGCACCTAAAGAATTAGGTGCAGCTTCAAGTGCTATCGAAAAAATAGAAGCTTCTGAACGCTGGGTAGACAAATTTTCGAATCAGGATTTGGTAGAATTACCAATGGGAATCCGTAATACGGTAAATAATGTTCAATATTCTATTGGAATTACGAAAGCTGTTTTTTCTCCCGAATATACCACTTTGACTGTTTTTTGTAGAGTTGATATTCCGCAAAAAGACAAAAATGGACAACCAATGCAATTGTTTTTTGGTGCAGATAATGTAAAATTATCGCATCAGGGAGGTATTATGGGGGAGGCCAAATTAGTCTTATTGGGCAATGTTGACATTCCGTTTAGTGATAATAAATGGCAGGTATCATTATATGGCGGTTTTGATATGGCTACAGGAAGCGTCAATGATTTAACCTATGTGACAATTGACTGTGATGGTTTTAAAGAAATGAAAATTTCCGGAGCAGTTGAGTTTTCAAGAAACTTAATATTGCCAATTGATCCGGTATCTAAAACTGTCGACGAAGCAAAAACAACTGTTCCTAAAACCTATTACAACGGAAAAACAGTTCAGATTCCTAATAGGGTTAGAGGAGAGTTTAGCTTTATGGCAAGCAGCTGGAATGATATTCTGGTCAATGTAAGTTTGCAGCCTTTTACATTAAAAGACAAGCGGAATGGAAAAGATTTTGATGGTAATTTTCAGTTTTTAGTCAGTAATGCAGTACTTGATTTAAGTGATTTAAAAAATGATCCAACAGTTGTTTTTCCGGAATATTATGCAAAAAATGCACTTTTAACACCAAGTCCGCAAGCTTGGAAAGGAGTATTCATTCAGACCTTTGATGTAGGTTTGCCAAAAGAATTTCAAACTACAGATACGGCATCAAGTAAAGAAAGACTTCACGTAGGAGCCCAAAATCTGATTATAGACAAATACGGAGTTTCGGGAACTTTTTATGCAGATAATGTATTCCCGCTCGACAGGGGAATAACCAGTCAGGAAAAATCATGGGCCTATTCCTTAGATCATATCGATGTAACGATTGCGGCCAATACATTTGTAAAAGCAAATTTAAACGGTCAGATTCTTTTACCGATCAGTAAAGCTCCACAAGAGAAAAAAGAAACGGCAACTACTGCTACACCAACAGCAAGTGCAGCAACAACTCCGACTAAAGCGGCTCAAACCAATAGAGTAGGTTTGGCTTATAATGGATTTATATCCATGGAAGAACAGCAATTAGTGGTGGTTACAAAAGATTCTATAGCTTTTGATCTTTGGAAAGCAAAGGCTTTACTGTTACCTAATAGCTCAGTTGAACTAAAATTAGTAAATGGAAAATTTTTACCTAAAGCCAATTTAAACGGATCAATTTCCTTTGGAACCAACAAAGGAGCATCTGATGACAAGGAAGTAGAAGGAAAAAAGACTGTTGATTTTAAAGGAATCTCTTTTGAAAATCTGCAATTGCAAACCGTTTCACCTATTATTTCGGTTCGAAATATGGGCTATAAAGGCACAGTTGCCTTTGGTAATTTTCCTGTTTCAATTGGTAATATAAATGTTGCCATTAACGGAAATGATTCCCGCATCGATTTTGATCTTGGGATAAATTTGATGGAAAGTATTGGCGCCGGAGCCACAGCCCGAATTGGGATTAAAGGTAAAATGTATGATGATGGTTACAGGCAGCGAAGCCGATATGATGGTTTAGATCTGTCCGCTATTAATATTGACTGTAAATTCAGCGGATTAACCATTAAAGGAGGTCTTATCTTAATGGAAAAAGATCCTGTATACGGAAATGGATTTAATGCAGAACTTGAAGTAGATGTTGCCGATGTGGTTAACGTAAAGGCAAAAGCTATTTTTGGACGTACGACTTTTAGATATTGGTATTTTGATGCCGCTGTTAAATGGCCACCAACTCCGGCTCCTTTTATGATTAATGGTTTTGGAGGAGGAGCGTATTATAAAATGCATCGAAATCCGGATATAGCCATTGGTGATTTCTCACCGTCAGGACTGAGTTATACTCCCGATGAAAAAATAAGCTTAGGAGTCAAAGCCCTAATTTATTTTCATATTGGTTCAGAAACCATTTGTGATGGAGAAGCCGGATTTGAAATAGCTTTTAACTCAAGAGGCGGAATAAACAGATTAGCCATTTTTGGCAAAGCAAATGTTCTGGCCTCAATACCCGGACTTAAAAATGTTACGGACTTAATGGGGAAAGTCGCTTCAAATGTTACGGCAAAGACAAGTTTTATGGGGGTAACCGAAAGCGATCTTAAAGGATCTTTTGCCAGCAAATATATTCCCGCCGCAAAAGAAGCAATTCCCGGAGACTTATCAGCTCAGGTAGGTATAAAAATGGCAGCAGCAATAGAATTTGATTTTCAAAATCATTCTTTGCATGCTACAACAGACGTATATATTAATACACCGGGAAATTTTCTTTCCGGAATTGGTGAAGGCGGAAGAGCAGTCTGGGGTGTTTTTCACAAAGATCCAAAAGATTGGTATATGTATATGGGAACTCCCGATGACCGATGCGGAGTAAAAATAGGCATAGCAGGAATGTTCTTAAAAACAACAAGTTATTTTATGGCAGGGACGGTGCTCCCGGGAAGTCCGCCACCGCCGCCTATTGTTGCACAAATTTTGGGAGTAGATGCCAAAGAACTGGATTATATGCGTGATGAAAATGCATTGGCAAATGGAGGAGGTTTAGCTTTTGGTGCCAGTTTGGATTTTGATACCGGAGATTTAAGTTTTCTTCTTTTTTACGCCCGTTTTCAGGCAGGAATGGGATTCGATATTATGCTTAAAGATTACCAGGAAGCCAGATGTTCCAATACAGGAGACCGGGTTGGTATAAATGGATGGTATGCTAACGGACAATCTTATGCTTATCTGCAGGGAGAGTTAGGTATCAGAGTTAAATTATCATTTTTGAAATTTAAAATTCCAATTATTTCAGGTGGAGCTGCTGTTTTATTGCAGGCAAAATTACCAAACCCCGTTTGGATGCGAGGTTATGTGGGAGGAAATATGAATATTCTGGGTGGACTAATAAAAGGAAAATTCCGTTTTAAATTTGAACTTGGAGAAGAATGTCAATTTGAAAATGCATCGCCATTGGGTGGGCTTAAACTAATAACAGATGTAACTCCTAAACAAAGTTCTGCAGATGTAGATGTTTTTGCTGTGCCACAAGCTGCATTTTCAACGAAGGTAAATGAAGCTTTTGTAATTCCTGAAGATGCGGGTGATGTTACCTATAAAGTGATATTAGAAAAATTTAAGGTTTTCGACGGAACAAAAGAAATTCCCGGAGTTCTGGAATGGGGTTCTATGAAAGACAAGGCTAATTTTATTTCAACAGATATTTTACCTCCAAATGCAGCACTTAAAGTCCAGGTTGAGGTTAGTTTTCAAAAGATGGTTAATGGTGTTTTTGAGCCTATAAAAGTAGACGGAAAAGTGGCAACAGAATATGAGGAAAGACTCTTTACAACAGGAGGAGCTCCCAATCATATTCCGCTTACCAATATTAAATACTCCTATCCGGTTGTAGATCAAAAATATTTCCTTGAAGAGGAATACCCAAAAGGATATATTCAGCTTAACCGTGGTCAGGATTATTTGTTTGAAGATGCCAGTTGGGAAACCAGTATCAAACTAGATCAGGAAGGAACTTCCAATTCAAAAGTTGCAGTTTTTAATTATAATACCAGTTCAAATGAAGTGTATTATGATTTGCCAAATATGGATCAGGATAAGAAATACAATTTTTCGATAGTGAGTAATTTGAAACAAACTCCGTCGAGAAATGCAACTGCTGCCACAAAAACAAATACAATTAGTAACGAAGGCAATGACATACAAGTAAGAGAAAACCAAGCTGATGCATTATCCAAGGCAGAAGGCAATATCGAGCGTTTATCGTATTCGTTTAATACTAGCAAATACAAAACATTCAATTCTAAAATGAATGCAATAAATACGCAGAGTTATAATTTTGGAGTCATATATTCAGATGTTATTTATTTAACCAATACTATTTCAAGTCAGGAAGCATTTGATATTGTTGAGCTGCAGGGAGTGAATTATAGTGACAATAAACCGATGATAATTGCACAGTCCAAGCTGAATGATGAGTATTATGCAACGGATATTTTTCCGTATCTGTATAAAGATTATCCTTTACATGGCAGTTATTCTATAAATAGCAGAGATACAAGTGAATTAGGAGTGATTCCGGCTAAAGCAATACCGCTCAGTGCGTATTATATGACCAGTATAGAAAATAACGTAAACCAATCATGGACCAAAGGTAATTTCCCATTTAAATATAATATGCCTTTGCTTTACAAACAAGACTGGATTGATTTAGACAATCAGATTATTAACGCTTATATCAATGGAGACACTAGTGTTGAATTAATTGCAAAACGATTTATAAACTCTAATTTCCTGTTCATGCGATATGGAAATTATGAAATAGTGATGAAATATAGTTTACCTGGAGACAAACAAGCAAACGAGTTCACTTACAAGTACAAAAACATGAATAATTTTAGATAGCCATTTTAAATAAAGTAGGCAATAATTTTTTGAAATGAGAAGATCAATCTGATCATGCTACATTTTTTTAAAAATAATTCAACAAAATATTCAGTTATCAGGAGAATCTAAATAATAAGATTTTCTAATGAGCTAAAATCCAAAAATTCAGACGATAAATGTCACAAAATCAAAATGCCAGACTTACGAGGATGGCATTTTGATTTTTGAGAATTTTAACAGTTAACATTGTATATGTTTTAGCATCCCTAACATTTGTCAACTTTTCAATTATTGTGAATGATTTACAGAACAAACTTGTCAAAAGTAAACTATTATATCACGACTTACGACTTATTTATCGGGATACGAATTCAATATTGGACTTAGATCAAAATAATGTATTTGTTGCGGGATATGCAGGATGGGTTTCTGGACTAAAGATTCATTTGTCAAATAATAATGTAGGCCATCTGTTGATGTAATCCCTTCTATTTGGTGAAACGGGAGTTTAAGTTTAATTCTTCTTTTGTTTCCTGACAGAAAATCATCATTCTTAAAATCATAGAGAAGATATATAAAGGGTTTTCCTTTTTTTGAATAGCCGCAAAGGGCGATTAACTTTTTTGTGTCTAAATAAACAGCTCCTGTCACAAGTCCTTCTGTGTCCAATGTTTCTTTTAATTTGGCTACATGTTTTCCTGATTGGTTGGGTAAAACATAAATACTGGTTTTAGATGATTTCCATTGCTTTGTAAAAAGATAGATGCTGTCTTTTGCAACAATAAAAGCTTCGCAATCAAAATTTGTTGTGTTTGGCTTGTTGGGAAAAAGGTCAGTTTGATCCGAATAATCGAAAGAAATCGTCTCAATAATTGGATTGTTTTCTAAAAAGGATTTTTTTTCGATTTTAAGAATCTTTAGATCAGTTCTGTTTCCGCTATAATTATTTCCAAAATCACCAATATAGATATAAAAACGGTCTTGTGAAATTTCTTCCCAGTCATGATTTATACTGTTTTTCAGAATTATTTTTTTTTTGATTTTTCCTAAAGAGTCTAATCCGTAAAGCGTTTTATCATGATCATCATTGTGAGTCCATAATAAGCCGTCAAAACTAATAAGACCAGATATTTCTCTGATTGAATCACTCAATTTTTTCGAATATTCCGGTTTTATTTTAATTATTTCATATTTACAATTTCCATCATTTACTGTTGCATTGAGATTGTATTGTTTTGAAAGCGGGTCTGTACAGCCAGAAATTTGACTGTAAGTTGTGGAAATGCACAAACAGAAAAAAAATAAAAATATGTTCATAACGAAATGCAATAAACTAAAATTTTAAATGTTATGTTTTAAGATTTTCCTTCAAATTTAGCGTATAATGAAAAAAAAACATATAAATTCACGGCAAAATAGTTGAATATAATACCTGTGATAGTCGGAAATTTAACACTAAAAAAAATGATTATTTTTTTTTTATCCTGTTAAATTAAATTAAACCCACTTTTTTGTTAAAATATTTAACATGTAATAATTTATCGCAGGTGGTATGTGTTTGATAATGAGAATGATGTATTTTTACGTAACAATTATTCTTGGTAGCACCAGCTTTTTAAGTATAATTTATAAAAATTGTCAATACATTTGTGAAAATTTTTTTATCTAATCCTGAAACGGGACTTAGTATAGCGAAGCTGTGTTTGAAACCGTTACATTTAAGATAATTATAAAGAAAAATAGTATTATAGAATTCATAATCTATTACAATAGTTTTGACATAATTTTTTTAATTTTTAAATAATATAAACCCTAAAAAAAAATACCTGTTTTATGAAAAAAATGTTTTTTGCTTTATTATTGGTTGCTACAATTTCAAATGCCCAGTACAGATCAAGATACGATAAGCTTTATATGGAAGCTGGAGTTGGTATAGCTGTACCTTTAACCTTACTTTCACCTTCTGGAGAAATAAAACCTTTATCATTGATTCATGGACAGGGAGGTTTGCGTTATATGTTTAATGAGAACATTGGTTTATTAGGATCCTTAAGTTTTGACCAGTTTAATAAAGGGCTTCAAAAGAGTGATCAATTAGTAGGAACATTAGAACTTTGTTATAATTTAGGAAATCTGTTTGAATTGGCAAGAAGTACAAGAGGAGAATTTGGATTACTGGTACATGGTGGGGCAGGTGCCGGAGTAATGTCTAGTAAATATTTTAATCGTGATAAGATAGGTGTTTTACTCGTAGGTGCAAGACCTTATGTTTTTATAAATGAAAAAGTTTCATTTTTTGCAGACCTAACTTATAAATCTAATTTATCACAGAAAATTTATTATAACGGAGCTTTAATTGGAAAAGATGTAACAGGTAGCAATCTGGGACTGACTTTTGGTTTTATGGTGGCTTTAGGACAAAATCGTTTACATTCAGATTCAGCATATTAAGTGTATAAAAATTAGTAAAACATTTTCAGAATAAAAAATAATGAAAATAGGAATTACTTTTAGTGCCTTCGATTTGCTTCATGCAGGACATATAACCATGTTAGAAGAAGCTAAGCGGCAATGTGATTATTTAATTTGTGCATTACAGACGGATCCAACATTAGACCGTCCTGAAAAGAACAGGCCTACTCAAACCGTTGTGGAACGTTATATTCAGCTAAAAGGGTGTAAATTTGTAGATGAGATTATTCCGTATGCGACAGAACAGGATTTAGAGGATATTTTGAGGTCTTTTAAAATTGATGTTCGTATTATTGGTGATGAATACCGGGAAAAAAACTTTACAGGTCGAGAATATTGTGAATCAAAAGGAATTGAACTATATTTTAATCAAAGAGATCATCGTTTTTCGAGCAGTGGTCTAAGAAAAGTAGTGGCAGAAAAAGAAGCGTTAAAGGTAATTTAAACAGATATGAAAAGTAATACAAAAATATATATTGCAGGCCATAACGGAATGGTGGGAAGCGCTATCTGGAGAACCTTATCTAATAAAGGGTTTACAAATTTGACAGGAGTTTCCAGTAAGGAACTTGATCTTCGAAATCAACAAGCTGTACACGATTTTATAGCTAAAGAAAAACCGGAAGTTATTATTGATGCGGCTGCAAGAGTTGGTGGAATATTGGCAAACAATGATTATCCGTATCAGTTTATTATGGAGAACATGCAAATCCAGAATAACCTGATCGATGCTGCTTTGCAAAATAATGTTGAAAAGTTTATTTTTTTAGGCAGTTCTTGCATTTATCCAAAATTAGCACCACAGCCGTTAAAAGAAGATTATTTGTTAACAGATACTTTAGAGCCAACCAACGAATGGTATGCAATCGCTAAAATTACCGGTGTAAAAGCTTGTCAGGCTATTCGAAATCAATTTGGAAAGGATTATGTGAGTTTAATGCCTACAAACTTATATGGTACACACGATAATTTTGATTTAAATACTTCTCATGTTTTACCGGCCATGATCCGTAAATTTCATGAAGCCAAAGAAAACAATAATGCTCCGGTAACACTTTGGGGAAGCGGAACCCCGATGCGGGAGTTTTTATTTGTAGATGATATGGCACAAGCTGTTGTTTTTGCTCTTGAAAACAAATTGCCTGATTATTTGTACAATGTAGGAACAGGAGAAGATTTAACCATTAAAGAGCTTGCAGAAACGATTCAGAAAATTACAGGTCATAAAGGAGAAATAATCTGGGACGCAACTAAACCAGACGGAACACCCAGAAAGCTGATGGATGTTACCAAAATGCATGATTTAGGATGGAAACACAAAATAGAGCTTGAGGAAGGCATACAAAAAACGTACGAATGGTTTTTAAATAATATCGAAGCATTCAAACAAGTAAAAATGTAGTTTTTATCTAATTAGTAAGAAGTGAAAAGTAAGAAGTGAAAAGTAAGAAGTAAGAAGTGAAAAGTGAGAAGATAAAAGTGAATTCAGAGCTTAGAAAAATCGAGCAAAGCGAGAGACAATTCACAATTCACAATTCACAATTCACAATTCACAATTCACAATTCACAATTCACAATTCACAATTCACAATTCACAATTCACAACTCATATACTCAAACCCATGAGCACACAAAAAGTAGCCCTTATAACAGGAATCACAGGCCAGGACGGATCTTATTTAGCCGAATTATTATTAGAAAAAGGATATCAGGTGCATGGTGTTAAAAGACGTGCCTCTTCTTTTAATACGCAACGAATTGACCATATTTATCAGGATCAGCACGAAGTGCATGTGAATTTTAAACTCCATTATGGAGATTTGACTGATTCAACTAATATTATTAGAATAATTCAGGAAGTACAGCCCGATGAGATTTATAACTTAGGCGCAATGTCTCATGTTAAAGTATCTTTTGATTCTCCCGAATATGTGGCAAATGTTGACGGAATAGGTACTTTAAGAATATTAGAGGCGGTAAGAATTTTAGGTTTATGCGAAAAAACCAGAGTTTATCAGGCTTCAACTTCTGAACTTTATGGCGGGATGAGTGAAAATAAAAATGAAAAGGGATTCTATGATGAAAATTCCCCTTTTTACCCTCGTTCTCCTTATGGTGCTGCTAAAATTTACGGTTTTTGGATTACTAAAAATTATCGTGAAGCTTACAATATGTTTGCTTGTAACGGAATCCTGTTCAATCATGAATCGCCACGCAGAGGGGAAACATTTGTAACCCGTAAAATTACGATGGCAACTGCTGCTATTGCAAAAGGAAAACAAGACTGTTTGTATTTGGGTAATCTGAACTCTCAAAGAGACTGGGGGCATGCCAAAGATTATGTAGAAGCCATGTGGCGAATTTTACAGCAAGACAAACCGGAAGATTATGTAATTGCAACAGGAGTGACAACTTATATTAGAGATTTTGTGATTATGGCTTTCGCAGAAATTGGTGTTACATTAACTTTTGAAGGAGAAAACGAAAGCGAAGTAGCAAAAGTAGCAGCCTGCAATAACCCACTATACCAATTAGAAATAGGTAAAGTAGTGGTACGTGTAGACCCTGAATATTACCGTCCTACAGAAGTAGATCTTTTAATTGGTGATCCTACAAAATCGAAAACCAAACTGGGTTGGGAGCCTCAGTATGATTTGGCTGCTTTGGTTAAAGAGATGGTAGCGAGTGATTTGAAGTTGTTTTAGGATTTATTATAAGAAGGTAGATTGGTTTTATATGACTCTAAATTTTTAAAGTTATATAGTGGTAATAATTTGGACGTTAATGAATATTTAAATTAAAAATAAGTTTGAATGCAAGCAATTAATAGAGTTATATTTAATACAGGAATTACATATGTTAAAACTGTAGTTACTTCTCTTATTGCACTTTATTCTACAAGGCTCATTTTGAATGCTCTTGGGGCTGAAGATTTTGGTATTTATAATGTTGTAGGTGGTATGATAGCTATGTTAGCTTTTCTTAATGCTGCTATGAGCACTTCTACTCAGCGGTATATTTCATATAATTTAGGGACAGCAAATATTGAAAGTGTAAAAAAAATTTTTGCAAATAGTGTTATTGTACATTTTGTAATTGGTATATTGTTGGTTATCGTAATTGAGCTGGTAGGTATTTATTTGATAAATAATCAGTTAAAGATTAATCCAGCAAGAATAGATGTGGCATTATATATTTTACATTTTGTAGTAGCTTCTACTTTTATAACAGTAATTTCAGTCCCTTATGATGCATTAATTAATGCTCATGAAAATATGACATTTCTTGCTGTTGTAGGCGTTGTTGAATCTGTTTTAAAATTATTGATTGCATTTAGCCTCTTTTTTTTAACAGTAGACAAATTATTTGTGTATGGTTTTTTTACTATGTTATGTACTATTATTATTAGAGTTATTAAAAGGATTTATAGCAAGCGAAAATATAAAGAGTGCCATGTGAATTTGATTAAGGAGTATGATATAGATCAGATAAAAGAATTAAATTCTTTCGCAGGATGGAGTCTTTTTGGAACCCTTTGTTCATTAGCTAGAAATCAAGGAGTAGCAGTCATACTTAATCTGTTTTTTGCCACAGTAGTTAATGCAGCTTACGGAATTGCTAATCAGGTTAATAGCCAGTTGATGTTCTTTTCTCAGACTATGATGAGCGCTATGCGGCCTCAAATTATGAAAAGTGAAGGATCAAATGACAGGGATCGTATGATAAGGTTATCATTGACAGCAAATCAATTTTCTTTTTATTTGTTTACATTTTTTGCACTTCCTTTTTTTTTTGAAATGCCTTTTATTTTAAAATTATGGTTGAAAAATGTGCCAGAATATACAGTAGAATTTTGTAGGTCTATCATATTATTAACGATGATGAACCAAATAAATATGGGGTTGATGACTGCGGTACAGGCAATAGGCAAAATTAAGGTTTATCAAATGGTTGCTGGCGGCATACAGCTATTAACCATTCCAATAGGATTTGTTTTTCTTAAATTAGGATATCAGCCCTATTCTATAGTTCTAGTTTCGTTTGTTTTAGAAACGATTTCAACTGTTTTCAGAATATTTTATTTTCAGTATTTAACAGGATATCGTGCAGTAGAATATTTTAAGAAAGTAATTTTAAATTCATTTCTTAGTTTACTCCCTTCGGTATTGTTGGTTTATTTTGTTCGTATTTGGCTTGTGGATGGTTTTGTTGGATTTATTGTTTTAGGAATAATTTCAAGTATATCCTATCTATTAAGTATTTATTATATTGGATTGACATATAATGATAAACAAATGCTAATGCAAATATTTAGTAGTTTAAAAAATAAGTTTGTAACAAAGATGTAATTAAAATGATTAGAAAATTTTACCATAAGTTCAAATTTTTTTATAAAAATATTCTTCCCAGTTATTTTATTGGCTCACCCTTCATGAGTTCACTTTATTATCTTTTATTTTCATCAAAATTTAAAAGAGAAGAGCGTGCAGTATTAGCCGGAAGAATCAAGCACATAAAAGAAACAAACAATGAAAAGGCGAATATGTATACTCTTATACGAAATGTTCATCGTATCGAAAAGGGATTATTAATGCGTCCAAGAAAAGATATTTTCGGGTTGGATTTTATAGTTGAAACAATCAATAACTTTGAAACTCTTTACGTGCCATCGAATTGTATTCCTAATTCACAAATTAAATGGACGTATGATGTGCTAAGTGAATATTTTAGTATAACAGGAAGTAATCCTGTTTTGGACGTTCAAAGGGAAAGGTTTAAAAAGATTACTGTTTTAAATGAAAAGACGATTCCTACTTCAATACCATATAAAAGAATTGAATCAGACAGACCATCTATTTCCTACGAAGAATTTTATAAACTTACAAAATATAGAAGATCTGTTCGGTGGTTTCTTAATAAAAAAGTTCCACATGAACTATTAGATAAAGCGGTTTTAGCTGCAAATCAAGCACCTACAGCATGTAATAGACAGCCTTATGAATATAGAATAATTGATGATCCTGAACTCTTGGAAGTAGTAAGAAAAATTCCAATGGGGTTAAAAGGATATGAACATAATATTCCAGTGATGATAGTTGTTGTAGGTAACCTTGATGCATACTTTGATGAAAGGGATAGACATGTTATTTATGTAGATGCTTCATTAGCAAATATGAGCTTTATATTTGCACTTGAAACGCTTGGATTAAGTTCTTGTGCGGTTAATTGGCCTGATATAGAGGATCTTGAATTGAAAATGGAAAAGGTATTATCACTTGAAAAGCATCAAAGACCAATAATGTGCATAGCAGTTGGGTATCCTGATCCAGAAGGAATGGTTGCTTATTCAGAAAAAAGAGATATTGAATTAATAAGAAAATACAATTAATTATGATTATTCAAATTGACGGGATTAATACCCTTAATAAAGGTGCAGAACTTATGCTTGTCGCAATTCTTGAAGAGTTGGATAAAAAATATCCTAACGCAACTGTTTATTTAAACCCTGACAGTGTTCTTGATCAAAGACTTCTGCCAAAATATAATCTTAATGTAAAAAAAAGGTTAGGTTTAAAATTAGGGCGTTATATAAATGGGCTGTGTTTTAGAGTACATATTGATAATCCATTTTCCTATTTCAAAGAAAATTATGCACCTAAGAATGTTGATTTTATACTTGATGCAAGCGGGTTTAAATATTCTGATCAATGGAATAGGTCAGATAATTGGCTAGAAATGAAAGAAAATTATTATAGTATTGCTAAGAAAAATGGGACAAAAGTATATTTTCTAACTCAGGCTTTAGGGCCATTTAAGTCAGAGAGTGGAAAGAGGTCAATTCAAATGATTAGCAAATATAGTGATTTGATTTTTGCAAGGGAAGAAGCTTCTTACAATTATGCAATTGAGGCAAAGGCTGATCCAAATAAACTTATGGTTTCTTGTGATTTTACACTAAAAGTTTCAGGTGCAATTCCTTCACGCTGGAAGCATTTAAAAGGTTCTATTGCAATAATCCCAAATAAAAAAATGATTACTCATGGAGGAAATAAATCTGAAGATTATTTAAATCTATTTTTAAAAATTATAAAGTTCTTTAAAGAAAAGGAAGAAAATGTTTTCTTGTTAAATCATGAATCAATGGGGGATTATAAAATTTGTCAATTGATTAATTCTCATCTTGATAATGATCTTGAAATTGTTTCAGGGATAACAGCTAAAGAAATTAAAGGTGTTATAGGAGTTTCAAAGATGGTCATTTCTTCAAGGTTTCATGGAGTTGCAAGCTCTTTAAGTCAAGGTGTACCTTGTCTTGCCACAAGTTGGAATCATAAATATGAAATGCTTTTTAAAAATTTTGATCAAAAAGATTGTGTCTTAAATGCAAATAATAAAATTGAAGATAATTTAGAGAGAATAGAGTCTATCTATGAAAATTATGATGCAATACAAACAGAACTAAGTAACAGAAAGCCTGAACTTGTAGATCAGATTAATAATATGTGGAAAGTAATTTTTGATGATTATGAGCAATCTTATGGATCTTAGTATAATAATTCCGCATAAAAATTCGCAAAACCTCTTACAGCGGTGCTTAGATTCTATTCCTGAATCTGATAATATTGAAATTATTATAATTGATGACAATAGTTCAAATGTGAATAAGGAGATTTTTCCTGGAGTAAACAGAAAGGATACAAAAGTAATTTTTAGTGAAACAGATATTACTGCTGGTGGTGCCAGGAATATTGGTTTAGACCATGTAAGTAATAAATGGATGATTTTTGCAGATGCAGATGATTTTTTTCTTAAAGATGCCTTTGTCGTTTTTGAAAAAACATTGGTAAATCAAGAGATTGATATTTATTATTTTAGAGTTAGCAGTGTTTTTTCAGATACTTTAGAACGTGCAACAAGGGATAAAGGAGTCAATACCTTAGTTGATCATTTTTTAACAGATGAAGCTAAATTAAGACTTAAGCACATTGTGCCGTGGGGAAAAGTCTTTTCTTCAGAATTTGTACGACGTAATTCAATTAGGTTTGATGAAGTCCCAGCAAGTAATGATATTATGTTTGGAGTCAAAACAGGTTTTTTAGCAAAAAAAATCACTGTAATACAACAAGAAGTATATTGTGTTACAATGAACAGAGGAAGCATAAGTAATACTCTTACTGCACAAAATAATAGAAGTAGATATATTGTCATGCTTAAGTATAATGAATATTTAAGAAAAAATCAATATAATAGTTTTCAAAATTCAATAAGACCTTTTATTTTTAATTCACTCAAGTTTGGTTTTATTGATTTTTTTGAATCTCTTAAATTAATGTTTTATTACAAGGATAGTTTCTTTTATAATTTTCATCCTTTCCGATCAGCTAAGACCTTTCTAAATATAAAAATGAATAGAGAGAAAAATAGCAAATACATTATTAAATAGATTTTAAATAAAGACAGCGTTATATTCAAAAATTGTTTTAAAAACACAAATGGATGATTAGAAAAGATATGGTTAAAATGAATTTTAGATATGATATTGGAATTCTTAGGGCAATTGCTGTATTAGTTGTAATTTTTTTTCACTATCAAATACCATTGTTTCAAGGTGGTTTTGTGGGGGTTGATGTTTTTTTTGTTATAAGCGGATTTCTGATGACAAGTATTATTTTAAAAGGCTTTTTACATAAGTCATTTTCACTTAATGAATTTTATAATCGCCGTTTTGTAAGAATTGCTCCTGCATTGATCGGTATGACGCTTTGTATTTTAATACTAACATATTTTATTTATTTTCCTATTGATTTTAAACAGGTATCGTTATATTGTTTTTATTCTACCTTATTTCTTTCAAATTATTATTATCTTTTTAATTCGGGTTATTTTGATCCATCTTCGCAATCTAATATTTTATTACACACTTGGTCACTTTCTGTTGAATGGCAATTTTACATTATTTATCCTCTTTTTTTGTTATTTGTTAAAAATATATACACTAAACGAAGAAAGAAATTCAATAATATATTTTTGGTATTGGCATTACTTTCTTTTTTGTTAATGATTGTATTTAATAACTTTCTTCCATCATCTTTTTCTAAGATAAGTTTTTTTTCGTTTACTCACAGAGCATGGGAAATGATGGTTGGTGGAATGGCATTTTTATATAAAGATTTTTTTGACAACAAGATATCAAATGTCTTAAAAAGAATTTTAAATCTTTTAGCATTAATTTTCATTGGTTTTAGTGTTGTTTATTTTAATGAGAAAGATATATGGCCATCTTCTTTTACTTTGATTCCAGTTTTAAGTTCTTTTGTAATAATTGCAACGCATCAGGAATTCGGTTTTTACAAAAACTCAATTGTTCAATATATTGGGAATATATCTTATTCATGGTATTTATGGCACTGGCCCATATATGTTATCTCTAAATACTTTGATTTTAAAGGGGTTTGGGTGACTGTTTTTCTTATTGTTTTGTCTTTTTTATTATCATCTTTATCTTATGAATTTATTGAAAAAAGATCAAAAAACATAAAAACAAAGACTCTCATTAGAGCAACATTCATTCTGATTTTTGCCTCTGTAATAGGTTCTTTTTTTTCTATTAATAAAAAGATGTTTTCTAAAGAGGCAATAGATGTGACTGAGTTTAAATCTAATTATGAACAAACTAGAAAAAAACAATTTAATTCTGGTGTATGCCATAATGTTACTAAAATAAAATATAAACAATGCCTATGTTTAAATACTAAAAAGAAAAATATTTTATTACTGGGAGATAGTCATGCAGGTCAGTTTTCATTGTCGTTGAGAACAAAATTAGATTCAACAAAATTTAATTTTATGGAGCACACTGTTGTAGGTTCTTTTCCGCTTATAAATGCGAAAGGTGAACAAAATTCTACAAGACAGTTTAAAAGTCTTATGGACAAATTTATTACTGGAAATAAAAATAATATAAATTTAATATTACTATCATGTAATTGGATGAACTATCCTACTTCAGGTGGTTATAAATCAAACAGAGAATTAGGTGAAGCAATTAATGCTACAATAAAAATGTTTGAAAAATTAGGGATAAGAGTTCTTGTTATAGGTCAAGGAGAGGAATATAATATTGAATATCCTAGGGTATTAGCGTTTAATTTTCAAGGAAATAGGCGAAAAAATTATGTAAATCGTGAGTCAGCAGAATTAAATAATGACTTAAAAAAAATCATACCATCAAAAAACTATTTTAATATATTTTTAAGTAGTGAAATTCAACATTATGATTCTAAAAATAAAGTACCATATATGTTCGATGATGATCATATGACATTATATGGTGCTAATCAGATAGTAGATTTATTTCTTAAAAAAAAAATTTTTTGAACCGATGAAAAAAAAAATAGCCTATATTTTATATCAGATTGGTATGATTTCTGGAAGATCGAATGGTGTTAGGAGTCAAGCAATGACTTCATGTGACATACTAAATGAATATGGTAATGAATGTATTTTAATAAACGGATGGGGAAATTATGATTGGAAATCCTTTGACGCAATTCATATTTATGGTTATGATGTTGCTATTTATACATTTGTAAAATTTCTATCAGAGAAAAATCCAAATATTTATTTGTCGCCGATTATTGATTCTACAAAACCATTTAATGTCTATAAATGGGCGACATATAATGGCTTTGAAAAATTAAGACTATATAGTAATAATTATTCTCTTCGTAAAGCATTGAGAATAGTTAAAGGGGTCTTAGCTCGTAGCGAGCACGAAGGAAGGTATTACAAAGAATCTTTTGGAATGAATTCCGAAAAGGTATTCAATGTACCACTTTCATATGGTATAGAAAATCCATCTAATATCGATGAAGTTTTACAAAATAAAGAAGAATTTTGTTTTCATTTAAGTTCTCTTTATCAAGAACGAAAAAATGTTTTGAGACTTGTATTAGCAGCCAAAAAATATGGATTTAAACTTGTACTTGCTGGAAGTACAGGGAATGAAGATGATTTTTTAAAAATTCGGCAAACTATTGGAGATTCTGAAAACATAACTGTTTTAGGATATATTTCTGATGAAGAGTTGAAAGAATTGTATGCTAGAGCTAAAGTCTTTGCTCTTCCTAGCATAAGCGAAGGTGTTGGTATTGTGGCAATGGATGCAGCTGTTTATGGATGTAATATTGCAATTACAAACATAGAGGGGCCTAAGGAATATTATCCCCATTATAAAACGGTGGCTATTTTAGATCCATATAGTATTGATAGTATTGGAGAAAATATCGTAAAACTTCTGAAAGAAAAGAATGATAAAATCCTTTATGAACACATGTTAAGAAACTTTTCTAGAGATAGGGTCTATTCATTTTTAAAAAATATTTATGATTAATAAAGATGTTAAAAATAAATCGATCTCAGTTTGTTTAACTTCAGATGGTATAAGTACATTTTGTGCTTGGTTTTTTTACAAATCCCAGTATCAGTTTTCTATATTGATTGAATTAAAATATTTAAAATTAGTACAATGCTTAGAAGAGATATAAACTCTGGGCTGTTTACCAATATTGGAGTAGCATTAGCACTTGTTGGAGTGCCATTAGGGATGTATTTTAACTATTTATTTCCATTTGTTAAATGGTCACCTATCTTCATGTTTTTTTCATTTTTATTTATAATTTCATCTAAGAATCTATTTTTAGGAAGATTTCCTTCGTTCAATAAAATGTTTATAATTATTTTTATATATCAGTTGTTGATGATTTTTTATGGTATTTTCTCTACTAAATTGACGACCCAATATTTAAGTTTTCATATTTATATATTATCGTTGCTAGTAGCTTATTCGACTAATGAATTGAGATACTCATACAAGAATGTTATAGTAACTACATTTTATATTTCTGCAATTTGTAGTTTATTGGGGGCTTTTTTTTTGTGGAGTGGTCTAGTTACCGGAGAAAAGGCATGGGAATTAAGACAAGATAACGAAGAATATGCTTTAGAACAATTTACTGTTGTAGTTGGCGCAATTACCAATTTTATTTGTGCATTATGTTGGCAAGTAAAGAACATTAAGTTGAAATTGATTGTCTGGCTTTTTATTGCTCTGGATGCCTATATAATTTTTAGATCAGGAAAAAGAACCCCTGTATTTGTAAGTCTAATAATTTTAATTATATATTCGTACAAAACTGGAGGAATAAATAATAAGTTACTATTGCGATACTTTAAGATTTTTATGTTGCTCGCCATTTTAGCAGTATCTTTTTATATAAATGTTGATTTCTTTCAAAAATTAGTTGATAATTTTTTCTATAATTTTTATAATGGGGTCTTAAATATACTTGGTAATACAGATGTACGTGATACTACAGGTTCAGCAATTGCTCGATATAATTCTAGGAAATGGACATATGAGTATATTGAAAATAATTTTAGCTTTTTAAATTATATTTTTGGTGCGGGATATATGACTCGTTGGATTGACAATCCTCTTTTACAATCTTATTTAGATATGGGACTTTTTGGTTTACTTTTTTATATATTGTTAATATTGATTTATCCTATAAAATCTTATATTAAAGGAAATTCTACCATTGTACTTTTTGCAATTTTACTTTGTGTATATAATTTTATGGCATCTATAAGTTCAGGGAATCCATATGCATATATAAAACATATTCCCGTAGTTTTTTTAGCTTTTACAGTGAATTTAGAGAGGAAAAACAATAGAAAATCTTCAGTAAGGCTTTAAATAGAGAAAATAAAATATTATTATAAGGGACTATCAAAGCTCAGTTTTTTAGAAATATAGTTTCTTTTTGAATTTAATATATAAATTGAATGAAAACAATAATTATTTATCATTACTTAGCTTCTTATCGACTGCCTATATTCAATGAACTTATGAAGTCAGATAAAATAGAGTTTACTCTTTACTCCGGCAATACTAGTGATATTGAAATAAAAAAAATAGAAACAGATTATTCTTTAAAAAAAATAAATGATGGGGGATTGCGTTGGTTTTTTTTAAAGAATAGATGGTTTCTAAAAAATAAAATACTTTGGCAGTCCGGATTAATAAATTTAGCAATTAAAGGAGATTATGATTCTGTCATTTTTTTAGGATCGCCATATCATATTTCTACATGGTTTGCTGCTATAGTGGCAAGATTAAGAAGAAAAAGAGTATTCTATTGGATGCACGGAGTCTATAAGGATAAAATTACTTTTGTTGATTACTTCAAATTATTTGTTTTTTATAAAATAGCTAATGGTTTTTTTTTATATGGAAGACGAGCGTACAATGTATTAAATAAGTATAAAGTTAAGCCTAAAGAGGATATTCATATAATCTATAATTCGTTGGATTATGAAAAGAGTCTTGAATTTAGAAAACTTATTACTGAAAAAGATATTTGTGATTACAGACTTAAATATTTTAATGATAAAGATACTCCAGTAATTGTTTTTATAGGAAGATTAAATTCTATTAAGCGCTTAGACATGATAATTGAAGCACAGAGTTATCTTAAATTAAAACACAATAAAAACTTTTTTAATACTCTTATAATTGGCGATGGTGAAGAAAGACAAAGACTTGAAATGCTGGTAGATCAAAATGATTTAAGAAAAAATGTCTCTTTTTTAGGAGCTATATATGACGAAGAAATTAATAGTGAAGCTTTGATGTATGCAGATCTTTGTGTTACTCCTGGAGAAATTGGCTTAACAGCTATTCATAGTTTAGCATATGGTACTCCTGTTATTTCTCATGACAATCTAAATTTACAAATGCCAGAAGTAGAGTCTATTAGTAGAGGAGTAAATGGAGACTTATATAAGTATAGTAATTTAGAAGATTTGGCAAATGTGATTGAAAATTGGTTGTTAATAAAACCTATTAAAGACCAATCACTAGTCTCTAATTGTTATAAGGTAATTGATGATTATTATAATCCAGATTACCAGTTAAAAATTTTTGAATCAGTCTTGTGTAATCTAAAAATATATAAATGAATATTATTTTTAAATTAAAACAAAGTAATGAATTAGCCTTAATATATAGGTTTTTTAAAAGACTCTTTATTAAATATGTATATGGTTTAAAAAGAGTGCATAAAACATTTAATGTTGGTGGGAAATGTAAAATAAGTAAAGATTTTGAGGCGGGTGAATATTCTTATGTCGGGAATAATTGTTTGATTTATCCTGGAGTTTCAATAGGAAGATATACTATGTTGGCGCAAAATGTGCAGATAATTGGAGCAGATCATAATTATAATATACCAGGTTTGCCAACGACTTTTTCAGGTAGACCAAATTTAAAAAAGACTATAATTGGTAGGGACGTATGGATCGGTGCTAATAGTATTATTATGGCTGGAATAAAAATTGGAGATGGAAGCATTATTGCTGCAGGTTCAGTCGTTACTAAAAATATAGATTCATTTATCATAGTGGGTGGTGTTCCAGCTAGTTTTATAAGAAAACGTTTTAGCTCTATTGATGATGAATTATTGCATTTGGATATGCTAAATGGAAAAACATTAAAAAATATACGTAATAAACCAATAAGAATTGATTGATTAATTAATATATAATGGACAAATATAAATCTATGAAATATCAAATTCCAAAATATATTGATACAATTCCAAAATCTGATAAAGTTTATAGGTTAATTTGGCGTATCACTTCCTTGTTTTTGTTTAAACCCTTTTCGTTACCTTTTTTTAATGGCTGGCGAATTTTTTTGTTGAGAATTTTTGGGGCGAGTATTGGAAAAAATTGTGTTATTCATGCTTCAATTGATTTACCATCTCCTAAAAATTTAAAGCTAGGGTCGTTCTCAGCCTTAGGTCCTGGTGTTAAGTTTCATTTTGGAAAAACTATTATTGGAAACAAGGTTACTGTTTCCCAAAGGACATACTTATGTAGTGCTACACATGAAACTACATCAATAAATACACCTTTTGTGTCAGGTACTATAGTCATAAATGATTTTGCTTGGGTTGCAGCCGAAGCATTTATAATGACAAATGTTACAATTGGAGAAGGAGCAATTGTAGGAGCTAGATCTGCTGTTTTTAAAGATGTAGATGATTGGACAATTATTGGAGGAAACCCTGCTAAATTTATTAAAAAAAGAATTGTTTATGATAAGTGATGATTTTATTCCTGTACAAACAACACCTTTTGATAAAAAGACAAAAATCAAAATTCATCTTTGGAAATTGATAAATAAAACTATATTTAGAATTTTTCCAAATCAAATTAAAAAACCAAGAATTTTTTTATTACGTTTATTTGGTGCTAAATTAGCGGAAACAGTAAATATTAATAGAAAATCAAATATAGAATTACCTTGGAATTTAAAAATGGGACACCTTTCTAGTTTGGGAGAAAATTCTTGGATATATTGTTTAGATAAAATCGAAATTGGTCAAAAATGTTGCATAGGTAAAGACGTATACTTAATTACGGGTAGTCATTCAATTGAATCTGTAAATTTTAATATGACTACAAAGCCGATAATAATTAATGATGGATGCTGGATAGCAACTGGAAGTTATGTTCTTGCTGGTGTTATATTAGAAAGGTTTTCTGTGATAGGAGCAAAATCAATTGTGATTAAAAACACAGAAGAATTTGATGTTGTAGCTGGAAATCCAGCCAGATTTATAAAAAAAAGAGAATTTAAAAATATAAAATAGAATGATCTCAATATTAATCCTCACTAAAAACGAAGAACAAGATTTACCGGGCTGTTTAGCATCAGTAACCTGGAGCGATGACATTCATGTATTTGATTCTTTTAGTGATGACCGAACTGTTGAAATTGCTCAGGATGCCGGGGCGATTATCACACAGCGTGTTTTTGATAACTGGTCAGCACATCAAAACTGGGGTTTGGCAAATATAAAATTTAAATACCCATGGGTACTTTATATAGATGCAGATGAACGGGTTTCAGAATCTTTGTTAAATGCAATAATGGCTCTCAAGCCAGATATGGACACTAAATTTGTTGCCTATGAACTTAGAAGAAGGGATTTTGCATGGAATGGAAAATGGCTAAAACATGCCCAAATGTCTCCTTTTTATTTAAGACTGTTCCGTCCTGACAAAATGCGCTATGAAAGATTAGTTAATCCGGTTTCTATTCCGGATGGTCCTATTAGTAAAATTGAAGGTTTCTTGGATCATTATCCTTTTAGTAAAGGATTCCGATTCTGGATTCAGCGACATTTAAGCTATGCAGATATGGAAGCACTAACAAGGGTAAAAGATTTGGATTCAGGTATTGATTTTTCTTTAAAAAAAGCCTTGTTCAGCAAGGATTTTACAGAAAAAAGATACCATCAAAAGGGGTTGTTTTACAAACTACCGGGACGTCCTTTTATAAAGTGGTTTTATATGGTTATTATAAGGAGAGCATTCTTAGACGGAAGTACTGGTGTTACTTATGCAACCTTACAATCTATTTATGAGTACTTTATTGTGCTGAAGAGCAATGAGCTTCTGGCAAAAAGAAAATAATATTTCATTTAATTTTAATCTATGAAAGTCTCCGTTATCACAATCTGTTACAATCGAAAAGCAACTATCGGACAGTCAGTAAAAAGTGTTTTAGCTCAGGATTATACTGATATAGAATATATTGTTATTGATGGGAATTCTACAGACGGTACTCAGGATATTATTCAGTCTTTTGGAGATAAAATCACTACATATATATCTGAACCAGACAAAGGCATGTACGATGCAATCAATAAAGGATTTGCCTTAGCGACAGGAGAGGTGGTTGGCCTTATGCACTCTGATGATGTTTTTTATGATAACTGCGTAGTTTCCAAAATTGTAGAAGCTTTTAAAAATAATCCGGACACTGATGCTATTTATGGAGATGGAATCTATGTAACGAACGATCAGGATGAAAAAATAGTCAGAAACCGTATTGGAGGTGCATACGATTATAAAAAACTGAAAAAAGGCTGGCTGCCGTTACACCCAACGGTATACATCAGGAAAGCAACTATAAACAGACTGGGGAATTATGATCTTAATTTCAAGATTGCTTCCGATACTGAATTTTTATTACGGTATTTGTTCAAATATAAAATAAATATTTTGTATCTTAATACTTACATTGTAAAAATGAGGATGGGAGGAATGAGTACGAGTTATAAAAGAGCCCTTGAGGTACTGAAAGAAGATTACAGGATTTATAAGTATCATAATTTAGCTCCCCTGTCGGTAGTTTTTCAGAAAAAAATGATCGCAGTTATGCAGTATATAAAAAAGTAAGAATGTTAGTAAGGAAAAATAAAATTATTTTTGGAGATTTATGAAGATTTTAGATGCATTATCACGTCATCGCTTTTCCCGCTATTTTAAACTTTTATTTGTAGTATGGGATGTAATTCTTTTAAATTTTGCCATTGTATTATCAGCATGGCTGCGATTTGGGAATCTGGAGAAACTTTTTCTTAAGGAGGTACAAACGGTTTCTTTTCTATCCAATTTAATCTGGATAGCTTTGTTATTGCGTAATGATGCCTATCGTATTGTACGAATTGAACCTTTAGAATCTATTATAAAGCGTACAACAAAAAAGTTCATATTTCACATTGCCTTAATTGCTTTTTTTGTCCTTTTTTTGAAATATTCGCAAATTTCCAGGCTTCGTTTAGTGTACTTTTATACTCTTTTCTTTGTACTGTTAATGTTTTCTCGCTTTTTATCGATGGAACTTTTAAAATATATTCGTTCTAAAGGGTATAATTTTAAAAATGTTATTATTGTTGGGGCAAATGATGCGGGTGAACGAATTCGCAGAACTTTATCCAGAGACTTGACTTATGGTTACCGTTTTTTAGGTTTTTTTGATGAAAAAGTAGATCCTTTCGCCTTCATCTCTTCACCGGTATTGGGTGGATTTAGCGATGTAGAAAAGTATTTGATAAACAATGAGGTTGACGAAATGTATGTTGCATTACATATTGATAATGTTAATGTCATAAGCAATCTGATAAAAATATGTGAACACCACATGGTTCGGATTAAATTTATACCCGATTTTCAGTTGTATACAAAATCGAGTAAAGTTGAAATTTCCTTTTATGACAACACACCTGTATTAATGTTTCGAACAGAGCCTCTGGAATACACTGTGAATAGATTGTTAAAAAAGGCATTTGATATTGTGTTTTCTCTTGGGGTAATACTTTTGATTTTTCCGTGGCTGTTTCCGATCATAACGATTCTGATTAAAATTGAATCGCCTGGTCCGGTCTTTTTTAAGCAGGAGCGCTCAGGGCGTGACAATGAATCTTTTTTTTGCTGGAAATTCAGAAGCATGCGGGTTAACAAGCTGGCTGATAAATTGCAGGCAGGAAAAGGGGATGCGCGTATTACAAGATTTGGGGCTTTTATGCGAAAAACGAGCATAGATGAGTTGCCTCAGTTTTTTAACGTTTTTTTGGGGGATATGTCAGTAGTGGGGCCCCGACCACACATGGTCAATCATACAAAACAATATACAGATTTAATAGGGAATTATCTGGTGAGACAATATACCAAACCGGGCATTACGGGCTGGGCTCAGGTTAACGGTTATCGTGGTGAAACAAGAGAATTAATTGATATGCAAAACAGGGTAGAATATGATATTTGGTATATTGAAAACTGGAGTATTTTATTGGATATAAAAATTGTTATTAAGACGGTTGTCAATATATTTAAAGGAGAAGAGAATGCGTATTAAAATAAAAAAAGCTTGTATTTACTAATTAATTTAACATTTTAATTGACAGATGAATAATCCAATAGTAGAAAACTTAACTGGTATGCTTATATTTGCCGCATAAAACCTTACTTCTAATGAACCATTATTTTTTAAATTTTATCCAGAAAAGTACATTTCTTTTGCTAATCTCATTATTTTTTTCCTGTGCATCTAAAAAAAATATTGTGTATTATCAAAATATTCAAGGTATTGATACCTCACAAAATAGTGCTTCCTATGAAGTAAAAATTCAGCCAGATGATTTATTAACGATAATAGTTTCTGCTGAGGATCCGGAAATAGCCATTCCTTTTAACTTGACAACAGTTGCCGTTTCGGGTTTAGGTAAACCTGATTTAGCAACAGGTCAGCAAACCATTCAGTCTTATTTGGTGGATAGAAATGGAAACATTGAATTCCCTGTTTTAGGCAAGTTACAGATTGGAGGTTTAACCAGATCGGAAGTAATGCAACTCTTAAAAGAAAGGATAGGAGTGTATATTAAAAATCCAATTATTAACCTGCGAATCGTGAATTTTAAAATTTCGTTACAGGGAGAGGTGGGGATACCGGGAACCTATTCTGTAGCTTCAGAGAGGGTTACGCTAATTGAAGCTTTAAGTATGGCAAAAGATTTAACTATTTATGGCAGGAGAAACAACATTTTGGTTATTAGGGAAATTAACGGGATTAAATCTTATAATAGGGTAGATATTACAAAAGCAGATTTCATCAATTCTCCCTTTTATTATCTGGCACAAAACGATGTCATTTACGTAGAACCTAATAACGTAAGAGTAAATGCATCTGCAGTAGGGCCTAATACTTCGGTAATCATTTCTGCGATTTCTATTTTAATATCACTTTCGGTAATCCTTTTTAAATAAAACTGATAAACAAAGACAAATGCAAGATTTTTATAATGATGAAGTTGAAGGAGAAATCAATGACGTAAATCTTAGGGAGCAGCTTGATAAATATGTAGTGCACTGGAAATGGTTTGTTCTAAGTGTTTTCCTGTGTTTGGTTTTTGCGTTTTTGTATTTAAGATATACGGCTCCAAGCTACGAGGCCAGTACTTCCATACTCGTAAAAGACGAAAAAAAAGGAGGGATGCTCTCAGAATTATCTGCGTTTTCAGACTTAGGATTAGGAGGAGGTTCTGTTAATAACGTGGATAACGAGATTGAAATTCTAAAATCCAGGACCTTAGTAGAGTCAACGGTAAAAAGGCTCAATTTAAATATCTCCCTTCAGGTTGAAGGAAATGTAGTAGATCGGGATATTTATGGGGATAGCCCTATTAGTATTTATTTTCTTAATAAAACAGAGCTGTTTGATGAGGCAAATGTAACTTTAAAACTGGATCTGTTATCGGATGATGGTTTCGCTTTAGAAAATGCAAAAGTTGATGAAGATGAGGTAGAAAACGTTATTTTGTCATCTAAAAAGCAATTTAAATTTGGTGAAAAAATCCCTACGAGTATAGGCGTATTAATTATTAGTAAGACTGCGTTTTACAAACAAAATTACATTGGAAAAGATAAGCCAATACGAATTATAATTAGCCCATTAGAAAGTGTGACTGCCAGTTTTAGAAATAAATTAAGTGTCGAGCCTATTAGTAAAACCAGCAGCGTAGTAAATGTCTCTATAACCGATCCGGTTCAGGAAAAAGCAGAAGATTTTCTGGACACTATGATTCAGATTTACAATGCAGATGCTGCTGAAGATAAAAATTTTATCTCTGAAAACACCTCTAAATTTATTTCAGAACGTCTGGCCTTAATTACAGAGGAATTAGGTGGTGTAGAACAGGATGTAGAAACTTTTAAGAAGGCCAATAGACTAACAGATATAGAGTCTGAGGCAAAGCTTTTTATTCAAGGATCAAACGACTATGATAAAAAAGGGGTTGAAACTGAAATTCAATTGAATGTAGTTTCGTCTTTGCTTGATTTTATAAAAAAAAGTACCAATGCTGATTTACTGCCTACTAATATTATAACAGATAACGGTGCAGGAGGCTTAATTTCTTCTTATAATCAACTGGTTTTAGAGCGTAACCGGATTTTAAAGTCGGCGACGACTGAAAATCCTTCGGTAATAAAATTAGATACGCAAATTTCATCACTGAAAGCAAATGTTGCCACAAGTTTAAGGAGAATGCAGTCGAATTTACAAATTCAAAATCGTGATTTAAAAAGTCAGGAAAGCATCCTGAATAGTAAAATTGGTAAAATTCCGGTACAGGAACGTCAGTTCAGAGTGATTGCGAGACAACAGAAAGTAAAAGAAGAATTGTATTTGTATTTATTACAAAAGCGTGAAGAAACAGCTATTTCATTGGCTGCTACAGAACCCAATGCGAGAGTTATAGATGTTGCAAAGGCGAATAAAGTTCCTGTAAGCCCAAAGAAAAAAATTGTTTATCTTGCCGGATTGTTAATAGGTCTTTTAATCCCTTTTGGAATCATATACGGTCATGATTTATTGGATACCAAGATCAAAAGCAGATTGGATTTGGAAGGTAAAACACCAATACCTTTTATTGGTGATATTCCTACTTCTGATGATACTTATGAATTAATCAAGGCAGATAGCAGGACAAGCTCTGCTGAGGCTGTAAGGATCGTCAGGACAAATCTTGAGTTTATGCTGACAAAAGTCCCTGAGGGTATGGCGAAAACTATTTTTGTAACCTCTACTTTTCCTGCAGAGGGTAAAACTCTTGTTTCTGTAAACCTAGCTGCTACATTTGCATTGTCTGGAAGAAAAGTTTTATTGGTAGGAATGGACATCAGAAATCCTAAATTTATGGATTATTTTGCGATGCCAAATTTTGGATTAACAAATTATCTGTCCTCAAACGACACAGATGTAAACAAGTATATCATCAAACACAATGATTACGACAATTTCTATATATTGCCTTCGGGTGTGATTCCTCCTAATCCTGTAGAGTTATTGATGGGTAAAAATGTAGATAAGCTTTTTGATATATTAAAAAAAGAATACGATTATATCATTGTGGATACAGCTCCGGTAAGCCTAGTAGCAGATACCTTGCTGGTCGCCAAAAATGCGGATACTTTTGTATATGTGATGCGTGCCAATGTTTTAGAAAAGCGTATGCTGTCTATTGCAAATACTTTTTACAAGGAGAAAAAATTACCAAATATGTGTATAGTACTTAATGATACTGATTCAACCAAAGGGTATGGTTATGGGTATGGATATGGAGTTAAAGTTGATAAAAAACCATGGTTTAGCTTTAATAAAATCAAAAAAGATATAAGTTAAAATTTAAATCCGTTTCTTTAAACAAAAAAAGGTTCAAATTTTTTTGAACCTTTTTTTTGTTTATTGGTATGCCGGTATAAAAAACAAGCGAATTTTATTAGGCTGTTGAATACATAATCAGTATTAGAATTTAAAAAACTGGTTATTCGATATAATTTTTTTTAATTCCTCCGTTGAATTTATTTTTACTCTCTGTTCAAATGCAGCTATATGATTGTCGTGATGCACATCAGTACCGGTAAAATCATACATTCCGTTTTTTAGTAACTGTTCAGAAATTTTAGCGATCTCTTCACCGTAATAACCTGCCACAGCCAATAAATTTAATTGAAACAAACAACCAGCTTTTTTTAATCTCTCATATTCGATAAAGTTTTTGTGATAAAACAAATAACGTTCAGGATGTGCCAAAACAGGTTTATATCCCGCTACCTGTAAATCAAATAAAATTTGATACAATTGTATCGGAGCATTCATGTAGGACATCTCTACCAATACATAATTGTCTTTTAAAGTAAGAAGTTTTTCATTTTTAAAATGCTTTTCAAACCAATCATCCATGAAGTATTCTGCTGCAGCCAGGAAAGGTTTTGTAATATTCTCCCCGGTCAATAGTTTGCTTGTTTCGGTATGATTATCCTGAATTTTCTTAGGAGAATTATTCCAAATATAATGGCTAATATGAGGAGTGGTTATGAATTGTGAAACTCCAATCTTTTCGAGTGATCCTATTAATCTCACAGTGTCAGACAATGTTTTAGCTCCGTCGTCTATCCCCGGTAATAAATGCGAATGAATATCAATATAATCGCCCGATAAAAGATCTTTTAAGTATGGTTTTTGTTTGAAGAATGATAGCATAACGGCAAAAATAGAAAAAAACACGTAATTATAGTTAACAACATCCAAAAGTTTGTAACTCCTGGATATGGCAAAAAATCGAATCATTAAAGATTCTCCCCGAATGATTATCTTTATTTTATTAATAGCAATGGAACTATTACAATCGATTTTCTCCTTTATGCATATGAAAAACAACAGTAATCCTTGTATTGGTTTTCGGATAAGTAAAAACCGACTTGTGTATTCGTAGGTTTGGTTGAAAATTTTTAACTTCCCCAAATATTTCAACTCAATTTTTTAATGCAATTATCGGTCATAATTCTTAATTATAATGTTTGTTATTTCCTGGAGCAATGTCTATTAAGTGTTCAGGCAGCACTTTCTGCAATTGATGGGGAAATTATTGTAGTAGATAACAATTCTACTGATGACAGTTGCCAGATGATTAAAAACAGGTTTCCCGAAATTACACTGATTGAAAATGAAGAGAATTCAGGATTCCCAAAAGGAAATAATATTGGAGTAAGGCAGGCCAAAGGGAAATATATCTGTATTCTTAATCCCGATACAGTAGTTGCAGAAGATACGTTTGTTAAAATTATAGCTTTCGCCGAAAAGCAAAATAACTTAGGAATAATAGGATGTAAACTTATTGACGGAACAGGGAAATTTCTGCCAGAAAGCAAACGTGGAATTCCAACACCCTGGGTAGCTTTTACAAAAATTTTAGGGTTGTATAAAATTTTCCCCAATCAAAAGATTTTTAATCAGTATTACGCGCAATATTTATCAGAAAATCAAACAGGAAAAGTGGATATTTTGGTGGGTGCCTTCATGATAATGAAACGGGAATTGTATTTAGAAGTAGGAGGCTTTGATGAAAATTGCTTTATGTACGCCGATGATATAGATTTGTCGTATTCTGTTTTGCAAAAGAAAAAAAACAATTATTATTTCCATGAGACATCTGTTATTCATTACAAAGGCGAAAGTACGGTAAAAGATGAGCAGTATATGATGAGGTTTCAGGAAGCAATGGGATTTTTTTATCAAAAACATTTTAGAAAATCTTTATTTTTTTTGGTTTTTATTAAAATTGGGATTTTTCTTTTTTCGTTAGCAAAAATGTTTCAGGGAAAGCCTAAGTCAAATCCACTACCGGAAAGCTATGTTTTTTTGTCTTCAAATGAAATTTTGTGCAGTCGATTGTCTTTAGTTTTAAAAAATAAAGTCACTTTTTTGGATTTCAAAAAGGAAAAAATGGTAAATTCGTGGCTCGTTTCAAAGGGTAAAAGGGTTGAAATTATTTTGGATAATCAATATGTTTCTTTTAAAAAATGTATCGAAATCTTAGAAACTCTTCAGCAGAAAGGAATTACTTTTAAAATTTTACCCAAAAATGCCAATTTTATTATTGGGAGTAATTCTAAAAACGAACAGGGCGAAATGATAGAAATTAGGTAAAAATTATATTTTGTGTAATTTATATTTGAAATATTTAGTAATTTCGCAATCTGGAAATCAAAATCACCTTTTAGGTTAATAATATGGCAAGATTTGAATTGAGGCTTCCAAAAATGGGAGAAAGTGTAGCCGAAGCTACCATTACAAACTGGTTGAAACAAGTGGGAGACAAAATTGAAGCTGATGAAGCAGTACTGGAAATTGCAACAGATAAAGTTGATAGTGAAGTGCCAAGTGAAGTGTCAGGAATTTTGACCGAACAATTATTTAGCAAGGATGATCTGGTTCAGGTTGGGCAAGTTATAGGGATTATCGAAACAGAAGAAGAAAGCCTGTCTGAAACAAAGTCTGTTGAAGAAAATGCAATACCTAAGGAAGTAATTGAAATTGAAAAAACAATTGAAATTGCCAGAGAAGTGGTTTCTGTACCTCAGGATTTCTCTAATTCAGATAAATTCTATTCACCGTTAGTAAAAAATATAGCCAAAGAAGAAGGTGTTTCTTTTTCAGAATTAGAAAACATTCCGGGTTCAGGCAAAGACGGCCGGGTTACAAAAGAAGATATTTTAAAATATATTGAGAACCGTAAATCTGACAGTGAAGAAGTAAAAGTTGAACTTTTGCCAAAACTTGAACCTTTGCCAAAATCTCCAGAAGCAGCACCTCAAAAAACTCAAGCCGTTCCGGTTTCTGTAAATGGAGAAAATGAAATTGTTGAAATGGACAGAATGCGGAAGCTGATTTCGGGATACATGGTGGCTTCATTGCAGACTTCTGCACACGTTCAGTCTTTTATAGAAGTTGATGTAACAAATATTGTAAAGTGGAGAGACAAAGTCAAAGCCTCTTTTGAAAAACGAGAAGGTGAAAAACTTACTTATACACCTATTTTTATGGAAGCTGTTGCGAAAGCAATAAAAGATTTTCCAGGAATCAATATTTCAGTTGAAGGGGATTATATTATTAAAAAGAAGCATATAAATTTAGGAATGGCAGCTGCTTTGTCAAACGGAAACCTGATTGTTCCTGTAATTAAAAATGCAGATCAGTTAAACCTTGTCGGAATGGCAAAAGCTGTAAATGATCTTGCAAACCGTGCTAGAACCGGAAAACTCAAGCCGGATGACACTCAGGGAGGAACCTATACCGTTACAAACGTTGGTACTTTTGGTAGTGTTTTTGGTACTCCAATTATCAATCAGCCACAAGTTGGAATCCTCGCTTTAGGGGCAATTCGTAAAGTTCCTGCAGTTATAGAAACGCCAGAAGGTGATTTTATTGGGATTCGTCAAAAAATGTTTTTGTCGCACTCTTATGACCACAGAGTTGTCGATGGGGCACTAGGAGGAAGCTTTGTAAAGCGTGTAGCAGAGTACCTCGAAGCGTTTGATGTCGAGAGGGATTTTTAAAATTTATACATATATCATATCAAATCCGGTAGAATTTTGAATTTTACCGGATTTTTTGTTTTGATGTATAAGAACTTATTAAAAATAATTTTAACAGTTGTTTGAAACAATAAATTTGTGATAATTATCTTTAAAAATTACATTTGTAAATATTCAAAAATAAAAAAATGGAACTCAAACTTACCAGACCAATCTGCTTTTTCGATTTAGAAACCACTGGAATTGATATCGGGAAAGACAGGATTGTAGAAATTTCAATATTTAAAGTTTTTCCAAACGGAAATAAAGAAAGTAAAACATGGTTAGTGAATCCAACAATTCCTATTCCGCCACACACAACAGCGGTACATGGTATTACAGATGAAAGGGTGGCCAATGAGCCAACATTTAGTGACCTGGCGCCACAAGTATACAATATGATTAAAGATAGTGATTTGGGAGGTTTTAATTCTGATCGTTTTGATATTCCCTTACTAGCTGAAGAATTACTTCGCGCAGGTGTTGATTTTGATATGAAAAATAAAGTTTCTGTAGATGTTCAGACTATTTTTCATAAAATGGAAGAACGTACCTTAAGTGCGGCATTAAAATTTTATTGCGGAAAAAGTCTCGAAAATGCACATTCTGCCGAAGCTGATACAATGGCAACTTATGAAATTTTAAAAGCACAATTAGATCGTTATCCTGAACTGGAAAATGACATGAAATCATTATCTGAATTTACTACACGAAAAAAAATTGCTGATTTTGCAGGAATGATTGCTTTTGATAAAGACAATGAAGAGATTTTTACCTTCGGAAAACACAAAGGAGCGAAAGTTGAAAAAGTGTTAGAATCTGAACCCGGATATTACAGTTGGATTCAAAATGCTGATTTTCCTTTATATACCAAAAAAGTTTTAACAGCAATAAAGTTAAGGAAACTAAATACTAAATAAGGTTTAAAAAAACTAATGATTTAAAGTTGTAAGGTCTTTAACCTTTCAGTATCTCAGAAACCCCAGTATTTAAAAAATGAAAATAATCTGTATCGGTAGGAATTATACCAGTCATATTGAAGAATTGAAAAATGAAAGACCTGCGGAACCCGTAATTTTCATGAAACCCGATTCGGCAGTTTTGTTAAAACAGCATCCTTTTGTGATCCCTGAATTTTCAGAAGATATTCATCATGAAATTGAGATTATTGTGAAGATTAACAAAGTAGGAAAGTATATAGAGCCCAAATTTGCACATAAATATTACGAAGAAATAAGTGTAGGTATTGATTTTACAGCTCGTGATTTACAGGCAACACTAAAGGAGAAAGGATTGCCATGGGAAAAAGCAAAGGCTTTTGATGGTTCTGCTGTAATTGGGGATTTTTTACCAAAGACACTTTTTAGTTCCGTTGAAAATATTAATTTTGAATTAACAAATAATTCGAAGACAGTTCAAAAAGGCAATACAAGGCTTATGCTTTGGAAAATAGATGAACTTATTTCGTATGTGTCACAGTATTTTACATTAAAAATAGGTGATGTTATATTTACAGGAACGCCTTCAGGAGTTGCGGCAGTTAAGCCAAATGATGTTTTAGAAGGCTTTTTAGAAGATAAAAAATTATTCAGAATACAAGTAAAATAATGGCATTAAAATACAATTTATCAAAAGTGTATGCGCTTTCAGACAATGATTCGGAATTTGTAAACGAGATTCTAAAGTTGTTTGTTACTGAAGTACCGGAAGATTTAAAGGAAATAAAAGAGGGTATTAAGAAAAAAGATCACAAACATGCCTATTCTTATGCGCATAAAATAAAACCTACCCTTGATTTAATGGGGTTAAATGTTGCCTTTGAAGAGATTTTACAAGTAGAAGCATGGACAAAGGCCGAAGGTAAAAAGAAAGATATCATCGAAACTTTTAAAAGTATCAAAAAGCAGGTAAATGATGCTATCAAAGAAATAAAAAAAGACTTTGATCTGAATTAGGGCGTGACCCCATTTTTGACCAAAATAAAAAGGTCAAAAATGGGGTCGGGTTATCCACTATATCTTTTGTTCCTGAAATTTCCGAAAAACAGGATATTTCTTTTTGTCACAAAAGGATGCCGTTTCTACCCCTCACGCAAATGGTTGCGATAACCTACTTTTTAATAATAACTTGCTGTTTTGTAAGTAAAAAATTCTATAAATATGAAGGCAGCTATCATAACAATTGGTGATGAAATTTTAATTGGTCAGATTGTAGATACAAACTCGGGGTTTATTGCAAAATCACTAGATAGAATTGGAGTCGAAATTACCGAGATGCTTTCTATCAGCGATAATAAAAAGCATATTTTAAGCACTTTTGAAAAGTTACAAAATACGGTTGATCTGGTTATGGTTACAGGAGGATTAGGTCCTACGAAAGACGATGTGACCAAAAAAACTTTTTGTGACTATTTTGATGATAAGCTGGTTGTAAATCCTGAGGTTTTGGCACATGTAACACAATTGATCGAAGGGTATTTTAAACGTCCCATCACCCAAATGAATAAAGATCAGGCTTTAGTGCCCTCAACTTGTACGATACTGCATAATCAGGTTGGGACGGCTCCGGGTATGTGGATGAAAAAGGAAGAAACTGTTTTTATTTCGTTGCCAGGTGTGCCTTACGAAATGAAATATCTCGTTGAAGAAGAGGTGATTCCCAGGATAGTTCGTGAATATAAGCGTCCTTACATTATTCATAAAACCATCTTAACTTATGGGCAGGGTGAAAGTTTAGTTGCAGAACGTATTGAGGATTGGGAGAATAATTTGCCTGATTTTATAAAATTGGCGTATCTGCCAAATCCCGGACGGGTACGTTTACGTCTAACAGCTAGAGGAACCGATAGACAACAATTGGAAAAAGCAATTGAAGAAAAAGTAAAATCTTTAGACGCAATAATTCACGATATAATAGTGGGGTACGAAGAGAATGAAACAATTGAGACCGTAATTGGCCAGCTGCTTTCAAAACAAAATAAAACCATTTCAATGGCAGAAAGTTGTACAGGAGGAAGAATCGCTTCTCTGTTGTCTGCTGTTCCGGGTTCGTCAGCTTATTTTAAAGGAAGTGTTGTTTCGTATGCAACCGAAACCAAAGTGAATGTTCTGGGTATTCAGCAGGATTTAATAGAACAATATTCTGTCGTTAGTGCAGAAGTCGCCCAGGCTATGGCTTTAAATGTAAAAAACTTACTAAAAACCGACTATGCGATCGCAACAACAGGCAATGCCGGGCCTTCAAAAGGCGATTCTGATGCTGAAATTGGAACAGTTTTTATTGCTTTAGCTACCCCAAATGGTGTAATTGTGGAAGAATTTAACTTTGGACAACCTCGTGAAAAAGTGATTGATAGGGCTAGTATTAAGAGTCTGGAAATATTACAAAAAGAAATTTTAAAAATTGTGTAATAAATTTTTGCTACAATGGTTTATTTTTCTTTTCTTTGCACCCTGATTTTGAATAACGATAAAAGATAAGTATAATGTCAAGAGTTTGTGACCTTACAGGTAAAAGAGCGATGGTAGGAAATAACGTTTCTCACGCTATGAACAAAACTAAGAGAAAGTTTTCTGTAAACTTAGTTAAAAAGCGTTTTTATCTTCCAGAAGAAGATAGATGGATTACTCTTAGAGTAGCAGCATCTACGATAAAAACAATTAATAAAAATGGAATTTCTGCTGTTTTGAAAAAAGCGCAGTCAGAAGGATTTATAAAATAATCTTTTCCTAAATAAATATATAGCAAGATGGCAAAGAAAGGTAATAGAATCCAGGTAATTTTAGAATGTACTGAGCACAAGACTTCTGGTGTTGCAGGAACTTCAAGATACATTACAACAAAGAACAAAAAAAACACTCCAGACAGATTAGAGATTAAAAAATTTAATCCAATCCTGAAAAGAGTAACAGTTCACAAAGAAATTAAGTAATAATTAGAGGTTTAATAAAATTTCAAATCCAGTCTTTGTTTTTTTATTAATTTCAATAACATTTGAATCATGGCAAAGAAAACCGTAGCATCGTTACAAACAGCTTCTAAGAGATTATCAAAAGCCATCAAAATGGTAAGATCTCCAAAAACTGGTGCATATACATTCGTAGAATCTATTATGGCTCCTGAAGAAGTTGATACTTTCTTGAAAAAGAAATAATTACAATCACAGTATATAGAAAAGCTACTTTCACTCCGAAAGTAGCTTTTTTATTTTTATATTTGTCTTAAATTTAGAGAAGCCTGACATTAGTCCGTTTTTTTATATGTTTTCCCGCCTAAAGAAGGCAGACAAAGGATGCGTTTCTGTCGGGGCTAAATAAAAACAATTGGCTTTCTTTAAATATTTGGCTTTCAGATTTTAAAAAAAAATACTGAAGTCCCAACAATTCTAAAAACCTACAAAAAAAATGAGTTTTTTTAAAAAATTATTCTCAGCCGAGAAAAAAGAGACTTTAGACAAAGGTCTTGAAAAAACAAAAACAACTTTTTTCTCCAAGCTAAGCAAAGCTGTAGCAGGAAAATCTAAAGTCGATGATGATGTTTTAGATAATCTGGAAGAAATTTTGGTAGCCTCTGATGTTGGTGTAAATACCACTTTGAAAATTATTGAAAGAATTGAAAAACGTGTCGCTGAAGATAAGTATTTAGGAACAGACGAGTTAAACCAAATTCTTCGTGATGAAATAGGGGCCTTATTATCTGAAACAAACAGGGGTGAAGCAACCGAATTTGAAATCCCAAAAGATAAAAAGCCTTATGTTTTAATGGTAGTTGGTGTGAATGGTGTAGGCAAAACTACTACTATTGGTAAACTGGCTTATCAGTTTAAAAAGGCTGGTTATAAAGTAGTCTTGGGAGCAGCCGATACGTTTCGTGCTGCTGCTATTGATCAATTGCAAATTTGGGCTGATCGTGTTGATGTTCCAATAGTAAGGCAGAATATGGGAAGTGACCCTGCTTCTGTAGCTTTTGATACTTTGCAGTCAGCCGTAGCTCAAAATGCAGATGTGGTTATAATTGATACTGCTGGACGTTTGCACAACAAAATCAACTTAATGAATGAACTTTCAAAAGTAAAACGTGTCATGCAGAAAGTAGTTGCTGATGCGCCTCATGATGTACTTTTGGTCTTAGATGGTTCTACGGGGCAAAATGCTTTTGAACAGGCTAAACAATTTACGGCAGCGACAGAAGTAACTTCTCTGGCTGTTACAAAATTAGACGGAACTGCAAAAGGCGGGGTTGTAATTGGTATTTCAGATCAGTTTCAGATTCCTGTAAAATATATTGGTGTAGGCGAAGGAATTGAAGATTTACAGGTCTTCAATAAATATGAATTCGTAGATAGTTTCTTTAAATAAATTTTTTACAATAAAATGGGTTTTTATTCTTTTAAAAATATATCTCCTGTTGCGTTTTATTTTGCAAGCGTTCTAAGTTTTGTTTTAGCAAATGTATTAAAGGATAAAAGTTTGTCTTTTTACTATATTTTATTGGTTTTAGGTCTTGCCTTCTTTTTTGCAGGAATGTTAAAAAGAATCCGCACAAAGCGATAGTGTTGTTATTGTCTGTCTTTTCTGTTTAATTTCATGAAATATTATAGTATCCTCTTGCTCTTTATTCATCTTTCCTGCACAAACAAGAAAGATGAAAAAGATGCAAAAGGATTTCAGACAGAACAACAAAAGGTAATTGTTGTTCAGCCTTTAGGTAATTTTAAATTAAATCAGGCTGAAAAAGTTTTTAAGCAAATTAAGACGATTAACTCTAATGTGGTTCTAAGACAAAATATTTCTTTTCCATCAAATTCCTTTTATGACCCCAGAAACAGATATCGTGCCGACAGTATTATTAAAAACCTTAAAAAGAGTATCGGTAAAGATTCAGTAATTGTTGGATTGTCACATTTTGATATCAGTACAACTAAAAGCGGTATTAAAGATTGGGGTGTAATGGGCTTGGGGTATAGACCGGGAAGAGCCTGTGTTGTTTCAGATTTTAGATTGTCAGTCAAAAATAAAAATCAACAGTTTTATAAATTAATTCTGCATGAATTAGGTCATACAGCTGGATTGCCTCATTGTAAGGTTAAAACTTGTCTGATGCGGGATGCTGAGGGTCGTAATCCTTTAGATCAGGAAAAAAGCTTCTGCAGGGAATGCAAAAGCTTTTTGAAAAGTAAAGGCTGGCAATTGATCTAAAAACTATTGATTTTATAAATTAAGTGTTTTAACTTATTGGTATAAAGCACTAATTTTTGTCCATAATTCTTCATCAAAACCGGATAAGGCAAAAGTTGGATTTTCAGGATTTGCAACATCTCCCATTCTAATGACTACCATTTTTTTGCTTGGAATCACGTATATTTTTTGGTCATTTTTGCCTAAAGCCATAAACATGTCGTTTGGACCGGTAGGAATTAAACTTCCATTAAATTGTAGTTGAGATTGCGGTAAATGATAACTGGCTTTTCCGTTAAGCCACCATAAATAACCGTATCCCAAATTGATATTTTGTGATGTAGTTGTTGCTTCATTAAAAAAGGCTTCGTTTAAAATAGTAGTGTTGTCCCATTTACCTTTATTGAGCATCAAAAGTCCAAAGCGGGCCATGCTTCTTGATGTACTTGCATAAACGCTATTATTATCAATTTGTACCCAAGTACCATTCATTCCAATTTTATCCCTTAATTTGGCGTTGAAATAATTTTGCCAGGTTTGTTTACTTGCCTGTGCAACTACATCCTGTAACTTTACATATACATTGTGATATGCCCAGCGTGTTCCTGCATTGGCTTTGTAATTTAGACTGGCAGGATCAACAGCGTCTGTGCTCTCATCTAGTCCTGATGTCATGTTTAGTAAATTTTTGCAGGTAATTAGGTTTTCCTGAGCAATCGTTTCGCTTGTCCAGCCCTGACCGATATAGTCCGAAACCTTATTATTGATGTTAATAAGACCTTCTTGTTGTGCAATTCCTGTGACTGTTGAGGTCAATGTTTTTCCGGCACTTGCCCAATACCAATTTGTCGTTGCTGAATGACCGTTGAAGTAATTTTCTAAAACGATTCTTCCATTTACTAAAACTATAAATGATTTTGAGTGTTTAAGTTCCAGGTAATCCAAAAGTGGCTGTACCGCATTTTGGTTCCATTTTAGGTCTGAAATTGATGTTGTTTCCCAAGTGGTTCCGCTTGCGGGAGGAAAGTACATAGTTTGTGTTGGGGTGGTATCCGAAGTGTTGTCGTCTTTACTGCAACTTACAAAGAATAGCAGGATCAGGATTTTAAAAAATGTTTTGGTCATGGTTTTATTTTTTTTGGTTTCGTGGTTTGACCAAAAATAAGCAAAATAGTTTAATGGGTTTTGCTGATTTTAATTTCTTTTTCAGCTTATAAGGTTATCTTTGTAGTTCGATAAATTGCTTTTGAAAACCGGAGCCCTAGCCCTGATGGAAGCGACATCCTTTTACCTGCTGCTGTCAGCAGGTAAAAGATATAGCGTACAGCAGGAATTGCTTCTTGTAAATAACATGATATGAAAAATACTTTTATGATTTTGGTTCTATTGCTTTTGTTTGTAGGCTGCAAAGAGGAAATAAAACCTGAAGATATTGCAAAACTCAACGGTTATTGGGAAATTGAAAAAGTGGTTTTTGATAAAGGTGATGAGAAAATATACGGAATGAATGAGAATTTTGATTTCTTTAAAATTAAAGGTAAAAAAGGAACCCGAACTAAAGTTATGGCCCAGCTTGACGGGACTTTCCTAACGACTAATACGTTTGAAAATGTTACAGTTCGGTTTACAGACAAAGGCACTTTTCTGGACTATAAAACGAATTATGCAAAGTGGAGTGAGGAATTGATTTCGATTTCGGATGCAACTTTTGTGGTAAAAAACAATCAGAATAAAGAATATCATTATAAAAAATCAGGACCAGTAAATTTATTAAACGATGGCAAAAAGACTAAATAACGAAAGTACGATTGGGGCTGTTTTGCAACAGATTATTGAGGTAAATAAGTTACAGTCAGGAATGGATCAGATTGATGTACGCGATGCGTGGAAGGAATTGATGGGAAGCGGAGTTAATACCTATACTAAGAATGTGATCCTGAAAGGGAGTACACTTTATGTTGAACTGGGATCTGCGGTTTTAAGAGAGGAATTAAGTCACGGAAAATCTAAAATCGTTAAAATGATTAATGAAGAATTAGGTCGTGATGTGGTGAAGGATGTGGTTTTGAGATAGGAATATAGTATTCAGTATCAGTATTTTGTTTGTAAAAAATGCCGATTCAAATTTTGAATCGGCATTTTTATTATTGCTAAGTAAATTCCTGACAGCTAAAAGCTGAACTCTGAGTACTAAAACTGCTCTCTTCCTGAAAAATGGAATGCGCTTTCGATCGCAGCATTTTCGTCGCTATCAGATCCGTGAACAGCATTTTCTCCGATAGAAGTTGCGTATGCTTTACGGATAGTTCCTTCTGCAGCTTCAGCAGGATTTGTAGCTCCAATTAAAGTTCTGAAATCTTCTACAGCGTTGTCTTTTTCTAAAATAGCAGCAACAATTGGTCCCCGTGACATGAATTCAACTAATTCTCCGTAAAAAGGTCTTTCTGCATGGACTGCATAAAATGCTTTTGCATCAGCAACAGTTAATTGCGTTAATTTTAAAGAAACGATTTTGAAACCGCCATTTGTAATCATTGCAAGGATATTCCCAATGTGTCCGTTTGCAACAGCATCCGGTTTAATCATTGTAAAAGTTCTATTTGTAGCCATTTTTTGTGTTTTTTAAATTTGGTGCAAAAATAGAACTTTTTTGTGAATTGATTTTAATAAATTCATAATTAAAATAGGTTTGAATGGTGTTTTGAATAATAAAATTTAGTATAAAAAAAGACGCACTGCTGTATGCCTCTACTATTGTCTCTACATTTTTGCGTATCTATAAATTGCAAATGTATTTTAAACTTTAAATATTAATTTATTTCTGTAGAATATCCACAAAATAAACCGCTATTTGGTTTGAAAAAATAATTTAGAACAGAGTGATTGTTTTATCCTGAATTATTTCAGTATTTTGTATGTGATTATAGGGTGATAATTGAAAAAATAGTCTCTAAAGGTTTTAGTTTTTGAGTTAATAATGGAATTAATTGCTCTCCTTTTTCTAAATAAAATTCAGAAAAATTTGCCTGACGTTCCTGCAAACTGTTATTTGGGAACAATTCACACTGCAAATCAGTAACTCTTTCTAATTGATCGTGCAATTTTCTTTTTTGAGCTTTTAACAAACGTTTTTCCAGATTTTCCAAGCCTCTCATCTGTTTAACCTCCTGTGCTTTTACTGCACCCGAAAAAGATTTATCGGTTTGTTCAGCCAATTCATAAAGATATCGAAACTGGGTTTTCAGAATTTCTTTTTGGGCAGATAAATCAATTGGGAAAGCTGATATTTTGTGTGTTACAGCGTTTAATAAAACTTCTTGTTTTGTAAATAGGTCTTTCCAGTTTAAATGTAACTGTTCTGCTTTTTTGACCTGCTTTTCTGTTGCTAAAAGCACCGAATTACGGACTAACACCATCGGAAAGGTAATGTCAACGGCATCAAAAAACGACTTCAATTCCAGCCAGTATGCAATTTCCCCGCCTCCGCCAATATAGCATAAATTGGGTAAAATAATTTCCTGATACAACGGTCGCATGATGACATTAGGACTAAACTTTTCTGGATTTTCTTCTAGTTCAGATAAAATTTCTTCTTCAGAAAATGATGTTTTTGTATTGTTAACGAAGTATTTATCGTTTTCTAAAATGATTCTTTCGCGTAAGTTGTCTTCAATATAAAACAAATTAATCTCACGTGGATTTACCTGAACGGTATAATCTGCCAGTTTTTCTATTGTTTTCTGAACCTTTTTAAACGAGGTTTGTTGTACCAGTTCCTCTTTTGCATACGGAATAAAAGCACGTTTTAAGTCGGCATCATCTGCATCAATGATAACCAAGCCTTGTGAAGCAAATAAACTATTGGCTAAAAAACGGGTTGCATCAGCAAGATTGTCGTGTTTTAAATAAGTATCTTCAAAGAGCTTTTTTAGCGTCTTTGCGTTGGTACTTGATCCCAATTCGAGGGCATAAATTTCAAGGAATTCGGTTAAACCTTCAGTTGAAAGTCTCCCAACAGGCCCTGTACTTTCTTTGTTCCAACGGAATTTTTTTCCTTTGAAATTGAAATAATTGATCTCTTCAAAGTCATGATCTTCAGTTGCCATCCAGTAAATCGGAATAAAATTATTCGATGGGTATTTCGACTTTAATTCTTTGGTAAGGTTAATTGTCGAGATGATTTTATATAAAAAATACAAAGGACCGCTGAATAAATTTAGCTGATGTCCTGTGGTAATTGTAAATGTATTTTCGAGCGCTAAAAGTTCAATATTTTGTTTAGTCGAATCTGAGATTTCGATATTTTTATATTGCTTTTTTAGCGTATTCACTAGCAGAACACGGTTTGCATTATCAAAATTTGATTGCTTTTCGACGATTTGTTTTTCGAAATTTTCAAGTGTTGGAAAATGATTGTACAGCGGTTTTAATTCTGGTTTCTGATCTAAATAGTCTTGCATCAATTTAGAGAAATACCCTGAGTTTTGATAGCTGATACAGTCGGTTGGCATAATTTTGAATTTATTTTTGACAGCTGTAAATTTAATGAAAATATGCAGTTAAAAATGGTTTTAACGATTGCTTATGATTTGATTTTTGATTTTTGGTTTAAAAACTTTGTAATCAGGTTTTTAGTTTTTGAGAAGTTGTGTAACATTGAAAATTTATAAAATTTGTTAAAAAACGTGAGTGTTATGAAACTAATTTTTCTAAAACTGAATTATTGATAATGAAACTTTATTTTTGCAGGTAAAAAAGTTATATCACAGCTGTATGAAAAATAACCCAAATCAAAAGAACTCCTTAAAGCATGTTCTGTTTGGAAGCCTTATTGGCACCACAATTGAATTTTTTGATTTTTATATTTATGCCAATGCAGCCGTATTGGTTTTTCCTCAATTATTTTTTCCCGGTTCAGATGCTACCATGGCAACTTTAGAATCATTGGCCACTTTTTCAATTGCCTTTTTATCACGTCCGTTGGGTTCTGCTTTTTTTGGGCATTATGGAGATAAAATCGGTCGAAAATTTACTTTAGTTGCCGCGTTATTAACTATGGGAATTTCTACCGTTACAATAGGATTTTTACCTGGTTATGCGAGTATTGGTGTTGCAGCTCCGTTATTATTGATGCTTTGCCGATTCGGGCAAGGTGTTGGTTTAGGAGGAGAGTGGGGAGGAGCCGTTTTACTGGCGATTGAAAATGCCCCACCACATAAACGTGCCTGGTATGGAATGTTTCCGCAATTGGGAGCTCCAATCGGATTGCTGCTGTCAGGAGGAACTTTTTTATTGTTGACAGACTCTATGAGTAATGAAGATTTTATGAATTATGGCTGGAGAATTCCTTTTATTGCGAGTTCACTTTTGGTAATAGTAGGTTTTTATATCAGAACAAAAATTACTGAGACGCCATCATTTGAAAATTCTAAAAAAGAAGCCGAAGAAGTAAAAGTTCCGTTTTTAACATTGGTTAAATCCTATAAAAATCAATTGATTTTTGGTACACTTGCAGCAGTTACAACATTTTTGGTGTTTTATCTTATGACTGTATTTACCCTCAGCTGGGTCACTTCTGATTTAGGTTATGTCAAAAGAGATGCTTTATTGATCCAATTGTTTTCGGTATTGTTTTTCGCTCTTTTTATTCCCATTTCAGCTTTGGTTGCCGATAAAATTGGCCGTCGTAAAATATTAATTTTCACTACAATTGCTATTGCTGCTTTTGGATTTTTCTTTTCGTTATTCCTTAATTCCGGAAGTCCGTTTTTAGTAACGGCTTTTGTTTGTATCGGAATGTCTCTCATGGGCTTTACTTATGGGCCTCTGGGAACATTTTTATCAGAGTTATTTCCTACCACTGTTCGTTATTCAGGTGCATCTTTAACCTTTAATCTGGCCGGAATTTTAGGAGCTGCATTTGCGCCCATGATTGCGATCTGGCTGGCAAGTACGTATGGTTTGAATTATGTTGGTTTTTACCTGATTATTGCAGCTATTATTTCGTTAGTTTCCTTTTTAGTGATTTCTAAAAAAGTACATCAGTTTTAATATTTCTGAAACTAACTATACCGAGGTAACGAGTTATTCGTTACCTTTTTTTTGGAATAATCTTAAAAAAACCTTGATTTTTTATGCTTTATGGAATTTGTTTCAAATATGTAAGTGTTTGATTTTTAATTTATCGAAAATTTTTTTAAGAAAATTTTATGATTTAATTTGTTTATTAAAAAAATAATTCACAAAATTTGCATCAGAAAATAAATAATTAACTATTAATAAACGAAGACAATGTTTGTATTAAACCTTACCTCTCAAAACATCGCATCAGGATCAGATTCTGTTGGCATGTATCTTCGTGGCTTTTCTCAATCATAGCAAATCATTTTAAGATATGAACAAGCCCGAAGGAAAATAACTTTCGGGCTTTTTTTATTCTAGACACTTCAAAAATTCCCGATTACTAAGAACTGAATTTATCTGTTTCAGATAAAATGTTTATCAAAATCTATTGCTCTGATTTTGCATCATGTTTTGCACATATTTTTATATCATAATTGTTTGATGTAAAGCATTTCATTTTGTAAAAAAGAAACAGTCAATATTGATTTTGGAAATTTTAATAATAAAAATCAAATGGGAAATAAATTATCCGGAAAAGACCTGATTAAAATAGGCTTTCCAAAAAATAATAGTATCAATATTGCTTTAGGGCAAATCAACCGATACAGAAAACGAGAAAAAAAAGAGAGCATATTAACCGAAGCCAAAGAAGTTTTACTGTTTCCGGAAAAATTTACCGGACACGGAACCTGGGGAAAAGTTGCTGAAGGATTAGTGAATCCGGTACAGGTGAGAATGCATCAGCTTAATAATACGAGAGCGCCTTTTTCTATTTTTGGAGAAAATGAAATTGATGAGCAGGCGAAATATCAATTGTATGATGCCTTAAAATTGCCAATTTCAGTGGCTGGAGCTTTAATGCCCGATGCGCATTCCGGTTACGGATTACCAATTGGCGGAGTTTTGGCAACAGATAATGCCGTAATTCCGTATGGTGTTGGAGTTGACATCGGCTGTCGAATGAGTTTGTCAATTTTTGATATTCCGGCTTCTTTCTTTAAAGGCAAAGAACATCAGCTAGAGGCAATTTTGAAAGACAATACCAAATTTGGAATGTATGAAACCCACACCATTCGCACAGATCATGAAGTGTTTAGCCGAAGTGAATTTCAGGATATTCCGCTTTTAAAAAACCTTTTAAGCAAAGCTTACAAACAACTGGGAACCTCGGGAGGAGGAAATCATTTTGTAGAATTTGGAATTGCAAAAATCACCGATCCGCTCAACGAATGGAAGATTGGAGTTGGAGACTATTTTGCGGTTCTTTCGCATAGTGGTTCAAGAGGTTTGGGTGCTAATATAGCAAAACATTATACGTATCTGGCAACCAAACAATGTCCACTACCTAAAAATGTACAGCATCTGGCATGGTTGGATCTAAATACACACGACGGTCAGGAATACTGGCTGGCTATGAATTTAGCCGGTGATTATGCCAAGGCCTGTCATGATAATATTCACCGTCGAATTGCAAAAGCGATTGGTAAAAGGGTTGTGGTAACCATTGAAAACCATCACAATTTTGCATGGAAGGAAATCGTAAACGGCAAAGAGGTTATTGTGCATCGTAAAGGAGCAACTCCGGCAAATAAAGGTGAATTGGGAATTATTCCCGGTTCGATGGCAGCACCCGGATTTATAGTTCAGGGAAAAGGAAATGTAGCGAGTTTAAATTCGGCATCTCATGGTGCAGGAAGATTGTTTTCGAGAAAAAAATGCAAAGAAACTTTTACGCAAAGCGAAATTAAAAAAGTGCTCAAAGCAAATGATGTGACTTTGATTGGAGGTAATATTGATGAGGCTCCTATGGCTTACAAAGACATTAATAAAGTAATGGCAAACCAAACAGAACTGGTGGATGTGTTAGGAACATTTACACCAAAAATCGTTAGAATGGATCGCTAAAAAAAATAGAGATTATGGAAAAAATAATTCAAATAACTTCAGGTCGCGGTCCGGCTGAATGCAGTTGGGTTGTAGCCCAAGTGCTGAAAACTTTTCTGGAAGAAGCAAATGAGAATAAAATTAAAACAACCTTGCTTCAGCGGGAAAAAGGCATCGAAAACGGAACGGTAGAAACGGCAACAATTTTACTCGAAAGTGATAATCTGAATGCGTTTGTTAATTCATGGAAAGGAACCATTCAGTGGATTGGGCAGAGTCAGTTTAGAAAATTTCATAAACGTAAAAACTGGTTTATCGGAATTTTTGAAGTTGATAAAACGGCAACTACTGAAATTGATGAAAAAGATATTCAGTATCAGGCGATGCGCAGTTCCGGTGCCGGCGGACAACATGTAAACAAAGTAAGTTCGGCAGTACGGGCGACTCATATTCCAACAGGAATTAGCGTAGTGGCTATGGATTCTCGATCTCAGCACCAGAATAAAAAACTGGCAACCGAAAGATTGCTTCAGAAGTTTAAGGACGAAACTGTAAAACAATGCAAAGCCGAATTTCAGGCACAGTGGATGAACCAATTGCAGATTCAGCGTGGGAATCCGATTCGGATTTTTGAAGGATCCGATTTTAAGAAACAAAAACAAGTAAAAAATTACAAACAGGAACGGCAAAGATTAAAACGGGAAGATTATCTAGACCGCGAATAAGGATAAAATCTTTGCATTCCGAATAGAAAAAATTATGAAAACAGTAGATAAATATCTTTTTCAGGCATTAGACAATTATCCGTATTCACTGGAAGAAACCATCGAATCATTGGATTATGCTTTGTCTTACGATGATAAAAATACCATGGCCTTGTGTTTATACGGTCAGGTTTTTTCAGATCAGTTGTTAAAATATGAAGAAGCCAAAGAATATTTTCAAAAAGCACTTTCAATTAATATCCATGCTTTAGAGGTGTATCCTTTTTACCTTCATACTTTAATTTTGAATGAAGATTACGAAGAAGCAATGAAACTGATTGATTTTGCATTGACAGTTAAAGGAATCAATAAAACGGAGATTCTTTTGAAGAGAGTAATGCTTTTAGAACGTCAGCAGGAATTTAAGAAAGCCTTGAAAGTGATTAAAAAAGCAAAACTTACCACAATCAATGCATGTTATGATTATACAATTGAAGAATCTGAAAAAAGGCTGAATAAAAAATTGAACGGAGATTCGAAAAAAGAGAAGTCAGCCAAAAAGAAAAAGAAGAATAAGTAAATAAAAAAGGATGTCAACTGACATCCTTTTTTGCTTTCTATTTTTATCGTTTAAGGCTGAAATGGCCTCTGTATTCTGTTCCATTTAATCTTGTAACCGTAAACCAGTAGTCAGAAGCGGGCATATCCTGCCCTGTATAAGTTCCGTCCCATTCGCTGTTTGGTCTTATTTCTTTCAGGAATTTGCCATATCTGTCAAAAATCCGGATTCCTGTATTGGGTTTTAAATAAGCAAAATCAATTGTCCAGGTATCATTTTGATAATCGTTGTTTGGAGTGAAAAATTTAGGGTAGGGAAGTTCCTTTATAAAATTGATACAGTCAGCTGTTGTAGCTCCAAGAATATTTATTAAAACAGGTATTCTTTCGCTTTCGCAATTATTTACGGTTTGGGAAGCATAATAGGTAATTCCGTTTTCGAGTAAAGTTGATTCAGATAAAGAAACAGAAGACGAAATACTTTCAAACCATTGTATATTTTGTCCCTCTATATCAATATTACTAATTTTTGCTTTTTTTTGGATGCAGAATGTTTGTGGCGAATCAGCAATGGGACTTTGTGTATCCTGAATTTTTACATTCACAGTTAATCTTTCGCTTTCACAGTCGTTTAATGTTTGGGTAACGTAATATAGACTGTTTTGAAGCAAAGTTGTTGGCGATAAAATATTTCCATTCGATGCAGAATCGTACCATTTTAGAGATGTTCCTGTAACGTCAAGATTAGCGATGGTTGCATTTTGATCGATACAAAATTGTTGGTTACGATTTCCCGTTGGTAATGATGTATCGTAAACTTTAACTAAAACAGCTGTTCTGTCACTTTCGCATCCTACAGTTTGCGAAGCGTAATAAGTTCTGTTGTTTTCCAGTAAAGTTGAATTTGGTAAACTAGCAGCAGAGAAATTTGTGTTGTACCATTTTATATCTTGTCCAGAAATTTGAATGCTGCTTAAAGTGGCATTTTCGTTTTTACAAAATGATTGAGTCCCATTTCCAGTTGGAGCAGGAGGTGTGTTTACAATTGAAACAGTAATTCCTAATCTTTGACCTTCACAATTATTTTCTGTTTGCGAAGCATAATAAGTTCGTCCGTTAACAAGATTTGTGGTTTCTGCTAATAAAGATCCGTTACTTACTGCATCATACCATTTTATATTCTGTCCAGTAATTTGAATATCTGCAATTGTTGGATTTTGTGCTGTGCAAAAAGACTGATTTGAATTTCCTGTTGGCAGAAGAGTATTTTGAATATTTATTGTAACCGGAGTCCTTGCGCTTTCACAACCATTAATAGTTTGAGAAGCATAATAGATCAGTCCATTTTGCAATGTAGTTGTTTGTGGTAAAAATATTCCTGTAGTTAAATTATTGTACCATTTGATGTTTTGCCCTGTAATTGCGATATCAGCTAAGGTAGCATTTTTTAGCATACAGAAAGTTTGTGGACTATTAGCAACTGGAAGAGGTTGGTTTGTAATAGTAACAGTTTGATTTTGAAGTGAAACATTCCCGTTGGCATCATTGTAATTCCAAACAATAGTATAATTGCCGGGTATTGTATACGATAAAGGATCTGTAGTTATTCCAATAATTATTCCTGAACAGGCATCTGTAGCAGTTGGAATAGTATTTATAGTAGTATGACAATCGCCTGTTATTGTAGGAAGAGTTGCAATGTTAGGAAATGGAGGTTGGACATCACCAATAACTACAATAATTTTTTTAGTATCATCACAACCGCCCGTTCCTGTAATTAAACAGCTATATTCTCCGCTATTAGCTGTTGTTGTATTTGGAATTGTTGGGTTTTGATCTGTGGATGTAAAACCGTTTGGCCCAGTCCAGGAATAGTTTGTTCCTCCCGAAGCTTTAAGCTCTAAAGTTTTACCGATGCAGACCGGAGAGTTACTTGATGTTAAAGCACTTGATTCACAATCTTTAAATTTTACTAAAAAAGCATCATATGAAGGTTTTGAAATATCATAAGGATATGGTTGATGTGTACCAGGTGTTGCAATGTTGTTTTCATTACCTCCCAGGCCTGCTAAATATACATTGCCATTATTATCTGTTTCAGTTACAAATGCAATTCCTTGATGATATGTTCCCCATTTTCTTTTTCCATTTGTATCAAATTTTACTAAATACGCCTGATTATCTAAGCTGTAATTTTCCATAAAAGCATTGGGAGTTGATATCGAAGTATCAACAGCTGAGGTTGTACCGGCAAAATAAATATCACCGTTTTTAGACACTGAGCCCCCTAAAGTTTGAGGAAAAAAGTAAGTTCCCCAAATTTTATTCCCATTAGAGTCAAACTTAAAGATAAAACCATTATTTTGAGTTGCCCAAAAGGAATGATTATCATACATTTCTTGATAAGCTCCAACAGTAGAAATGTTCGTGAGGCTTTGCGTCCAACCAAAGGTATAGAGATTGTTATTGGAATCAATTCCCAAATTAAATGAATAATCAGGCTTTTCTCCTCCAAAATATGTTCCCCAAATTCTATTACCATTAGAGTCAAATTTCACTAAAAAACTACTAGCATTTGCGTAGGTTGGTAAATCTGTTAAATTAATGGAAGAAATATTATTCATACTTTCTGTCGTTCCTAAAAAATAAATAAATCCATTTGAATCTATCTTACAGTCTTGTATCCAATCATTTCCTGAGCCTCCATAATAGGTTGCCCAATTTCTATTTCCTTCCGAATCAAATTTCGCAATGAACCCATCTGATTTGTCTCCATAATCTGGGACATAACCTGAAACATCAAAATTAGGTTGATATGAACCTGGAGTTGCAATTTTATCATGTGCAGAAGTCACACCGGAAATGTATATTTTTTCAGAAGAATCAATAGTTAAACTATTAACAGTTCCCCAATAGTAGGTTCCCCATTTACGTTGTCCATTAGAGTCGAATTTTATAAAATAACCGAGATAGAATGAGCCTCGTTGTTGTGGAAGTGGCCCCATATCTGGTTGATAACTTCCAGAAGTAGAAATGTTATTATCACTTCCCGTTTCACCCACTACATATACATTTTGATTATCAGAAACTTTAATCTGATAAACATGTTCTTGCTTGTCTCCTCCAAAATAAGTACCCCATAATCGTATACCATCTTTATTAAATTTGACAATATAACTGTCAAGTTCGTATTCATTTTGATGATTAATAGTATTTCCTGTTGTAGCAATATTAGTGGAGCTGTATGTGTCCCCGGTTAAGTAAACACAATTGTCTTTATAAAAAACATAGTTAGCGAAATCATGTTTTCCCCCTCCATAATAAGTTCCCCAAAGACGAACGGGTACTGGATCAATTATTATAGTTTTATCAGAAGCTGTTTCTGGACTATTAAACCCATAAACACCTTTTTTAATTTTCCTATACCGGATCGGAACTTCTTTTTTACAAGTCCCATCTTCAATCCAGCTTGCAGGAAGTATTTCTTCCATTTTTCCAAAACAAACATTCATCTGGATTTTATTATCAACCAAAGCCGTTTCGGTACCATTAAATTTTAATTGAATATCTGAAATTTTTCCTTTTGGATGAATTACAAAATTATATTCAACTGTTTTTTGAGGATCGTCAGGAACTGTAAAAACAATATCAATATTTGGATAAATATTTTTGTAAGTTATCTGTTTGTATTGATGAACGCCAACAATCCCCTCCGGTTTGTTTGGAACATTATAGTAGTTGTCAAAATCTTTTGATTCCTGATCTGTAATTAACGCAACTTTAGAATTTGAATTAACAAAGTCAATGTCAACTCTGTGAAATTTATATTCCAGACTATATTCAGGTTCTTTGTCTTTATCTTTTTCCGGAATCTGATATGGAAGTGTTTTCGATGTTTTTGAAGGAGAAACAGGAATCTTTTTTACTTCATAAATGTCATAAGAAAATCCGTTTTTCTTTAACTGAACATTTAATCCGTTAGAGTTCAATAAATATTTTACGGCAGTATTTGGTTTTCCTTTTTGATCAATAATCTGACCTTTATTTTCTTTAAATCCAATAGACTGATTTTTGTTTTGAGAAAATAATGTAAAAGTGCTTATAAAGAAAAATAAAAGTAGCGTATGTTTCATCCCGATAATTTGAATCGTCGCAAATGTAATTAAATATCTACAAAATAAAACCAAAACAAGCTGTTGAATCTTTTCCTGAAAACAAAATAAATATCCCGTATTTTTGCAGAAAAATAATTCCTTTTGAAAACCAAACTCTTTCTAATCACACCACCCTTTACCCAACTGAATACACCGTATCCGGCAACCGCTTATATAAAAGGTTTCCTGAATACGAAAAATATAGAATCTGTTCAGGCAGATTTGGGTATTGATGTGATTTTAGAACTGTTTTCGAAAAAAGGGCTAATTGATTTGTTTGAAGTTTCAAGTTTCAGGTTTGAAGTTTCTAATCAAGAAGTTTCAGATAATTCTAAACGCATTTTTGCTTTACAGGACGAATACATCAAAACCATAGATGCTGTTATTCAGTTTTTACAAGGAAAAAATCCAACATTGGCGTTACAAATTTGTCAGGAAGATTTTCTTCCCGAGGCCTCTCGTTTTGCACAGCTGGAAGAACTCGATTGGGCTTTTGGAACTATGGGAACTCAGGATAAAGCGAAACACCTGGCGACTTTGTATCTCGAAGATATTTCGGATTTTATCGTGGAATGTGTGGATGAAAATTTTGGCTTTAGCCGATATGCAGAGCGGTTAGGAAGAAGCGCCAATTCTTTTGATGAATTATACGAAGCTTTACAAAAAGAACCGACTTATATTGATTCGATTTTAATTTTACTTTTAAAAGCTAAAATTGAAGCTGTAAAACCGACATTTTTTTTAATTTCTGTTCCTTTTCCGGGGAATTTATACAGCGCGTTTCGATGCGCGCAATGGGTAAAACAAAACCATCCTGAAATTAAAATTTCGATGGGAGGCGGTTTCCCAAATACCGAATTAAGATCTCTGTCAGATAAGCGTGTTTTTGAATTTTTCGATTTCATTACTTTGGATGATGGCGAAGTTCCAATTGAAGAATTGATTGCGAGTATTGAAAATCCGGATTACAATTCATACAAAAGAACATTTTTATTAGAAAATGGAGAAGTGGTCTATAAAAATAATTCTTTAAAACACGATTATAAACAATCTCAGGTTGGGACACCAGATTATTCAGATCTACCTTTGGATAAATACATTTCGGTTATAGAAATCGTAAATCCAATGCACCGAATGTGGAGCGACGGACGCTGGAACAAACTCACTATGGCTCATGGCTGTTATTGGGGAAAATGTACATTTTGTGATATTTCGTTAGATTATATAAAGGTTTACGAACCGGTTGCAGCCAATTTGCTTTGCGATCGAATGGAAGATATGATGTTGCAAACGGGTCAGAATGGCTTTCATTTTGTTGATGAAGCGGCTCCGCCAGCCTTGATGCGTGCTTTGGCGCTTGAAATCTTAAAAAGAAAACTGGCTGTAACGTGGTGGACAAACATTCGATTCGAAAAAAGCTTTTCAAAAGATTTATGTTTATTATTGAAGGCTTCAGGCTGTATTGCCGTTTCAGGAGGTTTGGAAGTGGCTTCAGACCGATTACTGAAACTGATTGATAAAGGAGTAACGGTAGAACAAGTTGCCAAAGTAACCCGAAATTTTACGGAAGCCGGAATCATGGTGCATGCCTATTTAATGTACGGATATCCAACACAAACGATTCAGGAAACGGTTGATAGTCTGGAAATGGTACGTCAGTTGTTTGAAGCCGGAGTTTTGCAATCCGGATTTTGGCACCAGTTTGCGCTTACGGCTCATAGTCCCGTTGGGTTATATCCGGAGCAATTTGGCGTGACCAAAAAAACAGAGATTATCGGAACTTTTGCCAATAACGACATTGATTATACCGATTCAACAGGAATTAATCATGATAAATTTAGTTTTGGATTAAAAAAATCACTTTTCAATTTCATGCACGGAATCTGTTTTGATTACGAATTGCAGGATTGGTTTGACTTTAAAATTCCGAAGACAAAAATCCATCCTGATTTTATTTTTAATGCTTTAGAAGAACAAAGCGATTTCAATACCAAACCAAACGCAAAAGTAGTCTGGTTAGGCGGAAAACCTTTGGCAGAAACCTTTACAAAATCAAAAAAAGGAAAAAGCTGGGAAATGATGTCGCTGACTTTTCATGATAAAAAAGAAAGTTTTACTATTCAGACGAGTAAAGATGAAGGCAATTGGCTAATTTCAATTCTGAATAAAATTTCGGTTTCAGAAACTAAAAATTACACTTTTCAAGAAGTAAAAACTGATTTCGAGACTTCTTTAGAAGATTTTGAATTGTTTTGGTATTCTAAACCTGTCAATACACTACGTGAATTTGGTTTACTAGTTTTATGATCAATACTCCACACATTCCCCATCATTAGGAACAGTAGTTTTTGATAAGAGATTATTTTCGGCTAAAGCTTTTTTTAACTCTTCCCTTTTCGTCGGGCAATGATTTAGAGCTTCAAGATGATTGGCAAAAACTTTTCCGGGTGCCAGGGCAGTAAATTTCAGAATGTCATTCATTCTCATCAGTAAAGGCTGCCCAAAATCTAATCTTGCTGTACCGCAGGCAACAGTTGCAATGTCAGGTTTGAATTCGGTCAGGACTTTTTCGGTATCTTTTGTGAAAATAGTATCAGCGCTGATGTAAACTGTTTTTTCGTTAAGTAACTCAATAAAAAAGCCCATTACATTTCCCATTAATTTGGCGATAAAGCCATATCCGTGTACAGCAGGAATACCCGTGATTTTTCCGTCCAGAAAATTTTGAGGCTGCCAGTAATCCAAAGTTTGTACGACAGTTAAACCACGCTGTGTAATCTTTTTTTCATCTTTTATGCTGCAGATTACCGGAATTGATTTTCTTTTTAGAAAAACTTCAGCGGCTTTGTCCAGATGATCCGGATGCAAATGCGTTATCAGACAATGTGTGACTTTACTTAAAATTTCCCTGCTGTTTTTTGGAAGTGCAGTAAGCGGATTTCTTTTTGGATTATAGCGAAAAAGAGTAAAAGGAGCTATAGTTTTCCTTTTCCCTAACATGGGGTCAATTAAAATAACATGCTTTTCTGTTTCAATGACTAATGTTGCGTTTCGCAAATGATGCAGTTTCATAATCTGACATAAATTAGAATTTAAAAGTACAATGATTTTTTCAAATTATATTTACAGAATATTCTTTGTTTTTAATTGAATTGTTATTTTAAATTATCAATTTTAAAGAAATTTTCACACTTAATTATTCGACTTAAAGAGTAGTTTGTTATTCCGAAGAATGAGGAATTTCTGTAAGAAGCTTGATAAAGATTTGTTGAAGTTTCTTGTTGTACGGAATAGTATTGCAGAGATTCCTCATCTGTCTGAATTGATAAAACGATGTTTGTAAGCTATTCAATCACAAATCGAAATCCGATTCCGTGTAAATTTTCTATCGAAATTCCTTTTTCATTTGCTAGGATTTTACGTAGACGCGAAATAAAGACATCTAAACTTCTTCCCATAAAATAATCGTCAGTGCCCCAAAGTGCGGTTAAAATCTGCTCTCTTTTCAGGACAGAATTTTTATTTTCCAGAAACAATTTCAATAATTCGGCTTCACGTTGGGTGAGTCCAATCTTTTCTGTATCATTAAAAAGAATAAAATTTTTGGCATCAAACTGATATTTGCCTATTTCGTAAATTGATTTTTGGGGTTTGCTGTTTTTCTGTGAGCGTTTTAGAAAAACCTCAATTTTCAGGATCAATTCCTCAATACTAAAGGGCTTTACCAGATAATCGTCGGCACCTAAACGCAATCCTTTAATCCGGTCTTCTTTTAAAGTTTTGGCCGAAAGAAAAATAATCGGAATATCAGTATTGAGTTTTCTAATTTCTGTTGCCAATTCAAAGCCATCCATTTTAGGCATCATTATGTCAAAAATACAAATATCAAAATCATTATTTTTAAAGCTTTCCAAACCTGATTTTCCATCAGGGCAATGAAGTACCTCATAGTTGTTTTGCTCCAGATTATCTTTGGTTAAAAAAGCCAGTGTTTCATCGTCTTCGGTGTAAAGAATTTTAAAATTACTCATTTGGGTATGGTATTGACAAAGTTATAGTGATACCTTTTTCAGGATTTTGGGTTGCCGAAATCTTCCAGTGCTGCAGGTTGCAAATATTTTTTACATAATACAGGCCTAATCCAAAACCGTTTACTTCATTGCTTTTTTCGTTTTGGATCCGGTAAAATTTATCAAAAATAAAGGAAATATTTTTAGATGAAATTCCGATTCCGTTGTCTTCAAAAGCCAATTTTAAAAGTTGGTTTTCTGTAAAAATACGAATCGTAATTTCAGGCTTTTCATTGCAGTATTTTACCCCATTGTCCAGTAAATTATAAACCAGATTTGCAAAATGAAAAGCATCAGTTTCTATTTGATAATTCTCATAACCGGTTTTGATTTTAATCGAAGCTTCCGGATATTTTAACTGAATGTTTTCAATTGTTTCCTCAATTACAGGGATAATAAAAATAGTTTCTTTTTTTAATTCTAATGGTGTATAATCAGATTTGGCAATAGTTAAAATTTGCTCAATGTGATTGTTTAATTTGTGACCTTGGTTGATGATAATATCAGTATAAGTATGAAGTTTTTTATCTTCTTTTATTTTATCCTGTCCGATTAAATATTTTGAAGCAATTAAAATCGAAGACAAAGGTGTTTTAAATTCATGTGTCATATTATTGATGAAATCACGCTGCAACTCCGAATATTTTTTTTGTTGCAAAAGTGTTAGAATCGAATAGACATAAATCAATAAAATAAAAATCAAAACGATTGACAGTACAAACCAAAACCGCATGGAACTGAACAAATAGGTAGTTTCGTGTGGGAAACGAACGGCAAAATAATAGATCAGGTTTTTATGTTTGGGAAAATAAACCGATTGTTTTGCTTTTCCTTTATCTGATAATGAAATATAATTTCCGTAAATCATTTCATCGCTCTGGCAATTGTACATTGCATATTCAAAATCGGTGGTGATATTCATTTTTCTGAATTCATTTTTCAAATAAAACTCCAGAATATCAGGTTCAAAATCGTTATCGATGTTGACAATATAATAATCATTGGCAATTTTTTGCACCGGATTCTGCGCTGGCAGTTCATGATTGGTGCCTTCGTATAATTTTTTTGCCACCTCCAATAAAGCGATATGCGTTTTTTGGCTCAGCTTTTTTTGTTCCAGGGCAAAGGCTTCTTTTGTCCACAGCAATTGTGCTACCAATATGCCGATTATGGCAATTAATCCTAAAATAATGATGCTGTTGAGTTTGTTTATTTTCAAGAAAACAGGGTTTTAGCAATGTAATATTAATCAAATTTAGAATTAAAAACAGCACTTAACAAGTCATTAACAAACATTTGAAACCGCTTAACAGCAAATTGATTTAAGGTAAAGTACTTTTGAAATATAAAATTTAACTATAAACCATTTAAAAATAATAACGATGAAAAATATCAAGATAGCTATGCTGGCTTTAGCCTTAGGATTAATGTCTTTTTCAGCGATTACACCTTTAAAAGTAATTGCATCAAAAGTAGAAACTAAGCTTGACGCTTCTGCAATTGTGTGGAAAGCGGAAACAATTGATGTAGGTCAAATTCCACAAGGAACGCCAAAAGCGATTGTTTACGAATTTAAAAATACGGGAAAAACAGCTGTCATAATTACAAATGTACAAGGCTCCTGCGGATGTACGGCCACAGATTATACTAAAGAACCAATTCTTCCCGGAAAATCTGCAAAGGTAACAGCAACGTACAATGCAGCAAATAAAGGCGCTTTTACAAAAACTGTTACGGTTACAACAAGTGCCGAAACGACTCCAAAAATCCTTACTTTAAAAGGAACTGTTATTTAAAATAAAGTTGATTATATAAAGGTGGAAAACTCCGGACGTGTCATGTGTCCGGAGTTTTTTTTTCTTCAAGTTTGTTTTTGTAATGAATTTGTTTTTACCAAAACTTTTCTAATTTTATTCAAAAATTGATTATGAAAATTTGGTACCGTTTTGCTGTTATTATATTTCTTTTTATTGTTGTTTCCTGTAATTCTAAAGGTGATAAAAAAGAAGAAAGCCCAAAAAAAGTCGAGGTTGTCATTCCGGAATTAAAACTTTCGATTGACAGTCTGGCGATTGCCGGGTTTTACAAAACGTATCCCAAATTGAAAAATTTTCAGGATGAGGTTTTTTCTTTATACCTTAAAAGACAATCTACACAATTATGGCTTGACAATAAGGGGGTGGTGGAATTTGGAAATACATTGTATGACAAATATAAAGGTCTCGAAAACGAAGGTCTGAAAGCCAATTTCCCGTACAAGGAGATCAATCACATCTTTGAGAACAATACGGTCAACAAACTTTCAAAAATTAATACAGATTTAATGATTACCAATTTGTATTTCTATTATGCAGAGAAAGTTTACAGAGGTTTTGACGAAAAAACCTCGATTTCATTAGAATGGCTGCTTCCGCGAAAAAAACTCAATTATCAGGTTTTATCTGATTCTATTTTTGAAAAATCAACGATAAGTGATGACAGAAAGAGTAAAATGTTCAGTCAGTATTACAAACTTCGTGATGCGCTTCATCAATATAGAGACATTGAAAAAAATGGAGGCTGGAAGACCATTGAAGCTGGAGAAGATTATAAAGATCTAAAATTAGGAGATTCTTCTGCAATAATTGGTCAAATCAGGGAAAGGCTTTTTGTAACAGGAGACATTAAAAAAGATAATAAAAGTGCTGTTTGTGATTCGGTTTTGATGAAAGCGGTTAAAAACTATGAATTGCGTCATGGTTATGCACCAAAGAATGCTATTTTATTAGAGCATATTAATGATTTGAATATTCCGGTTTCTGAAAGGATTAAAACCATAATTGCCAATATGGAGCGTTGCCGATGGATTGATCCTGAACTCGAAAAAGGCAAAAAATATATTGAAGTTAATATTCCTGAATTTAAATTGTACATTATAGAAGATGGTAAAATTGCTTTTGTGTCGCCTGTGGTTGTAGGGAAAGCGATGACTAAAACAGTTGTCTTCAGCGGAATGATGAATAATATTGTTTTTAGTCCGTATTGGAATGTTCCGCCAAGTATCATCAAAAGTGAAATTAAACCCGGAATGGACAAAGATAAAAACTACCTGGCAAAGAAAAATCTGGAATGGAATAACGGAGCAGTCCGACAACTTCCGGGAAAGAATAATTCACTGGGGCTGGTCAAATTTTTATTTCCAAATTCCAGTAACATCTATTTGCATGATACGCCTGCAAAAAGTTTGTTCGAAAGAGAAAGCAGGGCTTTTAGCCACGGTTGTGTTCGTGTAGCAAAACCACGTGAACTGGCTATAGAGTTGTTGAAAGCAGATCCGAAATGGACACCTGCTAAAATTGATAAAGCCATGCATTCAGGAAAAGAAAGCTGGTATACTTTGAAGAAAAAAGTCCCGGTTTATATTGGTTATTTTACTGCCTGGGTTGATCGGGAGGGGCAGCTAAATTTTTATAAAGATATTTACAAGAAAGATGAAAGTCTGATAAAATTATTGACAGAAGAATAAACTTTTAGAAATTCCAATCTAAATGATTTATAATAAATCCAGAATTGAATTGACATTCAAAATAAAGACTTATTCAGACAAAATATCAACACATTTATAAAAACGTTTTGTATAATGCTCTTCGTCAAGTGCTGTGATGGTGACTTTTTGTGCTTTTCCGGATGAGGCATGTATGAATTTTGAATTCATTCCGTTTGCTTCGCAGATGATCCCAACGTGTCCTATTATATTTCGGTCTTTGTAACCATAAAAAACCAAAACATCTCCCACCTTAAAATCTTCGGGTTTTAGGGCCTTGCCTACATTTTTATAGCCGCTTGAACTTCTTGGTAAGGTTAATCCAAAATTATGAAAAACATAATAGACAAATCCGGAACAGTCAAATCCTTTATTGGGATTGCTGCTGGCATATAAATATCGTGTCCCTAAATATTGTTTTGCATAAGAAATAACAGAATCCCGCTCAATTGCAGACTGTATTTTTTTAACAGGATCTGATTGGGTTTTGTTCTCTTTTTTCAAAGTAAAAGAAGAAAACAAAATGGTAAACAAAAAAATCAGAACAGGGTAAGTAGTTTTCATTTGATGGGCGGATAAAACATAAGTTTGTAAAGGTAAAGCGTTTGTTCAGAATATCAAAAGAGGATTGAAGCTGAAAAACGTTTTTGGTGTTTTTTTATTGCTTTTTGATATTTTAGTATCTTTTTGTAAAAGGTAAATCGGATATATTTGTGAAATGTATTTATATTTTAACGAATAAATTATGTTTATCAAAAAAAAACCACTTTTAATTTTGTTTTTACTGATTTCGGTAATGTCGATTTCACAAACTAAAGAAAGAAACTTTTTATATGCCGGAAGAGTAGATGTGCTGGAAGATAATAAAGCAGTGTTAATTGGCACCGCAGCTTCTGTTTCATTTAATTTTACCGGAAATGAATGTACGGTTTCTCTTCAAAGTATCGATTCCTGGGAACATCATAATTATGTTGTTTTTGAACTGGATGGAAAATACATTAGAAAATATACCGTTCAGAAAGGAGTTCCGCAGTCTTTTCCGATAAAAATAACTTCTGCTAAAAAAGTGCATAATCTGAAGATTTATAAAGGTACTGAAGCCTCTATGGGAAATGTTGTTTTTCTGGGGACTACGGCAAAGCTGACTTCGATTACATCCAAAAAGAAAAAGAAAATCGAGTTTATCGGAGACTCAATTACCAGCGGGGCTGCAAATGATCCGTCAGAAATTCCGTGTGAGCAGGGCGAATATTTTGATCATCACAACGGGTTTTATGCTTACGGCCCAATTCTTTCCAGAAATATAGGTGTGGATTATTTGCTGAGTTCGGTTTCCGGAATCGGGATTTACCGTAACTGGAACGATGAAGGTCCTGAAGTGCCCATTATGCCTGCAGTTTATGAAAATCTTTATCTCAAAAAAGACAGTTCCAAACCTAAATATGATTTTGCTTTTCAGCCGGACATTATAAGTATTGCCATAGGAACTAATGATTTTTCGAATGGTGACAGTAAAAAAGAGCGACTGCCTTTTAATCCTGAAAAGTACGTTGCAAACTACATTAATTTTATAAAAATGCTGTATCAGCATAATCCAAATGCGCAGTTGGTTCTGACCAACAGTCCAATGGTAAGTGGCGAAAAAGCGGTGATTTTTGAAGATTGCCTGAATAAAATAAAAGCCGAATTTGATGCTGATAAATCACACAAACCAATTCTGATTTTCAAATTTAAGCCTATGACACCAAGCGGATGTTCCGGACATCCGAATATTGAAGAGCACAAAATTATGGCTGCCGAATATGGTTCGTTTTTAAAAAAGCTGCTAAATGAAAAATAATATTTTTAAGTTTGTTTTTTCTCTGATTTCAGGTACGATGATGGCAAACGTTTCTCTTCCGAATATTTTTGGCGATAATATGGTATTGCAGCGCAATGCTGAGGTCAAAATCTGGGGCTGGGCGAATCCAAAAGAGGAAATCAAATTAGTTTCCAGCTGGAACAATCAGGAATATAAAGTTACCACAAACAATCAGGCGCAATGGGAACTCAAAATCAAAACGCCCGAAGCTGGAGGCCCTTATACGATTTCCATAAAAGGATATAATGAGGTGATCCTGAAAAATATTCTGATTGGCGAAGTCTGGGTTTGTTCCGGTCAATCTAATATGGAAATGTCTGTAAGCTGGGGAATCGAGAATGGGGAAGAAGAAGCTAAAAATGCTGCAAATCCTAACATTCGGTTTTTTACGGTTCCAAAGTTAACTGCTAAGGCACCACAGAATAATTTATTAGGCAACTGGACTGAATCGACTCCGGAAACCATGAAATATTTTAGTGCCGTTGGATACTTCTTTGCCAAACGTTTACGCGAAGATTTAAAAAATGTTCCCATCGGATTAATTTCATCCAATTGGGGCGGAACACCAGCTGAAATCTGGATGCCGGAAGAAGTCGTGCAAAACGATCCTGTTTTATTAGAAAATGCTAAAAAACTAAACGAACAGGAATATGGACCAAGACAACCGGGGCGCGCGTATAACGCTATGATTTCTCCTTTTGCCGGATTTAAAATCGCAGGAACTCTCTGGTATCAGGGCGAATCAAATGTTGGTTCATTGGTTTACGATAAGACGTTAGGAGCTTTGATTACTTCATGGCGAAAAGTCTGGCAGGATGATTTTCCGTTTTATTTTGTACAGATTGCACCTTTTAAAAACGGCAGCAATAATTTTTCAAATGTTATTGTAAGGGATTCCCAGAGAAAATTACTTAAAGAAGTCAACAATACCGGGATGGTTGTCATTAGCGACGTTTCAGATACGATTGATATTCATCCAAAAGATAAAAAATCAGTTGGAATCCGGCTTGCAAATTTAGCTTTGACAAATACGTATAAAACCAATACTAATTTGGTTAACGGTCCGCTTTTTAGTAATTTAAAGATTGATAAAAATCAGGCAGTCATTTCTTTTGATTATGCTGACGGATTGTATTTTAAAAATAAAACTTCAAATCAGTTTGAAATAGCCGGTGCCGACGGAACTTTTTATCCGGCAGAGGCTTCGATAAAAAAGAATCAGGTAATTGTAAAAAGTAAAAAAGTAGAGAACCCTGTCAAAGTGAGATTTGCATGGGGAAATACGATTCAGTCTGATTTGTTTAATAAAGCGAATTTGCCGGCTTCCTGTTTTATTTCGGAATGAGGGAACATAGAACATAGAACATAGAAGAAAGATTTTGAACTGTAGTTTTTTTGTCATTTTGACGCAAGATTGTGGAAGTTTTTGACTTTATAAATAAAAAATTTCTCGTTTACCATAAATCGCGTGAGGGATTACTTCACTAGATTATATTTTAAAGCGGAGTTCAGTGAATGCATTTGAGGCGGTATCCTTTTGTGAAGAGAAACGGAACAAAAGATATAGCCGAAAGCCCGACACTTGCCTTTTTTCGGGCAAAGGACACGCCCAGATTATGAAACTATTAACGACTATGAAAAATAAAAAAATACTAATTATTGGGTTTTTTGCCCTGTTTACTGCTGGAAATATGAATGCACAGAAGAAACCGTATCTGGATAAAAATAAAACTATTGAACAACGAATTGATTTGCTTCTGCCACTAATGACTTTAGAGGAAAAAGTAGGTCAGATGAACCAATATAACGGGTTTTGGGATGTGACAGGTCCTGCTCCAAAAGGTGGAAATGCCGAGTTGAAATACGAACATTTACGAAAGGGATGGGTAGGAAGTATGCTCACCGTGCGCGGTGTGAAAGAAGTTCGTGCGGTACAGAAAATTGCGGTGGAAGAAACCCGACTTGGGATTCCGCTGATTATTGGTTTTGATGTCATTCACGGTTACAAAACGCTGAGTCCGATTCCGTTGGCAGAAGCGGCAAGCTGGGATTTGGAGGCCATTAAAAAGTCAGCTGCGATTGCGGCAGATGAAGCTTCGGCATCTGGAATTAACTGGACTTTTGGGCCAAATGTGGATATTACAAATGATGCCCGCTGGGGACGTGTGATGGAAGGTGCAGGAGAAGATCCGTATCTGGGTAGTAAAATTGCAGTTGCCAGAGTAAAAGGATTTCAGGGAGAAACAACTGCTGATCTGGCAAAAGTAAACACCATTGCTGCCTGTGCAAAACACTTTGCGGCGTATGGTTATGTGGAATCCGGGCGTGATTATAATTTGGTTGATATTAGCAACTCTAAATTATTTAATACCGTTTTGCCTCCTTTTGAAGCAGCAACAAAAGCAGGTGTGAGAACCTTCATGAATTCTTTTAATCTGGTTAACGGAATCCCTGCAACGGGAAATGTTTTTTTGCAACGGGATATTTTAAAAGGTAAATGGAAATTTGACGGTTTCGTGGTTTCAGACTGGGCTTCGGTTCGTGAAATGATTTCACATGGTTTTGCAAAAGATGGTGAAGAGGCTATACTAAAAGCGGTTACGGCAGGTTCTGATATGGATATGGAATCACATTTATATGTTGCTGAATTAGCGAAATTAGTAAAGGAAGGCAAAATAAAAGAAGCTTTAGTAGACGATGCCGTGAGAAGGATTTTACGTGTGAAATTTGAGTTAGGATTGTTTGATGATCCCTACAAATACTGTGATGAAAAACGTGAAAAAGCAACTATCGGAAATAAAGCCAATAATGATGGTGTTCTGGATATGGCGAAAAAGGCTATCGTTTTATTAAAGAATGACAAAAACCTGCTTCCGCTAAAGAAATCCGGACAAAAGATTGCTTTGATAGGAGCATTAGCAAATGATAAAAACAGTCCGTTGGGAAGCTGGAGAATTGCCGCAGAAGACAATACGGCGGTTTCGGTTTTAGAAGGGATGCAGCAATACAAAGACAATCAGCTGGTTTTTGAAAAAGGTGCCGATTTGATTATTGGCAAAGCAACTTTTTTGGACGAAGTCGTTTTTAATACTACAGACAAAAGCGGATTTGAAGCAGCAAAAACGGCAGCCAAAAACGCAGATGTAGTGGTAATGGTTTTAGGAGAGCATGGTTTTCAGAGTGGGGAGGGACGCAGCAGAACGAATTTGGATCTTCCGGGATTGCAGCAGGAATTACTGGAAGAAATTTACAAAGTAAATCCAAATATTGTTTTAGTTCTCAATAATGGACGTCCGCTGACGATTCCGTGGGCAGCAGAACATGTTCCGGCAATTGTAGAAGCCTGGCAGTTAGGAACTCAGACAGGAAACGCGGTAGCACAGGTTTTATACGGAGATTATAACCCGAGCGGGAAATTACCAATCTCTTTCCCTAGAAATGTAGGTCAGGTTCCAATTTATTACAACAATTACAGTACAGGAAGACCTGTAAATGTCGATAAAAACGTGTTTTGGTCGCATTTTTCAGATGTAGAAAAAACGCCTCAGTTTTCTTTTGGCTTCGGATTGAGTTATACTTCTTTCGAATATAAAAATTTAAAACTAAATAAGACAACTTTTACTAAAGGCGAGCCCGTACAGGTGAGTGTTGCCGTTACCAACTCCGGAAATTACGACGGAAAAGAAGTGGTTCAATTGTATATTCATGATGATTTTGCCAGTATCGCCAGACCGGTTGAAGAGCTAAAAGGTTTTGAATTGGTGAATCTAAAAAAAGGAGAAACTAAAACAGTAACTTTTACTTTAACTGATGCTGAACTTGGTTTTTATGATAACAACGGCAATTATCTGGTAGAACCGGGAACTTTTAAACTAAAAGTAGGAGGAGGTTCTGATAAAGGTTTGGAAGGCAGTTTTGAGTTGAAGTAGAAATACTAAAAGATAATTTCACGCAGATTTAGCAGATTTGGCAGATTTTTTATCTCCTAAATCGGCTAAATCTGCGTGAGTTTTTTTGTATTTTTAAAACCTATTTAAACTTTCAACTATTAAACTAATATAATGAAATATAACAGATGTGGAAAAAGCGGGTTATTGTTACCTGAAATTTCTTTAGGATTATGGCATAATTTCGGATCGGTGGATAATTTTGAAAATGCAGAAAGTATAGCTGTGGAAGCTTTTGATAAAGGAATCACCCATTTTGATCTGGCAAACAATTACGGACCAGTTCCCGGGTCTGCGGAGACTAATTTCGGAAAAATATTATGGCATAACTTTCAGGGAAACCTGCGTGATGAGATCATCATTTCGACCAAAGCGGGTTACACGATGTGGGACGGCCCTTATGGAGATTGGGGTTCACGTAAATATTTGCTGTCGAGTTTAGATCAGAGTTTAAAAAGAATGAAAGTTGATTATGTAGATATTTTTTATTCACACCGTCCGGATCCTGAAACGCCAATTGAAGAAACTATGATGGCACTCGATTACGCTGTTAGAAGTGGAAAAGCACTATATGTTGGAATCAGTAATTACTCTGCAGAGCAGACCAGAGTTGCCGTTGATGTCTTGAAACAATTAGGGACTCCGTGTTTAATCCATCAGGCTAAATATTCCATGCTGGTACGTTGGGTAGAAGAAGGATTACTGGATGTTTTGGAAGAGAAAGGAGTAGGATGTATTGCCTTTTCACCTTTGGCACAAGGTCTTTTAACGGATAAATACCTAAACGGAATTCCCGAAAATTCACGTGCCCACAATCCAAACGGGCATTTAAAAGAAGATGAGGTTACAGTTGAAAGAATCCAGAAGTTGATTCAGCTAAATGAAATTGCTCAAAACCGTAATCAGTCTTTGGCGCAAATGGCTTTGGCCTGGTTGCAGAAAGATAAACGAATTACATCGGTTTTGATTGGTGCAAGTTCGGTAAGACAATTAAATAATAATATTGAGTGTCTGCAGTATCTGGAATTTACTCCAGATGAACTGAATGCGATTGAGAAGATCTTATCGTGAAATGTATTTTGTAAAATGTAAAATGTAGAGGTGCACAGTAGTGTGTCTTTTATTTGTGTAGATAAAAAAAATGGGACAATTTGTCCCATTTTTTATTTTATAATCATCGCGATTCCACCACCGCTAGCCAATCTGTATTTTGATTTGGTAGTTGAATCAACGGTAATAACTTCTCTTTTATAATCATTAGCCGCTTTATCAGCATTCAATCCATCCGAGAAAATTTCAGCTTCATATTTTTTACCTTTTTCCAGAAAGGAGAAATCAATTGTAATATCTCTGGAATTCCAGTTTGTAATGGCACCTAAATACCAAATGTTAGCTTTTTTACGTGCAATAGAAACAAATTGACCTACTTCACCATCCAAAGCTAGAGTTTCATCAAACGTAGTTGGAATTTTAGCAATAAAACTGGTGCTTTCCTGCTCCTTCATATAAGCTGTCGGACTATCAGCCATCATTTGCAATGGTGCTTCAAAAATCGTGTAAAGTGCCAGTTGGTGACATCTCGTTCCCTGACTTACCGGATTGGAATGACTAGGTTTGAATTCGCTTTTCGTAGTGTTACGCATTGCACCAGGCGTATAATCCATAGGGCCTGCGATCATTCTGATAAACGGAATCGAGCAATCATATAACGGAACATCATCGTTTGGTGTCCATTTATTGTTTTCCAGTCCTTTTACACCTTCAAAATTTAAAATATTCGGGAAAGTACGCTGAATTCCGGTTGGTTTGTACATTCCGTGGAAATCCAAAAGCAATTTATGTTCAGTAGCTTTTTGGGCAATATCATAAACTGAATTTACCATTTTGGCATCATCGCGATCCAGAAAATCAACTTTAAAACCTTTGATTCCCAGGTCAGCATAATTCTGAAAAATGCCTGCTGTGTTTTTGGTCAGAGCCATCCACGAACTCCATAAAATAATGCTTACATTGCGCTCTTTTCCGTAAGCGATCAAAGCTTCCAGATCGACATTCGGATTGTGTTTCATGATATCATCTTCCAGACTCCAGCCTTCATCCAGGACGACGTATTCGACTTTGTTTTTAGAAGCAAAATCAATGTAGTATTTATACGTCTGTGTGTTAATCCCAGCCTTAAAATCGATGTTGTAAATATTCCAGTCGTTCCACCAGTCCCAGGCAACTTTTCCGGGCTTTATCCAGCTAAGGTCTTTGATTTTGGTTGGGTCAGATAATTTTTGGACCATATCGTTGTTGGTCAATTCGGCATCATTTTCGGAGATAACAATCGCCCTCCACGGAAAAGTCCTTGTTCCTTTGGTTTTCACCAAATAATCAGCTCTCTCCGTAATCAGTCTGTTGATATTGTTGAATCCGCCGTTGGTTTCCTGCAACGGATATTTAGAAAAACGACTTTCAAAACCGGACTTCGATTTATTATTCGTAACAAATAATCCTGGGTAATCTTGCAGATTGGCTTCTAAGAAAACCGCTTTTTTATGATTTTTGAAATCTATTAAAAACGGTAAAAAAGCTAAGGTATCTTTAGCAAATTCACTTATTTTTTTGTTTTCGTATTGTGCTTCAAAAGAAGAAATATAGGGATCTTTTGGATTTCTTAAATCACGGACATAAGGCATTAAAGTTTTGTAATCCTGATCGAAATTCAAAGATACTTCTTCAGCTTTAACCGTAATGTTTTTTTTCTTTTTGGTTATAAACCGATACGCAACACCGTCATCAAAAGCACGGTATTCAATACTGAAATCATTTTTGAAATTTAATACCAAAAGATTGTACTGGTTTTTGACCGTACTTTTTTTGTAAAACGGAGACTCAAAAGTCTGCTTTACTTTTTCTCTTTTTGAATTCAAAAGCAAATCATTTTTTCCTAACACTTCATTTTGATCCAGTGTCATTGAAACTGAAGATGGTGCCAAAATCAAATCTTTTCCATGCAATACAGACCAGGTTATTTTTTCGCTAATTTCAATGTTTATTTTTATTTTATCGTTTGGCGATGCCAAAGTAAAGTCTTTTTTCTGCTGGGAAAAAGTCAGATTGATCAATAATAAGAAAAAAAGAAAAAGTATTTTTTTCATAATGTGCTGTATGTTTTTAATACTATAAGTTGTAAGAACCTATAAAGATTTGCTTAAATGAACTTATATAGCTGATATGGTTTAAGATAAAGAATTAGTTTTTCTTAAAACGTTTATTGTATTTTTTTACAATTTCCAAAGTGGATTTGTCACCATTAAAAACCGAATTCAGTCCTTGTGGTTCTTGCGGTGGGTCGGTTGTCAACGGTTCACCCGGATTCCATTTTCCGGTTGCATTTACTGCTTTTCCTTCTCCGCCATAACCCCAGAAATTTGCTGCCTGCAACGGACCATTATTTTTACAGCTTTCTTCAACCCTTCCAAAAATATAATTATAAAATTGATCTCTATAATTTGAAGGCGCTCCTGCATTTAGATTTTCATTTTCTCGTGGTAACCCAAATTCTTCAATGATAATAGGTCGTTTCAGTTTATTGGCGACTTTGACGTGCGCATCAATATATTTCCCTGCATTTTCAATAGTTGCAGAAATAGTAGCTTGAGCATTATCCGCTTTAAACCAGTTCCAGTTTTTAGGCCAGATGTGCATCGTCAGATAATCAATATTAGGGTTTTGATGTGTTCTTTCGAAGATTTCTATTTGGTCGTTCGAACTGTTCAAACCTTCAGAGCCTGTAGAAATTAAGTGATTTTTATCTAAACTATCCATTAAGTTGACAATATTATTCAGCCAAATGGTGAATTTTTTTTCGTTTTCTACCGTAAAAAGCCTAGGTTCGTTACCAACCTGCCAGGCCATAATCGTATTGTCTTCTGTATATTTCTTTTTAGAATAGGTGTTTGTTCTGCTCATAATAAATTTTACATGATCTTCTAATGCTTTCATGCAAGGCTCACAACTATGAAACTGTTCGGTGTATGCCATAAACTGTGGCCAGGTATTCGGAGCAATATTCGGAACCGGAATAACGCCTTTGCCATTCCACTCCAAATATTGCGACATTCCGCCCGACCATTCCCAGTTATTGGTCAGGTATAAAACGGCATACATTTTTCGTTTGTTCATTTCATTTATTAGAAAATCCAGTGCATCCAGCAAATCCTCATCGTATTTTCCCTGCTCGTACTGCAAAGCCGGACGTACTGTAAAATCATATTTTCCGCCATCGGCACCCACTAAAATTCGTAAATTATCAATGCCGTTTTTTTGCATGAAATCCAGTTCCCGAGTTAGTCTTTTTCTGTCGCCTATTTTTTTGGATGCCAGTAAACTTCCATACCAATAATTGGTTCCAATATAAGAGTAGGGTTTGTCACCTTTATAAAATTGGGTTCCTTTTACAGTAATTCTTGGTTGCTGTTTTTGTGCCTGGCTATTTAAATTCATGAGGCAAAAAACAAACAGTATTAATTTTGAAATAGAATTTTTCATGATTTTATTTATTTTTTTTCAATAACAACAAAAACAGATGATCGGGCTGGTAATGTTATATTGGTTCCTTTTGTTGTTTCTGCTGAAAATGGTTTTAAGGATGCATAATTAATTGGTCCACCTGCAACTAAACTTGGACCTGTTCCGTTAATAATTACTTTTCTTGAAAACTCACCATTATCGGTATCACCAACCAAAGTGTACCAAAACATTCTTTTTCCGGTAAGGAAATTGTTAAGTTTTACTTTTATGTTAATAGAAGTTGTCGCTTTATTTACAAAGGCCAGGCCTACTTTTCCGTCAGAGAATGAGGATGCATATACTTCATAATTTCCGTTGGCATCTTTGGTAGCTTCTATCAGGCGGTCTCCCATGTATTTTTGAAAATAATACATATGATAGAAGGCTGGTCTTGGTGTGCCTTTAGGTATATTTGGTTCATCTCCGTTACTGAATGTTCCGTGATCGTCTCCGTTTGACCATCCATTTGCTAAATCCCAACGTGCTGAAAGACCAATTTTGTTTTTTAAAACTTCACCTAGAATCAAAACAGCATGCATTCCGTTTATATGTGAAACCTGTTGTTTACTTCCTGTAGAGAAGATATTCCATTCATCTAAAGCAAAAGGTTTTATTTCATTGTTTGTTATTGATAACTCATTTTTGCAAAAAGCCATCATTTCTGAAGTTACTTTTTTTGGAGTTTCTAAAATCTCAGCAGCAGGGGCATTTGTATTATAATCAGTATAATAATTATGAATTATATAGTAATCGGCTTTACCATCTATGTTTCTTAGCAATTTATCATTCCATGTTTTATGGCAGTCTGGCAAATAGCTGGCAGGAGTGTTTTCTACCATAACTGCTCCAATTTTAATATTTGAATTTCCAACCGCAGCAGCAGCCAGACGCATGGCAGCAGCTATTATTTTAAAATGCTCAGCATATAACTTTCCATTTAAAAGTTCAGGCTGGCCGTCTTTATTATTAGCTGTATTAATTCTGTAACTCGCTTCCCAATCGGCAAAAACTTCATTTCCAATTTCCCAGTATTGTGTTCTGCCATTATCATAAGTTACCCAGTCTGCAGCTAATTTTGCAGCATCTTGAACAGGATTTGCGCCAGTTCCATATCTGGCATAACCATAATTTACAGTAATAATTCCTTTACTGTTGGTCGATTGCAAAAGTTGATAATAATTATCTAAGGATATGGTCCAGTCAGCATCATTTTTACCAAACCAAAAGCCAGATTCTACTTCAGTACCATCGGCTTTTATTAATTTTGAAGGAGCAGTTGAAGGAGCATTTAGCGCATTCCAAAAATAAACATCACTAATGCTTCCTCCGGGAAATCTGATAATATTGGGCTTTAGATTTTTTATGTCATTTACCAGAGTTGTATTGGTAATCATTTTTCCGGACCATAAATTGGCATTGTTTCCGTAAATGGAGCTGGGGATTTTAGTAATTACATTGGCATAATCAACAGTAACAGTAGAAGTTGTTGCTTCGGGAACTGCAGCAACAGTATAATTGGTTGGAGATGTTAAGCTTTTAGATGCCCAATTATCCAGAAAAAAACCAATTGTATTTGATACTGATGGATCTGTTTGTGGTTTTATTACAGGATCTTCTGGTGTTGGTGTTGGATCCGGAGAGTCATCTTGTTTGGAGCAAGATGAAAGTTGTAATAAAAGAATACTAACTGTTACAAGGATTATTTTTTTCATCTTAACTATTTATTTAGGTAACTCATACATTTTTGGCAAAGAGTTTACCAAAGCCGATTTTGTTTTTATTGCAAACGTTTTAAAATCAGCATCATTCGAAGCCGAACCATTCGGAACATAATAACCGGCGCTGTCGTTGTTCCAAAACATTACATAACTGATTTCAATACTATTTGATGTCAAAGCACTGTATAAATAAGTCGAAAACCAATTTGCAACAGGAGGGGTTGAACTTGTTACACGATAACCGGTTTCGGTCAGAGCAGCAATTTTTACTTTTGATTTAGCATAATCTGAAATGATTTTCAGCTTGGTATTTGCTTTATCTGCACCTGTTTGTCCCTGATTGTTAAAATCCCCGTAATTATCCATTCCTAAAACATCAACGTACTTGTCTCCGGGATACCGGCTTAAGTAATTCGTTTCTGTAGAATAAGAGTTATCCGGTGAAAAAGCATACAAAACATTGTGAACCCCTTTTGTATCTCTTAAATATTCAACCGTAAATTTATAAGCGGCTTTGTATTCTTCTGCAGTACAGAAATTTGCCCCCCACCAGAACCAGCTTCCGTCAAATTCGTGAAATGGCCTGAATATTATAGGGATTAATTCACCATTTACACCTTTTAAATTAGAAACTACACTGGCTACTTTATCTAGTTTTTTCTTGTACCACTCATTATTGCTCCCGCCAGGTAAAATACTTTTAAAAGCAGTATTTTTTTGCTCAGTAGTCATGTCAGCTGCATAAAATGAATCTTCATTATTAGGTTCTCTCAAATGCCATGAAAAAGTATTGATTATGCCTTTGGCGTAAGCTGATTTTACATCTGAAGTAATTTTTTGCTCTTGCTGATAAAACCAATTGTCAGACTGATTATTATTGTTTTTGTCGGTTATAAACATAAAATCCGAACCTAATATGGCAGGATCATAACCAGTATTTTTCTTGATATCAGAATCGCCACTGGCATCCTGATAAAAGCTGTTAAAAGCATCTTGTTGCCCAATTGCAGTTTTGGTTTTAGCCAGTTTTTTTAAATTATAAAATAAAGCTACAGTTTCTTTTGTAGCATTTGGATCAACCATATAAGTGGTTGCATTTGAAGTTGTTAACGGGGCAGTTTCGGCCACTGGTGGATCAATTATAACTTCATTTTCTGGGTCTTTATCTGATGAACAGTTTACAAATGTTAACAGGATAAGGCTTATAAATGTGGTTTTTAATAAAATATTTTTCATTTTAATTAGAGAGTTTAACCTGAATATCGTCAGCAAGTAATGTGCCTGTACAAACACTCATTGCGATCATTATTCGGTATTTTGTAGCTGTTTTAGGAATTGGGAATGATTTTTTAAATAATATCCAGTCAGTATTTCCTGTAATTGTGCCTATTACCTGATCTTCAGAAGCTTGAGTTGTGTCGTCTTTTTCAAATTTAATAAATAGCAAACCGGTATTCCAGGGGTCTTTACCTTGTATGATATTTTTGGCTTTTAACCAGCCCGAAATTTCTATTGTTTTATCACCATCATTAATTTCTGCCAATTGATCGATTGATCTCCATTCAGCTGTTTCAGAAATTATTTCTGCTGCTGTATTTCCTTCTTTACTGTCTGTAGAAATTAATCCGAATCCATTCCATGACGAAAGGTTCTCTTCAAAATTTCCATTTGAAAATTGTTTTATTTTTTGGCCTTCAGCAACCGTAATTATAGGGTTTAATTTAAAGTATTCTTCTTCAGTGAGAGCAATGACTTGTACATCATCAAAAAAAACAGTTCCGTTAGTTTGTGCCAAAGCCAGCATAATTCTGAGTTTTTTTACATCAGCAGTAATTTTGAAAGTCTTTTTATAATTTACCCAGTCAGTGGTTCCTTTTATTTGGGCAACTGGTTCTGAAAACAGTTGTTTGTCAGATGAATTAGTAAATTCAGCAATCATTTCACCTGATTTGTAATTTTCTTTTTGCTCTTCTATACCATCAGATTTCATCCAGACACTGCATTCGACTGCGTAGGTGTTTTTTGGAATATAAATAGTCTGGTCGAGTGCTTTCCATTCAGCGCCTACAAACTGATTAATCATAGCACTGTTTTTTCCTGTTTTTTTAATATAGGAAGAAAGCGATGCCATTTCTTCGCCACGCCAATTGATTAATTCATTTTCAAATCCGCCATTCTTAATCAGATTGATCTGGGCGTTTGTTATTGTAGTTATAAACAGTAAGCTAAAAAAAAGAAATTGTTTCATAATTATTATTTTTAATATAAAAATTAACCTTTAAGTGAATCTTTTTAGGCTTTTATTCGGTGTATAAGTTCTAAACAGGCGCGACTGTTATGATACGGACATTTCCAAAAACCGGCTTTGTCTTTTTCTATTAAAGAATAATCGCGATAAACTCCCCAGAACCATTCTCCGTTTTTAGAATCAAGAATGTGTTTTTTTATAAAATCCCAGTTTTTGAAAATAATATCCAGATAATTTTCATTTCCTGTTAATTGATAAGCATTATAAAAGCCTATCAGAGCTTCTGCTTGTACCCACCAATGTTTTTCAGCAACCAATTCATTCTTTTTAGGGTCAAATTCATACCATAATCCTCCGTCTGAATCCAATCCTTCACAGGTTACTTCTGCTATTTGAATAGCATGTTTTTTATAATTCGAAATCAGGATTTTATCTTCTGAAATTTCGGCACACTGCAATAAAAGCCATGCTGCTTCAATATCATGTCCATAAGAGATAACATCAGGTTTTTCAATCCAGTTTTCATCAAAAAACAAATGCAAATGACCTGTTTGGGTATTGATGAAATGTTCTTCGATCGTTTGTAATAATTCAATAATATCACTTTGCAGTTTTGGATCTTTCCACACCTTAAATAAATTTGCATACGCCTCAATAATATGCAAATGTGTATTCATGGTTTTTTTTTCGTTGGCATCTTTGCTGCTCAGGCGTAAGTCTTCAATAGGCTGCCAATTGCGTGTAAAAGCTTCTAAATAACCTTTGTTTACGGGATCGTAACTGTGTTTTTGTATCGTTAAATATAAATTGATTGCCGTAGCTAAAGCTTTTTCATCTTTTGAAATAACATAATATTCAGATAATCCATAAATGGCAAATGCTAAAGCGTAAATTTGGTTTTTAGTGTCTTTTGGAGTTGTATCGGCATTGATACTCCAAAACAAGCCTCCAAATTCAGGATCATAAAAATGTTGAGAAAGATATTCGTAAGCTCTTTTGGCAATTTGTTTATGAGATTCGTCTTTTGTAACCTGATAACTGGCAGAAAATGACCATAATATTCGGGCATTTAAGACAGATCCTTTTTCAGCATCTGGAATTGTTTCTTCATTAGAATCTATTTGACCAATAAAACCGCCATTTGGTTTGTCAATTGTATTTTTTGACCAGTACGCTAAAATAGAATCCAGTTCAGCGGATAATTCGGCTTTAAGCTGCTGTAATTTTAATGACACGATAAATTATATTGCGTTGTTTTTTTCGATCTGGCTGATTATTGTTTCAACAGATCCAGCAGATATATAGGTATCAGCCGGAGTATTAGTGACATAATCAACTAATTTTTCTACTGAAGATACGGCAACATGCATTCTGGTATCCGAAGAAGCATAATACACATAAACAGTTCCGTCTGTGTCTTCAATCCATCCGTTAGAAAACAACACATTCGAAACATCTCCAACCCTTTCTATTCCTTCTGGTCCCATAAAATGTCCTGCCGGAACGTGGGTAACTTTTGAAATATCATTAAGGTCTGTCATGAACATGTATAATGTGTAGCGCAATCCTGCGGCGGTATTACGGACACCGTGTGCCAGATGGAGCCAGCCTTTTTCTGTTTTGATAGGAGCAGGACCGAGGCCGTTTTTTAACTCATAAACAGTATGATAGTGTTTTCCAAAAATGATTTTCTCGTCATTAACAACAGGATTTTTCATGTCATCAACATAACCTAAACCGATACCGCCACCTGCACCAACATCAATAAAACCATCCTGAGGGCGCGTGTATAAAGCATATTTTCCGTTAATGAATTCAGGGTGTAAAACGACATTTCGTTGCTGACCGGTATTCGAAATCAAATCAGGAAGCCTTTCCCAATTCACTAAATCTTTTGAGCGAACGATCCCTGCATTAGCTACAGCTGAACTTGTGTCAGCCTTAGTTGCTTTTGGATCTTTTCTTTCTGTACAAAATATTCCATAAATCCAGCCGTCTTCATGCTGTACCAGACGCATATCGTAAACATTGGTGTCCGGTTCTTCTGTTTGTGGAATCACACAGGGTTTATCCCAAAACTTGAAATTGTCGATACCGTTTGGACTTTCCGCAATAGCGAAAAAAGACTTTCTGTCAATTCCTTCCACTCGTACTGCCAGCAGATATTTACCATTCCATTTCATCGCACCTGCATTGAAAGCAGCATTTATTCCGATACGTTCCTGTAAAAACGGATTGGCTTCCTCGTTAAAATCAAAACGCCAGTTCAGAGGTACATGTGCTGCTGTAACTACTGGGTTTTTATAACGCTGATAAATACCGTTGCCTATTGTATTTTGAGGCTCATTTTTTTGTTCAATGAGCGTTTGATGCTCTTTTTCTAATGCTGCTTTTCTATCCAGAAAAGTAGCTGAAGTGGTTATTGTTGTCATATAAATCAATTTCTAAATCTGTAATTTTAATTTTTTTTGTCCCTTTTTTCGTTTAAGTCCTGTTCTATTATTTGTAATTTTTCTTCAGATAAAGGATAGAATGCAATAAATGCTACTGATATTGCTGCAGCGATTGCGGGAAGTATGCTTAACATTAATTGAATTCCGTTTTGAGCTGTAGCAGTCTGTTCAACATTTGCCTTAAAGCCATAGTACCCCAAAAGCCATCCTGCTCCGGCACCGCCAATGGTCCATCCGAATTTTTGTGACATTGATGATGCAGAGAAAACCAGTCCTGTAGCTCTGCGCCCTTGTCTCCATTCAGAATAGTCAGCACTGTCGGCATACATGGACCAGATTAAAGGGAAGATGCAACCGGCACAGATACTAATTAATACCTGAAAACTCATGATGAGTAAAATATCTTCTTTTCCGAATAAATAGAAAATTAAACTTAAGATTGCAGCTAATGCCATTGCGCCAAAAAAGGTTTTCTTTTTACCAAATTTATTAGCAAGCGGTGTTGCTGCTATAACTCCAATAATGTTTGCGGCTTGACCTAATACCAAATAAATAGAAGTTGGTGTCATGTGAAAGTTGGTTCCAAAAAGAGAGAAATCAAAATTCACACTACTGCTTACATAATATTTAAAATAGTAAACCGCCGCTCCGTCGCGTATAGAATTGAATATCAATGCGCCAATTCCAGCTCCAAGTAAAATCCACCAGGGTCTGTTTTTTATTAAATCTTTCAAGTCTTCCTTTAGGTTTGTCTGTTCTTCATCTATTGGTTTTATTCTTTCTTTTGTCCAGAAAAAACAAGCCCAGAAAAAAGCAGTTGTTATGATTCCGAATATGACAATTGTAGTCAGCCATCCTGTTTTTGAATTAAGGTTTCCTCCAAAATAATTAACTAAAGGTTCAATGAGCCAAAGTGCCAGAAGGCTACCTCCAAACGCAAAAACCATTCGGTAAGAAGACAAAGTGTTTCTTTCTTTACGATCAGAAGACATTACCCCCAAAAGCGAAGCATAAGGAACATTGATCAATGAGTAAATCATCATCATAGCCGAATAGGTGACGTAGGCATAAATTATTTTTCCTTTTTCATCAAAATCAGGTGTATAAAAAGTCAAAACCCCGATAACGGCAAATGGCACGGCAACCCAAAGCAAGTAAGGTCTGAATTTTCCCCATTTTGTTTTGGTTCTGTCAGCAATAATGCCAACTATAGGGTCGAAACAAGAATCCCAGATTCTGGTAATTAAAAACATGGTTCCTACTATTGCTGGCGCTAGTCCGAAAACATCGGTATAGAAAAACAGAAGATACATACTGAAGATTTTCCAGAACATAGAAGAGGCGGCATCTCCGAGTCCGTAGCCTATTTTTTCTTTCAAACTGATTTTGTCGTGCATTTAGTTTCTTTTTAAGGGTTGGTAGTTTGGTTAGTTCGTTATTTTAATATTTTTTTAATGTCTTTTTCGAATAAGGTTTTATCAAGATTATAAAAATCTACGAAGTCTTTTGCGCTTATTTGACCTGAATAAGGAACATAATAATGCATTTTTTGTTCTTTTTCCTGCCAGCCATGATTTCTCCAGAGTAAAACATAAGATATTTTATAATCGCCTATAGCTTTTGTTAAAGTTTCTGTCCACCATTTTGCATCGGGAATAGCTTCGTATCCTGCTTCAGCTACAGCGGTTAATTTGTGTTTTTCAGTACCAATTTCGTTGATGATTTTTAGCTGGTTCTGAACTTCGGCTATAAACTTTTCACCCCCTTTATCATCACTATTTTGATAGGCATCAAAACTCAGAATATCTACATAATTATCACCTGCGTAATTGGCTAAATAATCTTCTTTCGAACTGAAACTACTAGTGTTATAGACATAAATCAAATTATGAACTCCTTTTTTTTGCAGATACTCGAAGGTGAATTTCCATGCAGCTTTAAACTCTTCTGGCGTTCCATTCCCTTTTCCCCACCAGAACCAGCCTCCTGTAAGTTCATGATAAGGTCTGAAAAGAACAGGTATGTGTTTTCCTTTTTTATCCTTTAATGACAAAAAGAAATTGGCAGCCTTATCCAGCCACGAAGTGAATTTTTTATGGTTTTCAGCACCTGATAAAATTGTTTTTAGGGAGTTTGGAGTATTATCCCAAGCATTTTTTTCGGTTGCAGGATTATCAAAGTGCCAGCTTATTGTCGAAATTCCACCTCTTTCATTAGCTTCTTTAATGTAACGCTTCATCTTTTCAAACGGCACTCCATCAATATTGTTAACAGCGTCTTTTTCTAAACCTGCAATATCCCATCCGTAAACTGCAGGATAATCCCCGACAACTTCTTTTATGTCGCTGCGGAGATCTTCATATTTCCAGTTTACTCCATAAGCGAGATCATCCTGATGCCCAAAAAGATATCCCTTTTGTGCTAAAACATTCAGTTTTTTATAAAGAGAGACCGTTGCAGGTGTCGCTTTTTTATCTGAAACTGATAAATTAGTATTGTCGATAATACCCTGAGAAGAACAAGAAACTCCTGTAAATACAGTTATGATTAGGGTTAGTATGTTTTTTTTCATTTAAAATTTTTATTAGTTCCAGTACAATAGTGATCATTGCTGTTTAATAATTTTAGCAACACTGATTTGGAGCTGTATTTTGTTTAAAATTATTAAAACTATAAAAATATACTAGCTTAAAAACGATTAATGTTTATAATTAATATTGTTTTAAAAGAATTGATAATTTTATTTTTCAAAGATAATTGGATGTTTGAAGTAGAATTAATATTATTTTATCAATTATATATCATATTATTGCAGTTAAATTTATTGTTTCATATTCTTAAAAGTATATAATAGGATGAGTACTGCTAAAAATTTTTATAGAGAAATTGCGCCACTTTCAAGCGGAGATAGTTTTTTAGTCTTTGACAGGGTTAAAGACAGTTTTGATTTTCCGGTACATTATCATCCGGAATTTGAGATTAATTTTATTTTAAACGGAAAAGGAGTTAAGCGCGTTGTTGGAGATAATATTGAAGAAATTGATAATATTGAGTTGGTTTTGATAGGACCAAATTTGTATCACGGCTGGGAGTTAAATAAATGCACAAGTAAAAAAATACATGAAATTACGATACAGTTTCATAATGATTTATTTCATGAAACCTTGCTTTCCAGACGGATTATGAATCCGATTCGGGATATGTTTAACCGTTCAATACACGGTATTTTATTTTCTAAAAAAGTGGCTGAAGAATTAACCCCTAGGCTGGTAAAGCTCTCAAAATTAGATGGAATAGATTATTTTTTGGAAATCACCTCGTTATTGTATGATTTGGCTAATTCCAGAAATCAAAGGTTGCTTTCTACTTACACAGTAGATTATGATACTTTCGAAGATTATGATAAAATGAAGTTAGTGTATGAATATGTGCAGAAACATTTTGCTGATAAAATTACTTTAGAAGATGTGGCCAATATTGCAAGTATGTCTATAATTTCGTTTAACCGGTTTATAAAAAAGCGTACAGGAAAAACTTTTGTAAATTATATCAACGATATCCGTATAGGTTATGCAGCCCGTTGGTTGGTTGAAAAAGATATGAGTGTTTCGGAAGTAGCCTTTAAGTCTGGATTTAATAACATCGCAAATTTCAACCGTAGTTTTAAAGCTATTAAGAACTGCACGCCTAGTCAGTATAGAGAAGATTTTTCTGGATTAAAGAGGATTTTGTAATGATACTTTTTTTGCATAAACAAATATTATTTTTAACGAAATCGTTGTAGTTTTTGGGAATTGTTAAATAATATTTATTGTTTTGGTCTAAGTCAGGGTGTTAATTACGAATAATGTAAAAAAACAATATTTTTATTTCACTATGTGTTTTTTTAAATCGTTAAAGTAAAAATATTATCATTAAATGATATAATACTATTAATTTTATATGTGGATCTGTTATAGATTTGTTAAAATAAAATAGTAAAATGTTCAACTATCATTTTACTCTCTTTATAGAAGTATTAAACTTAAACTAACCAAAACATTATTATGAAAAAACTAATGACTAATTTTATTCATTGGAATGCTAACCACAGAGCAATTCCATTGATTTTATTTCTGTTGCTGACCAGTAATTTTATTACGGCTCAGGTTAAATTAACGGGAGTGATAACGGATGATAAAGGACTTTCTATACCGGGTGCTAATATTTCGGTTATAGGATCAAAAAAAACAGTTACTACAGATTTTGATGGTAAATATTCTATTGATGTACCAGCAAATGCTTCTATTTCGGTGTCTTTTATTGGTTATGTTACTCAGACAATTAATGTTAAAAATGGTGGGACAGTCAACGTAGTTTTAAAACTAAGCGCAGAAGATTTACGTGAAGTGTTGGTAAATGTAGGATATAGAAGTGTTAAGAGAAAGGATTTAACGGGTGCTATTTCTTCTGTCACTACAAAGGATATAGCAGATTCTCCCCAAGTATCAGTAGAACAATTGTTACAAGGACGTGCTGCAGGGGTTTCGGTTACGAATAATTCAGGCCAGCCGGGAGGTAATGTGTCGGTTAAAATACGTGGAACAACTTCTATTTCAGGAACTAATGAGCCATTGTATATTGTAGATGGTATTCCGATTTCTGGAGATGCTGCCAATACTGCTACAGGTGGTACTATTGTGAGTGGTTATCTGGGTGCAAATACAGGGAACGTAACTACAAGTCCTATTGCATTTTTAAATCCTAATGATATCGAAACAATGGATATTCTAAAAGATGCTTCTGCTACTGCTATTTATGGATCCAGAGCATCTAATGGTGTTGTGATTATTACTACTAAAAGAGGTAAAAAAGGTACAGGTAAAATAACTTATGACTCGTATTATTCTGTTCAAAATGTAACTCGTTTATTGGATACGATGACTTTGAGTCAATATGCGACACAGCAAAATGCTTTGGCAGCTGTTTATGGTGTAGCTCCGAGGGATGAATTTGCTGTTCCGTCTGTTTTGGGTAAAGGAACAAATTGGCAGGATGAGATTTATAAAACGGCAGTAATGAGTAATCACCAGGTTTCATTTTCCGGCTCAAAAGATGGGACTAATTACTATATTTCTGGAGGTTATCTTAATCAGGAAGGTATTGTTGTGGGTTCCGGCTTCGGGAGATATAATTTTAAAACAAATATAGATACTAAAATAAAAAATTGGTTGTCTGTTGGCGTTTCTATTGGAGCGGGAATAACAAATGAGGATATTACAATCAATGGCGCAAGCAATGGTATTATCAGTACTTCTATTTTGTCTACTCCAGATGTTGCAGTAAGAGATACTAATGGAAATTATGCAGGACCCCCAGCAGATGGATCAATAGGTGTTTGGATTAACCCTGTAGCTTCAGCTTTGATGAATACTAACAAGTTGGTCAAAAAGAATTTCTTAGGAAATTTTTATGCTAATTTTAGAATTGCAAAAGGACTTGAATACAGATTTGATTTCGGTGGTTCTACTAATATTGATAATTTTGAAGGCTTTCAGCCTACTTATGTATGGGGTGCAGCTGTTAGAGAAACTAATCAGTTGACAGAGAGAGCTAACAATTGGTATGGTATTAATGTTAAAAATGTTTTAACTTATAGGCATGATGCTGGCGAACACCATTTTAATGTTTTAGCAGGTCAGGAGGCTAACGATAGTCATTGGTTTGGAAATTCACAAACGGTTTCTGGTTTGTTGAGTAATGATATTCATTCTATTAGTTTAGGTGATCCTGATACACTTACAGCTTCAGAATACAAAGGAAGCTCTGCCTTATACTCTTTCTTTGGAACTTTTAATTACGATTATAACAATCGATATGGATTACAGGCAACAATGAGAGCGGATGGAAGTTCTAATTTTGGACCAGGTCAAAAATGGGGCTACTTTCCTTCATTTTCAGGATATTGGAAACTTTCAAATGAAAGTTTTATGCAAGGAGCTAAAGAATATATTGATAATATCAAGATTAGACTTGGTTATGGTGAAACCGGAAATCAAAATATTGGAGGTGGAGCTTACATGAGTACTGTTCGTGCGATAAAATCTGCATTGGGTAACTACTTTACAGTTAACAATATTGCAAATCCTGACTTAACTTGGGAAACTTCTGAACAAACAAACTTAGGTTTGGATTTTACACTTTTTAATTCAAAACTTCAGGCAACATTTGAAGTCTATAGAAAACAGTCGGCTGGATTTTTATTCGTCTTGCCATTGCCTTATTATGTTACTGGTACAGATAATTATCAAGGAGGTTTAGGAGCACCAAGTGTAAATTTAGGAAGCTTAAGAAATCAAGGTTTTGAGATGACTTTAGATTACAATGAAAAGTTTGGTAAAGATTTTACTTGGAGTTCTAAAGTGAATTTCTCTACTAATAAAAATAAACTATTAAGCTTACAGGATAATTTTGATTTAACAAAAGATGCACTACTTAATGATTATACCACTAAAGCGGTGACCAAAACTGTTGTTGGTTTACCAGTTGGTCAGTTCTACGGATATGAAACAGTTGGAATTATCAGAACTAATGAGCAATTAGCCAATGCACCTATTCCTTTTACGGGGAATAAAGCTGTGAAAAGTCAATTAGGAGATGTTGAGTATGTGGATCAGAATAAAGATGGTTTGATTGATGATAAGGATTTGACCTACATAGGTAATCCACAGCCTAAATTTAATTTTGGTTTCAATAATACGTTTAAATACAAAAATATTGATTTAGGGGTCTTTTTACAAGGGTCTTATGGAAATAAAGTAATGAACTTAACCAGACGTGCCGGTACTAAAAACCAACGTTTATATGAAAATCAATTAGCAGAAGCTGTAGATTTTTGGACACCAGAAAATGTTGATGCAAAATATCCAAGACCTGATGGTGCAGACGGGCATCCAAATATAGCAATCTCTGATCGTTATGTAGAAGATGGCTCATATCTAAGAATTCAGCAAGTGACTTTAGGGTATAATTTACCTTCGGATTTTATTTCAAAAGCAAGTATTAGTAAATTAAGATTTTACTTAGGTGTCCAAAATCTTTACACATTTACCAAATATACAGGTTATGATCCAGAGGTAGGTTCTTATAATCAGGATCCTTTATTGTCTGGAGTTGATTCAGGACGTTATCCTACCAACCGTACTTTTACTTTTGGATTGAATTTAGAATTTTAATTACTACTCTTATGAAAAAATATATCAATATAAAGACCTTAGTTTTGTTCTTAATACTAGGTTTGGTAACTACTTCTTGTAGCGAAGATTTCTTGGATCGTCCATCTGAAGATAGTTATAGCAGTGATCAGTTTTATAATACTGACGAACAAGTAACACGAACTACTTATGGGATGTACGGCGCAATGTGGTCTCCTTATTATACCAAAAATTTTTACGCATTGTCTGAGTTATCATCAGGAAATTGTTTAGCCTATGCAGATGGTCCAGAACTGATTCAGTTTAAATTAACTTCTGACAGCCCTATCTTGTTAGATCCATGGAGAGCTTGTTTTGCAGTTGTAGCACAATCAAATAATTTAATTAATAATATTGAAAAAAATGCTACTTCAAACGTCAGTCCTGCTGTAATTAAAAACACTATTGCAGAGGCCCATTTTTTTAGAGCCATTGCTTATTTTTATTTAGTTCGTTTGTATGGACCGGTGCCTATTATTGAAGATAATTTAGCTTTGGCAAAAGACCCGTTAGTTAATACAAATAGAGTTGAAGATGTTTATACATTTATTGAAAACGATTTAAAACATGCAGCAGCAAATCTAAAATCAAAAATTAGATCCAGAACTCCTGGTAGTGAAAATGTATTTGTAACGCAAGGTTCTGCTGAAGCATTTTTAGCCAAAGTATATTTGTATGAAAAAAAATATGCAGATTCTAAATTAATGGCTGAAAAAGTAATTAATTCTGGGGAGTTTGGTTTAATGCCAAATTTTGCAGATTTGTTTTTGACAAGTAAAAATAATAATGAAGAGTCTATTTATTCCTGGCAATGGTCTGGTGCTATAAATACTTATGGAGGAGGAAATTTTTCTAATATTCAATATGGACTGGATATTTTAAATGATAATGCTTCGTACGGTGCTACTTATGTACCAAGTAATGATGTTCAGGATGCTTTTGAAATTGGAGATTTAAGAAGAAAAGAGTCTTTTATGATTTATGGTGATTCTTATCCAAATATCAAAGCTGATGGTGTGGTAGGTTTTGTAATGGATCAAGATAAATACCCAAGTGTTTTGGGCAACACAGGTGCGGCTGTTAAGAAATATGTAGTGGGTCAGGCTACTAGTGAAACAGGACCGGCAGATTCATGGGGAGGAATGAATAATTGCAATTATATTATGCGTTATGCTGATCTTTTATTGATTCATGCTGAGGCAATTATGGCAGGGGCTGATGAGACTACTAATGCTGCTGCAAAAGAATCATATAATAAAGTAAGATCTAGAGCAGGTCTTGATATTTTAGGAACTAATGCAGCTTTAACAAAAACGGCTTTATTTCGTGAACGTAGAGTTGAATTCGCTTTTGAAGGAGAATTTTGGTTCGATTTGGGAAGACTTCCTCGTCAGGAAGCAATTAGTATAATCTCTCAACAGGATAGGGGTTTTGATTCTCAAGGGGTAATGCATTATACACCTACACCAACTGATTTTGTTTACCCAAAACCAGATATTGAAGTTAGAAAAAATCCAAAACTGAAAGAAGCACCGGTCCCTTACAATTTTAACTAATTTTTTAAAAGTAAATCAATATGAAAAATATAAAAAATAGAATGTTATTGAAGTTGTGTTTTTTGGTTTCGATTTCAATTTTACTATTCACTTCATGTTCAAATGATTCTGAAAATTCATCCGGTAAGCTTGAAGTAACAGGAATTAGTAAATCTGTAGTGGATGATCCTTTGGTGGATGGAGATAGAGAAGTTGATGTCCCTACAGAGATTATTAACGCAGGAAATTATTATATTATTAGGGGATCTGGTTTTGCAACATTAAAATCAATTTCATTTAATGGATTAGAATCTTATTTTAATCCGACAATGGTAACAGATAATACAATCGTTGTATTAGTGGATCAAAAAACGCCATATTATAATGAAATGGACGAAATGAAAATAGTTACCAGTAAAGGTACTTTGAACTATACTGTAGCTGTCAGACCTCCAAACCCTAATATTAAAGGATTTCCAATTAATCCTAACCCTGGAGATATAATCACGATTACAGGAGAATATTTTTTACGACCTGTGGTGAATTTTGGGACTACAACAGTTGAACCTATTGAATCATCGCTGACTGAAATAAAAGTGAAAGTTCCAGAGGATATTAAATATAAATATCTTTCGATTACGAATGTTTCAGGTACAACTGTTGCTAATCAGGCATTTGGAAGCGCTATTTACGACGATGCTCCTACTAATATTTGGGGTTGGGAAGAAAAATGGGATGCTACCAACACTTTTGATTTAGCATATACTAAAGATTTTAGTCAAGGATCTAAGTGTATTGAATGGAAATCAGGTGAATGGGATGCTTATATTATTGCTCTTGCTTTTTGGAATTTTACAGATACAGATAAATTCAAAGCAGTGAGATTCTCGGTTAAAGGTTTAAAAGCCGGAAAAGCGAAGTTGTTTATTAATGGAGAACCTAATAATAATTTTAAAGTAGTAGAATTTAAATCTGATTCTTGGACTTATATAGAAGTCCCTTTTAGTGACTTAGGTAATCCAAATGTATTAAGCAAAATAGGATGGCAGGAGTTTGGTGGTTTTGGTGGAAACACAATCTTACTTGATGACATTGGATTGGTATTAAAATAATTGTGAAGGATTTTAAAAAATAATTTCGATAGTTAGTTGAGTTTGTTTATTAGAATCCATAATTAAAAACTAAAAGAGAATTTATGAAAAATATATATAATAAAGTAAAACATATTGCTGTATGTGTCTTTTTGGCTGTTGCGGTTTCTTCTTGTAATAATGATATTGAAGATATTGGAGGAGCAGAACAAAATTACAACACAGCATACGGGTTGCTTCACGCAAATACTAATTTAACTACGTTTGCAAAAGCAATAGAATTAACAGGTTTGGAATCTATATTAAATACAACTGAAGATTTTACCTATTTTGTTCCTGATAATACTACTCTAGATGCTTATTTGGTAGCTAACGGTTACGTAAATGATTTAGGATATCCGGATATTAATTTAGTTCCTGTAGAAAATTTAAAGCAACTTGTTTTAAGTCATGTTGTTAAAGGTTTCAAAAAGAGAGTTGCTAAGCTTGAAGGTGTAGAAGCTGATTATTTAGAAACAGGGGAGTATGCTACAATGGCAAATGCAGTAAATCCTGATTTGTATTTATTGAGTATCAATGTAACCAATGGTGTTTTGAAGGTAAACGGATCTGATAAAGTAGCACCAGGATTAGATTATTACGGGACAAATGGTTTTGTAAATGTTTTAAGTAATGTAATTGAGTTAACGCCTCCTGCTCCGGTAATTACAAGTCTGTCACAAGTATTGGCTTCCCCAGGAGATGTTATTACAATCACAGGGCAAAATTTTGTAAAAGTTAAGAGTGTAAGGTTCGGATCTACTGCAGCTGCAATTACTGTAGTGTCTAGAACAGAAATAAAGGCAACTGTTCCATCTGATTTTGATTCGTACTCACTAATTGTTGTAGAGACAGATTTTGGAATATCTGCCTCTAGCAGTATAGGTCTTAAATACTTGCTATACGAAGACTCATTAAAAGGCACCGGAGGTGGCTGGGGAGGTGAAGTTATCTGGCAAAGTACCGAAAAAGTTAGCAGAGGGACATATTCAATTAAAAAAGTAATAGGGAACTGGGAAGGAATTACGATGAAATCTAATATAATTCTAAATACTACGGATTATCAATTTTTTAAAATGTCTGTTTTTTCTACTGAAAGTACTAAGATTTTTGTTAATATAAATAGTAATGATTTATATAACTCAGCTAAAGGTACGACAGTTACTTTGGTGCCAGGTCAATGGAATAATATTTCAATACCTATTTCAGACCTACATCCTGAGCTTATAAGTGGAGGGAATTTTGATGAAATTCTTATTCAGGAATTTTCAGGAATCTCACTAACTCCTGGTAGTGTTATTTATATAGACGATCTAGGATTTTTATAAAATAAGAATTGGTCAATTTGAGTTAGTTTAAGATATTCCCTAATTGAAAAATTAGGGAATTCTTTTTATAATGTATTTTTAATTTTAAAAAAAATGAAAAAAATAATTTTAGTACTGGCTTTAGGTATTTCAGGTTTAGGCTTCAGTCAGGGAAACACTCACACACAATCCGGAGGAAAATTTGAAGGTTTAGCCATGACACCTCCAATGGGTTGGAACTCATGGAATACTTTTGGAACTAGTATCGATGAAAAATTAGTAAAAGAAACAGCGGATATTATGGTTTCATCCGGAATGGCAGCGGCAGGTTACAATTATATTGTGCTTGACGATGGCTGGATGGCAAAAGAACGCGATGTTAATGGCGATTTGGTTGCTGATCCTGTTAAATTTCCTAACGGAATGAAAGCAGTAATTGATTATGTACATGGCAAAGGTTTGAAATTTGGATTGTATAATTGTGCAGGAATCCAAACTTGTGCAGGATATCCCGGAACAAGGGGTTATGAATATCAGGATGCACGTTTTTATGCTAAGCTCGGAATCGATTTTTTGAAATACGACTGGTGTAACACAAAAGGAATTACCGCTCCAGAAGCGTATACAACAATGAGTAATGCCTTAAAAACTGCCGGAAGACCTATTGTGTTTAGTCTTTGTGAGTGGGGTGATAACCAGCCTTGGGAGTGGGGAAAACCCGTTGGGAACCTTTGGAGAATCTCAGGAGATATTTATCCATGTTTTGACTGCGAATTTAAACACCCTGAAAATTGGTCATCCTGGGGATTTATGAAAATTGCAGACATGCGTAAAGATATTCGTAAATATTCAGGACCTGATCACTGGAATGATTTTGATATGATGGAAGTAGGGAATGAAATGAACGATACCGAAGATAAAGCGCATTTTAGTTTATGGTGTATGTTGGCGTCGCCTTTGTTTAGCGGAAATGATTACAGAAAAATGTCAAAAGAAACGTTAGCAATTTTAACCAACAAAGAATTAATTGCGGTTAATCAGGATAAATTAGGAATTCAGGGTTTTAAATATCTTGCAGAGGATGGATTGGAAGTTTGGGTAAAACCTTTATCAGAGGGGAATTGGGCAGTAACGTTCTTAAATAGGAGTGAAGTTTCAAAGAAAATCAATTTCGATTGGAAAAAATATATAATTAAAGATGCTGATTTTGGTTATGAAGCAGATTTTAATAAAACAGTTTTCAGGATAAAAGATCTTTGGAAAAATAAGGAAGCAGGGAATACAAAAAAGAATTTCATTGCTGATATTACTCCTCACAATGTTATAACTCTCAGATTAACTCCATAACAGTTTTTGATATGAAAACAGAAATTAGACTTTTTGTCTCTACCTTATTATTAATCGGCTGTTTTGCTAATGCTCAATTTGTGAAAAAGCATGGGCAGTTAAGTGTTCACGGAACTCAATTGGTTGATAAAGATAATATTCCCGTGGTTTTAAGGGGTATGAGTTTTGGGTGGCATAGTATGTGGCCAAGATTTTATAATCAAAAAGTAGTTAGCTGGCTAAAAAAAGACTTTAATTGCAATGTAGTTCGTGCAGCTATGGGAATCGAATTAGGGCAGATGCCCTATACAAAGGAACCACAGTTTTCAAAAGATAAAATTGAAACAGTTGTAAAAGGTGCAATAAAATCTGATATATACGTAATTATAGATTGGCATAGTCATAATATAAATTTAGAAGAAGCGAGGTTTTTTTTCGACGAGATGTCTAAAAAGTATTGTAAATATCCAAATATAATATATGAAATATTCAATGAACCTGATCATGAAACATGGCCGGAAGTTAAAAGCTATGCAGAAGAAATCATTAAGGTGATAAGAAGCAATGATTCTAAAAATATTATTTTGGTTGGTTCGCCAAATTGGGATCAGGATGTGAATCTTCCGGCAGCCGATCCTATTTTAGGATACCATAACATAATGTATACGATGCATTTTTATGCTGCAACGCATGGAAAGGAATTGAGGGACAGAACCGATGAAGCAATTAAAAGCGGACTTCCAATTTTTATTTCAGAATCAGCAGGTATGGAGGCTACAGGTGACGGGCCTCTAAACATTAAAGCCTGGCAGGAATATATTGATTGGATGGAATCCCGAAAGTTAAGTTGGATAACATGGTCTGTTTCTGATAAAGATGAAACGTGTTCGGTTTTACAAAAATCTGCGAAATCAACAGGAGGCTGGAAAGAAAAAGATTTGAAAGAGTCCGGAGTAAAAGTTCGTCAATTTTTAAGAAAATACAATAGCCAGGAATAATGTCATTTTTTGTGATTAAGAAGAGCCCGTTTGTTTTGAACGGGCTTTTGTGTTTTTAAAGGTTATACGTTACATTAGTCAGGTCTTTTTTTTGTAAGAATTTTGATTGCTTTATTTTAAATGTTAATTAGTGTTTGGGTTAATTGGTTTTTGTGTGTTTTGATTTTTTTTAACTAGTACCCCTTGTTTTTTATGGGGTTATTTTATTTTTTTTGATAAAATTGGTTTAAAAACATGTCTTTTTCGTCTTTAATAATTGATTAACCCGTATTTTTTTGCTTGTAATTTGTAAAAAACCGTTATTATATTTTTAAAAACGTATCCTTATAAATATGAAAAAACGATTATTTTTAATTTAATTTTTGTAATCCGTAATTCTTTATCTAAAACATTAAAAAAATAGTTTTCAATTCTTTTAGTCATACAAAAGTTAATAAATTCGCTGAAGAAAATGATGGTGATTTAAGCAAATTTGAAGCCCATAAAATGACAACATATTAATTAATAAAAGATAAAAATTTAACTAACCAGAATCAATTAATAACTAAAACCAATTTACACATGAAAAAATTATTATGTATTTTATCATTAGCCTTAACAACAGGTATTGCATTTGCACAAGATGAAACTCCAGCAACTACTCCTTTAGAAATTTCAGGTTCTGGAGATATATATTACAAATATGATTTTGCCAAAGTTCCTAATATACCAACAAGTTTCGCAACAGATCACAATTCAGTTTCTTTAGGAATGTTAGACATTGCTTTGAAGAAAAAAATAAAAAATATTTCTTTTGTAGGTGAAATTTCTTTTGGACCAAGAGGGCAATATCAATCTATTCCAAATGGTGATGGAACTGATGCAAATGAAGCAAATTCATTCCACATCCAAAATTTATACGCTACTTATGCAGTTTCGGATAAACTGAGTTTGACTGCAGGTTATATGGGAACATTTATTGGGTATGAGGTAATCTCTCCGGTGGGGAACTTTCATTACTCTACTTCTTATATGTTTACCAATGGCCCATTCCAAAATGCAGGAGTTAAAGCAAATTATGCTATAACTGAAAAATTTGGAGCAATGGTAGGAGTATTTAATGACTCGTGGAATAAATATAATGCTGATCCGCAAAAAGGATTAAATGCTGTAGGAGGTCAATTGTCTTATGTTACAGATAAAGCAAGTGCTTATTTGAATTTTATGGATGGCTCAGTAAGTGGTACTATTGTTGATTTGACTGCAACATTCCAATTAACGGATAAATTCAAATTAGGTTTAAACGCTGCTGATTTTTCAAACGAAGGTGATGTAGGTTATACAGGAGCAGCTTTATACCCATCTTATGCGATTACTGATGCTTTTGCTTTAGGTTTGCGTGGCGAATACTTTAAATTCAAAGAAGGATATGGTGATTCAAGTAATACAAATGTAACAGCTTTTACTTTGTCAGGAAATTACAAAATAAACGGTTTAACTATTATTCCAGAGTTTAGACTTGATTCTAATTCTGATAAAGTATTTAAAGATTCTGATTTAGCAGTAACTAAATCTGCTTCTCAGGTGCTTTTAGCCCTTGTTTACGGATTCTAAGATGAATTTTAAAAACATACTCTTTCTGGAAAAGAGATAAAGATTGATATTTTTTTTTTTTTTTGAAAGCTGTCAAAAATTGTAAAATTTTTGGCAGCTTTTTTATTGGTTTCTATAGATCAGTTATTTGCAAAAATAGGCGTTGGTTTCTTGTATCTTTTTGGAGATTATTGATAAGCCAGAACAAAAAAACATAGAGTTTTTTCATTTTAGTTACACGAATTTATTCATAATATCACTAAAAGTAGGTATTGCTTATAAGCATCACTTTAAGTGATATTTGCACAAAATTAAAACTTACCCAACAATGCTATTTATATGAAAAAAGAATTACTATTTGTGATATTGCTATTTTCTTTTCTAACACAGGCACAACAAAAATTAGAATTTAGTTACGACAATGCGGGAAATCAGATTACACGTGTATTGTGTTTATCATGCACTTCAAAACCTGCAAAAGAAATAAAAGAGATCGAAGCTCTTACTGAAGATGATTTGTTGAAATTTTCTCAGGAAGATGTAATTTCCTATTACCCTAATCCGGTAAAGGAAGAACTTTACCTTGCATGGCAACTCCCGGCAGAGAATAATGTTTCTTTAATTAAGGTTTTCTCCATAACAGGGCAGTTATTAATCGAGTATAAAGTAGATGCTAAAGCAAATAGCCAAAATATTCCTTTTCAGAGTTACCCAAGTGGTATTTATGCTGTTTTGCTTAATTACAGTAATGGAGAAGAAAAATCAATTAAAATCATTAAAGAATAAATATGAAGCAATTTTACTTTAGCCTGCTTTTTTTAGGGTTTTCTTTTTTTATGTCTGCACAAGATATGGGAGGTATACCTGTGAAAGGTTTAATTCCTATAAAAAGAATGGATACTCCGGAAAATAATACAATTACAACTAATTCATTTAGATCTACATCTACTGCAAAGATGCTGTCTACAGCTACAATAACACCTACGGGTAACTCTAATGAGGTAGGAATTACCGAAGGGCAATTATCAGTTTCGCTTTCAGGAGGTGCTACTTACAACATTCCTATTATGGTTCCTTCCGGAATTAATGGGGTTATTCCTCAAGTAAGTTTAGCCTATAATAGCCAGGGAGGCAATGGCATGGCCGGATATGGCTGGAATATTACCGGAGTTTCCAAAATTACAAGGATACCTGCAACAAAATTTCATGATGGTGTGATTGATGGAGTAGATTTCGACAATTTAGATCGATTTGCTTTAGACGGACAACGACTGATAGTTAAAACCGGAACTTATGGTGCTAATGGAACCGTTTATGAAACAGAAAATTTTTCAAATATAAAAATTACTTCTTATGGAGTACACCCTGGTGGTTCTGCTTATGGTCCTTCTTATTTTTTAGTGGAATATCCTGATGGTTCAAAGGCCTATTATGGCAATTCTACGGATTCAAGAAGTATAATGGAATATTCCATTACCTATTGGGAAAATCCACAGGGAGTTCGTATCAGTTATACTTATAATAATATCAATAACAGCTTAAGCATTGCTACTATTAATTATGGAACATTAGGAGCAACAACTGGTATAAACAAAATTCAGTTTAATTATAATACGGCTAATAGGTCTGAAGAATTTTATGTAGGCAGTCAAAAGATTGTACAGGACAAAATTTTAAACAACATTGTTGTTACAGCTAATAGTGTTGGTTTTAGAAATTATCAATTGGCTTATAATACAAATTCTCTGGGCTATCAACGATTGACAAGTATAACCGAAAAAAGTGGTGATAATACCAAAAGCTATAACCCTACTGTTTTTACTTATGAAAACACTAATGATACAATTGCGTATGCCAATATTACTAGTAGTTTAAGTGTTGGAAATATAACTTCTTTAAATGCAGGAACTGTATCCGGGGATTTTGATGGTGATGAAAAAATGGAGTTTATACTTTATCCAACTACTGGTACGAATAGCAAAGCTAAGTATTGGTTATTTTCGGATCTTGGTGCAGCAAATTACACCAATTTTGGATGGGAACACAATGTAGGAGCATTTCAGGAAATTTTCCCAACCACTTGGTTAAGCTGGAATAATCACCTGATGCCTAAGCAAGGATGGACTGTCGTTAAAAGTACAGGAAGTAATTACACCTTTACAGTATATTCTAATAGTGGTACTACACCCATACTATATCAATATGAAAGGGTTGTAAATTTTCCAACTATTGAAATTCCGGACGGAACATGTGATTCTAATTGCCAGTCTGTAGGTACTATAACGACAATTTTACCTAAGAAGATAATCTCTGGTGACTTTAATGGAGATGGTTTAACTGATGTAATTGCAATTGATAAGACTCTCGGTTATGGGTATTGCGATTGGGATAACTATGATCAAAATTGTACAACTAGAACTTCAAGTGAATCTTCTAAAAAGGTTTATTTTATAGATCTAAAGCGGGACAATACCGGTAATTTTTTGACTTATTCTGGTGAATTGTCAACATATCTAACAGCTTCTACAAGGGTTGAAGCTGCCGATGTTGATGGAGATGGGAAAACAGATTTTATGATTTTTGAAAATGGCAAAGTGAGCACATATACGCTTAATGATACAAACCAGTTGTCTTTATTGTCAATCTATACAGATACAAATATATCAGTCGCTAGCACTAAAACAATTATATTAGGTGATTATAATGGTGATCGTAAAACTGATTTTATCATTCCTAGTGGATATGGTTCTACAACGTGGTATAAATATACTTCTACAGGAACCAGTTTTATAAAAACGGTTCAAACTTATTCCGGAATTAGCTTTTTACAAAACAATTCTACAAATACCTATAATTACATTGCATCAGATTATGATAAAGATGGTAAATCGGATTTAATTTTAACCAAAAGTAACCGTAATTCAGGAAATACCTCAGGTAACTTAACTGTTACATCTTATAAAAATCTTAATGGGATTTTCAACAACAGTAGTTCAGTTGCAGCTAGTAGCCCTTATGTAGCCGATATTAACCTCAACTCACTTCCTATTTATCTCCCTACAGGAAAAGGAATTCAAAGCAAAGACAAACCTTATAACCCAACGCTGGAAATTGCGTTCTTAAGTAACAATAAAATTTTCTATTTTAATTCTGGTAAGGATAATACTAAGGATCAATTGTTACGCTCCATTAGAACAGGAAATGGTGTAACGGAGTCGATTACCTATAAACCCTTGAATTCAGATTTTGATAGTAATACTGGCCCCTCTAGTACCATTTATAACAGCTCTTATTCAGAGGTTTACCCTAATTCCAATATTGAATCGGCTTCCAGCATGCAGGTGGTTTCTATGTTAGAAAAACAAAGTACTACAGATTATAAAAAACAGTTGTATTCCTATTATGATGCGATTTCAAATACTGAAGGTTTAGGCTTTTTAGGCTTTAAATCAACAGCTACTACCAATTGGTTTGACAATAATAATCCTATTATTTCAACAGTATCAAAATTTGATACTAACCTGCGTGGAGCAAATACCGAAAGCTATACTGTTATTGGGCAGTACAACGCCAGTAGCTACGATGCTCCGTCTGATTTTATTAGTAAATCAACATCCAGCTACACTAGTACTTTAAGTGCTGCTAAAGTATTCAATCTCAAGCTTACCAGTTCTCAACAATACAATGGACTGGAAAATACCAGCACAGAAACTTCCTCCATTGTGTATGATGTTTATAATAATCCAACAACATCAACAGTTACAGTAAAAGAAGGAGGTGCAACCCAACAAACTACAGTAACTAATTTGACGTATGCTACGCCTACAAGCTCTCCTTATGTTGTAGGCAGGCCTACGAATAAAACCCAAAGCGTGACAGTTTCAGGAGACACTATGACTACTGAAGAACAATACGTTTACAATACAGGTGGTTTATTGACTCAAGTGAAGAAAAAAGGACATAATACTAACTTTATTACCGAAAACAATATCTATGACTCCTTTGGCAACATTATCAAAAAAATAATTTCGGGTAATAATGTTTATCCAAGAGAAACAATTTATGAATATGACCCTTCGGGAAGATTTTTAACCAAAAGCATTGATATAGAAGGACTAGCAACCACTTATAGTTACAATACTGCTAATGGTGTATTAAATTCTGAAACCAATCCGTATGGATTAACTACTTCGTATTTATATGATGCCTGGTTCAAGAAAACAAAGACTACAGATTACTTAGGGAAAAATAATATTTATACCTATACCCGAACTAACGAAAAGGCAAAAATAACTACAACCGGTGATGACGGCAGTTTTAATGAAGAACTCTATGATGATTTAGGACGAAAAATAACCGTCAGTGCAAAAGACTTAAATGGGAATATCTCGAGTGTTTCTTATCTATATGATATTTATGACCGTAATTTTAAGGTAAGTGAACCCTATGACGGCAGTAGTGCCACGCAATGGAACGAAACCCAATATGATGCTTATGGCAGACCAACCCAAAATATCTCTTTTACAGGCAAAACGACAAGCATCAGTTATTCCGGTTTGACCACTACCATTAATGACGGTACTAAAACAAAATCAGTAACCAAAAATGCATTAGGCAATACAGTATCTTTGACCGATACCCCAGGCGGAACGCTTACCTATACTTATTTTGCCAATGGCAATCTAAAATCATCCAATTATAATGGAGAAGTAACGACTATTGAGCAGAATGGCTGGGGCAGAAAAACTAAACTTACTGACCCATCGGCTGGTGAATATAATTACACTTATAATGATGTAGGGCAGGTCTTAACCGAAACAACACCTAATGGCACCACAACTTACACCCTAAACACAGTAGGCAAACTAACGCAAAAAACAATTGTAGGAACGAATACCAACAGTACAACTACGTATGCCTATGATGCTGCCAGCAAATTACTAACATCCAGTACTTTTGTTGATGCCTTAGAAAATAATGCAACAACTACAACTGTTTATACGCATGACAGTAATAAAAGATTGACCTCTTCGGTTGAAACAACTCCTTATGCCAGCTTTACCAAACAACTGACTTATGATGCCTTTGGCAGGGTAGATACTGAAACTTCAACGGCTACTGCAGCTGGAAAATCAAATACCAAGACTGGGCAGCAGACCTATAAAAACGGACAGCCCTGGCAAATAATAGACGCAGCCAATTCTCAGGTATTATGGCAAACCAATACCATTAATGCAAGAGGACAGCTTACTGGCGCGACTATGGCTAATGGAAATATTTCCATTACAAATACTTATGATTCTTACGGATTTATTTCTCAAACCAAACAGGATCGATTGATTGTTTCCCCGGGAAACATCATGACCCTTAATACGGTGTTTGAACCTCAAAAAGCAAATTTAACCAGCAGAACCAACAATTTATTCAACTGGAATGAAAGTTTTACTTATGATGCTTTAGACCGCCTTACTTCGTTTAAAAACACCGCAGGTATAACCGAAACGCAAAGCTATGACGACCGCGGAAGGATAACCCAAAATGCAGTAGGAACTTATAATTATACCAATACTGCCAAAGCGTACCAAAACACCTCGATAACAGTTACGCCTGACGCTTTAACTCATTATCAGGTAAATCAGGAGCAAAATATTACCTATAATGTCTTTAAAAGCCCTTACCAGATTGAAGAAACAGGCAAGGATAAAATTAGTTTTACATACAATGATGCTAACAATCGTAGTACCGTATTTTATGGTAGTATCGATAACGACAAACTATTAAGACCCTTACGTAAATACTACTCTGCCGATGGCAGTATGGAGATTAAACACAATATTCAAACTGGAGCAGTAGAGTTGGTAACGTATATAGGCGGCGATGGTTACAGCGCTCCTGTAGTGTTAAAAAGTGATGGCACTACCCAAAATTATCTATATTTACAAAGGGATTATCAGGGCAGTATTGTTGCCATAAGTGATGCCACAGGACAAGTGCTGGAAAAACGTTTGTTTGATGCCTGGGGGAATGTGTTAATACAAGATGGGCCAGGAAATACATTAAACGGTCTTAGTTTGTTGGATAGAGGTTATACCGGGCATGAACATTTGCAAAGTGTAGGACTCATACACATGAACGGGCGTTTGTATGATGCTAAACTGCACCGTTTCCTGCAGCCTGATAATTATGTACAAAATCCTGATGATACGCAAAACTATAACCGTTATGGTTATGTGCTGAATAATCCATTAAAATACACAGATCCTAGTGGGGAGTTGTCTTTTAAGTCGGTTTTTAAAATAATTAAAAATGCTTTTAGAATAGAAATGGGATTGTTCCAGGTAGATAAAAACAGAACTTTTGGAGGACAAGTTTTGCAAATATTAGGAAGATTTACTTGGGAATCAGCGCAAACAGACCTTGGCAAATTATATACCCAAGTTAATAATATTACTGGAAACGTTGATAGAGTAGATTATTTTGGAGGTGCTACTTTTGCCACAAATGAAAACAGTAAAAAAAGGAATGGGATTACTTTTGGTAATTATATTAACATTAATACAAAAGATAAAATCGAAGGAAGCTTTGAAAATAGGGTACTGACAGATCAATTGTATATGCACGAATATGGGCATACTTTAGACAGCCAGTATTGGGGAGGATTTTATTTACCTGCAATTGGTATACCAAGCGGAATAAGTTCTTGGAAATCAACTGAAGATGAACATCATCATTATTGGACTGAAACAAGGGCAAATAACAAAGCTTCAAGATATTTTAAGAAACATTATGGAATTGATTGGTTGAGTTTAAGCGAATCATCGGACTATCCAACAAACTAAAAAAACAGATTATTATGAAAAATATATATTTAAAAGCATTACTTGTGTTATGTTTATTTTCAAGTTGTGAAGAGGCAAAGTTTACTGTTTATACTATTATTGTCAAAAATAAATCCAATCATAATATTCAATTTTTTGTTGCCAGGCCAGGTTCAGAGTTTTTATACCCTGATACTACACTGCCAACCAAAAAAATAGGTAGTCCTGTAATTTTTCCAAGTTTATCAGGTTATGTCGATTCGAGTATAAAGTGGGAGAAACAATATTCAAAATTGCCTTCGGACAAAATGAGTATTTATATTTTTGATTCGGATACCTTAAAAAAATACGATTGGGAAGATGTACGGTTGAATTATAGAATTTTAAAACGATATGATTTGACATTACAAGATTTGCAAAGTACCGATTTTTATGTCAATTATACGGAGTAGCTGCGCAATCTATTGGTTCGGGTTTCAAAAATACTTCTATACTTAACAATCAATTTAGGATCTTTGGAGGTATGTTTCAAGGTAATATTAGGCAAATAGGAAGTAGATTTACCAAAGAGTCACCTCAGACTTTACTTGGTTTAGGTGTGTCATTAGGAGCTAATGCACTTGGACGAGTAAGAAGTGTAAATTATTATGGTGGAGCAACAGTGGTGCAGCATTACACCCGCTCCGCAAAGTGTTATTAGAAAGCGTGAGTTGCTACGCAAAGTCTCATGACTTTGCGCATTTTTAAAAGTTCTTGAAAGCCTTAAAACATGATAAAAGTCTCCTGACTTTTTCCGTGAATGTCTTAATAATTGTATTTGTTTAAAGGATTGTCGGTGCGTATGCAACTACCCAAAAAGTTCGTAGCAGCATACACGAAATGTTACAAAATCGGAAAACTTCACATACTCGGGCAACGATTGGAATGCCGGTTCAGGTATTTGGTTTGTGACAGATGTTAAACCTTCTGCTACAGTTATTGCGGGAAATATTAATACTGCAACTAACGAAGCTCAACTAGCTTATGAAAAGTCCTTACAAAGCCAAACAGAACCAACAGGTATGGGAATACAGCAAGTAATAGTACCGATCAGACATTACTTAGGTATCATACTTCACCTGAAAGCATAAAAGCTATTAAAGAGTCACAAAAACTTTATACGTTGCTGTAGATTTGATATAATTCTTTAGTTTGACTACTATTGTTAAATAAAATGCGTTTCTAATTCAATTTAGAAACGCATTTTTAAATATGAAATTTAAAGTTATTGAACCTGCTTTTTATAAATCGAATAAATAGTATCTATTGTTTTTCGATCTAAAATAGAAGAGGCGTCAGTTTGGATATAATGCAACTTAAAAGCCATTATTGCTGCTGAAAGATTTTTAGTGTTATAACCAATAATTCGCAATGCAGGTTCAATTTTAAAATCAAAAGGAGCTTCTTCTAAAATTTCATCAGGCCATATTCCGAATCCTTTTTCAGCTAATGTCTTCCATGGAAATAAGGCGCTTGGATCTTGTTTTCTGCCTGGAGCAATATCAGCATGCCCTAATATATTTTGTGTTGGAATGTTATAATCTTTTTTCAATTTTGTCAAAAGAGCAATTAAACTTCCAATTTGAGCTTCAGTAAAGGGTTTGAAACCATTATTGTCAAGTTCGATACCGATAGAGCTTGAATTTAAATCTGTATTTTTCCCCCATGTTGAAGCACCTGCATGCCACGCCCTTAAATAATCATTTAACATCTGAACAACTTTTCCGTTTTCAGAAATTATATAGTGGGAGCTTACCTGTGTTTTTGTTTTTGTAAAAGTGCTAATGGTTTGCTGTAGGGAATCTTGTGCAGTATGATGAATGATAATGAAACTGGGTTTTCTCAGATTGAAGTTGACAGTCCCTATCCATTCTGTGCTGATACCATTTAATAAGGGTGTAGATCCTGTTTTTGATAAGGTATCTTTTACAATACCTAATTGCGTTGCGTAAGTAGTATCAATGATAACCGGGGTAGCTGGTATTGGCGCAACTTCTTTGCTTGTAATTTGATTTTCTAAAGTTTTAAGCTGCTGATCATAAACTTTTTCTGTTGTTCTGTAAGGGTTTTTTGTTCCGCAAGAAGTAATTATAATTGCTGAAATGAGATAACAAAAATGTTTTTTTAACATGTTTTACATTTTAAGATTAAGTAGAAATAGTTAGTCTGCAGGTTTTATTTCTTCAGTATCTTCTTTAACTTCTTTTTTTTCTTTCTTCTTTTTTGACTTAGTCTTTTTTATTTCTTTAAAATTAGCCATAAAAGTTGTGTATTTTTCTATCTGTGCAGGATTTAAAAAAGCGGTTATCTTTTTAGTCGTAACTTCTCTTAATGCATTTATTTGTTCAATTTTCTGATCCTGACTACTGCTTTCGTTTTTTAAGAGAACACCTTGTTCTCTCATGCTGTCTGCTAAAACATTGGTAATGGCAATGACTTGCAATTCATCAAGATTTACTTCAGGTTTCATTTGTTCAACAATTTTAGCAGCTGTTTCTTCAACCGGTACTTCTTTAGGTTTGCTTGGGCTGCTTTGTGGGCCCTGCATCATGCTTCTGTCCATGCCCATTCCGTTGCCTCTGCCGTAACCGTTTCCATAACCGTTATTGTAGCCATTTCCATACTGTGCCAATACAGATGTAAAACTTAATAAAGCAAAAGCTAAAATAAAAAAAGAATGTATAGATTTCATAAAAGTATGTCTAAGTTGATAATGAATAATCAATTACCGTAAATTTAAGCAGGTTCTCCGTATAAATCAAATTCTGTTGCTTCTATTATCTTGATATTAACAAATTCCCCTGTTTTTACATAATGTTTAGAGGCATCTATTAAAACTTCATTATCGACATCCGGACTGTCAAATTCGGATCTTCCAACAAAATGGGCGCCTTCTTTTCTGTCAATAATACATTTGTAAACCTGACCTACTTTTTCCTGATTCAAATCCCATGAAATTTGCGATTGTAATTCCATAATCTCATTGGCTCTGGCTTGTTTTACATCAGCAGGAACATCATCTTCTAATAAATAAGCATGAGTGTTTTCTTCATGAGAATAAGCAAAACAGCCCATTCTGTCAAATTTCATTTCCTGAACAAAATCCTTCAAAATCTCAAAATCTTCCTGGGTTTCGCCCGGATAACCAACAATCAAAGTAGTTCTGATGGCCATTCCCGGCACCGCAGCACGAAAATCTTTCAATAACTGAGTCGTTTTAGCCTGAGTTGTACCACGACGCATCGATTTTAAAATTTTATCCGAAATATGCTGTAACGGAATATCAATATAATTACAGATTTTAGGTTCGCGTTTCATTAATTCCAAAACATCCATCGGGAAACCGGTAGGATAGGCATAATGTAAACGAATCCATTCAATTCCTTCAACGGCTGCCAATGCTTCTAAAAGTTCAGCAAGATTTCTTTTTTTATAAAGATCAAGACCGTAATAAGTTAAATCCTGAGCGATCAAAATTAGTTCTTTTACGCCGTTTTTGGCTAAACCTTGTGCTTCCTTTACTAATTTTTCAATTGGTTGAGAAACATGTGAGCCACGCATTAACGGAATAGCACAAAAACTACAGGGTCTGTCACAGCCTTCGGCAATTTTTAAATAAGCGTAATTTTTTGGAGTAGTCGTTAAACGTTCCCCTAATAATTCATGTTTATAGTCGGCACCCAGAGCTTTCAGCAGCTGAGGCAATTCTGTTGTGCCAAAATATTGGTCTACATTCGGGATTTCTTTTTCTAAATCCGGTCTGTAACGTTCAGATAAACATCCTGTAACGAAAACCTTATCAACTAAACCTTTGTCTTTTTTATCAGCATACTCCAAAATCATATTTACCGATTCTGCTTTTGCATTGTCAATAAAACCACAAGTGTTAATTACGATAATGTTTCCTTCTTCTTTTTCAGGTGCTTCATGCTGTACTTCTTTGCCATTGGCGCGAAGCTGACCCATAAGCACTTCACTGTCATATACATTTTTCGAACACCCAAGAGTGATTACGTTAATTTTATTTTTTTTTAAAGACCTGGTTCTCATACTTTTATAAATTGGAGTGCAAAATTACACTTTTTTATTCAAACACGGCTTGTTTAGAGTTGTTTTAGGTGTTTTTCAGGAGCTATTTCCCGCTATCCGTTCCAATCTTTCACTTTTTAAAGAAAAAGCGAAAGGATTTCCACTGCTATCCTACCGTCTGGACACATCTTGGAATAATTGCCATCCCTGCATAATTGAAGTAAATTTTTGCACTCCAATCCAAAATGTAGTTATTCCAGGTTTGCGTTCTGAAGTATAGCCTTTCCATCCTCCTAATCTGGCAATTGCCCAAACATAACGTTTTAAATCTTTGTCCAGATAAGGGTTTTTCAACTTTTCAGTCTTTCCTTCTAAAGCTATTATTTGATATTCCAGACATTTTATTTCATCTTCTGAAAAACAACTACCAGATTCAATTTCTTCTTCAGGACAATTATAGGCTATTTGCATTAAAAATAGCTTCACAATAGTTTCCATCATCAGTAAAGAAAGTTTACGTATGGATTTAGCATAAGTTAATTCACTTGCTTCTATGTTAAAACCTTCTTTTTTCAAGATTCTAAAGACTTCTTCTATAACCCATCGGCATGTATACCAGGTAATACAGTTCAAAGCTGTTTCTATATTCTCAATATTTATAGTGGTCAATAATCTCCAACATATCGGATTTTCAACATCGGTATTTATTTCTTTGGCTTCTATGATATTGAGTGTGATGTTTTGCGGAGCAGTTTTAGAACTTAAGTCATTTTTATTTATCCTCACTTCAGAGAAGCGAACTTCTAAAATTGCTTCTCTTTTTTTTATATTCTTTCTTTTATCTCCCTCCAATTCTATTCTATAAGTTCCTTTGGATGGCTGGTCTGCGATATAATCAAAAAGCTTTGTCTTGTCTGAAAGAGTTCTATTTGCTCTTGCACGAACCAATAGATGTGTTCTTTGATCTGGAACAATCCCGAATTGCTCATAAATATCGCCTTCTCTATCTTGAATGATTATGATTTCTTTTGCCTGGCTTAATACCTTTTTTGAGTTTTGAGAAGATTCTATCCATTTATTAAGATTCTTTTTCTTCTATGGGAAGTTTATTGTAATCCCGGTCTTTTTTAGTTAATTTCTCTAATGGCCTATTCCATATCTTAACATCAGAAAAGCCATAAGGAACTAAGGTCTGAGCGTCTAAAACAAAACTAGGGTGGAGTAAAAATCCAATACCTCCCTTAACAGCATTAGTCCTACCAATATACTGGTCCTTTTTTACTCTGTTTTTATGGTTATATAAATTAACTTCAGTAGTGTCCTCAATGCACAGAAGAACTTTATTTGCACTAGAGAAAACACAGTTAGCCGTCATGTTCCGTATAATATCAGCTTCGGAAACATTATCATTTTGTAAAAAACGATAAAAAGATTTTGCCTCAGAATCACTTTGAGTAATTTGACGAATCGAATGAACGCTATTCTTGAATAATTTGTCTAAAATTATATTGCCTCTCTTCAATAAACGAGGATCCTTTATATCGCTTAATAGTCTTTCTTTCAAAACTTATTTTTTTAACAAATATAGATATTTGTGTCCAGACGGTAGACTGCTATCGGGGCTAAAAAAAATCCGCCGGGTAAAGACCAGACGGAAATCTTCATTCATCTATTTAATTTCTAATTACAATTCAAATAATAAAGTAAGTGTAACATTGTTTAATTTTGATGTAATATGTGCCGGATCAGTTAATCCGGTTGCAAAAAAGCCCTGACTGGTTTTTCTTTCTGTAAAAGAATAGGCGAGATCTAATTTTGTTGCCCCAAAGTTGTAACCCAAACCACCGGAATAACTATTTAGGTCTCCGATAGTTTTTTCGTTTTTATATGGACTTCCTTCAAAGCGATATCCTCCGCGTAAACTCAGGCGTTTGATTTTGAGTTCACCTCCAATCCGCAATTCACCATTTGATAGTAACTCATTGTTCATAGAGCTGTTTAATTCTTTAAATCCCGAATCGCTGGTTGGTTTAAACTTAGTATTTCCGTAATCCTTAATAGCATAGTCAATACTAATTAATCCTGTTTTTCCAAATATATAAGCACCGCTAAAAGTGAATTTTCCCGGAGTTTGCAAAGTATATGATTCGTAAACGTTTGTAATGTTTGGGTTTACACTATAATCAATAGCTTGATTAGCATTGTTCTCTGTTGTAGAATACAAACTTTGAGAAATTTCATCGTATAAAGTGTACCATGTATTTGACTCGTATGCCAATCCAAGTCTTAAAGCATTAGTAACTTTAGCAATTGCACCTAACTGAAACGAAAATCCGTTTCCGTAAGTGTATAGATTGTTATTGAAACGTACATTAGATATGGTTTGTGTTGGTTCTAGATCGTTACTGTTTCTTTCAAAAAAACTGCTAGAACTTCTGTAGTCTGTAACATGAACATTTACATTGGCTCCCAGATAAATACGGTCTTTATATGACGTTGCGATATTAAAACTCAGTTTACTGTTGTATCCCTTTGTGTCAATTTCATTTTCCTGATAGTAATTTCCTCCGTTGGGAACATTGGTGTTGTATTTTGTATTGTTAAGGTCTAGGGGGGTATCAGGATTTATAATGTATCCTTCATATCCAAAATGAGCTTGCTGTTCTTTGTATGACATATTTTCATAAGGAACTGTTTGTAATGTTTCTAATGAAACTCCGTTAGCAAACTCTAAAAAATAAGCATCAATGGAGTTGTATTTATTTGTGCCTTTCGAGAAAATATTATTATTGAAATTATTGGTGTTCTCGTACGTAGCCCCGATAACAATTTTTTTCCAATTATTATTTGGATTACGATCATTAAAAACAAAAACAGCACCAGCTTGATTTAAAATAAAGGAATTTTCTTTGTCGCTTGTTTCTTCGTTAAAATAATTAGAGTTGTTTTTGATATTATGATTACTCAAAGTAATTCCAACCTGGTTGTTTAAAAAGATGGCAGATCCTGCAGGGTTGACACTTAAGGAAGAAAGGTCTCCTCCGAGTGCACCAAAAGCACCTCCCATGGCTCTAAAACGGGCAGTTCCGGTTATGTTGTCCTGTGCATATCGCATAGCGTCTGAAATTTCCTGAGAATGTGTGACACTGACAGTTAGTCCTGTTATAAGTAGGATAAGTGTTTTTTTCATTTTGATCGAGTTTTAATATGTAATCAGATACACTGAAGAAGAAAATGTTACCTTCTTCCGCCGCCGCCGTAAGATCTTCCGCCGCCGCCACTGTTTCCGCCAGATGATCTCATGCTTCCGCTACTACTTCCGCTGTTGTTGTATGAACGGGAAGATGATGAAGAGGAATTCGGTGTTGAATAGCTCCTTGAGGAGTTGCCGCCGTTATTGTTGTAAGTTCTGTTAGTAGTGGTACTGCTTGATCTTCTGCTAAAGTAGTCAGTACTGTTGCTTTGTGTTGTTGTGTTTCTTCGATTTGTAAAAGTCGGACTTGAATTATAAGTTCTTCCATTTAAAGAAGAGTTTCTTCTGTAATCTGAATAACTGTTTTGTCTGCTTGTTAAGCCTCTGTTGGTTGTGTAATTTCTGCTAGAGGTATAGTTTCTACCTGTGCTATAGTTTCTTCCGGTGTTATAGCTTCTGTTAGAAACATAATTTCTTCCTCCATAGTAAGCAGCAGATCCTCTTCTTCCGTAGTTATAAGAGTAGTTGTTGTATCCGTAACCTGCTCCCCAATATCCTGAATAACCCCATCCAGACCCCCAATATCCGGCGTGTCCCCATCCGTATCCAGGGTATCCCCAATAACCTCCTCCATAACCCCATCCGTAATAAGGTGAGTTCCATCCGTATCCATAATAAGGATATCCCCATCCAAATCCCATTGACCAATATGGGTCTGAATAAACGTTTATTGAAACCTCTGAACTGGAACTTCCCCATGCAGGATATGCAGTAGGCGCAACAGCAGTTTGCGTGCTGTCAGTTTCTGTGTAATTACTGTAACTGTCTACATCTGTAAAAATTTCTGTAGGCATATTGTCATCTTGTAACGCCTTAAAATACTCCTGATATTGGTTATTAGTAGCAGTTGTAGTTGACTGGGCATAGGCATAGGTGCGGGTACTGCCATAAACTCCATCGTTATCATTATATGAAGTGTTTTGGTAAGAACCACATGATGCTAATAGAAAACTCAGCATTCCAATTGCATAAAAATAAACTGAGTTTTGGCGAAGGTATATAGAAGTTTTCATATCTGTGGTGTTTTTTATTGTTGCACATTACAAAAATAGTTAGTTTTGTCAAACTATTTAGTTAAAAAAATAAAACAAAATTTGTGCCAAACTATTCAATATGAGTAAGAACCTCACTACAAGATCAGAAGATTATTCGAAATGGTATAACGAACTGGTTGTCAAAGCAGATCTAGCAGAAAATTCAGGAGTAAGGGGATGTATGGTTATTAAGCCATACGGATATGCTATCTGGGAAAAAATGCAGGCAGAGTTAGACAGGATGTTTAAAGAAACCGGACATCAAAACGCATACTTTCCTTTGTTTGTGCCTAAAAGCATGTTTGAAGCTGAAGAAAAAAATGCAGAAGGATTTGCGAAAGAATGTGCTATCGTAACACACTACAGGTTAAAAAACGATCCTGATAAACCGGGAAAATTAATGGTGGATCCGAATGCTAAATTAGAGGAAGAGCTTATCGTTCGTCCAACAAGTGAGGCCATTATCTGGTCTACATATAAAGGATGGGTGCAGTCTTATAGAGATTTACCTTTGTTGATTAATCAATGGGCAAACGTCGTGCGTTGGGAAATGCGAACCCGTTTGTTTTTAAGGACTGCTGAGTTTTTATGGCAGGAAGGGCATACGGCACACGCTACAAAAGCAGAAGCAGTAGAAGAGTCTGAGAAAATGATGAATGTTTATGCAGATTTTGTAGAAAACTTTATGGCGATTCCTGTTGTAAAAGGTATAAAAACCGAAACTGAACGTTTTGCAGGAGCAGATGAAACCTATTGTATTGAGGCCTTAATGCAGGATGGAAAAGCATTACAGGCAGGGACATCTCATTTTCTGGGACAGAATTTTGCAAAGGCATTTGATGTGAAGTTTGCAAACGCTGAAGGAAAACAGGAACATGTTTGGGGAACTTCCTGGGGAGTTTCAACTCGTTTAATGGGGGCTTTGGTTATGACACATTCTGATGATCAGGGATTGGTTTTGCCTCCAAATTTAGCGCCTATACAAGTCGTAATTGTTCCAATTTATAAAACAGATGAGCAGTTAGCCGAAATTACGGCTTCGGTTAATGATTTGACAGCTAAACTTAGAAAGTTAAAGATTTCTGTTAGGTATGATGACAGAACAACTCAAAAACCAGGATTTAAGTTTGCAGAGTGGGAATTGAAAGGGGTTCCTGTCCGAATTGCTGTTGGTCCAAAAGATTTAGAAAATGGAACTTTTGAGGTTGCAAGACGTGATACATTGTCGAAAGAAACAGTCTCTGGTGAGGGAATTGTAAATTATATAAATGAGCTTTTAGAACAGATTCAGACAGATTTATTTAACAAAGCATTAGACTATCGTAATGCACATATTACGGAAGTGAATAGTTTTGAGGAATTTAAAGAGGTTTTAGAGGGTAAAGGAGGGTTTGTTTCGGCTCATTGGGATGGTACAGCTGCTACTGAAGAAAAAATAAAAGACTTGACAAAAGCAACGATTCGTTGTATTCCTTTAAGTCATCTGGAAGAGGCGGGAAGCTGTGTGTTTACAGGGAATCCATCTGTAAAAAGAGTGTTGTTTGCGAAGGCTTATTAAAAAAAAAATATTTTTTTTGCATCAGGTATTGTACATCTTAAAAATAGTTGTATTTTTGCATCCGCATTAGAGAAACACGGTCCGTTCGTCTATCGGTTAGGACGCCAGGTTTTCATCCTGGTAAGGGGGGTTCGATTCCCCCACGGACTACTTTTTTTATGCGATTTAAGTTATCTAACTTGATGTTAATGGTCCGTTCGTCTATCGGTTAGGACGCCAGGTTTTCATCCTGGTAAGGGGGGTTCGATTCCCCCACGGACTACTAAATTAGTTGTAAATAAGTTTTATAAAATAAAAATTGGTGTCTCGGTTTTTATTTTGTTAGTTAAAACCAAAGTGATTGTTTTGCAATTGTGGGAGGTTTTTCTTTTTTAACTAGTATTTATAATAAATTATTACATCTAAAATTAAAAAAAATGGCAAATCATAAGTCAGCATTAAAAAGAATCAGAAGTAACGAAAAAAGAAGAGTTCTTAACAGATACCAACATAAAACTACTCGTAATGCTATTAAAGCATTAAGATTAGCTACTGAAAAATCTGATGCTGCTTCTAAATTATCAACTGTAATTTCAATGATTGATAAATTAGCAAAAAAGAACATTATTCATGATAATAAAGCTTCTAACCTGAAGTCTAAATTAACGAAACATGTTGCTAAATTGTAATTAATTACAATTTCCCAAATAATATAAAAAGTCCTCTTTTAGAGGACTTTTTTGTTTAAAAAACATAAAATTTAATTTTTGAAATTTGAAAATAAGAAATAAACAGATCAAATAAGTAATTAGATTGACATATTTGTTAATTTTGTATTCTAAATTACATTTCAGATGAATACTCATTTGTTTAAAGAAAGTCCTTTCAGAACTATAATATCATTTCATAAATTAATTGAATCTTTCGAAGAAATTGCCTTGTCAGATGTTGATTATCGATCAAATTATGCAAAAGCAATCCTGAAAGAAATAGAACCTCTTCCGGAGTTTAGAACAGGTATTGAAGATTATAAGATTATTCAAAAAAATGAAGGCCTGATAAAAAACCTGTTGGCAGATTTGTTTCCGACTGCCTTAACACATAATGAAATAAAAGCAGTTACAATTCCATTTCAAAATTTAACTTTCAATTATACAGAGCGATTCAGGAAAATTTTGAGTAACGCAGGCTCGGAATTTGATATGGAAATCCGTGATTTTGATGAGCATCAATTTTATATTAACAACTGCTGTCTGGTTTTAAGTAGTTACTACAAACAGCATATTGATTTTAATAAACCTTTTTTCTATGATATTCCAAACGAAGAAGGAGTTGAAAAACACTATCGGATTTTGTACAATGCCGATTTTATAGAAATTATTCCAACAGAACGTGCGGTGCATTTAACTCAGGAAGATATTGATTTGTTGATTGATAATTATAATGATATTGATTTGTGGAAATCTAAATTTCCAAAAGAGAGCTGGCTTTTGAGGGGGTTTGGAATTGTTTCTTTATTTGATGCTACAACAGAAAGTGCTATTTCGACTTTAAAAAGTAATTTATTAAAATCAGATCCAAAAAGCGTTGCGAAAGAACAGGAAATCTCAAATATTTTTCAGTCAATTTTTAATATTCCAAACTTAAAAGTTGGTTTTATTATTTATAACCCGGAAGAAGAAAAGTTGATTCACCCACAAAAGCATGAAACAGAGCTAAAAAGTTTTTTACTTTCTTCTGATCAGGAAGTCGATTGTAAAAATGCTTTTTTCGGATATTCTTTTGACAAACTTTTAGACAATAAAGAAACTTTTGTAATTTCTAATGTGACTAAATTTATAGAAGAATCAACAAATAAAAGACTTGGAGAACATTTATTAAGTCAAAATATTCATAGCTGTATTTTTGCACCGGTTATTAAAGACGGAAATTTATTGGGCGTCTTTGAATTGGTGTCAGAAAAGCCTAAAGCTTTAAATAGTGTAAATGTGACAAAACTAGAATTGGTTTTACCATATCTTACGGATACAATTGATCGTTATAATACGGATATGCAACATCAGGTAGAGGCTGTTATTCAACGCGAATACACAACAATTCATCCTAGTGTTTACTGGAAATTCAAAAAAGAGTCTCAGAATTATTTTCAGAATAATAATCCTTCGAAAGATTATATTTTTAAAGAAATTGTTTTTAAAAATGTTTTTCCGCTTTACGGACAAATTGATATTAAAAGTTCGTCTGAACATCGCAATGAAACAGTTAAAAGGGATTTGAAAAATCAGCTTAGTACTATTTTAGAAATTTTTGAAAATCAAAAGCCTAATAGTAGTTTAATGCTTTTGGAGCAACGTAAATTTGAATTAGAATCGCTTCGGAATGAATTAGACGAACCCTTAAAAGCGGATACAGAACAACACATTCAGCGCTATATTGAAGAAGAAATTCATCCTATTCTAAAAAACACAAATGATACAGCAAAAAATAAAAAATTAGAAGAACTGTATTTTCAAAGTCTGGATGAAAAAACAGGAATGTTTTATCAGGAAAGAAAGAAATTTGATAATGCTATGTCGATTATCAATAAAAAACTAGCTTCGGTTTTAGATAAAAAACAAATAGAAGCACAGCAGATTTATCCACATTATTACGAGCGTTTTAAAACAGACGGTGTTGAGCATAATTTGTATATAGGCGCATCAATTTCTCCTTCGAGGCCATTTGATATTATGTATTTGCATAATCTTAGATTGTGGCAATTACAGACCTTGTGTGAAATGGAATTAGAGCATCATCAGCTTAAGGAATCACTTCCGTATGAATTGGATGTGACTTCATTAATTTTGGTTTTCAGCGTTCCGCTTTCTATCCGTTTTCGAATGGATGAAAAGCGTTTTGATGTTGATGGAACCTATAATGCAAGATATGAGGTTGTTAAGAAACGTATTGATAAATCAAATATCAAAGGAACAAATGAAAGAATTACAGAAAAGGAAAAGATTACAATTGTCTATTCTCAAAATAATGAAGAAACAGAATATTTAAAATACATTAAATACTTACAGCATAAAAAAATACTAGAGCCAGCTATTGAGCAGTTTGAAGTTGAAGATTTACAAGGTGTTTCAGGATTGAGAGCGATTCGAGTAAAAGTAATTAATCAAAACGCAGGTCAGTCAATAAAAAAAATAACCTATCAGGATTTATTAGATGAGCTCAACTAAATTAGTTGAGCTTTCTTAAATGCTTTTAAATGCTATTACAAAAGCAATTACTGTAATAATAAGTCCGATCATAAAAAAGTTGTATGCAATTCGCAGCAGATTATATTTTCGTTGTAAAACCAAACCCAGATAATATAAATCTTTTATCATAGTAGAATATAAATACTCCCGGTCTTTCATCATTTCGTTCATAGCCCACTCATATTCGTTTAATGGCATTTTATAAAAATTCCCAAAAAACATTAGGTTTACTTTTTTAGCTTCTACGTCTTCGCGTGTAAAGATACCAGAGGTCACTTTAGGTCTTGTTGATAGAATAGCAAAAATGATAGTAATGACGCTTGAGATCAGCATTATAAAAGTAGGGATAACCAAATGAACATTTTTAGGGCTATCTAATTTTGGAATAATAGAAGAAAGTGCAATTGAAATAATAATAGCATTTACGGATAATAAAATATTCGCTTTGCTGTCAGCAATTCCGCTTAGACGTGTATGATTGCCTAAAGTAACACGAAATAGCGTATCAACACCGCGATCCGTTTTTTCTGATTTTTCCTTTTTCTGATTTTCATCTTTAACAGCAATGGCTTCTTTTGTTTCTTGTTTGTTTATTTTTTTCTGAATTCTAACCAGGTTTTTTTCTTTCAAAGGCTGCCATTTTTTTTGAGCATAATCCGTATAAAATCGATGTCTTGTCATTAAAAATTTGAAGTTTTCTGTAGCCCATTCCAAATTAGAAAAATCTACAATTCCAGTATTTTTTAATTCCAGGCGTAATAATTCACACGTACTCGTATATTCGGGACTAATAATGTGTATGAAGTCCGCATCTTTAATTATTTTTTCTAAATGATTTTTTGGTTCATATTCTTTGGCTGTAGCCGAAATCAGTTCACCTACTTTTTTTATAAAATCCTCTGATTGATTGCTTTTTTTTAGAAATTCTGCAGCAATCTTTATACTTTCATTTTCGTGATTTTCATAACCTTTTGTGTATCCGGTATCATGAAACCATGCGGCAACCAAAAGTAATTCCTTCTCGTCAGCATTTATTTTTTCTTTTTCACACAATTCTTTTGTTGCATTTACCACACTTTGAGTATGGCTAAAATTGTGGTAAGAATATAAATTAGATAGTTTATCTTTGAGTAAATTAATAACGAAATCTTCGGATTGTTCTACTAGATTCATAGAGAATATTTTTTATACCACTAAATTATGAAATTGTTTTTGGATAATCATTTTATTGCAAAGATTAAAAACTTTCTTTTGACAACAGCGGCTATTTTTTTTCTTTATTCCTGTGCAACACACAAAGCGCAGTACGGAAAAGATGTAAGTGTTAACGAAACACAAAACGCAACAGATACCATAAAAATTGCGCATACTTTTTATTTAGTTGGAGATGCTGGCAATGCTGATGAAGAGCAGGCACAGCAAACACTGGAATTGTTGCATCAAAAACTTAAAAAGTCTAATAAAAAAGCAACTTTATTGTTTTTAGGAGATAACATCTATCCAAAAGGGTTTCCGAAAGACAATAATATTACTGATATTACTGAGGCAGAAAAAAAACTAACGAATCAATTAAAATTAAGTAAAGGATTTAAGGGGAAAACGATTGTAATTCCAGGAAATCACGATTGGTACAACGGAATAAAAGGATTGGAACGCCAAGCTGATTTTGTAACCCAATTTTTAAATGATAAAAAAGCATTTCTGCCTAGAAAATCCTGTCCAATTGAAGATGTAAAAATTGACAGCACTATAGTATTAGTAACTGTTGATAGTGAATGGTTTTTAGAAGACTGGGATAATCACCCAACAATTAATGACAATTGTGATATTAAAACCAGAGAAGATTTTTTTGATGAACTGGAAAGTGTTTTTAATAAAAATCAGGAAAAAACAGTGGTGCTTGCGATTCATCATCCTTTGATGAGCAACGGAACGCATGGTGGTCAGTTTTCATTAGAAAAACAATTGTTCCCTTTAGAGAAAAAGATTCCGCTTCCGGTAATTGGGTCGTTTATCAATTTACTAAGAAAAACATCTGGTGTGAGTCCGCAGGATCTTCAAAATAAACAATACACGATTTACTCAAAAAGAATTAAAACACTCCTTCAAAAGCAAAAAAATGTGATTGTCGTTTCAGGACATGATCATAACCTTCAGTATATCAGTAAAGAAAATATCAGGCAGATTATTAGTGGAGCCGGTTCAAAATCTGAAGCTGCAAGAGCCATCAACTCGACTGATTTTTCATATGGGGGGAATGGTTATGCAACTTTGACTTTATACAATAGCGGTGATGCAAAAGTAGCCTTCTTCGGAAATGAGAATAACAAGGAGAAAATGCTTTTTGAACAGGAAATCATAAAAACGAAAGAGTTTAACGGGGCTTCAGATATTTCGGATAAATTTCCATCAACTATTAAAACTTCAATCTATTCTCCTGAAATGACCGATAAAAGTTTGTTTTATAAGCTCTTATTTGGCAAACATTACAGAAAATTTTACAGTATGCCAATTGAAGCCAGAATAGCTACAACCGATACTTTAAAGGGCGGCTTGATACCTATTCGGGAAGGTGGTGGTCATCAATCTGTTTCATTACGAATGTCAGATCCAAAAGGCAGGGAATATGTGATGCGGGCTATGAAAAAAAGTGCAACCGCATTTTTGCAGTCGGTTGCTTTTAAAGACCAATACGTTGCGACCGGTTTCCAAAATACATACACAGAGGATTTTTTACTCGATTTTTACACGACGTCTCATCCATACACACCTTTTGTAACTGCGAGTATGTCTGATCAGATAGGACTTTCACATACGAATCCGGTTTTATATTATATTCCGAAACAAGAAGGATTAAAAGAGTTTAACTCCAGTTTCGGGAACCAGTTGTACATGGTTGAAGAACGTCCGGCAGACAATCATCTGGATGCTAAAAATTTTGGAAATCCATCTAATATTATCAGTACAGATGATATGATGAAAAACCTTCACAGGGATGAGAAATATACAGTCGATGAAAAGGAATATATAAAAGCCCGTTTGTTTGATATCCTGATTGGTGATTGGGACAGGCATAGCGACCAATGGCGCTGGGGTGAATATAAAAAAGAAGATAAGGTTATTTACAAACCAATTCCGCGTGATCGTGACCAGGCTTTTGTGAAGTATGATGGAGCTTTACTTTCGCTTTTAATGAATATTCCTGCGCTTCGTCATATGCGTACTTTTAAGGGTGATAAAATCAATGTTAAATGGCTTGGAAGAGAACCTTATCCAATGGATTTGGCTTTCCTGAGAGCGGCAGAAGAAAACGACTGGATTGCTCAGGCTAAATTTATTCAGGAAAGTTTATCAGATACGGATATTGATAACGCTTTTACAAACATGCCAAAAGAAGTTCAGGATGAAACGGTAGAAGACATCAAAAATAAATTAAAAAGCAGAAAAAAAGACCTTCAAAAATATGCTTCTGAATATTTTGATGTGCTAAGTCGTACCGTTATGATAGCCGGAACTGATAAGAAAGATAAGTTTGTTATCAGTCATAAGTCGAAAAAAAGTATTGAAATACAAGTTTTCAGGCTTAAAAAAGAGGGAGAGGAAATGGTTTATAAAAAAACTGTAACTGATACCAAAACCCAAAATTTATGGATTTACGGACTTGATGACGATGATGTTTTTGAAGTAAAAGGAAATCAAAAATCAAAAATAAAGATTCGGTTGATCGGAGGCCAGAATCATGATATTTATACTATCGAAAATGGTAAAAAAGTGATTGTATACGATTTCAAATCCAAACCAAACACCTATAATTTAGATTCGAAAGCCAAAACACAGCTTACGGATGACTATGATGTTAATTTGTATAATTACGAAAGACCAAAATATAATGTAGTCGCCGGACTTCCCAATATTGGTTATAATCCTGATGACGGGGTGAAAACGGGAGTTAATATAAACTATATAGTAAATAATTTTCAACAGAATCCCTATACGCAAAAACATATTTTTAACGGGTTTTATTATTTTGCTACCGGAGGTTTAGAATTTAACTACGAAGCTCATTTTCCGGGACTATTAGGAAAATGGGTAATAGATGTTGATTCTCAGTACACCACACCAAATTTTGCGATGAATTATTTTGGATACGGCAATGAAACTGATAATAATGATAAAGATCTAGGAATGGATTTTAACAGAGTTCGTATAAGGAAATTGCATGTTTCTGGTGCTGCAAGGCATGTGGGGCGGTTTGGAAGTGAATTTAGCATTCAGCCTATTTTTCAAAGAATGACGGTTGAAGAAACAGATGACAGATTTATCGGCATTCCGGTCATAGTAGATACTAAAGTGTTTGACAGCCAGAATTACGCAGCCGTAAAAGTAAAATATGTTTTTAAAAATGCTGATTTTGCAGCAAAACCTACACTTGGTATTCACTTTATGATTTCGGGTATGTGGACCACTAATTTAATTGATGCCGAACAGAATTTTCCAACGCTTGAAAGTACTTTAGGTATTACTCATAAAATAGATCATAACGGAAAATTAGTTTTCGCAACTTCTTTTAAAGGTAAGGCCATTATGAATGATAATTTTTACTTTTATCACGGTGCATCTTTAGGAGGTGATTCTGATTTACGCGGTTACAGGAATGAACGCTTTCTGGGGAACTCTTATTTTTCTCAAAGTACAGATTTGAGATGGAGTATTGGAAAAATCCATCGTATTATAGCACCTATGACCTATGGGGTTCTCGCAGGATTTGATTACGGAAGAATCTGGCTTGATGGAGAAAATTCAAAAAAATGGCATCAGGATTTTGGAGGAGGTCTATGGCTGAATGCTATAAACTTAGTTACGGCAAGAATCTCTTATTTTCAGTCACCAGATGAGCGTGGAAGAGTGGTTTTTGGAGCCGCCTATAGTTTCTAGACTAAGATAGGATGCTAAAGTTTTAAGGGTTTCTGACCCTTAAAACTTTAGCGACTTTATATTTTCATTACTTTAATTTGAATTCATAAACATTTCCCCCAATTTTATTTGTTTTTTCATCAGCAATGAATAAAGTGTTATTGTCTTTAAAAACGATGGCTTCTTTTTGCGAAAAATGGTTTAGACTTATTTCTGTTTGAGATCCTTTGTGAAATTGATTTCCGGTAAAGTCTTTGAATAAAACGATTTTGTCATGGCTTAATAGAGCAACTTTCTTTCCGTCAGGGCTGATGGTTGCACTGGTCAAAACACAATGATTATAATTGTTACAGGTTTTGAATTTACCTATTCGAACCGCTTCTTGAGTACCTGGAGCATTTTTAATTTTATAAATAAAAGCCGTTCCGTCAAAACCTTTGCTTCGGTTTTTGGTGAAAAGATAAAAATAACCATTTTGTTCAAAAAAGCCTTCAACATCATAAAACAACTCTTTTTTCTTTGGAGGAAATTCAGTTTGTTCGGGATATGAAAAAGAAACTTTATATTCAGAAACTGCATTTTCTTTATTTAATTCACCTTTTGCAACTTTATAGATACACAAGTCCTGACGTTTGTTGTCATTGTTGCCAAAATCACCAATGTAAATATTTCCTTCCTTGTCTTTTGTGATATCTTCCCAATCTGTATTTACAGCATTGGTAATAGCAATGGTTTTTTCTAATTTCCCTTCTGGATTTAGGGCATAAATTTCATTTTTATTACCACTGTCTTCCAAGGTGTAAATCATATTGGTTTCGGGAAAATAAGTAATGCCAGAGACTTCCTTTAACTTTTTCGGAAGTGAATAAAGCGTTTTTAAATCAGTATTGGATTGTTGTTGACAGGCTAATAAAACTATAGAAATTCCAAACAAAAAAAACTTTTTCATAGATTATTTATTTTTAAACCAAATTAGTGTTTTTAAAATTACGTGTTATAAATTCGAATGCGGCATGCATAATATGTCCCATTGATCTGGCATTTTTAAATTTCATGTCGTTGGTATAACGGTACAATTCCATTTTTAGCTGATTCAGATGTTCTTCTGTAGAAATGGTATCGTGGCACATAATATTCAAAAGCTTTTTAATTCTGTTTTCTGCCGAGTGAATACGTTTTGCCAAAATAGCGCGCTCTTCATCTTTATATTGAAAAATAGAACGCTCTTCAAGTTTGTCCTTAATTAGTTTTATCATGGGATAATTTTCTTTGAAAAACTGTGGACGATACACTTTGAAATTGCCTTCATAACATTGCTGGTCAAAATCTATCGGTCGTATTTTATAAACAACCTGATCAAAATCATGAATCGGCACAATTACATAATTATAAGCTCTCATGTCGCCCAATAACCGAATCATACAGCGTTCGTTAAATTTCACAAACTCCTTTGCTATTTGGGATTTCTCAGTTTCGGTACAGGAATCCAGTAAAGTATCCATGAAAACATCACCCGGAATTCCGATAATATGTTCTTCGATCAACGTATTGTTGTAAACCAGAAAATTGATTTTATCCGGTGAAAGGATATCTTCTAATTCCAGACCGTAAATTCTTGAAGCATCTGCTTTTTTGATGTAAAAGTGAACATAATTGTCATTTAGGATATTTCGTACTTTAATTCGGAAAGGTTTTGAATTCCCAAAAGTACAATAGTCAATGGCATCAATATTTAAGTACTGAATAATTTCGCTGTTTCCATCTGAATGTAAAAGAGAATAGATTTTTTTTAGGTTCAGGTCAATTTCATTCCTTTCAAATTCATTATAGTAAACCCTGATCCATAAAGTATCGACATTATGTTTGTCATATACATTTATAGAACCCGAGAAACGCAATAAATCATCATAAAACACAGAAACTTTTGAGATTCGTTCGTATCTTTCCAGATAACTTAAAAGGGATTGTGTTAAAGGATAAGAAGGTTTTTTTAACAGCATTAAAGGCTCGTTCATTTTCAATATCTTTAATGCAAATTTACATTAATTTATTTTCAGGAGTAACAAAAAGAAAGTTGAAACGTCTTACTAAAAACTAAAATCAAAATAAATTTGGAAACCATACTTAGAATTGAGAATCTTCATAAAAGATATGGGCGGATTCAGGCTCTTAAAAATATATCTTTTGAAATACAAAAAGGACGCGTTTATGGTATTTTAGGACCAAACGGAAGCGGAAAATCGACAACTTTAGGTATTGTGCTGAATGTTGTAAACCGAACATCAGGGAATTACAGCTGGTTTGGCGGTAAAATGCAGACACACGAAGCTTTGAAAAAAGTGGGTGCTATTATAGAACGCCCCAATTTTTATCCTTATATGACCGCTGAAGAAAACCTGAAATTGGTCTGCAAAATAAAAAGCATTGATTATTCTAAAATCCTTGAAAAACTCGATTTGGTAGGTTTAACAGAAAGAAAGAATAGCAAATTCAGTACTTTTTCGCTTGGAATGAAGCAGCGTCTTGCCATTGCTTCAGCACTTTTAAATGATCCGGAAATTTTAATTTTAGATGAGCCCACAAATGGTTTAGATCCACAGGGAATCCATCAGATTCGGGATATTATCAAAAAAATTGCTTCTCAGGGAACTACCATTTTACTGGCTTCGCATTTATTGGATGAAGTTGAAAAAGTTTGTTCGCATGTAGTTGTTTTGCGAAAAGGGGAGATGCTTTACTCAGGTTCTGTGGATGGAATGTCTGCAAATGAAGGTTTCTTTGAAATTCAGTCTGAAAATAATGAAGCTTTGAAGACTATTTTGAATGAGCATCCTGCTGTAGACAGGATTGCTGAAGAAGAAGGGAAAATTTTGGTTTATTTAAAATCAGAGTTATCTGCTTCCGAGTTAAATAGATTTCTATTTTCAAAAAATATTGCATTAAGCCATTTGGTGAAACGCAAAAATAGTTTAGAAGCCCAATTTTTAGAATTAACCAAAAACGCCAGCGTTCAAAATAACGAATCATGAACAGACTTATCTCTATAGAATTTCAAAAAATCTGGAAAAATAAAGCCAGTAAAGTATTAACACTGACTTATTTTATTTTACTTTCATTTATAGCTTTAATTGCGTCAATAAAATTTGATCTTGGGATTTTTAAATTCCATTTGGCCGAAATGGGAATTTTTAATTTTCCGTTTATCTGGCATTTTAATACGTATGTAGCTGCCTGGCTGAAATTTTTTCTGGCTATTGTAATTGTTTCCATGATGGCAAACGAATATAGCTATGGGACTTTAAAACAAAATTTGATTGATGGTTTAAGCAAAAAAGAATTTGTGTTGTCAAAATTTTTGACAGTAATACTTTTTGCGTTATGCTCTACCATTTTCGTTTTTGTTATGAGTTTAATTCTGGGATTATGTTTTTCATCTTATAACGAGTTTGATGTAATTTTAATGGATTTAGATTATCTGGTAGCTTTTTTTGTTAAGTTAACGTGTTTCTTTTCTTTTTGTTTGTTTTTGGGGATTTTAGTAAAACGCTCGGCTTTTGCATTAGGTTTTCTTTTAGTATGGCTTTTTATAGAATCTATTGCTAAAGGTATTTTAGCATTTTGGGTTTTTCCTAATAGCAATATAGATGAAAAAATCACTCAGTTTTTTCCTTTAGAGGCAATGTCAAATTTAATTATTGAGCCATTCACAAGATTTTCAGTAATTAAAACTATTGGCGCACAAATGGGCGTTGAAAATGTTAAAGACTATAGTGTTGATTACTTTTCAGTTCTGATTGTTTTAGTATGGACTTTCTTATTTGTTTATCTTTCATATAAACTGTTGAAAAAAAGAGATTTATAGTCTTCTGTATAATGTAGTTTTTTTTAGATTATTTGAATGTATTCGGAGAAATCATTTTGTAAAGAGTTGTAAAATAATATTTTGATTTTAAAAGTAATGCAAAAATTATTACTTTTAAAATATGCTAAAAAATATACTTTTATATCTTTCACTGCTGTTGTTGCCATTTTTGAGTTTTTCGCAATTTAGTAAAACTCATTATATTCCGCCTGTAGTGGCTTCATTTGGTGTGCCTGTAGGTGAGCAGTATATTTACATTTCTACTCCAAGTTTAACACCGGTTAATTTTAGCATAAACGAAATTGGAGGAGCATCTGTTAAAGGAATAGTTTCCAGGGATGCTCCTTATATTTTTGATATTAATGCGCACAATGCCAATCAACTGGTTCTTGATGAGTTTGAAGTGAGTACTATTAAATCCAATCAGGGGTACACTATTGAAGCAGGAGATGTTGTGTATGCCACTTTGCGAATTGCTGACAGGACTGGAAATCAGGCAAGTGAAATAGTATCAAAAGGGTTAGCTGCCCTGGGAACTCAGTTCAGAATTAGCGGACTAACCAACAAGTTTAATCTGGGCTATTCAGACAGACATTTGACATTTGCATCTGTTTTAGCTACTGAAAACAATACTACAGTCAATTTTAAAGACATTAAAACAGGTGCAGTTCTGATTAATAATATCCTTACGGGGAATTCGCTTCCGAGTATTACTCTCAATAGTGGTGAAAGTTATACTATTGCTGTACAAGGTCCTATTCCTGCGAATAATGATGCGCTTATTGGGGCATTAATTACGTCAAACAAACCGATAGCAGTAAATTGTGGTTCTTTTGCAGGGTCGAATGGCTTGATGACAAATAATGTAGATCTGGGAATCGATCAGATTGTGTCTGCAGAGAGAACCGGTACTGAGTATATATTTATTAAAAGTACAGGTTCACCGGATGTGGAAAAAGTCATATTAATAGCCCACGAAGATAACACTGAAATATTTCTAAACGGTTCTGCAACTTCAGATTATTCTATTGATGCTGGGGAATATATTTCGCTTTTAGGCTCAGATTATAATGCTCAGGGTAATCTTTATGTGCGCTCCAGCAAAAATATCTTTGCTTATCAGAGTATAGGTGATGATTTAAGAGGGGACGAGGCTAATCAGGAAATGTTTTTTGTCCCGCCTTTAAGCTGTCAGACGCCAAAATCAATAGACAATATTCCAGCCATTGAGTCGGTCGGCAATCGTGTTTTCAAAGGCAGGGTTACACTTACCACTAAAACAGGTTCAGATTTAAATTTTATAATAGATAAGGTTCCTTATACTTTGGCTGCACTTCGTAAAAAAGTAAATGTTTCGGGACCCACAACTGTTACAGGAAATTCAGAATATGAATGTTATGTTCTAACCGGGCTAACCGGAAATGTATCTGTTTTTTCGACTTCTCAATTGTACTTAGCAGCTTATGGAAATGATGAGGCAGCAACATTTGGGGGGTATTACTCTGGTTTTACTTTTAAACCTGAAATCAATTTTCAGCAATTAAATGTAACCCAATCGGGGTGTATTCCTAATGTCTGGCTTAATGTGAGTTCTGTGGCAGGTTTTGATGTGTTTCAGTGGTATTTTAATAATGCCGAAATCCCTGGGGCTGTTTCAAATTCATATTTTCCAACAGAACCGGGATATTATAAAGTAAAAGCAACATTGTCGGCCTGTGGTACGGAATTTTTTTCAGACGAAATTCCCGTTAGCGATTGTCCTGAGGATATGGATAATGACCATGCAAATGATAATATTGATTTGGATAATGATGAGGATGGCATAACAAATTGTACAGAATCTTTAGGAAATTATCCTGTAGATATTTCTACTACAAGTTCGAAAAATATTTCTATTGGTACTTACACTAATTCATTTACAGCATCTGTAAGTACTTCGATAACAGCAAGTGGTGTGCCTTTTACTGGGAATGCTAACGGAATTTTTGTGAGCGAAGTACCTCCTGGAAAAACGAATTGGGTAAAATATACGATGAATTTTGCTCAGCCCGTTTCAGTCGGACTAGATTATATTTCAACCGGAAATCCTGCTGATTTTCTGAATTCCACAGCTGAGTATACTGTGAATTCAGAAATAAATAAAACAGTAACGGTATTAAATCCAAACAATCAATTATTGATTGATACCAACTATGACGGTTTTTATGAAAGTGGTGTGACTGAATTTTCATCATTTGAAATTCGTTTCAGGTTAAATGGAGCTGTTCCATTAGCAGCTGGAACCGGAACTTTTAAGTTTTTAGCCCATGATTCTAAGATGATTACATTTAAACATCAGAATCTTTCTGATACAGCAATAAACAGAACAGCATTAAAATTTTATTTAGTTTGTGTTCCTAAAGATTCAGATCATGATGGGATTCCGGATCAGTTAGATTTAGATAGTGATAATGATGGGATTCCGGATGCTGTTGAAGCACAAGATGCAAACTTAAAAAATGTATTAAATCTTGATACCAATCACGATGGAATAGACGATGTTTATGGAAACGGACTAACACCGTCGGATTTCGATAAGGATAATGTTCCCAATTATTTAGATTTGGATAGTGATAATGACGGAATTTATGATTTGACAGAATCGGGAAGTAATGTGGCAGATATTAATTTAAATGGAGTAATTGACGGTAATAATTTTGGAGCAAACGGATTGGAAAATGCTATAGAAACCTTTTTGGAAAGTGGAAAACTAATTTATAACATAACAGATACTGATTGGGACGGCGTTTATAATTATGTAGAACAGGATAGTGATAATGATTTATGTTCAGATGTTATAGAAGCAGGATTCATTGATAGTAATGGAGATAATTATCTTGGCGCAATTTCTCCTCCGATAGTAAATAAAAACGGTATCGTTACAAGTGGAACAGCTTATACAAACCCAAATTTGAATTATACGATTGCTGCACCCATTGTTATTGATGAGCAACCGGAAAATAAATCGGTTTGTGAATTTCAAAATACAATTTTTGCAGTTGTCGCTACTTCAATTTCCGATTATCAATGGCAGATTTCCACAAATTATGGTGCAAGCTGGACTGACCTGGTTAATAATGCCACATACTCAGGAGTAAATTCATCATCCTTGACAGTTTCGAATGTTTTAAAATCAATGAATGCTTATCAATACAGAGTGTTTTTGAGACGAACAGGAAATTCATGCGGATTATATTCTAAAGCTGTAACTTTGGCAATATTAGCTTTGCCAATAATTAATTCACCGATAACTTTAGTACAATGTGACGATGATACAGACGGTATTTCGACATTTAATCTGACACAGAAAAATAATAGTATTTCATTAAATTCAACCTTGGAGACTTTTAGTTATTACACTACTAAGACAGCTGCAGAATCAAAAGATAGTTCGTTATTAATTACAAATCCCCTTGCTTATACCACTTCAGACAAAACAATTTATGTACGTATTGAAAATGCAAATGGCTGTTTTAGTGTATCGCAATTAAATCTGGTTGTTTCTGTGACTCAAATACCGAATAGTTTTAAAATTGCAGATTATCAGGTTTGCGATGATTTTATTGATGGAGTTAGTGCTGATACAGATGGAATTTCCAGTTTTGATTTTAGCAATGTAACGCAGCAAATCAAAAATACACTTCCGATTTCTGCAGCAAATTATACCATTAAGTATTATAAAAAGGAGAGTGATTTTCTTGCTGAAACCGATGCTTCAGGAAATTCATTAGCAATTACGAATATTGCAGATTATCGAAATATAGAATATCCAAATAATCAAAAAATATGGGCGAGAGTAGAAAATTCTATATCTAATGATTGTTTTGGATTTACAACTTTTGATTTAATAGTAAATTCGTTTCCAAATATAGATTTAAATAGGGACGGTTTAGAAAATGAAATTGTCTGTAAAAATCTGCCCGAATTTAGGGTAAAACTTGAAGCAGGAATTAATGACGGTACGCCTATAAATGATTATACCTATCAGTGGTATTTGAATGGAGATGTAATTTCGGGTTCAACAACTTATGCTATAGAAGTTAACAAAGAAGGGGTTTATAGTGTTGAGGTAAAAAATACAAATAATTGTTCGAGAACCCGAATAATAAAAGTTCTTGCCTCAGATATTGCTGAGATTACAGCTATTAAAGTCAGGGATTTAAGCGAGTATAATTCGGTTTCAATAGATGTGGCCGGACCCGGGGAATATGTTTATAGTATTACAGATTCAAATGGGCCTTATCAGGATTCAAGTTTATTCGAAAATGTCCCTGTAGGTTTTCATACTGTTTATATCAAAGATTTGAAGGGATGTGGAGTCACAGAAAAAGAAATTGCCGTTCTTGGAGTTCCGAAATTTTTTACTCCAAACGGAGATAGGCATAATGATGTATGGAAAGTCGAAGGTGTAAGTGCAGATTTTTTCTCAAAATCAATTATTTATATTTTTGACCGATATGGAAAAGTGATCACACAACTTTCTGGTTTAGATTCAGGTTGGGATGGTACTTTTCAGGGTAATCCATTGCCCGCAGATGATTATTGGTATCATGCAAAATTTGAAGATGGAAGGCAGGTAAAAGGACATTTTGCTTTGAAAAGATAAATCTTAAATTCCAAATTCTAAATAAAAAATTCAAGGCTTCATTAGACTAAAATTCTTTAAAAAAAAATCCCAAATTCCGTAAAAATTGGAATTTGGGATTTGTATATTAAAATTTAAAATGATTAGATTTTAAATCTTTTTCTATCAGTTTCTGTCAAATAGATTTTTCTCAAACGAATAGATTTTGGAGTTACCTCTACATATTCATCTTTTTGAATGTACTCTAAAGCTTCTTCAAGAGAGAAAATGATTGGCGGTATGATTCTCGCTTTCTCATCATTTCCGGATGAACGAACGTTAGATTGTTTTTTCTCTTTCGTTACGTTTACACACATATCATCTCCACGAGAGTTTTCTCCAATTACCTGACCTTCGTAAATTTCGGTATTTGGTTCAACAAAAAACTTACCACGATCTTGTAATTTGTCGATAGAATAAGGAATCGCTTTTCCTTTTTCCATAGAGATCAATGAACCTTTATTACGTCCGGAGATTTCTCCCTTGTAAGGCTCATATCCTATAAAACGGTGTGACATAATAGCTTCACCAGCTGTTGCAGTAAGCAATTGGTTACGTAATCCAATAATTCCACGAGATGGAATATTGAATTTAATAATCATTCGCTCACCTTTGGTTTCCATAGAAAGCATTTCTCCTTTACGAACTGTAACGAATTCAACTGCTCTTCCTGAAAGGTTTTCTGGTAAGTCGATTGTTAATTCTTCGATTGGCTCACATTTTTTGCCATCAATTTCTTTGATGATAACCTGTGGCTGACCGATTTGTAATTCGTAACCTTCTCTTCTCATTGTTTCAATAAGAACAGACAAGTGAAGTACACCACGACCAAAAACCATGAATTTATCTGCAGAATCAGTTTCACCTAACTTCATCGCTAAGTTTTTCTCTAATTCTTTTGTTAAACGTTCTCTAATATGACGAGAAGTTACAAATTTACCCTCTTTACCAAAGAATGGAGAGTCATTAATAGTGAATAACATACTCATTGTAGGCTCATCGATAGCAATAGATGCTAATCCTTCAGGATTTTCATGATCAGAGATAGTATCTCCAATTTCAAAACCTTCAATACCTACAACAGCACAAATATCTCCAGCAATTACTTCTGTAACTTTTTTACGGCCAAGACCTTCAAAAGTATGTAATTCTTTGATTCTTGATTTTGTTACAGTACCGTCTCTTTTTACCAAAGAAATTGGCATACCTTCTTTTAAAATACCTCTTTCAAGACGTCCGATAGCAATACGACCTGTAAATGCAGAGAAATCTAAAGAAGTAATCAACATTTGTGGTGTTCCTTCAGAAACTTTAGGAGCTGGCACATTTTCAACAACCATATCCAATAATGCTTCAACATTATCAGTTACGTTTTCCCAATGATCAGACATCCAGTTGTTCTTTGCAGAACCATAAACTGTTGGGAAATCCAATTGCCATTCTTCAGCACCTAATTCAAACATTAAGTCAAAAACTTTTTCGTGAACTTCTTCAGGAGTACAGTTTTCTTTATCAACTTTGTTGATAACTACACAAGGCTTAAGACCTAAATCAATCGCTTTTTGTAAAACGAAACGAGTTTGTGGCATCGGACCTTCAAAAGCATCCACTAGCAAACATACACCATCGGCCATGTTAAGTACACGTTCTACTTCACCTCCAAAATCGGCGTGACCAGGAGTGTCAATAATATTGATTTTCGTTCCTTTATATTGAACAGATACGTTTTTTGAAGTAATTGTGATACCTCTTTCACGCTCCAAATCGTTATTATCAAGAATTAAATCACCTGTGTTTTCGTTGTCACGAAATAATTGACAGTGATACATAATTTTATCAACCAAAGTGGTTTTACCGTGATCGACGTGGGCAATAATTGCAATGTTTCTAATAGATTCCATCTGAGATTTTTAATGGGTGCAAAGGTACACTTTATTTTGATATAAAAAACGTTTTGCAGATAGTTTACGTAATGCCAACGAATTAGTTTAATGAATACTTAAAAATTCTATAGCTTTAAAAGCATTTCAATTTGGTTAATTTTCCTATATTTGAGTGATGAAAAGTAAACCCAAACAAATTATACTGATCTATATTATCTTTTCGTTATTTATGGCAATCTTATGTCATAAATTTCTAGTTTACTATGCTTTAAAAACAGAATTCTTTTATTTAAGTTTTGTAAAGGATATTGCTTTTATATTTTTTACAGGTCTGATTTTTAATTATATTTTATCGAAAAATGAAAGTAGAAATATTGCTATTTTGAAAAAAATGCAATCTGCTAATGAAGAAATCAAGAAATCTAATGAAAAGTATGACATCGTTGCAAAAGCCACCAGTGATACTATATGGGATTGGAGGATTCCGGAAGATTACATTACGTGGAATAAAGGAATCGAAAATGTTTTTGGATATAAACAGGAAGAAGTAGGTATGACTTCGAAATGGTGGTTTGATAAAATTCATCCTGAAGATACTATAAAAATGTCTGTTAGATTATATTCGTTTATTGAACTTAAAACTGAAAAATGGCAGGATCAATACCGTTTCAGATGTGCCGATGGTACTTATAAATACGTTTTGGACAGAGGCTTTCTTTTAAAAGACGATAATGGTAAAGGTATCAGAATGATTGGAGCTATTCAGGATATTACAAAACAAAAGGAAGAAGAACAAAGGCTTAAACTGTTAGAAACAGTAATTACACAATCTAAAGATTCTATTTTGATTACTGAAGCAAATTCTACAGATGGTAAAATTCCTAGAATTGTTTATGTAAACCCTGCTTTCACTAAAATGTCAGGATATGAATCCGATGAAATTTTAGGGCAGTCGCCAAATGTTTTTAAAGGTCCTAATTCTGATTCTGAGGCCTTAAAAAAAGTATTAAAAGCAATCAAAGAAGAACAGGAATGTTTAATCGAAACGATAAGTTACAGTAAAAACAAAAGAGAATATTGGGTGCGTTTTTCGATGATTCCAATTTTTACTGTTGAAGGGGTATTGTCTCATTGGATATCTATTCAACAGGATATTACTGAGGAAAGAAAATTAGAAACTGAAAAAGAGCAATTAATCCGTGAATTGACTCAAAATAATAAGGATTTAAAACAGTTTTCTTATATCACGTCACATAATTTAAGAGCTCCGTTATCTAACTTGATGGGGCTGTTAAACTTAATAGAGGATATTCCTGTTGAAAATCCTGAGTTAGAAGAGATATTAGGCGGTTTTTATAAGTCGACACACCTTCTTAATGAAACGATTAATGATTTAGTAAAAGTGATCATTATAAAAGATAATCCTTCGATGCAAAAAGAGATGGTTTCTTTGAGTGAGGTTTTTGAAAATGTGTTTGGTCAGTTATCTTTTCAAATAGAAGCACATAAGCCAATAATAAAACTTAAATTAGATAAAGTCCCTTTACTTAATACCAATAAGGCATATATTGAAAGTATATTATTAAATTTGTTAACGAATTCGATAAAATATAAATCTGAGAATAGAAAATTAAAAATTTCTATAACTGCTGAAGAAATTGATCAAAGAGTTTTTTTGACTTTTACTGATAATGGAATCGGAATTGATTTAGAAAGAAATGGTGATAAAGTTTTTGGACTGTATCAAAGGTTTCATAATTATCCCGATAGTAAAGGCCTTGGTTTGTATCTTGTAAAATCTCAAGTTGAAACTATGGGAGGGACTATTAGTGTTAAAAGCGAGGTAAACAAAGGAACCTCATTTATCATATCATTTAAAAAATAAGTTATGTTGGAACAAATTTTATGTATTGATGACGACCCTATTACATTGATGCTGTCTAAAAAGGTGATTTCAAAGGCAGGTTTTTCTGATTTTATCAGTACAGCTCAAAATGGTGAAGAAGCGTTGTCATTTTTTAATACATTAAAGTATAGCAAAGATCAGCCAGTAAAAATACCTCAATTAATTTTTCTAGATTTAAATATGCCGATTATGGGTGGCTGGGAGTTCCTGGATCATTTTACAACTTCTGATTACGATGAATTTAATTCGGTAAATGTTATAGTTTTGTCCTCTACAATTAATCCTGAAGATTTAGCGAAAGCAAAAAAATATCCTATTATTATTGATTTTCTCTCCAAGCCTATAACATTACAAATGCTTGAATATCTGAAAAATAAAATTGAACTATAAATAAAAAACGGAAATTATATTTATAATTTCCGTTTTTTATTTTAAGTAAGTAAATAGAAAATGAATAGCTTCCTAGCTTTTTTCTTCTTTATTGAAATACACTAAGTAGTAATACATTTGTTTTTCTTCATCCCAGCCTTTTTCAACAAATTTCTCAGCACTTTCAGGATTAATGAAATCCATTTTAATCTGAATGTGAGTATCCAGATTAATTACATTTTTAATCGATTTTCTGGCGTCAGAAACAGCTGCATTGGCAATAGGGAATGAGGTTACATCCTCGATGCTGTATTTTTCTCCTTTATCAACTTTATAGTTTTTGAATTCAGGAATTAAATCAGGATTGTCCAGTACTTCATTCAGGAAATTTTGCTCTTCAAATTGATCATTTTTAGCAAAATAATTCACAGAACGGTTCATGAACATAACTTCTTCTTTTTTGTCTTCTGCCGGTAAAACCACGTCTTTTGCAAAGTTTTGGCAGAATTTTAAATATTTTTTGGTAATGAAATTTTCATCTTCAAAAGCATCAACAGATAAAAAATGCTCTAACCAGTAACGTGCATCATAACGGTTACTGTCTACTGTTAGAATTTTATAACCTTCTTCTTTTTTATAATTGAAAATCAAACATCCTTTATCTAATTTGCTTAGGTTGATTCCCTGTTGTAAAATCATTTCGAGATTACTGTCTTTTTCTTCAAACTGTAAAAAATCGGCTTGCAGCTCGCTTTTAAAAATCCCAATAGCATCAACAACATTATTGTCAATACTTAAATTGGTTAAATACGTGACATAAACCTCTCCATTTTTAATGTGTGGATGATTGGACTGTTCAAATAAATGTGTGGTAATTTTTTTTGAAATTTCTTGTAAATTGCCTGGATTATTAAAAATCTCCGTAGCATATTTAAACATGTCGTTGTAATCCAGATCGACTTCGTGTGCAAACTGATAATAGTTTTCTTCTTTTTCTCTAAAGGGTTTAAAAAAGTACTCTTTTATTAGAGGTACAATTTCATCATTTAAATTAAATGGCTGTTCCGATAAAAAAATCGCTTCGTTTCTGCTTTTGTTTCCTACACGATGAATCGCAAGCGTCTCGATGTGGGTGTTGAATAGGTTGATCATTTTTTTTATTTAGGTCCAAAGCAGCAAAGGTTCATAGGGACAAAGGTTTATTTACGGTCTTTTATTTTTCGAATAAAAGTACTTAACATTCGTTCAATTTCTTTACTGACTTTGTGTATTTGATTAAATTGATTTTCGTTTATAAATTTAAGATTATAAGAAACCTCCAATTGTGTTTGTATTTCAAATAATGAAGAAATTGCAATATTTAAAAATCGCAAATAATCATTGTCGCCATTTTTCCCGGACCCTTCTGCAATGTTACTTGGAATTGATATTGAACTTCTTCGAATTTGTGAAGTTAGTCCATAATTTCTTCTTTCGGTAATACAGATGTTAATTTGTAAATTTCTGTGACAAAGTTCATTGACTTCTGCCAAATTAAAAGATTTCTAAAGGTGCTCATATTTTTATGTTTAAAATTTAAAACATAAAAACAAAAAATATTCTTACAAAAAAAATAATTTAGATTATTGAGAAAATCTATGAACCTTTTGCAAATTTGAATTCTGTACCTAAAGAAAATTAATTCCAATTTTCCTCAAATCCAAAATCTTCAAAGCTGTCGTCGCCTTCAAACATATCAAGATCGTCTTCGTCTAAATCGTCTTCAAATTCCCCGTAAATATCGTCATGCATATCGGCTTCGAAGTTTTTTTCTCCGGCTTCATCTGGCATTTCTCCGTGTGAAAATAATGTTTCAGGATAAATTGCCCCAACAGATTCTTCTTCTATCGCAGCCAATTCAACTAAGAAAGTCCACATACTGATGAAATCATAAACATAGATAATTTTAGTGTTTTCTTTGTCTAAGATACTAGATAATGGATAATCATTCATAGTTCTTATTTCGCCTGGAATATCTCCGGTATCAAAAAGTGGAATTTCATCCTCCTGATTCCAGGTATCGTCGCAAGTGTAAAACGAAGCTACTTCTGATCCGTCAAAACCAAAAGCGTTGAAGATTGCATTGTGTAAATCTTCAAGTGTGTCGTCTTCAAGAATTGCGATGTCTCTGAATATATCTTCTTCGGCGTCCAGGATTACTCTAAATTTATAAACCATAATCTTTGTTTTTATTGAGACGTCAAAGGTAAAATATAAAAAACGAAATACGAATTAGGAATAACGATTTGTTGAAAAGATTTTTCATTGCCAGTCTGAGTTTAGGTAAATTCTAAAATTTAATTAGTAAGGCTTTGACTTCGCTCAGGGTGACATTAGTAAAAAGAACATTCTATTTTTTGCCCAATCTTTTTTTAATTTTATGATAATGTTTATGATATGTGCTATGACTGGGATAAGTTCTGCTCGAAGTCATATTGTTGAAGATTAAAGCTGTAAAAAGCAAAATCAAAACACCAATTAATACCGGAGAAAGGACATACATATAGCCCAGGTCTTTTATTTTATCAGAACCAATAACTGCAATAAGAGCTGTTGCACCTCCGGGAGGGTGTAAAGTTTTAGTAATCTGCATTAAAATTATAGCAAGTGAAACTGCCAGTGGCGCAGCAATCCAAATAATATCAGGGGTAAATTTATGAACAGTGACACCAATAAAAGCTGAAACTAAATGACCACCAACGAGATTACGGGGCTGAGAAAAGGGGCTCTGAATAATTCCGTAGACAAGTACACTCGATGCTCCAAATGAACCAATTAAATAAACGGCATCATTTCCTGAAAAATGTATTGACTGAATGTAAGCCAGGATTCCAATACCTACAAATGAGCCTAAAAAAGACCAAAAGTGTTCTTTATAATCTACTAAAGTTTCTTTATAAAGAATGTAACGTGTTTTGCGGTATCCTCTTTTTATTTTTTGAACAGGCATGATTTCTATTTTACTAAACTTGGCGAATAACTATACACAGTGTAAGGATAAATCATTTTTGCAGTGTATTTCGAAATTAAACAAACTACCATAATTGGAAAAAATAAGGTGTAATCGTTTGTAAGCCCGCATACTAAAAATATAGCTGTAAATGGTGCGTGGATACTTGCGCTTAGTACGGCGGCCATTCCGATGATCATAAAGTTAACAGGAATTACATGAATCTGAAAAAAAGTATTTAAAACGGAAGCCAGTAATAATCCTAAAAAAGCCCCTATAAAAAGACTTGGCGCAAAAACGCCTCCATCACCACCTGAAGCTAACGTAATAGAAGTAACAATTGGTTTAAGAAGCAATATGCCAATAAAAGTTAAGGCTAAAGTGAATGTCATTATTTGGTTTGGAGCAATAAAGCTGGTTTTAATAGCATGGTACCCTTCACCATATAATTGCGGAAAAATAAACAGCGAAATACTTAAAACTACTGATCCTATTATGATTTTGTAGTAATGGGTATCGATTTTTCCAAATTGAGATTTAAAAAACAAAACACAGCGAGTCAGATAAACTGAATTCATTCCGGCCAAAATTCCTAAAAGAATAAAATATGGAATGGCTTTAAAATGCCAGGTTGTGATTGAAATCGCAAACAAAGGTTCTTCTTTTAGAATAGAAAGCAATCCAAAAGCAATTGAAACCGCTATAACATTTGAAATAATAAAAGCTTTGGTCACTTTTCTTGAAATGACTTCAAGAGCAAATAAAATTCCGGCAATCGGACTACTAAAAAGTGCCGTAACTCCCGCAGCAATACCAGCACAAATTAATTCGGTTTTATATTGACGGAAAACATTTTCTTTTTCGTGTGCAACAGAACCAATAGTCGCTGTAGCCACAACAGTAGAAACTTCGATTCCGGTTGAACCTCCAAAAATAACGGTTAATAATCCGTTGATGAAATGAGAAGGAATTTTATAAGAAGGCAAATTTTTTGATTTTGAACCTGTACTCTCAAAGACTTCCTTGATTCCTTTGTTTTCTTTTTTCTTAAAAAGATATTGTCTTAGAAAATAAATTACAGATAATCCAAAAACGGGGAAAACGATATAAAAAATTGGATTTACCGATACTTCATGAAAAAAGATTTCTTCGTAATATTCGGTTATTTTTTTTAGTGAAATTCCGAGAAAAGCAGAAAGAAAGCCAATTAAGATAGAAACAATAACTAATTTTCGGAATTTAATAAATTGATGATTTTTTTTGATTTGAGCCGTTTTGTTCATCATTAAGTAAATTTGTAAGCCACAATATTTTTATGTGTATTACAAAATTAGATAATCATATTCGGTTTTTAATAAAAAATACTCAGTATATTATGTTAAAATTGAGAATATAAGAAAATTCTTTCGGTGTGTTTTTACTGACACATCGATGAAATATCTCACAGAATTTAATCATCTAATAATTATCTTTCATAGAATTCTATAGGTAATTCATCAGGATCGGTGATAAAAGTAAATCGTTTTTCAGTTGTTTCATCAATCCTTACAGGTTCTGATTCGATGTTTTTAGAATTTAAAAAAGTAACTGTTTCTTCTAAATTAATAACTTCAAAAGCCAAATGACGTAAGCCAACAGCTTCAGGTCTTGAAGGCCTTTTGGGTGGATTTGGGAATGAAAATAATTCTACAATGTAAGTGCCGTTTAAGGCTAAATCGAGTTTGTAAGATTGACGTTCTTCGCGGTATATTTCTCTAATAATAGTTAATCCTAAAACTTCGGTATAAAAAGTTTTAGATTTTTGATAATCAGAGCATAAGATAGCAATGTGGTGAACTTTGTTTAAGGTAAGCATTATATATTTGATTCAGATTCCTGATTTAATTTCCGAATTACCTTGGCGGGGTTTCCAACAGCTAACGAATTGTCAGGAATATCTTTTGTAACGACAGATCCTGCACCAATAACAGATCCTTTGCCAATTGTTACACCCGGACAAATTACAGCGTTTCCGCCAATCCAGCAATCGTCTCCAATCGTAACCGGATAAGCATTTTCCAATGTTTTTCTTAATTCAGCATCAAGTGGGTGTGATGCAGTGTAAATCTGAACATTCGGTGCAATAAATACATTTGATCCAATGGTTACTGGTGCACAGTCTAAAACAACACAATTTACATTGAAATAAACATTTTCTCCGCAGAAAATATTATAGCCGTAATCACAATGAAAAGGAGGTTCAATGTAAAAGCCTGATCCGGCATTTGGAATTAATGCTGCTAAAATTTCTTTTGCTTTTTTGGTAATGCGGTATTCTTTTACATTCAGATTATGAAGTAAGATTTTTGCAGCTCGGCGCCCTTTTACTAATTCGGGATCAAAAGCGTTGTAATATTCGCCGCTTACCATTTTTTCTTTTTCGGTTTTCATAATTACATTTTCGTCCTGGCAATTTTCTCGTGTATCTTTACGGTTTCCTGCAAAGCTGCGGTGCAATACCACGGTGTTAATTCAGCTTCAAGCAAATTGGCTTTTATAGCTGGGTCAGTGGCAACAAGCGTTTTGGCTTCTTCTATAGTTTCTACATTAAAAATATAAATCCCTCTGTAGTTTCTGTCATTTTTCATAAAAGGACCGGCTACAACCAGTTTTCCTTCTTTGGCTAATTTATTAATGTTTGCCATGTGGCCTTCAAACAATTTTTTACTTTCTTCTTTGGAAACCGTGGTATTGCTTCCCGATTTTAAAAGACAAAAGACATATTTTTTCATTCCGTATTCGTCGGCATTGAGGGATTTTGCAAGCTTCTCATCAAACTTAATCTCTGTTTCTTGGGAGAAACTAATTAAGCTGAATAAGAAAAAAACAAAAATAAAAAGAGTGTTTTTCATAATGTTTCTTTAACGATTAAAGCATTTTCTTCAGAATAACAATCTGTCCTAAATGGTAAATATCATGCTGAATAATTCCGTGAATGTGTTCGTAATACGTATGATTATTGTTAATGTATATTTTTGATAAATCAGCATCATCAAAACCTTGAAAAAAAGCATTCCATGATTCCTGAGATTTTGCCAGATTTTGAAGTGATTGCTCCCAGGCAGCTTCGGATGGATCTAAAACAGGTACAAAATAATTATGATCAGGAGTTATAATTACCTCACCCTGAACCCGTTTTAAAATGTTTCTTCTCCATTGTATTAGATGATTGACAATTTCCCAGATTGTATTGAGATTGGGATGTGCCTTTTTGTAAGCCTGTCCTGCAGTAATATTTTTTAAAGTATCTGCCAAAGTGACTTCAAGCCACGGATTTCCATTATAAATGGATTGATATAAATTTGAAATTCTCTTGCTCTCTGACATAATAAATGGTTTTTTGCAATTCATAGCTAAGATACAAATTAGTATTTTACAACTCATCCCTAAAATTCTACAATTGGGTTATTATATATTTTTTAACAAGAATGATTGGAATACATTTGCTTCATCAAAATCAATTTTATGAAAACCAAATTACTTTTTACAATCAGTTTTTTATTTCTTACGATTTTCATTTTTGCCCAAACTACTATTTCCGGAAAAGTAGTTGACCAAAAAGGAAAACCAGTGACAGGTGCAAATATTTATATCGACGGAACTTATGATGGGGCTACCAGTTCTGAAACAGGAGATTTCTCTTTTGAAACCACTTCTACAGGAAATCAATTTATAGTCATAAGTTTTTTATTGTATGAAACATTCAAAAAAGAAATAGATGTTACCAATTTTAAAGATCAAACGGTTAAACTAAGAGAAAATGTAAATGCACTTGATGCTGTTGTAATTACTGCAGGAACTTTAGAATCCGGCGATAAAGCGAGGGTTTCGGTTTTAAAACCTTTAGATATTGTAACTACTGCAGGTTCTGCCGGAAATATTATTGCCGCTTTGCAGACTTTGCCGGGAACCCAAACTGTTGGAGAAGACGGACGTTTATTTGTACGTGGTGGTGAAGCCAGCGAAACCCAGACTTTTGTTGATGGAATTCGTGTAGCACAACCGTACGGAGCAACAACTAATAATTTGCCAACCCGAGGAAGATTTTCTCCTTTTTTATTCAGCGGAATTGCATTTTCAACAGGAGGTTATTCGGCCGAGTATGGTGAAGCTTTGTCAAGTGTTTTATTACTGAATACTCAGGATGAACCTGATATGAACAAAACCGATATTGCTTTAATGACCGTTGGTTTAGGGTTGGGAAACACACAGAAATGGAAAAAAAGCTCGTTGAGTGTGAATACGGCTTACATTAATCTGGCACCTTATCAGGCAGTGATTCCACAAAATGTAGATTGGAATAGTCCTTATCAGTCCTTATCCGGAGAAACCGTTTATCGATATCATTTTACAAACGGAATTTTCAAATTATATGCAGCTTTCGATGCTTCTAAATTTGATCTGAATCAGAAAAATATCAATTTCGAAGACAAAGTCAGAACTGATTTAAACAATAATAATTTCTATCTTAATGCATCTTACAAAGGAACTTTTGGCACTGGCTGGCAACTAACATCAGGAATTGGTTATGGATACAGTGTAAACAAAATCAAATATGATGTAAATGATGTTGATAATGATGAGAATGCAGCACAATTGAAACTAAAATTAAGAAAAAGTGTTTCAGATTATTTTAAATTATCCTTTGGAGCTGACTATTTCATTACCAAATTCAATGAAAATTTTGATAATAATGGCAATATCCAGACTTCAAATGGTTACGATTCAAATATTGCAGCTTTTTATACAGAAGGAGACATTTTATTTTCGAAAAATTTAGCAGCAAAAGTAGGTTTACGACTTTCAAATAATAGTTTGCTTAATGAAACCAATATAGCACCGAGAGCATCCATTGCTTATAAAATTTCAAAGAGCAGTCAGTTTTCTTTTGCTTACGGAGATTTTACACAAACACCGGTTGTCGATTACATCAAATATTCAAAGTACCACCAATTTGAAAGTGAAAAGGCAAGACATTATATCTTAAACTATCAATTTACAAAACCCGGACAGACTTTTAGAGCCGAAGCATATTATAAAGATTATAGTAATTTAGTTCAATATGATACAAGAGATATCGCTTATAATTCGGTTTTCAATAATAACGGATCAGGTTATGCTAAAGGATTGGATTTATTTTGGAGGGACAGCAATTTATACAAAAACTTAGAATATTGGATTTCCTATTCGTATATCGATTCAGAAAGGCAATATAAAAATTTTCCAACAATGGCTACTCCGAGTTTTATTGGGAATCATAGTTTGTCAATTGTAACGAAATATTTTATTACTGACTGGAAATCGCAAATTGGTTTCACAAACAGTTATAGTTCAGGACGTCCCTATAATGATCCAAACCAAACGCAGTTCATGAACGGAAAAACAAAGTCATATAACAGTTTGAGTTTTAACTGGGCGTATTTATTAACAACCCAAAAAATCCTGTATTTCTCTGTTTCAAATATATTAGGGAGCCAAAACGTTTTTGGGTATGATTACGCAAAACTGCCGGATGCAAATGGAGTTTACCAAAGACAGGCTGTTGTGCCAACTGCAGACCGCTTTTTCTTCTTAGGTTTCTTCTGGACCATTAGTAAGAATAAGAATGACAATCAGTTGAAGAATTTATAGGTGTTAAGTTCTAATATGTTTATTTTTAGATATTAAAAAACAATTCAGTAACCAAATTCGACAACTCAGTATCATTTAATTTTATAAGATTAAAAACCAGCATACTTTTGAAGTATAAATTAATAATCAGAGTTTTAATCATCAATAAAAAACTTAGAGATTTAGATATCAGAACATTAAAAACTAAAATAACTTTAAAACAAAGAAATCATGACCAAAATTATTACAGCCTTTACATTATTTATCTGCAGTTTATTATCTGCACAAACACAATTTGAACAAGGAATGGGTAAAGCTTTCGAGCTTTGGAAAGAAGGAAAAAATGCTGAAGCTTCGGCAATGTTTGAAAGAATTGCAGCAGCAGACAAAACCAGCTATTTACCTAATTATTATGTTGCCTTAATTAATACAACAGCAGTTTTTACGGAAAAAGACAAAACAAAAATTGATTTGTTATTGACAAAGGCACAAGATGCTTTAGATAAGGAAATAATAAAAGATCAAAACAATGCCGAATTATATATTTTGCAGGCTTTGATTTACACAGGATATGTGGTAGCTGATCCAATGACAAACGGAATGAAATACTCTGGCAAAGTAATGGAAGCTTACGCAAAAGCAAAAGCAATAGATCCAAACAATCCGAGAGCCGTTTTTGGAGAAGCAGATTATCAATTAGGCGGCGCAAAATGGACAGGTGTTGATACAAAACCACTGTGTGTACAAGTTGATAAAGCTATCGAACTTTTTGGTACTTTTAAACCTGAAACTCAATTTTCTCCAAAATGGGGATTGGAAAGAGCTTTGGAGGCACAAAAAAACTGCAAAAAATAAAAACTAATTTCAGCTGATTATAATGAAACATAATGGAAATACATATGCAGATCTAAAAAGCGGAACTATTGTTTCGTTTAAGATTTCTATGATTTTTACAGTAATATTTTCAGCTTTTTTAGGAGATGATTTAAATATTCAAAACGTTCTTATAACTTTTTTCATTAGCTGTCTTTATTCTTTTGGAGTAGGTTTTGGAAATGGATTTCTTAACGTTCTTCTTGATAAAAAGTGGGATTGGCTGGACCAGACCAATCTAAGAGTTTACTACGGAATTATCGTTACAATTTTGTATACTGTTCCGGTCGTTTTAGGAATAAATTATTACATTTTTGTTTACCTTCAAAATCTGCCTATAGACAAATTTTTTAGTGAAAGAATGATCTGGATACATCTTTTTTATATCATTTTATCTTTAGCAGTTTCTACTTTTATGCAGGCCAGAAGTTTTATGGTAAAATGGAAACAGGCATCAAAATTTGAGATAACGCAGCAAAAAATTATCGCAGGAACAGCAAATGCTAAATTCGAAAGCTTAAAAAATCAAATCGACCCGCATTTTCTTTTCAATAGCCTAAATGTATTAAGTTCTTTGATTGAAGAAAACCCGGACAATGCACAACGATTTACAACTTCGTTATCAAAAATTTACCGTTACGTTTTAGAACAAAAAGATAAGGAACTTGTTTCGGTTGAAGATGAATTATCGTTTGCCAAAACGTATATGAATTTGCTGAAAATGCGTTTCGAAAACAGTTTGTTTTACGAGTTGCCGGCGACAGTGATTAATCCGGATGCAAAAGTGGTTCCGTTATCGTTACAGCTTTTATTGGAAAATACGGTGAAACATAATGTAGTAAGTGAACAAAAGCCATTGCATATTCGAATTTTCATTGATGGAGATTGTTTAGCTGTGCAAAATGATTTTCAGAAGAAAGAAGTTTTACAGGATAGACAAGGTGTTGGATTACAAAATATCGTAAATCGATATGCAATTATAACCAACAGAAAGGTATTAATTGAACAAAATGAACAAACATTCACCGTTAAGATCCCGATTTTAACTAAACAAATAGCAGTTATGGAAACAAATGCAGATTATAGTGATGAAAATAAAGCATATTTCAGAGCTAAAAAAAGAGTAGAAGAACTGAAAGGATTTTACGCAAATGTAATTTCGTATTGTTGCGTGGTACCATTTTTAGTTTTTATAAATTTGAGGTTTTCTCCTGGATTTCAATGGTTTTGGTTTTCGGCTATAGGCTGGGGATTTGGAGTCGTTATGCATGCTTTTAAAGTCTTTGGCTACAGCTCAGATTGGGAGGAAAGAAAAATTAGGGAAATTCTGGAAAAAGAAAATAAGAAACAAACCTGGAAATAGTATGAAACCAAATAATGCTGAAGCAGAACGTTATTATCAGGCTCAAAAAAAAGTAAAAGAGATTAGAGCGTTTTATCAACATTTAACAGTGTTTTTGCTCTGTAATCCAATTGTAATTGCTGTAAACCTCATTACTTCACCGGGTTATTTATATTTTTGGTATTCTTTGTTAGGCTGGGGAGTTGCGATTACTTTACATGGACTGAAAGCCTTTGATCGTTTCCCTTTTTTTAGTAAAGAATGGGAAAAAAGAAAAATTGATGAACTGTTGCAGAAAGAAAATAACAAACAAAAATGGGAATAATCATGGAAATCAATTATAACGAAGAGGATAAATATTATCAGGCCAAAAAGAAGGTCGGGAATATAAAAGATTTTTACAGTAATTTAACTTCTTATATAGGGGTTAATATAGTTTTGATTTTTGTCAATTTATACACTTCGCCAAATCATTTATGGTTTTACTGGCCGCTAATTTGGTGGGGACTAGGAGTTGTATTTCACGGTTTAAAGGTTTTCGAAGTATTTCCGGTCTTAGGAAAAGGCTGGCAAGAAAGAAAGATCCGGGAAATTATGGATAAAGAAAAAGAGAAACAAAATAAATGGCAATAACTTTTAAATCAGAATAAGATGGGACGCTGTAGAAAACGCTTTTACGAACAGTACGGGCAAGAGTTTGAAAATGATGAAAGTTTTGAAATCGCATACAAACAAGTAAAAAGGATAAAAGGTTTTTATTCGCACTTAAAAGTATATTTAATTGTTAATGCAGTTATCATTATTTCAAATATAAACCGAGATTTTATTGAAAGCAGATTTAATGATAGTGGATTGTTCGACTGGCATACGTACTCGACTGCATTATTTTGGGGAATCGGTTTATTGATTCATGCTTTCACCATTTTTGGACCTGATTTGTTTTTTGGAGCAGACTGGGAACAGAAAAAAATCCAGAAGTATATGGATAAAGAATCTCAGAATGCCAATAAATGGGAGTAATTTTACCCTAACCAAACCAGGATTTTAATTTTTCAAATTTAATAAATGACCACCTTAATTATAGAAGACGAAAAACCGGCTGCAAGATTATTACAACGAAAATTAGAAAAACTAGATATTGATGTGCAAACAATGTTGCATTCTGTAGAAGAATCAATAGACTGGTTTGCAAACAACGAACATCCTGATTTGATCTTTCTAGACATTCAGCTTTCCGATGGTTTATCGTTTGAAATTTTTGAAAAAATAGATATCAAAAGCGCTATCATTTTTACAACAGCTTATGATGAATATGCATTAAAAGCCTTTAAATTAAATAGTATTGATTATCTTTTAAAACCAATTGATGAAGATGATCTGGAAGTGGCGGTTGAAAAATATAAAACCAGAATTCCGAAACAAGATCCAGGAAATAAGAATCTTCAGCTTGATTTTGAGCAAATTAGAAAAATGCTGACTAATCCTTTTGAGAGAACTTATAAAAATAGATTTACAGTCAAAATAGGACAGCATTTAAAAGTCATTACGACAGAAGAAATTGAATGTATCTTTAGTGAGAATAAAGGAACTTACATTCACACTTTCGACAACAGAAACTATTTAATCGATTCTACTTTAGAGATTCTTGAACAGGAAGTAGACATGAAGAATTTTTTTCGTGTAAGCAGGAAATTTATTGTACCGTTAAAAGCAATTAAAGAAATTCAGGTTTATACCAATTCACGGCTCAAAGTAATTTTGCCAAGTTATAAAGATGATGAGGTAATCGTAAGCCGTGAAAGAGTTCAGGATTTTAAGAACTGGTTAGGGTAAAACTTTACGAAATATTCTACTAAAAAAGATAAATAAAAAAGAGCCGTAAATTGGCTCTTTTTGTGTTTGGTATAAAATCATCTTATTTACTTACTCGATGCAAAGTATAAGTCATAGCACTTAAAAGGAAAAAGGCCATAATCTGGTGAATCAATCCTAAAGCCAAAGGAACACTATACAATAAGGTAAAAACCCCAAGCAGAAACTGAATAAATACAAAAACTACCAGAGTATTAATTCCGTTTAATTGGGTTCTGGTAAGTGAATATTTTTTGCTTTTGAAAAAAAGAAAAAGAATAATAGCAACGACTACATAAGCAAAAGTCCTGTGTACAAACTGAACCCCGCTTTTCCCTTCAATTAAATTTTTTACTAATGACGATTGCTCAATAAAAACAGATTCATGAATAAATTCTCCGTCACTCATTAAAGGCCAGTGATTATGAATTAATCCCGCGTTTAATCCTGCTACAAAACCTCCGTAAATAATCTGGATTAATAAAGCTGCTAAAGCATATCGTGCAATTTTACGAAGTGGCAGAATTTTATTAATATTTCTTTCAGGATAGATTAAATCCAGTGCAACCCAAAGCGTATAAGCAAAAGTGATAAAAGCAAAAGTTAAGTGTAATGAAAGCCTGAAGTGGCTTACATCCGGGTTATCAATTAATCCGCTGCGAACCATAAACCATCCAAGAAAACCCTGAAAACCTCCCATTGCCAAAAGAACAATGCATTTTTTAATAGTTTCAGTATCTAATTTCTTTTTGATTAAAAAATAAACAAACGGGACAAAGAAAACCAATCCGATAATGCGACCGATAAAACGGTGAAACCATTCCCAGAAGTAAATAAATTTATAATCTGCTAATTGAAAATCGTTGTGGATATTGATTTTTTGATACTCCGGAAATTTTTTATACTCATCAAAAGCGGCCTGCCATTTCGCTTCTGTTAAAGGCGGAAAAGTATCTGTTACCAAATGCCAGTCGGTCATGGATAAACCTGAATTGGTCAAACGGGTAATACCTCCCACAACAACCATTAAAAATAATAAAACACAGCCCGATAGTAACCAGATGATTACTGATTTATTCTCTTTTTTCATTCTGTTCCAATTAATTCGATTTCGTTTTCTTTTTTTGTAGTTGATATTCTTTTTAAATAGAATTTCGAGAAATAAATATTTAATAAAATGCTTGGAGGGAAAATTATAATTCCAAAAATAATTCTGTAATTGTAATTACTCATATCGAATTTTAAATTTGACATTTCAATTAGAGCAGGACTTGTTAAGATAGCAGCAATAATAAAAACAACAAAACATGGAAAAATAACAGAACTCAAAAAGAAAAATATTTTGTATTTTGAACGTTTTTCTTCAATTCTTTTTAATCCTTTTAAAAAGATAAAATTTGAATAAATAATTATCAATAAAAATATAGATATAAAAATTCCACCTAAAAAATCCATTATTTTTTAAGTTTTAAATTTAACTTCTCCGCTCTTTTAATCACAAAATCATAAGCCGCCTGATATTCATTCGGAATATCTCCTTCTAAAATAGCTTCTTTTACCGCTTCTTTCAAAATTCCGATTTCGCGTGAAGGTTTCAAATCAAACATTTCCATAATTTCTTCTCCGGAAATTGGAGGCTGAAAATTACGAACCTGATCGCGTTCTTCGACTTCAACAATTTTTTGGCGGACTACCTCAAAATTTTTATGATATTTCTTGAATTTTGCCGGATTCTTGGTGGTAATATCTGCTTCGCATAAAGTCATCAGACTTTCTACATCTTCACCTGCATCAAAAACCAGACGGCGAACAGCACTGTCGGTTACAAGATCCTGCGCCAGAACAATCGGGCGGGAGCTCATAATCACCATTTTTTGTACAAACTTCATTTTATGGTTCAGTGGCATGTGCAGGCGTTCAAATATTTTCTTAGCCATTTTTCCGCCCAGAAATTCATGTCCGTGAAATGTCCAGCCTTGTTTTTTATTGAAACGTTTTGTTGGTGCTTTACCAATATCGTGCAGCAAGGCAGACCAGCGTAGCCAGACATCATTGGTATTGGGGCAAATGTTATCAACTACTTCCAGCGTATGATAAAAATTGTTTTTATGGGTATGACCTTCAATTTCTTCCACCTGATTCAAAGCTGTCAATTCAGGCAAAATTAAATCTAAAAGACCGGTTTTGTATAAAAGCAAAAATCCTGTTGAAGGCTTGTCTGTTGAAAGAATTTTATTCAGTTCATCTACAATTCTTTCACCTGAGATAATTTTGATTCGATCTGCATTTTTGGTGATGGCATTTAATGAATTTTCTTCGATTTCGAAATTTAATTGCGTTGCAAAACGAATCGCACGAAGCATTCGCAAAGGATCATCAGAGTACGTAATATCCGGATCTAAAGGTGTTTTGATGGTTTTGTTTTCTAAATCTTCCAAACCATTGAAAGGATCGAGAAGTTCACCGAAGTTATTTTCGTTTAGCGAAAGTGCAAAAGCGTTTATTGTAAAATCACGACGGTTTTGATCATCCTGCAAAGTTCCGTTCTCCACAACCGGATTTCGGCTGTCACGATTATAGGATTCTTTTCGTGCTCCTACAAATTCAATATCCGTATCTTCAAAACGAAGCATCGCTGTTCCGTAGGATTTAAAAACCTGAACTTTGGGTTTATTCGGAAGTAATTCTGAAACCTTTAAAGCTAATTCGATACCGCTTCCAACCGCAACAACGTCAATATCTTTTTTGGAGCCTCTTTTTAAAAGCAAATCACGAACAAATCCGCCGATAACATACGAATCGAGATTCAATTCCTGAGAGGCTTTAGAAATGATACCAAAGATTTTGTTTTGTAAAGCTGCTTTATAATTTGTTTGTATGGCCACGAATTCACTAATTTTTGAGTAAAGGCATTTCAAATTTCAGACGAAATAAAATGCATGCAAATTTACAACATAGAAAATGCCTTTTATAATCTATTGTAGACTTTTTTGAATAAATTCACAATTCTTCAATTGAATTTTATCAAAATAAAAAATACTACTTCTGAATTACATGAATTAATACAGATCATACCCCAAAGATTTAAAAAATAATTTGTGAATTTGTGGCAAAAAAACTATACCGCAATAAAACAAATCAATTACGATAATCTGTTTTTAGAAATTCAATTTGTATTTTTGAATCATAGAAAAACGTACAAATGAAAATTGTTATCTCTCCTGCTAAGTCTTTGAATTTCGAAAAAGAATTACCAACATCTCAACATACTGAACCGTCATTTTTAAAAGAAGCACGTCAGGTACATAAAGTTTTAAAACCCAAAAAGCCAGCTGATTTGGCAGAATTAATGGCTATTTCAGAAAAACTGGCCGACTTAAACTGGCAGAGAAATCAAGATTGGAAAACGCCTTTCACGCCTGAAAATGCACGCCCGGCAGTTTATACTTTTGATGGAGATGTTTATACCGGTCTGGATGCCTATACAATTCCGTTAGATAAATTAGATGCTTTACAACACAAATTAAGGATTTTATCCGGACTTTACGGCGTTCTAAAACCACTGGATTTAATGCAGGCCTATCGTTTAGAAATGGGTACAAAATTGCCTGTGGGTGAATATAAAAACCTGCATGAATTCTGGAAGCCAACGGTTACAAAAGCTTTAAATAAAGAATTAGAAAAAGGAGAATTATTCGTGAATTTAGCCAGTAATGAATATTTCTCAGCTGTTGATGTTAAAGCTTTAAAAGTTCCCGTAATCACACCGGACTTTAAAGATTATAAAGATGGAAAACTTAAAATGATCAGTTTTTTTGCCAAAAAAGCGAGAGGAATGATGGTTCGTTATATTATTGATACCAATGCAGAAACTATTGATGATCTAAAAGGTTTTAATTATGAGGGCTATCAGTTTGATGCCAATCTTTCAAAAGGAAATCATTTGGTTTTTACAAGATGATTTTAAAGCAGCTAAGACTCTAAGATGTTATTTTTAAGCTTTAACGTTTAAGTTTTTTTTTCAAAATATTTTACTTCTTACAAAGCACATTTTACAAAAAACTAAAAAATCCGTGTCACAGGAAACTGATACGGATTTTTTGTATTATAAATTACTAAATATTAATGCATCGCATCTGCGGGATTAATCTTGTTCTTACCTCTTTTGATAAAAAAGATAATTGGAATACAACATAAAAACAGTAGTCCTAAGTACATGAAAATATCCATGTAAGCCATTACAGTACTTTGTTTAAGTACGGAAAGGTCTATAGCCTGATATGCTTTTTTCAAAGCGACATCGGCACTATATCCTTTTGCCATAAAAGCGTGCTGCATTCCTGCAATACGCTGCTGAACATCAAATTTTGCAGGATCTAAATTGTTGATTAGATTTACTCTGTGTTCCTGGCTAAAACGTGTAATGAAAGTGGTAATAATAGCAATACCAAAAGATCCGCCTAACTGACGCATCATTCCGGTAAAAGCTGCTCCTTCACCAATCTGTTTTCCTTTTAAAGTTGAAAGAGAAAGTGTGGTAATAGGAACAAAAAGCAATCCCAAACCAATACCTCTTAAAATTAATGGCCAGAATAAATGTTCTTCACCCGTGTCAGGAGTCAAACGATTATGCATCATGAAAGTAAAGAAAAAGAAAATTAAAAATCCAACTCCCACCATATAACCCTGAGGAACGCCTTTTTGAATCATATTTCCAACAAAAGGCATCATTAATGCAGTTGTGATTGATCCGGGAATCAGTAATAATCCGGCTTCAGTAGCTGTCCATCCTAAAATTGACTGTGTATAAATCGGAATAATCAAAGTTGATCCATATAAACCGAAGCCAAGAATAAAACACATTACGATTCCAATTCTTAAGTTTCCGTCTTTTAAAACACTTAAGTTTACGATTGGGTATTTATAAGTAAGCTCTCTCCAGATAAATAAAACCAATCCTAAAACTGTTACAACACTTAAGGTTATGATTAAAGAATCATCAAACCAGTCATCTTGTTGCCCGTGTTCCAGAACAAATTGTAAAGATCCAATAAAAGTAGCTAATAATATGATTCCCCACCAGTCAACCTGATTGGCTTTTAATTTTTCACCATATTTAGGGCTTCTTACAAATGAAATAGCTAAAACTGTAGCAATAATTCCTAACGGTATGTTGATATAAAAAATATAGGGCCAGGAATAATGTTCAACTAAATATCCCCCTAAAGGTGGTCCTAGGGTAGGTCCAACAATTACACCCATTCCATAAATCGCCTGTGCCATTCCACGTTTTGCTACCGGATAACTTTCTGTAATAATCGTTTGGGCTGTTACCAGCAACGCGCCCCCACCCATACCTTGTACGAATCGAAAAGCAACCAGTTCCCATATATTAGTGGCATTTCCGCATAAAAAAGAACAGACTGTAAATATTATAATGGAGGCCACAAAATAATTACGTCTTCCAAATTGCTGCGATAGCCAGCTCGTCATCGGAATTACAATCACATTCGCAATGGCGTATGCTGTAATTACCCACGCAACGTCAGTCAGGGTTGCCCCAAGACTTCCCCGCATGTCTGTCAGTGCTACGTTTACAATCGTGGTATCTACAATTTCAAGCAATGCACAAAGTACTGCTGTAATTGTAATGATAACACGTCTATAACCGTATTCTACTAAATCATCATCTGATTGTACTGCTGCTGCCATTTATTTTATTTCAGGTGTACGTCTACATCAACATTCATTCCTGGTCTCAAAAGTTTTACTTTCTCAGGATCGTTTGAAGAATCTAAACTGATTTTAACGGGTAATCTCTGGATTGTTTTGACGAAGTTTCCTGTCGCATTGTCAGGAGGCAATAATGAAAAACGGGATCCTGTAGCAGGAGAAAATGACGTTAAAGTACCCTTAAACTCGTAGTTAGGGTAAGCGTCTACTTTTAAACTTACTTTTTGTCCCACAATCATCTTGTTTAATTGTGTTTCCTTGAAGTTAGCTACAACCCAGGCTTCATTGTTATTGATGATGTAAAATAAAGATTGTCCCGGTTGAACCAATTGTCCTGGCTGAATATCTACTTTAGAGACCTGACCATCTATTGCAGCGGTTACAACTGTGTAGGTAAGGTTTAGTTTTGCTACTTCGAGCATAGTCTGAGCTTTTTTGATATTAGCTGCCGCAACTTCTGTTTGTTTGTCAGAAACTTTAGATTTTGATTGGATAACCGATTTTTGGTAAGAACTTGCTCTTTGTTGCTGCTCTAAAACACGTACCTGATTTTCTGCTTCTTCTTTTGCAGTTAATGCCTGCTCGTACTGCTGTTTTGTAATAGTATGCGTTTTGTACAGATTATTGTAACGGTTATAATCGTTTGTAAGCTGTCTCAGTCTGATTTTCGCACTTTCAATTGATCCGCTAGCTGATTTCATATTGGCATCAGAAACATTTATGCTGGCATATGCACTTCCAATATCCGCTTTTGCAGCTTCGTATTGACTTTCAGCACCTAATAATGCTGCTTGAGCTTCATCAATTTTTAACTGATAATCTCTTTTGTCAATAGTAAATAAAGTATCTCCTTTTTTTACAAAATCGTTATCTTTTACAAATACTTTACTAATATATCCGGAAACTCTCGGGATAATTGGGTTCATTTTTTTCTCGATTTGAGCATCGTCTGTTTCTTCGTGAGCCTGAGAGTGTAAATATTTTGAAATTCCGTAAGTTCCTCCCACTAAAACCAAAACGGTTAGTATGATGATGAATTTTTTATTTGTCTTTTTCTTTTCCATGAGAGCTAGCGATTATATTTTAGAAAGATTGAATGATTGAGATAATTGTCCTGATACTGAAAGCAGTTCATAATATTTTTGAATAATAGTCGCTTTTGATAAAGCGGTGTTGATTTTAGCACTAAGATTTTCAACATCGGCCTCTACCAAATCATTAGTATCTGATAAACCATTATCAAATTTATCTTTTACGAGTCTGTAGTTTTCAGTTGCCTGTTGAAGTGCCTCATTATAAACCACACTTTGATTAATGGCTAAGTCATAATCTTCAATAGATTTTTGAACTTCAATTTTGATGCGATCCGTTAAAAGTGCTTCAGAATTTTTTACTTCAAGGGCTCTGCTTTCGGCTTCTTTTACATGAGAATTGTTCTTGAGAATTCCGGATAAATCATATGATAAACCAACGCCAAAATTCATGGCATATTTTACAGTAATAAAATCCTTAAGATCAAAAGCAGTGTAGCCACCCAACAAAACAAGGGAAGGATAATAGCCTGCTTTTGCAACCCTGATGTTTGCTTCACTGGCTTTTGACTGTAAACGAATTGCCTCTAAGTCTTTTCTGTTTTCTAAAGCTAATGCATCAGATGTTGGAGCATTGCTTGTTTTTAAATTAAAGAAATCCTGCTCATTCACCTGAAGTTTTACAGAAGGCTCTAATTTTAGTAACGTTGTTAAGTAGAAATTGATGTTGTTGAGATTGTTATTCGCTTCATCTATTGATAATTGCGTTCTGGATACCAACAATTGTGCTTTCAATAAATCATTTCTCGGAATAATTCCGTTTTTCTCTAATTCGGTAAAATCAGTTACACGCTGTTTCGCTTGTTTTTGATTTTCGTTTAAAAGATCTAATGTTTTTTGAGCTTTGTATAATGCAGTATAATACGTAATCACACGAAGTGCTACATCTTCTTTGGTTTTAGCTGCATTTGCTGTTTCAGCTTCGTATAAATTATCGTAAGCGTCAATACTGCTCTGGATTTTAAATCCGGAAAAAAGGGGTAAACTAAGATTAGCCATTCCTAACATAGCGCGATCCGGAGATGCAATTGGCTCAGAGCTTGCTTGGTCATTGTGCATATCAATCGAAGCTTTTCCTAAGCGTTGGTATTGACCCGAAACTTTCAGGTCTGGATACTGATTATTTTTAACCGACTGTAATTCGTATTTTTTCGTGTTTACCTTAGTGTTAGCGAGAGTAACTTCGTTACTTTTTTCCCAGGCCAGTTTAACAGCCTCATCTAAGGTTAAACTTGTTTTTTCTTGTGCTTCTACTGAAGATATTCCGATAAAGAAAACTCCAAAGAGCATTAATTGACTAATTTTCATAAACAAGTAGTGCTTTTATAGTTTGTTGAATGTGCTTTTTAAGAGTCGTTTTTATATAATTATCATACAATTCTTCAGTGTTTAAATTCAGTAACTCGACGAAGAAAGGTTTGTTCATATGAAAATGAAAAAAAGTGCCAATTATTGTAGGTGTAATGAGCGGAATAATAACATCTTTTCTAAAAACGCCTTTTGACTGACCCTGCTTAATAATGCTTTCTACCGACTTTAGATTCCCTTTTTTTAATTCGGTAAAAGCGGTCATGCTTTTTTCTCTCTCTTTTGAATTGAGTTCAAAATGTAAAACCCTGAAAATACCTTTGTTACAATTGATTCTGGTAATGTAAATTTCAATTAACTTATTTACCTTCTCAAGTGGTTCGATATTTTCCTGCAATAAATTTTCAAGTTTTAATTTTAAATCAGAAGTTTTGTAGATAATGAGTGATTCAAGTAATCGGTCTTTTGAACCAAAATAATACGAAATCATGGCCACATTAATTTTTGCAATCTTTGAAATATCCCGTATTGAGGTGCCTTCAAATCCCTTCTCAGAAAACAGCTTTTCAGCTACCTCCAGAATCTGAATTTTTTTGTCGTTTAATTCGATGTTTGACATGATCGTGTTTCTAATCGAATACAAAATTAAACACTTGTTTAAATTAAACACTTGTTTAGTTTTGTTTTAACGCAATATTAACATAAAACGGTTTCGATAATTTGTGTTAATTTTATGTTTTTGAAATAAAAAAAGCTGAAACACATTAGTATTTCAGCTTTTTTTGCAATCTTGTCATTCTTTTTATAGTATTTTAGCCCACTGTATTTAGTTTTCTAATTGTAAGTATCCTAACAATATTCCTTTCACTTCTCTTTCATCGTAATACATTATTGTCAAATCTATTTTTGTTTTTTCAAATAAACTTTGAATTTTACTTCTGACTATTTCTAATTCGTTATTATTTTCATAATCAAATTCTATCACGACTCTTTCTCCGTTCAATAATTTAATTTTTTGTTTTCCATATGACTTTGTATCACGAAAAAGAACAATTTTTAAAGACTTAAAATCATCGTTCTTCTTTACTATTCCTGTTAGTTTATAACATTCGAACTCATTGCTATGAAATAATAATTCTGAGCCTTTGTATATCTGCCAATTTGTAATCGTATCTGTTTCAGTTTTTGCCAAACAAAATTGAGAAAAACCGATCAAACAAAATAATAGAAATGTTTTAATATAGCTCATTTGAATAGTATTTATCTGAAATGCCGTCTAACTATTTAATTTTACCAACAAATTCCGCAATCTTCCCACTTCCGTTTTCAGATAAATGTTTGATGAAAGCACTCCCAATAATCGCCCCTTTTGCATATTTGGTAGCCTGACTGAAGGTTTCTTTATTTGAAATTCCGAAACCAACTATCTGTGGATTTTTCAAGTTCATGTTTCCAATTCTTTCGAAATAACTTTCCTGAACATTTCCAAAACCGGACTGAGAACCTGTAACACTTGCAGAGCTTACCATATAGATAAATCCGTTTGAAACACTGTCAATAAAACGAATACGCTCTTCTGAAGTTTGCGGTGTAATTAAAAACACATTAATTAAACCGTATTTTTCGAAAATAGCTTTGTATTGGTCTGCATAAACATCTACCGGAAGATCCGGGATGATTAAACCGTCGATACCAATTTCGGCACACTTTTTACAAAAGGCTTCGACCCCGTATTGTAGCATTGGGTTAAAGTAGCCCATGATGATCAATGGGATTTTTACGCTTTCGCGGATGTTAGCCAGCTGATTGAAAAGAACTTCTGTTGTCATTCCGTTATGAAGCGCCTGCGTAGAACTTGCCTGAATGGTTGGGCCATCTGCCAACGGATCACTAAACGGCAAACCAATTTCGATTAAGTCAACACCGTTTTTTTCTAAATCCTGAATGATTGGAACGGTATCATTTAAATCTGGATATCCTGCAGAAAAATAAATAGAAAGAATCTTTTTATCTTCTTGTAGTTTTTGAGTTATTCTGTTCATTTTATGTCTTAATTATTTATTCCTTTAAGTTTTTTAAAAACTAAAAGGGGTATTTTATCTAAAGTAAATTTTTCTAAATCTTCAAGGGCCTTAAAACCTGAAATAGTTAAATTGGAATCTTTTACAGATTAATTTTCAATATAAATCCATGCTGTTATTCCGGATTTCAGTGTTATCTGAACTCTTTTATAGGCATTGGATTCAAATTGGTCCGCTTTGACCAGATCTGAGCTGGAAATACTATAAACGATACCATCAATTGCATCCGATGGATTTTCGCTGGGAGCAGCGACAAAATAGTCTTCAATTCCAAATTCTTCTTCTATTTGCAGGTCTTTTAGTTTATAGCCTGTCAATTGGTCTGGTGTTCCGGTTAACAGTTTATTAAAAACCTGCATCTGAATTTCTTTTGACTGTAATGTTCCGTAAGAAAATATCTGTTCCATAAATTTTATTTTTCTCGTTATTGTTTGCGTTAGGGATAGCAGCGGTATCTCCCGTTTTAGAAAAACAAGGCTTTTTTGCCGTAGTTTTTGTTAAACGGGAATTTAGCGGATAGCCCGACCGTAGGGAACGCCCAAATTACGATTTTTATTACAATTTAAAATAATCTATGTAATTATCTAAATCTTTATCGCCACGCCCCGAAAGGCTGATTACCACAATATCTGTTGGTTTGAATTGTTTCTGGTCGAGAACAGCAAAGGCGTGAGCACTTTCAATTGCCGGAATAATTCCTTCTAATTTCGTAAGTTGCAAGCCTGCATTCATAGCATCGTCATCGGTCACTGAGAAGAATTCGCCACGTCCTGATTGTGCCAAATGTGCGTGCATAGGGCCAACTCCGGGATAATCAAGACCTGCAGAAATCGAATATGGTTCTGTAATTTGACCGTCAGGAGTTTGCATTAAAAGGGTTTTACATCCGTGAATAACGCCTACTTTTCCCAGTTTGCTTGTCGCAGCACTATGACCGCTGTCAACACCTTTTCCGGCTGCTTCGACTGCGATAATTCCCACTTCAGGCTCGTGTAAAAAGTGATAATAGGTTCCGGCAGCATTACTTCCACCACCAATACAAGCGACTACGTAATCCGGGTTTTCGCGGCCTTCTTTTTCTTTTAGCTGCCATTTGATTTCTTCTGAAATAATGCTCTGAAAACGGGTTACCATGTCCGGATACGGATGAGGTCCAATTGCAGAACCAATGATATAATGAGTATCAACCGGATTATTGATCCAGTCTCTAATGGCTTCGTTTGTAGCATCTTTTAAGGTTCTTGAACCAGAAAGTGCCGGACGAACTTCGGCACCCAGCATTTTCATTCGTGCTACGTTTGGTGCCTGACGTGCAATGTCGATTTCGCCCATGTACACGATGCATTCCATTCCCATTAGAGCACAAACTGTCGCTGTTGCAACTCCGTGCTGACCGGCACCGGTTTCGGCAATAATTCGTTTTTTGCCCAAACGTCTGGCAACTAATATTTGACCAATAGTGTTGTTCACTTTATGGGCTCCGGTATGGTTTAGGTCCTCTCTTTTCAGATAAACTTTGGTATTGTATTTTTCAGATAAGCGTTTGGCAAAATAAAGCGGACTAGGGCGGCCAACGTAATCTTTGAGCAATTGGTCAAACTCTGCTTTAAAATCAGGTTCAGCTGTAATTTTTAAATAATTCTGGCGTAATTCTTCGACATTTGGATAGAGCATTTCCGGAATATAAGCGCCTCCAAATTCTCCATAATATCCTTTTTCGTCTACGTTAAAATTCATTTTGTTTAAATTTTAGATGTTGACAATTTCAAATTTTCGTTTGAAATTGCTTAATAGGTTTTTATTCTTCAGTCCCGGTTCGATTTCAAATTTACTATTTATATCGACAGCATAGATAGGTAATTTGCTTTTTGAAATTTCTTCGATGGCTTTTAATTCGTTCATTCCGATGCCGCCACTTAAAATGAAAGGCTTCTCCGAATTGTATTTTTTTAATATTGTCCAGTCAAAAGTGGTTCCGTTACCGCCTGGTAATTTTCCTTTGGTGTCAAACAGAAAATAATCGCAGACATTTTCAAATGGTTTTATCATATCAAAATCAAAATTTTCATCGGCAGAAAAAACTTTTATGATTTCGGTTTTTTGGGGTAATTGTTTTTTTAGTTCCGAGCAAAAAGCTACCGATTCATTTCCATGTAACTGAACGGCCTGTAAATGGTGTTTTTCGACTTTTTCCAGAATTTCTTCCTCGCTTTGATTGACGAAAACACCGACTTTTTTAATTGTTTTTATAAGTTCCGGAATGTTTCCGTCACAATATCTTGCGGATTTATCCCAGAAAATAAATCCCATATAATCGGGTAGGAGCGCACCTACTTCGAGGATATTTTCGGGATATTTCATGCCGCATATTTTGAGTTTCATTTTGTTCGCTTTGGGCTTTGGGCTTTGGGCTTTGGGCTTTGGGCTGATTGCCCACAGCTGGAAGCTTTATAGCTGTTTAATAAATTCTGTTGCTGCCTGTCCGGCATTATCTGTTTTCATAAAGTTTTCTCCAATTAGGAAACCTTTGTAGCCATATGGTTTTAGTTCCTGAATCGCTTCGATTGACGAGATTCCGCTTTCGGACACTTTTACAAATTCATCCGGGATTTGAGATGCCAGCTGTTTGCTGAAATCAAGGCTTACTTCAAAAGTTTTCAGGTTTCTGTTGTTCACGCCAATCATATCCAGACTTGGCATAATCGATTTTTCGAGTTCCTCCTGATTGTGGACTTCCAGTAAAACTTCGAGACCTAATTTCTTTGCAAATTCAGATAAGGATTTGATTTCTTCACGGGTTAAAACGGCGGCAATCAATAAAATCAAATCAGCTCCATGCGCTTTTGCTTCGAGAATCTGGTATTCATCAACAATAAATTCTTTTCGCAATAGCGGAATATTTACACTTGCTCGTGCTAAAAGTAAATCGTCCAGTGAACCGCCAAAGTATTTTCCATCAGTTAAAACTGAAATTCCGCAAGCTCCTGCATCTTCATATCCTTTAACGACTTCTTCAACTGTGAAATTGTTGTTGATAATTGATTTTGAAGGCGAACGACGTTTATGTTCTGCAATAATTCCAGTTGAGCTTTGTCTTAATTTTTGACTTAGAGAAATCGTTTGTCTTTCAAAAAATACTGAATTTTCCAATTGCGAAACCGGTATGATTGATTTTTTAAGAATAACTTCTCGTTGTTTGTCAAATATGATTTTATCTAAAATATTCATTTTTTCTTTGTTTCTGGTTTCAGGTTTCAAGCTTCACGTTCCAACAACTTGAAACCTGAAACTAAGAAAACTTGAAACTAAATTTTATTTACTTAATTCTTTCAATTTATTCAAAGCTACTAATCCTTTTCCGGAAAATAAGCTTTCCTTCGCTAATTCAAATCCTTCCATCGGTGAACATTTTGTTACTGTTGCAATTGCCATTGCAGCATTGGCTAAAACTACATTATTCTGGGCTTCTGTACCTTTTCCTGAAATGATATTAGTAAAGATTTCTGCCGATTCTTCAATGGTTTTCCCACCTTCGATTTCGGTTTGTGATAAAAGACGAACGCCAAAATCTTCCGGTTTTAGCATTCCTTCCATATTGCTGGTAATGATTTTGGTTGGTCCCGTTAATGAAATTTCGTCATAGCCGTCAAGCGAATGTAAAATCGTAAAATTCACATGGGTACTTTGATATAAATAAGCATACATTCTTGCTAATTCAAGGTTGAAAACGCCAACCAGCTGATTTTGTGGAAACGCAGGATTTACCATTGGCCCCAACATATTAAAGAATGTTTTTACAGCCAGTTCTTTACGGATTGGCCCAACATGTTTCATTGCAGGGTGAAATAACGGTGCATGTAAAACACAAATTCCTGCCTCATCGATACATTTTTCTAAAAAAGAAGGATCATTGCTGAATTTAATCCCCATTTTTTCCATTACGTTGCTTGATCCTGAAATAGATGAAACACCATAATTTCCGTGTTTGGCTACTTTTATTCCGGCTCCTGCAGCAACAAATGAAGCTAAGGTTGAAATATTGAAAGTGTCTTTTCCGTCACCTCCCGTTCCGCATAAATCGATGGTGTTGTAAGCTGATAAATCTACACGAATGCACAATTCTAATAAAGCTTCACGAAAACCCGAAAGTTCATCAATCGTAATGCTTCGCATCATAAATACGGTCAAAAAAGCCGAAATCTGACTCGGATTATACTGACCGCTTGAAATATTAATCAATACATTTTTTGCTTCTTCTTTGGTAAGCACTTCGTGGTTGATTAATTTATTTAATATATTTTTCATTTTTTTAAGTTGCTAAAGTTCTAAGTTACTGAGGCTCTAAGTTTTTTTGAAAATTGAGACTGGGACTGAAAACGGCTTTAATGTTCATTTCCCTGATAAATCCACATTGGTTCTGTTTTCCCTGCACGTTCGAATCCGTTTTTTTTGTAAAAATCAACTGCTCTTCCATCAGCAGTTAACATCTGCATATGGAAGTGTTTGTATTTCTCCTGCATTTTATCCATAATCAATTTCCCGATCCCTTTTCCCTGATATTCAGGAAGTACTAATAAATGCGGATAATAAACGGTTAAATACCCGTCTGAAATTGCATTTCCTAATCCCACTAATTTCTTTCCCTCCCAGGCCGTTACTAAAGTTTCAGAATTCAGAAGTCCGTTATACAACTCATTTGGTTTATTAGCAGAACTCCATTTATTAGCTTTATACAATACTAAAATATCTTCAATATTGATTTCTTTAGTTTCTAAAATTGTTATTTGCATAAGTCTTAAAGTCTAAAGTCGAAGGTCTTAAAGTCTTTGACTTTTAATATTAATTTTAATTACATGTTTTTTAAAATACCGAAAGTCTAAGTTTTTAATATTTGACTTTATGACTTTGGACTTTAAAACTTTGGACTAGTTTCTATCCTTTAATCCAGTTCTCTAAAATTCTTTTTCCGTTTGGTGTTAACACGCTTTCAGGATGAAATTGTACGCCGCGAACATCGTATGTTTTATGACGTAAAGACATTACCTGACCATGTTCTTCAAATGAAGTTGCTTCTAAAACCTCCGGAAGATCTGCGTCAACAACCCACGAATGGTATCTTCCTACTTCAAATTCGTCTTCCAGTCCTTCAAATAAGGATTCGTCTGAAACTGCTTTTTTTACATTGGTGGCAACACCGTGATATACTTTGTCCAGGTTTGAGAGTGTTCCTCCAAAAACTTCCCCGATGGCCTGTTGTCCTAAGCAAACTCCTAAAATACTTTTTGTCGGGGCATACTTGCGAATTACGTCCTTAAGCAAACCCGCTTCATCCGGAATTCCCGGGCCAGGGGAAAGCAATATTTTATCGAAAGAAGCGATTTCGTCAATATCAAATTCGTCGTTTCTGTAAACGGTTACTTCGCAGTTTAAATCTTCCAGATAGTGTACTAAGTTGTAAGTGAAACTATCGTAATTGTCTATAACTAATATTTTTTTCATGATGTTTTGTTTTTGTTTCAGGTTTCAGGTTCTGCAACTGAGAACTGTAACTGAAAACTGAATACTATTTATATTTTCTCAGCCATTTCTAAAGCCGTATTCAATGCTCTTAACTTATTATAAACTTCCTGCATTTCGCTTTCTTCGTCAGAGCTTGCAACGATTCCTGCTCCGGCCTGACAATGTAATTGATGGTTTTTTGAAAGGAAAGTCCGAATCATAATCGCATGATTGAAATTCCCATCAAAATCCATAAAGCCAATGGCACCTCCGTAGAAATTACGGTTTGTTTTTTCATAATCTTCAATCAATTGCATCGCTCTGTGTTTTGGTGCACCGCTTAAAGTTCCTGCCGGAAAAGTATCGGCAACCACCTGCATCGTTGTCGCTTTATCGTGTAAATGTCCTGTAACTTTTGAAACCAGGTGAATAACATGTGAGAAAAACTGAACTTCTCTGTATCTTTCTACATTTACTTCATGCCCATTTCGGCTTAAATCGTTTCTTGCCAAATCTACCAGCATTACGTGTTCGCTGTTTTCTTTTTTGTCTTCGGATAATTTTTTCGCTAATTCGGCATCTTTTTCATCATTCCCCGTTCTTCTGAAAGTTCCGGCAATTGGATGAATTTCTGCTTTTCTGTTTTTTACAATAATCTGGGCTTCAGGTGAAGAACCAAATATTTTAAAATCACCATAATCAAAAAAGAATAAGTACGGAGATGGATTAATGCTTCGTAAAGCACGATACACATTGAATTCATCACCTTTGAAACCTTGTGTAAAGCGACGTGATAAAACCAATTGGAAAACGTCTCCACGAAAACAGTGTTTTTTGGCTAAAGCCACATTGTGTTTAAATTCATCATCGGTCAGGTTAGAGAAACCTTCGCCTTCTTTTGAGAATTTATAAGACGCTATATTTCTGGATTGTAATAATTGTTCAATTTCTGAGATATTATTTTTTCCGTCCAGGCTGTGACAAAAAATATAGGCCTCGTTTTTAAAGTGATTGATGGCAATAATGTTTTGATACACCGCATAAAAAACATCCGGAATTAAAGTAGCGTTATCTTTTTTAGCAATTTCAACTTTTTCGAAATAACGGACAGCATCGTAAGAAATGTATCCAAACAAACCATTATTGATGAATTTAAAATCGTTTTTCTCCGATTTGAACTGGCCTGAAAATTCCTGAATTACCTGTGGGATATTTGTTGCTGCATCAATGTTGATTTGCTGCGATGTTCCGTCAGGGAAATTTTTCGTAATAACTTCGTTTTCGATTTTAATCGTTGCAATCGGATTACAGCAGATGTAAGAGAAGCTATTGTCATTTCCGTGATAATCACTACTTTCCAGTAATAAGCTATTAGGGAATTTATCTCTTATTTTAAAATAAACACTAACCGGCGTAATCGTGTCTGCCAGAATTTGTTTGTAGTGCGTGTTGAGTATAAAAGGTTTCAATGTATGTTGTTTTTTAGTTTTTAATTATTTGCTAAAGTTCTGGACAAAAAAAAAGGCCTGTCGTGATGACAAGCCTTTTATATTTATAGTTTACAATACCATAGGAAGCTTTGTTCACGACGTTTGACGTAAATTCTTCCACCACCAAGTATTGTTCATTGTAATTTTCATAAAATTATTTTGATACTGCAAATATATAAATGTAATTTGAATTAAAATGGGTCAAAAGCAAAAAAAAACTTTCCTTAATTTATAAATTTGTTAAATATGTAAAAGGGCAGGTTGTTTTAGCTGCTTATTTGCCACTTGCAACTGTATTGTTGAGTTTTATTCTAAAGTCTGGATTTCCTTTAATATTAGGGGTCAGGAACAGTTCGCTGCTTTTTATTTTTGTGGTTTCTATTGCAAATTCAGGATTGCTGTACCAATTTTTAATTGCAGTATTATTGCTTGAAGATTCGCTCATAATTTCCCCGTTACAATTGTTAACTATCACGTTTTTTACTGTAACTTTTGATAAATTTTCGTTATCAGTTCCAATATTTCCATTCAAAAGGATGAAAGGTGTGAACCCGGAAACAACGCTATTGGTTAAATTGAAAAAAGTATTTTCTCCAATGTGAGCAGATTCACGAACCAGTCCCTGATTATTTTCTTCCAGATTTACCAGTGTGATATTACTGGCATTTATTTTGGTCATTTTTTTAGTCATGTCCGTATTTTCAATTTTGTCGTATGAATCTACTTCGAAACATCTGGATCCTGAAATGTCTGATGAAAAAGGATGGCGGATAGCAATACTGTTAATGATATTGATTTGAGCTCCCTGAGTAAAATCAAAGTCATCGTCTGTAGTTCGGTATGAAATTAAGTTATTCAGATTCAGATCGCCTCCATAACATTCAAAAGAATCATCATTAGAATAACTAATTTGGATGTTGTTTAAAACTGTTTTTCTCCCGACACCAGCCAGTGAAAGTCCGTTAAGTTCTTTTAAAGCGCTTAATTTTCTGCCTGAAAATTCAATGCGTACATATTTCAGGATTCCTGAATTATCTTCTGCATCCTGACCTCCGTAATGATTCACCATTTCGTCGAGGTTAAATGGTAAAGTAGCTATACCGCCTAGTTTACTGATAGGAGCTTTTCCCATGATTATAATTCCGCCCCAGTCACCTGGTCTTCTTTCAGTAGTTTCTTTATTTGAAGTAAAAATTATGGGGTCTGTTTCTAGGCCTTCAGCTATAATTTTTGCACCATTTGTAATTACTAATGTTCCGCAGGTTTTGTCATCGCCCCTGATAACAGTTCCGGGCTCGATTGTAAGCACAGCATTATTGGTCACGTAAACAACACCAACTAACTGATAAGTATTCCGTTTGGTAAGTTTTGTGTCTTTATCGATCGTTCCGGCAATGATATTTGTAGCTTCGTTGTATTCAACTGCAGCTGGCTTAAAATTAGTCCAGTTATTCATCCAGTTTGATGCTCCGATGATTCCTTTTTGTTGTTGTGCCTGAAGAAAGAAAGTGCTGAATAATGTTATAATGATAATGTGAATTTTAGTTTTCATAACTATAATTTTGATTTCTAGTTTTTGATTTATTGTTTCTTAACGAAGCCAAAATTAGAAGCAGAATGTTAATCAAATCATCCTATCATATTATCATAGTGTTAGTATAACTTTAAGAACGTTACTATTTTGTTTTCTGTTGATATTAAAAAAAAAAGAAACCCCAACAATTTTATTTGTTGAGGTTTCCTGAAAAAAGTTTGTTGAAATTTAGAATTTCAAAGAAACAGCCAATTCAAATTCGTCTTTGATTGTTTTGTCTCCTAAACCATCAAAGAAACTTCCTGAACCGTATTTGATATCGTATTTAGTTCTGTCAACTTTAAATACAGTAGTGGCAGTATTTTCGTTTACAGCGATGTCAAAAGTTACCGGTTTAGTAATTCCTTTGATAGTTAAATCTGCAGTTGCAGTGTAAAGATCTTTAGATTTAGTTCCGATAGTTTTGATTACTAAGGTTGCAGTTGGATATTTTTCAGTTCCAAAGAAATCATCAGCTTTTAAGTGACCGTTTAATTTTCCTTGGTATTCTCCTGTCAAATCAGTTGATGTTAAAGAAGTCATGTCAACAGTAAAACTACCTCCAACTAATTTTTTTCCTTTTAATACTACAGCTCCCTCTTTGAAGTTTACAGTTCCGGAGTGCTCTCCTGTTACTTTTTTACCTACCCATTTGATAGTACTCGCTTTTACGTCGATTTTTTTAGTTTGTGCGTTTACTGAAACACCAGCTACTGCTACGAATAATGCTATTGCAATTGTTTTTAAATTTTTCATGTTGTAAAATGATTTTGATTGTTTATTAATAATTTATAATGTGATAAAAAAATCTTCTTGTGGTTTTCTGACTTTTTTGTAATGCTGTGCCTCATCTTCAGTATGTCTGTACCCGATGGCAGCAATAACAGCAGCGTTTAAGCCTAATTTGTCGAAACCTAAAATTTCATTGAAAGCGGCTGGATTGAAACCTTCCATTGGTGTAGTATCAATTTTTAATTCGGCAGCAGCACCCAATAAATTTCCTAAAGCGATATAAGTTTGTTTTGCTGTCCAGTTGTTTTTAGCTTCATTTGATAAGTTAGAAATGACATTATTCATCATATCGCTAAAGCCGCCCAAAGCATCTGTAGGAACACCTCTGGTTTCGCTGATGTTTTTAATGTATGCCTCAACTGATTTTGCATCAAGGTTAAGATCATTTGCAAAAATAAACAGGTGAGAGGCATCTGTGATTTGGGTTTGTCCGTAAGCAGCAGCTTTTAACTGTTCTCTCAATTCCGGATTTTCAACGATAACAACTTTATAAGGCTGTAATCCGTATGAAGAAGGGCTAAGTCTAACAACTTCTTTAAGTGTATTTAAATCTTCAGTAGAGATTTTTTTTGTAGCATCAAATTGTTTTGTTGCATATCTCCAATTCTGACTTTCTAAAAATGTACTCATAAATATTTAATTTTATTGGGTTCTGTATTTTTCTAATAATTGATTTAATAATTCTAATTCTTCCGGGCTTATATTGGCAGCAAATTCACGCTCGTGTGCATCTATTTTCGGGTCTAATTCTTTTAAAACGTCCAATCCTTTCTGGGTAATCAGGACTTCAATTTTTCGACGATTATCCGGACATACATTTCTGGTAACATAGTCTTTTAGTAATAACTTGTCAACTAATCGTGTTGTGTTGCTGGTTTTAGCCAGCATACGTTCCTGTATTACACACATATTAGCAGGATTCCCTTTTTGTCCTCTTAATATCCGTAGTACATTATACTGTTCTCCGGACAGATCATACGGTTTTATCAACTCGTTGAAATGATCCTGAAGCACATTTTGCGTGTACATGATATTCAGAATAACTTTTTTCGCATTATCCATCTTAACTGTGCTTTTTATAACTTCTTCAATCGTCATAGTTGTAAGTGTATAATTTGTATATACAAATGTATATCTTTTAATTGTTGTATATACAAATGTTTATGTTAATCTTTTGTTAAGATGCGAGTTTTGCGATTATTCAATAAAAACTGGAATTTCAACTCTATGAAATTAATGAATTTTATTTTTTAAAACATTGATTTTGTAATAATTAACTTAATGGTAACCTGTCGGGTGCAAGGATTCAAAAACGTCAGCTCGAATATTTTCGGGCAGAGAAAAGAAACAAAAAATGGTAGGGAACCTTTTCAAAGAAAATTTTTCTGTTTCCGATACAACTTTCAATCGAAAATTACGAACAGCCGAAAAAAATTATCATCAAAAACTAATTACACCAAAGTGTTTATTTTAATACGGCTTATTGATATTCTGATAAAAGAAAACCTTTGGAAATGGACCTGAAATTTGAAATTTCTTTAGTTACCCAGGTCTCATCATGTCCAAGTTCTTTGGCAATCAGTCTTGCTGTTTTTTCTGAACACTCAATTGCTGCTCTGGCATCTAAAAATAATAAACGGACACGTCTTGCCAGTACATCATCGACAGTTCTTGCCATTTCATAGCGAATAGCCCAGACAACTTCTGCCATAGTGAATTCGTGATCAGGGTGCAGTTTTTCGTTCAAATGAGGTTCGTTATTTTGTAATTCGATTATTTTCGGAATATCAGAACCATAAATATATAAGTGATTTTCACGATCAAAAGTGGTAGTAGATTTGTTTCCGTGTATAGAAAGATGTTCTGTAACACACATTTTTTTTGGCAGTTTACCTGTACTGATTGCCTTATCAATAATATCCTCTGCTATTTTTCTGTAAGTGGTCCATTTTCCTCCTGTAATGGTAATTAAGCCGGTTTTTGAAACGAGAATTTTATGGCTTCTCGAAACTTCTTTGGTACTTTTTCCTTCTTCTTTAGGTGCTGCTAACGGACGTAAACCTGCAAAAACTGATAAAACATCGGCTCTGGTAGGTTTTTTTGCTAAAAATCGCTGGGCTGTTTCAAGTATAAACTGAATTTCGTTTTCTAAAGCAATTGGTTCTAAGCTATGGCTTTTGATTAAGGTATCTGTTGTGCCAACAACAACACGATTATGCCACGGAACAGCAAATAAAACCCTTCCGTCTTTGGTTTTTGGAATCATCAGGGCGTGATCACCAGGTAAAAAAGATGGATCAAACACGAGATGTATTCCCTGACTTGGAACGATATACTTTTTATAAACGTTGTCGTTTAGTTTCATGATCGCATTAGTGAAAACGCCAGTTGCATTTATTATCACAGATCCTTTTGCATCATATTTATTTCCGGTTTCCTGATCGGTTACCTGAACACCAATAAGAATTCCTTTCTCGTTCTTTAATAAATTAACCACTTTTGAATAATTCAGTACACAGGCTCCATTTTCAATAGCAGTCTGAGCAAGATTAATAGCTAAACGGGAATCATCAAATTGGCCGTCATGATAAATAACACCATTTACCAAACCGGTTTTCTGCACATTAGGAAGCATTTCGACTGTTTTCTGTTTTGAAATGTATTTTGAAGTACCTAAACTTAAGCGACCAGCCAATAGATCATAAATCTTGAGTCCGAGAGTATAAAAATAGCCTCCCCACCAATTGTAATTTGGAATGACAAAAGATTGATTTTTGACTAAGTGACCTGCGTTTTGAGCGAGTAAACCTCTTTCTTTTAAGGCTTCCCTGACCAAATGTATATTTCCTTGTTCGAGATAGCGCACGCCGCCATGAACGAGTTTTGTACTTCTGCTGGATGTTCCTTTTGCAAAATCAATTCCTTCGAATAAAATGGTTTTATAACCTCTGCTGGAAGCATCAAGAGCAGTTCCGAGGCCGCTTGCTCCTCCGCCTATTATTATTACGTCCCAATTTTCTGTGTTTTGTAGTTTTGATAATTGTTCTGAGCGATTCATATTGTTTTTCAGGCTTGTTTTACGGAGGGCTGTTCAAAGACAAACTTAACAAAATGAAACTAAAAACAGCCTGCGGAATTTATAATTGTATGTGAAAAAAATGTGCTATTATATTGATCTTAGTATCGATATTGCGCGTGAGGGATAGAAAGAAGCTACCGAAGTAGCCTGGATAGCCCGACAGCATTTAAGAAAAGGCCTCATGAGCGCAATGAATTTCAGGCCTTTTTTTAGATGGTGGCACGCCCGGATTAATTTTAGGATTTTAGATAAAAAAGTAAACCCGACAGATTTTAAAAATTTGCCGGGTCTTCTTATGTCAATTTGAAACTTGAAACAAATTTTAATGTGGCAGTTTGTCTTTAATCAATCCATAAACCCAGGTTCCTGCAATAGCACTTAATAAAGTAACTACAATTACAGTAACGCCGGTTCCTATTTGAGCAAATAGTGGTCCCGGGCAAGCTCCAGTAATTGCCCATCCAAAACCAAATAATAACCCACCATAAATTTGCCCTTTGTTAAAAGTCTTGGGCTGGATTTCTATTTTCTCGCCCTGAATGGTTTTGATATTCAATTTTTTAATTAATTGAATTGAAATTATTCCGACTACAATTGCGCTTCCAATTACGCCATACATGAAGAAAGACTGCAGTTGAAACATTTCCTGAATGCGAAACCAACTGATGATTTCGGCTTTTACAAATACGATCCCGAAAAAGATTCCGACAATTAAATATTTGAAATTTGAAAAGCCGGAATCTTTTAATAAGCTACTGTTTTTTCCTTTAGTGTCAGTAATTTTATTTTCTAAATTCATTTTTGAAGTTTTAAAGTGAAAGAATATGAGGCAGAAGTAAATTTGCCATGATAAAACCGCCAATCATAAAGCAGATTGTGGCTACCAATGAAGGCCACTGCAGGTTAGATAATCCCATAATGGCATGACCGCTGGTACATCCGCCGGCATAACGGGTTCCGAAACCGACTAAAAATCCGCCTGCGACAATCATGATAAATCCACGGATGGTGAATAAGCTTTCCCAGGAGAAAAGTTCTTTTGGTAATAATCCGGAATGGTCTGCGATTCCGTAACTGGCTAGTTGTGCTGAAAGTTGTGGTGTAATCTCAACTTGGTTTGGATTGGATAAAAAATAAGCAGCAATGATCCCGCCAAGGAAAATTCCGAAGATGAAAAATAAATTCCAGCTTTCTTTTTTCCAGTCGTATTTAAAGAATGAAATGTTGGATGGAATGCAGGCGGCACAAATATGCCTTAGTGAAGAACTGATCCCAAAAGATTTATTTCCGATAATTAATAATATAGGTACAGTTAATCCGATTAACGGACCTGCAATGTACCACGGCCAAGGTTCTTTTATAATTTCTAGTATACTCATGTTTATTTTATAATTAAAATGTTTTTCACCATATAAGGTATGAAAGAAAATAGGAGTTAAACTAATATTAACTTAAAAAACTTATATGATGAATTGTTGTTTAATGTTTATGCTTTCAAAACCTTACTCTGGCAAACAAAATCGGATTTTGGGATATTGGTTTTTGCAATTGCCCCAAAACCACCTTCTATTTCGGTAAAATTTCTGAAACCGCGAGCTTGCAAGATAGAAGCTGCAATCATGCTACGGTATCCACCGGCACAGTGCAGGTAAAAATGCTCTTTTGGTTCGATATCTTTTACCCAGTCATTAATGTAGGCAAGTGGTTTGCTATAAGCGTTTTCAATATGTTCTGCTTCGTATTCTGTTTCTTTGCGAACGTCAATTACTTTATTGTTTTCAGTTTTAAATTCAGATGCAAATTGTGCTGCTGAAATTCGGTTTACAGCATCTGTTTCGAAACCCGCTTTTTGCCAGGCTTCAAAACCGCCGTCCAAATGTCCGATGATCGTATCAAAACCTACACGGCTTAAACGGGTAACAGTTTCTTCTTCCAGACCAGCTTCAGTCACTAAAATGATAGGCTGTTTTACATTGGCAATCAAAGTTCCCACCCAGGGAGCAAAATCGCCATTGATTCCGATATTAATGGATTGCGGAATAAATCCTTTACTGAAATCAACTGCATTTCTGGTATCCAGAATCAAAGCTCCGGTATCTTTGGTGACAGCTTCAAAATCTTTAACGTCAATAGCTTTCATTCCGTTATGCAAAACTGTTTCAAAGCTTTCGTAACCATTTTTATTCATGGCGACATTCATGCCAAAATAGGCTGGGGGAGGCAGTAGACCATCTGTAACCTCTTTGATAAATTCGGCTTCGGTCATATTAGCACGCAAAGCATAATTAGTAGCTTTTTGATTCCCAATAGTCGAAATCGTTTCTTTGCTCATGTTTTTTCCGCAGGCGCTTCCCGCACCGTGTGCAGGATACACGATGACATCATCAGACAAAGTCATGATTTTATCTCTTAACGAATGAAATAAAATTCCGGCTAACTGATCCTGAGTCATTCCTGCTGCTTTTTGTGCCAAATCTGGACGACCGACATCGCCAATAAATAATGTATCTCCGGAGAAAATAGCGTGATCTTTTCCGTTTTCGTCAATCAGTAAAAAAGTAGTACTTTCCATAGTATGCCCGGGTGTGTGAAGGACTTTTATGGTAATTTTTCCAATTTTGAATTCCTGCCCGTCTTTCGCAGAAATACAGTCAAATTCACAGGTCGCATTTGGTCCATACACGATTGGAGCCTGAGTTTCTTTGCTTAAATCGACATGACCGGAAACGAAATCAGCATGGAAATGCGTTTCAAAAATATATTTCAGTTTTACGCCATCGCGCTCTAAACGATCCAGATAAGGCTGGATTTCCCGAAGCGGATCAATAATGGCAGCTTCTCCATTTGAAGTAATATAGTACGCACCTTGTGCGAGGCATCCGGTATAAATTTGTTCAATTTTCATGATTTTCGTAATAAATAATTGTATAACAAAGGTATATTTGTTTTGGAGCAATGTAAGTGACTAATGTTACAGAAATTTGTTTTTTTTAGATGAAAAATCGAAATAAAATAATATAAGATTTATCTTTCAAGTAGATATGCGGATTTTGAAAACGTTAAAAAAAGTTGTTTTACTCATCATCAATTCACATAACTATGTGTGTAAAGGAGTTTCTTTTAAACTCTTTATTTATTATAACATAAATTTCTGTTTCTCCTCTGTTTTAAAAGAAACTAAGCGCAACAAACTTAAATGTACTTATATCACGTATGTGGTTCAAAACTTTACAAATAAACTGCTTTGGCAGGATAGCTGTTTGGGTTTTAATGGGTAAATTTGTGGAACTTCATAAACAAATTACCTTATGGAAGAAATGCTCTTTTATGACCGAATGCAATTTGCCTTCACCATTACCTTTCACTATCTTTTTCCACAGCTTACAATGGGGCTTTCGCTCATCATTGTGTACTTTAAGTGGAAATATTTAAAAACGAACAATGAACACTACAATCACGCTACTCATTTTTGGATGAAGATTTTTGCCCTGAATTTTGCTATGGGTGTTGTAACCGGTATTCCGATGGAATTTCAGTTTGGAACCAACTGGGCCAAATTCTCTGAATTGACAGGAGGAATTATAGGGCAGACACTGGCGATGGAAGGGATGTTCTCTTTTTTTCTGGAATCGTCCTTTTTAGGAATATTTTTATTTGGCGAAAAACTTCTTGGGCATAAATGGCATTTTGTAACCGGATTATTAATTATGATTGGCTCATGGGCCAGTGGATTTTTAATCATAGCAACCCATTCGTGGATGCAGAATCCTGTAGGTTATGAAATTCTGGAAAACGGAAAATTTGTCTTAAATAATTTTCAGGCATTATTTTTAAATCCGTGGTTGTGGCCTTCTTATCTGCACAATCAGGCAGCTTCTATGATAACGAGTTCATTTGTCGTTGCCGGAATTGGCGCATTTTATATTTTAAGCAGAAAGAATGTTTCTTTTGGGAAATTGTTCTTGAAAACCGGAGTAATCTTTGGATTGATTTCGAGTATTGTTGTAGCAGTGCCAACGGGAGATTTATTAGCTAAAAACGTTGTAAAATACCAGCCCGTAACTTTTGCCGGAATGGAAGGGATTTTTCATACCGAGAAAAAAGGTTCTGAAATTGTTTTAATCGGTCAGCCGGATGTAAAAGATAAAAAACTGGATAATAAAATCGCCGTTCCTAATATCCTGAGCTTCCTGACTTACGGCAACTGGGATCAGGAAATTAAAGGACTGGATCAGTTTGAAGCGGATTTGCATCCAACCAATATTTCAGGATTGTATTATGCCTATCATATTATGGTAGGGCTCGGAACTGTTTTTATTGGATTAATGATTATTTCACTTTTTCAGTTAATCAGAGGGAAATTGTTTGAAACCAAATGGCTTTTATGGTCGCTGATGTTTATGATGCCATTCCCTTATATCGCTAACACTACAGGATGGTACACCGCAGAATTAGGAAGACAGCCGTGGCTGGTTTATAATTTAATGCGAACGGCTTCCGGTGCTTCGCCAACGGTTTCATCCGGAAATACCTTGTTTACTTTACTGGGTTTTATCGGATTGTATCTATTGCTTGGTATGCTGTTTTTGCTTTTAATTGGAAAAATTATCAATAAAGGGCCGCATTATGTGGAACTTTCAACAGAAAAAATATAGGTATGGAATTTTTTTGGTATGTAGTTTTAATGGGAATCCTTGCCGTTTATATTGTGTTGGACGGCTACGATTTTGGGGCAGGAATTATTCACTTGTTTTTTGCGGAAACTGAAAGAGATAAAAAAGTCATTACAAACTCGATTGGTCCGTTTTGGGATGCCAATGAAGTCTGGCTGATTGCAGCCGGAGGGGTTTTGTTTTTTGCTTTTCCAACTTTGTACGCGTCGTCTTTCAGTGGTTTTTATTTGCCCCTGATTATGATTTTATGGCTGTTGATTTTCCGTGCTATTGGTCTGGAAATGCGTGGTCAGGTGCATCATCACATGTGGGAAGCCATTTGGGATAAGGCTTTCGGGATTGCAAGTCTGCTTCTGGCTTTGTTCTTCGGAATTGCTTTGGGAAATATCGTTCGCGGAGTAAATCTCGGAATGGTAGAAAACGGTGTTTCTACGCAGGAGCCACATTATTTTTTTCTTCCTTTATGGAATCCGACTTTTAGCCCGCAGGCAGATCAATTGGGAATTATCGATTGGTTTACTTTGTTTTTGGGAATCGTAAGTGTTGTCGCATTGATGATTCACGGTGCGAACTGGATTATTTATAAAACGAATTCTTCCTTAAACGAAAAACTTAAAAACTTAGTTTTTAAACTGAATATTGCTTTGTTGGTTTTAGTGATTATTTCACTTCAGATCTGGCATTTTATTGAACCGAAACCATTTCATAATTTTGTCGAAAATCCAATTTTATGGTTTTTTCCTGTAATGACTTTTGTTGGAATTTTAGGATTGTTCAAAGTGCGGACTTTTAAAAAAGACGGACAGGCTTTTATATTTTCTACCTTATTTCTTGTTGGCGGATTTGCTTCAACAGCCGTTTCGATTTTCCCAAATGTTCTGCCGTCTACCAATAAGGTAAATCCTTCGCTTACGATTTACAATACTGCTGCCGGCGAATACGGACTCAATGCCGGTCTGAGCTGGTTTTTTGTGGCTTTGTTTCTGGTGATTGTGTATTTTATTATTCAGTATCATGTTTTTAGCGGAAAGATGGATGATGTTGGGTATGGGGAGCATTAAAGTATTTTAATATTCTACTCAAAAAATAGAGCATAATTATATACAATACAAGGGAAGAGCTCAAAATAGGGCTAGACCCAATAGAAGAAACTGTAATTACAGAGTTTGTGGATTTAGTTTTTTTTCAATAAAATTAGACTGTTATTTATTCAAAAATGGTATTATTCATTAAAAAGAAAGCCAACCAAAAAAAGCGCAAGAAGAAATACACCTCCTTGCGCTTTTTAGTCTTTTAGTAATTGGCTTTTATAAGAAAAACTATAAGCCTTTTTTAATCAACTTTGTTGTTCCTTGATTAGTTTTCAGGAAATAAACCCCATTATTGTACCCAGACAAATCGACTTGTGAAGTTGCTGAAGTTGCTTTTTGAGATGTTACTTTTCTACCTGTAACATCATACACTTCCAATAAACCATCTTCTTTAGTTTGTATGTTAAAAATTCCTGATGACGGATTTGGGTAGACTTGAAAATTATTCGAACTTAGAAAATCATCAGTTCCAAGGCTGGCACAGGTTACTCCAGATGTAATAGGAGAACCGTTTAACCAATTTGATTTGGTTCCATAAAGATTAAAGTTATTCAAAACACCATTTGAACCTCCAGTAACCGAGTTGGTCAAAGTACTAATAGCAGTATTATTCGCTTGGTCATATCCTTGATTGAATTTATAGTAGGCTAGTAAGCCATTTTCGTTACCAAGTAATTCGCAGTCTTTAGACGCATTAATTTGAGTAGCTGTTCTGGCAACATTCCAAATTCGTATTTCATCTAGTTCGCCTTCATAAAATTCAAAAGGACCTGAATTATTATAGGTTCTGCCCCCAATCAATAAATTATCTGAGGTAATATTAATGTTTACGGTACCAGTTGCTCCTAAAACACCATCCACATAAATTTCAAGGTTATTTGTAGGATTTGCATTTTTTACTACGGCTATATGATGCCAGTTACTATTGATATGGATTGAAGATGAAATAGTACTACTTACATCATTGACATTATCATAAGTGTAGAAATCTACATCTCCATCATGTACACGTAATTTAGTATGACTGGTATCATTGGTGTTTTTACCCCAGCAGATAATAGTACCAGAGTCATAATCATTTTTTACCCAAGCCTCGATGGTAAATTCGTTTGGTTTTTCAAAATGAGTTAATGGAATGTAATCATTAGTACCATCAAAATGTAAATGAGTAGCAGGGGTTGTTGTAGTGGCTACTTGTACCGCTACACGGTTACTGGTTGAGGCTTCAGTGATGCGTTTTATGACATTATTACTATAATCTGCCACTATAATTTTACCATCGGCTTGTAAGGCAACTCCGGTTGGTTGGTAAAACCCTGAACCCAATGTTATTATATTGGTTCCATCGGTATTCATACGTTTAACGGCATTATTTCCATAATCAGCTATTACAATTTTACCATCGGCTTGCACGACAACTCCATATGGTTCATTAAATCCCGAACCTAGTGTAGCGATATTCATACCATCTGGATCCATACGTTTGATAGCATTATTATAAGAATCAGTTACGATAATTTTACCATCCGCTTGTAAGGCAACACCAGAAGGATAATTAAACCCTGAACCTAATGTTAGTATATTGGTTCCATCGGCATTCATACTTTTGATAGCATTATTATTATAATCTGCTACTACAATTTTACCATCGGCTTGTAGGGCAACTCCTGTTGGTTGGTTAAAACCTGAACCTACTATTTCTATATTGGTTCCATCGGCATTCATTCGTTTAACGGCATTATTACCAGTATCTGCTACTATGATTTTACCGTCTGCTTGTATGGCAACTCCTACCGGAAGAGAAAATCCTGAACCTAAAGTAATCACATCAGTACCGTCAACATTCATGCGCTTTATTGAATTATTAGCATAATCTGCTACTATAATTTTACCATCAGTTTCAATCGCAATTCCTGCAGGTAAATTAAACCCATTTCCAAGAGTTTCTATACCTGTTGTTAGTACTTGTTCTACATAATAAGTTCCAGAAGTAATGGCATCCGAACTAGCTAAAGGACTACCGCCAGACGGAGTTGTAAACCATTGTGCTGTTGCGCCTGTAAGCGTATTAGCAACTAAATTGGCAACAGTACTGGCTGGAGGCACAATTTGTGTAGCATTAGAAATTCTGTTTACGGGTATGGCTAATCGATTTGTACTTTCTACACCTGTTACAGTTTGTGTCGCATAGTACATTAATTTATCATATAACGGATAATTGTTGGATAGTAAGTAATTTCCTGGAGGTTCATAATACCATTTGATGTTGTTTCCAGTAATTTGAAGATCGGCTAGTGTTTTGTCGTCGCCTGCAAAAATTTGTGTAGCATAATTTGTTGTGGGAGCAGCTGGAACCATTGGTGTACAACCTGTACCAGCCGTATTTGAAAAACTACCTGTAATAGTACCATTTTGGCTGCCGTTATTTCCAGCCATATCAGGAACGGTATTTCCGGAAATGTTTTCAAAGGTGTAATAAATATCTAAGCCTGCTTCATTTCCAGTTAAACAGGTACTTCTGTTATTTTGTATTTCTGAAAAGGCTCTTGCTACAGACCAAATGCGAACGTTGTCAAATTTTGCATTGGCGTCTGTTACGCCATCCATACGGTCTCCAATTCTAATATTACCAGTGCTTGATAATGAACTACCTATAAAAGAAAGAGTTGTTAGGTTGCCATTTATCTGTACTCTCAAAGTTCCATCACCTACCACTATAGCAATATGGTACCATTGCCCTGCATTTAAGGTAGTTAAATTAATAGTGTCAGATTGGGAACCATTGCCTAAAGCCAGTTTAGCTTCTCCCAGATTATTTACATAGAAATCAAAGGGTTGAGGGATGCCAGCATTATTGGTTGAGGAAATCCCTCCATTATAATCCTGTAAGGAATTCATATAAAAATCAAATTCGACAGTAAAGGCACTACTGTTTATAGAATAGGTATTAGGAATGCTTACATAATTAGCCGTTCCATCAAGATTGAGTGCATTGTTTTGTGCATGTAGCGCAGTGGTTATTCCACATAACAGTACTACGATTAGAAAAGCGTAATTTTTTTTCATTTAAAAGGCGTATTATGTAGTTATTCTTTAATTATCTTATAACTTTTATTGTTTCCAGTAGCATCGGTTACTTTTACTAAATATAACCCATTAGGAAAGTTAGTGAGGTTTATTTTTTCTGAATCCAGTACATTATTTCTAACCAAAATCATTTTACCCATAACATCAAAAACCTGAATAGTAACCTTTTCTTTGACTTCAACATTCAAGATATTAGGGGTTGGATTAGGGTAAATGGAAATATTTTCTTCTAATTTTTGATTTGTAGTGGCTAAAGTAGTACAGTGTGTAGTGTAAACAGTAACATTACTAGTCCATCCTGCACAGGGAGGCAGTGTTGTATCATTTGAATTAATACCAACAGCTAATCCCGAATAAGACACTGGAACACAAGCTTCTCCAAGCTCCCAAACACAACCTCCAGTGCGTATTATCCATTGGTTGTTTTCCCAAATTATTTCTGAATATGAAGGTGAACTAGCACATCGGGCTTGACTGGTATTGATACCGCAATCCACACGATCTGTTTTATAGTTTGGTTTTCCGTTGATTTGATCTGCATAATAAAAAGTTGCATTAAAATCACCCGTTACGGTGATAGGGTCGTATAAAGGAGGCATAGCACAACCACTACCTGAAACGAAAGAATAGTTATTAAAAATATAAAATATACTATATTCAGGACTATAGGTAAACAAGTTTTCAATACGTCGGCCATTATATCCATCAAAATTAAAATAACTCACTAGTCCAGGTTCATTCCCAACCAAACAGGAAGCATAATTATTCGCTATTTCTGATGTCGTTCTTGCCGAAGACCATATACGGAAATTATCATATTTAGCATTCCCCGTATTAGTGGTAGAACTGTAACTGGTGGCGCCAAGATTAATATCGGTTAGTCCGTCAAAACCATCTAAAGTAGCAGTAAAATTATAGTCAATAGTAGGTACTCCATTTACATATACCTTTACATTTTTAGTACCTGAATTTGTCACGACAAAGGCAATATGATACCACTGTTGTGCGTTAAAAGTTGGCATTCCAGGAACCGCTTCTTCTGTTGTGCCGTTTCCTAATAATAAGGCAGAAGCCCCTGTATTATTCACATAAAAATGGATAGGTTTTGCAACAACCCCATTGCTGGCAAAGGAACTAAATCGAGCATTGTAATTATTTGATGCGTTTAAATAAAAATCATACTCGATAGTAAAACTAGTACTGTTTAAGTAATAATCACTGTAAAAAGAGGAGTTTCTATTGTAGCTACTAAAATAACTGTCATTACTCATTTGTAATGCATTGTTTTGCGCATTTGTGATTCCAAATAGTAAAGACAGAAAAACTGTAATGAAGTATTTTTGTTTCATATAATGTGGTATTTAATACCCAAAATTATCACAAAAAAGCACCTCAAGTCTTAATTTGGGACGAACAGCAGAACTTTGTGGACGAATCTAAATTCGGAAGTCGATCTCTCTGGAAATAGGAATTTCATACTGTTCAATTTTTACAAACGAACTGGATTTTATTGAAATTTTATCTTTATTTACAATATATGAGCGATGGACTTTGTAAAAAGTGGAAGCATCTAATTCTTTATGAAAATTATCTAAAGTAGTTCGAATGGTATGGGTTTTAGAAGTGGTTATAATATCGATATAATTTTTATCACTTTTAATAAATAAAATAGAATCTAATAAAATTTTCACATCCTTATAACCATCTTTAACAGTGATTGATTTTGGTTTGGATTGTTCTCTTGCTACTTCGATAGCAGCAATTAAATCGATTTTTTTTATAGGTTTTGTTAAATAGGCAACAGGCTGAATTTTTAATGCCTTTTGTAAGGTTTCCATTTCCGTTTGACCCGTAATGAAAATGACTTTTTCATTAGTTAGGTTCATTTTTGCCCATTCAATTCCGGTATCGTGGTCTTCTACATTGATGTCTAATAAAATAATTTCGGGAGAAAAGTGATGTAATGTAATTGTAGCATCATTTAAATTGAAAGCCAATTCAATAGAGGCATAACCGCAATCTGTTAAAATATTTTTTATATGATTTGCAATTAAAACCTGGTCTTCTACAATTACTATTTTAGGCATAAAGGCTATAAATTAAAATATAAATGGAAACCTTTGGCAGTTTCTATCGTTGGGTTGACTTTTAATTGCTGACAAAGTTGTAGTACTAATTTAGGACTAACTTTTTTATCTGTCGAATTTAATCCATTGTCTTTATAATCAAATGAAATGAAATTATTCTCTTTGTTAATTTCTAAATTCATTCGTTTTTCATGATTTTTTTCAAAGGCATGTTTTACCGAATTTATGATTAATTCGGTAACTAGTAAACCAATATACATAGCATTATCAGAATGAATTTGAATCGAATCGATCTCAAAAGTAATCTCAAATTCTTTATCTTCTTCTAAACTTGTAAAATTATTTTTTACTTCCAGAAGATATTCCTTTAAGTCAATTTCATTGTTGGTTTTTGTTTGATACAGATGTCTATGTAAAGAAGCAATAGTTTCTACTTTTGATAAAAGCTTGACAAAATCATTTCTATTCTCGTCCCCTTGCTTTTTACGAAGTGTATCAGCTATAAGTAATGAAATTAGTTGTAAATTATTATTGACCCGATGATTGGTTTCGCTAATTAAAAATTCGTTTTGTTTGGAATAACTTTCTAACTGCTGGTTTATAATTCGTACTTTTTTTAAGTGATAAATTAAGAACAGAAACCCACTCACAAAAAAAGTAACAACAACCAGTAATAAAATTTGGCTTTTCTTTACTTCATTTATCGTCTGGTCAGAAATAGGCTGCTTTTTATTTAGAAATGTTTTTTCAATTGTGGTAACATCACCATTTGGGTTTTGAAGTGAAAAATTCTTTGTTTGAAAAGAAAAAACAAGCGACGTATTAAAAAAAACGACTGCATAAAAAATAAACAAAATGGGTTTTAGAAACACTTTAATGTTCATTCCATTTGTTTTTTTGATTTCAGAAAAAGATACTCCTTAAAGATAAAGATTTGAAAAATAATATAGAAGACAATATTAAAAATCCATATATCTATAAAAGGATCCTCACATAAAACTAATTCTAAATTGCCTACAGAAAAAATCGTGACACTACACGCAAAATATAGAATTAAACCAATAGAAAAGTTGAAATAACGATGCTCGGTTGCTAAATTGGAGATAATATAATAAAGCGCATAAAGTATTAAAATTATAGAGATGGAAATAATTTCATAATTATTAAAGTTCCAAAATGAATTTGGATCTTTTATATACATTGACGCTAAAATTACGGTTTGTGCGATTAAAACTGTCCATATAACTTTTTTCAAAATCGTATTTGAAATTAATTTTTTGAAAAGTATAGATAAAAATAATAGTTGGAAATAAAAATAAAAGTGCGATACAAAAAAGTTTTGTCCAAAGTATAAAAATCCTATCAGATGGCATATTATTTCTACAATACAAAGAGAAAATAGATACCACAAAAAAGTTTTTTCAGTTTTTTCACGTACTTGTTTATTTTTAAAAAATAAAAAGGTATTCAATATTAGAAAAAACAAACCTAATAAGCTTGAAGAGAATGCAATTATATCTGTCATGTGGTATTTGTATATATTATGGCCACCTTAAAAAGCAAAAATAGTAATTTATTTTTATACTTGAATTTAGTCAATTTGTAAGCACTATAAATAGCCTGATTTTTCAAAATCTAATCTGTTGGAACAGGCAAAATATACCGGTTATTCAAATTATTTTTCCTCATGTAAAACCTACTCCATACTAAACCTCTCTAGTTTGTAATTAAATTTTAGATGTTTCTCAATTCTCAAAAAAATGGATCATTCCAGACTTTTCCAGATACGTAATAAAAAACATTATGATTAGTTGACCGCATTAGAGATAGCACCGGTATCTCCCTATACGAAAAAAGCGCTTTTCAGCCGTAGGTTTTGTTAGCAGGGAATTTAGCGGATAGTCCAGCCTTACCAAATGCCATGATGATATTCTCGATTTTTAGCAAATATGAATAAAATTTAAGGTAATTAGGCTTGTTTTTTTTAAGTATTTAATTACAACTACGAGTTATATTTTATAATTTGATTTGTAGAAAAAAAAAGAGGTTAATGCGTAATATTGCACACGTAAGATTTTCCGGAAGTTGTCTTAAGAAAGATGTTTTATTCAAACTTTTATTTCTTATTTTATTATGTTCATAACAATTTTTAGCGATACAATTAAATTTAAATACAAATCAAAAAACTGGCAGTATAATTTTGATGAAATTAAAGAACTTGGATTGCTAAGAAAAAAGAAAGAATATTTTCTTGAAAGCATTGCTTTTATTGCAGTAACAGCCGTAGTATATTTTTGTATGATTTTACTGAAATAATGAATTTATACGGTATTATTGCCACAGTTGTATGTTACGCTTGTATTATAATCGCAAGATTTCATAATGCTTCAGAGTTTATATATTTTGTTTATGTAAAAGATATTTATCAAAAAGAAACAAGAATTAAAATTGAATCAAATGATCGTTTTCTGATAGGCAGGCAGATAGATCAATATCTGTATTTTCAGTTTGAAAGAAATATAAAAAATACTGCTTAAATAAAGAAAAAAAGAAAATGTATGTATTTGGAATTCAACAGGATTTGTTTTTCATAATGGCTGCTTTGATGTATGGTTATTTTATCACTATCAGAAAAAAATAATGAAATAAAGCATGGGAATGAACTTTATAAAATAAATAAATAGAAAAGCTTTTAAGCAGGATAGAAGTTGAGTCTGGGTGTTATAAACAAAAATTTGGGGAAATTTGATGTAACCCCAGATAAAATGTGTCCTGTTTTTAGCCCAAAATCTTTTTGGGCTAAAAGCTTTTTTATAAAGAATTAAAACAAAACTTCTTTAGCAATAATATAAACTCCCATAACAAGTACAAACCACCCAAAAAGCGGCTTCAGTTTTGTTCCGTCTATTTTTTTGGAAAGCTGGCTTCCTATTAACATTCCGATGAGTGCCATAGCCGAAATACTGAGTAAAAAAGGATACTCTATTGGTGTTCCGATATACAAATCGCCTGTGAAACCAATTAAGGAATTGATGGTAATAATTAGCAATGAAGTTCCTACGGCCTGTTTCATAGGTAATTTGGCGAAAAATAAAAGAGCAGGAATAATTAAGAATCCGCCTCCGGCACCCAGAAATCCACTTACAATTCCAACGGCAAATCCTATTAAACTTAATCGCATATAATTGGTTTCGGTGGCTTTTATTTCGGGCTGGGTTTTTCGAATCATTGAAATTGCCGCAGTAATCATTAAAACAGAAAAGACAATCATAATCAGGAAATCTTTCGAAACCGAATAGGAGGCAACAGAAAATAAGGTAGCTGCAATCTGAGGGAAAATAACTTCTCGGATGATTAAAATTGAGATCACAGAAGGAATAGCAAAATACAACGCCGATTTGAGTTTGAGGTTGCCCATTTTGTAATGGTTGTAACTTCCAAAAATGGAGGTCAAGCCTACAATAAACAAGGAATATGAAGTGGCCTGTTCAGGATTGACTTTAAATAAATACACTAAAATAGGAATGGTCAGTATAGAACCGCCTCCTCCAATTAAACCCAGTGAAATTCCAATGATGATGGATGCAAAATAACCGATATATTCCATTGCTATTGTTTTTTTAGCAAAGATGCTTTGTAAAATGGAAACCCACAGTAACATTTATCACAGATGGAACAGTAAACATGAATTTTACGAATTGTTACTAATACTATTTATAAGCACTGTTAGTTCGAGCCGAGTCGAGAACCGCCAAGCATCTTGACTCTGCTCAATGTGACAGTTGAATTAGTGCAAATTAGTGACACGAGCGAAGCGAACTGACAAAGTAAATTCGTGTTTTAATTCTTTTTCAAAAGTTCAATCTGGTTTCGGTTTAATTTGACCAGACCTCGCTGTTCCATTTTTTTGAGCAGTCTTGAAACGACTTCTCTAGACGTATTAAGTTCGTTTGCAATTTCCTGATGTGACAATTTTATTTCGTTGCAGCCACAGGAATCGGAATGCCGTTTTAAATAAAATTCCAGGCGCTCATCCATAGATCGAAATGCGATATTGTCAACGACTTCGAGGACTTCTTCAAAACGGCTTCGGTAGGTTTCGATTACAAATTCGTACCAGGTTCTGTGTTCCATCATCCATTTGTCCATTAGCTGAAGCGGAATCATCATAACCGAAACATCTTCAACAACTTTGGCCATGATCTGGCTTTTTTCGCTTTTTGCGGTACAGATCATAGAAATGGCGCAGGCTTGCCCTGGATGCAGATAATACAATAAAAATTCGCCTCCGTCTTCGTCTTCACGGAAGATTTTGATTTTCCCTTCGATAATCAGAATTGTATTTTTTATGTATTGTCCGGTGCGCATCAAAACGGTTCCGGTTTTGAAATCCTGAGGACTTCCATTCTCTTCAATAGTATTAATCAGTTCACCCGAGAAATTTGGAAAAAGTGTTTTTAATGAATTTTGCATCGATCAATAATAAAAATTAGATAAAATAAGTTTACAAAAAAGATTTACAAAAGTTAGAGTTACGACAAAGATAATAGATTCGAATGCGTCAATTGTCAGAAAACTATTTTTAAGATTAGAATTCCTGAAATGAAAAAATCCTATTTTCTATGGAAATTGAAGAACGATTTTTTAAAAATAGTGAGTAAATTTGTAAAACACTAATTATAATGCTTATTCTAAAACGTTTTCTCTGAATAATAATCGAAAACGTATTTTGAACGTATTTTATGTAGTAAAAACTTTTAATTTTACAAAAAACACAATACTATGAATTTATCACAAGAAGATTGGGTTGCACAATTAGAGTCTGATGAAAATGCGGTTATACTTGACGTAAGAACTGAAGACGAGTTTAATGACGGCTATATTGAAAACGCTGTAAATATCGACATAAATAAAGGCCAGGCTTTTATTTATGAAATAGAAGAACTGGATAAAAATAAAAATTATTACGTGTATTGCCGTTCAGGGGCGAGAAGCGCAAAAGCATGTCAGATTATGAATGAATTAGGTTTTGAGAATGCCTATAATCTGCTTGGTGGAATCCTGGATTGGGAAGGTGAAATCGTAAATCCATAAAAAGACTAAGAGAGGCGAAAGAAGCCTCTTTTTTCTTTTAAAAACAATTAAATAACTAAAACTAAAACTACCAGATTATGAGTTTTATACCCGATGAATATCAAATTAAAGAACTTCTAAATCAGGATACTTATCTTGTAAACGGAGAATTAAAACAGTGGATAGGTCAGACAACTCCGGTGTTTTCAACTATTTCTTCTACAGAAAAATATGCGCCTACCTTATTAGGATCTATCCCGTTCATGGCCGAAAAAGAAGCTGCCGAGGTAGTAGAAGCTGCTACTTCTGCCTACGATAAAGGTCAGGGGTTATGGCCAACCATGAAAGTGATTGACCGGATCAAATGCATGGAAAACTTCGTAAGACAAATGAAGGAAACCCGTGAAGAGGTGGTGAAACTTTTGATGTGGGAGATTGGAAAAAACCTAGGCGATTCGCAAAAAGAATTTGACAGAACCGTTGAATACATTCAGGATACAATTGACAGTTATAAAGAATTAAACGGGCGCAGTTCTAAATTCTCTAAAGTTCAGGGCGTAAATGCGATGATCCGTCGCGGACCTCTTGGTGTTGTTCTGTGTCTTGGCCCTTACAACTATCCTCTTAACGAAACCTTCTCGTTGTTGATTCCGGCATTGATTATGGGAAATGCCGTAATTTTTAAACCGGCAAAATTTGGCGTTTTATGTATTTCGCCATTGTTGGAAGCGTTTAGAAGCAGTTTCCCCAAAGGCGTTATCAATATCGTATACGGAAGAGGTCGTGAAGTAGCGTCTCCTATTATGAAGTCAGGCAAAATTGATGTTCTGGCATTAATCGGAAACAGTAAATCTGCAATTGCTTTGCAGGATCAGCATCCAAATAAAAACAGACTGCGTTTGATTTTAGGTCTAGAAGCTAAAAACCCGGCGATTATTTTACCGGATGCAGACTTGGATTTGGCCATTCAGGAGTGTATTACAGGATCATTATCTTTTAACGGTCAGCGTTGTACAGCTTTGAAAGTATTGTATGTGCATGAGTCTATTGCCGAGGAATTTAATAAACGTTTTTCAGAAAAAGTTGATGCTTTGGTATTTGGAAATCCATGGGAAAAAGGAGCTTCTTTAACACCGCTTCCTGAACCGGAAAAACCAGAATATATTCAGGGATTAATTGATGATGCTACAAGTAAAGGAGCAAAAATCTTAAATACAAAAGGAGGGAAACATTCAGAAAATTATATTTTTCCGGCAGTTTTATATCCAGTAAATAAAGATATGAGAGTGTATCATGAAGAACAATTTGGACCAGTAGTGCCTATTATTTCTTTCAAGGATATCAATGAGCCTTTAGGAGATATGGCTGAATCAAATTACGGACAACAAGTAAGTCTATTCGGTAAAGACATCAAAACCCTGGCTCCACTTATTGATGCTTTGGTAAATTTAGTGTGCAGGGTAAATTTAAACAGTTCTTGCCAGAGAGGACCGGATGCGTTTCCGTTTACAGGTCGTAAAGATTCAGCAGTAGGAACATTGAGTATTCCGGATGCATTGCGTTCGTTCTCTATCCGTACGTTTGTGGCGTCAAAAGACATTGCTTATAATAATGAAATCCTTCAGGAATTATTGAACAGTAAAGAATCTAATTTCATCAATACAGATTATATTTTATAATTTTCAGATTATATATTAATTTTCAAAACCGCCTTTTTCTTCTGAATCAGGCGGTTTTTCTTTATAGATTTTTTCGATCTTAAAATTGATAGTACACGCTGACAGCTGTGTAAAATGAGCGTGAATGGGTAAAATTTACACATCAATTTTTTGTTGTTATTTGGTTAATTCATTGATAATCTGGCCTAAGGATTATTGGTATAACGCTTGTAAAATGATATACAACAACATTTAATAAAGACCATTCAGGAATTAATATCAACATCACATGGAAATAGAAACAATAACTTCAAAACAATTTTACTCAACAAAGAGAAAAAATAAAAATGAGCACATTTTACAAAATACTGTTTTTGAAATGAATCAGAAAGCTGCAACAAAAGCTATCAGTAAAACTTTAAATCTATTACCGGTTTTTATTCTTAGTGGCACTGTTACCTTACTATTTACAGGAGCTTTTTTGGTTTATAAATTCCAGTCAGATTTTGAACAGTTTCAATTCGAAAGAATAGAATCTACAATAGGTTTTCCATTTTTGATCGTGGCTGCCATTTTATTTTTTTTCAAAGCCGGAGTTTTTCTGTACAAGTCATTTCTTTATTTCAAATATAAGCCTATTGAATCTGTTTCAGATGATTTACTGCCTACTTGTACAGTTATAGTTCCGGCTTATAATGAAGGTAAACTGGTTTGGGAAACCCTACTAAGTTTGGCAGACAGTGACTATCCGGAAGATAAAATGCAAATTCTGACTATTGACGACGGAAGTAAAGATGATACCTGGTATTGGATCCAACAGGCCAAAATAAAATTGGGAGACCGTTTAGCCATTTATCAGCAGCCTCAAAACAAAGGAAAACGTCACGCGCTTTACAGAGGGTTTAAATTGGGAACAGGCGAGATTTTTGTAACCGTGGACAGTGATTCTATTGTAAAAAAAGACACGTTACGAAATTTAGTCAGCCCTTTTGTCCACAACAAAAAATGCGGGGCTGTTGCCGGAAATGTTCATGTGCTGAACAATAAAAAAGCAATACTTCCAAAAATGCTGAACATAAGTTTTGTAATGAGTTTTGAATTTGTGCGTTCTGTAGAAAGTGTATTGGGGTCAGTGTTTTGTACTCCGGGAGCTTTGGCCGCATATCGTAAAACTTCGCTATTTGCGTGCCTGGAAGAATGGATCAATCAGACTTTTATGGGCGAACCATCAGACATAGGAGAAGATCGTGCGATGACCAATATGATTTTGAAACAGGGATATAAAGTGTTGTTTCAAAGAAATTCGGTTGTATTAACTAATGTTCCCGAAGAATATACAGGATTGTATAAAATGTTGATCAGATGGGGGAGAAGCAACGTTCGTGAAAACCTGATGATGGCAAAATATGTTTTTAAAAATTTCAGAAGTGAATCCAAATTAGGAACCAGACTTTTGTACTTAGACCAGACCGCAAAAATTATAATGTCTTTTCCATACTTAATCTTTATGTTCTTTTTTATCGCCACACATCCGCTGTTGTTTTTTAGCTCTACCTTGTTAAGCATACTAATTATATCCAGTTTTTCAGCTTTCTTTTACGGTAAAAAATATAGTTATTCTGAATCAATTTGGGCATATTCTTATAGTGTGTTTTATACCTTCAGCCTGTTTTGGATCACTCCGTATGCTATTGTTACGGCACATAAAAAAGGATGGCTGACTCGTGGGCTGTCTGAAAAGAAAACAGAAGAATATTTTACATTAGAACAATATAGTCCGTTAGCGAAATAAAATAAAAAATTAGATTATTTTAGAACCGTCTGTTCCTTTGTGGATTTAGACGGTTTTTGTTTTTTAATATGATGATAAAATTAATTAAAGCTTCGGATACCTGGCAAATCAGGCATGAAGTAATGTGGCCGGATCAGCCTTTGGAATTTGTGCAGTTGGAAGAAGATGAATTGGGCTTCCATTTAGGCTTTTTTATACAAGGAAAACTCGTTTCAATTGTATCTTGTTTTATTTCAGATAATGCAATGCAATTTAGAAAACTGGCTACTCTAAAAGAGTTTCAGGGTCAGGGAATAGCTTCTGAACTTTTAAAGTATATTTTTGAATTAGCCGAAAAAAAGGATGTAAAAAGAGTTTGGTGCAATGCCAGATGCGGTAAAAAATCGTTTTATGAAAAGTTAGGCATGACAGATACTTTTAAAACCTTTACCAAAGCAGGTCAGGAATTTACCATTATGGAGATTTGCCTTTGATTTATTGAAATGTGAAAAAAATCCTAATTGAGCTTGATTTATAGAAAACCTCAATTAATTATCTTAATTTAACCACAGACAAATTACTATTTTAGTTTACTATGAACGATTCGAAAATGAAGGCTTTTATACCACTTTTATATCTTGTTTGGTCAGATGATCTTTTAACCCAAAAAGAGTTTTCTACACTGCAGCAGTTTATTAATTCTCTGGCCCAGCTTTCGTCTGAAGAGCAACAATACCTTCTTTCGAAAGTGGATATTTCTAATCCGCCTTCGCGAAAGGAACTCATGCAATGGAAATCGGATATTGAAAAAAGTATTAAAGATAAAGCATCTGTAAAATGCATTTTTGATATTGCGCTGGCACTTTCTGAAAAAGACTTTGATATTTCAGGATTAGAATTAAAGTTTACGAAACTGGAAAATGATCTTGGTGTTTTAGGGGAAGAATTAATTCAGAACTTCAAGACAAAAGCCGATTCTTTTACGGCAACTTCTCAAACCAATAACAATTTTAATGTTTTAAAACTTACTGAAATTCTGGATGGTAACGAATCTAGAATTATAAAAAAAGTAAAATCGGTTATTTCAAGACCTGAGTTTGCTTATGAAACTTCAACAGATATCAATGTCTATCGTCAGACGGTTTACAATTGGTGCAAAATCTTAGCCGATGAAAACTTCGGAAATATGGCGTATCCGAAACAATATGGCGGAGAGGAAAACATTGCAGATTATTTTGCAATTATGGAAACGCTGAGTTACCACGATTTGAGTCTGGTGATAAAATTTGGAGTGCAGTTTGGACTTTGGGGAATGAGTGTTCAGTCATTAGGAACAGAGAAGCATTATGCTAAATACTTAAAAGATATTGGCTCCTTAAAACTTCCGGGCTGTTTTGCGATGACTGAAACCCATCACGGATCGAACGTAAAAGGACTTGAAACAACAGCTACTTACAATCATAGCGATCAGACATTTACTATTCACACACCTCACGAAAAAGCACAGAAAGAATACATAGGCAATGCCGCAGTTCACGGACAAATGGCGACCGTTTTTGCCAAACTGATTATTGACGGTCACGATTATGGTGTAAATGCCTTTATAGTGCAGTTGCGGGATACCAAGGGAAATATTTTAAACGGAATTACAATTGGCGATTGTGGTCATAAAATGGGACTTAACGGAGTGGATAACGGAACAATCCGTTTTGAAAATGTGGCAATTCCAAAGGAAAATATGCTGGACCGTTTTGCTTCTGTAAATGACAAAGGCGAATTCGAAAGTCCGATTCCAAGTGACAACAGACGTTTTTTTACGATGCTGGGCACTTTGGTTGGAGGCCGAATTGGGATTCCGCGTTCGGCTTTGGCAGCAGCGAAATCCGGTCTTACCATTGCCATTCGCTACAGCGATCAAAGAAGACAATTCGGACCCGAAGGAGATCCTGAAGTTCCAATTTTAAATTACAGAATGCACCAACGCAGATTGCTCCCGCATTTGGCAAAAACCTATGCGGTTCATTTTGGACTACAATATCTTACCAGTCGTTTTTTAAACAGAACCGAGTCTGAAATGCAGGAAATCGAAGCCTTAGCAGCCGGAATGAAATCCTATTCGACCTGGAGCACCAGAGATATTTTGCAGGAATGCCGAGAAGCTATTGGCGGAAAAGGATATTTGTCTGAAAATAGAATTGATGCATTAAAAAACGATACTGAAATCTATACCACTTTTGAAGGTGATAATACCGTTTTGATGCAATTGGTTGCCAAAAACCGTCTGGCCGAATTCAGAAAATCATTTGGCGAAATGGGGTCTTTTGGAATCATTAATTATGTGTATGAAAATGCCAAAACAGCGATTGCTGAAAAAAATCCAATCATTACCCGCAAAACTGATGATGAACATTTGCTTGACGATCAGTTTCATCTGCAGGCTTTTGTACACAGGGAAAAAACAATTTTAGCATCGGCAGCAAGACGTGTCAAAAAGCTGATTGATGAAGGTCTGGAAGCGTATGATGCTTTTAATGTGGTTCAGCACCAAATGATCGATGTGGCTCAGGCTTATTTGGAAAGAGTTGTTCTGGAACAATTTCAAATTGCGATTTCAAAAGTGGAAGATGCAAAAATTAAGAGTATTTTGTTGAAATTGAATCAGTTGTATGCACTTTCACAAATAGAAAAAAACAAAGGCTGGTACCTTGAAGATGGCTATATGGAAGCGGTAAAAACCAAAACCATCCGTAAAATGGTCAATCAGCTTTGCTGGGACATCAGACCGGATGCGCTTTCTTTGGTAAATACATTTGATATTCCGCAGAGTTGTCTGGCGGCTCCAATTGCTGTTTAATTGTAAATTTATAAATCTTATTTGCTGGCCACTTGAAAAATTATTTTCTGTTTTTTATAACGCTCCTGGTTTCCTTTTTTTGTTATTCATCGAATAATAAAGATACTATTTTGAATAAGCTAAACGATGCTGTTAAAAACAAACAGCATTATGTCCGCTTAAAAGAAGAACGCATCTTAAATTTTAAAAAACTAAAATCACAAAATCTTTCAAAGGAGCAGGAGTATAATTATAATGAAGCCCTATACAAAGAGTATCAGAAATTCAATTCAGATTCGGCTATTTTTTATGTAAAGAAAAACCTTAAGATCGCTGAAGAGCTTCGTGAAAAAAAATTACTGAATCTGGCTCAATTGCAATTGGCAAACCTTTATTCTTCATCAGGAAAGTATCGTGAATCAGAAACCATTTTAAAAAGTATCAGTAAAAAAGAATTAGAAAAATCATTATTGGCAAATTATTATATTACCTATCGTGAATTTTATGAACATTATAATGCAAACAGCCGTAATAGAGAGTTTCTTGGTCAAATTGGTAAATATCGTGACTCATTGCTGGGAGTTTTAAACCCCAGTTCGTTAGATTATAAAATCAATAAGATTCAGAAAAACATTTATCACAGGCAATTTGATATTGCCAAGAAGGAGCTGCTGGTTTTGTTGAAAGACAGAAAAGATGATAATCCGCAATATGCTATGATTACGTATCTTTTGGGAAATATTTCAGAAAAGACCAATCAGATAGAATTAGTCAAAAAATATTATGCTCTTTCAGCGACCTCAGATATTAAACAAGCCATAAAAGATAATGCTTCACTACAGGAACTGGCAATGGTTTTCTATGATTTGGGAGATGTCGATATGGCTTATAAACTCACTCAATCGGCTATTGAAGATGCTCTTTATTGCAATGTACAATTCCGTACGCTTTTGATGTCACAAGTGTATTCGATTATCAATACGGCTTATTTAGAGCGGGAAGCCCAAAGAAAAACAGAACTTAAGGTCTATCTTTTATGTATTAGTCTGTTATCCCTCTTTTTAATTGTCGCCATTATTTACGTTTACAAACAAATGAAAAAAGTATCCCGAATCAGAGGAGAACTTTATGAATCCAGCCAAAAATTAGCCGAATTAAACAAAGATATTACCGAAACGAATAAGCAGCTTCAGGATCGAAATGCGCAATTATCTGAATCCAATCATATCAAAGAAGAATACATTGCACATTTCTTTAATCTGTGTTCTGCTTACATTAATAAGTTAGAAAATTACCGTGTTATTTTAAATAAAAAAGCGACAGCCAAACAATTTGATGAGATTTACAGAATGCTCAAATCGACGACTCTGGTTGATAATGAGCTGGAGGAATTATATAAAAATTTCGACATCATCTTTTTAAACTTATACCCCACTTTTGTAAAAGATTTTAATGCCTTACTTGTTAACGACGAGCAAATTGTATTGAAGCAAGGAGAAATGCTTAACACAGAACTTCGAATTTTTGCACTCATAAGACTTGGAATAACAGATAGTGTAAAAATTGCTGCTTTCCTTCGTTATTCCTTAAGCACCATTTATAATTACCGAACCAAAGCCAGAAATAAGGCTGTAGTTTCCCGAAATGATTTTGAAGAAATGGTAATGAAAATAGGTCTGATTTCTCAGAAATCCTAATTGTTTACTTTTAAAATTACTACTTTTTTTAATATTTATTTGCTTTTAAGTATTTGTTTATTAATGATTTAATTCTTTTAAGCACTACTTTTTTTATTCAAAATTATTACCAATGCAATAACGTTTTAGTTTTACCTTATTATTTAGAAAGCATTTGAAATGTAAGTCTAAAAAATATAGTAATGAACAATAAATAAAGAAGGTATGTTTAAAAACGTTAAAGTAATAGTGGTTTTACTTTTACTGAATTCATTTGGAATTAATGCACAACATAAAATTCCAAATTATCTTGATGATAAAAAGCCAATTAATGAGCGTGTAGAAGATGCACTTTGGCGACTGACAACTGATGAAAAAATTGCCATGATTCATGCGCAGTCTAAATTTAGTTCGCCGGGTGTACCGCGTTTAGGAATTCCTGAAAACTGGATGACTGATGGTCCGCACGGAATTCGTACTGAAGTCAAATGGGATGAGTGGGATCAGGCAGGCTGGACAAACGATTCCTGTATTGCTTTTCCGGCGTTAACTGCTTTATCTGCCACATGGAATAAAGAATTAGCCTCTTTGTATGGAAAATCATTGGGAGAAGAAGCCCGTTTTCGAAATAAAAATGTACTCTTAGGGCCTGGTGTAAATATTTACAGAAGCCCATTAAACGGCCGTAACTTCGAGTATATGGGAGAAGATCCTTTCCTGACATCCAAAATGGTTGTTCCATACATCAAGGGTGTTCAATCAAATGGTGTGGCTGCCTGTGTAAAACATTTTGCCCTGAACAATCAGGAGACTAATCGTAATTCGGTCAACGTAATTGTAGATGACCGTGCCTTGTACGAAATCTATTTGCCGGCTTTTAAAGCAGCCGTTCAGGAAGGCGATACCTGGGCAATTATGGGTTCCTACAATAGATACAAAGGACAGCATTGTTGTCATAATGAGTTTTTACTTAATGATATTCTTCGTGGTGAATGGGGATTCAAAGGTGTTGTTATTTCAGATTGGGGAGGAGTTCATGATACCAGACAGGCTATTTACAACGGTTTGGATATGGAGTTTGGTTCCTGGACAAACGGACTTTCTTGGGGGACAAGTAATGCGTATGATAATTATTACCTGGCAAAGCCGTATTCTGAAATGATAAAAAAAGGGGAAGCAGGAACTAAAGAATTAGACGAAAAAGTGCGTCGTATTTTGCGTTTGTCTTTCCTGACAAATATGAATAAAGAAAGACCTTTCGGTTCTTTCGGAACAGAAGAACATGCAAAAGCAGGTTTGAAAATTGCTGAAGAAGGAATTGTATTGCTTCAGAATAACAACAATATTTTACCCATTAATCTTTCTAAGACTAAAAAAATAGCTGTGATTGGTGAAAACGCTATCAAAATGATGACAGTTGGAGGAGGAAGCTCATCATTAAAAGCAAGATATGAAATCACTCCGCTTGAAGGTTTAAAGAAAAGAATTGGTAATCAGGCTGAGATTGTATTCGCCCGGGGTTATGTTGGCGATCCGACAAGCAATTATAACGGAGTAGTAGCAAAAGTGAGTTTAGAAGACAAACGTTCTGTTGCTGAATTGACTGCTGAGGCTTTGAAGGTTGCCAAAGATGCCGATATAGTACTTTTTATTGGAGGATTAAACAAAAGCGATAATCAGGATGCTGAAGGAGCAGACCGTAAAGATTTAGGACTTCCATACAATCAGGATAAATTAATTACTGAAGTAGTAAAAGTAAATAAGAATATAGTTTTTGTAAATATTTCAGGAAATGCCACAGCAATGCCTTGGGTTAAAGAAGTTCCGGGGATTGTGCAGGGATGGTTTCTAGGTACTGAAGCCGGAAATGCATTGGCAAATGTTTTAGTAGGTGATGTAAATCCGTCAGGAAAACTGAGTTTTACTTTTCCTGTAAAATTATCTGATAACGCATCACATGCTTTAGGTGAATTTCCGGGTGGTGATGAGGTGAAATACAATGAAAGTATTTTTGTAGGTTACCGTTGGGCAGACAAACAAAAAGCAAAACCATTGTTCTCTTTTGGTCACGGATTGAGCTATACAACTTTTGCGTACGGAAAAGTAACGGCTGATAAAAAACAGTTGTCAGTCAATGAGCAGATTACATTTTCAGTAAAAGTAAAAAATACCGGAAACAGGGAAGGTTCAGAGATTGTTCAGCTTTATATCAGCGATTTAAAATCGTCATTGCCTCGCCCGATAAAGGAATTAAAAGGGTTTGAGAAAATTTCGCTTAAAGCGGGTGAAGAAAAAACAGTAGCTTTTACAATAGATAAAACGGCTTTGAGCTTTTTTGACGATAAAAAACACGAATGGGTTGCAGAACCCGGAGTTTTTGAAGCTATTGTTGGTGCATCCTCAACAGATATAAAATCTAAAGTGAATTTCTCACTTCAATAATTTCATTATTTCTAAAATTGGTTGGTTGTAAAGCTGTAATTGTAAAAAGTTGCAGCTTTGCTTTTTAATTTTTGAAGTAATTAGCTGAAAAAGACGAAAAAAGTTCGGATTAATTTATTGGAGGCTAGTCACTCAATCCTGAACAAATAAATATTGGGTTTACACGTTTATTATATCCCTTCTTCGGGGGAATTTTGCTTTCCAGAGCAATTGTACTTATGGTGCCAAGAATTGGAGACGAAAATAGCCTTTGGATGAACGGTTTACATGAATCGTTTTGCATTATTCGGATATTCCCTTTAATAATACCAATGGGATCAGGAGGTGAATAAAAAATCTGTTTTCGCTTAAAAATCTGTAAAGTTGTATGTGACATTTCGTATCCGCTCTCTATTGCACATTATCTACTGATTTATTGGTTTACAGCCTGGGGTGTAGATGATAAAATTTCGTTACAGGATGAATATCTGTTAGGTATTGGGGTATTGGTTGTCAGTATTGTACTTGCTTATTATGTTTGAAAATGTACGACGAACTGGTTCGAAGATGGCTTTAGCATCAATTTTCAAAAAAGGAAAGTAGCTTAAATACTATAGGTAGATTCAAAGTGACAAAGTTTCACAGACTCAGGGAAAGAAAAAAACTTAACCACTTTGAACCTTTGTCACTTTAAACCTTTTTTTTAAATTTATTCTAAAACCAGTTCTGCCAAAGCTTCTTTACTGAAACCTTTTAATTGATCTGTTTTTCCTGCTTTAATTTTAGTCACCCAGTTTGGATCTGAAAGGAGAGGTCTTCCAACGGCAACTAAATCAAAATCGCCCCTGTCGAAACGTCGGTTTAATTCTTCTAAAGAAGTTGGTTCAGAACTTTCTCCTGCAAACGCACCAAAGAAATCATTCGATAAACCAACAGAACCTACCGTAATAGTGGGAGCGCCTGTTACTTTTTTAGCCCATCCTGCAAAATTCAAGTCAGAATCTTCAAATTCTGGCTCCCAGAATCTTCTTTGTGAGCAGTGTAAAATATCGACTCCGGCATCAACAATAGGATTCAGCCAGGCTTCTAACTCCTGTGGATTTTTTGCCAGTTTATAATTGTAATCAGAAGGTTTAAATTGAGAAAAACGCATGATTACGGCGAAATTATTTCCAACTTGTTTTCTGATTTCTTTTATTACTTCAATGGCAAAACGATTACGTTCAGGCAGCGTTTTTCCACCATAAACATCGGTACGTAAATTAGTTTCGGCTCTAAAAAACTGATCAATCAAATAACCGTGTGCTCCGTGAATTTCGATAGTGTCAAAACCTGATTTTTTGGCATCAGCCGCTGCTTTTCCAAAGGCTAAAATTGTGTTTTCAATATCTTTTTCAGACATTGTATTGCCGTTATTAAAATCAGGTCTGTTTAATCCTGAAGGACCTTCGAAAGGAGCAGGGGGTACCCATCCTGAATGATGGTTGTCCATAATTCCCATATGCCAGATCTGCGGCCCCATCTTACCTCCGGCTTCATGAACTCCGTCAATAACTTTTTTCCAGCCTTTTAATGCATCCTCTCCATAAAAGTGCGGGACATTAGCATCATTTGATGATGAAGGCCTGTCGATAACAGTTCCTTCAGATAATATCAGGCCAACTTCGCCTTCAGCTCTTTTTTGATAGTAAGTAGCAACTTCGTCAGTTGGAATTCCGTTTGGAGAAAAGGATCGCGTCATGGGAGCCATCACAATTCTGTTTTTAAGATGTAGTGTTTTCAGGTCAAATGGCGAAAACAGACTATTTGTATTCATAATAATTTATAAATTAGATTGAATTAATTTACTGAGTGCTTCAAAGGCACTTTCGTTGCGTTTGTAGTATGTCCATTGTCCGACACGTGTAGATTCTATAAATCCGGCGCGTTGCAAAATCGACAAATATTCAGAAACTGTAGATTGCGTAAGTCCAGCCTTGGCTTGTATCTGACCAACACAAACACCATGTTCAAATCCTGCAGTGATTTGTTCAGGAAAGTTTGTCTCTGGTTCTTTTAGCCACTCCAGCATTTGTAATCTGGACTTGTTGGACAATGCCTTAAAAATTTCTACTTGTTCCATGATACAAATATATCGACTTTTCTCGATATGTGAATTAATTAAAAATAATTTTAGATAAATTTTATGATAAGCGATTCGTTTTTATAAGATGTAATGATTGTCTATGAGCCATTCTCTCAGGGCAATAGTCCAAAACTGACTGGTGTCTTTTGCTCCTAAACCAAACCCATGCCCGCCTTTTTCGTAAATATGCAATTCAGCAGGGATATTATTTTTCTTTAAAGCTAAATAATAGTTGATGCTGTTTTCAGGCAAAACGGCTCCGTCATCTGAAGCATGTACTAAAAATGTTGGAGGTGTTTGTGGGGTTACTTTTTTTTCATTAGAGAAAGCATCAAGAAGAGCCTGAGATGGATTTTTGCCTAATAGGCTTGTTTGTGAGCCTTTGTGTGTAATAGCGTTTTCCATAGATATTACCGGATAAATTAAAATTGAAAAGTCTGGTCTGGCACTGATGCTGAATTTGGATTCATATACTTTATCATCAAAATGTGTCGCTAATGTTGATGCTAAATGTCCTCCGGCGGAAAAGCCTATTGTGCCAATTTTATTTGGATCAATATTCCATTTTGCCGCATTAGATCTAATATAGCGAATGGCTTCCTGAGCATCCTGCAAAGGGCCAATGGATTTGTTTTTCATAATTAAATCGCTTGGTAATCGATATTTTACAACAAAAGCCACGATCCCTAAAGTGTTTAGCCATTCTGCTATTTTACTTCCTTCTTTATTCATTGATAAATGCGAATACCCCCCGCCCGGAAAAATAAGGATAGCAGTTTGAGCAGGTTTTATTTCTTTTGGGATGAATATCCGTAATGTCGGAATAGTAACGAAACTTGTACTTTGGATTCTGCCTTCTTTTATCACTTCATTTTCGTTATAATCGGGTGTATTTATCTCATCAGGTATTTTATTCCATAGAGGTAGAATTTCATTTTGAGAATGTAAATTAGTGATGATTCCAAATAAAAAAAAGAATGAATAAAGATTTGTTTTTTGAATAATGTTTGTAAATGTTTTCAACTTAAGAGGAATTAGAATTTAAATACTAATTGTTTTACCAGAATGGAATGCTTAATTAATTATAACCTGCAGAACAGATTGTTTAATGAAAGATCAGTAAAAAAACGTAATAATAATCAATTTTATTTAACATTATATCAATGTTTTAACTGGTTTTTGATTTAACAAAAGTATTATTTATTATGTAATTTTACACCTGTTTTTTTACTAAATATGTTTAATTTATTGCATGAAATAATTTTATAAGTAATTAATTTGGAATATAAGTATTTAAACTTATATTTGTGCAATCGATTACATTTTTAGGTTTGTATTACAAATAGTTATACTTTTGAAACTTTGTAATTTAACACGAAATCGATTTAATAAATTGAAATATTTGTTTTAAAATTAATTTAAAGGTTTTTTAACCAAAACAAACATAGTTACTATGAGTCAAACCAACAAATCTATTGGAAATTATCGCTGGAGTATATGCGCATTACTGTTTTTTGCAACAACAATTAATTATTTAGACAGACAAGTACTTTCTTTAACTTGGACGGATTTTATTGCGCCTGAGTTTCATTGGACAAATAGTGATTACGGTAATATTACAGCCTTATTCTCTATTTTTTATGCAGTTTCTTTATTGTTTGCAGGGAAATTTGTAGATTTTATGGATACGAAAAAAGGATTTCTGTGGGCTATTGGTATATGGTCTGTTGGAGCTTGTTTACATGCTTTTGCAGGAATTGCAACAGCCGGATACATAACAGGCGACTGGTTTCTTGGATTTCAAGGTGCAAAAGAAGCAATCCATAATATAGAGGATACAGCTTTGGTTCTTAACGTGAGTGTTACCTTGTTTATTTTTGCACGTTTTGTTTTGGCAGTTGGAGAGGCAGGAAATTTTCCCGCAGCCATTAAAACTACAGCTGAATATTTTCCTAAAAAAGACAGGGCGTTTGCAACAAGTATCTTTAATGCAGGTGCAACGGTAGGGGCTTTAGCTGCTCCAATAACGATTCCGTTTATTGCAGAAGCTTTTGGATGGGAAATGGCCTTTATTATTATTGGTGCTTTAGGTTTTATTTGGATGGGATTTTGGATTTTTATGTATGACAAACCAGAGAGACATTCGAGAGTTAATGCAGCAGAATTAGCGTATATCCAGCAAGATGATGTTGCAGATAGTAAATTAGTGGGGTATGTGGCTGAAACTACAACAAAAGTTTCTCTTGCAGACTGTTTTAAATACAAACAAACCTGGGCTTTTGCTTTTGGGAAATTTATGACTGATGGTGTCTGGTGGTTCTTCTTGTTCTGGACTCCGGCATATTTAAGTTCAGTTTACGGAATGGATTCTACTGAAGCTGCCTTTCCATTGTTTGTTTTATATATGATTACATTATTATCAATCATCGGAGGATGGCTTCCAACCTATTTCGTTGAAAAGAAAGGTATGAATCCGTATGAAGGAAGAATGAGAGCAATGTTAATTTTTGCATTCTTTCCGTTATTGGCATTAGTAGCACAGCCTTTGGGGTATATTAGTTACTGGGCTCCGGTAATTATTATTGGTATTGCAGGAGCGGCACATCAATCATGGTCGGCTAATATTTTTACAACTGTAGGAGATATGTTTCCTAAAAAAGCAATTGCAACGATTACAGGTATTGGAGGTTTAGCAGGAGGATTGGGGTCTACTTTAATTAACAAAGGTTCTGGATTATTATTTGATTATAGTAAAGATACAAATATGTCTTTTATGGGCTTTCATGGAATTGAGGCTGGATATTTTATCATTTTTTCAATTTGTGCAGTATGTTATTTAACAGGCTGGGTCGTAATGAAATCTTTAGTACCAAAATACAGACCAATTACAGATCTTTAAAAAGTTTTAACTAGCTAATAACCAATCAAACCAACCAAAATCATGAACCAAACCAATGCAGGGATAGGAAAATATCGCTGGACAATCTGTAGTTTAGTATTTTTTGCTACTACTGTAAATTATTTAGACCGAAATGTAATCAGTTATTTGAGGCCTTTTCTTGCAGAAGCCTTTCATTGGACTCCTGAGCAGGAAGTAATTGATTATTCTAACATAGAATTGGCTTTTAAAATTGCTTACGCACTGGGAATGCTCGTTGCAGGAGGAATTATTGATAAATTAGGTACAAAACTGGGGTATGCGATAGCGACTGGTTTGTGGAGTTTAGCCGCTGTAGGACATGCGTTTGCAACTGGTACTGTTGGTTTTTTAATTGCCCGTGTGTTTTTAGGAGTTACAGAAGCAGGAAATTTTCCTGCTGCAATAAAAGCGACAGCCGAATGGTTTCCGCAAAAGGAACGTGCTTTGGCAACAGGTATTTTTAATTCAGGGAGTAATATCGGAGCCATAATTGTCCCTCTTTCAGTGCCTTTTATAGCTGAAAACTATGGTTGGCAGTGGGCTTTTATTGCAACTGGTATTATAGGATTTATATGGCTGGCATTATGGTTTGTTTTTTATGAAGTACCTCAAAAACAAAAACGCTTATCTCAGGCAGAGTTAGACTATATTACTGCTGATAAAACGGATATAGTTAAAGAAAAAGATACTGATAAAGTATCTTGGTTAAAATTGTTAGCTTTCCGTCAGACATGGGCTTTTGCAATTGGGAAGTTGTTGACAGATCCTGTTTGGTGGTTTTACTTATTCTGGTTGCCTGATTTCCTTATGAAACAATATAAACTTTCTGCAACTGAAATTATTTGGCCTTGTGCTTTGGTGTATGTGATAGGAAGTATAGGAAGTATCTTTGGAGGCTGGCTTCCTTTAAAATTAATTGAAAAAAACTGGCCGGCATACAAAGCCCGCAAAACAAGTATGCTGCTGTATGCATTTGCAGTTTTACCTGTGCTGTTTTCTCAATATTTAGGAGCTGTAAACATGTGGTTGGCAATTCTGGTAATTGGTTTCGCTGTCTCGGCTCATCAGGCCTGGAGCGCCAATATCTTTACAACGGTTTCTGATATGTTTCCTAAAAAAGCTACTGCCTCAGTTACCGGAATAGGAGGAATGTTTGGAGCACTTGGCGGAATTTTACTAACTGTTTTAGTTCAAAAAAATATGTTTGTATACTATACCAAAATTGGTAAAATTGAAACAGGTTACTTTATTATGTTTTGTATTTGCGGGGCTGCCTATTTATTAGCCTGGCTTATTATGCATATTTTAGTTCCAAAGATGAAAAAAGTAGAAGTGTAGAAATTACACAAATAAATTTTCATTTGTATTATGATATTTAAATATAAAAATATAATTTTGTGCAATCGATTACATTAAAAATAAAATTATGACAAAATATAGTTCTAGATATGCTTCAAGCCCTGAAGCTGTGAAAAAATACGATACTCAGGAATTGAGAAATGAGTTTCTGATTGATGATTTGATGCAGGAAGATGAAGTGGTGTTGGTTTATTCACATTATGACCGATATATTACAGGTTCTGCAGTTCCGGTAAAAGGAGATTTAGCATTAGAAACTATTGACCCGCTAAAAGCACCCTATTTCTTAGAGCGAAGAGAAATTGGTATTATTAATGTAGGAGGAAACGGTTCTGTAGTTGTTGAAGGAACTACATATCAATTAGGATTAAAAGATGCTTTATACATCGGAAGCGGTAATAAAGAAGTGATTTTTAAAAGTGAAGACAAAAACAATCCTGCAAAATTCTATATTAACTCTGCACCGGCTCATACTACTTACCCAACAGTAAAAGTAAGTTTGGCAGAAGCAAATAAATTGCAACTGGGTACGATGGAAACTGCAAATCACCGTACCGTAAACCAAATGATTATTGGAAGTGTAGTTACCACTTGTCAATTGCAAATGGGAATGACAGAATTAAGACCGGGAAGTGTTTGGAATACAATGCCTGCTCACGTACACGATCGTCGTATGGAAGTATATTTTTATCTTGATATTCCCGAAAACCAGGCAGTTTGCCATTTTATGGGGCAACCACAAGAAACCAGACACATCTGGATGAATAATCATCAGGCAGTTATTTCTCCACCATGGTCTATTCACTCAGGTTCAGGGACAAGTAATTATACTTTTATCTGGGGAATGGCAGGTGAGAATTTAGATTACGGTGATATGGATGTTTGTAAAATCACGGATTTAAGATAAGAATCATGACAAACTTATTTGATATAAATGGAAAAGTTGCCTTAATTACAGGAAGTACACACGGACTGGGAATGGCAATGGCAAAAGGATTAGGTCAGGCTGGAGCAACTATCGTTGTAAACGGAAATTCTTCTCAGGAAAAGATCGATGCAGCTGTAAAAGAACTTCAGGACCAAGGTATAAAAGCCGTAGGTTACAAATTTAATGTAACTGTGGAAGAGGAAGTAAAAAGTGCTGTTCAAAAAATTGAAGGTGAAGTTGGAGCAATTGATATCTTAATCAACAACGCCGGAATTATCAAACGAATTCCGTTAATCGATATGGAAGTTGCTGATTTCAGAGAAGTGATTGATATTGATTTAGTAAGTCCTTTTATTGTTTCTAAGCATGTAGCAAAAGGAATGATCGAAAGAAGGCAAGGTAAGATTATCAATATCTGTTCAATGATGAGTGAGTTGGGAAGAAATACTGTTTCTGCCTATGCTGCTGCAAAAGGAGGCTTGAAAATGCTGACTAAAAATATGGCTACCGAATGGGCAAAATACAACGTTCAGATCAACGGAATCGGGCCTGGTTATTTTGCTACAGAACAGACTAAGCCGATCAGAGTGAACGGACACCCATTTAATGATTTTATTATCAGCAGGACTCCGGCAGCTAAATGGGGTGATCCAAGTGATCTAGCAGGAGCTGCAATATTTTTATCATCAAAAGCCAGTGATTTTGTAAACGGTCACATTTTATATGTTGATGGCGGAATCCTTGCTACAATTGGAAAACCATCTAACGAAGAATAATATTCTATTTTATATTTAAATCATGAGCTCGAATAAAACATTCATAAACGATAATTTTTTACTTGAAAATAAATACGCTGAAGAATTATACCATAATTACTCAAAAAATCAGCCTATTATAGATTATCACAATCACCTCAATCCACAATTTATTGCAGAAGATAAAATTTTTGACAATATTACAAATGTGTGGATAAACGGAGATCACTACAAATGGCGCGCAATGCGTACATTAGGTGTTAATGAGCAGTTTATTACAGGAAATGGCGCAGATAAGGATAAATTCATTAACTGGGCAAAAACAGTTCCGTATACTATGCGTAATCCTTTGTACCACTGGACACATTTAGAATTAGCACGCTATTTTGATATTTACGATTTGTTGAATGAAAAATCAGCTGAAAGAATATATGAAGAGGCCTCTGCAAAAGTAAATTCGGCAGAATACAGTACACGTAATTTACTTAAAAAAGTAAATGCTGAACTGGTTTGTACTACTGAAGACCCTATTGATACTTTAGAGTTTCACCAAAAATTAAATAGTAATCCTTTTGAAACTAAAATGAGTACGGCTTTCAGGCCAGATAAAGCTATTTTGATTTCGAATGACGGTTACAACGCTTATCTGGACACATTGGGGGATGTATCCGGTGTGGCAATTAATACCTATTCAGATTTACTTTCAGCATTAAGAAAGAGAATTCAATTTTTTAATGAAAATGGATGTAAATTAAGTGACCATGGTTTAGATCAGATTTATTTTGAAAACTTTACCGAAGCTGAAGTAAATGCAATTTTCAAAAAGAAAAGAGAAAATCAAACGATAACTCCTGAAGAAGCCTTGAAATTCCAAAGTGCTGTATTGTTGTTTTTATCTGAAACGTATCATGAACTTGGATGGGTTCAGCAATTTCACCTGGGTGCTTTGCGTAATAATAATGCCCGTATGCACAGAATTTTAGGGCCTGATACAGGGTGGGATTCAATTGGGGATTATCCACAGGCTCAAAAATTGTCTGCTTTCTTAAATGCCTTAGACAGTAAAGATAAATTAACAAAAACAATTATTTATAACTTAAATCCTGCTGATAACGAAGTGATGGCTACCATGATCGGTAACTTTAATGACGGAAGTGTTAGAGGAAAAGTGCAGTTCGGATCAGGATGGTGGTTTTTGGATCAGAAAGACGGAATGACAAAACAATTAAATGCTCTTTCAAACATGGGATTAATTAGCTGTTTCGTGGGAATGCTGACCGACTCAAGAAGCTTCTTATCTTTTCCTAGACACGAATATTTCAGACGTATTCTTTGTAATCTTTTAGGAGATGAAATTCAAAGAGGTGAACTTCCTGCTGATATGCAATGGATCGGAAAAATGGTTTCTGATATTTCATATAACAATGCAAAAGAATATTTTAAATTTTAATTAAGTATTGAAAATGACTAAAGTAGTTGCATTCGGCGAAATAATGTTGCGTTTTTCTACAGAAAGACATTTGCGTTTTTCTCAGGCTAAAGCATTTACAGCATCTTATGGTGGAGGTGAATTTAATGTTTGTGTTTCTTTGGCAAATTACGGTATTAATGCTGAGTTTGTTACCAGATTACCTGAAAATGAAATAGGTTACTGCGCAGTGCAGGAAATGCGTAAAATGAATGTTGAATCTAAAAGTATTGTTTACGGCGGAGAACGTTTAGGGACTTATTATTTAGAAACGGGAGCAGGAACCAGAGGAAGTAATGTTGTGTACGACCGCGCACATAGTTCGATGGCAACTATTCAGAAAGGAGATATTGACTGGAAGAAGGTGCTTCAAGGAGCAACCTGGTTTCACTTTAGCGGAATTTCAGCTGCAATTTCTCAAAGTGCTGCAGAAGCCTGTCTTGAAGCAGTTCAGATCGCATACGAATTAGGATTAACTATTTCATGCGATTTAAATTACAGATCAAAATTATGGCAATACGGAAAAACTCCAAGTGAGGTTATGCCTGAGTTATTAAAATACAGTCACGTTATTTTAGGAGATATTGATACGGCCTATTTTATGTTAGGAATTCCTAAAGTAAATCCGGATTATCAGGATGAAAAATCATTGCCGGCTTTATATTCTAAACTATATGAACTTTGTCCAAATTTAAAAACGGTAGCTACTACATTACGTTATTCTGTAAGTGCTTCTCATCAAAGAATTGGCGGTGTTTTATTTGACGGGACTTCAGTTTATAATGCTGCTGTACAGGAAGTAACACCGGTGATTGACCGTGTTGGTAGCGGAGACGCCTTTATGGGAGGATTAATTTATGGATTAGTTGAATATAAAGATAATAAACAAAAGGCATTAGATTTTGCAGTTGCGGCTTGTTGCCTGAAACACACTATTGCCGGAGATTATAATTTAGTTACGTTAAAAGAAGTTGAAAATATGGCTGGAGGTAACTCGGCCGGATTAGTATCAAGATAAATAAAGTATGGCAAAGTATTCAAGAATTGAAGTAGCTCAGATGATGAAAGACAACGGAATGGTTCCCTTGTTTTTTCATTCGGATATTGAAATTAGTAAAAAAGTATTAAAAGCCTGTTACGATGGAGGTTCCAGATTAATGGAATTTACAAGCAGAGGTGATTTTGCTTTTGAAGTTTTTGGAGCATTAAATAAATATGCGCTGGCTGAATTGCCGGGAATGATGTTAGGTGTTGGTTCTGTTACTGATGCTGCTGCAGCTTCATTGTACATGCAGCTTGGTGCTAATTTTATTGTTACTCCTGTTTTTAGAGAGGATATTGCAATTGCCTGCAATCGTAGAAAAGTTTTATGGTCTCCGGGTTGTGGAACTCTTTCAGAAATTGCAAGGGCTGAAGAATTAGGCTGTGAAGTCGTAAAATTGTTTCCCGCAGATATTTACGGACCAGAGTTTATTAAAGCGATAAAAGGACCTTGTCCTTGGACAACAATCATGCCTACTGGAGGTGTTTATCCAACGGTTGAAAGTTTGTCGTCATGGTTAAATGCAGGTGCTACCTGTGTTGGTCTTGGTTCACAATTAATTTCAAAAGATTTGCTTGATAAACAAGATTTTGAAGGATTAAAAAACAAAGTAAGTGATGTTTTAAACATCATAAAAGATATTAGAAAAAATTAATAAGGGATAAATTAGTTAGTTCCTTATTTTAAAGCAGTTTTTTTTAGAGTTTTAAAGGTTGTAATTGAACATTACGCTTGAAAAATAAAGCTTGTCACTCCTCACAGCAAGCTTTATTTTAATCTTTACAAGTGTAATGTTTCTTTTACAATAAAAAACGGATAAGGGATTAATGAGGTTATTTATAACACTTTTAAGAGAAGATTTAAAATGAAAAAATTAAATAGAGTAAATACAGGATTAGAAAAATTAAATCCAATTAAAGTAGTTCAGTTTGGAGAAGGTAACTTTTTAAGAGCTTTCGTTGATTATGCTTTTCAAAGATTAAACAACGAAGTTGATTTTAATGCAGGTATTGCAATTGTTCAGCCATTAAAAGATGGTATGGTGCACCTGATTAACGATCAGGATGGTCTTTATACTTTGTTTATGAACGGTATTAAAAAAGGTGAAAAGATACAAGATATCCAGTTAATTTCTAATATTGTAAAAGCGATAAATCCATATAGCGATTTTGCAGATTATTTAGCACTAGCCAAAGAAGAAGAACTTCAATTCATAGTTTCAAATACTACTGAAGCCGGAATTGAATTTCTTGATACAGATACTCCAGATATGCAGCCGCCTGCAGCTTTTCCAGCAAAATTGACGGTTTTGTTACACGAAAGATTCAAACATTTCAACGGAGATGCTTCAAAAGGAGTGACTGTTATTCCTTGTGAATTGATTGATTATAACTCAGAAACCCTAAAAAAATGTATCTTACAATATTGTGATTTATGGAAATTAGAAGATGCATTTAAAACTTGGGTTTCAGAAGCGTGTACGTATCACAGTACTTTGGTCGACAGAATTGTTCCTGGATATCCAAGAGCAGAAATTGAAGATTATAATAGCAAATTAGATTATCAGGATAATTTAATTGTTGCTGCTGAACCTTTTTTCCTTTGGGCAATTGAAGGCGGTGAAGATTTAAAACAAAAACTGCCTTTCCATAAAACAGATTTGAATGTGAAAATCGTTGATGATATTCGTCCTTTCAAAATGATAAAAGTTCGTATTTTGAATGGTGCACATACAGCGATGGTTCCTACTTCACTTTTGTACGGTAACAAATTAGTTATGGAAACTGTTAACGGTGATTTTACCGGAAAATTCGTAAACAGTGTTATCAGTGAAATTAGCGAAACTCTGGCAATGGATAAAAATGAAATCACTGCCTATACTGAAGAGGTAATGGATCGTTTTAAAAATCCATTTATCAAACATGCACTTGCTGATATTGCTTTAAATTCTATCTCAAAATTCAAAGTAAGAGTTTTGCCAAGTTTATTAGGATATTATAATGCAAACAACAAATTACCTGTTAGTTTGACTTTTTCACTGGCTTCTTTGATTCAGTTTTACAAAGGAACATGGAATAACGAAGCATTGCCAGTAAAAGATACTCCGGAATTAGTGGAAGCATTTAAAGATGCGTGGGAATTAGGGGCTTTGGATGCGGTTGTAGCTGCTGTTTTAGCGAATACAGATTTTTGGGGTGAAGATTTAACAAAAATTAACGGTCTGTCTGAGGCATTAGTAGTAGCTTTAACTGAAATTGAAGCTAACGGAATTGAAAAAGGTTATGCTCATTTCAGCAAACAATATTAATTAGAATAGTTACTTTCTAAAATTATTATCATGCAAAAAAAATTAATAAAAGTAAACCCTTCTGATAATGTAGCTGTAGCATTAGTTAATCTGGTTGCTGGCGAAGTTGTTAACTTTGAAGGAGAAGAAATCACTATCGAGTCTGATGTGAAAATGAAGCATAAAATTGCGATGTATCCTTTCGAACAAGGAGAACGCATTATTATGTATGGAGTTTTGGTGGGTAAAGCGAGTGCTCCAATTGCAAAAGGAGGCTTACTTTCTACTGAAAATGTGAAGCACGAAAGTGCAAAGGTAACTGCTAAAACTGAATCTATCGGCTGGACGGTTCCTAATGTTGATAAATGGAAAGATAAAACTTTCATGGGTTATCACAGAACAGACGGACAAGTTGGTACTGAAAACGTATGGTTGTTCTTCCCATTGGTATTTTGTGAAAACAGAAATATCGAAATCTTAAAAGGAATTTTTGAAAAAGAATTGAAAAAACCAAAAGAAAACGACTACCAATTGCTGCTTCGTTCTTTAGTGAATTCTGAAAAAGGGGCTGAAGATGCGGTCGCAAAATCAACAGAAGTTGATTTGTTTGAAAATATTGAAGTAAAATTCATTCAGCATCAGGGTGGTTGTGGAGGAATTCGTCAGGATTCACACTCTTTGGCTAAATTATTAGCAGGGTATGTTAATAATCCAAACGTTGCAGGAGCTACCGTATTGAGTTTAGGTTGTCAAAACCTGCAAATCTCTATTTTTCAGGATGCAATGAATGCGATTAATCCAAATAGTGATAAGCCTGTTTTGATTTATGATCAACAGCAAATTGGAACAATTGAAGAAATGTTGAGTACCGTAGTAAAAGACTCTTTTGCTGCTATAAAAGAAGCTAATAAAATAGTAAGAAAGCCTGCTCCATTGTCAAAATTAAGAATTGGTTTAGAGTGTGGTGGTTCTGATGGATTTTCAGGGATTTCTGCTAACCCGACGTTAGGCGTATTGTCTGATAATTTAGTTGCTTTGGGCGGAACTACAATTCTTTCGGAATTCCCTGAATTATGTGGTGTAGAACAAGAGTTGGTAAACCGTTGCGTAGATGATAAAGACGGAAAACGTTTCTTAGAATTAATGCAATGGTATGAAAAAACTGTTGTGGATGCAGGATCAGGATTTGATATGAATCCGTCTCCGGGTAACATCAAAGATGGTTTGATTACAGATGCCATGAAATCTGCAGGTGCTGCCAAAAAAGGAGGTACTTCACCAATCGTTGGCGTTTATGATTATGGAGAATATATCAATGAACCTGGTTTTACATTATTGTGTACTCCTGGTAATGACGTTGAGTGTACTACTGCAATGGTAGGCTCCGGAGCGAATATGGTATTGTTTACTACAGGTTTAGGAACACCAACAGGAAATCCGATTGCTCCGGTTGTAAAAGTATCTTCAAATACGCAATTGGCTACAAAAATGTCTGATATTATTGATATTGACACTGGTGGTATTATTACCGGAGAAAAATCAATTAATGAAATGGCAGACGAAATGCTAGAGTTTATAATTGATGTTGCTAGTGGAACAATCAAGACCAAAGCAGCGATTTTAAATCAGAATGATTTTATTCCTTGGAAAAGAGGAGTTTCACTTTAATTAAACTGAATATAAAACTATTAAAAGGTGGTTCTTGTTGAAGATTTACGAATGTGTAATTCTGGTGCAAGAACTACCTTTTTTTCGATTTTAATAGTGTCGTTTTTGTCTACTTGTTCAAGGAAAACACGTGCGGACATTCTTCCCATTTCAAGTGGTGACTGATCTACAGAAGTTATAGAAAGTTCCATAAATTTAGTAAAAGGTTCGTTACTGAAACCTGCTACACAAAAATCAGTTGGAATGCTTATATTTCTCTCTTTTAATTCCTGAATAGCTCCCAAAGCAGCAAAATCACTTGAGGAAAATATAGCGTCTGGTGGAGTTTCAAGTTGTAATAAAATACTTATCGCTTCTTTTCCTGATTCCACACTACTCTTGATAGGAATTACATACTCCTCTTTAAAAGTTAGTCCGCTATCTAATAACGCTTGTTTGTAGCCTAAAAACCTATTCTTAAAAATATCAAGTGACTGGTCTCTGGAAAAATGAGCAATATGTCTGCAACCTTCATTGATTAAGTGTTTTGTAGTAAGATACCCCCCTTTAAAATCGTTAATAGTAACTGAGCTAACACCATTAAAATGTCGGGTTCTGTCAAAAAAAATCAAAGGAACATTTTTTTGTAATACGTTCAGAAATGCATCATAGTTTTGATCACCAACATCTGTAACCGACATTAAAATACCATCAACCTGTGCATCTATTAAAGCATAAAGGTTTTCGTTTTCTCTTTTTGGATCATCATGTGTTTGTGAAATAATTACATGATAACCATGAGGATTAAGTTCTTCCTCGATCCCCCTAATTACAGTTCCAAAAAAATTATTATCAACACGAGGAACAATAATACCAATATTGTTGCTTCTTCCGCTTTTTAAAGCCAAAGCTAATTTGTTTTGTTTGTAGTTCATCAAATCAGCCGTTTCCTTGACCAATTCACGCGTACTTTTTTTTATTTTTGGGCTGTTATTTAATGCTCTGGAGACGGTAGCAGCAGTAATGTTAAGTCTTTTGGCAATATCGTAAATAGTGGTTTTCTCGCTCATTCAAAAAAAATATCTTTGATTATTTTGGCACAAAAATACCTCTTTTTTGAATAATTCAATGTAAATTATTATCGATTACTAAAATGGTATAATAATTTTAATTATCGTGTAAGAATAGAAATATAAAGTTTCTAATTTTTCGATAAATGCAATTGATGCTAAAAAATAAATAAATGAAAAAAGCACATTTAATTGATTAAATTGGAAGAAGATAAAATAAGAAATTTCATTTTTTTTATGTTTTGTACTTTCATAAATCTGATGATAGGCTAAAACTATAATTAGTTAATGATATATTAAGAGTTTTTTCTTGTTGAAGATTTACGAATATGTAATTCTGGCGCAAGGACTACCTTTTTTTCGATTTTTATGGTGTCTGTTTTTTCAACTTGTTCAAGGAAAACACGAGCAGCCATTCTTCCCATTTCGAGAGGTGACTGGTCAACAGAAGTTATAGATAATTCCATAAACTTAGTAAAGGGTTCGTTGCTAAAGCCTGCTACACAAAAATCATCCGGAATGGCAATATTTCTTTCTTTTAATTCCTGAATAACTCCCAAGGCAGCAAAGTCGCTCGAAGAAAATATGGCATCTGGAGGTGAATCAAGTTCTAATAGCATATCAATTGCCTTTTTTCCTGCATCTACACTACTTTTAGACTGAATAACATACTTTTCGTTAAATGTAATTCCGTTGTCTAATAATGCCTGTTTATACCCCAGGAAACGATTTTTGAAAATTTCCAGAGATTGATCTCCGGAAAGATGTGCTATGCACTTGCAGCCCTGATTAATTAATTGTTTAGTTGCAATGTATCCTCCCTTAAAATCATTTATTGTTACAGAACTTACACCATCTATGTGTTTACTTCTGTCAAAAAATATGAGTGGTACATTTTTTTTTAGGACGTTATGAAATGCATCATCATTTTCATTATTAACATCAGTAACAGACATTAAAATACCATCTACCTGTGCATCAATTAGGGTATATAGATTCTCGCTTTCCCTTTTTGGATTTTCATGAGTCTGGCAAATGATAACCTGATAACCATGAGGATATAGTTCTTCTTCGATCCCTCTGATTACAGATGCAAAAAAATTACTGTCTATTCGGGGAACGATTACACCAATGTTATTGCTTCTGCCACTTTTCAACGCTAAAGCTAATTTGTTTTGCTTGTAGTTCATTAAAGAAGCAGTCTCTAAGACTAATTGTTTTGTGCTTTCCTTTATTTTAGGATTGTTATTTAAAGCTCTTGAAACCGTAGCAGCAGTGATATTTAGTTTTTTTGCAATATCATAAATGGTTATTTTTTCACTCATTCAAAAAAAATATTTTGATTATTTTAACACAAAAATACATTTTTTTTGGATATTCCAATATAAAATGTTATCGATTACCAAAAATCTTTTAATTGCCAAATAAAGATTTAGCTATAATAAAAATATATGTTATTTTTTATTGTAAATGTAATTTAAATTATAATAAAAAAGATATTTGTAAATTTTTGATAAATTAATTTGTTGAATTCAATCTATTTTTTTACTTTCGTGTAATCGATTACATAGTTAATAAAATCTTAATTCTGAAATAGAAGTAGTACAAAATGGAAGTATATAAGGCTTTAAACAAGAATTTGGTGTTTTTAATAGTGGCTTGTATTGTGTTTTTTATGTCTTGTGGTGGTAAGACGTTAGAAAAGACGATCGATAATCCATGGGAAAGAATGAGCTTAATTGAAGAGAGTGTTCCTCAGGTGAGATTTTTGGATAAAAATTTTAATATAAAAGATTTTGGTGCTGTTGCAGATGGAGTGACATTTAATTCAGTCGCTTTTGAAAAGGCAATAAAATTTTGTGCTAATAATGGCGGTGGAAAAGTTATTGTACCAAGTGGGAAGTTCCTGACCGGACCTATTCATTTAGAGAGTAATGTAAATTTACATCTGGAGGAAGGTGCTGAAATATTTTTTAGCACAAATCCGAAAGATTACCCTGTAGTTCATACCTCGTTTGAAGGAACAGAATTGATGAATTATTCACCTCTTATTTATGCCAAAAACAAAACCAATGTAGCGATAACAGGTAAAGGTACTCTGAATGGTCAGGCAAATAACAGTAACTGGTGGGCATGGTCAGGAGGTAAAAGTTATGGCTGGCAAAAAGGGGTTCCCTCTCAAAATGATCCTGAAAATCGTGAGGTTTTGGTTGATATGGCAGAAAAAGGCGTGCCAGTTGCAGAAAGAGTTTTTGGAGAAGGGCGTTACTTGCGGCCTAATTTTATTGAATTCTTTGAATGTAATACCGTTTTAATAAAAGATGTTAAGATCATCAATGCGCCTTTTTGGATTTTACATCCAATCAAATCTAATAATATTATTATAGACGGGGTTACAATAAATAGTCATGGTCCAAATAACGATGGCTGCGATCCTGAATATTCGCAAAATATAATTATTAAAAACTGTGTATTTAATACCGGGGATGATTGTATAGCTATAAAGTCAGGAAGGGATGCTGACGGAAGAAGAGTAGCAATACCGAGTAAAAATATTATTGTGCAGAATTGCAAAATGATTGATGGGCATGGAGGAGTGGTAATTGGCAGCGAAATATCTGCAGGAGTAAATAATGTATTTGTTGAAAATTGTGTTATGGATAGTCCAAATCTGGACAGAGCGATTCGTATTAAGACAAATTCTAAACGAGGTGGGACAATTGAACATGTTTATGTGAGAAATCTGGAAGTAGGAACCGTTAAAGAATGTGTACTGAAATTGAACATGTTTTATAATGTATATGGTTCTCAGACAGGAAACTTTATTCCGGTTATCAGAAATGTAAGTTTAGAGAATGTAAAAGTAAAAAAAGCGGGAAAATATGGGGTTTGGGCCGAAGGATATAAAGAATCTCCAGTCGAAAACATAACACTGAATAATGTGGTTATCGAAAAGGCGGACTCCATTTACCTATTGAAAAATATTAAGAATTTTAATTTTATAAATACCTATATCAATGACAAAAAAGTAGAATCAATTAAAAACTAAAAATTAACTATCAATTAACCATTAAAATAAAATTATGAATATTAAGCAATTATTAAAAAAAAGAATGAAATACAATCTCGTATTTTTATTTTTTCTTAATTTTCTGTTGAGCATTACTATGAATGCTCAATCAGGACAATCCAATACGATTGAAGGTAAAATAACTGATGCTACCGGGCTTTCCCTGCCTGGGGTGAATGTTGTGGAAAAGGGAACTAAAAACGGTACATCAACAGATTTTGAGGGGAGTTTTAAAATAACTGTTTCAAACAGCAAAGCGATTTTAGTAATTAGCTATTTAGGATTTAAGACTCAGGAAGTGAGTGTTGCCGGAAAATCGAAAGTGAATGTCAGTCTTACAGAAGAATCAAACACACTTACTGAAGTTGTTGTAGTTGGATACGGTACTGCAAAAAAATCTGATGTTACTGGTTCTATTAGTACCATAAGTGCTGCTACAATTACTGAAAGAAATTCAACCAATCCATTAGAAGCTATTCAAGGAAGCACTCCTGGGGTACAAATTACTTCTAGTACTGGTCGGGCTGGAGATGGATATAATGTAGTAATTAGAGGAAAAAACTCTTTATTATCTGATGCGACTCCTCTATATGTGGTAGATGGTGTACCAACAGATAATATTGACTTTTTGAACCCACAAGATATTGCTCGTATGGATGTATTGAAAGACGCCTCTTCTGCAGCAATTTACGGTTCTAGAGGAGCTAGCGGGGTTATCATTATTACAACAAAAAGTGGAACAACTGCTAAAAGTGGTGTAAGCATATCTTTGGAATCTTCTTACGGAACCAAAACAGCTGTAAGATTACCAAAAATGATGACAGGAGCTGAATGGTGGGCATATCACCAAGCTGCCTTTTTGAGCGCTACTCCTTTAACTCAAACGCCGGCACAACTTGCATCATCAGTATTACTTACACCAAATCAAAATGCACTTTTACTTTCAAGAGCTAACAGCGGTTATAATTTTGATTGGTATGACGCCGTACTTCAACCAGGTATGACAGCCAACAATTACATTAACTTATCTGGTCGTGGAGATAATGGCTTATCTTACAATTTAGGCTTCGGTATTCAAAACGATGAAGGTCTAATCGATAAAGATTCTATGGACAAATACTCTTTCAAATTAGGTGTTAACCATAAAATAAATGATAAATTTTCAACAGGTGCCAATCTTACCGTTGCACGAGTAGAAACAGAACTCGGAAGTGACTTAGCAATGCAAAATGCATTTAGAATAAATCCGCTTATGTCACCATGGGCTGTTGATGCAAATGGACAAGAGTTAGTAGGTACTTTATTTTTTCAACCTGGAAAACTGACTTATCCTAATGGATCATTTGCTATAAATAAAACCAGTGTAGTGAATCCTCTAATGGAAATTGCTAATTCGTCACAGACTGAAAAAAGCTGGCAAACTATCGGAAATGTATATTTCCAATACCAAGCTTTAAAATGGTTATCATTCAAGACAACATTTGCTGCAGGAATCCTTAATGGCAAAAATAGCACTGCTTACACTGCTCAAACTGAAGCAGGCGTACAATTAACTAATAAAAATTCAGCTTCTGTAAGAAACATACAAAACTTCAACTATACATGGGATAACCAAATTGATATGAAATACACTTTCAATGAAGACCATGCTGTAAGTGGGCTTTTACTACAAAGTTTCTACTCTAATGTCGATGAAAACCAATACATGTATTCTAACAATCAACCTTTTAATGTTGAATCGAACAATATGGGTTCTGGAGTGCAAACAAGTTATCAAATTACGTCGGCTTATGCTAAAAACACTTTAAATTCATATGCTGCTCGTGTAAACTACGGGTACAAAGACAAATATTTGCTAACAGCATCTGTTCGCTGGGATGGATCTTCAGTTTTGGCTGAAGGAAACAAATGGGAAAGTTTCCCTTCTGTAGCATTAGGTTGGAACATTAGTAAAGAATCATTTTTAGCAAATAGCAGTAGCGTTTCTAACTTAAAATTACGTGCTAGTTTTGGTTATACTGGAAATGACAATGTAGCTCCTTATACTTCTCAAGCACTATTGGACCAACAAACATTCTATGCTAATGGAAGTAATGTTGTTCCTGGGTGGCAATCTAAAAACTTAGCCAATACTGATTTGACTTGGGAAAAAACCAGAGAGCTTAACTTAGGTCTTGATTTTGGTTTCTTAAATAATAGAATTACAGGTTCTGTTGATGTTTACGATCGTTTATCCGATAAATTAATTTACTTACAAAAATTACCTTATGAAACAGGTTGGAATAATACTTATTCTAATGTTGGATCGGTAAGTAACAAAGGAATTGAGGTAGGATTAACTACGAAAAACATACAATCTAGTCTTGTTACATGGGAAACTACTTTTACTTTTACTAAAAACGTAAACAGCTTGGAATCAATATACAACCAAGATCAGGTAAGTGATATTGGAAATAAATTAATTTTAGGATCTGAATTAAACCCTAACTATAATTATATTTATGATGGTGTTTGGCAGGAAAGTGAAGCAACTGAAGCTGCTAAATACAGTATGGCTCCTGGCCAGGCTAAAATAAAAGATTTAAATGGCGATGGTAAATTTGATGCAAAAGACAGAACAGTAATTGGTAATGCTAACCCTGAATGGCAGGGAAGTATGTATTCAAAATTAAATATAGGACAATTCGATTTTAATTTCTCTATACTTACCAGCCAAGGGCAAACAGTACTTAGTACATTCCATCAAAATTTTGCAGATGTAAGCGGTAGGTCATTCCAAAAAATAGCTATGGAATACTTCGTACCTACCAATGGTGCAGGACTTCCTGCAAATGCCAATAATACAAATCCACGTCCGGGGCCAGTAGCAACAGGTGCAGGTGCATTTTGGAGCTCAGGAATGGCTTATTATAGGGAAGTTGATTATGTAAAAATCAAAAATATCTCTTTAGGATATACATTTAATTCAGAGCTACTTAAAAAAATAAAAATGAGCAATCTTAGACTTTATATAAATGTATTGGATCCATTTGTATTTACTGATTTTGATGGATACGATCCAGAATGGGCTTCTTCTTCTTTTGGAGTAAACCGTCCAGCTTCTGTTACAACACAATTAGGTATAAGTGCTAAATTTTAATCTTAAGAAAATGAAAAAAACTATAATATTATTAGGCCTCTTCGCTGCTTTGTTTACCTCATGCAACGATTATATCGAAGAAGAAAGTCTTTCTAACGTTCCAGCTGATGCAACTTATAAAACAGTTTCAGGTTTTAAACTATTAGTTAATTCTAATTATGCTAGTCTTAAAAATATATATGGCGGTGCTCCTTGGTTATTTTGTGCTGGAACCGACATGTATGCCGAAGGAAGAAATGCTGAACCAGCAGGATTAAGTCAGTACATACAATTAATCCCAGATTCACAATTTGTTGAACAATTATATCAGAGTTGTTACCAAACAATTCAATCGGTAAACAAAACCATCTATTATTCAACTTTAACTGAACAAAACACTGATGTTCCTCTACTCGTTGGTGAAGCTAAATTTATTAGAGCTCAAGCGTATTTCTTGTTGGTACAAACCTACGGAGGAGTTCCGATTGTAGATGAGCATATTACCAGTTCTGTATTATCCTTCAATAGAAATACTGCTGAAGAAGTATATAATCATATCATCAAAGATCTTGAAGAATCTTTAGTTGCTGTAGGAACAACTTCTTATACTAGTTCCGGAAAAATAAACAAAAGAGCTGTAAATGATTTACTTGCTAAAGTATATCTAACAAGAGGTTATGAAACTTTTGGAAAATCAACAGATTTTGCAACTGCTGCTGCATATGCTGATGCTGCTATTGCCGGGCAAGCTTTAAATTTGCCTTTTGCGGATTTGTTTAAAATATCTATTTCACCAAATGCAAATAATGACTTGAATGCAGAGGTACTATTTTCAATTCAATATGATTTAAGTTCAACTAGTACAAGTCCTACTTCATTAGGGAACAATCAATTCTATTATTTTGGTCCTTACTTAGGTGGAGCTGAAACAAATGGTGCTCCTTTAAGAAGCTACACTTTATGTCCGACTGCTTACGCATTGGGATTATACGAAAAAGGAGACACAAGATGGGCTGCTACTTTTATGACCGAAATCTATGAATATAAGAGACCTTCTGATGGTAAAATCGTTTTATATGTTCCGTACTATGACAAATCAATTTCGCCTACAGATGTAAACTTAAAAGTTAGACATTTCTACGAACCAAAATGGTTTACCGCAGCTGACAAAATTGCTTATGAAGCGTCTATAAGAAAATCATCAAACTATAAGTACCATGCATGGGGGACTTATGATCCATCATCTCCAGACAAAGCCAATGATTGTGGTACTATACCAGTTAAGAAATTTGACGATCCAACTCCTACTACACCTATAACTACAGGAAATGTAAGTACGAGAGACATTATGGTAGCTCGTTTAGCTGAAACATATTTAATTGCTGCTGAGGCCTATTTAAAAGCAGGCGATCCTACAACTGGATTGGCTAGATTAAACGAAGTACGCAGACGGGCTGGTGTTGCCAATGCTACTGCTGGTCAGTTCAACATCGATTATATTCTTGATGAAAGAGGAAGAGAATTATTAGGGGAATACACAAGATGGTTTGATTTGAAACGTACAGGAACTCTTATTGTAAGAGCTTCAATGTATAATTATACAATCAAATCTGCTGCTAATTTTGATGGCAAAAATGGTGAGAAGAAAATATTGAGACCAATTCCTCAATTAGCTCTTGACTTAAATCAAAATAAAAATTTCCCACAAAATCCGGCATATTAATTCATTTAAGTGTTAAATAAAACATTGTTTTTGAGTTAGTTTTAAAAAGGAGTTTGGCAATTTGCCAAACTCCTTTCTTAAATAAAACAATATAGTCAAATGAGAAAAATAGTGTTAATATCAGTATTCGTTTTCTATTGGATGCTAGCTCAAAGTCAGTATAGAATAGACACCTCATATACTATAAAAAGTAGCTACACTAAACTAATAAAAAAATATCCTTTTATAAGAATAGCTGAAGAGACAAAAAACAAAAATGTCAAAAAAATTAGTGATGTGGTTTATAATCAGGATAAAAACAGAGCTTTGCATTTCGATGCTTTCTTTAACACAGCAAAAAAAAGAAACCCTGCTGTAATCATGATTCATGGTGGAGGCTGGAGATCAGGAAATAAGAGTCAGATGAAAACAATGGCACAGGAAATTGCTTCAAAAGGCTATTCCTGTTTTGCAATAGAATACAGATTGTCTCTTGAAGCTAAATATCCAGAAGGCGTTTATGATGTTAAAAATGCAATTAAGTTTATAAAAGATAATGCCGGAAAATTCAATGTAGATCCAGACAAAATTGCTGTTTTAGGATGCTCTTCAGGAGGTCAAATGGCTGCTTTGACTGGTACTACAAATGGAAATTCAGCTTTTAATGATGCTCAGAATAATAGTAAATCGTCATCTAAAGTAAATGCAATTATCAATATAGACGGCGTTTTAGCTTTTAAACATCCGGAATCTTCTGAGGGTGAAATGGCAGCTTTCTGGCTAAAAGGGACCGTAGCAGAAAATCCTGAAAATTGGAAAAATGCTTCTGCTTTGACACATACTGATAAAAATACACCACCAATAGTATTTATAAACAGTAGTGTTCCCCGGTTTCATGCCGGAAGAGATGATATGATTGCGATTTTAAATCAGAACAACATTTATAACGAAGTTCATACAATTAAAGATTCGCCTCATTCATTTTGGTTTTTTAACCCCTGGTTTAGTGAAACTGTTTTTTATACGACGCAGTTTTTAGATAAAGTTTTAAAATAATTTAATAAAAAAAGAATATTCTGAGAAGTCTTTTAACTCGTTAACTAAAAGCAATTAGAGCAAAAAACGAAAATTAAATAATAACAAACATGATATTTTTACCAAAAAATAATTTCTATAAAAAAGTAATTGTAATGTTACTTTTTTGTTGTGGTAAAACAATTGCTCAGGATGTTGATCAGAATCGGATTATTTCTGATAAATTAAAATGGTCAGAAAGAATGGCTTTGTCAATAATTAAAAGATATCCTGAGGCATGGAAAATTGATAAGCACGAGGTACCAAAATGGGATTATAAAATTGGTATGATTCTGACTGCTTATCAAAAATTATATGGCAAGACAAACGATCCTAAATATTATGATTATGTCAAAGGATACGCTGATGTTTTTATAGATGAAACTGGTGTGATTAAAAAGTTTGATCCAAAAAATCATAGTCTTGATAATATAAATGCCGGAAAAATACTTTTTGATTTGTATGTTAAAACAAAACAAGAAAAATACCTGACAGCTATAAAAATATTAAGAAGTAATTTTGATGACTATCCAAGAACACAATCCGGTGGTTTTTGGCATAAAAAAATCTATCCGAATCAAATGTGGCTGGACGGACTTTATATGGGAGAGCCTTTTTATGCAAGATATACAGCTGAATTTGAGGGAGGAGAAAAATTAAATGATGTTGCCCATCAATTTGAGCTCCTTCACAAACATACATTTGATAGAAAAACGGATTTATATTTTCATGCATGGGATGAAAGCAAACAAATGGCATGGGCTAATAAGGAAACGGGGACAGCTCCTCATATCTGGTTAAGAGCACTTGGCTGGTATGGCATGGCATTAGTAGATGCATTAGATTATTTTCCAAAAGACCATCCAAAACGAAATGAATTGATTGGATACTTGAATGAATTAGCTGCTGCAATAGCTAAATATCAGCACAAATCCGGTTTATGGTATCAAATTCCGAATTTACAAAATCAAAAAGGAAATTATTTAGAATCTTCAGGTTCTTCAATGTTAGTATATTTTCTTGCCAAAGGAGTTCATAATGGTTATTTGCCTGCGAAATTTGAAAAAGTGGCCAATAAAGGATTTAATGGATTAATAAAGAAGGTTATTACGGCAGATGAAAATGGAGAAATACACATGGTTCAGGTATGCGGTAGTGCAGGATTAGGCGGAAATCCATACAGGGATGGTTCTTTTGAATATTACATGAACGAAAAAATTGTAACCGACAATTCTCACGGATTAGGTGCTTTTCTGCTTGCAGCAATAGAATTAGATAAATAGAATTTCAATAAAGTCAAAATAAATTACTATGTTAAAGAACACACTAAACACTTTAAAAGTCACGGCGCTTTTGGTTTCATTCACATTTTTTAGTTGTAAAACGGCTTCTCCAAAACCATTAAAAACTGCTGATTTACAAAATCAAACTATAATTTCAAAAGATTTAAAGTGGTCTGATAAAATGGCTTTAACCCTAATGAAGCGTCATCCGGAATCCTGGCAGATTGACGATTCACAGGCTCCGAAATGGGACTATGTTCATGGTCTTGTTTTATATTCATTCGAGCAATTATATAAAAAGAATCCAGATGCAAGATACGCCTCTTATGTGCAGGGATATTTAGATGCATTGATTCAAAATGATGGTAAAATAAAAACGTATGAAATAGAAAAACACAATATTGATATGATTGTTGCCGGTCGTTTGCTGTTTAATGCTTATGACAAAACAAAAGATGAGAAATATTTAAAAGCAATGCAATTATTGCGTCAGCAATTAACAGAGCACCCAAGAACACAATCGGGAGGATTTTGGCATAAAAAAATCTATCCTAACCAAATGTGGTTAGACGGTTTGTATATGGGTGAGCCTTTTTATGCCCAGTATACAGCAACTTTTGAAAACGGAAAAAATCTTGACGATGTTGCACATCAGTTCGAACAAATTCAATTGCACGCAACCGATCCGGTAACAGGCTTATTATATCACGGTTGGGATGAAAGTAAACAAATGCCATGGGCCGATAAAGAAACCGGAAATTCACCAAACTTCTGGTCAAGGGCTTTAGGCTGGTATGTAATGGCTTTGGTTGATGCTTTGGATTATTTTCCAAAAGAGCATCCAAAACAAAAAGAACTGGTTGGGTATTTGAACAATGTATCGGAAAGTTTAGCGAAATTTCAGGATAAATCCGGTTTGTGGTATCAGGTAACAGATAAAATGGGTAAAGAAGGAAATTATCTGGAAGCTTCTGGTTCCTCAATGTTTGCTTATGCATTTGCAAAAGGTGTAAACAAAGGCTATTTGCCTGCAAAATTCAAAAAAATAGCCAACAAAGCTTTTGACGGATTGACAACTCAATTAATAAAAGTTGATGCTGATGGAACAATCACACTAACTCAGGCTTGTCAGGTAGCAGGACTTGGAGGAAATCCATACAGAGATGGTTCGTATGAATATTATGTGAATGAAAAAAAGAAAGATAATGATCCGAAGGCTACAGGGCCATTTATATTAGCTGCATTAGAATTAAACAGATAAGTAGAATATCTTCAAATGAAATTTATAAAAATAACATCTCTTTTGATTTGCTGTACGATAATACAAAATTTAACAGCACAGGAAAAGAACGAAAATAATTTTTCGAAAGTCTGGGTTTCTGATCAGGGTGACGGGACTTATAAAAACCCTGTTTTATATGCTGATTATTCAGATCCAGATGCTATCAGGGTAGATGATGACTATTATATGACAGCTTCATCATTCAATTGTATTCCGGGATTGCCTATTCTTCATTCAAAGGATTTAGTAAACTGGAAATTAATTGGATATGCACTCTCGAAACAAAAACCTTTAGAAGTTTACAATAAAGTCCAGCACGGTAACGGAGTCTGGGCTCCTTGTATTCGTTTTCATAACAATGAATTTTATATTTATTACCCTGATCCCGATTTTGGAATTTATGTTGTTAAAGCCAAAAAAGCACAAGGTCCGTGGTCAGAACCCGTTATGGTTAAAGAAGGCAAGGGCTTAATCGATCCAACTCCATTATGGGATGAAGATGGTAAAGCATATTTAGGTTATGCATTTGCAGGAAGCAGGGCTGGTATAAAAAGTGTTTTGACAGTCTGTTCAATGAATCCTGATGGCTTATCTGCAAATAATGATGACATTATGGTAATTGACGGTCATAAAGATGAAGCGACCATTGAAGGCCCAAAGTTTTACAAACGAAATGGTTATTATTACATATTTGCTCCGGCAGGAGGAGTTGCTACAGGGTGGCAAACTGTTATGAGATCTAAAAACGTTTTTGGACCTTATGAAAAGAGGAAAGTAATGGATCAGGGAAAATCAACTGTAAATGGCCCTCATCAGGGAGCCTGGGTTCAGACACAAACGGGTGAGGACTGGTTTATTCATTTTCAGGATCAGTTTGCTTACGGAAGGGTAGTTCATTTGCAGCCAATGAAATGGAAGAATGATTGGCCGGTGATTGGAAATGATGAAAATAATGATGGTATTGGGGAACCAGTTATGGTGTATAAAAAACCAAATGTAGGTAAAAAAACATATCCAATTGCAACACCTCCGGACAGTGATGAATTTGATGCGCCCCAGCTTGGACTTCAATGGCAGTGGCATGCAAATCCGCAAATAACCTGGGGACTTCCTACTTCTATGGGATATTATAATTTAAATTGTATTCCTGTTCCAAAGGATTATAATAATCTGTTTGATGTTCCAAATCTGCTTTTACAAAAGTTACCTGCGAATGAGTTTACAGCTACAACAAAAATTACATTCAATTCCAGATTTGACGGTGAATATACAGGATTGGTAATTATGGGACTGGATTATAGTTTTTTATGTTTGAAACAAGAAGAGGGGAAATTGTATCTTTCACAAAAAACAGCTTTAAAGGCTGATAAAAAAGGTGTAGAGTCTGAGAGTACGAGAATTCCGGTAAATGATAAAACAATATTCCTGCAGGTAAAAGTAAAACAAGGTGGAATTTGTAATTTTTTCTATAGTGAAGACGGACAAAAATTCAACCCCGTTGGTAGTAGTTTTACAGCCAGGGAAGGCAAATGGATTGGTGCTAAAGTAGGATTTCTTGCACTTCGAGAAGGATTTATAAATGATGCAGGAAGTGTTGCGATAGACTGGTTCAGAATAACTAACTAAAACTAAATAATTAAATAACTAAATTATCCAATTAAATGAATCAACTTAAAAAGACAGCACTATTACTTTTACTCATAACCAGCTGTTATATTAATGCGCAGGAAAAAGCAAAAAAATGGCCGGATTTAATCGTAAAAAGTTACTCCGCATGGTTTGGCTCTGAGGAAGGGAAGAAAATAGGCGAAAATGTCCTGCTATACCAAAGAGATATAGGTGGTTGGCCAAAAAATATTCCGATGTTGAATGAATTGACCGAAGAAGAGAAAGCGAAATTATTGGCACTAAAATCTTCAGGAAAAGATTGTACAATTGACAACAGAGCTACTACACAGGAAATACTTTTTGTATCTAAAATGTATGCGCAGACTAATGATGAAAGATATAAAGATTCATTTTTAAGAGCAATTGATTATTTACTCTCAGCGCAATATCCTAATGGAGGGTGGCCTCAGTATTTTCCGTTGAAAAAAGGGTATTATTCACACATCACCTATAATGATAATTCAATGGTGGATGTTTTGAATGTATTGAAGGAAATAGCAAATGAAACACCATATTACAGTATTAAACCATCAAAGGAAGTTGTTGATAAAGCCAAAATTGCAGTTAACAAAGGAATTGAGTGTATTTTAAAAACACAATACAAACAGAATGGCGTTCTGACAGTTTGGTGTGCACAACATGACGAAGTTACTTTTGCTCCGGCAGATGCCAGAGCTTATGAGCTTGCTTCATTAAGCGGAAAAGAATCAGCTAAAGTAACTTTGTTTCTAATGTCTGTTGATAATCCCTCACCTGAAATCAAAACGGCTGTTAAAAGTGCTTATGATTGGTTTGAAAAAACAAAAATTACAAATCTTAAGGAAGAACGCATTTATGATGAAAATGGAAAAGTGATTGGTAAAAAAATGTATCCAATGGAGGATGTTGCACCAATTTGGCCAAGATTTGCTGAACTTGATACGAACGAAGCATTCTTTTGTGACCGTGACGGAATTAAAAAGAAATATATAACCGATATTGGAGAAGAAAGAAGAAACGGTTATTCCTGGTATTCAAATGAGCCAAAAGAAGTTTTGAAAAAATATAAAAAATGGGCTAAAAAGAATGATGTTGAAAGAAGTGAGACAGAATAATTCTCTAAACATTAATTAGATCTGATTTCTTTGTTGAACACTATTCTTTTAAAATAAAAAATATGAATATCAGGCTTTTTTTAATTCTGTCGTTTACCACTTTTGCTTTTGCTCAGAATAATCAATTTCCAACAGCAAAGGTAGATTCAATAGTGAACGCCATACAATTGCCAAAATTCCCGTCTTTTCAGATTAACGTAGTAAAACTGGGAGCCAAAGGAGATTCGATTTCGAATTCTAAGCCTTTTTTTGACAAAGCGATGGCATTGTGTAAAAAGAATAATGGAGGCACCATTGTAGTGCCAAAAGGAGTTTATTTTCTTAAGGGACCTGTTCACTTCACTAGCAATGTCAATTTAAAGCTTGAAAAAGGAGCCAAAATCAAATTTAGTGATACTCCTGAAGATTATTTGCCAATGGTTTTAACCAGCTGGGAAGGTACAATGCTTTATAATTACAGTCCGTTAATTTATGCATACGATTGTACAAATATTGCTTTAACTGGTGAAGGAACAATTGATGGAGAAGGAGGCAGGACCTGGAAGAGTTTTAAAGCACAAGAAGGAAAAGGCAAAGAGCTGAGTCGTGAAATGAATCATGATAATGTCCCTTTAAAAGATAGAAAATTTGGAACAGGCTACTTTTTGCGTCCGCAAATGATTCAGTTTTTTAACTGTAAGAACATCTTGGTTGAAAATGTTCGTATTGAGAATTCTCCTTTTTGGTGTTTGCATTTGCTAAAATCAGAAAGTATCACAATTAGAGGGATAAGTTATAAATCATTAAATTACAACAATGACGGAATAGATCCTGAATATGCCAAAAATGTTTTGATCGAAAATGTAACTTTTAATAATGGCGACGATAACGTTGCAATAAAAGCAGGAAGAGATCATGAAGGAAGAGCTCATACAGCTACTCCAAGTGAAAACATTGTTGTTAGAAACTGTAATTTTAAAGGACTTCATGGAGTGGTAATTGGAAGTGAAATGTCTGCCGGAGTACAAAATGTGTTTGTTGAAAACTGCAAAACAGTAGGATATTTAAAAAGAGGGATTTATTTAAAAACCAATGCAGACAGAGGTGGTTTCATAAAAAATGTTTTTGTTCGAAATATCCAATTAGACGAAGTAGAAGATTGTCTTTATATAACAGCTAATTATCACGGAGAAGGCAAAGGGTTTCAGTCTGAAATATCAAATGTTTCTTTTTCTGATATTACGTGTAACAAAGCATCAGCATCAGGAATCGTTATAGAGGGATTCGCAGATAAAAAGATCAAGAATATTTCTTTAAACAATATCGAAATCAAATCGGCTAAAAATGCCATATCCAGCACAAATGCTGAGAATGTAATTTTAAATGAAGTTTTCATTGGAGAGAAAGCTACCATTCCTTCAGCAGCAAAATAGTTCAATAAATAATAAATAATAAAAAATGAAATATTATATTTTAATTCTTTGGTTGATTTCAGTCACTTGTTTTGCACAAAAAACAACTGTTTATACCATTGGAGATTCAACAATGGCAAACAAAAAAGATCCGGATAAAAATCCAGAGCATGGTTGGGCTCAGGTATTACAGCCATTTTTTAAAGAGAATATCATTGTAGATAATAGAGCTTTAAATGGTAGAAGTACCAAAAGTTTTATCGCAGAAAAACAATGGGATGCCGTATATCAGAATTTGAAAAAAGGAGATTATGTTTTTATTGAGTTTGGTCATAATGATGCAAAAAATATGGATTCATTACGTTACACAAATCCTCATACAGCATACAGACATAATTTGATTCGTTTTGTTAAAGAGACGCGTGCAAAGGGTGCAATTCCAATTTTACTGAGTTCAATTGCAAGAAGAAATTTTAATGAAAAAGGGGTGTTAATTGGTACGCATGGAGATTATCCTTTAGAAACAAGATTAGTTGCACAGGAATATAACGTTCCGTTTATTGATTTAGAATATTATACCGAATTATTAGAACAATCTTATGGACCTGAAAAATCAAAACAGCTGCATTTGCATTTCAAAGCAGGAGAAAATCCATATTATAAAGAGGATAAAGATGACGATACACATCTTTCATTAAAAGGTGCAACAGAAATTGCAGAAATAGTGGTTAATCAGATAAAACTTTTGGATGATCCATCTCTTGAAAAACTAAAAAAAGGAATTAAATAACCATCGATGTGAGTATCATAAAAAAATCGTATCCGAATAGCTTTTTTAATAGTTCGGATACGATTTTTAGTTTAAAAAAAATCAAATTTTTCAGGGATTATTTTTTTTGTAAAGGACTAATAATTTGAACATTCTGAAAAACAATAGCGCCCTTTACAACTCCGGCAATCGTACTTCTTAAAGCATCTATAATCTGAATTTTTAATTCACTCTTCGGGTAAATTAAGCTAACCTCACGCGCCGGTTTTGGTTCTTTGAAATTGCGAAGTTTTAATTTGTCAGAATCCTTTAAATCCATAGTATGCAAGTACGGAAGTAATGTTGTGCCCAAACCTTCATCTGCCAGTTTTATTAAGGTTTCAAAACTGCCGCTTTGAATCTGAAAATTGTTTTGCTCAATATCTGTCCCATTTTTGCATAAATTCAAAATCCCGTCTCTAAAACAATGTCCGTCTTGTAAAAGCAAAATTTCATTGATATTCAAATCAGAAACTTCGATTTCTTCTTTTTGGAAGCTCGAATGATGTTCTGGTATATAAGCTACAAATGGTTCAAAATACAATACAATTTCCTTGATTTTTTCATCTTCAAGAGGTGTAGCGGCTATAGCAGCATCCAAATGACCATTTTTTAGCTTTACAATAATTTCATCCGTATTTAATTCTTCAATCAAAAGCTTTACTTTAGGATATTTTTTTATAAAATTATTTAAAAACATAGGCAAAAGGGTAGGCATGATCGTTGGAATAATCCCTAAACGAAATTCACCTCCAATAAAACCTTTTTGCTGCTCAACAATATCCTGAATACGATTTGCTTCGTTTACAATATTTTTAGCCTGATTTACAATTTTCTGACCGATATCTGTAAGCTGTATCGGTTTTTTGCTCCTGTCGAAAATTAAAATATTAAGTTCTTCTTCAATTTTCTGTATCTGCATGCTTAACGTGGGCTGTGTCACGAAACATTTTTCTGCTGCTAGTGTGAAATTCTTATGTTCAGCTACTGCCAAAACATATTGTAATTGTGTGATAGTCATCTAATAGTATTTTGTGATGCAAAAATAAGGAAATATAATTTTTAACTATGTTTTTTTTGATGAAGTTGTTTCAATTTCTAAAAAATACTACAAAATTAATGAAAAATGAAAACAAATATTTTAGGTTTACCAAATTAAAGAATCAGATTTACTGGTTAGAGAATAAAATATATTGCTGTCTGACTTTCAGCTTTATTATCAAAATCTAAGAGAAATTAACTGGGATGTCCGTGAAAAAAGACTCTTCGATTTACATGTGAGATTTGAAGAATTGTACACTGGTTCTGAATTTAAAAAGGATAGAATACCAAAAAGGGTCTTTAAGGATACAAAGAATAATTTTAATGCTTTCGATGATTACAAAACAACAACAAACTGACGGTTGGAAAGAATATTTCAAAGAATGAAAGGCTTTTCAGTTAATTTTGAATTCTCTTTCTGATTTGCTAAAAATGGAACTTGAAATTTTAAATAAATCGGGTGAAATTAACGACAAAGGTACAAATGCTAAGACGAGTTACTTAATTTCAGAACAGAAAAAAAACATCTGGATGATGAATGCGTAGCTCGATGATTTACTTTAATGAGTTGTTTGTTAGTGAAATAAGGAGCTGTATGTTTTTTAATCAATATTCCGCTTTTTTGTTTATGTTAAATTTCTATAAAAATTTTAACTACCCGCTTTGATTTTATTTGTTTAACGCTATTTTTGCTTTGATGAAGTTAAAAGCCAGAATATTATTATTTATATTTATTGCTTTCTTATCGACCCCAACAATTGTTCAGGCGATAAAGAAAAGTAATAATGCAACTATTACTATCAACTTTTCTGAAGAAGAACAGGCTCATAAAGAATTTAAGGCAGCAGTACATGCTATGATTATGGAGCATGAGGTTTTAGAGCCTCTTCGTATAGAGAAAAAAACAATTATATCTGAAAATATTGTAAAACTGGACAATATTTCACCAAGCATATTTGCTCCACCTCCCAACCTGATATGATACTTCCGATTATTTGAAATTAAACCGCATTTCTTTAAATGTGGTAAATCTTTAATGAATAATTTTTTAGTATTGTATTATGACAAAAAAAATCAATCTTTTTGCCAACCTTAAGTCTGATTTTGCTTCAGGTTTAGTGGTTTTTTTGGTGGCTCTTCCATTGTGCTTAGGTATTGCAATGGCTTCAGGTGCGCCGTTATTTTCTGGAATTATTGCGGGTGTTATAGGTGGTATAGTCATAGGTTCTTTAAGCCAGTCACATATTAGTGTTTCAGGGCCTGCTGCAGGTTTAACAGCAATTATTTTAACAGCAATTACTGATTTTGGTGCTTTTGATGTGTTTTTGCTGTCGGTATTCATTGCAGGATTAATTCAATTAGCATTAGGATTTTTAAAAGCCGGAAGTATATCGAATTATTTTCCAACCAATGTAATCGAAGGAATGCTTGCGGGTATTGGAATTATTATTATTCTCAAGCAAATCCCACATGCTTTTGGTTATGATGCAGATTTTGAAGGCGATCAGGCTTTTATTCAAAATGACGGGAGTAATTCATTTTCGTTTTTATTCGACGTAATTAATCATATTCAGTTAGGAGCTGTCGTAATTTCGTTAGTATCATTATTTATATTGATTTCCTGGGATAAAGTTCCTTTCCTAAAGAGATTAAAATTGGTTCCGGGAGCTCTTGTTGCTGTTATTCTTGGAGTAGTTTTAAACGAAATCTTTACTTCGTCAGGAAGTTCGCTTGCAATCGCGAAAGAACATTTGGTTTCATTACCGGTTCCAAAGTCTTTTGAAGAATTTAAATCAATTCTGATAATGCCTGATTTTACTGCGATTACTCAGGGAAAGGTTTGGCTTACTGGAGGAACAATTGCCATTGTAGCTTCAATCGAAACACTTTTGTGTATTGAGGCATCGGATCGAATGGATGTTCAAAAACGCTACACTGATACTAATGTCGAACTTAAGGCGCAAGGAATTGGTAATATAGTGAGTTCTCTTTTAGGAGGTTTACCCATGACATCAGTTGTGGTTCGATCATCGGCAAACAATAATGCAGGGGCAAAATCTAAAATGTCGGCAATTATTCATGGAATACTTTTGTTAATAAGTGTGTTAGCTATTCCGGCCATTTTAAACAAGATTCCATTAGCGACTTTGGCTACTGTTTTGATTTTGGTGGGATATAAATTAGCAAAACCAGCAACCATTTTACATTTCTGGAAAAAAGATAAGGTTTATCAATTTATACCATTTATTGCAACTTTATTTTTTGTGGTTTTTATTGATTTGCTTTGGGGAGTTGGTATCGGAATTATTATTAGCATCATCTTTGTTTTAAGAGGAAACTTAAAAAGAGCTTATATTTTCAAAAAAGAAGAATACGAAGATGGAGATATAATCCACATCGATTTAGCTCAGGAAGTTTCATTTTTGAATAAGGCAGCTATAAAACAAACTTTAAATGATATTCCTGAAAACTCTAAAGTTATCATCAATGCACATGATACCGAATATATTGCACATGATGTGTTGGATTTAATCAGAGAATTTAAAGAAACTCGTGCAATTGATGAAAATATCAAGGTAAAACTTAAAGGTTTTAAAGAAGCTTACGAACTAGAAAATACTCCTGATAATAATAATCATGTTTCTATTGAACATTATTATGATGTAGCTAAGAGGGTATTAGTGAAAAAAGAGCAGGTAAAAGAAAAATTTTAAAACAAATTAAGTAATTAATGTATTTCTAAAGAGTGCGTAACCTTAAAATTTACCTAATTTTACAGGAGTTCTTATAGAATCTTTACCACACATCAATACATTCAAAAACAAAAAATAATGATAGAATTTTATAAACAGATACTTGAAAATAACAAAAAATGGGTCGAAGATTCACTAGCAAAAGACCCTAATTATTTTGCAGATTTAGCAAAGGGGCAAACCCCGCCATTGTTATGGATTGGATGTTCTGACAGCCGTGTTCCTGCAAATGAAATTATTGGTGCTAAACCGGGCGAAGTTTTTGTACATAGGAATATTGCAAACATGGTAGTTCATTCAGATATGAATATGCTAAGTGTTCTTGATTATGCGGTTAATGTTTTAAAAGTAAAGCATGTTATTGTTTGTGGACACTATGGTTGTGGCGGTGTTAAGGCAGCGATGGGCAACCAGTCTGTTGGAATTATCGATAACTGGCTTCGTCATATTAAGGATGAATACCGTTTGCATGATAAATATCTGAATTCTATTGAGGATGAAGATGCACGTTTTAATACTTTTGTTGAAATCAATGCTAAAGAACAGGTGTATAACCTTGCTAAGACCTCAATTGTTCAGGGAGCGTGGAAAAGTGGTCAGGAATTAATGATTCACGGTTGGGTTTATGGATTGAACTCAGGTTTTGTTACGGATTTGAATGTAACAATCAGTTCAAATGATGAACTAGATCAGGTTTATCAGTTAGATCTTTAAGAAAAAGTATAAGTCAAACATAAAAATCGCCTAAAAAGGGCGATTTTTTTATTCGTTTTCTTCCAGGTTTTCATTAAAAGCAGATGGCAGCATCGTAGGGATAAATTTTATCAAAATAGGCAGCAATAAACTTCCACCGGGAAGTAAAAATATGGTCAGCGACGGAATTGTTTTGCAAATATCCAAAAGCTGTTTTTTTACTTTTTTCTTTTCGCTTGCATCTAAATCCCTTGTGGTAGAATAAGCAAGAAGAACCATTAATTCTTTGCTTTGAACAATTTCCTTAACTAATCTGTTTTTGTTTCTTATAATCAATTTTACAACTGTATGTGTCATCTGATCATAAAAATGCTTTACCGGATTTGAATAATTGAAATACGGAATTTTATTTTTATGAGTTGTTATAAAAGTATTCGTTGTTTTAATACTGTTCGTTACAAATTCATCCGAAACATTCATCATAGCCCCTAGTGAATACAAAAAATAAGCCTCTTCATTTTCTACTACGCCATCACTCCACAAAGCCATTCCTGCCATGTCAATTAAATAATAATGCTCTAATGTATTGTTAAAGTGATTCAGTTGCAAAGTTTCTAAAGTTTCAACTGTTACCTTAGAAAATTTAGAATAGCGTATTGAAGCTTCAAAAAGTTTAATAAGCAAGTCGTCATGATGAGATTTTACGGTCTTAGTTTTTAAAGCCAAACCTACAATACCTAGAACAGTTTCTTCAATTCGTTTCAGATATTTTTCCGGGATTTCACCATGTTCCAGGTATTGTCTAAAGGCGAGTACATCGATAAACAACAAGGCATTAGTTACGAGATGAGAGAAATTTTTACTAATGATACTGTCATTGGTCTGCACTCTCTGATCTATTATAGTTTCTAACGAAAGTGAAGGCGTGTCTTTTGGAAGTAAAATTTTAAACAAATTAAACCCTTCCGGATTCATTTCCTTATAAAATTTTAAAACTTCAGAAATAAAGTTATCAGGTTCAGAATTTCTTTTTTCCAGACAAAAAACATGATACAATGTATTTAATAAGGCTATTTTTGAAATTTCAGTCTTAAACCAGCCTTTTATCTGAATTGGAATTTGAGAATCAATTGAAATGATATGGCCATAAATAAAACCGGTTTCCCTGACTTTATAATAAAAGGAATCTGCAGTCTCAAAAGGAATAGCTTCTGAGAATTTTTGTTCACTAAAAAACTTATCTATCCAGCCGGGTGCAGATGGGTTAATCATTAACTTTAATTTGAAGATGCAAAGCTATATCTTTTTCTTCTGTTAAGATTAATTTTTAAATGAAATAACCACTAGATTGATAAAAAATAGTGGTTATTAGGTTTTTATTATTTAATGATCCCGGAACAGGCAACTCTGGCACCTGCATTTCCTGCTGGCTGAGAGGTAAAATCATCAGCTCCCTGATGAACAATTAATCCTTTGCCTAGAATATTTTTAGTTTCATCGTCACCGCCAATAGCCCATTCATCAGTCGTCATTGATATAGTTCCATTTCCATTTGCGTTTGCTGTAAAGTTACCGATATCGCCTCTGTGATATTCCCCAACTCCCCATTTACCATGTTTTTTAAAAGTTGGGTTCCAGTGCCCGCCTGCTGAACTTCCGTCTGCAGCAGTACAATCTGATTTTTCATGGATGTGAATGGCATGAACTCCAGGCTGTAAACCGGCCAATTTTGCTGTAAAAGTTACTTTTCCATTTTTTTCAGTAAAAGTTGCAGTTCCTGTAACGGTACTATTGCTTTTGGGTTCTAAAGTTATGGTTAATGTTTTTACATCATTTGATTTTGTACTAGTTTTACAGCCAATTATTAAGGCAGTAATTATTGCGAAAGAAACAATTATTTTTTTCATATAGGAGACTTTAAAATTAAAGATGAAGTAAATTTAGCATAAAACAAAGGATATCTTTTAAAGCTTTAAGTTAAAAAAAACTAAAACAATTCTCTTTAATTTAATTCTCTCTGGAAAAGGAACTCAAAAATATTCTTTAAATTCGTGAAATCTTTTTAATCATAAAATGTTAACTTTTTTGTAATTCATTGATTTTTAAAATTTTAATACTGTGATAAAGATTCTATGTACTTTGGCTTTGTTTAGCTTTTTAATAATTTCCTGTAATGTGTTTAAATGCAAAAAGAAAGATGCTGTTTCTAAACTCGAAGGGAATTGGGAACTTACTGATATAACCGGATCACAAATCGCATTTGATGGTTTGTATCCAAATAAAAAACCCACGATAAATTTCAATACTAAAGAAAATTTGGTTTCGGGCAATAACAGCTGTAATTTTTATACTGGGAAATCTAACGTAACCGAAAACAAAATTGATTTTACGCAACCTATGGCAGCAACTAAAATGATGTGCCTGGATGGTGATGGTCAGGGAGAACAGGTTTATATGAGTACGCTGGAAAGTGTAACATCTTATACCATTACTGATGGCGGAAAAACTTTAAATCTTATTTCAGGTGATACTGCAAGGATGCGATTCACAAAAAAATAGAACTCTTTTCTTGAACTATTAAATAGATAATTTATGAAAACTAAACTATTGATCTTATTAGTGTTGTTGTTTTCTTTTAGTATTCCATCATCAGCACAGGAAAAATCTAAGAAAGAACTTAAAGCAGAAAGAGAGTCCCAAAAACAAAAAGAGATCGAAGTAATGATCAATTCTAAAAATTTTGTTTTTGATGCACAAAGAGTTATACCTCAGGGAGGCAGGCTTTTAAATTTGGATTACAATACTTATTTTTTGAAATTCAATGAAACCAGGACTATCTGTGATTTGCCTTTTTTTGGACGGGGATTTAGTGTTCCGTATGGGAGTGGAGATGGTGGCATAAAATTCGAAGGTACTCCTGAAGATATTAAGATTGTAAAAAAGAACAAATCATATAATATAAAAGCAGTTGTAAAAGGCAATAATGATATTTACAATCTCTTCTTTACTATTTTTTCTAACGGAAATGCTTCTCTTTTAGTGAATAGTAATAACAGGTCGCCGGTTTCTTATGATGGGGAAATTAAAAAGCAAGATACCGAAAAGGTTAAAGAATAACAATATTGAGACCAATGTCATTTTTTATAAAATCCGCATTTGTCCTAAAACAAATGCGGATTAACAAATTAAAAGCTAAAAAACTATTTTGAATTAGAAGCAATATGAATTTTCTGCTACTAATTTTTCTGCGATTTTTTCTCTCAGTGCCACAACGTTTGGCAGGTTAGTATATTTTGTAAAACGTTTTAATCCCATTAACATCATACGTTGTTCGTCGCCTTCAGAGAAAGAGGCAATTCCTTCTTTTCCTTTTGAGTTTACAATATCTACAGCTTTGTATAAATATAATTTGGCCATGGCTATCTGCTCCTGAACGTTATCTTCACCTTGAGATTTTGCTAATTTCTCCGTTCTTAAAATGGTACTTTCCGCCATGTAGATTTCGATTAAGATATCAGAAGCTGCCATTAATAATTGCTGGTGAGCATCTAAATCTGCTCCGTATTTTTGAACAGCACTTCCGGCAACCATTAAGAATACTTTTTTCAGGTTGGCAACGATTCCTTTTTCTTCTGCAAATAATTCAGAGAAATCAGGAGTGTCGAAAGATGGAATTCCCATTAATTCTTCCTGAACTTTCATTGCTGGTCCAAGTAAATCAACATGTCCTTTCATTGCTTTTTTGATTAACATCCCTACAGAAAGCATTCTGTTGATTTCGTTGGTTCCTTCATAAATACGGGCGATACGGGCATCTCTCCAGGCACTTTCCATTGGAGTATCCTCAGAGAATCCCATTCCTCCAAAAATCTGGATTCCTTCATCAGCACAGTTCTGAACATCCTCAGAAACGGCAACTTTCAAAATAGAACATTCGATAGCGTATTCTTCAACACCTTTTAATTCTGCTTCCTGATGAGAAGTTCCTTCAGCTTCACGGGCAGCAATTCTGTCTTCAATATTTTTTGCTGCACGATAAGAAGCACTTTCTCCGGCGTAAGCGCTAGTTGCCATTTCAGCCAATTTAGAACGGATAGCGCCAAAAGTTGCAATAGATGTATTGAACTGAATTCTTTCGTTAGCGTATTTAACCGCCCCCGAGGTAACTCTTCTTTGAGCATCTAAACAAGCAGCAGCCAATTTAATACGACCAACGTTTAAGGCATTCATTGCGATTTTAAAACCGTTTCCTCTTTCAGACAACATGTTTTCAACAGGAACTTTTGTTTCGTTAAAGAAAACCTGGCGGGTAGAAGAGGCACGAATCCCTAATTTATGCTCTTCTTCATTCATAGAAATTCCGTTTGACGGATCGTTTTCTACGATGAAACCGGTAATGTTTTTATCATCTCCAATACGGGCAAAAACGATGAAAACGCTGCAAAAACCTGCATTCGAAATCCACATTTTTTGGCCTGTAATTTTATAATGTGTTCCATCTTCAGATAAAACAGCTTTTGTTTTTCCTGAGTTAGCATCAGATCCTGCACCTGGTTCCGTTAAGCAATAAGCGCCAAACCATTCTCCTGAAGCCAATTTCGGAACGTATTTTTTCTTTTGTTCTTCAGTTCCATAAAGGGTAATTGGCATAGTTCCAATACCTGTATGTGCACCAAAAGCAGTTGAGAAAGATCCCGTTGCTCCCGAAATGTAATCGCAGACCAACATGGTAGAAACGAATCCCATTCCTAATCCGCCGTATTCTTCAGGAACCGCAACCCCTAAAAGTCCCAGTTCACCAGCTTTACGCATGCTTTCTTCTGTAAATGCGTAATCTTTTTTCTCAAAACGATTTTTGTTAGGCCAAATTTCTTTGTCTACAAATTCCTTTACAGAGTCACGCATCATTAATTGCTCTTCCGAAAAATCTTCTGGTGTAAAGATATCTTCGCACTTTGTTTCCTTAACTAAAAACTGACCACCACGGGTTACGTTTTTTTCGATTGTATCTGCCATTTTGTTTTTGTTTAAATAAAAGATGAAAGAATCAAGAAGAAAGATTTTTGTCTAACTTACTTATGAAACCAGTGGTCATCTTTTGAAATTCAATTATTTTGTTTTCTATTTCTTCTGTTTTTTCTTTTGATAAATAGTCGTTCTGAAACGCTATCAATAATTGAGTTTGTAATTCAAATGAAGATCCTAAACTAATATTCAAATAATGTTGAAAATGTTTATTTCCTCTGTTTGAGCCTTCGGCAATATTTGATGGCATTGAAACAGAGCATCTATTCATCTGACTTACCAAACTATAGATCTCGAATTTTGGAAAAGTTAAGGTCAGTTTATAAATATCATTTGTAATACTCATCGCTAAAATCCAAATTTTCAAATTCTTAAAATTATGTCTCATGTTTTTTTGAGGCAAGATAAGAAAGAAAAATTAAAAGTAAGTTTTTTACTACTTTCAAAAACATGCTTTCAGAATATTTTCATTCCAAAATAAAGTCTTGTTTCTTGCTTCTTTCCTCTTAAAAGACTACAACACCTCGTAAACCCCAGCAGAACCTTGTCCAGTTCCCACACACATACTCACGATTCCGTATTTGCTACCTCTGCGTTTCATTTCGTCGAATAACTGAACAGAAAGTTTAGCACCTGTACATCCCAGAGGATGACCTAAAGCGATGGCACCACCGTTTACGTTTACGATATCAGGATTTAAACCTAGCTCACGAATTACAGCCAGAGACTGGGAAGCAAAAGCCTCGTTTAATTCAACCAGGTCAATGTCTTTCAATTCTAGACCAGCTTGTTTTAATGCTTTCGGAATTGCTTTTACTGGGCCGATACCCATAATTCTTGGCTCAACACCAGATGAAGCAAAGTTTACTAATCTGGCAATTGGTTCTAGGTTTAATTCTTTAACCATGTCCTCACTCATGATTAAAACAAAAGCAGCTCCATCACTCATTTGTGATGAGTTACCTGCTGTAACACTTCCGTCGGCAGCAAAAACGGGTTTTAAACCAGATAAAGCTGCGATAGATGTTCCGGCTCTTGGCCCTTCATCTTGTTTTACTACATATGACTTAGTTTCTTTTTTTCCATTTTCATTGATGAAAGTCTGTTCAACCGTAATCGGAACGATTTGTTTGTCGAATTTACCTTCAGCCTGCGCTTTCAAAGCTTTCATATGAGAGTTATAAGCAAACTCATCCTGATCTTCTCTTGAAACATTATATTGTTTGGCAACCGCTTCAGCAGTTAAACCCATTCCCCAATAATAATCTTCGTGACCTGCAGCAGCAACTTTGTAATCCGGAGTAGGTTTGTAACCTCCCATCGGAATAAAACTCATACTTTCTGCACCACCGGCAATAATACAATCTGCCATTCCCGATTGGATTTTAGCAGTAGCCATTCCGATAGTTTCTAATCCGGATGCGCAATAACGATTTACAGTAACTCCTGGAACATCTTCTATTTTTAATCCCATTAATGAGATCAAACGTCCAACGTTTAGTCCTTGTTCTGCTTCCGGCATGGCGTTTCCTACCATCACGTCATCGATACGTTTTTTGTCAAAATCAGGCAGTTCATCCATCATAAATTGGATAGTTTCTGCTGCTAATTCATCAGGTCTTTTAAATCTAAAAACCCCTTTTGGTGCTTTTCCAACTGCGGTTCTATATGCTTTAACTATATATGCTGTTTTCATTTGTTTTTGTTTTTTAAGATTGATTAGAAGAAAGAGGCAAGAGGCAAGATATTTCTAAAGTCTTGCTTCTTGTTTCTTGCATCTATTCTCTAATTACGAAGTGGTTTTCCTTTAGTTAACATATACTGAATTCTCTCTAAAGTCTTTCTTTCTGTACATAAACTCAAGAAAGCTTCACGTTCGATATCTAATAAATATTGTTCAGAAACTAAAGTCGCTTCAGATAAATCACCTCCGGCCATTACGTAAGCCAGTTTATTAGCGATTTTTTTATCGTGTTCAGAAATGTATTTTCCAGCTTCCATCTGATCTGTTCCAACTAAGAACATTCCAAGAGCTTGTTTACCTAGAACCTTAACATCAGTTCTTCTGATCGGTTGTGTATAACCAGCTTCTGCCATTAACAAAGCATGTTTTTTAGCTTCAGCAATCTGACGATCTTTGTTCACTACGATAACATCTTTACCATGCTGAAGAAGTCCTGTATCAAAAGCTTCGTAACCGGAAGTAGATACTTTTGCCATTGCGATAGTCAGGAAATACTCCTGAAGAACATTTAATTCCACATCGTTTTTGCGGAATAAATCGGAAGCTCTTAAAGTTAATTCTTTAGAGCCACCACCACCAGGAATAACACCAACACCAAATTCAACTAATCCCATGTAGGTTTCTGCAGCAGCAACTACTTTATCAGCATGTAAGCTCATTTCGCATCCACCACCAAAAGTCATTCCGTGAGGTGCAACCACAACTGGAATTGAAGAGTAGCGAACACGCATCATAGTGTCCTGGAACAATTTGATTGCCATATTCAATTCGTCATATTCCTGCTCAACTGCCATCATGAAAATCATTCCGATATTAGCCCCAACAGAGAAATTGGCTGCCTGGTTACCAATAACTAAACCTTGATATTCTTTTTCAGATAAGTCGATTGCTTTATTGATAGCCTGAAGTACATCGCCACCAATTGTATTCATTTTAGATTGGAATTCTAAGTTCAAAATTCCGTCTCCTAAATCCTGAATGATTGCACCGCTATTGCTCCAAACTTTTTTACTTTCGCGGATGTTGTTCAGAATAATAAAGGAATCCTGACCTGCCACTTTAGTTTGTGATTTTGAAGGGATATCATAGAAATACGTAGCACCTTCTTTTACGGTGTAGAAACTCTCACTTCCGGAAGCTAACATTTCAGTAACCCACGCAGCTGGCTCTAAACCTTCTGCTTTCATGATTTCGATTCCGTTGGCAACGCCAATAGCGTCCCAAATTTCGAATGGACCATTTTCCCATCCAAAACCGGCTTTCATCGCATCATCAATTTTGTATAATTCGTCTGAGATTTCAGGAATTCTGTTGGATACATAAGCAAACATTCCAGAGAAACTCTTACGGTAGAATTCTCCCGCTTTGTCTTTTCCTTTTACTAAAACTTTAAAACGATTGATTGGTTTATCGATAGTTTTTGTTAGTTCAAGTGTAGCAAAATTTGCTTTTTTAGCAGCACGGTATTCTAATGTATCTAAGTCTAAAGAAAGAATGTCTTTATCTACTTTTTTATAAAAACCTTGTCCGGTTTTGCTTCCTAACCAATTATTTTCCATCATTTTTGTGATGAAATCAGGAAGTTTAAACAATTCGTGTTGTTCGTCTGTCGGGCAGTTTTCATAAATACCATTGGCAACATGTACCAAAGTATCTAAACCAACAACGTCAACCGTACGGAAAGTAGCCGATTTTGGACGACCAATAACCGGACCAGTCAATTTATCCACTTCTTCAATTGTTAATCCCATTTCTTTAACCAAATGAAATAAACTCTGGATTCCGTAAATACCAATTCTGTTTCCAATAAATGCCGGAGTATCTTTTGCAACAACCGACGTTTTTCCTAAAAATTTAGATCCGTATTCGTTTAAGAAATCCAATACTTCAGTTGAAGTCTTTGGGCCAGGAATAATTTCAAATAATTTTAAGTAACGCGCAGGATTAAAAAAGTGTGTGCCGCAGAAGTGCTGTTGAAAATCTTCGCTTCTTCCTTCACTCATAAAATGAATTGGAATACCGGAGGTGTTAGATGTAACCAAGGTTCCCGGTTTACGGAATTTCTCAATTTGTTCGAATACTAATTTCTTGATATCCAAACGTTCAACCACAACCTCAATAATCCAGTCAACATTGGCAATTTTCGCCATATCATCAGTCGTATTTCCAGTCGTGATCCGGCTAGCAAATTTCTGACTGTAAATAGGAGAGGGTTTTGATTTTAATGAATTCGCCAAATGTTCGTTTACCACACGGTTGCGAACGGCTTTATTTTCAAGTGTTAATCCTTTTTTAGCTTCAGCTTCAGTCAGTTCGCGAGGAACGATGTCCAGCAGTAAAACTTCAACACCAATATTGGCAAAATGACAAGCTATCCCTGAACCCATAATTCCAGATCCAATTACAGCAACTTTCTTAATTGTGCGTTTCATTTTCTATTTTTTCTGTTTGATTAAATATGTTTTTATCCTGAATTAATTCATTTATGATTTCAGAAACTTCGATAAAATGCTGAAGCTTTTCTTCTGAAACATGTTTTCTAACGGTTTCATTAAATTTCAGGACGGTATTTTTAGATAACTCTCTTTTTTCTTTTCCGTGTTCGGTCAGGTAGATTAAAACCCCGCGTCCGTCACTTGGATTTTTCTTACGGATGATCAGACCTTTATCTTCCATTGATTTTAATGTTCTGGTAAGGCTCGTGGCTTCCATTCCCATTCTTGGGCCTAAAGCAGTAGAGGGTGTTCCTTCTTCTTTGTCAATACTTAAAAGCGCAAATCCGGTTGCCATGGTGGCATCATATTTTGCAGCTTCTTCATTGTACATTCGAGAAACAGCCTGCCAGGTTGCTCTTAAAATATAATCTATTGTTTTATCTTTCATAAAATAACTATATCGATTTCAAATATAATCAAAAAATACTATGCGTGCATATAATTTTTTGATAAATTTTTGTTTGTGAGGAAAATTTTTCTGAACCGGAGCATATTAAATGCATTTTTTAGATTGAAATATACCAAATCTTTTTTAAGTTTTAATCAAATTAAGCTATTTAAAATTATTGTTCAGGCAAAAAAAAGGTCTTAAATTTCCTTTTCCGCAACAGTGTTTTGTTCGGTATCATTTTTATATTTTTCAAGAGCCTTTTCAAGTGTTTTTTTCATTCGGTTTCGCAGACCCTCCGGACGAAGGATTTCAATTCCGCAGCCAAAACCCAATAAAAGGCGTTCCATTTCATAATTAGGGGCAATTAACAAATGAACAATGATACTTTTGTCCTCATTTTCCTGAATCAGTCTTTGCGTATGATGCAGTGGTTTTGTCAAAACATAAGGCGCATTTTCAGCATCAATCCAAAGTTCGATTCGTCTGGGTTGCAAACCCGAGTTTACCGTAACGCCAATGATGTTTTTATAAAACAAATCGGCATCAAAATCTTCTTCCAGATAAGGCAAATTGAAATCATAATCAATCGAAATAATACGGTCCAAAGCCAAATTCGTAATAGGTTGCGATTTTTTTTTCTTTCCGACTAAAAACCAGCGGTTATTAAATTCCTTCAAAATAAAAGGATGAAAATGAAACTTGGTTTCCTCTCTTGACTTAAATGATTTATAAGTAATGATCAAAACCATTTTTTTGATAATCGCCTGATAAATTTCGTCTAAATAATGAAGGCCTTTGAGTTTTTCATTTTTATCCAGATAAATAACCGGCTTGGTGTGCGATTTTTCTGCATAGATTTTATCCTCTAATCGTTGTAAAATATCGGACACATCATTAAATAAAGAGAAATCCTTAAACTGCTTTAACATCGAAACCGTTTCAGTCAAAACATTCATATCGGTTTCTGTCAGCGGAATATCGGTTATCGTAAAATCTTCATCTTCATATTTATAATACTTTTTATCGTAAACTACAATTGGCGCATTATAACCCAGTTTTTCACTTCGCATCAATTGAATATCCATCTGAATGGTTCGTTTACTTATTGGGTTCTGACGGCCTTCATATTCTGATAAAGCTTCAGAACATTCTTCTATTAAATCTTCGAGTGTCCATTGCCGGTATTTATTCTGCAGACATTTGTCGATCGTTTTGTATCGTATTAAGGCATTTTTGTTTTGTGACATGGTTGTGTGTGGTTTTGCTCGCAAAGTCGCGAAGGCACAAAGTTTTTTTTGCCACTCCCGATAGCTATCGGGATAAAGGATTAAAAGGATTTTCCTCATTTTATGTCATTTCGACAAAGGAGAAATCTCCACAAGTAACTCCACACCGAGAAGCCAATCTTTGTAGAACTTCTCGCGAAGATTTCTCCTTATGTCGAAATGACAAACTGTGCGTTTAATTAATACTTTAAATAAAAACTTTGCGTCTTACCGTCTTAGCGAGATTCAATTCTTTAGCTTAATAACTTTATCTCTTTTTCAATATTTCTTCTCGCTTTCTCTTCATACAAACTCCGAAATTCCTCAGTTTGAAAAATAAATTCATTCTCCAGAAAATGTTTCAAAGCCTTTGCGCGTCCGGGTTTGTATAAAAAATCAGGATAAATGCGGTATTCTTTTCGTATTTGCTCAAAATAGATTTTATAATCTTCCCACTCTTTTGACAGGATTTTCAAATCAAAATCGATTAACCAGTTGATATCTTCTATCTCATTATGCTGATGGAGTTGTGTCGCACAAATAGCTTCAAAAACCAATTGCCTATCAAGTTTCGCATTTTCAGGTAAAATGGCTAAAGCATATTCAGCACTTTTTAGTTCATTATCTTTTTTTGAACTTAGATAAACATAATCATGATAAAAAATGCATAATAATATTTCGTTCGGAAACTGAAGTTGATCAAAATACGTTTCATAAGCATCGATCATTTCTTTTAGATGCGTCAGATTATGATAATGCCTTGATTTTTTTGAATATGCTTTTTCCAAATCAAGCCAGTTTTGCTGAATCTCTTTTTCATTAAAACCAATATTCAAAAGCAGTTCAGAATATTTTTGTTTGAGGTTCATGATGTTTTTTCTCAAAAATAAGATTCTTTTTTAACTGCGTAAAACAATTGCGTAAAAGATTATCTTATAAATCATTAAATATGATGATTTTAATAGTAGAAAAAACTTGTATTATTGCGTGTTAATTAACCTACAAAAAAAAACATGAAAAAAATAATTGCATTTTTGATACTTACCCAATCGATTATTTCTTGTTCTAATTCAGATGATTCTGCTGATGACAATCAGATAAGCGGCGGAAAATACTATGCGGTTGGCAGTACTTACGGAAAAAATAAAGACAATAATTTTACCCAGCTTGCTTCGGTTTGGATAGATGGCGTACCAACTATTCTATCAAACACAGCATCGTCATCTGTGGCTAATGCTGTTACTTTCTATAACAATGACACTTATATTGTTGGAACTGAATCTTTGAATAATGGCAACGCTATACTAAAAATATGGAAAAATAATACCGGTGAAAGTTTAACAGACGGAAACCATACGGTAGAAGCAACAGATCTGACTGTAAACGAGGGAAATGTTTATATATCCGGAAATGAATTTATTGGAACCTTGAATTCCTCAATCGCAACGATCTGGAAAAACGGACAAGCCATTCGCCTAAGTGATAAAACTTCAGAAGCCAATGCTATTTATGTGTATAACAATGATGTATATGCAACGGGTTACAAAATAATCGATGATAAAAAAACAGCAATTGTATGGAAAAATGGCGTTGAAACTGTTTTAACTTCAGAGCAAGATGATTTGGAGAGTATAGCGACAGATATTTATGTGGATGCGAATGCCATTTATGTTACCGGATATTTAAGAAATTCATTTAAATCTAAGGCTATACTTTGGAAAAATAATAGTCCTGCTACATTGTCTGATGAAAACGACTTTTCACAAGCCAATGCTTTATTTGTCCACAACACAGATGTATATGTCGTAGGTTGTCATATCGACACACATCAATATGACTTTGTTGGTAAAATTTGGAAAAACGGAACTCTTGTTAAGGAAATTAATGGAGCTAATCCTAAATCTATCATTATCAAAAACAATAAAATTTATACTGCGGGATCCGGATTAGATGAAAAAGGAATGAACGATGAAGGTAAAATTTGGGAATCAAACCTTAACAATTTAGATTTTATTGCTAAATACAAATTTCCCAATAACAAAGTAAATGCGGTTTTGGTAAAATAATATCGAAATACAATAAAGTTGATTTAGTGCATATTAGTCAATTTTAGATTGAATTTAATGTTTTAAAAGCGTTCAGACCGAACGCTTTTTTTGTTTTTTAAAATAATTTATTTTACTGCGCAAAATAACTGCGTAGTACTTTTAAAATCTTTGTTCAGGAAATAAAACAAACGTTCATAGAAATAAAATAAAGAATAAAACAGGTCAAATTTGAGTTACTTCGAAAACACTTTCCACGTACATACTTACACCATTACCTTTTTATTCAATTATTATGAGGCAGTAGCTCAGCGGTTAGAGCAGGTAGTTTTGAAATTATCCTTCAAAGGTCAATCAAAACTTACTTCGTACACTTCTAATGTCCGGGTCGCGGGTTCGAATCCCGTCTGCTCCACTAGTAATGGTCAATTAAAACTTACTTCAGGAAATTGGTTTTTCTGGTTCGGGTACGGCAAGTTTTAAATCATTATTAATAAAAAAAGAGGGTCAAGATTAACTTACTTCTACCAATCCGATATTTTGTTAAGTTAATCCATTACACTCAAATTTCAGGTCAAGTGCTTCTTACTTCAAACACTCTTTTAGGTAGAACTCAGAAGCACCATTATCTAAATTTTAAAAATTAAAAAAAATGAAAACAAGAGAATTATTAAAAATCAGTTTGCGTCAAAACGCAATTTTCATTCCAACAGAAATGATTGTGAATGATAACAAAAATTTATCTGGAACAACATCGGTTTTAGTAGCCAATGTTTCCAAACTTGGATTTACATTTTCCGAATCATTATTACATGCTTTAAATAATGTCAGCCCAAATTATAAAATCGAGGTTTTAGAAGTTCTAAGAGAAGTTTTAGGAACCGATAAAAACTGGACACCTTTGATAAAAGAATGGAATATTCCAACAGGAGAATCTGTTTTGGATCATATTCTAACTTATTTCTGGAATGTTTTAGGTGTCAAAAACGGAACAACTTTACAATGCGGACATATTATCCCGGATAATACTTTTCCGTTAGCAAGATATAACGGTTGCCCGTTCTGCGGAACTCCATTTGAATTTGGAAAACTGGAAAATATCGGACAAGGAAGCAAATTAAAAGTCCTTGAATTATGGAGTGAGAAAGAATTACAGGATTTTTATATTTCATTATTACAATCAAAAACAGCTTTAGACGCAACTCAGGTTGATAGTTTAAAAATAGCTTTAAAACATTTGCCTTTGCCAAAAGTTGATATCGAAATGAAGGAAACTTTGATGTTGGTAATCGATATTTTAATTGAAGAAGGTCAGGCCGAAAAAGCGTCTCAGTACTTTAAATCGCCAACAGATATTTTAAGATATTTATGGTTTAAAAACACAGGTTTATTGCAAATAATTGAGCCAAAAACGATTTTTAAAAGAGCATTGAAAAACCATTCTCATTTTTATGAGTTTATGGATACAAGTGCGCACGCCAAAATCGTATCTAAAAATGACTTAAAGCTTAAATATTCAAGAAAAGAATGTTTGATGGTTGCCAATTGGTTGAATAATTTGGATATGGAAGTGGAAGCAATGTGCGAAATTATGCATCCAAAAAGAGGAATGTGGGTTCGTTTTATCCGTGCGCTTCGTTTGGCAGAATACAGCAAAAGAAAAGGATTTGAGAAATTGAATTTTTTAATGGATGTATTCTACAACCAGGTGTATGATGTTTGGCAAAGTAAAGTGAATTCGTCAAGATTGAAATTTGATGCCGATAAGACATTTGCTTTATTGAAGCAGCGTCCGGGTTTGTTTGCACGGTCGTTATTTTCGAATATGCTTTGGTTTGGAGCCGATGAAACCATCGTTCATTTTGAAGAAATCATCGATAAAGTTCCGGCAAGACTGGTGTTTACATTAAACATGTATGCGCAGAATTACTTTGATGTAAACATCCAGAGAAGTGTGAAACCTTTGGGCGGAACAAACAAAAGAATTACGTCAAATCAGTTGTTGAAGTTATATGATGGTGCTCAGTTGGATACAATGAAAACTCAAATTGAAAACCTGACTATTTTGGCAATGAAAAAACGATTTGCATCGGTTTCAAATTCAAACAAAACGATCTATATTGATCCGCAATTGTTTAATATGCCGGTTTCTATTGGAGATCGAAGCGAAACCATTCAGGATTTGCCGGTTGCTTTAATGGGAACACGTTTTCCGGTTGAAGGTAACGAAGTGCGATTGTTTATGCAATGGGGTAAAGATTTGCCGGCTCAGCATCTGGATATGGATTTAAGCTGCCATATCGCTTACGAAAACAGTTCAGATATTTGTTCTTTCAGCCGATTGACAACAACGGGATGTCAGCATAGTGGTGATATCAGAAGTATTCCGAATAAAATTGGAACAGCTGAATATATCAACATCAATATTGACCAATTGGCGAAAGCCAACGCAAAATTTGTAACTTTTACCTGCAATGCATACAGCAACGGAAGTATTACGCCAAATTTGGTTGTAGGTTGGATGAACAGCAAACACCCGATGAAAATTTCGGAGCGAACAGGTGTAGCGTACGATCCGTCGTGTGTCGATCATCAGGTTCGTGTGACGCAGAATGTTGCCAAAGGTTTGGTTTTTGGAGTGTTGGATGTAGCCAAAAGAGAAATCGTTTGGTTAGAGATGACTTTCGGGGGTCAGGTTGTTGGAGGTTTGGATTTCAAAGGAGTTCAGGCACTATTGGCAAAATTGAACAGCAAATTGAATATTGGTAATTTGTTACAGCTAAAAGCGGAAGCTCAAGGCTTAACGATTACCGAAAATGAAATGGCTGATGAGGTGTATACAGCGCAATGGGCGATGAATCCGGCGGTTGTGACACAATTATTAATAGATTAAATTTAAACCACGGATTCATTCAATTGATTTCGTGGTTTTAAGTTTATTAATGAAGAAGGGCATTTTTTTAATTAAAATCAAATATTTATGAAACTTGTTAAAGAAAAATATTTTCAAGCTATTGACAAAGCTTTTAATAACGCAGAAGAATTAATTGAAGATGCTGAAATTCTAGCAAAACATAATAAGAAGGCTCGAGCTTATACACTTTTTCAACTTTCTATTGAAGAAATAGGAAAGGCATTTTTAACATTTCAATTTGTTTTAAATGGTAATATAGAAGATGCTGAAGAGACAAAAAGGTTTTTTAAAGATTTTAGAAATCATACAGTTAAAACTAAAACTTCTCAGGGTATTGATTTTATGTTTGCTTTGCAAATTGAGAAAAGTCGCTATTCTAAAAAAATGATTGAAGAATTTATATTTCAAAGAGATGATGTTATTATTTCGAATGATTATAAAAATTATAGTCTCTACACTTCTTACAAGGATGGAGAATTTTGCACACCATCTGAAATTATTACTAAGGATATGTTAGATAAGATTTCTAAACATGCCAAATTTCGATTGCAAGTTGGAAAACCATTTATAAAACTTGGTATTGATAATTACGATATTCTTTTCAAAACTCGAGATCTTTTGAATGAAGAAGAAGCATCTATTGAAACCCAAAAAAAGATAGAAGAACTTTTAAATTCAAAATTTGATTCAAAATGATCATTGATTTTTGTATAATTTTAAACTACGCAAAATAACTGCGTAGTAGAGTTTGAATCTTTGAAAAATAAATTAATAAACATGAGAAATTCAGAATTTGAAATCCATCCTTTTAATGAAGCTTTTTATATTCAAGCTTTATTAACTAAAACACGTTCAATTTTTAATGATGTTGAATTATTAAATAAAATTTTCGAAAGTGAATATTATGATTGTCAGAACGATGATGTGATTTTAGATTTGCTTCAAAACATAATTCTTAGTGTAGGAGGTATTTCTCGATTTTTTTGGCCTCCGAATAATCCGAAGAATAAGAATATGGTGGATTATAAGATTAGAGGGGAAAAGCTACGTGAAGTTTATCATGTTAATGATTCAAGTGTTTTAAAAAATAGAGATATGCGAAATCTTATGGAACATTTTGATGAAAGATTAGATGATTTTTTAAAAGAGTTTACAATTGGAATAGTAATGCCGAAATACGTGGGACCAATAACTTATGTAGATAATAATAGAACATTTTTTAGAGCATATTTTTATGATAAGCATATTTTTAAAATGTTCAATGTAGAATATCAAATAGAACCAATTATAGAAGAGATTAATAGAATTCATGAAATTTTATTACGGCAACAAGAAAATGGTGATCGATTTAAGTTGAAGTGAAATTTATTTAAAAATTAAAAAATGAAACCACCAATCCATCAAATATTCGGTTCTGAAAATTCTCTCGATCTCGATTTGGTTTTCTTTATTGAAGAAATGCCGGAAACGATTTTGGAAAAACTCTCATTATCCAAAAAACTCAGTGAACCGATAACATCATTTTACCCCGAAAAGCAAATCAATGCCAATCTTGCCGTTCAAAAAAATGGTCATTTAATCCAGGTTTACAAAGGCACAACAGACGAATTGAATAATGCATTATTCTACACCTATCAAAATCATAGTCAGAAATTTGATAATCAAATAACAAAAATTTTGGTTAGAGATATCGATTTGAAGTTTTTGAGAAGCACCCGAATGATTTTGTCTTTTTTAAGTAAAACAGCATATCGGTTGTTAATCAAAAACGCTTTAAAAGGCGATTTGGAAGAAAAGATTCAGGCATTAGAAAAAATAGATTTAAAACATATTGATTCTTTCGGAAAAGATAAAAACAACCTGGATAGCATAAAATCAATTGCATTTCAATTAGGACAGGCGATTTCGCTTCATGACGGAAAAGAACTTTATACAAAAAACGAGATTGCACTTGAGTTTCCTGATTTGCGAAAATATCTTTTTAGAGAAGAAAATACTGATTTTGAAAACTTGCAGCAATGGCTTTTCAATTTTATCATTATACTCAGAAACAGAAGCTTTGAAATGAAAAAAAAGGCAGAGTATAAATATGAAGATGAAAATAAAATATAATATAATTACGCAGAATTATTGCGCACTTAATTTTGAATCTTTGTTTTAAAGATTAGAACACATGAATACAGCACTTTTAAAAGAAATGATTTCGCAAAATTATGTGCGGGTAAACAAACACCCTGAACATGATTTGTATATTTATAATTACACTCAAAATGCCCAATTTGAGAGAGTCTGGAACGAAATAACGTTGAGCTGCCGAGGTCTAATTTTAGATAAAAATTTTAATGTTGTAGCCAGACCTTTTCCTAAGTTTTTTAATTTGGGTGAAATAGAAAATCAAATGCTTCCTAATACAACTTTTGAAGTGTTTGATAAAATGGACGGTTCGCTTGGCATTTTGTACTGGATAAATGATGTTCCATTTATGGCGAGCCGGGGCTCGTTTGCCAGCGATCAGTCGGATAAAGCAAATGAAATGCTCCATGGAAAATACATTAATTCCTGGCCGCTTTTGGATAAAAATAAGACTTATTTGTTTGAAATTATTTATCCTGAAAACCGAATTGTTTTAAATTACGGATTAGCCGAAGAATTAGTTTTACTGGCTGTTATCGATACGCAGTCCGGAGCAGAATTTCCGCTGGAAGATATTGGTTTTCCAATAGTTCTGATGTTTGACGGAATAAAAGATATCAGAACTTTATCAGCACTAAACCAGGAAAACAAAGAAGGCTTTGTAATTAAATACGCAGATAATTTTCGGGTAAAAGTTAAGTTCGACGAATATTTGCGTCTGCATCGAATTGTAACACAGGTTTCCAACAAAAACATTTGGGAATATCTTAGAACCAATCAATCTATGGAAGAAATTCTAGAACGCGTGCCCGATGAATTTTTTGAATGGGTAAAAGAAACCAAAGCCGATTTGGAAAATCAATTCAAAGCAATTGAATACCAATGCAAGCAAGAATATCGAATTTATGAGACCATAAAAGAAACAGCATTGTATTTTCAAACTTGTAAGCATCCGAGCGTACTGTTTTCGATGCTTCACGATAGAGATTACAAAGAAATAATTTGGAAAAAAATCAAACCAAATTTCGAAAAACCATTTGCACATAAAGACAAATAATCAAAAAAAACAAATACTACGCAAAATAATTGCGCAGTGACAAAACTATATTTGTCAAACAAAAATAAATGTCATGATTATAAAACTTAAATCAGAAAATAAATACTTTTTAGATATTCTATATAAAAACCCCAATACAGATCAAGGTCTGTATTTGAAAGAATTAAAAGACGGAATTATTATAGGAAATGTGATCTCTGCTAGTGAATATCATTGTGTGTTTTTAGATGGTAAACACAGTTATTTACCCGAAGAAGGAAATCAAATCGATTTTCAAAGTTATTGCAGTCCATTATTGGCACTGAATATGGGAACGGAATTTTTCAATCATTTGTACAAAGAAAAAAACAGTCTAAATGAAACGTTTATTCTATGGCTTGAAAAAACGTATAGTCAAATTGACACAGAAAAAGCAACAATTGAAGTTCCTACGTTCTTTATAGATTCCGGCTGGTATAAAAACGAAAAATATCTTTTGTCGAAATATATTGACGGAATAACAATCAAACATAAGATTGGGAATAACTATGAATTAACGATTGAAGGAGCAACGGTAAGGGAAGCAATTCAGAAATTTTCGCTAATTGCATTGTTTACCCATTTTACCAACAGATACGCTGTTTACACGTTTATTGATGATTATTTTATTCAAAAGCATATCACAATGCTGACTAATATTTCGGGTATTCCGTATTTTGTATTTTATCTTTTTATCAAACGAATCATGCGTTCGCCAGTACAGTTTGAAAAATTCAAACCACAATTAGAAGCTTATTTTGACAACGAAGTACAATTTGTTTTTACAGATACGCATCAATCCAGAAAAGAATTTATTTGCAGTAAAATCAATTTTGATGAAACTGTTCTGGATTTCGGCTGTGGAGAATTACAATATTTCAAATTATTAAATAAAAGAGGATTTGCACAGGAATATTATGCTTACGATGAGGTAGATTTTAAACATGTTGCGGATAAAATTCAGGCTAATGAAAGAGCAGATCATTTGGTTTGGGTTGAAAAATTAGAAGAGCTTAAAGATTTTCAAGGTCAAATTATTTTGAGTGAAGTTATTGAACACAATTCTTTCCAAGAAGCAAAAAAAATATTAATCTGGATTCGTGACAATACAAAGTTTACAAACTTATTCGTAACAACACCGGATAAGGATTTCAATGTAAATTATGAACTAACAGAAGAATTCAGGCACGATGATCACGATTTTGAATTATCAAACGCAGAGTTTGTAACGTTGATTAATGAAATTTTTCCAAATCCCAAAACTTTTTACGGAGTAGGAGATTATGTAAAAGGAGTTTACCCAACAAGTGCAGTAATCATTCAAAAAAAGTAAAAAAATGCTAGACTATAAAGTAAGAAACAGAATCGATTGGTTTTGTAAAAATAAAATAAATGACTTTTCGCCAACTATTTCTCCAGCTCCAAAAAACAAGTCAAAAAATGAAATAGAAAGCATTGAAGAAGCCATAAACTATTATTTAGATAAAAATGTGAACGAATTCGTGGTTCAAAAAAAATACATGGGTTCTTATTGCACTATTTACTTAAAAAGAAATCTCGAAGAAACCTATTTTGTTTCCAGAAACGGTTTTAAAATGGATCATATCGATGTTGAAAAAGCTATTGATAGTTTGAAAGAGCTGCATACTAAAATGGTAAGTACTTTCCCTGATTTCGAAACAATATTAATTGCATCCGAAGTATTGCCATGGAAAATTTTAGGAGCGGGATTAATCGAAAAAGAATTTGCAGGATATTATGAAGCTTTAAAAACGTATAATGAGTATTTGAAAGCTTCGGGATTGCTTGAGAAATTGGTTTCGGTAAAAAATGAGGAATCGTTTACAACTTATGTTTTGGATAAAAAGCAATTGACCAGAAAAGAATTTGGGAGTACATACAAAACGCATATTGTTCGTCAGTATGAAGCTGTACAGGCAGTAAAAATTCCGGATTTAGATAAACAGCAAGAGTCTTTAACGGTATTCAAAAATCAGATTGATACTTTTGGAAATGAAGGCGAAATACATTTCAAACCTTTTACAATCCTAAAGATAGTTACAGCTTCTGGAGATGAAACATTGCCAAATAGCAATTTAACGTATGAACTGGTAAACGATGATGCTTTTCTGCATTTAGAAATTACAGCTTCTAATAAAGAACAAAAGCTAAAAGAGATTTATTCTTTCTTCGAAAAACTAACCAATGACAATGAAGAAGGAATCATGATAAAACCAGTTCAGAATTATATAAAAAATCTTCCTCCTTGTTTTAAAGTTAGAAATAACAACTACCTGACGATGATTTACGGCGTGAATTTCCATCAGGATTTTGATCATTATATTGATAAGAGAAACATAAAAAAGAAACTGGAACAATCCATAAACGGCTGGGAAATCAATCAGAAGATGCTTCAGATTCCGTACAAAGATTTAGGAGACGAAAATTATTTAATGCGTTTATTGCTTTTAAAGCGAATCAATAACGAAGAAATAGAAAAAACATTAGATCCAAGATTATAAAACACAAAATGAAAAAGATACCTACATTAACGATATTAGTCGGCTGCCCGGCATCAGGAAAAAGTACGTTTGCCGAATGGAAAGTGAGAACTGAAGCCAAAACCATGCGAATCAGTCGTGATGAAATCAGGTTTTCGCAATTTCAGGAAACTTTGGATCAGGCCTCAGAAAGTATGATTTCTAAAATCATAAACGGACAGATTAAAACGCTGCTCGCAAATGGTTGGAATGTGATTTTGGATACTTGTAATGTAAAGTCAGAATATATCAAACAACCAATAAATGATTTTTCTGAAATGGCCAATATTGAATTCAAAGTTTTTGATTTACCATTGGAAGAACTTTTTATCCGAAATGAAAAAAGAGACCGAAAAGTACCAAAAAAGGTAATTGAAAGCATGTACCATCAATTGCAAAAGACAAAAGAAAAATTTGATTTTAAACCCATTAGAAAAGTAAATAAAAATTTGGAATACTGCGAGCAAAACTCCAATCTGCCAAAAGCCATAATTTGTGATCTTGACGGAACGCTTGCTTTAATGAACGGACGAAACCCTTTTGATGCGAGCAAATGTGACGAAGACGAAATCAATAATCCAGTAGCGAATGTTTTGAGAAATTACAAGAAACTCGGTTATGAAATTCTCCTAGTTTCCGGAAGAGAAGACCGATACAAAGAACCAACATTACGATTTCTTCAAAAACACGAAATAGAATACAACAATCTGATTATGCGAAAAACCAAAGACAGCCGAAAAGATTCCATCATCAAAACTGAAATCTATAACGAGCTTATAAAAGACAAATATTTTGTAGAATTTGTTTTGGATGATAGAAATCAGGTAGTTGACACATGGCGAAACGATCTGAAATTACCTTGCTTCCAGGTGTATTACGGGGATTTTTAACGAGAAGCAAGAAGCAAGAAACAAGAAGCAAGAGAATAGAGTAAAGAAAATAGACTTTAGAGTAAGTGTAGGTCTTTGCTCTTTTCTCTAAAATAAAAAGTATAAAAAAAGAAAGATAGAAGAGTAAGAAAAAAAGATTGTAAAGTCTTGTCTCTTGCTTCTTTCTTCTACAAAATCTTAAAAGTAAAAAATGAATACATACATAGATATCGGAATTAATTTAACGAATAAACAATTCCAAAACGATACAGACGATATCGTACAAGACGCAATCGATGCTGACGTAACCAAAATGATCCTTACCGGAACAAGCGTAAGAAACAGCGAAGAATCATCAAAAATTGCCAGGCAGTATCCGGGCGTTTTATATGCGACAGCCGGAATCCATCCGCATGATGCGCAGCGTTTTGATGCACAAAGCATTTCAAAACTGCGGAATTTATTAAAACAAAAACACGTAGTTTCAGTAGGCGAATGCGGGCTCGATTTTGACCGCGATTTTTCGCCCCGAAACAAGCAGGAAGAATGCTACAAAGCCCAATTAGAACTGGCAATTGAAGTTCAGAAACCTTTGTTTTTGCACGAAAGAGCCGCTTTTAGCCGCTTTATGAGTATTACAAACGAGTATCTGCCAAAACTGCCCCAAGCTGTGGTACATTGTTTTACCGGAACTTTACAGGAAGCCAAAACGTATCTCGACAACGGATTCTATTTGGGTTTTACTGGAGCGATTTCAGACAGTAAACGTTTTGAGCATTTAAAAGAAGTAATTCAGTACGTTCCGCTGGACCGAATGATGATTGAAACCGATGCGCCGTTTATGCTCCCGAAAAATGTCCCAAACAGCCTTTTAAAAAAATACCAAGAACGAAGGTGTGAACCTGCATTTCTTCCCTATGTTGCCGGAACAATTGCGCAGTTTAAAGGAATTACTTTGGATAAAGTGGCGGAGGAAACGACGAGGAATGCTAAAAGCTTTTTTGGATTTAAGAATGTCTAATCTATTATTTTGTTAATATCATTCTTTAAAAGCTTAATCTCTTTATATAGATCTTGCGTAAATTTTGCCATAGGTCTTAGTAGAATATCATTTTCAGTCATATAATTTCCAGAAATTAATCTTTCAAAAGGTACTTTGCTATGAGGTAATTTTTCTGCGTAAAATTTTTTTAAATCGTCCAAATATGAATTATTGTATATGTAAGACTTAATTATGATTTCTTCAGCAATATCTTTATGTTCATTATAAATTTTATTTATATGAAAGTTGTTATCAATAGAAGTTTTTTTGTGCGTTATTCTATATGGATCGTTGAAAATAATTTTTAAATCATTGTTGTTGAAACTATTAAAAAAATTAATTACACTTGATTTATCTAAATTAAAAGTATATTCATTTTTTGGAAGAGTTTCACAATAAAAATCAAATTTTATTGGACGATCAGATTTATTATGATTGCATTTGAAACAAGCAGGAACAAGATTAATTAGTGACACTGAAAAATGAGGGTATTCTGAACTAGGAAGGACATGATCAAATTGAAATCTAGCTTCAAATACATTTTTTTCTTTTTCAATTGCAGTAGTATAATTAGCATTGCAGTAGACACAAGCTTTTATATTTAATGAATAAAAAAATGAAGGTAAAAATTCATTTCTTAAATCAGAATAATTAAAAATTGTTTTGATAACCTCCTTAAAATCTTTATTTTTCTTTTTGTAAAAAAAAATGCCAGTAGGAACTTTTCCAATAGCTGTTTTATAGTTCTTAATACTCTTTTTATTTAGTTTAATGAAGTTTTCATTTTTTAAGATTCTAATTAATTTGTTTAAATAATTTGTTTGTTGAATATCTAATTTGTGTGAATGGTTTTTTCTAAAATTAATAAGTTTACTGTAAAGCTTTTTGTTTAATATGGTTATTTCTTTATCAAACTTTACAATATTAGCGATTAGTATCTTTTCATTTATTTGAACCATTTTTATGTAGATTTTAATTTCATTAATCGTTTAATTTCATCGTCAATTTGGTTTTGAAATTTTTTAAAATATAATTCTCTTAAACTATTCCTAACGATTGGTTCACCAATCATGTTTATCAATCTAAGGGCATTTTTTTCCCAAAATGAAGATTTTTCTTGATCCTTTTCTAAAAAAGTAATTAATTCGGTAATTTTCTGAGTGGAAAAATTACCTGACATTCCATCATCGATAAAAAAAGAATCTTTAAATAAACTATAAATATTTTCCGCAAATGTTTGAGTATTATTTGTTTCAAAATTTGAAATTTCAAGTTCTTTTATTTCATTTTCAGAGTTTATATTTCTTATTTTAAAAAAACTAACATTATTAGAAGTGATGTCAGACAGAGGAATTGGCGAATTGGACGTAATAATTACCTGTATATTTCTATTTGAATTAATTTTAGTATTAAAAAATAATTTTGGCAGATATTTAATTAAGAAGTAATTAAGCTTTTTATGCCATGATGGATGAAGATATAAGTCAGGTTCATCCATTAAAATAAGAACATTATTGGATAAATTTCCGTATTTATTATTATCCATTATAATTTTATAAAATCTAGAAAAAATATTTAACATTGCCCTTTCACCAGAACTTAATCCGCTAAAATTGAAAAAACTATGAGGATTTATTTTTACTGAATTATTGTATAGTTTAAATATTTCTTTTATCAATATTTGTTCCTCACTTGATATATAAAATGAGGGATCATTAATGCTACCAATTCTATTAATTAATTTTTCATTATTTACAATAATGAATTCGATAAAATCAAATGTCCTTTGTATATCTGATTCAATTAAATGATAAACGGTCTCAGTTTTTTTTGCTTCTTCATTAATATTTTGAAATATACGATTTAGAATATCTGAAAATCCATCTTCTGAACTATATGGAAAACGATGTTTAATTTGAATATTAATATCAATGTTGCTATTATTATATGATAATATTTCTTTAATTAAATTCAGAATAAGAAAACAGATATAAGATTTTAAGGAGTCATTTAATTCTGATCTTAAATTAATTATATGATTTAAAAGGATATCTTTCCATAAATTGTATTGTGAAGATAATTTTTTATCGGAAAATTCTACTAAAAGGGTTGCTTCAGTGTTAAAAGAGACTTTGAGATAGAGTACTTTAGAAATATTAAATAAATTAAAATCTTCTTTAAATTGAGAAGTGAGAAAATTAAATTGCCGATATACTTCTTCTGAGATATGAATGTTTATGGGGTTTTCATTTGGTTTAATTAATTTTTGCTCAACATAAAACTTATAATCATCAATTATCAGACAATTTGTAGATATATTATGAAGACCTTTTAGACCTCCTTCAATTTTACCATCAAAAATATTTGAAAAGAAAATTATATCTAAATTTTCAATACCTCGTAATGAATAACCGAAATCGAAACCTGAATCTAATTGAGATTTAGGTTTGGTTAGTTTTTTTATTGGGGATGCAAAGTTAAAATCAGTTTTGATGCTAAAGGTTGTTTCTATTTTAAAACCATTATTGATCTTATAGATGATGATTGCTTCACTGCGAAGATTACTGCCCTGAACCAGATTTTCTTTTATAAATTCTAAAGTTGTACTTTTTCCAGCTCCGTTATTACCAACTAAATATGAATAATTTGTTATTCCTTGACTATCATCTAAACTGTAAAATCCTTCAATATAATTTTTATTAATTATATACGATAATTTATTTGTTTTCTTAGAATATTCGAATAGATATTCACCTCCAAAATTTATGTTTGCCTCTTTAAGGATTTTATAATCATCTATATATAAAAATAGTATTTCCATAGTCAAAATATGTATTATTTCAATTTGTAGTTAAGCAATATATTAAGGTTTGTATTATGTAAATTAAAGAATTAATATACCAATAGTAATAATTTTTTTCATTGTACATTTGAATAAAACTAAAAAGCGCAAACTCCTTTTAAAAAGTTTGCGCTTTTCCAATTCTATTCTATATAAAAGAAAAAGAAAATTCCTATTTCAATTTCAACAACTTCTCTAAATACTCAACCTTATCTTTTTCAGCCTGAACCAAACGTTCATAAAGTTCCACAACTTTATCAAGAGGATTGAAATTTAAAGTAAATATCTTAGTTAGATAAAATATTATAAAAGTTTAAATGACCATCCAAAACCTAAAATCCCAAAATCTAATTCTTTTCGAAGTCATTTCAGGAAGTAAATCTTTTGGGTTAAATACGCCCACATCAGATACCGATATAAAAGGTGTTTATTATTTGCCTAAAGAACAATTTTACGGTTTGGAGTATATTCCGCAAATCAGTAATGAAACCAATGATGAGGTGTATTACGAGATTGGTCGTTTTGTAGAATTGTTACTTAAAAACAATCCTAATATTCTCGAAATTCTGGCTTCGCCTGAGGATTGTATTTTGTACAAACATCCTTTAATGGAGCATTTGCAACTAAAAGATTTTCTATCTAAACTCTGCAAAGATTCTTTTGCGGGTTATGCCGTAACGCAAATCAAAAAGGCGAGAGGTTTAAACAAGAAAATCGTAAATCCGCTGCCAAAGGAAAAGAAAAGCCTTTTGGATTTTTGTTATGTTTTAGAAGATTATAAAACCGTTTCGGTATTAGAATTTCTAACGGAAAAGAATTTAAAGCAGGAACAAATTGGTTTGGTCGATTTGCCCAATTCAAAAGGAATGTTTGCGATGTTTTACGACGAAAATAAGACCATAGGTTACAAAGGCATTATTCAGAAAGAAAACTCCAATGAAGTTTCGCTTTCATCGATTCCAAAAGGTGAAAAACCAATCGGTTATTTGTCTTGCAATCAGGATGGCTATTCCAAATATTGCAAAGAATACACCGAGTACTGGAACTGGATCGAAAAACGCAACGAAGACCGCTACAATACCAATCAGCAGCACGGCAAAAATTACGACAGCAAAAACATGATGCACACCATCAGGCTTTTGCAAACCGCTGAGCAGATTCTGTCAACCGGAAAATTAAATATCAGGGTTCAAAACCGCGAGGAACTTCTGGACATCAAAGCCGGAAATAAAGAATACGATGATTTACTTCAAATGGCAGATAATCTAATAGCTTCAATCGAAAATCATTATCAGACATCAACTTTACCTGAAAGACCAAATGAGCATAAAGCTATTCAGACTTTGATTGAAATCAGGGAAGAATTGTATAAATAAGATTATTCTTGTCTTTGAACTTTGACTTCATGAAACATGAACTACAAAATACCATTTCAGGAAAGAGCCAGGTTAAGCATGGAGCAAATATCCAAACAGAAAGGAGTCACTTTAGAGCAAGCAAGAGCACAAGCAAAATGGCTTAGTGAAAATAGTACTTCTAAAGTAAAGAAGAAAAGAATCTAAATCATTCGAATAAAAACCCAAACCCCGCAAATACCAATTGGCGGGGTATTTTTTTGAAATAGTTTTTTAATTTTATAAGAAATAAATTTCTGTACATAATATAGGCATATTCTACAGAATCTTGTCATTAGCGCATATTGCCAATCTTTGTAGAGCTACTTGCGAAGATTTCTCCTTACGTCGAAATGACAAATTCCATGAAAACAAACTTTGAAAATAGCTAAACTATGTGAATTTAAAATAGTGAAACGCCTTTAAACGTAAGGAAAGACTATGTTTCTATGTGTTGAAAATAATTACGCAGAAGAGTTTACTTCTAATATTTTTTTAACATTAAAAAGACATTATTTTAAGGAAAAATTACTCTAAAATTCTTACTTTACCATTTCAAAATAAAAGCTGACATTAATGAATATAAGCATCTCAGTTAAACAATTAGGAAAAAAACATCCGCTCCTGCAGGAAAAAAGTATAGCGCTGGCGATAGAAAATCCTGTCATTACCACGCAAAAGCTCATAGAATCGATTGTAGATCATCAGGTACAATTGTTTCATGCATCGTCGTTTGAATTTGAAGACCAAGACAAAATACACCTTCCCAAAGAAAACTATTTGCCCCTTCTTACTGATACCGGAAAAGCAGGTTTTGGAGCTCTTTACAACCACAATAAAGTGGATCTGGCAAAAGCGCAGGAAACCGCCCTCCAGGCTTTCGAAGACGGAATGTATGCCATCTTTTACGGCGACGATCAGCTGGAAACGTTGCATCAGGAAATCGACCTCGAAGAAAACAAACCACTCACGTTTATCAGGCTTACCTTTTTGGCAGGGAGTTATTGGTAGTATTCAAATTCAAAAAAACAAATTCAAAAAAACAAATTCAAAAAAACAATTTCAAAAGGCAATGGCAAATTACAATTACAAATTCAAATTATATCATATTTGATGTTGTATAATCTAAAATGATATAATTTATAATCTTAAATAATACACATGACAATCGAAGATATACTCGGAAGTAAAAAAGTAGAAAACCCGATTAAGAGGTTTAAAAAGGAATTGGCAGCAATAGCAAATACAGGTCTTATTTCGCAGCTGTTGTCTAAAAGCAAACTCAAAAAAGAGGTGGCTGAATTGGGTCTTCTTTTACTAAAACTCAACGACAACTATGCCGGAGTGTATATTGCGCTGGGTTCTAAGGATTATACTGAATTTGAGAAATACGTCAAAACAGAGCTGTGGGAAGATAAAAATTACTACGAGCTGCTGGTTTACTTTTTTGGTGCAGAAAGTGCGGCGTATGTAAAAGATGCCTGGAACCGCCTGCCGAAGAAAATGTATCAGGACGGATATGCCAGACGTTCTTTCAGAGCGCCCAACAATGCCCGCTTTTTATTGGTGAACCAGGTTAATTTTTTACGCTCGCTTTTGGGCGGTCCCAGTATTTACAATTATCAAAACAGCAGTTATTATGATTTAAGTATCGAAGACCAGATTCGGTACGATACCGAGTTGCACAATCCCGTGAATCAGTTCAGGCTTTGGTCTTCGGCACTGGAACAGGGAAAAGAAGGGCTTTTTCAGCTGTTTGAAGCTATTATTTTCAACAAAGACCCAAGAGGAAAAGTATCACGAAATATCATCAAAGCACTTTTAAACACGGAGAAAAAAGAATGCTGGGAGCTGGTCGAAAAATTATTGCTGGCGGCACAAAGACAGGAAGGCTTGCGACAAACGGTGCTGGAAGCGCTTGACGAAACAAGTATTGGCGCACTGCACTATATGATGAATGTGATTTTAGAAAACAAACTAACCCGTTTCTCATCGGTAGTACGCGCAATTGATACGTGGACAGGTTTGGGCTGGGAATCTGAAAAAGAAACCACGGTAAGGAACATACTGCAGCTTGCAGCCGGATATTTTGCCAATCCGGATTCGATTGCCAAAGCTATTCTGAGCAAAAACAACAACGAGGTATATATGGCACTTTGGGTACAGGGCGTTTTTGATGTCGAAAAAACAGTTCCGTACCTGCATGAATTATTAGAAAACGGTTCGGTCGAAAAAAAATGCCTCGCACTGAAATTTGCAGGAGAAACAGGAGATCCGTATATCGAAATGCCACTGTTTTTTAAAGCTTTAGAGCATGAGAATCTTCAGGTTCTGGCCTTTATATTACCCCAAATGAATGCTTTGTTAAACGCCAATTCAAAATCTAAATTTTACATCGAAAATCCGGATTATCCACAGTTTTTTGAGAAGGTCTACACTTTAGCGGAAGCGATAACCGAAAAAGAGAAAGTTTTTGAAAGCAAAGTATTTTCCTGGCTTACCGTAAAGTTCGAAAGAGATTCGCTTTATGCTGCTGCTATTTACTTAATTGGCGATAGCAACGAGCGACTGGAACTGGTTTTACGTAAATTCGAAAGTTTGTCGTTGACGTTAAGAGAGAACCTGACAAGAGAAATTCTCGGTAATTTCTACAGCTATTCGTATTATTCGATGAAAAACAATAACGGAAACGAAGAAAAAATTCCAACCGACTTCCAAAGGGATTTTGCACTTCGCATTTTAAAAGACAGAGGAGAATCTTTGGTAGCTTCGGCAATAAATGTTTTGAATCGGGTAGTGCTCTCAGAAACAGCATTAGAGATTTTTCAGGAATTGTTCAAACGTAAAAATTCGACTTTAAAGAAAAACCTGATTGCCATTATTTTAAAACAGGAAGATTCTAAAATCGAAAACTTCGTCAATCAGACTTTAGAAAAAGGCGATCTGGAACAGCGTATGTCAGTTTTAGATGTAATGCTGCAGTTGCAAAAAAACAATAAACTTACGGATAAAGTAAACGACTGGGTAAAGGAATATTTGGCCAAACCAAAAATTACAGAGAAAGAAACCAAATTCCTGGAGCAGTTAGAACCAGAGAAAAAGAAAGACATTTTAAGTGCCGAAAACGGATACGGTTTCTATACGCCAAACGAAATTTCGCCTTACGACCTGCCAAAACCGGAAGCCGATTCGTTGTATGCAAAAGCAGTAAAAACAGCACAATATGGTTTTTCGAAACCCATGCCGCATATTAAAAAAGAAATCGATAAGCTCTACAAATGCTATCACGAAAACAGCAATTATGAATACGAAGTCGAGAATTATGACAATAGCAAAATAACACTGTTATTGGGAAATACTTTTAGACGGATTAAATATCTAAAAGAGGAAAATGCCCAAATTGCAGCCACAAATTATCCGTTGTACGAAGTTTGGTCGGGCTGGTTTGAGAACTCGGGACTGGCAGAAAGAGATTTGTTTCTTTTAACCTTAATCAGCAGTTGTGACCGAAAGGTTTTTCGTGATTTTCTGGAGAAACATGTTTTTTATTATAAAGAATTATTGCCACATCAGAAAAAAAATGGTTACGACTGGGACAATGCGATTCTGCAAATCCTGAATGCTTTACAGCAAAAATATTCGTTTAACGAAAAAACCGATTTCTTAATCGATGCCTGTAGTGCCTTATATGCCGATCTGCCAAAATCGATTCTGGAATTTGAATACAAACCCGGAAAAGACGAGTATTATTATAATACCAATAACGGAAACGGCTGGCAGAATCAGCACTTTTTTGATATTTATCTGAATGCAATTAATGTCGAAAATCTAACCAAAGAGCAAAATATAAAAGTCTGGAACCTGTACAGATGGAGACAATTAAACGGATTGCAGCACAATAGTACGTACAATAAACCGCTATTGTATTTGTATTGTGCCGCTTTTGAGCAAAATGCAATTACAGAAGGAGAACTTTATGAAGGGATTCTCGAAAGTGACAGAATCTCTACTTTAACCAGCGAAAACAAAAAACAGCACAGGCACGTTGCGGGTGAAGCATTATTGGAGAGGTTTCCGTTTTTGGTTCCGATGATCGATAAAATTCGCGAAACCTTTTTGGATATCGAAGTCAAAAGAGGCGATTCAAATACCCCGGTTACGCATTTGGTGCAGAGCTTCGAGAAGATTTTTGGCATCAGTCGTCTGGTCGAATTGCTTACAGCACTTGGAAAAGCGAGTGTATACAAAGGCTATATTTATTCCTGGAATTATACCGATTTGACTAAACAAAAATTGTTTAGCTATTTATTAAAAAGATGCTTTCCGCTCAGATCAGACACTCAGGAACTTTTTAATGAATCCATTAAAAAAGCGAAAATATCAGAAGAAAGGTTAATTCAGGCAGCAATTTATGCACCACAATGGCAGCAATTTATCAGCAATTACCTCGACTGGAACGGACTTGATGAAGGAATCTGGTGGCTTCATGCACATACCAAAACTGCAGCCTACGGAAGCGTAAATGCAGAATTAGAAAGTGAAGCAGCAAAATATTCAGCTTTGGACATTCAGGATTTTAAAGACGGTGCTGTTGACAAAGACTGGTTTACATCGGCCTATAAAAAATTAGGAAAAGCCAAATGGGAAATTCTTTACGAGTCCTCAAAATACATAACAGATGGTAACGGTCAGCGAAGAGCAAAGTTATACGCAAGCACGTTGACAGGCGATTTAAAAATCAGGGAAGTTACCACAAAAGTAAAAGACAAACGAGATCAGGATTACCTAAGAGTTTACGGATTGGTTCCGTTGAGTAAAACCAGTCCTGAAAAAGATATTTTGTCGCGTTACGAATACCTGCAGCAGTTTAAAAAAGAAAGCCGGGAATTTGGCTCGATGAAACAAACCAGCGAAGCACTTGCAATAAGGGTAGCACTCGAAAATCTGGCCAGAAATGCCGGTTATCCGGATCCTGTGCGTTTAACATGGGCGATGGAAACCAAACAGGTACAGAATATTTTATCCAAAGAAACGGAAGTCAGACTTGATGATGTAATTATAAAACTGGTCATCAATAACGATGGAAAAGCAGATCTGGTAACGCTGAAAGGAGACAAGGAATTAAAAGCGATTCCGCCAAAATACAAGAAAGAAAAAGCCATACTGGAACTCACAGATTATAGAAAAACAATGCGCGAGCAATGGGCAAGATCCAGAAAAGGTCTCGAAGAAAGTATGATTCGCGGAGACGAATTTTTATTCTCAGAAATGCAAAATCTTTTTGAGCATCCGATTATTTCGAAACATCTGGAGAAACTGGTTTTTATATCAAATGATAATCAAATTGGTTTTTATGTAGATGGAAACCTCATTTCGGCTCTGGGAGAAGTTTTGTATTTGAACGAAAAGCAGACTTTCAGGATTGCACATTGTTTTGACTTGCATAAAAACGACGTCTGGATCGATTTTCAGTCGTATTGTTTTGATAATAAATTGCAGCAGCCCTTTAAGCAAATTTTTAGGGAATTATATATCCCGACTGCAGATGAGTTAAACGAAAAAGCTATTTCAAGACGTTACGCAGGACATCAGGTACAGCCGAAACAAACGTTGGCTTTACTGAAAAACAGGGGATGGAAAGTTGATTATGAAGAAGGATTGCAGAAAGTTTTCCATAAAGAAGGGTATCAGGTAAAAATGTACGCTATGGCAGACTGGTTCTCACCGGCAGATGTAGAAAGTCCGACTTTGGAAACGATTGAATTTCATTCTTTAAAAGACTATAAAAACATTCCGTTTGAAGATATCAATCCGCGTATTTTCTCAGAAGTCATGCGGGATATTGATTTGGTGGTAAGCATTGCCCATGTTGGTGGCGTTGATCCTGAAGCAAGTCATTCGTCAATCGAAATGAGGACCGTTTTATTAAGAGAAACATTGCGTTTGTTTAAAATAAAGAATGTCGAAATCCAGGAAAAACATGCCCTTATAAAAGGAGAACTTGCCAATTACAGTGTTCATTTAGGAAGCGCAGTTGTTCATCAAATGCCGGGAAAATACCTGTCGATTCTTCCGGTTCATTCACAACACCGCGGACGTTTGTTTCTTCCGTTTGCCGATGATGATCCAAAATCGGCAGAGGTAATGTCTAAGGTTTTATTGCTGGCAAAAGATAATGAAATTCAGGATCCGACAATTTTGACACAGATTGATAAAACGTATGCTTAAATTAGCTCTTAACGTGTACCATTTTTAAATTTTCATAAATAATTGTTAAAATAAGGTAATAAAAACTATATTTGCACTCGAAATATAACAATAAATAAAAACAACTATCATGTCAATACAACCAAAGTACGATCGTTTAGAAGGATTTCTTCCGGCTGAGATCTCAGGATGTGATAGTATTTTTTATGAAATTGAAGTGTAAAGTATAGTTTTAAAATCAGCATAAATACAAAAAAGCGTCCTCAAAATGAGACGCTTTTTTTGTTTTCTGACAGTTTTCAATCAAAAAGCAAAAGAGAAACCAATCAGGATTTTAGAAAATAGAAGTAAAAAATGATTTAAAACAGACGCCTAACTAAAAATAATTAAAAAAATAAAGAATCAAATGTTTAATGCATAACCTAAATATTGAAATATAATCTTGAAAAGTAATCTGATGAGAGACAGTCATTTGATACAAAACAGAATCTGCCAAAGAATGCGGACAGGGATTTTTACCGCTATTTTTATTATAAAATACTAATAATCAACAAAATAAATTCAAAAAAGATTTGGATAATTGATTTTTTCGACTTTATCTTTGCCGAAGAAAATCTGAAAAAAGAATTTCAATATCATAAAGAGATTTCAAAATATAATACAGCATATAAAATGAATTTCAATTATAAAATATATAGCGTAGAACTGCAAACACCGGGATTAGATCACGGATGTTTTACAGCACAGGTGCATGAATACAGGCAATAGGATACGTATATCTTATTATATCTTATGTAGCACCTTTAACCGGGTGCTTTTTTTATGCCCGAAAAATAAAATGATTTTGTAGCTCAATTGGCAGAGCAATTGGATACTACCCAGGAGGCTGAAGGTTCGAACCCTTCCAAAATCAAAAAAATGTTCTCTAGAAAGAACAGGCTCATTGGGGTTACTGGCTAACCTTCCCGACTGTCTCTCGGGAGAAACGGGTTCGACTCCCGTATGAGCCGCAAATGGTGTTTTTAGTTTATCTGGTAAAACCTCGGGCAGTGAATCCGAAGAAAAGGGTTCGATTCCTGAAAACACCCAAACCGGGGAAGATAACGGTGCTTGTATACCCGCCTTGGATGCGGGAGGCAGCAGGTTCTAAATGCTTTGCATTCGTGAACACCTTAATGCTTCCCAGACAAATACAGGAATGGTGAAATGGCAGATTTAGGATTTGTTTTCTGAGTGTTCAAGTCTCCCTTCCTGTACAAAAATGAAGTTTAATTTTAAGAAATTTAAAATGAAAAAGATCAGCACCTTGTTTGCTAAAGATCCAAAAAATTTGGCAAGAGTAGTAAATAAAATAAATGCAGAAAATGCCTGGGTAATAAATGGAGAAGCCATTGCGACAAGAAAATTTGATGGTACGGCAGTTGCTATTATTGAAGGAGAGTTGTTTAAGAGATTTGATGCCAAAAAAGGAAGAAAAATTCCGTCAGGCGCAATTCCGTGTCAGGAAGCAGATTTAATTTCCGGACACCACCCGCACTGGTTAAAATGCGATCGCACAAAATCGGAAGATCAATTTTTCTTTGAAGGTTTTGATAATTTAGTAATCAAAACAGACGGAACTTACGAGTTATGCGGTCCCAAAGTACAAGGTAACCCGGAAAGATTAGTAACACATCAATTGGTAAAACATGGTTCTGAAATAATCGATCTGGAAAGTGTTGCCTTTGAAGATTTAAAAGCCTTCTTAATGAGTGATGAAACAGATATGGAAGGTATTGTTTTCCATCACAAACTAGATGGCAGAATGTGTAAGTTAAGAAAATCTGATTTTGGTATTAAGCGATTGGAAGTAGTGCTTAATGAATAATACTAATTAGTAAAGAGTTATTAGTGATTAGGAGAGTGTCAGTTCGAGTTTTTTTAAGAATTCGAAAGCAATTTCAAAAAAAGTATCGATAGTCATTTTTAGAAGAATGTTTCTTGATACGCTTCGCACTCGGAGAGATATCCAAAATAAACAATAAAAGTAAAAAATAGAAAAATGGAATTTAGAAAATATAATTCAATAGAAAATACACACCAAAGACAAGTTTTGGAACAAATTATCATGCATGGTTTTGAAAAAGAAACCTATATCGTACAAGAAAAAGTTCATGGTGCTAACTTCTCTTTCTACACTGATGGAGAAACAATTAAAATTGCAAAGCGAACTGATTTCGTTAGTGAAGAAGAGACTTTTTACAATGCTCATGAAGTAGCAAAACGTTATAAAGAAAAAGTTTTGGAAGCTTTTAAAACCGTACAATCAGAATTTCAGGAAACCCAATTTATTGTCATTTTTGGGGAATTGTTTGGTGGGAATTACAATCATAAAGAAGTACCCGTAGCAAAAAACGCTATCAAAGTACAAAAAGGAGTAGACTATTGTCCGGAAAACGATTTTTATGCTTTTGACATTAAAGTAAATGGTACGCATTATTTAACCGTTGATTCGGCAAATAGTGTGTTTGAAAAAATAGGTTTCTTTTATGCAAAGACCTTGTTTAAAGGGACTTTAGAAGAAGTATTTCGTTATCCAAATGAGTTTAATTCCTTGATACCAGGTTGGTTGGGTTTTCCTCAATTAGAAAATAATATTTGTGAAGGAGTTATTATTAAACCTAATGTTCCTAAGTATTTTGGAAATGGATCACGAGTAATTTTGAAAAATAAGAATCAAAAATGGGCAGAGGTAGGTAAAAACAACAAGCTTAAAAAAGAACATAAAGAAGTTTATTTTTCAGGAGAAGCGCAAAGTGTTTGGGAGCATATTCAAAACTATATTACAACCAACAGATTGTATAATGTGTTGAGTAAAGATGGAGAATTTCAGCCAAAATTAATGGGGAAATTGGTAGGATTGTTATCACAAGATATTATTACTGATTTTAAAAAAGACAACCCAACCGCTTTTGATGTTTTGGAAAAAGAAGAACAAAAAAGCATTAATAAAAGCATCAATAACCAAGTGATATGCTTAATTAAAGAAGAGTTTATGACTATTAAAGTGTAAAAGACTTTGTGAGAGGCTAAAACTATAAGTGCAGGCGCATCTGTAACCGTAGCAGAAGATACTGTTGCAAAACAGGGAAACTGGCATTGTTACGAAAACAAACATCGTTTTACAAGAGAATGGGAAAGCGAATTTACCGCCACTACTGAACCTATCTGTCAGAAATAAATCATATTCCGAATATTATCCGATATGAGGCTGTGAGAGAGGTTTGTCTCGAGTATTATAGAATGGATCAACAACTGAGTTTAATAAAAAATGCAACTACGCAAAATAATTGCGCAGTTATATAGGAATCTTTGCTCAGGAAATAAGGGAAGAATAAACGCTGACAGGAGTTATTGAAAATGGATTGAAGGAGGAAGACAAAATTATTTTAGAGATTGAAAAGATGGAGTTGTACCAATTACTGATTTTGGGGAATCATGATTAAAACTAAAAGATGATCAATTAGCTAAAAGATTTCGTTAAATGAGGATAACCGCCAGTTTAAAAGGCTGGTGGTTTTAAAAAATTAATTATTAAAATTTAAACAAAAATGAAAACTACAGATAAAATTATTATTATCGATTTAGAGGCCACATGCTGGCAGAGCGAAGTCCCGAAAGGGCAACAAAATGAAATTATTGAGATTGGATTAGCGGTCTTGGATGCTGAAACTGGAGAGATTACCCAAAACATAGGTATTCTCATAAAGCCGCAACGCTCAACGGTGAGTTTGTTTTGTACGGAACTTACCACCATTACACAGGATTTACTTGATAAAAACGGAGTAAGTTTTGAAGATGCCATTAATCAATTAACAGATGAATACCAACCCGATTTATATACTTGGGCAAGTTACGGTCAGTACGACCTGAATATGTTGCAGAAACAATGTAAATCTTTTGGAATTCCGTATCCCATGGGTGATGAGCATATTAATGTAAAAACATGGTTTGCCGAGAAATTCGGTTTAAAGAAACCAACCGGAATGAACGGTGCTTTGCATCTGTTGAATATTCCGTTGGAGGGAACGCATCACCGCGGAATTGATGATGCTAAAAATATTGCTAAGATTTTGCATTGGTGTTTAAAGAATTAGAATTGTTTTTTGTTACCAGCGATCATTTACAAAAGTGATAGCGACAGAAGGAACTGCAGATATTTGTGTATTTGCGGTTTCTCTTTTTACCAAAGCATAAACCAAATTGTGGTGATTTTAGGCATAAATAATATTTTAACAAAGTTTAGATTTAATGATATATTTGTGAAAAAGCTTCACTATAAGTTAAGCCGGAGCTGTTTATTTAAAATACCTTCGTAACAAAAACAAAGCGGCAGAATGTAATGAAAAAGGTCATGCGTATAAGGAGGCAATTGCATTGTACAAAGAGCTTAATGAAGATGAAAAGGTAGGAGATTTGTATGTCATTTTAAATGATAAAGTAAAAGCAAATAAGTATTTTGAAAAAGTAATTGAAAATTATAAAACGAATTTCCAATACGTAAAAGCTTCATTGGTTTATAAAAATAAAATAGGGGATTGCAGTCAGGCTCAGGATTTGTTGATGGAGGGCTGGAGGGCTAACAAAGATGCCGGAAAATGCCTCAATAACTATTTTGCAAATACTAATTAGGCACAAGAATTATCAATGGCAATTCAAAGTGTTTATCAGAATGATGTTGCTGAGACTAATGTGGCGGTTTTTTTTCACTTATTAAAACATGAATTTACTAAATACGAAGAGCTTGAAGAGATGATCAAAAATATGGCTTACGAAATAGCAGCAGGCAGGATTGATAAAAATCCGGATATAGCTTCAGAATTGCTTCATTTTAATAAAGAAAATAAGTCAATGCTGAAAGATGTGATGAAGTATAAACTGAAGCTGAAAAAGTAATGTTTGCAGTTTGTAAAATAGAAACAGCCGTTTCAGTATTGAAATGGCTGTTTACATTTTGAAGGGTTATTTGATATGCAATGCCATTCTGGTAGCCAGAATATGTTCGCAAGGGCCTTTTCGCAATTGATTGGATTTGTAGAAAGAACATTCACAATTGCCCTCAATCAGTCGGTTGTCTTTGTCTAAAACGGCCAAAGTCGTATAAGTAAAATAGTTGTCGTTTACTTTTCCTTTGATCTGTAATTGTTCGCCTTTTACCGTTGTTTCAATTTTGACACGGTTTTGCGTGATGTAACCATTGGCGACTTCTTCCTGCGGACTTGCAAAACGTAATGCTTTCATGTTTAGTGGTTCCTGAGTTAATTCCCGGACACGGTATAAACCTAAATTTAAATCGTAAATAACACGTCCTGCCTGAGTGTAAGCAGTCAGGGATGCCGAAATTACCGATGGATCAAGCTGTAGTTTTTTAGCCAGATTGGCAGAGGTATCAAACCAATTTTCTTTTAAGGCATCAAAAACTTTTTCCTGCGTAAACAAATCTACATTGGTTCTTGGCGCCATCAAATCAAAATTTCCTGCTGTGCTCCAGTCATTTTTTGTCCAGCCAGATAATCCTAATGTATACGACATATCACCAAGATCTGCAATAAAAAACGATGGTAGTCCGGATCCTAATAATACGACTTTAAAATTTTGTGCAACAGGAATTAATCTTTCGAGGATCAATAACCGGCGTCTTCCCCAAATGCGGATTGTTTTAGCTTCATTTCCCTGAAAAAGAGAGCGGTGAAACGTTAATTCGTCATAAGCAGGTTCAAATACCACTTTTATAGGTTTGTCCGGTTCGAGTATAAAACGTAAAGCTCTCGGTCCTTTCTTCTCTTTAAAACGTCTTAAATACTGACACAAACTAAAAATATCCATGGGATGTAAATCAAGCACTGTTGCTGGTAACGTCATTGCAGAACTTACCTGCAGAAATCCTCTAACCCAGGAATCTGGCAGCTCTATTTTTACTTCTTTGTAAACTTCTTCGTTGGTTGTTTTAGCTTCAAAACCAGAAGGATCAATCTTAAACTCGGTTTCTTTGTAATTTCTTATTTTCTGAAATTCATTATAGAGTCCTTCAGAATAATCAATATTGGTTGTCCCACATTTAAAGTCGCTGATTTCTGTAAACACATTATAATTACAGCTTAATTTACCGTAAGACGATTCGTCTTTGCTGAAACATTCAAAAAAAACTTCATCGGGATGAACGGTAATTACAGGATCCAGAACATACCAGGCATCTTTATCATTTTTGTATAGATAATCGAAATAGGCAGATTTAGCTTTGTTAAAAGGTCCCATTACGGTTGCTTTTTCTTTATGAACAGCACGTAATTCTTCTTTTAGTTCCTGAATGCGAGCCCGTACATTTTCGATTTGAAAATCGGCCATATATTCACTCAGCCAGATTTTCTCCTGCTCAGCTGCCCATAGTTTATATTGTTCTTTATCTTTTGGAAAAAAACGCAAATCTGAAATCACGACATCATGAAGTGCAGACATGGCCTCTCTAAAAGCTATTTTTTGATTGAGTTTTCCAACAAAAAAAGTCGGTTCCCGCAAAGTATCCGGCGAAAAACTCATGCTGGTACTATTAGAAGTGTTATTTACAATCGTGCTGCCGTTATATTTATAATCAAATAACATAACTTAGTTTTTAAGGATTAAATGGGTATGCAATTGCGGATAAAGCGTTTTTAAATCGGTCAGAATAGTGATACAGCTTGCCTTATCCTGTATAGCCACAGTAGCCGAAATGTCATTCATAATTTCTGTTACAAAAAGAGCTGCTTCTTCATTTTTCTTTCCTTCCTGGTGTAAAAACTGAAAAATGCGTTGTTTGGCAATTCTGGCTTTGTGCACTCGTGTCAGTACAGAACGGAAATAAAAAGTAAGTTCTTTTAGTTTTGGCAGATTATCTACAGCGTAAGTGTTGAGGTAATTGGTCACAAAAAGCTGCATGTTTACGCTTGGATGCTGGCTTAACTTTGTTAAATAAGTTATACCGTCTTCCGGATTAAAATGTTGTGTAATCATTTCTTTTCCAAATTGTTCAACGGCGGGCAAGACAGAATCTGCAATGCTGATCAGGCATTCTAAATCCCAGTCGGTCTCGACAAATTCGGTTTTAAAGAAATGAAATGCAAATGCCCTGGTATCGTCCCAAGTGGTTTCTAACAGAGTAAGCGCATTATTTCTCTCTGTACGAATTCGTTCTTTATTGGCTATAAAATAATTCCATGACCATTGTCTTACAGCCAGGATTTCGTGGTTTGCTAATGCGATAATCTGCAGAATTGTAAATTCAGAAGTACGGGAATATTGTTTCAATATTTCGTATCCGGTTAACTGGCTTTCTCTGTAATTGGCATAAATTAATTTGATGATGTCACGAGGATTTAAGGCTGTATTCCATTGAATTGCAGTTTGTTCGAGTGTGAATTTTTTGAATATTATATGGGCACCTCCAAATTTTTCTTTTCTAATCAGGGCATAAACATTGCTGCGAAGGGCAGCGTCAAGTATGCCTGAATTTGATTTTCCTAATTGAACAATGCGATCGAGAACAGCCGTAATGACATCAGAATATTCATTTTGTAATAACTCTAATAAAGTTTCCGTATTGGCTAATAAATAATCTTCCTGATATTGATGTAAAAGCAGGATGCCATTTTGTCTAATTTCGAAATTATCATCTTGCAGAAAAAGGGCAATAAGCGAAAACGGAATTTCCTGTGACGCTACTTTTTTAGATTTCAAAATTAAAATACTACTGGCTAATAAGTTGTTCGTTTTTAAATCAGAGGCAATTAAACGTGCCACAATATCCCAGCTTAATTGTTCCAGATGCGATGTTGCTATTGTTTTAAGCCTGTTTATTGCAAGTGCTGCTAAGGTATTGTTAGCAGTGGATTCTTCAAGTAAAAGCAGCTCAATAATTACTTTTCCGGTAATGACTTTGGCTTTATCTTCAGTAAATACAAAGTTTTCTAAAGTGTTTTTTATCCAGTTTTTTAAACCCGGAATCTCGTTAAAAAAGATTTTTACAACAGCCTCAATATCGTTTAGAAATAATGCTGTATTAGATTCAATCTGTTTTTTTGCCCAATTTCGTGCAACCTCTGTTTTAGAATTCAGCACATTGGCAACAAAACCAGCCTGAGAAACGAGTGTGTCATTTTTGAGGCGTATGGTTTCAAATCCTAAATAGTTTGGAATAGCAAAATCACTATTCAGCAAATTTAAAATGCTGGTTTCATCAAAACGATTGATCAGAGTATTAAAATCGCTTCTGACTTTTAGATTATTATAAGCAAACTCATGTATGATATTCATCTGCGCTTCCATAATCAGCTGAATATAAGCTTCCGGAAAAGCATCCCAATGTTCCGGGAATAATTCTAAGCGATCTTGATTATCATTTTGGATGGGTTTTTCTTCTAGGGAAACTATCAGTGATTGAGTCTTTTTTTCTTCTTTTTTACCAAAAAAAGTAGCAAAGGCTTTTTTTGCCACATCCAGAACAGAGCTGGAACTTTGATTGGTATTTCTGTTTGTTTGTTGGGTTGGTTTACGGTCTATTATTCTGGTTGGATCATTTTCGGAATAATAATAATTTTTACTGGAAAAAACTTCCTGCCCCAAAATAAACTTCATTTTCGAATTTAAAATTCGGGTTTTATCATTTCCAAATAAAATGGTTGACAGCAAAGCCAGATTAGAACACTCCGGATAATCTATTACAGTATAATAGTATCTTTTGTCATTATAATTGTACTGACCATACATATTTACAGGTGATTTGTCGGCTTTGGTATAATCGTCTTCGGTGTATTTTGATAAAATGGAAACGGCAAATTTGAGGTATTTTTTGGCATCCTCTGTTGCATGCATTTCTTTCAAAAAAGTAAGGCTGTTTTTCTGAAAATAAAGTTTAGTAAAGTTAGAAAATGCAATTTTACTGTCTTTACTGCGAAGTTCTTTACCGATGTTTACTCTTTCATTTAAAGAGAAAATGAATTGTGAGTTAGCGTAGTCACTTTCTAATGAAACTGTTCGTGTAAACATTGGATTTTCATTTTCAAAACGGTAGGCTAGGACGGCAATTGCCTCTGCATCATTTCGTAAATGAGCTAGTTTGTAAATAGCCCTTACATGCTTAAAATAAGGCGGTTTAAAAGGAACTGCTTCTAATAAAAATACAACAATTTCATGTAGTTTCGCATCAAACTTAGAAACTAAATACAAAGTGGTCAGATAGGTAATCGCATTATTTTCTAATTCCTCTTTTAGAAAATGAATTAGGGCATCAAAATCTTTTTTGTCAATATAGTACTTTGCTTCCTGAGGTATCGTCTCCAGGAGTGATTCGATATGTTGTTGTAATTCAGCTTCTTTTAAGATTTCTAATACCCCCTCATGAGCCAGGTTTTTTATATATTCTTTTTGTCTTCCCTGAAAAGCGTTAGATTTAAAAACTTCTTTACCAGCAACTGCTTTTAGTTTTATTAAAGCCCAGATAGCCGAATAGGTTTGTAAATCATCTCCTTTTGATGCTAATTTAATAATGTACGGAATCGCTTCCTGTATGTTTAATAAACCGGCTTTCCAAATTACTCGGCTGGTTTTCCATTCGGTATTAAAAGTCTGTCTGCCTGTTACGGCATCTTCTAAACGCTGCAGGATTACACCGTTTTTAGAATCCGGTTCTATGCTTTCTAATGAAGGAAGATCAATAAGCGTTTCTATTTCTGAGGCGTAACCTTTTGCTTTTTTTTCATTTTCAAGCTTATCAAAAATAACTTGTGCTTTTTCAGCCGAAACATATTCCGGAGTTTTAGTTCCTTCTTTTAATACGGTACCTCTTCTTCCATATCTAAAATTTACCACATAATTATTGGCGTCAATAGCACATAAGTCTATTTCGTATACTTTATCTGAATTTCCTTCTTTATAGAAAAGTTTGATCTGCTTAATTAATTTCATAATCGAAAAGGCTGTTAATTAAAAAATATCCCACCAGTTTTCCGGTTTTTTCTCGATTGGTATTTCCTTTGTTTCATCCGGAACCGGAATAACGATTGGAGTAATTTTTTCTGGAATACTTATTTTTTCTACATAAGGTAAACCATGTTGTTTTATAATATCTTTCAAATTTTGTCTGAATACGATTCCTTTTTCAGGATTCACCATACGTACATAATTGATGTAACCTTCTATCGCATTAATGACATGTATGGCTTTTCCCCATTTTTGGTCTTTCCATCCGTTTTTTTCAATATTATGAAGTAAGGCGCGAAATTTCCGCAATTGATTTCGGTCAATATTTGGTTTTTTATTAACAACAATTCCGGTCACTTTTTGCTGTATTCCTTTTCGCATCACATGGATTTTATCGGGATGAATCACAAAACCTTCCGTTTCGATTATTTTTTTAGTAAAATATAGTAAACGCGAAACATTTTTGCTGTTTTCCTGAGTTGTAGAAAAACTCATGTCGTCTGCATAACGCGTATAGTTGAAATTTAATTTTTTAGCTAATCCATTGATTTTTTTATCCATTTTATAAACTATCAAATTGCTTATAGCCGGACTGGCAGGCGAACCCTGCGGTAATTTTCGTTCACCGGACTGAACATAATAAGTAACTCCGTCTAATATTGTCTCGTTAATTTCAGAGTGAGTACATAACAAACCTAAAATAACAGCAACTTCTTCAGAATAACCCATTTTATGAAACAATCCTTTTACTCTTTTATACGTTACCGTTGGGAAAAAATCTTTTAAATCGATATTAACTACAATGTCTTTGTTGATGTGGGGCTGGGCATTGGTTACAATAGAACGTTCTTTGATAAAACCATGCGCCTCCGTGGTGTAAGGTATTTTTTGAAGTATGTTTTCTAAAATCCAGTTTTGAATTTCTTTTAATTTCGGTTTTGGGGCTGATATTTTTCGCTTGCCTCCTGATTTTTTTTCAAGTTCAAAAGTATGATAATGGTTAATTTTGGATACTTTTCTGTTGTAAGCAAGATATTGTAATGCTTTCAGATCTATCTGCATACTTTTTGCGAGCGCCAGCGCATCTTTATAAAAAGGCAGCTTGTATTTTTCTAAAAGCGTAAGATTACTTTCTTTATAATAAAGCCCTTTTGATACTTCTTCGCCTAAATATAAAATTTGCTGTTGCTGTAATAATTGCCAGTTCTCAGCTTTTTCGCGACGTTTTTTCTCATTATTTAATTTGGTTTCAGCCCTCTTCTCTTTCGCAGCTTTCATTCTTGCTTTGCGCATTTCAAGAATCATAGATTCTCTATTGCTGTACTTTCTGTCTTGCGCTAAAAGATCATTTAATTCTTTTTCAATTTTAGCTTCCTGTTTGATAAGGATTTCAGAAAGTGTAGGCTCAGCTCCTGACTGCCAAAATCCTAAACGCTGCATTTCTTCTAATATGTAGCTATCTTTTGAAGTTGCTCTTATTCTATCATAAATTTGTTGTTTACTTAGCTGTTCAGACATAGTATAATCGCTGTTTTTATATTAAAAAAAGCCCTATTGCAGCAATAGGGCTTAAAAGTTTAAAACCTTCGTATTTTCTGAGGACTATGTCTATCAACTCCCGAGAAAGGGTACTATACGTACAGTTAATCTCAAGGAGGTGGAACCGAAACTGTACGTATAGTACCCTTTCTCATCCATAAGATAGAAGTAGTGCTGAATGTGAAATAATTTTACATCGATGACGAAACATCATCATTTTCTTTATACAAGAAAAAGCAAGGTATTTCTTAAACTCAAAACAAACATAATAAAAAAAATTTGATTGTAATAGAACTAATTTAAAATAGATATTATGTTTTTTTAAAGTTGCTTATAACGATTTAATTATGAGTTGAAAACAAATTTATAATAGAATAATAAAAATTAGGTATCCAAATATAGACTAATAAAAACAGCGTTTTTTTATACTATAGCCTTATACCAGTAAATTTTTGAATTGTTAAAAAAAAAGAATTAGTATAAATTGTACATGGGAATGACTAAAAAAAACGGCTGTTCTAAAAAGACAGCCGTTTTTGGGTTGATTAATTTATATTTTGATTAATTCTGGATTCCGTAGATTTTATCGTAAAGACCTTTGTAAATTTCTTTGATGATTTTACGTTTTAGTTTTAAAGTAGGGGTAAGCTGCCCGCCATCGATAGACCAGACATCTGGTGTTAATTCAAAACGTTTAATTTGTTCCCAGTGCCCGAATTTCTTGTTTACTTCTTCGATTTCGCTGTCAATACGTTTAATGACATCAGGGTTTGATGCAATTTCAGCATTGGTGCTTCCTAAAGTAATTTTATGGATTTTCGCCCATTCTTTTACAAATTCAAAATTTGGCTGAATAAAAGCAGCCGGCATTTTTTCGCCCTCTCCAATTACCATAATCTGTTCAATAAAACGGGATTGTTTCATGGCGTTTTCAATAAGCTGTGGTGCAATATATTTTCCGCCGGAAGTCTTGAACATTTCTTTTTTACGATCGGTAATTTTCAGGAAACCTTCACTGTCGATTTCTCCAATATCTCCTGTATGAAAATACCCATCCTGTAAAGCCTCTGCTGTTTTTTCCTCATCTTTATAGTAACCCAGCATAACGTTTGATCCTTTGCATAAAATTTCACCGTCTTGGGCAATTTTTACTTCTACATTGCGGATTACTTTTCCGACGGTCCCAATTTTAAAACCTTTGTTTCTCTGGTCGTTTACTGCAATTACGGGAGATGTTTCAGATAAACCATAACCCTCCATTACAGGAATTTCGGCAGCCGCAAAAACCCTTGACAATCGTGGCTGTAAAGCAGCGCTTCCGGAAACCATTAATTCCAGCCTTCCTCCCAAACCTTCTTTCCATTTGCTGAAAATTAGTTTACGGGCGATTTTTAATTGGAATTCATACCAGAAACCGTTGGCTCCGTATGGTTCGTATCGTAATCCTAAATCAATCGCCCAGAAGAATAATTTTTTCTTAATTCCGGTTAGTTCAGCTCCTTTAGCGTAAATCTTATCATAAACCTTTTCTAAGAGCCTTGGTACAGCTGTAATTACCGTTGGGCGTACCTCTTTTAGATTATCACTGATTTTTTCAATGGATTCTCCAAAATAAACCGAAACACCATAATATTGATAGATATACAAAATCATTCTTTCGAAAATATGGCAGATAGGCAAAAAGCTCAAAGCAGTACTTTTTCCTGCATCAAACGGAATTCTTGGCGCACTGTCCAAAACATTTGAAACAATATTTTTATGAGAAAGCATTACGCCTTTTGGTTTTCCGGTAGTTCCCGATGTATAGATAATCGTAGCAAGATTGTCTTCTTTGATGCTGTTTTTTCTGATTTCAACTTCTGTCTGATTACTTTCATCAGCACCCAAAGTCAATAATTCCGACCAATGTTTGCTTCCTGCAATTTCGTTAAAAGAATACACTTCCTTTAATGTAGGGACATTTGCTTTTATGGCATTTACCTTCTGTAGTACTTCTTCATCAGAAACAAAACAATAGATACTGCCACTGTGGTTTAAAATATATTCATAATCTTCTTGCGAAATAGTAGGGTAAATGGGTATGTTTTGTGCACCTGTCTGCAGGATACCAATATCCATTATATTCCACTCCGTACGGTTATTAGAAGTTATTAAGGCAATTTTATCATCTTTTTGAACCCCCATTCGCAATAATGCTCTGGAAACGGCATTCGCTTTAGCAATGTATTCGCTGCTGGATGTTTTTTCCCAGATACCATTTTTTTTGGTAGCCAATGCAACTGGAAGATTGTAAGTTTCTTGTTGATAATAGGGAAAATCAAAAAGGCGTGTGATTGTAACCATTTTATATGATATATTGAATTTTACCGCAAATTAAATAAAAAACAGATAAAATTTTTAATTTAGGAAAATAATATCCGAAAATCTTGGGAGGCTTTTTAAATACAGCGAAAACGTTTTCATTTTCACTGTAACATCATAATATAAATAACAACTAATTAGTTAGATTCGGGAGTCTTTACTTCAGTATTATCTCCATAGTCTTTTACACGATCCCCCATGAGATACATTTTTTTCTTATTGGGAACAATCAGAAATTGGGTGTAAATCCATTCACCTGTTCCTTTTATTTTGTACCAAAACGTATAAGCGGCACTGTCGAACCCTTCTTTAAAGATAGGAATACCTTCATTACTGCATTTGATTCCCCATACCATCTCTTTTTTAGACATATTTTCTAATTGAAAAACACCGGTTCCATCAGCATTGATCTGAATAATAGGTTTTTTTGTCCCTTCAATTAAATAAATACCAGCTACAGGCTGACCTATGTCTGTAGTCATAAAATGTTCGTGGAATTTGTACATAATTGAGGTAACCTTAGCTTGTGCATGTAACTGTGTAGCACCTACAAAAAGGGTAATTAAAAGTGATTTTAAGATTTTCATGAATGTCAATATTTAATTTTTTTTTTGGGGATTATTTTCTGCGAATATAGTTTAAATTGGAAAAGTTATTCTATAAATTATAAAGCTTTTTTAAAATTTTATTGAATTTGAGAAAATGATTATTTTAATTTTTAGATGATTTTTTATTGATGAAATAAATATGTTTTCTTTTATGGTTATACATTTGCAATACTAAAATGCAATATTTGTTGTTGTATAGAAAAAAAGAATATGAAAAAGTTTTTGATTTTGTTTTTAATAAGCGCCACTTGTTTTGCGCAGGATTTTAATAAATTAGATGCTAACGGCAAAAAAGACGGTGTTTGGAAGGGTATTTACGAACCTTCTAAAAGACCTCGTTATGAAGGTACATTTATTCATGGAAAAGAAACTGGAATTTTTAAGTTTTTTGATGATACTAAAAAAGGGGATGTTATAGCAACACGTGATTTTAGCGCAAATGACGGAAGTGCCTATACTATTTTTTATGACCAGAAGAAAAACATAGTAAGCGAAGGAAAAGTTGTTGGGAAAAATTATGAAGGAGAATGGAAATATTACCATAAGGCTTCTAAAGTGTTAATGACACTTGAAAACTATAAAAACGGAAAGTTAGAAGGGCAAAGAACCGTTTACTATCCAAATGCAAAAGTTGCTGAAGAAATAACTTATAAAAATGGATTAAAAGAAGGTGTTTATAAAAAGTTTGGACAAAACGGAATCATTTTAGAGCAAACAACTTATTCTAATAACCAATTTAATGGGGATGCTGTTTTTTATGATTTAGATGGGGTAGTAGCTTCGAAAGGTAAATTCCTAAATGGTAAAAAAGTTGGAATGTGGCAATTTTACCTGAGAGGGAAATTAACTAAGGAGGTCAATATGAGCGATCCTAAAAGCAACTATAAGGCAGATTCAAAACCTAAAATGGAATAGGTTTTAAAAGGATAATTGAGTTAAATTTGATTTGTTAATATTTTGATTAAATGGATATAAACGAACTTTCCGGAAGGTTTTTTTTATTGTTTTTTTCAATTTTGGTTTTGTATTTTTTCTCCAACAGAAAGGATAATGAAACTATAAATCCCTTAATGGTCATTGTGGGGCTTTGTACTTTTTCCCTTTGTTATTTATTTACAAAAATCGAAATTGGGGTGGGAATCGGTTTTGGCTTATTTGCCATTTTTTCAATTTTAAGATTTCGTACGCAATCTTTTACCGTAAATGCTATTATCTTTCTTTTTGCTACGATTACACTTTCTATTTTAGACATCATGTATCCATACGAAAAAATAGAAATTCTGCTATTTTTTCAATTCATTATAATAGGATTTTATATTGCTGCTTCCATAATAGTGAACAGAAAGGTATCCAGATATTTGAATACTGTCAATGTTAAAATTGTATTAGACCCTAACTTTTCTTTAAATAATGAAACTATCAGGAAATCTATACAGGACAAAATGAATATCAAAGATTTAGACTTTAAAATCATAAATATAAATACTGTCACAAACGAAATTGATGTTTTAGTTTTTTACTGATTATTCATTAAATGGTCTTACTTGTTTGATGTATAACTCCCTGTTTTCGCCAACAATTTTGAATTCAATATCGACAGGATGATATTGGTTTTTTCTCCAGTAGCGATACATTTTTTCTTCAATTTTCCTACTGACCACAAAAAGATTATTGATTTCTTTTCTATTCAATATGGGTTCATTGTTATTAAGATTTGAATTAGAAGTATAATCTACATCAAAATCTGTATCGCTTGTACCGGTATTAAAGTGATAAATAATAAATTGTTCGCAGACTTCTCCTTTTTCTGGCTTTACAACTGAATTCTCTCCTTTTTGAACGTTAACGGTAATTCCGGAGAAATTGGTCCGGAATATATTTTTTGTAATCACAACGCCATTAGCCAGTTCGTCCGGGAAAGAACGATGTACCAGAACACCCATTGCGATGTTTTGCTGATCAATTCCAAAAAGTTCTCTTTCGTTATAAGAAGCCTCATTCCATACACTTGCCCAAACCTGTTTAATGGCTTTTTCAAATGTTTTGATGCTATCACCCAAAATCCCGGTTTTAGAATCGTACAAGCCGGCTCCGTTAAAATCATCTAAATCTTCCGCATTTGTTGAAGACCGGAATCTGAAATTTTTGAAAGCTTTATTTTCAAAGGTTTTGTTAAGAGTAGCAATTAATTTAGGATCAACGGGTTCTTTTTTAATAGCATCCCTGATTTTTTTGAGCTGCTGATTTACCCATTGTGAAGAATCTTTATTTGGATAAGTTAAAAGTTCTTTTATCAGAGGCGAAATTGTTTTCTTTTGAATATGTCTGGTATAGAAATAAAACGGAATTGCATGCGCATCTTCAGGTGTTTTAAAAGAAAGTTCTTTTGAAATCGCAATCAAATACGCCATATTTTGTGCTTTTGCACCAATGTAATTTACTCCCTTTTTAGTAATTTTAGACAAATCTACCAATTGGGTGACACTACTGTCAATGATGAGTTTTTTCTTTTTTAGATTGTTTTTCGGAACTATTTTTTTGTTACTTTCTTTAATGAAAAACGTATCTACCTTGATTGTTAATTCTACTTTTTTTGAAAGTAAATTTTTAATATTATGGTCTTTATCAACGGTTGTATAAGCCATTATCGGAATTTTTCTGTTTTTACCCAAAAGTACTAAGTGGCTTAACGGAGTCTGTAGTTCATTTACAATAATTCCTCTTACATTGGGCAAAATATCAGGCGTTCCGTCCAGAATTATAATTTCATCAGGACTTGGTTTTGTTTTTTCTAAATCCTTTATTTTATATTGTTTCAGAATACCGACATTGCTTCCTGAAACCACTTCCTGATAGCTAATCTCATTAAAAATGTAATTTGATTTTATACAAGGAATCTTGAATTTTTGTTGTTGGAACCACTCAGCTTGCTCAGGATTATTGAGGTAAAATTTTAAATCCTGACCAATAAAAGAAGAATTTACAATTAAATTATAAAAGCGTTCAATTAACAAAATCGGCATATGATCTGAAGCTGCTAATTCAAAAATCCATTTGTTGGTTCCTTTAATGTGATTTAGGTTTCCCAGTAAAAATTCTCTGCCTTTCTCTGTATTACTGTAATTGTTATCATTAAAAATGTCGAGATCTTTGGGATACCCCAGATAATTGGTAACAAACTCATAATGAAGCCGTATAAGAGTACTGTTAAAATAATACATTTTTTGCTTTTTCAAGTCATAAATCATCTTCACTGATTCGATATTGGAGAATTTGTCAGATAAAGGTTTGCCTCTAAAAGCTTTGTAAGCGTTATAGTCCGGTAATGAAGAACGATAGCTTTGTGCACTTGAAACAGTTAGAATGATAAAGAAAACAAAAGTAAAAAAGGATTTTAGCATGGTATCTTAATTGATGGTTAAAAGTAATTAAAAAAGGCATAGGTTTTATCTACACTTTGATTGCATAAACTAATCAAAAGCAGCATGATTATCTATAATTTGATTTATCTTTGCACCCTTGTAAAAATATAAACGATTTAGAATGAAACGTGTAGTTGTTGGACTTTCTGGTGGAGTAGATTCGAGTGTTGCAGCCTATTTATTGCAGCAGCAGGGATACGAAGTTATTGGCCTTTTTATGAAAAACTGGCACGATGATTCTGTTACTATTTCAAATGAATGTCCGTGGTTAGAAGATAGCAATGACGCTCTGTTGGTTGCTGAAAAACTTGGAATACCGTTTCAGACTGTCGATTTAAGTGAAGAATACAAAGAAAAAATCGTTGATTATATGTTCAACGAATACGAAAAAGGAAGAACTCCCAATCCTGATGTGCTTTGTAATCGTGAAATCAAGTTTGATGTTTTCATGAAAATTGCATTAAGCCTTGGTGCCGATTATGTAGCAACGGGACATTACTGTCAAAAAAGTGAAATTGAAGTTGGCGGGAAAACTGTTTATCAATTGATTGCCGGAGCAGATAACAATAAAGACCAATCGTACTTTTTATGCCAGCTTTCTCAGGAACAATTGTCCAAGGCTTTGTTTCCAATCGGAGCTTTGACAAAACCTGAGGTTCGTGAAATTGCTGCCGAAATGGAATTGGTAACTGCTGAAAAGAAAGATTCTCAAGGCCTATGTTTCATTGGAAAAGTACGTTTACCTGAATTTTTGCAGCAAAAATTACAGCCTAAAGAAGGAAAAATTGTTCAGATTGATAAAAATGACCCGATTTACACTATTGAAAAACCTGCTGGTTTATCTTTAGAAGAAGAACTCAAAAAGGAAGCTCAAAAATTGAAATATCGTCCGGAGATGGGAAAAATCATGGGCAAGCATCAGGGAGCTCATTATTTTACGGTTGGACAGCGAAAAGGGTTAAATGTAGGCGGAACTACTGATCCGCTATTTGTTATTGCAACAGATGTTGAAACGAACACAATTTATACAGGTCTTACCAGCCATCATCCTGGTTTATTTAAAAAAGCCTTGTTCATAGAAAAATCTGAAGTACACTGGGTTCGTGAAGATCTGATCCTGAAAGCTGGAGAGAAAATGCAGGTAATGGCAAGAATCCGTTACCGACAGCCATTGCAAAAAGCAACTTTGCATCAATTTGAGGACGGAATGTATGTTGGTTTTGAAGAACCTCAGTCAGCAATAACAGAAGGACAATTTGTTGCCTGGTATTTAGAAAATGAATTAGTTGGTTCGGGAGTAATTTCATAGCTTTATACTTTTATCAGACTTTGGTCTTAAAAAAGAAATACTATGAAAATACATTACGCTTTTATATTCTTATTGATTTCTACTGTGATGTTTTCACAGGAAGATGCCTGGGTTTATTTTAATGCCAAACCTAGTGCGCAGACATATCTCAATTCTCCGTTGTTAATGCTTTCGCAGCGTGCCATAGAGCGTAGGACAAATCAGAATATTGCTTTAAATTTTACGGACGCTCCTTTAGAAACAACCTATGTTAATCAGGTAAAAGCAAGTACGGGAATTACCGTCATGGCAAAGTCAAAATGGCTGAATGCTCTTCATATAAGGGGAACTCAGATAAATATTAATGCTTTAAAGGCATTTGCCTTTGTTGATGAAGTAGTTTTTGCAAATAAATCACTTAATTTAACAGGGAAAAAGGTTTCTCAAAGTGCAGTTTCACAAACAGAAAACAAGCTTGAGACGACAGTAAATTATAATTACGGAACTTCTGCAAACCAGATTCAGATGCTAAACGGACAAGTTCTTCATCAGCAAAACTATACAGGATCAGGAAAAATAATTGCTGTGATGGATGGTGGTTTTCCGGGAGTGAATACAGCCCAGCCTTTTCAAAAGTTAAGAGATAATAACCAAATTCTCGGAGGCTATAATTATGTTGCCCGAAATGCTGATTTTTATACTGGAGACAGTCATGGGACTTTAGTACTTTCAACTATGGGAGGATATAAAGAAAACCAGTTGGTAGGAACAGCTCCTGACTCGTCTTATTATTTATTTATTACAGAGGATAATGCTTCAGAAGGTCCTGTTGAAGAATCGCTGTGGGTCGAAGCAGCGGAAAAAGCAGATAGTTTAGGTGTTGATATAATCACTACTTCATTGGGATATTTTGGAGAATTTACAAAACCTGAATACAATCATACCTACAGTGATATGGACGGAAAAACCAATTTTATATCAAGAGGTGCAGAAATTGCTTTTAGTAAAGGTATAATCGTTGTAGCTTCTGCAGGTAATGAAGGCGGTAAGACTGAAAAACATATTGGAGGCCCTGCTGATGCAGTTTCTGTTATTGCAGTAGGTTCTGTTACAAGTACAAAAGTAAAATCGTATTTTAGTTCTATAGGGCCAAGTTATGACGGAAGGATAAAACCAGATGTTATGGCGCAAGGTTCTGCAGCTGTAATTTCTGATACCTCAGGTAATATTGTCACCTCAGACGGAACTTCGTTTTCATGTCCAATTATGGCCGGAATGATTGCTTGTTTATGGCAGGCTTTTCCGGAAAAAACGAATCAGGAAATTAGAAATATGGTCATTCAGTCCTCTGATAAGTATTTAACACCTGATAATAACTACGGCTACGGAATTCCTAATTTTGGTACGTCATTGACGGTTAACAGTTTTGTAAATGACGATTTTGTTGTGTATCCTAATCCTGCTGATACCTATATTACATTTTCATCTTCAACGGAAATACATAGTGCTTACGTTATTATTTATTCGATTTTAGGACAAAAAGTACTCGACAAAAAAATATCGAACCAGGACTCAAATCTTTCAGTTGAATCATTAAAAAGCGGACTCTATTTTTATACTTTAGATGCAGATGGTTTGCATAAAACGGGAAAGATTATAAAACAATAATAGGTTTTGAATGAATAAAATTACGCAGCTTTTTAATATAAAATACCCAATTATTCAGGGAGGAATGATTTGGAACAGTGGTTATAAATTAGCTTCTGCAGTAAGTAATGCTGGCGGTCTGGGGCTTATTGGTGCTGGTTCGATGTATCCTGAAGTTTTACGGGAGCATATTCAGAAATGCAAAAAAGCGACTGATAAACCGTTTGGTGTTAATATCCCGATGTTGTATCCAAATATTGAAGAGATCATGAATATAGTGGTCGATGAAGGGGTGAAAATTGTTTTTACTTCGGCAGGAAATCCTAAAACCTGGACTTCATTTTTAAAATCAAAAGGAATTACGGTTGCGCATGTTGTCAGCAGCAGTATTTTTGCTTTAAAAGCACAAGAAGCCGGAGTTGATGCTATTGTAGCAGAAGGTTTTGAGGCCGGAGGACACAACGGTCGTGATGAAACCACTACGTTGACATTAATTCCGATGGTAAAAGAAAAAATAGAGATTCCGGTTATTGCAGCGGGTGGAATCGCTACCGGAAGAGGAATGCTGGCAGTGATGATTTTAGGGGCTGACGGAGTCCAGATAGGAAGCCGTTTTGCAGCGTCGACAGAATCATCTTCACACCATAATTTCAAACAAAAGATAGTTGCTGTAAAAGAAGGGGATACACAGTTGATATTGAAAGAATTAGCCCCTGTGCGTTTGATTAAAAACAAGTTTTATGAAGATGTTCAGGATTTATATAAAAAGTGTCCTTCAAAAGAAGATTTAGTACAGCTTTTAGGAAGAGCAAGGGCAAAAAAAGGAATGTTTGAAGGTGATCTTGAAGAAGGGGAACTAGAAATAGGACAAATAGCAGGATTAATTCATGACATTTTGCCTGTAGAGCAAATTATTCAGCAAATTATTTCAGATTTTGACATTGCCAATCAGGAAAAAGGTAAATTTGAATTTTAATAGCCCCCTTAAAAACATTATGAATATTTTACGCAACTCTATAGTACTTCTTTTTCTTGTAATTGGGATACAGCAATCCTATAGCCAGTCTTATCGTTTTAAGACTTCAGGCTTTAGTGTTTTAGAAAAGAATGATAAAGGGAAATGGGGAGAATGGTCAAAACTTGATTTAGTTAATCTGTCGGTAATTTTAGACACTGAAAAGCACCGAATTGTAGTGTATTCGCAAGAAATACAGCTTTTTAATATCATAGAATATATGGAGAGGGAAGAAAATGATACTGATATTGTCTACTCATTTATATGTAAAGATAATAATGGAATTGACTGCAAAATTTCAATTATTACCCGTAAGAAACAAGATTACCGTAAACAGCTTTACATTAATTATGATGAACATATTATTGTTTATAATATTTTTAATGTGTAAGTATTAAAAATCTTTAGGTCACAATAATAATACCCCTTATCGTTTTTAATAAACTACAGGGGTATTTTTTGGGTTTTCGGAAATTTATTTCGTAACAATAACTACTATTTTATTAAAATCAGCAGCGGCATTAATAACTGCTTTGTATTGTTCAAAACTCGTTAAAGGATAATTTATAAGATTGTAAAATTCTGTGTTTTCAACTGTAATTTCATTCTTGTTCTGCGTATAATTACTTGTAAAAGCAGCTTCTGTTTTACCATTCAGATCAGTTTTGAAATCCATTACAAATTTATCCAGATTTTTAATAGTAGCCCCATCTGGTAATATGATTTTAATCTTTCTGGTGTAGTAATGTGGATAATGAATTTCTATCGGAAGCATACGTTTGTCTTTTTGATAAAGCTCCATTTGTCTTCCAATAGTTTGTCCAACAGAAAATAAATAATTTTCTCCTGCTTTCTGGATCATTTCTTTTCCATCAAAAGTTAAGTTAAGTTTGTAAGGTTTTTTTCCAACAAACTCAGTTCCGTCATTTTCTGTAGTAAGTGTTTTGTATTCGCCTTGTAAAGTATAATTTTCAGAAATATTTTTCAACATTGATTTGTATTGTTCAGCGGAAACAAAATCTTTCATGGGTTGAAAATTTAATCCGGAATACCCTCCATATGTCATGTTACTTGTTACCAAAGGATTTTCTATGTCTTTTGTAAAATCAACAGTAATATCCATGTAATCATGGGTGATTTCAGTTCCGGGGATTTCGATGAAATTTACTTCACCAATTCCCATAGAAATTCCTGCGAAAACTTTTTCTTTTATAAATAACCCATTATTGTTCCCTAAATAATTTGGGAAAAGCGGCAAACGATATTCAATTTCAGTAGGACTTAGGTATTTTTTAATGCCTGGAAAATAAAATAAAAACTCGCTCAGGTTTTCTTGACTTTCAAAGTCTTTGTCAAAAGGAATTTTATATCGGTTTGAAGTTAAAACAATATTTTGTTCTATTTTAAAATATTTAAAAACCGCGCTATATAGTTTTATAATATCCAGACTATTTGCTTGTTTTGTACTGATAACATCGCTTAATGATAATTTTGAGTCTATGTATTTGTCATAAATAACAGTTTTTTTAATCTTGTTTTCAATATTCCAAATCTGCTCCTGAGGATCTTTAGATTCAGGAATGGATTTGCAGAATGTTGCTATTGCTTTTTCTTGTTTTTTATCTAAAACCGGATTAATTCGCTCATAGGTATTAGTCGCATATTCTTTAAAGTTATTAAGGTTTTTGGCACCAGAGATTAAATTCTGATCTAATTTGTAACGGAAAAGTTTTATTCTCACATCCCAATTCGAATATTCTTCGTCATCCTTTAAAGCCGTTATATCTTTTTCGGATATGCTCAGCACTTTTTTATTTTCTATCTTTTTTTCGTCTAAAACAGGTTCGCTTAGACCATTGTATGATTTAGTTTTGAAAATCAGATGGGCTGGAGCAATCAAATCAAAATTAAATTCGGCGATTGGGTATTCGTCCTGCATTTTAATGGTGTTGCCATTTAAATCCGGATTTTCTTCCAATACATACAACTTTTCGATAATAGCTCCTTTTTCAAGACCATTGAGAGCAAAATAGTTATATTTCATACCTTTTTCCTCATCTATTTCTTCTTTAATATCCTTTTTATCCAAAATAATGGTTTTTCCATTTTTCAGGATTACACGTACTTTGGTAATCAGAATATTTTCCTGATTGCCAAACGGAATGTAAACTTTGTTGTTGCGTTCTATGGCATCATCAGAGTTAATGTATTTTTTTTCATGTATTAAGCGGTACTGGGTAGCTGTATTTTTATCTACAACAATTTCGATTTTTATAGTACGGTTTAGGAAAAATTCCTTTTCATCTTCATACTTTTTTGGCACGTCAATTTTGGTGTCTTTTTCACTCCAGTCATAGGTCTTAAAACTATAATCCTGAGCAAAAAAAACAGATGTGCTTAGGAATGCAATAAATGCAAGGAACATTTTTAGGAATTGTTTTGTCATTATTTTTCTTGTAAAATTATGGTTTCGTTATAGTTGGTTTTTAGTTTTTTGATTGCTTCGTTCCAGGGTTCAAAATCGTTTTTATTGAGCAATATTTTTTTTTGTATCAAGCTGATGTTTAGGTAAAGAATATTGTTTTTTAATTGGTAAGCAAAATGTGCTTTTAAATAATCATTATCCAAATCGAAGTTTTTGGGAAGGTATTTTATAGTATAGTTTTTAGGGATTTCTAAGCTATATAGCGTCGTAAACTGTGTCAGATATTCAAATTCATATTGTGAAACCCGATCTTTTGCAAGCATTGCTTTTTCTAAAAATTTATCTAAAAATAGATTAACATAAATTTCTTTGTCTACTTTCACGATATAGTTATCGAGATCAAAATTGTAATCAATTGCGTACGGCAAATCTTTGTCGGTCAGATTTTCTTCTTTAAAAGTTTTTAAATCAAATTTATTGTTTCCTTTTAAAACTAAACCTTTAACCATTTCCTGACGTGCTTTATTTGATGCGTCACCAATTTGCATTAAAGTATGGCTTCGATTGTAACCGTAACGTTCCATTTTAGCAGATCCGGTCAATTTATTGTTTTCAATTTTTAAATTTACTGTTTCCTTAATTTCATTTTGATTGGCAGGAACAACAGGAACCTTATGGATTTTATACTGATTATTTTCACTAAAAAGAACTTCTTTTCCCTGTATAAATGCTGTTGGAATTCCGTAGCGTGTTTCTTTATCAGTTGCATCTAAGAACACATAATCATCACCTTTTTTAAAAATGGCAATCATATGATTATCTACTGACGGTGTGGCCAGATCATTATAAGAATACGGAATACTTCGGGTTCCAATCCAGGCAATGGTAACATCTTTTACATTGGCATATTGTGCCATGCATGAAATAATACTGCCCATATCTTTACAGTCTCCAAACTTTCGTTCGAATACCAAACTGGCTTCACGCGGAATAAAACCTTCGTATCCATTTTCAAAGGCAATGTATTTTATGTTTTCTTTGACCCAATAAAAAATACTTTTAATTTTTTCTTCATCTGTTTTTTTGTCTTTGGTGATTTCTAAAGACAGTTCTTTTAAGTTAGGGTCCTCTTTCTTGTTTAAGTTTTTTACAAACTGTTGATAATAATTATATAACGCAGGAATGTTTCCTAAAACAGGAGTAGTTTTGCCGTTTACGGTATATTCACGTATATAAAAATTTACATGTGGTACTATGTATAAATAACCGGGTGTATTTTCTTCATATTTAGCAGGTTTTATATCAGATAAGCTCCATTTATGAATCCATTTTCCTTTTTTTTCTGTTCTTGAATAGGTAATGGTTTCATTAGGATCGTTAAAAATTTTGTAATCAATGACAATGTTTTTGTCAGTTCTGATCTCCAAAAAAGAGCTTTGTATTGGTAAAGCATCACCAAATATGAATTTATGAAGCAAATGCGGGTCTAAAAATTGTGTTTGATAGTCATATACTTTTTTCGCTCCGGTTTCTATATTTGGAAAAGTAAGCTGGCGTTCTTTTACATCATTATAAAACACAGAACTTTGCTGTGATTGTTTTTCAATACTCTGGGTTACCTTTATCTTTTTTTCTTTTCCATTATCATTCGTGATGGTATAAGCATTATAACTTTTTAATAAAATCAAATCTGAATAAGAAAAAGATTCTTTGTTATTAAAGATTCCGTTTTGTGTCAGAATCATTGATTCATAATGATTGTCCTGTATGATCTTCAAACCATTATTTTCAATAGAAATATCATACACTTCAGAATTTTGCAAAATGATTTCATTATAATCCGGATACAACTTTTTGATATCCTGAAAAGATTTTTGTGCAATTGCTAAAATTGAGTTTAAAGCAAAGAATACGGTCAGAATAAAAGTTTTATTTAATAATTTCGACCAATTCATCTGAATCATATTTTTTGGTTTGTGTAAGTTTTCCGGCAGTATAAATCAAAGTGTTTCCGTGCAATTCATCGTTTCTAAAAGATAGATCGGCAATGAGTGTTCCGTCTTCGTTAAAATACAATTGTTTGCCTTCAAAATCACTATTAGCAAAGTTTTCTTTTTTATATGGTTTTCCATTGGCATAGTATTCAATTCTTTCACCTTCTAAATTGTTATTTTTGTAAGTACATTCATATTCTGGTTTACCTTCGTTATTATTGATGATAAATTTACCGTTTATGTTTCCTTTATTGAAAGTAAACTGAATTGCAATTTTTCCATTAGGATAAGAAGATGAAATTTCAGCAGTTTGATTTTCAATAATTACTTTTTTATTTAATTCTCCTGTTTTGTTTTTTTGTATAAAATACCTTGGGATATTGTTTTGATAACCAATAATTACCAGAGCTTCTCCTTTTTGATTGTAATAAATGGTTTCCCCCTCAGTTGAGCCGTTAACTGATGAGTATTCCATCATTTTTGATTTGTTGTGATAGTAACGAATCGTTTTTCCATTTTCAATTCCAAAAAGATATTCTTCAGTAAGCCTTAAATTTCCGGCATAATCATGATGTTTGCTTGGACCGTTTAATTTCCCGCAATAGTAGTTTCTTTCTGAAAGAAGAAGCCCAAGCGGACTATATGTTTTATATACATTATGAACCTTTCCATTTATATATTCAGCTTCAGTTATTTTAGTTTTAAATTTATCTAATGCACTAAATTTACCATTCAAAATACCGTTTGTCATTTCATAATTTTTTAGGTATGTTCCATTTTGAAAGGATACGGTAAATTTTTCGTTTTTGTTTTTATAATCAATTTCATTTTCCAGTTTTCCTTTGGCATCAAATGTTTTTCGATTAACCAAATAGTTGTTTATATAGTGCTCAATCATAGATACGTTTCCGCTTTGAGAATATATAAATTTGTCATAGGCAACATTATCGGCAACCATAAATCCTTCGGTGCTGACTTTTCCGTCAGGATAAAAAGTTTGGAACGGTCCGTTTTGTTCTCCTTTTTCGTAGTTATAAATTTGATTTACTTTATTTCCATCATAAGTTTCGTAGCGTCCGCTTATAGTGTCGTTAATGTAATTGTATTTGCTTGATAAGTCACCATTTAAATAATAATTTGTACTAATTCCATTTGCCTTTCCATTAAGATAGAATTGATTTAGACTGGTAATACCAGAGGAATATAAATAATTCCATTCGCCTGTTCTTTTTCCTTTTTCAAAGGCACCTTTTATTTTAAACGAACCATCAAAATTTTTGATTTCAAAACTTTTTTTGGTCAGATTTACTTCTGTTCCTTTTGGTGAATTTGAAGTAAACTGAACACCAGATTTTAACTCTCCGGATTTATATTTCTCTTCAAAATATTTATTTCCGTCATTGTCAAAAAAACTATATGTTTCTAGTTCTCCTTTGTCATTATAAAGACCTTCATATGATTTTTTACCATTTTCAAAATAATCGGTTGATTTGGTAATATTGCCTAAAGTGTAGCTATTCTCTTTTTCAAGAGCCGTATTAGGGGTGTAAGATTTGTATATTCCTTCGATTACTCCATTTTTATAAACTGCTTCAGATTTCAAAAGTTTACCATCAAAATATTGAAAATAGTTCCCTTCAATTTTATCATTTAAACAATTATAAGTTTCTGTTAAAGCTCCTGTCTCATTATAAGAGTTATACTTTCCGCTAAGCTTTCCATCTGTTAAATCAATTTCGATTTTTTTGGTTCCAGTTTCGTACAAACAGATAAAAGTACCGTTACGTACACCTTTAGTAAAATTTACTTCACAGTTTTTACCACCATTTGGATAATAGGAAGTGCTGATTCCATCGAGTTTGTCATCTTTATAATTTTCAATTAATTCTAAATTTCCATTTTCATAATAGGTAGTTCTTTTACCATCTAATTTTCCCGCAGTAAAATATTTTTCTTCATTTAGGATTCCTTTTTCATTATAATACTTTTGTTGCCCGTCAAGAAGTCCATTTTTAAAATTCAATTCTCCGTTTAAATTTCCATAAACATTTAAGTATTTGCATTTACCGTGGAATTCCCCATTTATTTGAGGCCCAATTATAAAAGGTTTTTCATTTCTGATCGTAACGATAACATCCTCTGTGTTTCCAAAAATATCCAGTTTTCTTTTTGCAAAAACAGACCAAAAATCTTTTAGCAAATAATCATCACGGAAAGAAGTAATTTTTTTCTTTTGTTTGTTCAGTTCTTTGCCAAGTTTATCTTCCATAGAAAGTAAACTGAAGTAAGAGTACCCCTCTAATTGATTTTTTTCAACCAGATCTTTTATCCACGGAATGTAGGTAGTTTCAAAAAAGCCATCCCCCATTTTATGTTCTGTCGCGTATTCGGCAACTGCCTGAACCTGACGTGTTATTTTATCATCGATATTGGATTTAATTTTATAGACCTTTTTTAGTGGTAGTTGATTTCTTAGAATTGTTTCAATTTCTTCAAAATTATCTCCTGACTTTGAAAAGATTAACTTGTTTTCAGTAAGGTAATTTTGACCAAAATTAGCATTCAGAGTCAGAATAGCCTCATTAGCATATTGTCCTGTAGGAGCAATGGCAAGATAACTCATTAAAGCCATAGTGCCTTCGGTTATTTTTCCGTTTTCAAAAGCCATTACACCCAATAAATAATGCGATAGTGCATGATTTGGATTATTTGTAATAATTCGTTCCAGTAGGTCAAGTGCTTTTTGATTTTCTTTTTTACGGATATAGAGTATTGCGTAATTATATAGAAATGTAGATGAATTGGGTAAATATTTTTCACCTTCATTAAATATTTTTTCAGAAGTATCATATTCTTTTTCATTGCTTAAAAATACAGCGTACATCTTGTATAAATCCGGATATTCAGCCATTTTTCCTTTCGAATATAAATCCTCTAATAATGTTTTGAGTTCGCCCTTTTTCTCCTGAGCGCTAAGTGTTAAACCTATTTCATATTGAGCATTTAGATATTTGGGATCTGTTTTGCTGATTTTGTAATATTCTTTTAAGGCTTCGTCATATTTTTTATTATCGCGTAAGCTTTCAGCTTGGCTAATTATGGACGCACTATTGTAAACAGAAGTGTAATCAGTCTGGGCATAGTTTTTTGAAAATGAAACTAAAAAAAACACTAATAAAAATTTTCTCATTATGGTTTTAGGTTTTTCAAATATAAAAATTTTGGATAAACCTTAATCAATTATAGGGATTTCTTTATTAATTATTTTTACACGTTCTTAAGAGGAAGTTATGTGGAATGATAAAATACTAAAACATTGATTATAAACAGGAATCAAACGAGAGTCACACAATGAGGCTATAAGAAAAGTACCTCTCTGAAAAATAGCAATAATTTTCAGAGGGTATTAACCATGTTTCAGTAAAAACTCTTTAAGAACATAATCTTTTATTAAATTCTCTTCAAAATACAGAAATACAATCATTGATTGTACTTTTCGGACAGCCCATCATAAAAAAATAAAGATTTAGTCTAATCAATATCTTTAATAAACTCATCATACTCTAGATAAAACATTTCAAGAGCATTCATTTTTTCAAAAAAGAAATCAAAAATAGGATTCCAGTTATTGCGATTGCTAAAACCAACCCCAGGTTTTTCAACCCAGATCCTGCTGATGGTTTTGCCGCTGTCGAGCGTATAATTTTTTTCAAAAACCAAATCTTTAATGAATTCTTCTTCTAAGATGTTTTTTAGTGCTTCTAATTTTTCAAAATAAAGGATTCGTTTTTCATCGCTTCGATGTTCGATATCAATCAAGACTTGCGCTTTTTTATTATCAACATAAAATTTAAAAGAAAAGTCTTTGATTTTTGTATCGTAAAGCACCCACTTTCTTGGATATTTCTCGGCAAAAGCCACCCAGAATTCTCTTTTTAGTTTTTGTGATTCTTCTCTGCTGTACATTTTCAGGGGTTTGATTTTAGAAAACTTGTGCAAACGCGTTTTCTGGACTATATTTATGTTTTAAATACAAAAATAAACTTTGATTATGGATTTTCAAGATTTTTTGCAATATGTTCCTAATTTAATTCCGGTTGTACTTCCGGCAGAAACGGCACATGTCAAAATGGCTCCGTTAGAACGTATTCAAACGTTGAAAAATTTAGACATAGACGCAAAAAAACCTAGAATTGCTGCGGTGATGATGCTTCTTTACCCTAAGAATGAAAAAACACATTTAGTTTTAATTGTTCGTAATGCCTACAATGGGGTACATTCTTCCCAGATTGCATTTCCCGGAGGAAAATACGAAACGACCGATAGCGATTTTGCAGCAACTGCACTAAGGGAAACAAATGAAGAAATTGGAATTACTCCGGAAAAGATAGAAGTAATCAAGCAATTTACACCAATGTATATTCCGCCAAGTAATTTTTTAGTACATCCTTTTTTGGGAATTTCTTCAGAAGAGCTTTCATTTTATCCAGATGCAAGGGAAGTAGCGGATATTATTGAACTTCCACTTTCTGTTTTTTTAAATGATGAAATTATAATTGAAACCATTTTGTCAACTTCTTATGCAGCAAATATATCAGTTCCTGCATTTAATATTCAAAACCATGTGGTTTGGGGCGCGACTGCAATGATGTTAAGTGAATTAAGAGAAGTTTTGAAAATTACTTTTGAGGAAAGGATTTAAAAACGTAAATTTAATAATTTGATATTCATTATAATAATTATTTCTTTTGGTAATTGTTTATAATAATTACCAAAAAAATAATTTTTGTATGTTTGCGACTCAACAAAAACACATAATTTACTACTATGGGATTGTTTAAACGAAATCCTTTCGGACATATATTACTTATCAAAAAATGGCTGATACGAATTCTGGGTACCATGACACACAGACGATACAGAGGTTTTAACGAATTACAGATAGAGGGTTCTGAAATTATTAAAACGCTGCCTGATGCCAACGTTTTGTTTATATCCAACCATCAGACGTATTTTGCTGATGTTGTGGCTATGTTTCATGTGTTTAATGCAAGTCTAAGCGGTCGTCAGGATACCATTAAAAATATTGGATATTTATGGCAGCCCAAGATGAATATTTATTATGTTGCTGCCAAAGAGACGATGCAGGCAGGTTTGCTGCCAAGGATTTTAGCCTATGTGGGTGCAATCACAGTCGAAAGAACCTGGCGTGCCAAGGGTGTTGACGTAACAGAAAAAAGAGATGTCAATCCAAATGATACTGAAAATATCAGGATTGCACTAGAAGATGGCTGGGTAATTACGTTTCCTCAAGGTACTACAAAATCGTTTAAACCCGTACGAAAAGGAACTGCGCATATAATAAAGCAACACAAACCTATTGTTATCCCCATTGTTATTGACGGGTTCCGTCGTTCATTTGATAAAAAGGGTCTGAGAATGAAAAAGAAAAATATTCTTCAGTCATTCATTATCAAAGAACCTCTTCAAATTGATTACGAAAATGATACGATAGAGGAAATCGTAGAAAAAGTAGAATATGCGATAGAGCAGCATCCGTCATTCCTGAAAGTTATTCCTGCTGAAGAAATCAAAGTTGAAGAAGAACTTAATGAAATGAGAAGATGGAGTTACAAGTCCCCGGAAAATGAAAATTAGTTTCTAAATTAAAGACCCAAAAGTAAATTTAGAGAAACTTTGTTTTAAGCGTTTTTAGAAGTCTATCTTTTTCAATTCCTTATAATTTGCATATAAGCGGCGTAATAACGTTCCATACAATAGTCGGTAAAAACACCAGAATATTCCAAAGAAACCTAATAGGACGAGAGTTAAAATAGCAATAGAAAGAAACATTGCTTTTCCGTTTCCAGCCATTTTTTCTTTTAAAAATGCCATATCAGGATTGTAAACAAAGGCTACAAAAAAGCTCAATATTGTGGTTATAACAATCATTCCTAAATTATACCAAACATAATACTGAACTGTTTTACGGGTTCGCAGAATGGCAGTCATTAAAGATTTTGTGGCTACTGTTGTTGAAATGGTTTTGTAATTTTTATAAAAGATAAAAACAAAAATAAGTACGACGATATAATTAAAATAGGTTAGAAATTCTAATGCTAATACAATTTCAGGATGATTTATTTTTTGTAAAACTTCATCGGTGTTTATAAATATATTTGAAAAAGTCCAGAAAGAAATCTCTAAAATGCTTATAATTAAAATCCACTTCACAATAGAAGATGATTTTTTATGAATCATATTATAAATTTCTATTTCAGAAATTTGTTCAAAAGAATTCGCATTCTTTTTCCAGTCTTTTTTTAATAAATCCAGTTCTTTCATGGAGGTATTTTAAGGATTTAATATTTTTTTAAGTTTCCCTTTAATTCGGTTCATTTTCACACGTGCATTCACTTCACTGATTCCTAAAGTTTCGGCTATTTCATGGTAATCTTTGTCTTCAAGGTACATGAAAACCAATGCTTTTTCAATGTCATTGAGCAGATAAACCGCTTTGTACATCAATTTGATCTGCTCTTCTTCTTCATAATTATAATCAACATCTTTTACAAAATGCTGATGGCTTTCATACGCTACAGTCGATACGGTTCGTTTGGTTTTTCGGTATAAGGTAATAGCAGTATTTAAGGCTACACGATAAGCCCAGGTCGAAAATTTACTGTCACCTCTAAATTTTGGATATGCTTTCCAAAGCTGAATAGTGATTTCCTGAAACAAGTCTTTATGGGCATCTTCGCCGGCAGTATATAATCTACAAATCTTGTGGATTATATTCTGATTTTCCTGCAATTGCGTAACAAATGACTGTTCAAGGTTTTCGCTCATATTGGTATTAGTAGTATCAAAATCTATTTTGTTACAGCTAAACTATAATTTTCTGGTTTTATAATAATTCACGATTAAATCTACAAACTTGCTGTAACCTTCCATTCCGTCTTTTTGATTATTGGTTTTTAAGAAATTATCATACAGAAAATGAAAGCCCTTATCGATAAACGTGTCGTATTGTCTCCAGAAATCATAGCTTTCTTTGTAGTTTTTTAAAATACCGGTATGGGTTTGTTTCTTTAATTGTTCGAAAATTTTTTCGTTTTTAATCTGCCAGATTCCTAAACAATAACGCAGGGCAAAACTATAACCAGAGTATTGGTAATATAGGTTATTATTCTTAACTGATGCAAGAACGCCAATAAAATTACATTCGCTTTCGCTGGCAAAACCCATCTGATGTGCCATTTCATGCGAACTTGTCAGAGGAAAGTTATACATAGGTAATAAATCATTTACCTGTGCTTCATTGGTAAACGGATTTAAATAACCTCCAAACCCCATATAGGTTAGCGGAACGCTGAATAATGATTTTTTAACGCTTAAAGTCTTGTATTTAAAGTAAGGATGCTCTTTGGCTAAATTGTCATACCCGTCTAAATTCATCTGAAAAACTTCTTTTTGAGAATATGGGAAGACTACTTTTGTACTATCGTTTTTGGTAATCTGAAACTGAATGTCATTCGTTTTGACGATTAATCTTTTTGTGAAAGCTAATAATTCAGCATCAGTATATTCTTTTTTGATATTCATTTTTTCAAAGAGAGGCTCGCGATAATAGTTAAAAGCCCATAAGAGATGAAAGAAAAAGTAAAAAACAGAAATTTTGCCCAGTATTTTTAATACATGATCTTGCCAGCTTATTTTCCAGGTTTTTCGTATGCTCCAAAACCAGCTAATGAAAGAAACGATTAGTAATCCATATACACAATCGCCGACAGAAAATGGAATTTTGCCTAATACAGTTCTTAACACATGAGAAATTCTAATATATAAATTGTTGCTATAGAATCCTTCAACGTAATCTGAAAAATAGGGCAGTATTTTTAAAATGATTATTTGAAGAAGAAGAAATAAAGGTAAAATGTATTTTCGGTTCACAATTTGAATTTTAGATACGTAAATATAAAGACATTATTGACTGATTAAAAAAAGTTAGCCGCAAATAACACGATTTTTTCAATAATTAATATCCTCGATTGTATATAATTCTATAAAAATATTGATATATATGAAAGCTACTTTTAGAGCTATTATAATTTGTGCTAATTTGTGTAATTCGTGGCAGAAAAACTTTTAAACTTTGTAACTTTGAGCCACTTAAATGTTAAACTTCAAACAAAATATAATGAGTCAGGAAATAAGAAATCTGGAGCCAAAAGCACTTTGGAATAAATTTGCAGATTTAAATGCCGTTCCGCGTCCCTCTAAAAAAGAAGAACGTGTAATTGAGTTTATGAAAAACTTTGGAAACAGTTTAGGTTTAGAAACTTTTGAAGACGAAATCCGAAATGTAATCATCAGGAAACCGGCAACTTCAGGAATGGAGAATCGTAAGCCAATCGTAATGCAGGGACACCTTGATATGGTACACCAAAAAAATGCCGACACTGTTTTTGATTTTGATAATCAGGGAATTGATATGTATGTGGATGGGGATTGGGTTCGTGCGCGAGGAACTACACTTGGGGCTGACAATGGGTTAGGAGTAGCGACCATTATGGCGATTCTGGAAAGCAAAGATATTCCGCATCCTGCAATTGAGGCTTTGTTTACAATTGATGAAGAAACCGGAATGACAGGGGCTTTAAACCTTAAGGGAGGAATTTTGAAGGGAGAGATTCTTTTGAACTTAGATACTGAAGAGGATGACGAAATTGATATAGGCTGTGCCGGAGGAATTGACGTAACTGCAACAAGAGCTTATCATGAAGAAGAAGTACCGGAAGGTTCTGTAGGTTATAACATTACGGTGAAAGGACTAAATGGCGGACATTCAGGAATGGATATTCATAAAGGATTAGGAAATGCCAATAAAATAATGAACCGTTTGTTATTCGACGCTTTTGAAAATTTTGGACTACAGATTGCTGAAATTAATGGGGGAAGCTTACGTAATGCGATTCCAAGAGAAAGTACTGCAAAAGTGATTATTTCCGAAATGTTTGATGAGGCTTACATTTTTGACATGCAGGAAATTATTAACGATATAAAAGCGGAGTATAAAACAACTGAACCCAATCTTTCAATAGAAATCGTAAAATGTGATTTACCTGAAAATGTAATGGATCTTGGTGTTCAGGAAGGTATTATAAGAGCAATTTATGCGGCTCATAATGGCGTTTATAAAATGAGCGCAGATATGGCTGATTTAGTAGAAACATCAAATAATATTGCCCGTGTCATTATTAAAGACGGAGAACTTTTAATAGGATGTCTGACGCGATCTTCTGTAGAATCATCCAAATTTGATCTGGCTAATTCTTTACGTTCAGCTTTTGAATTAGTAGGCTGTGAAGTAGAACTTTCTGGTTCTTATCCAGGATGGACCCCAAACGTAAATTCTGAAATATTAGAAGTTTTAAAAGATATCTACGAAAGACAAAATGGCGAAAAACCTAAAGTAGTAGCTTGCCACGCAGGCTTAGAATGTGGGATTTTAGGAACAAACTATCCGGAAATGGACATGATTTCTTTTGGCCCCACTATTCACGGAGCGCATTCTCCAGACGAGAGAGCAAGCATTTCATCTGCTCAGAAATATTGGAAATTTGTATTGGAAATTCTTTCGAATATTCCGGTGAAATAAAGTAATCAGTTTTCAGTAACAGTTTTCAGTTTCTCTTTTGAGACTGAAAACTGCCACTGCGACTGAAAACTAATCTCTTTTAGGAGTGTTTTTCTTTTCTCTTTTTTCTTCTTTCTTTTCTTTAGCCGTTTTTAGTGGTTCTTTTTTTGCTGTTTTTTTAGCATCCTGGCCTTTTGACATAGTTTTTAATTTAGTGGTTGTACGTATTAAAGTTTGTAATGAATTATTTATTGCTTTTCGGAGTAAAAAAAATCCCCAATTAATAAAAATTGAGGATTGTTCTATTTATGGGATTAATTTCTTTTTAGCACTTTGTATTGTTCGTAACAGGCACTGATGGCATCCATAATCTGTAAATCATTTGCTTCCTGGATAAAAGCTTCGGAGTAGCTGCAGCGCTCTAAAATTTGAGGAATTTCATCTTTGCTTATCCCTAAAAGAACAGCTACTGTTTCACGGTCATATTTTGATTCTAATAGATTCCGGACAGTATCATCTTTTCTCATTTCTTTCAGTTTCTTTAGTTCTCTTCCGTTTTTGCCAAAGAAATTATAAAGCATATCGGCGGGGTTAAAAATAGAACCCAAAACTTTTCCGAAAGCGTTTGGAGAGTATTCACCTGCTTCATAACCTTGTGTAAGACCGGAAATACTGTAACGGTAGTTTTCTTTGGTCGGAATTAATTTCGAATCAACTTCAAGGTAACCGGTTAAATGAAAGGGTGCAATGACAACTTCCTCAAGGGCAATTGCTTTTTCAGTAAGCTGAATTCTGGTGACCTTGTTTTTTACCCAGTCGTTTGTTACTCTGATTCTTAGGGATTGAAAACCTAAGATAGAGAAATGAAGTGTGTCATTGACCTGAACATCTATTTCAAAATATCCTTTTGCATTCGACATTGCACCACGTACCTTGTTTGTATTGATGACATTTACATTGGGGATAGGTTCTTTACTGTTATCGTTATAAATATAACCGGAAACCCTTTGAGGAACTGTAGGTACTGCTTCTTGTGCGAAACCTATAGTTGAGAATAGTGTAAAAAAGAAAACTGCGAAATATTTCATATCCTGATTTAAAGCACTAAAAGTAGTAAATCGGGATTAAATATTTCGCAGTATCTGAATATAATTATCAGAAAATTAACAAAGAGAATTAATCTCTTCTTGGTCTTCTTGGTCTTGGCGAATCACCAAAGCTTTCTGAACGCCTTGGCGCTCTGTCTGAACTTCCTTCACTTCTTCTGAAACCACCTTCTTTTGGAGCAGAATTTCTTTCGCTTCTAAAACCTCCTCCTGAACTTTCACGTCTTGGAGCAGAATTTCGGTCGCTCCTGAATCCACCGCCAGAACCCTCACGTCTTGGGGCAAAGCTTCCTTCTCTTCTTGGTCCGGAACTTCTTCCGCCACCACGATTATTATGGTCGCGTCTTCCGCCACCGTCATTTTTCGAGATCTCAACATTAATACGACGTCCTTCTAATTGTACATTGTTTAATACTTCCATTACTTTGTCAGTATGCTCAGGATCAGTATTGAAGAAAGAGAAACCTTCTTTTACATCTACTTTGAAAACGTCATCACGACCTAAGTCTAATGTTTCTTTAAGGTAATCTTTCAGAGTCATCCAGTCAAAATTATCTCTTGAACCAATATTTACGAAATAACGAACTGCTCCGTTATTGTTGAATTCTCTTGGTTCAGAATCATTTCTTTCACGTCTTTCACCAGATTGAGTTGATAAATCTCTGTTTTTCTTGTAATAAGCAATAAAACGGTTAAATTCTACTGAAACCATTTTCTTGATCAATTCTTCTTTAGATAAATCTTCAAGAACATTGTTGATTGCAGGCAGATAGTTGTCAATTTCGTGATCAACCTCGGTATCTTTAATCTTAGTTGCTAAGTGTAATAATTGGATTTCGCAGATCTCTATTCCGGATGGAATAGCTTTTTCTTCGAATTTTTGTTTAATGATTCTTTCGATAGAAGAAATTTTACGTAATTCACTTTTAGTGACAATCACGATAGAAGTTCCTAATCTTCCAGCTCTACCGGTACGGCCTGAGCGGTGGTTGTATGTTTCAATTTCGTCAGGTAGTTGATAGTTTACAACGTGAGTTACGTTGTCAACGTCAATTCCACGTGCAGCAACGTCAGTAGCTACAAGCATCTGAATTTGTCTTCCACGGAAAGATTTCATTACACCATCACGCTGTGCCTGAGATAAATCTCCGTGCAATGCAGCGGCACTATATCCATCTTCTATTAATTTTTCTGCTACAGCTTGTGTGTCACGTTTTGTTCTGCAGAAAACTACAGAGAAAATATCCGGATTGGCGTCGGCGATACGTTTTAGGGCTTCGTATCGATCACGCGCATTCACTAAGTAAAATTCGTGAGAAACAGTTGCAGAACCTGAGTTTTTAGTACCAACAGTAATCTCTACTGGTTCACTCATAAATTGTTTTGCAATTCTGGCAACTTCCTGTGGCATAGTTGCAGAGAACAACCATGTACTTTTTTCGTCTGGAGTATCGGATAAAATAGATACGATATCTTCATAAAAACCCATGTTCAGCATTTCGTCAGCCTCATCAAGAACACAGTAATCTATGTTTTTAATGTTTACTAAACCTCTGTTAATCATGTCCTGCATTCTCCCAGGAGTAGCTACAATAATTTGTGCTCCTCTTTTAATTTCTCTGGCTTGCTCTGTAATACTAGCTCCGCCGTAAACTGCTACCACATTAATACCTTTTTCGTATTTTGAGTAGTTTTTAAGTTCGTTGGTAATCTGTAAACAAAGTTCTCGTGTTGGCGATAAAACTAATGCCTGTGTATTTCTGTTGTCAGCATCAATTTTTTGAATTAGCGGAAAACCGAAAGCTGCCGTTTTCCCTGTCCCTGTCTGAGCCAACGCAACCATATCTGTATCTTTTTCCAATAATAGGGGAATCGCTTTCTCCTGTACTTCTGACGGATTCTCAAATCCTAGATCTAAAATCGCCTTCAGTAACGATTCATTCAATCCTAATTGTTCAAATTTATTCATATGTATTTTTAAAATAGGGTGCAAAATTACTGTTAATTATTCAGATAAACTAATGCAATTTTAAGATTTGTGTTTTTGTTATGATTTGATTATCAAAAAGTTATGTTTGTAGTAAAAAACGTTTTGACAGGAAATTAAAAAAAACACGTCTGAAAATATAAATTTTACCTATTTAAATGTTGTATTTTAAACAATTATTTTGTTGAATTCAGAAAATCAATTAGTTGCCGGGTTGCTTTTGCGCGGTGACTAATTTTATTCTTTATTTCAGAAGTCAATTCAGCAAAAGTTTCGGTATAATTTTCCGGCTGAAAAACGGGGTCATATCCAAAACCTTGATTTCCGGTTTTATCTAAAGTAATAGTTCCTTTAACGATACCGGTAAATAGGTATTGTGTACCCTTTAAATTTAATGCAATAACGGTCTTGAACTGGGCACTTCTGTCTGATTGATTTTTTAATGCCTCTAGAAGCTTGTTCATATTGTCATTAGAATCTTTCTGTTTTCCGGCATATCTTGCCGAATAAACTCCCGGTTCTCCGTTTAAAGCGTTCACTTCTAAACCGGTATCATCTGCAAAACAATCATAACCGTATTTTTCGGTTACATAGTTGGCTTTTAAGATGGCGTTCCCTTCAATAGTGGCTGCAGTTTCAGGAATTTCTTCATGGCATCCAATTTCGGAAAGGCTTAATAATTGTATTGATCCGTTGAGGATACTTTGGATTTCTTTAATTTTATTTTTGTTGTTTGATGCGAAAACGAGTTTCATATTTGGAGTTTTTTAAAATAATTTTTTCACTGATAAAGGCGAAAGCAACGCCAAAGGTATAAGCTGCAAGATCTGTCCATAAAAATCCTTGCCCCAGTACATACTTTCCTAAAAGAGTTTTTCTAACTGCGATAATCCAGTCTGTCTGATACAACTGAAAGAATTCGACATTGTAACAGATAACTAACGATATAATTGCGATTTGAATCGGTTTATGTTTAATCAGGAAGGTTCTGGTCAAAATATAAATCATAACCGCATAGAGGAAATCACCAAAAGACAAAGGAACGTAATTTGTTTTTCGTGAAATAATTCCAAGAAAAATCACAAGAATCAATAGAATGGAATAACGGATTCGGGGATTTTTCAAAAGGATGTTTGTTTTAAAGAAAATTTGTCTGAAACAAAGTTACAAAGAAGTTGTTATGGATTTATGAATCCCTATAATTTATTAGAGATTGAAATAAATTATATGCTATTTTTACACAAAAAAACCAACTCAAATTAATAATATTATGATTATCGATTCATTAGAGAATGCATTTAAATACGAAGTCTTACATCCATCCTTCAAAAAAGCTTTTGATTATTTGCGTGGAAACGACCTGCAAAATCTTCCGGCTGATTTTAAACATGAAACTGAAGGCGTTAAATTTTTTGGATTTCAGGGTAAAGGGAAAACAATAGAAGAGAGTCTTGCAACTTTTGAGTGTCATGACAGGAATATTGATATTCAGTTTTGTATAAGTGAAACCGAAACTTTTGCGTGGAAACCAAGAGCAAATTGTAAAACTCCAAACGGAGAATATAATGACGAAAAAGATGTACGTTTTTTTAACGATACACCGGATATGTTTTTTCAGTTAAAACAAAACCAGTTTGTGATTCTTTTTCCCGAAGATGTTCATGCACCTATGATAACAGACGGAATGCTTAATAAAATAGTTATTAAGGTTGAAATATAACTTTCTTTGAAATAATTTTGAAATCTAAATCAAAAGATATGATTAAGAAAATAACTAAAAGCGCATTTACTCTTCTTGTTGTAATGTCAATGATTAGCTGTAAAAATACGAAGCAAAAATTACAGGAATATGTTGTCGCTTACAATATTGAAGCCGTAAAATTTAAAAGTGAAAATGTAACGCTTACTACCGCCAGGGGTTATATAAACGATAGTAAAATTGAGTTAAGATTTGAAACCGATTTAAAACAGAATGCTTCAAATAAAAAAACAGCTCAGGAGCGTTTTCCTCTTTTACTGAAGGAGATGCTGAAGAAAAATCAGATCCCGAAGGAATTAGTTGAAGAGGGAGTGGTATTTGATACTTACTTTTTGGCTGATGATAATACAGTTTTTATCAAAGAGGTTATTAATAGAGAAGAAATAAATAAATTTTTGTGATTTTTTTTATAAATATAAAACATAGTTTTAAAAAAAAACAGCCTCTTTAATTGGTATTATTGGGGCTGTTTTTTTTCACCATCTTTATTTTATTGATCTTATTCATGTATAATTGGTTTGTTATCAATTGAATAATAGAAAAATGATTCTGTTTTAATGTTGCTTTTGTGTTAATATTTCATTATGTTTGAGTTAAAAAACAAGACAAATTAACCTAAAAACCAGATAATTATGATTAAAATTACTCAAATCGTATTTGTTTTTGCCACTGTATTAATGCTTGTAAGCTGCAAAAATACCAAGCAAAAAATTCAGGAACATGTGATAACCTATAATACTTCTAGTTCTATAAAAGGGGCAAATATTACAAGTACCAGTGCTAAAGCATTTTTAAATGAAAATAAAATTGAAATAAGAATTGAAACTAATCTGGAGGAAACGGAAGAAAATAAGCTTACTTACAGCGAATCGTTTCCTGATTTATTGAAAGGGATGATCGGGAATGATCAGATTTCTAAAGACTTGATTGGCGAAGGTGTAAAGTTTGATGTTTATTTTTTAGCTTATAATAACTCTATTTTAGCACAACGATTAATTGGTCAGGAAGAATTGGCTGCTTTAACTGGTTCTGGTGATGGAGCACAAAAAAAAGTGACAGCAAAACTTTAATCTCGTTCAGACAGCTAAAATAAATAAAACAAAGCCTCTTTGTAATTTAACAAGGAGGCTTTTGCTTTTAATAATTGGTTATATTGGATAAGTTGTCTGGAAAATATGAATCGGATAAACTTGTAAATTCATCACCTCTCATAAAAATATTACTATCTACATCAGCAAAACTCGATTTTCCGGCAGCGGCCAAAAGCTCATTGGCAGCATGTAGTGTGTTTTTATGGAAATGATATACACGATCGGATTTATCGGTTACGACCAAACCTTTCATCAGCATTTTATTTTGTGTGGCAACACCTGTCGGACATTCATTATTGTGACAGCGTAATGCCTGAATACATCCTAATGAAAACATAAAACCTCTTGCACTGTTGCACATATCTGCACCCAAAGCAATCGCATGAAGGATGGAGTAACCTGAAATAATTTTTCCGCTTCCGATAATTCTTATTTTGTCTCTTATATTCAATCCGGATAATGTTTTGTTTACAAATATTAAGGCAGGTTCAAAAGGCATTCCAACACCATCAGCAAACTCCAAAGGAGCAGCTCCGGTTCCGCCTTCTGCCCCGTCAACTGTAATAAAATCCGGAAAACAGTTTTCGGCAATCATTTCATGACAAATGGCTTCAAACTCTGAGGTGTTTCCAATACACAATTTAAAACCTATAGGTTTACCGTTAGATAATTCGCGCAATTTGGCTATAAAATGAACCAGTCCTTTTGCATCAGAAAAGGCACTATGACTTGGAGGTGAAAGGATCAAAGTATGAGGTTCAATACCTCTTATTTTTGCAATTTGCAATGTGTTTTTTGCAGCCGGAAGTACCCCGCCATGACCTGGTTTTGCTCCTTGCGAGAGTTTAATTTCAATCATTTTTACATTTGGGAGATTTGCTTTTTCTTTAAATTTTTCAGGATTAAAATTTCCGTTAGCATCCCGGCACCCAAAATAACCGGTTCCAATTTGCCAGGTAATATCGCCACCGCCTTCTAGATGATAATCAGTAAGTCCGCCTTCTCCTGTATTTTGATAGAATTTTCCTTTTTGAGCACCAATATTCAATGCACGTACAGCGTTTTCGCTAAGTGATCCAAAACTCATTGCCGAAACATTCAGTAAGGAAGCCAGATATGGCTGTTTGCAATCGGGTCCTCCAACCAATACCCTCGGCAGTTCTTCATTTACTTTTGCTGGAAAAATAGAATGCTTGATACCTTCATAACTTCTGACATTAAGATTTAATTGTGTTCCGAAGGGTGTATTTGAATCAATATTTTTAGCTCTTTGATAGACTAATGAGCGCTGATTTCTTGAAAAAGGTTTTCCATCTGTAGATCTTTCGATAAAATATTGCTGAATTTCGGGTGCAATCATTTCAAATAAATATCTGAAATATCCCAGAACAGGGAAGTTTCTTAAAATAGCATGTTTTTTCTGAATAGAATTAAAAATTCCGATAACCAACAAAATGGGTAAAATAATTAGCAGTAAGAAACCAAGCTTGAAATAATAATATATGGCGGCAACAATTAGAAACAACAAGAAGCCGTAGATAAAGAATTTTTTTCTCATGTTTATAAAAACTTTAAAAATGTAATAATTTGGTATTAGTTGAACTTTAATCGCACATAAACGTGCTTTATCCCTTTTTTGTCTGAGTCTCTTTCATCTATTTCGAGAATATCAGTTAGCGATTTAAGCATCGGGGTTAGTTTTGAAAAACCATAATTCCGAGGGTCGAATTCTGGTTTTTTCTTTACGATTAAGTTGCCAACATCCCCCAGGAATGCCCAGCCATCATCATCTTCAATGTCTTCGATTGTTGCTTCTATCAAATCAATTGTTGCAGTATCAATTTTAGCTAAAGCTTTTGTTGTTGGCTTTTCGACAGGTTTTTTAGAATCGGTCGTTGTAGTTGTGTTGGTAGTAGTAGGTTTTGGTTTTTTCTTTTGGATTGCACCATCTAAAACCTCAATGTAAATAAAACGGTCGCAGGCCACAATAAAAGAGTTTGGTGTTTTCTTCTCTCCAATGCCAATCACTTTCATGCCCGATTCTCTAAGACGAATCGCCAATCTCGTAAAATCACTATCACTTGAAACAATACAAAAACCATCTAATTTACCTGAATAAAGCAAATCCATAGCGTCAATAATTAATGCCGAATCAGATGAATTTTTTCCAACGGTATAGCTGTATTGCTGTATAGGTGTTATAGCGTGTTCCAGTAAAACGGCTTTCCATCCGTTGGAATTTGGCTTGGTCCAGTCTGCATAGATTCTTTTTGTTGTAGGGGTTCCAAATTTAGTAATTTCTTCCATCATACCTTTTACGTTGCTGTAGGGAACGTTGTCGGCATCAATAAGGACAGCTAGTTTTAGGTCTTTAGTATTCGTTAAAGCCATTATATCAGTGATTAAGATTTTTTGTAAAAAGCGTTTTAAAATTAGTGAAAAATAAAACAATTTGGAGTGTTTGTAAAAAAATATAACAGCTTTAAATTGTAATCTGTTTTAAATGAAACTTATATTTTATAAGGAATTTTATTTCAAGTCTGTATATTTTACCCTAAAAGTTTATTAAACAACGATTTTGAATCCGAATCATTTTTAAATTATTATGATACCATAGAATAAATATTTATTTTTGCTCGCTGATTAAATTAAAATTATTACTACACTATTATATTATGGTAAAAGATTTATTCGAAAGAATTCAGAACAATAAAGGGCCATTAGGAAAATGGGCTTCACAGGCAGAAGGTTATTTTGTATTTCCAAAATTAGAAGGAGATCTTGGACCAAGAATGAAATTTCAGGGAAAAGAGGTTTTGAACTGGAGTCTGAACGATTATTTAGGTCTTGCAAACCATCCGGAAGTTCGTAAAGCAGATGCAGATGCAGCGTTGCAATTTGGTGCTGCTGCCCCAATGGGTGCCCGTATGATGAGTGGACATACGAATTATCACGAACAATTAGAAAATGAACTGGCTGCTTTTGTAATGAAAGAATCGGCTTATTTGTTGAATTTTGGGTATCAGGGAATGGTTTCTATCATAGATGCTTTGGTAACAAGAAATGATGTAATTGTTTATGATGTAGATGGACATGCCTGTATTATTGACGGTGTTCGTTTGCACAGCGGAAAACGTTTTACTTACAAGCACAATGATATCGAAAGTATGGAGAAAAACCTGCAGCGTGCTACCAAAATAGCTACAGAAACAGGTGGAGGAATTCTTTTTATTACAGAAGGTGTTTTTGGAATGCGTGGACAGCAGGGAAAGCTGAAAGAGATTGTAGAAATGAAAAAGAAATACAATTTCCGTCTTTTGGTTGATGACGCACACGGTTTTGGAACGCTAGGAAAAACAGGTGCCGGAGCAGGTGAGGAGCAGGGATGTCAGGACGGAATCGATGTTTATTTTTCGACATTTGCTAAATCAATGGCGAATATTGGTGCTTTTGTTGCAGCTGATAAAGACATCATTGATTATTTAAAATATAATTTACGTTCTCAAATGTTTGCAAAAGCATTGCCAATGATCCAGACTATTGGTTCGTTGAAACGTTTGCAATTGTTGCGTGATAACCCGGGACTGAAAGACAAATTATGGGAAAACGTAAATACTTTGCAAAATGGATTGAGAAGTAAAGGATTTAATATTGGAGACACCAATACTTGTGTTACGCCAGTTTATTTAGAAGGAAGCGTACCGGAAGCAATGGTGATGGTAAATGACTTGAGAGAAAATTACGGTATTTTCTTGTCTATTGTAATTTATCCGGTTATTCCAAAAGGAATGATTTTATTACGTGTTATTCCTACCGCTTCACATACATTAGAAGATATTGCTGAAACACTAACTGCTTTTGAAGCAATTCGTGAAAAATTAGTAAATGGTACATACAAAGAAATTGCCAGCAGAACAACAGTCGATCTGGACGCCTAGCATGTTTTTGGTGTGGGAATTATATAAAAGAATCCATTCGTATTACGAATGGATTTTTTTTTATTCAATTAATTTTATAGGGATAACAGTAAAAATAAAAAAAAACATGAAAAAAGTATCAGTAATAGTAATTATTATGTTGGGTATTTTTGTTTCCTGTAAAAAAGAAACAACAATCCCTTCGCCTCAGATAACCCCAAGCGCTCCTCAAGAAGCTGAGATTATAGAACCAGCAGGTGATCAGTGTTATGTTTCATCAGCTAACAACAGTACTGTAAAATTGAGTTTTAATGTAAACTCACATCAGGAAGTAAACGGAAAACTGAGCTATAATTTATACGGAAAAGATAAAAGTGAAGGAACTTTGATTGGTAATATGAAAGGCGATACCTTAATTGCTGATTATACTTTTACATCAGAAGGTGTTTCTTCGGTTATGGAAGTAGCTTTCCTTCAAAAAAGCGGAACCTTTATAGAGGGATACGGACCAACAACTGAGGCAAATGGCAAAGTAAGTTTTACAAATAAGAAGACTTTAAAATTTGATGGAAAAAGTACATTACTTAAAGTTGATTGTACGGAATAAAATAGTTTTACATCTGACTCGTCCTAAAATAGTCAACCTATTTTAGGACGAGTCATGAAGATATTTGTAGGTAAATTCTAGAAGAAAGGAAATAATAATGAGAAAAATTATTAAAACAATAATTCGAATGTTAAATCTTACAATAATATTGTTAGTTAATTTGTTTATGCTTTTTTTTGCGCAAAAAAAATCTTTCAAAAAAAAAATAAAAGTCTTTAAATTGATTAAAAAAAAATATAATCTTATACTACAATGAACAGCTATTTACTTCTATTCTTTTTAAGCTTTTCGCTATTGTCCAATGCCCAAAACCAAACGAAGATTAAGTTTAGTTATGATAATGCCGGGAATCAGATTAGTAGAACATTATGTGTTAACTGCCCGCCGGAAACAGGCAAACAAGTCAAGGAAATAGAAGCCATTGTTGAAGAAGACCTTGAAAAAATCGAAGGAGAGGAAATGATTTCCTATTACCCGAATCCAGTAAAAGAAGAGTTGTATCTCAAGTGGGAGCTTACGGATGACAATTATGTAACTTCAATTCAGTTGATTTCATTGGCGGGGCAGGTTTTAAATACATTTCGGGAAACTAAAAAGAATAACAGTCAAAACATATTGTTTCAGTCATATCCGTCGGGCGTGTATGTTGTTTTAGTTAACTACAAATCAGGTGATCCAAAAACAATTAAAATTATTAAGCAATAAGATTTAGACATGAAACAATTTTACTTTTTCATTATAGTTTTATTCTCCTCTTTTTCTTTTTCTCAAAATTTCACAGATACTAAAGGAGAATTACAAATAGCAGCTTCAGGTACTGCTACCTATACTTTGCCAATAGCGATGCCGCCCAGTATAAAAAATGTGGCACCTATTATCAATCTTACCTATAGCAGTGGTGTAAGAGGAGGAATTGCAGGACAGGGATGGAGTATCAACAGTATTTCGGCAATCAGTCGTATAGCTACGCGTCGTGATATTGACGGTTTTGTAGACGGAGTTGATTTTGATGATAATGACAAGCTGTCTTTGGATGGCCAGCGCTTATTAATAAAAACAGGTACGTATTGGGCACACGGTTCTACCTACGAAACCGAATATAAAAGCAATACCAAAATAGAATTGAAAATCGAAGGCACTGTAACGTATTTTATAGTCACGGCACCGGATGGTTCCAGAAGCTGGTACGGCTCAAAAGGAGATGGGACGCTGCAAAATTCGGTATCGGTCAATTCCTGGTATATTGTGCGTTTTGAAGATACGTATGGAAATTTTATCGATTATACCTATCAAACGGTTACCTATAACAGTACCAGCCAGCTCTATATTGATACGATTGTTTTTAGCGGCAACACAATAGCAGGAATTGCGGCTCAGGATAAAATTGCTTTTAAATACGATAATGCAAAAAGGGTAGAAAGAGATTTTATGAAAGGGGGTGTAATCTATGCCACTAAAATCTTAAAATTCATAGAGGTATATGCAAACAATGCTATTTTCAGAAAGTATCAATTAACGCATGCGACTGATGATTCAGGATATGAAAGAGTAACAAATATAAAGGAAATCAATGCGCAAAGCGAAGAATCTAATCCTGTAGTTTTTGCATATCATGGTGATGGTATACCCACTACAACTACAAAAACAGAGAAAGTATATACAAATAATTTGAATTTTAGTGAAACAAGTTTAGCTGGTGATTTTGATGGAGATGGTCAGTTAGATTTTGTGGCAGATAATAAGGTGTTTACTGATTTATTCAAAAACGATTCAGGGAATGCAGGGATTAATTTGCCATTTGAAATTAATGTTTACAATAAAACACAAGATTTCACAGCTACTGTTCTTTCTAACGATAAGCTAAATCAATTTAATTCCATAATCAAAACTCAAGCCTATAATGATCGAATAGATTTTAAGTTTTATAAGATGTCAGGAGGCAATATGATTAATGATTATACTAAAACAATATCAATTAATAATTCAGTTACAAACACAGATACTTACACAGAACAATATTTAGACGAAGATCCTTATTACGTTTGTGGAGTAGAAAATAATTGTGCCTACTTAAATCCGGGTTTTTCATTTAACTATACGGAAGGAGATTTTAATGGTGATGGAATTAGCGAAGTATTAATAGAGCATTTTGATAATGAGTCAAATATTAGTAACAATACATATATAAATACGCCTCAGGGTAATTGTCAAACCTGTAGGCAGGAATATAGTTACTCAGGAATTTCATATTATCTTTTAGATTTAAATTCCAATGCTTCTAGTGTAATAAACACTCAGGGGTTTCACAAAATTAGCAATGCTGTAAATATTAGTTACGGAGTAAATGTTGCAAATGGGGCTGCAAGCTTTAGTAAAAAATTTGTTGCTGATTTTAATGGGGATGGGAAATCAGATATTTTGACAATTAAGGATAATAAAGATTATAAAATTATAACTTTTAAGCAACTTTCTACGGCTCCCTGGAGTGAAGTTGAAGTTATTGGAATGGGCGTTCTGGATAAATATTCAACTACAAAGCAATTGTTATTAGGCGATTACAACGGAGATGGAAAAACGGATGTCATGCTTCCTGATGGAGAAGGTGGAGAAGGACAGGTGAAATGGCATATTTATTACAGTAATCCAAAACCGACCGGAGGAGAATTTTTCGTAAAAGAAACTCACGACAATATCGTAGAATACTGGCCTAATACAGGTACACATTTTGATTCTCAAACCCATTTTAGCAATTATTATGCTATTGATATCAACAAAGATGGTAAATCCGATATTGTGCGGGTATGGAGAAGGTATTACAAGCCAAAATGGACTATTAATAACCATAATACAGAATGGTGGGTTAAAGGCTATACTAATAATATAGGAAATACTGCAAGTACTAATAAGTTTCCTATGACTTATGATTCTGGTGTTTCCTTTTCAGGTTCTCCTGATATCCCAATTCCTTTAGTTTCCAATTACAAATACGATGGTGCCAATACTGATTTGGTTATTGTTCGTGGACATTCTAACAAAATCGAATATTACCAATTCAATAAAGATTTTGATAAGGACAATCGATTAAAATCAGTCACAGAAGCCAATGGGAAAATCATTCAGACCATTGATTATAAAGCAATGGAAGCCACAGACGGCAAATTTGGCAATAGCAGCACTGATTTTTATTCTTCGGCAGATGCTGTAAACTATCCCAATATTGAGATTGTCAGAAACTCAGGAAGTTATTTGGTTTCCAAATTAACCGCTACCATCAATGGAGTTTCCAAATACCAGGATTTCAGGTACCGTGGCTATGTATCCAATTTTAATTATGGTACAGTTGGTTTTACCAGAACCACAAGAAGCAGCTGGTATTTATCGGAATCCGATACCAAATTATGGACTACCCAGTACAATGATGTTAACCTAAGAGGTGCAAATACGATAACCTGGTCAAGTACTAATGGTACAACCGTTTTTGATGCTACACCAGGCGGATTATTAAGTACTAAAACGAATGTTTTTTCAACTTATACCAACCCGACGTCAAAAGTATATAATGTACTCTTGGATTCGCAGACCACCCTGGATGCTTTGTCAGGAGTAAAAACCGAAAACATCTACACCTATGATGGTTTTGTCAATTCGACAAGTTATTACGGTTTGGAAAGAAAAGCAGTTACAAAAAAATACAGTGGTTCAACAGAGCAGGGAAGTACAACAGTCGATACAGAATATGACAGTAATCCATCAGGAGCGGGAAGCTCATATTACATCGGAAGGCCTAAAAAAGTAAATACTTCAACCAACAATGTTGCTTCCGGTGATACCCGAACATCTGAAGAAATACATACTTACACAGGAACAAACCTGACCCGAACAGAGAAAAAAGGGCACAATACCTATGCCATTATCGAAGACATGACTTATGATGCAGTAGGGAATCTGCTGACCAAAACGGTTTCTGCCCCTAATGCATTGCGGGCATCGACAGCCCGAAAAATAACAGATGAGTACGATGCCACCAAACGTTTCGTGGTCAAAAAAACAGATCATCAGAACTTTGTAACTAATTTTGTTTACAACAGACTAGGGCAGGTAACACAATCAACAAGTCCTTTTGGAGTAGTAAGCGATTATACATTTGATAATTGGGGAAAACTGACCAAAACCAAAACGACCGGTGTATCTGCCGTACCATTGGAAACTACCATTACCTATGCTAAATTATCAGATGGAGGCTACACTGTTACCAGCCAGAATACAGTAGGCGATAATGCCAAAAGCATCACGCAATATGATGTGTTGGGAAGAGAAGTTATCACAACAACAAAAGGACTGGCAGTTAATTCGACGATTTCAAAACAGGTGGTTTATGACGGTCTGGGAAGAAAGACAAAAGAGAGCGAACCTTATTTTTCATCTCCAAGCCGATGGGTAGAATATGAATATGACTATCTGATGCGTCCGACCAAAATAACACAGCCAACGGGCAGGATACAAACGCTGTCCTATTCAGGTCTGACTACCACAAGCGTTGATGACGGAAAAACAACAACAGCAACGGTAGATGCATTGGGCAATAAAACACAGACGACAGATCCGGGAGGCACCATCGCTTTTTCTTATTATGCCAATGGTCAGTTGAAAGAATCAAATTATGGCGGGCACAAAGTAAACATTACCATCGACGGCTGGGGCAATAAAACCGCCATGACCGACCCTAATGCGGGAATCTATACCTACAGTTACGATGCCTTTGGACAATTAATCACAGAAACGACGCCAAAAGGGCAAACAGATACTTTTTATGATGATTTTGGAAAGGTAACCAAAAGAAAAGTGTCAGGCGATGGGGCAGATATCGAGACAGAATATACCTATAACTCTTTTGCTCAGCTTACAGGTGAGGTCAGCAAAAATAGTTTGGGAGCAAACATAGATAGTTTTGGGTATACCTATGATGAATACCACAGAGCTATAACCAATACAGAGACCAATGCCGCTTTTACACAAACAAAAACCATAACCTACGATAGCTACGGAAGACCAGTTACAGCGACCAATGCAACACAGGATCTGACATCGGGGGTAAGCGAATCTGTTACCACAAAAAACGTGTACAATGCCTACAACGGTATGATGGATAAACTGACAGATGGCAATGATGCCGTTTTATGGCAGCTCAATACAGCCAACGAGAAGATGCAGCCGTTAACCCAAACCTTGGGGAACGGAGTGGCCATAACCAATGCGTATGATGTGCATGGGTATTATACTTCCCAGACACATACCAAAAACAGTATTAATATTGTAAACAATACCTATAGTTTTAATGCCATAAAAGGAACATTGAGCAACCGTCAGAATGTGGCTTTAGGAACATCAGAAACGTTTACCTATGATGCTTTAGACCGACTGACCAACTGGACCAACCCGTTGACAGGTATTGTCGATTCGAATACCTATGATGACAGGGGAAGGATCACCAATAACAACAAACTGGGGGCAGTTACCTACAACGGTAATTTCAATACCGGGATTTACCAGAAGAAAGAAATAGAACTGACAACAGAGGGAGCTGCCTATTACAATGAGCTGCCGAAACAACTGGTAACTTATAACATGTTCAAAAGCCCGATATCAATCAACGAAAGCGACAAGGGCAGTACAGCCTTTACCTACAATTCGCATCTGTCAAGACAGGCGATGAAATTTGGCTACCAGATCCCCACACCGGGAGCAGTTGGTGTATATACCAAAACCAAGAATTATACCGATGATGGCACGGTAGAGATCATCAAAACCCCTACAGAAATTACCATACGAACTTATGTAGGAGGTGATGCCTATGGAGCGCCTTTATATACAGAAAAGACAAAAACAATAGCGACAGGCGTCATTACAGACAAAAAGTATTATCTTCACAGGGATTATCTGGGAAGCATTATCGCTATTTCAGACAACACAGGTACAGCGGTAGAAAGACGCCAGTTTGATGCGTGGGGGAATCTGGCCAAATTGCAGAAAAATGGCGTTGCCATCACCCTGCCAACAAACGGTACAGGGGCAGCGCTGATGATGCTCGACCGTGGTTACACCAGCCACGAGCATCTGGCAGAGGTTGGTCTGATACACATGAACGGCCGTTTGTACGATCCTGTTTTACGTTCTTTTTTAATGCCGGACAATTTTATACAACAGCCTGAGAATACCCAGAATTACAACAGGTATTCCTATGTGCTGAATAATCCGTTGATGTATACGGATCCTAGTGGGGAAGTAGTTATTGGTTTTGCTGGTGCTGTGATAATTGGCGCAACTATAGCAGCATTGACCTATACAGTAACCGCTTTGCTGGCCGATGTGCCGTTTAGTGTTGGCGGTTTGGCTAAAGCTACGTTTATAGGTGCAGCGAGTTCAGCTGTTACATATGGTATTGGTAGTGCGTCAACTAGTTTATTTACCAATTTCTATTCGCAGGCGGCATTTAGTGCAGTGGCTCATGGAACTTTTCAGGGTAGTATGACAGCTATTTCAGGAGGTAAATTCTGGAGTGGTTTTGCGGCTGGTGCTTTGAGTAGTATTGCAGCTAGTGCCTGGAGTGGAGGTAGTACAACTGAAACAAATTTTGAAACCAATAGTAGTTTGACCGAAGGACATTTTGTAACCTCTACTTATGCACATCAGGGAATAAGTGGACCTTTAGGAGCTAATAATGTTGCAGGTATGATTGCTTTTGGTACAGTTTCTGGTGGTGCTGGTGCGGCACTAACTGGTGGTAATTTTTGGCAGGGGGCTGTTACGGGATTAGTTGTTAGTGGATTGAATCATGCAATGCATAAGATAGGAGAACCAAAGCCAAAAATGACCAAAGCAAATGTTTATGTAGAGAATGATGGAGTTGGTCACGTGTATGTTGAAGTTGATGGAACAGTTTATTCTTATGGGAGATACAACGGTAGTTATTCTCCTGCCTCGGGTAGTTTAGGTCCTTTAGGAGATGGTGTTTTGTTAAAACTAGAAGGAGAAAATGCTACTAATTTTATAGCAGAGAGAACTCAAAAATATCCAACAAATAAATATTCGGTTAAAGTCAATGCAGCAAGTACAAAAGCATATTATGATAAATTATATAATTCGGGGACTGCATTAACAGGTAAACAAGGCTTTTATAAATTTGGCAGGGCAATTGACACATATAATCTAGTTGGTCCAGGAGGAAACAATTGTGCGACAATTTCATATAAAGCTTTAAATGCAGGAGGAGGAAATGTTGGTTCTTGGCAAGCTCCAGCAGATGTAAACCGCTATTTTAATGGTGGAAATATATTTTTTAAATAATAATTAAGTCAAATGAAGAAGATAGTAAATATATTATTATTTGGGTGTTTAATATTTATATTCAATGGTCTAATAGATAATTTCTTATCTGAAAAATATGAGACACAATTAGAAGGATTAGGCACCAAAGAAGACATTTTTAAGGCAAATGAGAAAAGAATAAATATTAATGAGAGTAAAAATAGAAGTTTAATTTTTATTTCATTCATATTGATTTTAATTGTTGTTTTTAATTTAAAATATCATCAAATTATCAAAATTTTTAAAAGAAATAATTAGGTGTCCTAATCATAATTACAAAGCAAAAAAGACGCTGTCCATACTTTTCGGACAAGAAAGATCAACAGTTGTAAGTAGACAAACCCACTAGAGCTAGTCTGTGACTAGTAACTTAAATTAGGAATTACCAACAATTAAAAAAGCGAATAATCCTATAGTTATTTTAAGTGGTGAAAGCCGTTATTGTACGTTGTAATCCTCATAAATTTTTATTCTTTCGCCCATCAAAAACATTTTTTTCTTGGCAAAATGAATAGAAAACTGGCTGTACATCCATTCGTCGCTGTCTTCTGTTCTGTACCAAAATGTATAGGAAGCACTGTTGTAGCCTTCCTTCAGTATGGCGGTACCTTCCCAATTGCATTCTATGCCCCAGTTTATTTTTTTCTTGGTCATATCATCATATTGTATCACTCCGGTTCCGTCATCGTTTAAAACTGTACTTGGCTCTTTTTTGTCCGGAGGCAAGAATGTACCGGTAATATGATAAGGAAGGCTAGTGGTAATATAATGTTCTTTTGATTTGTATACGATTTGATCAACCTGAACTTGCGAATGTAATTTGATAGTAACAAAAAATAAGATAAAAAGGAATGTTTTGAGCGTTTTCATTTTACTTAGGTTTTACGTTTTGGAACTTATTTTAAAGAGGGGGAGCATTTATTTAGCTAATATACTTTAATTTTTGAAAGAAAATAACGGTTTATTTTTAATTAACCCAAAAAAAATATTTGAAAAAAAATAAGCAAAAAATAAAATAATTCTTTTTAAAAAAAAGCCTCAGCAATACATATTGCTGAGACCGTCTCTATAATGCAAACTAAATTTAGTTTTTCTCAATCCATTTTCTGGCGTTCACAAAAGCTTCATGCCAGGGAGAAACCTCGTCGTTTCTGTCTTTTGGATAATGTGCCCAGTTCCATTGAAAAGTAGAACGCTCAATATGAGGCATCATAACCAAATGTCTTCCGGTTTTGTCGCATAGCATTGCGGTGTTATAATCAGAACCGTTCGGGTTTGCAGGATATCCTTCGTAAGCATATTTAGAAACAATGTTATACTGATCTTCCGCGTAAGGCAATTTGAATTTACCTTCTCCGTGAGAAACCCAAACTCCTAAAGTGCTTCCTGCCAAAGTCGATAACATAACAGAGTTATTTTCCTGAACCGTTACAGAAGTAAAGATACTTTCGTGTTTCTGGCTTTCGTTGTGGTGCATTTTTCCGTGAACTTCATGCTCTGGATTAATAACTTCTAATTCCATAAACAACTGGCATCCGTTACAGATTCCGACAGATAAAGTATCTTCTCTTTTAAAGAAATTATCTAAAGCTGTTTTTGCTTTTTCGTTGTATAAGAACGCTCCGGCCCAGCCTTTAGCAGAACCTAAAACATCTGAATTAGAGAATCCGCCGACAGCTCCAATAAATTGAATATCTTCAAGTGTTTCACGACCCGAAATTAAATCCGTCATGTGAACATCTTTTACGTCAAATCCGGCTAAGTACATAGCATTTGCCATTTCACGTTCAGAATTACTTCCTTTTTCGCGAATAATAGCTGCTTTTGGTCTTGGTTTAGAAGCGTCAATTACAGGCGCTTTTCCAGTAAAATGTGCAGGGAAAGTATAATTTAAAGCCTGATTTTTATAGTTTTCAAAACGTGCTTTAGCTGTTCCGTTTTTAGATTGTTTTTGATCTAATAAATAGGAAGTTTCGAACCAAACGTGTCTGTAAGCTTTTATGTCTAAAGTCCAAAGTCCAAGGTCTAAAGTCTCAGTAGTTGTCGCTTTTCCTAATTTGAAAAACTCGATATTGTTAGCGTTTAATTTAACTTCAACCGCTTCATCAGATTTAGCCTGAAAAACGATTCCGATGTTTTCAGCGAAAAGGATTTTCAATAAGTCTTTTTCCGCGAAAGCGCTGAAATCAATTTTTGCTCCCAAATTCACATCAGCAAAACACATTTCTAATAAAGTAGTAATCAAACCACCGCTTCCGATATCGTGACCCGCTAAAATTTGGTTTTCGCCGATTAATTCCTGAATGGTATTAAAAGCATTTTTGAAGAAAGAAGCGTCTTTAATGGTAGAAGTTTCGTTTCCGATTGTATTTCTGATTTGTGCAAAAGAAGAACCTCCTAATTTGAAATCATCCTGAGACAAATTGATATAATAAATAGAATCTCCGTCTTTTTGTAAAACAGGTTCAACTACTTTTCTAATGTCTGTACAATTCCCTCCAGCCGAAATAATTACCGTTCCCGGTGCGATTACTTCGTCGTTTGGATATTTTTGTTTCATCGAAAGTGAATCTTTTCCTGTCGGAATATTGATTCCCAATTCGATTGCAAATTCAGAACAACCTTCAACTGCAGCATACAAACGAGCGTCTTCACCTTCGTTTTTACAAGCCCACATCCAGTTGGCAGAAAGTGAAATTCCTTTTATTCCGTCTTTAATCGGAGCCCAGATAATGTTAGATAACGATTCTGCAATAGCATTTCTGGATCCCGCAACCGGATCAATCAAAGCCGCAATAGGAGCGTGCCCGATAGAAGTTGCGATTCCTTCTTTTCCTAAATAATCCAATGCCATCACACCAACATTATTCAAAGGTAATTGCAAAGGTCCTGCACATTGCTGTTTAGCCACTCTTCCACCAACACAACGATCCACTTTATTGGTTAACCAGTCTTTTGAAGCTACAGCTTCTAAACGCAAAACGTCTTTTAAATAACTTTCAAAATCATTTGACGAATACGAAACATCAGCATATTTTCTGTCGATAGTTTTATCAGTCATAACCGTTTTTGGAGAACTTCCGAAGAAATCTTCCAAAGCATAATCCATCGGTTTTGAACCATTTGAATGTGACTGGAAAGTAAAACGATGATCTCCCGTTACATCTCCAACCTGATACATTGGCGAACGCTCTCTGTCGGCAATTCTTTGTAACGTATCAATATCTTTTTGACCGATAACCAATCCCATTCTTTCCTGAGACTCGTTACCGATAATTTCTTTAGCAGAAAGTGTCGGGTCTCCAACAGGCAGTTTGTCTAAATCGATTAAACCTCCGGTTTCTTCTACCAGTTCAGAAAGACAGTTTAAGTGTCCACCTGCACCGTGATCGTGAATTGAAACAATTGGATTATGATCACTTTCTACCAAACCACGAATGGCGTTTGCAGCACGTTTTTGCATCTCAGGGTTAGAACGCTGAATCGCGTTTAACTCAATTCCTGAACCAAAAGCACCTGTATCTGCAGATGAAACTGCAGCACCACCCATTCCGATTCTGTAATTTTCTCCTCCAAGAATTACGATTTTATCGCCTTCTTGTGGTTTTTTCTTAATTGATTGATCTAGCTTTCCGTAACCAATTCCACCCGCCTGCATGATTACTTTATCGTAACCTATTTTGCGGTTGTTTTCTTCGTGTTCGAAAGTTAAAACAGAACCTGTAATAAGCGGTTGCCCGAATTTATTTCCAAAATCAGATGCTCCGTTTGAAGCTTTGATTAAAATATCCATTGGAGTTTGGTACAGCCATTTTCTTTCTTCAAGAGCATTCTCCCATTTTCTGTCGTCGTTCAAACGAGAATAAGAAGTCATATAAACTGCAGTTCCAGCCAATGGCAATGAACCTTGACCTCCTGCAAGACGGTCACGGATTTCTCCTCCAGATCCTGTTGCGGCTCCGTTGAAAGGCTCTACAGTAGTTGGGAAATTGTGTGTTTCTGCTTTTAATGAGATAACCGAGTCAAATTCTTTTATCTCGTAAAAATCAGGTTTGTCAGCAGATTTTGGTGCAAATTGCTGTAATTTTGGCCCTTTTACAAAAGCAACGTTGTCTTTGTAAGCAGACACGATATCGTTAGGATTTTCCTGTGATGTTTTTTTGATTAATTTAAAAAGAGAAGTTTCTTTTTCTTCGCCATCAATTACAAAAGTTCCGTTGAAAATTTTGTGACGACAGTGTTCTGAATTCGCTTGTGAGAAAGCAAATATTTCAGAATCGGTTAACTTTCTTCCTAATTTTACAGCAAGATTATCTAAGTAATCTACTTCTTCCTGGCTTAAAGCCAAACCTTCCACTTTATTATATGTTGCAATATCATCTATTTCCAGAATTGATTCCGGCTGAATGTTAATAGTGAAAATCTCCTGATCTAATTCATTGAATTTCTGAGAAAGCATCGGATCGAAATCAGTAAAATATTCCGTTGCAGGATGAAATTCTTCAATTCTGATAATGCCCGGAATCCCCATGTTTTGAGTGATTTCTACAGCATTAGTACTCCAGGGTGTGATCATAGTGGCACGAGGACCAACAAAAAAACCCGTCAGTACGGATTTATCGATCTTATTTGCATCGGCAAAAAGCCAGTTTAATTTTGAAATGTCTTGAGCTGAAATTTCGTTTTGCGTTTGTACGGCAAAAACAGTTTTGCTTTGGTTTTCAAAGAAATGGATCATTTGTGTAGTTTGTTGTATTGAAGGTGCAAATTTAGTGTAAATAAATAGTAAGCGCAAATTTGGAACCCTCTCTTTAAAAAAAAGTTGAAGATGCTTTTTTACTGCAGATTTCGAGGATTTTTTCAGTTGTACGAAGAGAAAAAAAATAGTTTCACGAAGATTTTGAAGATTAAGCAGATCAATTTTTGAATTATGTAAACTGTTTAAATCATTTATTCATAAAAGAATTCCTTAAATCTGCGGGAAAAATAAAAACAAAAAAGCAGCAAAAAATGCTGCTTTTAATTTAAAATGACTAATTTTTAATTAGTTGATGACTAACTTTTTGACTACAGTTTTTTCTGCTGTGGTAACTTTAACCATGTAAATCCCTTTAGGAAGATGACTTACTGATACAGCATTATCTGAAGTATTTTGTTTTTCAAATACTTTTTGACCTGTAAATGAAATAATTTCTATTGAATACGATATCGAATCACTGTAGCTTATCGTAAAGTTTCCGTTAGAAGGATTTGGGTAAATTAAAATAGCTTCAGGAGTTTCAACAATTTCTTCATTCGCTTCTTTTGTTGGTTTACTTGCTAAATTGTTACAAGTATCTGTAGCATAAGAATCCCATTGAGAACTCAAATTAAAAGTAGTTGTTGGAGCAGTAACAGTCGATTTTCGTCTCAAAGTTACATCGGCTGCAAAGTTGGCTGTTCCACCGTTAAAAGTACCGATGATATCAATCAAAACGCCGTTTTTAAATAAACCAACCGCATCATTTCCGTTAAAAGTAAGTTCTGTTGCAGCTGTCGAAATATTGGCGGTACCCGTTAAAAAGCAGGCTGAAGAAATCAAGTTGTTAACAATTACATATTTGCTTCCTGTTGTTAGTGTTCCGCTCAAAGTTAAGCCTGTACTCCATGCTCCGGCGCCATTTGTCTGTTTTTTTATGGTATAAACAGACATGTTAACCGAACTGCCGGTATTATTGGCTATTTCTAAAGCTTTATTGTTTGAAGACCCTTCAATATATTCAGAGAAAAGCAGGTCTGTAGCCGTTCCTGTTCCGCTGCTGTTGGTTGTTACAGAAATTGTATTACTCGACGCCGAAGTGTTTCCTGCAGCATCTTTGGCTTTTACATAAATAGAATAACTTGTAGAAGCAGTTAAACCTGTTATTGTTGCTGTTGTTCCTGAAACATTCGTTTTTAAAACGCTGTTTGCATAAACATCGTAACTAGTAACACCTACATTATCTGTAGAAGCGGTCCAGCTTAAAGAGATCGACGTTGCGGTTTTGGTTGTAGAGGCTACACTTGTTGGGGCAGTCGGAGCTGTGGTATCGCCGGATCCTGACGTGCCGCCCCAAATCTGATTTACATATTCAGGATGATCGATAAACGGATTTCGATTATTTTGGCGTGCATAAATTGCATTATTTCGGGCAATTTCTCTTGCGCTTACAGGATCTTGTGCATTCCAGGTCAAAAGTATATTTAGGAAAGCAGTTGTAAATACCTGGTTGCTTGTACCATTAAACATGGCGTATGAATATCCGCCAACCGTATTTTCATAACGTGTGGCAAAGTAAAAATACATTCGGGCAATGTCACCTTTAAAAGCGTTAATGGGTTCAAAAACAGTCCCTGAATATCCGGAAACTGCACTTGATCCTAATTTGCTTCCGTTTTGAGAAGTATATGTTGCTGAACTTACTGTTCCGTGTGGGTAATTAGAACGTATTCCATTAACTTTTCCGTCTGTTGGCGTTATAAAATGAGCATCAGCGACCATTGGGGATTGTTCATTAAAAACAGATTGTGGGATTATATGTTCCCTATTGTAACAATCACCTTCAACAGAATAGTTCCCGCATCGTTGCGTACTTCCTGTGCTATAATTGTAAGGATCTGTCCCTGATGGATTTTCAGAATACATGTCTAAAATAGTTCCGTCGTTTTCGTAGAAATTATCAACGTCTGAAGTTAAATAGGTGGTATAAAGTCCTGCATAACCATTATTCGTATGATCCTTAATAATGTTATACAATTGAGTTTTTAATGTGTATCCGGTTCCGGTTGCGGTGTTGTAATAGCCTGACGGAATTTGTGCAAAGCCCGCTGTAACGCACACTAATAACAGTAATAAGTAATTTTTTTTCATAAATAAGTTTTTTAGGTTTTGTGAAATACTATTTTAAGAATCTGATGTTTAGAGTTTTAAAATAGATACACAGCAAATCTATTACTTTTATGAATAGGATACGTTAAGCGACGTTTAATTTTAAGTGTATTTTCTTACTGATGTTTTTTCCGCATGAAGAGGGCAATTACAAAAGATTTATTTGGGTAATGAATTTTTTTATTGCTTTTTGATATTCTTTTTCAGCTCTGATGCTTCTGTCGTCGATTGTCTCAATTTTATAATCGTGGGCTTTGTTATTTTAATTTTCTAAAACCCAAGTTGTTTTTATAAGAAAACACACTGTTTTTTATAATGTTATTTTTTAAATTTTCTGTTTCAAAAAATTACTTCGGAAAATCTTTACTCTGATAAGCTCCTAAATCAGGTGGAGAAGTTCTGGTATTTCCTAAAATATCTAACGGAATAATATAGGCCTGATTCCCTTTTGCGAAAGCGGCAGAAGTTTTATCAATGTTAAGTTTATTCAGGTTTGTATTGAAAAACGTCGGGTTTTCGTTTAAAATAATAGCGTTATAATGTGCTGTATCTGTACTGAATTGATAATCGGGATTTGAAGTACTGCCGAATTTCAGTAAACAATTATTTAACTGATAAACGAAAGCAGCAGCAGTATTTTTGTCTAAATTGAATTCATTAGCATTTGAACCATAAATAATACAATTGTTAAAAGTGGCCTGAGTCAGTGGATTGTTTTCAGGTATGGCTCCTGTAAGTTTGTTGCTTAAATGTACTGCAAACTGTTGTCCGCCGGACCAAGTGTTGTTAAATGTGCAATGTGTAAATTTATAATCGCCTCCGTAAACGCAAGACAGAGCTGCTAAACCGGCATAATTGATAACGATATTTTCTCCGTTAATTTTAGCATTTTGTGCCAGAATCCCGTAATTAGAACAATCATAAATCTGTGTGTTTGTAATCTGAAAAGTTGTGCCGTCCTGATTTCTGATGTCCAGACCAACTATGGCGTTTTTTAAAGTAAGGTGATTTATAGAATGATTAGTGCTTCCGTCAGCGAAAATAACTGAATTCCATTGTCCGGGAACATCAGAATATTCAGGTTCCAGACGATCGCCTTCAAAAACCACTTCGTTATCTAAATTCTTAGTTGTTGAAATAGCTCCATTAATTTGAAGAGAAGCTTTATTGCTTATAAAAAGTCCTGATTTATCGTGAAAATGAACCCTTGATCCGGCTTCAAAAGTTATGGTTTTGTTTTCAGGAACCCCTGCATATCCGTAAATAACATAAGGTTTTTGTTTGGTAAAAATCAACTCGTTTCCGTTGGTTTCATCGTTGTCGTCCAGATAAAATCCGTCGACTTCTTTTCCGTCAATCTCAATTTTTTCTTTGGTTCCGTCAGGATTTTGCTTCGGATATAAAAAAACAGCATCCTGAATTAAGGTAACCAAGGCTACTTTTTGAAGATTTGAGCCACTGTCAAACTGAATTTCATCTGTATATAAAAAATCAGTTGGATTAGCATCGGTTATATCTGCTGTAGTTTCAATAAAAATGTACAAACTGTCTTTGGACAAAAGCGTAACATTGTTGAAAACCTTGCCATTATTGCCGTTCATTCCGTCAACAGTCATTCTGTATTTTGAGGTCAAACCGTTTTTTAGCTGAATAATCGGAATATTAATGTCTTCTTTACTGCGGTTGTAGACTTTTAGGTTATAAGTGCTTGATCCTATGTTTTTAAAAACGGTATCTAAATAAACCGTGTCTTTTGAAAATTTTAAATCCCCGGAACTGGCAACTGTGTCAAAATCGGTTCGGCATGAACTGGCAGCTAAAAGGATTCCGAAAATAAGGAGCACAAAAAAATGACGCATTTGAATTGATTTTCTGTAAAAATAACAAAAATCTTATAGGTTGTAAACGGATTTTTAATTTTAGAATTGCTTTTTCAGATTTGTATCTTATCTTTCTTTAATTTTACGATTTTAAAGCTTATTTTAATGAATCATACAAAAGAGCAGATTATAGCGTTTTGCAATGAGTTTTCGAAAAACACTTTGATGGAAACGCTAAAAATAGAATATATAGATGCAGGTGAAGATTTTTTAGTTGCCAAAATGCCTGTAAATCCTTCAGTTCATCAGCCAATGGGGCTTTTGCATGGAGGTGCTTCGGTGGCCTTGGCAGAGAGTGTGGGTAGTGCTGCATCTCATTTTTTTATCAATGTAAAAGAACAGGAAGTACGAGGTATAGAAATTTCGGCTAACCATTTAAAAAGTATCCGTGAGGGTATTGTTTTCGGGACAGCCCGTATCATTCATAAAGGCAGAAGCCTTCATCTTTGGGAAATTAAAATTACTGATGAAGCGGGGAACTTGATTTCGCTTTGTAAATTGACAAACATCGTTCTGGAGAAAAAGAAAGCTGAATAATGAAAATGAATAATTTCTTTTCGAAGATAAAATTACATAAAGCACAAAACTTACCTTTTGTACTTTATTCAAAGCCAAATTCTAAAAACCTCATTGTTTTTTTGCAGCAAAATGATACTTTATATAAAGTTTCGAATTACAGCGAAAAAGGATTTGTATTTGCCTCATTTGATGAAAAACAACTGATTTTAATTCCAAAAAATGCATCAGAAATTATCAGTATTGATAAAGAAATAATAGAATTTTCATCGATTGAAACTGATGATTGGAATTTTAATTCTGAAGAAAAAAAAGATTATGAAGATTTAGTCGTAAAAGGAATTAAAGCAATCAAAAATGACGAATTCAAGAAAGTCGTTTTATCGAGAAGCGAAATTGTAGATTTAGCGGAATTTGATTTTATTGCGACATTTCAGCATTTGGTTCAATTATATCCTACCACTTTTACATATTGCTTTTTTCATCCAAAAATAGGACTTTGGATAGGAGCAACACCAGAGCAATTGCTAAAAGCAAAAGGAAATGTTTTTGAAACAACCGCTTTGGCCGGGACACAAAAAGCAAATTTAGAAACTGAAATACGTTGGGAACAAAAAGAAAAAGACGAACAGCAATATGTAACTGATTTTATTGTAAAACGTTTACGGGAAGTTGCAAATTCAGTTGTGGTTACAGAACCCTACAGTATTAAAGCGGGGGCAATCTGGCATATTAAAACAGATATTTCGGGAGTTTTGAATGATAATTCGACTTTAGAAGAAGTTATCGATACCCTTCATCCAACACCGGCAGTTTGTGGTTTGCCAAAGAAAAAAGCAAAAGCTTTTATTTTAGAAAACGAAAATTATGACCGTACTTTTTACACGGGTTTCTTAGGCGAATTAAACAGCAGTTTCTCTGGAAATGAAATAAATTCTGATTTATTTGTAAATTTACGGAGCATGCAGATCCGTGAGAACAAAGCTGTTTTGTATATGGGCTGCGGAATTACAAAAGAAAGCATTCCTGAAAAAGAGTGGGAGGAAAGTGTCAATAAATCGATGACGATGAAGAGAGTCTTGAGAATAAAGAATAAAGAATAAAGAATAAAGAATAAAGAATAAAGAATAAAGAATAAAGAATAAAGAATAAAGAATAAAGAATAAAGAATAAAGAATAAAGAATAAAGAATGTTGTTAAAAACAATTTTAGTTTTCAAAATTGAGATTGAATTGATTTTTGAACTTGCCATTGTTATTGATTTTTGCCATTGAATTTGATAAATTATGAAATTAGATATATTAGCATTTGGTGCACATCCGGATGATGTAGAATTAGGATGTGCCGGAACCATTTTAAAGGAAATATCGCTAGGTAAAAAAGTAGGTATTGTTGATTTGACCCGAGGTGAGTTAGGAACCCGGGGAACAGCAGAGATCAGGGATAAAGAAGCGAGAGCAGCAGCGAAAATTCTAGGGGTTTTAGTTCGTGAAAATCTGGCTATGCGAGATGGTTTCTTTATAAATGACGAAAAGCATCAGACGGAAATTATTAAAATGATTCGGAAATATAAACCCGAAATTGTTTTATGCAATGCAATAGACGATCGCCACATCGATCACGGTAAAGGTAGTAAGTTGGTTTCTGACTCTTGTTTTTTGTCGGGATTGATGAAAATTGAAACTTCATTTGACGGAAAAAAACAGGATGCCTGGAGACCCAAAGTAGTCTATCATTATATTCAGTGGAAAAATATCGAACCCGATTTCGTTGTAGATATTACAGGATTTGAAGAAAAGAAAACGGAAGCAATACTGGCTTATAAAACGCAATTTTATGATCCCGATTCCAAAGAGCCGGCAACACCTATTACAAGTAAAAATTTTCTGGAAAGCTTAAATTACAGGGCGCAGGACTTAGGAAGGCTGGTTGGAAAAGATTTTGCTGAAGGTTTTACAGTTGAAAGGTATTTGGCTGTCAATAGCTTAGGAGATTTGATATAAAAAGATGGATTTTTTTTTAATTTTTTCTTTGTAGAAGTAAACCTTTGTCATATATTTGCAACCGCTAAGAGAAAGCTTAGCTAAAATGGTGGTTGTAGCTCAGTTGGTTAGAGTAGCGGTTTGTGGTGCCGCGGGTCGCCGGTTCGAACCCGGTCAGCCACCCAGAAATTTAAAGCCTTGAAATGATTCAGGGCTTTTTTTGTGGATTAAATTTACGGATAACCCGATAAATGGAGGATCAGGTGCAAAAGTTGGGGATTAGGCAAAAAGATTATATAATCTGGATAAAAAGAAGTCTATATTTCTAAATAAGGATCAAAACTAAAAGAAGTAGTCCGAAATGTAAAATCAATTGTTACATTTCTCTATTTCGATGATTATTTAATCAAACATTATCTCATCAAAAGAGCTTTTACTAAAATAGAGTTAATAAAAAACGCTGAAAATTATTGATGATTTTCAGCGTTTTACTTTTCGGACAGCCTCTTAATTTCTTTTTTGAGGTTTAAGGTATATTATCCTGGAAATTCTCCTCCGTTATCTCCTCCACCTTCATTTCTAGGCACTCCGTTCTTTTCTCTATCATTTTTAGACTTGTTGAAACGATAAGTAAACGATAAATTGAACTGACGTTTGCGGAACTGAAATTCACTATAAGCTGTTTGAGTCATTAAATCCTTATTATCATCATCGTAAAAGTTGGTATATGACCTCATTTTTCTTGAATTGAAAATATCACTGATATTGAATGCAATGGTTGCTTTGTCTTTTAAGACATCTTTACTGAAAGCGGTATTTAAACCGAATTGTCCAAGATTTTTACCTTGCGCTGTTTTTTGCTCCCCATTGTAATTGCCACTTAACTGCCAGTCAATTTTATATGGCAGGGTTACTTTTGAACTAATTCTGGAAAACCATGTAGTAGCCTGATTATTCAGGTTTTGTACAATCACGTTCCCATTATTATCTTCGTAGCTATTTTCTCCTGTTGTTTTTACATTATAAAAATTGAAGTTACTATTTAATTTCCACCATTTGAATGGGGTATAATTTAATGTAAATTCAAAACCAATTTTTTGTTCTTTTCCTACGTTAATTGGTGAATTTTTAATAACCGGAATTCCATCAACTGTTTCACCAGGTGCAGGAGTTACAACATTACCATCAGGAGTTACAACATCGCCTGTAGGAAATCTTACAAAACTAAAAACATCTTTTGTATCTTCAAAATAAGCCGAAGTGCTAAAAGTTACCTTATCCCAACGTTTGAGATACCCAATATCATACTTATCTGTTAGGGAAGGATTTAAATCAGGATTCCCCTGAAATATATTGATATTGCTGGCATAGTTTACCGCCGGGTTCATAAAACGTCCTCTTGGTCTTGATAAACGCTTACTGTAACTTGCATTAAAATTACTCTGAGTTGATATTTCATAGCTTATAAAAGCACTTGGAAATAAATTATTGTAATTCTTAGTATTAAATTTATTTGTATCTAAAAGATTTACTTCAATATTGGTGTCTTCCCAACGCAATCCAAATAAATAAGAAAATTTATTTACTTTAAAACCGTATGAAGTATACAATGCATTTATATTTTCTTTGTACTCTAAAGTATTGGATAAATTTTCATCTTTTTCATACATCCCATTGACAAGATTGGCAACATAGTATACATTATTTAAATCGCCAAAGCTTCCTTTGTATCCTGCTTCAAACTGGCTTCCTTTTCCTAATGGCAAAACATAGTCTGCCTGTAACTGAATTTGTTTCTGAACCTGATTATTTAACGTTCTATTGAAAGTAGGCTCTGCTGTAATTACGCTGTTACTGTCGTCTGTGTTTCGTGAAATCGATAAATCGGCTGTAAGTTTATGCCCTTTATCGTTGAAATTTTTAATTAAATTGGATGTATATTCTACATTTTCCCCTCCAGTATCTCCATTATTTAATCTGGATGAATTTCCTGTAGCAACACGATTAGCATCATAATTATAATAATTGATCAGATCTCTGTCTTCTCCTGTATTTTTTTGATAATTGATCGCATTTGTCCAGAAAGTCGTTGGCGTAATTGACCATTCTATTCCGGCCCTTCCATTAAATCCGTCTCTGGTTCTTTTAGTGTCACGGGTTTCATCTAAGTATGATTTAGGAGAACCATCCTCATTAAAGTATTTTGTATTGGTTAAACCTTCTCCTTCATTTGTTCTGTAATTATATCCGGCTGTAGTAAAATAATTTAATTTTTCCGTTTTATAATTCAGATTGGCACTAAGTCCATACGTTTCAGGAAGTCCTGTTGAGGCAATAAAAGTTCCGTTGAAACCTTGATTTTTTCCTTTTTTAAGAATAATATTAATCAAACCAGAACCACCTTCTGCATCATAACGTGCTGATGGATTGGTAATCACTTCAACTTTATCAATTGCATCTGCGGGTAATTGGCGAAGAGCTTCGGCAATATTAATTGCGTTTGAAGGTCTTCCGTCTATTAAAATTCGGATATTATCGCTTCCTCTTAAGCTTACATTTCCTTCTGTATCGACAGAAACTGATGGAACATTGTCTAAAACGTCACTCACTGTTCCACCTTTTACCATCATATCCTGACCAACATTGTAAACTTTTTTGTCAAGCTTTATTTCAACCGTCGATTTTTCAGCGCGAACTAACACTTCATTTAATTGTGCGGCATCTTCAGCAAGATTTACATCTCCCAAATTTGTATCAGCCGATATATTTTTCCCTTTTATTTCAGTGGACTTAAACGAAATAAATTCAATTTTGATATCATAAATACCAGGTGCAACAACCACATCAAACTCTCCTTTTGGATTGGTAATTCCTCCTGCTATAACTTTAGTCTGATTAACCGGAGTAACAGAAATAGTGGCATACTCCAATGGTTGTTTTGTTACTTTTTCTAAAACTTTTCCTGTGATTTTTACTTTATTTTGGCTTGTAGATCTTTCTTGTGCAAAATTATACATCCCTGAGAACAGAAACATGATTAATATTGCAAATTTGATTTTTTTCATTATTTTTTTTGTTATCATTTTCTTTTAGACCACAAATATAACTCTGGGTTTAAAGCAAGGAATCACAAAAAAATGTTAATTGAGGATTCTGAATTATTCCAGAAAAGAAGCTACTTTATCCAAATCACGCCCAATAATAGCCTTCCCGTCTCTTACGACGATTGGCCTTTCAATCAAAATTGGGTTGTCTGTCATTGCCTGAATGACTTCAGAATCTGTTAATGCTTTTTCTTTAAATTCATCAATCCAGATTTTTTCTTTAATCCTTACTAATTCAATTGGTTTCAGATTCAATTTTTCGATTAAACTTTTTAATTCATCAAAAGTAGGAGTTACAGTAAGATAAGGGATTATTTCATAACTTAGATTTGCTTCATCTATAAAAGCCAGGCAATTTCTGGATTTTCCGCACCGTGGATTATGGTAAATTTGTATCATAGTATTTTTTTTGAAAGTGCTAATAAATAATTGGATTTAAAAAAAGTATTTTAGCAATGCCAAAAGTAAGGTTTACTTACTTATTATACTTAATTTAGAATTTTAAAATTTTTAATACATGTTTTTACAACAAGGAATTAAGCCTGAAAATACTTTTGTAAAGTATATTTTAGGCTCTGTCATAATAATTATAGCTTCGTTTGTTGGTCAAATTCCATTTGCAGGAGTAGTTTTGTTTGATGTTTTTTTAAACAAAAAGCCTTACCCGACAAATGATACGATGTTAATGAAAATGTTCGATTCCAATCTGACTTTATTTTTGGTTATGATTTCTTTTGCTTTCGCATTAGGAGCTGTTTTTTATGTTGCCAGACATTTCCATAATCAAAGTGTTTTATCCCTTACAACCTCACGAAAAACAGTAGATACCAAGCGTATTTTATTTTCATTTTTTTTGTGGGCAGGATTTTCCATACTAAGCTTTTTGCTTGTATATTTACAATCACCTGAGCAATTTATTTTGAATTTCAAACCCATTCCTTTTCTGATTCTGGTAGCTATCGGAACACTTTTAATTCCGATACAAACCAGCACTGAGGAGTATATTTTCAGGGGTTATCTTATGCAGGGTTTTGCCAATTTAGCACGAAACAGATGGTTTCCTTTATTAATGACTTCTCTTATATTTGGTTCGATGCATTGGTTTAATCCGGAAGTAACTAAAATGGGACCCATCATTATGGTTTATTATATAGGTACCGGTTTATTTTTAGGGATCCTTACATTAATGGATGAAGGAATGGAACTGGCACTTGGTTTTCACGCTGCAAATAACCTGATTGGTGCTTTGTTGGTAACCTCTAATTGGTCGGTTTTTCAAACCTATTCTATTTTCATTGATTTATCTGAACCCTCAGCAGGTTTCGATGTTATTTTTCCGGTTGTGATTATATACCCTATTTTGCTATTTATTTTTAGTAAAAAATACAACTGGAAAAATTGGAGAGAAAAATTAACAGGGGACATAACTGTTACAGAAATAATAAATTAAAATGATGCAATTAACTCATAAAAACGTTCATAATTATTTTAAAATAAATGGATACCACCTTAATGGAGATGAACTCAGTAATGCAGCCTATAGTTATATCAAAGAAGGTGATTCTAACGAACAGGCTATTGGCGAATTTTTATTAGACTGGTTGGATCAAAAGGAGTATATCGAAATAAAAACATCCGGAACTACAGGTCTTCCTAAACTAGTCCGGTTACAAAAGCAATCCATGATTCAATCTGCGTTAGCAACCGGGGATTTCTTCGATTTAAAACCAGGAGACAAAGCATTACTTTGCTTACCAGTAAAATTTATCGCAGGAAAAATGATGCTGGTAAGGAGCTTAATCCTAGGTCTTGATTTAGCTATTACAGAACCCAGTACAACGCCTTTAGCATTCAATAAGTCTACTTATGATTTTGTGGCAATGGTACCTTTACAAGTACAAAATTCGGTTAAGGATTTAAAAAAAGTTAAAAAACTTATTGTAGGCGGAGCAAAAATGAGCACTGTATTAGAAGAAAAACTTTTGCATTTAAAAACAGCTGTTTATGAAACTTATGGTATGACCGAAACAATCACTCATATAGCTGCGAGAAGGATTGGTGAAAAAGTTTTTACTGTTCTGCCCAATATAAAAATCAGTAAAGACGATCGGGGATGTTTAGTAATTGATATCCCTGCTATTTCCAAAGAACCAATTATTACTAATGATTTAATTGAATTAATACGGGAAAAACAATTTACTTTTTTAGGCAGAATCGATAATGTAATTAATAGCGGAGGTGTAAAGTTAATTCCGGAACAGATTGAAGCAAAACTAATTGGAAAAATCAATTCCAGATTTTTTGTAATAGGAATTCCCGATGCTTTTTTAGGAGAAAAATTAATTTTGGTTATTGAGGGGGAAAAACAGGTTTTTCCATCTGATTTTTTTCATAACCTTGATAAATATGAAAAACCAAAGGAAATCGTTTTTATTCCTAAATTTAAAGAAAATGAAAACGGAAAACTGTTACGTAAACCAAGCTTACTTTAATAAACTCTCAAAATAAAAAATTCCAAATTCCAATCTATATAAAATTGGAATTTGGAATTAAAATAGAATGTTTAAAAAACTATACTTTGCGTTCTAATAATGCCATATAGAATCCGTCAAAACCAGATTCTGAAGCCAGTATTTTTCGATCCTTTATAAACTTAAATTGTTTTCCAATTTCAGTTTTCAGGAACTTTTCTACCTGCTCCTGGTTTTCAGATGGCAAAACAGAACAAGTTGCATATACTAATTTACCTCCCGGTTTTACAATTTTAGAATAACTTTCTAAAACTTCCGACTGTACTTTACGAATATTATCAATAAATTCAGGCTGTAATTTCCATTTTGCATCAGGATTTCTTTTTAAAACGCCTAAACCGCTACAAGGTGCATCAATTAAAACACGATCTGCTTTTTCATGCAGTTTTTTAATCACTTTGGTTGTGTCAATAATGCGATATTCAATATTAAAAGCGCCGTTTCTTTTCGCTCTTAATTTTAATTGCTTCAGCTTACTTTCGTATAAATCCATCGCAATCAATTGTCCTTTATTTTCCATTAAAGAAGCAATATGTAATGTTTTTCCTCCAGCTCCGGCACAAGTATCCACAACGCGCATTCCGGGTTTTACATCCAGAAAACCAGCTACCAATTGCGAATTTGCATCCTGAACTTCAAAAAGTCCCTGTTTGAAAGCATCTGTCAAAAACACATTGGCTCTTTCTTTTAAAACCAAAGCTTCAGGCTGATCTTTTAAATACTCTGTTTCAATATTCAAATCCATCAAAGTATTTCTCAAGCTTTCTTTGGTTCCTTTAAGTGTATTAGTTCTTAAAATAACTTTTGCCGGCTGGTTCTGAGCTGTAATTTCTTTAGACCAAACAGCTTCTCCTAACTCTTTTACTCCCAATTCGTCAATCCAGTCAGGAATAGATTCTTTTAAAGCCCTGGTTTTTGAAAGTTCATCAAAGCGTCCTTTTATTTTTCTTTCAGGTGTTCCTTCCAATTGTCTCCAATCCGGAATTGGATAACCTCTTAAAACAGCCCAAACTGCAAACATCCTCCATAAGTTATCTCTGTCAAAAGGTTCTTTAACTTCTGCAATTTCAGCATATAATCGTTTCCAACGAACTATTTCGTATATCGTTTCAGCAACAAACTTCCTGTCAGAACTTCCCCAACGTTTGTCTTTTTTTAAGGCTCTAGCTACCATTTTATCTGCATATTCTCCTTCATTGAAAATAGCATTCAGAGAATCGATGGTAGTATAAACTAAATTTCTGTGTAATCTCATTTTAATTATTTGAGTTGCAAAGGTACTATTAATTGATTGAAAGTTAAATTTTTAATTTTGATTGTTATTCTGAGTTTTATTAAAAAAGAAAAAAACACTCTAATAAATCATAAAAGAGTGTTTTTGAATGTTATTTGAAAAATGACTTATTTTACAATCCTCGTTAAACCAATATTATCAGGAGCATGAAGCACCATTGGAAATTTCTCTATTTTAACAGAACTGCTGTCCAGACCAAAAGCACTTTCTTCAGACAAACTTAATTTTTTAATTAAAAAATAGGAGTTCATAATTATTTTTTCATGCCATAATAAATCGGAGTCATTAGACAGGAACTTTTCGGATAATACAAATTTAAAATCTCCAACAATATTGTTTTTATTTAATGATTCGTAGCGGCTTGTAATATCAACCTCGCCATTTTTCACCATATCACGAATAACTTCTCTAAACATTAAATTGATTTTGGTTGGTTCCCTGAAACCTAAATTAAAGTCAATTCTATAAATATCATCTTTGGCAATTTCAGTTACTTTGTATTGTGTTTTATAAGGCTCCGTTAAAATATTTACATGTACAAACCAATAAATATCAGCTCTTTTTGGGCGTTTTTGCAAAATAGAATACATCACTTTTTGCTCTAATTCATCGATGCGGTTTGCATTGGTCATATAAACTAAATGGGTTGCATATTTTGGAATTGACAAATCTTCGCTCAATTCCATTAAGACTTTTTTGTAATCGTCAATTTTGACAATTTGAGTATAGCTTTTATTAATTTTCTTAGCCACATACCATACCGTCATTACCGAAATCAATAAAATAGCAATAATAAGGGTTACATAACCACCTTCTGCGAATTTGGTAATATTAGCAATTAAAAAACAACCTTCAATTATTAAATAAATTGTTATTAGAGGAACCATAAAATATAGTTTTACCCTTTTCATAATTAAGTAATAATTCAGTAAAATGGTGGTCATAATCATACAAAGTACAATTGCCAAACCATAAGCGTGTTCCATATTACTTGACTTTTCAAAGTGCAAAACGATTCCGACACAACCAAAAAATAAAAGCCAGTTGATGGACGGAATATATAATTGTCCTTTTACTTCGGTAGGATATTTGATTCTTACCTTTGGCCAGAAATTTAATCGCATAGCTTCATTTATCAAAGTAAACGAACCACTAATCAATGCCTGAGATGCAATTACAGCCGCTAAAGTCGCAATTACAATTCCTGCTGGTTGAAACCAGTCCGGCATAATTAAATAGAAAGGATTCCCATTTTCGCCGCCTAATTCCTGTAATGTCGAACCTTCATGATGAATTAGATAAGCAGCCTGTCCAAAATAGTTCAGTACTAAAGTCAGTTTTACAAAAACCCAGCTAATTCTAATATTTTTTCTTCCACAATGCCCCATATCAGAGTACAATGCTTCTGCTCCTGTAGTACATAAAAAAACAAATCCTAATACAAAAAATCCATCAGGATGTATAGACAACAAATGGTAAGCATAATAAGGATTAATGGCTTTAATGACTTCCGGATGATCCAAAATCTGAATACCTCCTAAAGTTCCCAACATTGCGAACCAAATTAGCATCATTGGGGCAAAAAATTTACCAACTAATTTAGTTCCAAACTGCTGAATAGTGAATAAAACGAAGAGGATTCCAATAACAATAGGAATTGTGTTTATTTCAGGATAATACGTTTTTATCCCTTCTACTGCAGAGGAAACCGAAATAGGTGGTGTTATAATACCGTCGGCAAGAAGAGCACTACCTCCAATAATTGCAGGCACTATAAGCCATTGTATTTTTGTTTTCTTGACAAGGGCGTACAAAGCAAAGATCCCTCCTTCGCCATGATTGTCTGCACTTAATGTTATAATTACGTATTTAATCGTAGTTTGGAGAGTTAAAGTCCAGAAGACACAGGAAATACCTCCTAAAACAATACTGGTATCAATTATATGTTCGCCAAGTATGGCCTTCATTACATATAACGGAGAGGTACCAATATCTCCATAAATAATTCCTAATGTGATCAATAACCCCCCAATAGACAACTTACTGTGTAAGCTTTTATGCGATGCGCTCATGTATATTTTTATAAAAGACGGTTGCAAATTTACTGTTTTAAAACAAATTAGCCTCAATTATAAACAACAAAAAAAACACAATCGTTAGATTGTGTCTTTTTTCATAAAAAACTTTCATTTGAAACTACCCTCTTCTTCCTCCACCTCTGGATTCTGAATTATTTTGTCTTTGCGTCTGACCATTAGCTCTGGATTCCTGACTGACATCTCGAGACTCAGAACGCTGTGTGTTTTGCGATCTCGCTGCACCTGATCTGTTTTCTGAAGTAGATCTGTCTTGATTATAACCCCTTGAAGACTGGTTTCCTGAAGATTCTGTTCTTGAAACTGAAACGGTTCTGTTTTGATTCATTTTATTTTCAGAATTGCCTAAAGAAGTATTCGCTCTGCCTTCATTTGAGTACTCTCTTGATTCTCTTCTGGAATTATTTTCAACTCTGACAGAGTTATTTCCTCGAGCTGCATTCCCCCTGTCAGTTGCAGGACGATCCGAATTATAAACTCTATTAGATGTTGAATTTCTGCTTTCTGCATAATTTTTGTTTGAATAACCGTATTCTCTGCCTGAAGATCTTCCCCAATTTGAACTGTTATTGCTATAAACATTCTGATTCCTGTTATAATCCCTGCTTGCTAGACGTCTTTGATCCAAATCATATCTATTATTAACGTTTGCGTATCTGTGAGAAAAACTACGGTTAGGGTATCGTCTTTCGTAGCCATAACAACGTCTTGTTTCATATAGCACTGGAGCTCTGTAACTTCTTCTGAAATTCACATAATTATAACGATTATTTACATTGATGCAAACATTGATATTGCTTCTATATCTATAAATTGGACAAGGTCTCCAGGCTACATAATAGGTAGGGAAAAAATTCCAGGTCCATGCAGAGTAGTAAGGTCGGTAGTTCGAAACCCAGAATGAGGAGTAAATAACCGGAGATACATTATAAACAGGCTCATAAATATAGTTGTCGCCATAGATATAACTATTACCTACAATCTGCACACTTACTTTATTATAGTTATCTCTTTCTACATCTATGGTCGCAATATCCTGGTATACATCTCGATCAAGGACAGACTGGATTATCACTACGTGAGTTCTTCCTTCAACAGTTTCAATAACACGTAAATAATCAACCTGTTCATCATTATTCAAGTCAAGATTTGATATTTGATATTTTGGATCATTTAATCTTCTTTCAAAATCCTGAAGATTTGCTGATTCCCCAAAAATTGAAGCAACAGCTCTTAAATCTAAATTATCACTAATATCAGAGTTTTTTGCATAAACAGTAGTTTGGCTTTGAACCGCACAAGAACTAAAACCTATAGTCATTAAAGCTAAAAAAAGTATTTTGGTTTTCATGGCAAATCATATTAAGATTAATATTTCAAAGTATCCAATTACTGTGCCAGAAAAATAACGAAATATATTTCAAATCTTATAAATAATCGTATTTTAGCAACAACTAAATCTTAATCTATATGAAAAAAGTACTATTTTTTTGTGGAGTTTTTGTTTTATTTATATCTTTAAAGCCATTGAATACAGCAGAAACAGCTTGTTACGGCGGTTTCACATCAATGCAAACAGATACATTATTTCAGGACAAAATTAGTATCAGAGCTATTTCAATTGATAAAAATAAGCTTTGGTATGGTGCTGATAATTCACGTTTTGGATACTATGATCTAGATAAAAAAGAAAAATTTGAAGAACATATTTACCGTGATACGTTAAAATTAGAGTTCAGAAGCATAGCGCAAACCTCTAAAGATATTTTTTTATTGAGTGTTGGAAATCCGGCATTACTTTATTCTGTTTCTAAAAAAACACAAAAAGTAAAATTAGTTTATAAAGAAATCAATGAGAGAGTTTTTTACGATAGTATGCAGTTTTGGAATGACAAAGAAGGCATAGCTATTGGCGACCCAACAGAAGATACTTTTTCGGTTATCATAACCAGAGATGGCGGTGAAACCTGGACAAAATTATTATCAGATAAATTACCAACAAATGCTAAAGGCGAAACAGCTTTTGCAGCCAGCAATTCAAGTATTGTCATAAAAGGAGATGATACCTGGGTTTTTTCAGGAGGTAAAAAATCACGTGTTTTTTATTCTCCGGATAAGGGCAAAACGTGGAAAGTTACTGAAACTCCCATTGTTCAGGGCAAAACAATGACAGGTATCTTTACAGCTGATTTTTATGATTCCAAACATGGATTCATTGCCGGAGGGGATTACGAACTTCCAAACCAAAAAAACGACAATAAAGCTTTTACGACAGATGGTGGCAAAACATGGGAATTAATAGGACAGGGAATGGGGTTTGGATATGCATCATGCGTGCAATATGTTCCTGGAGGCAATGGTAAAGAAATTATTTGCGTTGGTTCTGAAGGGATTCTATATTCTCAAAACGGAGGTGAAAACTGGACACAATTATCTACTGATTCAAAGCTTTTCACAATTCGTTTTATGAACCGCAATACAGCAATTGCTGCTGGTTACAACAAAGTGGTCAGACTTCGTTTTAAATAAAAAAACAAAACCCCTAATAATAAAGTAAGTATTATTATAAGGGGTTTTCACTGTTGTTATTTTGATCCTTGTGCCTCTTGTGGTATTATGGTTCAGATACTAAATTTCTTAATTTTTACCTGCTTTTTCCTTATATTGTCTTAATAATTTTCGGTTAAAATCGTCTTCTGATTTTTTTAATTTCAGTATTTTTTTTGCTGTAAGCACTTTGCGAAGATTGTTCATATATTTTTCTCTTAAAAAATACAACTCCTTATCTGTACTTTCAATTTGTGATAAAAGTGTAGCCGCTTCCTTTTCTGAAAGTGAATTAACATTATCGTCATTCAGCTTTCGCAAATAGGTTTTCATTTTTTCATGACGCAATTCAAATTGCTTATCATCAAAAGCATTATAAATTGGCCAGAATTTCTCAGCTTCATTCGATGTAAGTTCTAATTCTGTGGTCAAAAAAGAGACCTTATAAGCTTTGATCTTTTCGCGTTTTTCATTTGTTTTTTCACTTTGCGCATAAAATGAAAAACTAACTAAAAACAGTAGTATAGGTAGTATATTTTTGATTTTCATCTTTATAGTTTTTGATTTTTATTCTGAAATTAAATTTTCAATATTTGGACTTGAAGACAAAACATCTTCAAGGGTTTCCTGTTCAAGCACAACATTTTTATTTATCGCTTCGATATCTTTAGTATCTAATTCCCGAATTAAATCATATTGATTTATATTAGACTGATAGGTTAAATACGTTTCTAAAGTAGCTTCGTCAAGTTCTCTTGATTTATTGTAATTATTTACTATCGGAATCATTAATGCAATAACAATTACTGCAGCAGCAATCATTGTCATTAACTGTTTACGTTTGTAAATCGGAATAACTTTCGCATCTCTTTCATTAATTTGCTGAAAAACCTTTGCCGAAAAATCATCAAAATAATGATCCGGACTTTTAAACCCGGTTTTTATTTTCGGTTCGTTTTCTAATTTAAATGTTTTCATAATGCTTATAAGATATGTTTTATAACAAAAGGTTTAATTTGATGTAACATATAATTCAATTTTTTTTACTGCATGATGATAAGAAGCCTTCAATGCCCCTATTGAAGTTCCTAGTATTTCGGAGATTTCTTCGTATTTTAATTCTTCAAAATATTTCATTTTAAAAACCAATTGTTGTTTTTCTGGCAATGTAACAAGAGCCTTTTGCAGTTTTATTTGAATTTCATCACCATCAAAATAAGTATCTGCTTTTAAATTCTCAATGGTTTTATTTTGCAAAGCTTCTGATGTTAAGCCATTTGATTTTGCCTTCTGGCTCAAAAAAGTCAAAGCTTCATTCGTTGCGATTCGGTACATCCATGAAAAAAGTTTGCTTTCGCCTTTAAAATTTTTCAAATACCGAAATACTTTAACAAAGGTATTTTGTAAAACATCATCAGCATCGTCGTGATTCAAAACAATATTTCGGATATGTGAATATAAAGGTTTTTGATATTGCGACAAGAGTGTCTGAAACGCAGCATTTTGCGTTTTTGGATTTAATAATTGTGCTATAAATTCCTTCTCGTTCGTCAAGTTTTTTGCTATCTTGTTTATTTGAATGAATTTGGTACAAAAGGTTTAATCACTATTGTATTTTTTTTTAAAACTCTGAATCTTCTTCCGGTGTAGTAGTTTTAATCGGAGGTGTTGCTACAGTTTTTTTAACTCCAGGATCATCGGTAGTTTTTTTAGCCACCGGATCAGTTTCGGATTTGTATACAGGAGCTTGTTCAAGAACAGGTTTTACCGCCAGAGTAACTGGATAATAAATTTCAGTAATTAATTTAGACGAACTTTTGACATCCAATTTACCGGCAGTTAAAATTTCAAGATGTGACCAGCTTAAATCCTGAACAATCTTTTCATTATTTATATAGGCTATTGTTTTTGAAATAGCTTCATTAGTATGTGAATAATCTCCTTTCAAAGTCGTTTTCACTGCGTCAAAACTGTTTAATTTTCCAGATAAAATATCACTTCCAGCACTTGTCGAAATTTCTTTACTTATTGGTAAACAGATTGAAATTTTTGCCAAATTGTTTTTTGTATCATAAGTATGATATATGATAAAAGGCTTTCCACTTGTATATAAATTATTTGTCTTGCTAAATTCTATCAATTTCGGAATTACGATACGGGCATTTTTATTTACTTTCTGAATTTCACTTGTAAAAGTCTGCTTTATATAAAAACTTTCCGTTTTTTTTACCACACCATTTACTTTTACCGCATAGGTCTTGGTTTCGTAGTCCAGATTTTTATCAATATTTACAAGGGTTTTTTCATACATTGTTCCTATTATCTTATCGGACCCCCCATTTAAAACAGTATAAATTTTGAATAAAAAACTCATTTCACCTTTTGCCTTCCAGGTAACTTTTGTTTTTCCGTTAAGAGTATCCTTAAAAATCCAGTGAACGTCAGCCTCAGTCCCGTCAAAATCCATTTTTTGATGAATACTTACCCCTTCTTTTGCCTGCAATGTAATTCCGCTTCCTTTGCCATCGTTATTTTTCCATGAAAATGAAGCTCCGTTTCCAACAGTTTTTTCCGGAAATGACATTTTTATTGTTGGATCTTCTATGGCCCATGATTCAAAATCTTCAAAATTCCTAAAATCATTTATATAATGATATACTGTTGTTTTAGGAGAATTGATCACCTTACTTCTCTCAACAGTAAAAAAACCTTTCTGAGTAGCTACAAAAACACTTAAGGCAATAAAACTTAATAACAGTAAAAGAAAAAGATATTTTAGAATTTTCATTGTGCAGGTTGTTTTGTGTCGTAAAGTTATAAATTTATTACGGTGTTATGAATATCAAAAAAATAAAACGGCTTCTTTTTAGTCGACTCATATTCAAAAAACATATAAAAAATGTTTTTTAAAAGTTTAAAGCCTAATTTTTACTTATCTTTTAAAAAAGAATTTTATCAAAAATAAAATAACAATAAAAAGAAGGAAACTAATCAAAACCTTATAATTCCCTTTGTAGAAGATTTTGTGTAAAGCAAGATCTTTTCGATAAGCAAAAATCATTACGATTACAAATGCAATAAAAAAACAAACGGCGAATATTAATTGTCCCTGACTAAACATAGTTAAAAATTATTTTTGACAAATTTAGAGAATTGTATACGAATAGTTGCTAATTTGGCACTCCATTTAATCAAATAAAAAATGAAGAAACAAATTAATGCAGTAAAAGAATTTCATACTGCTTTTAAAATAGGCTATAGTGAAACTCCTATTGCAGATCTGGGCGAAACCAAAAAACAGCTGCGTTATAATTTAATGAAAGAAGAAAATGAAGAGTATCTTGAAGCAGTACAAAACAATGATTTAGTAGAAATTGCCGATGCACTTGGTGATATGATGTACATTTTATGTGGCACTATTATCGAACACGGCCTGCAGGATAAAATTGAAGCTGTTTTTGATGAAATTCAACGCAGTAATATGAGTAAATTAGGTGAAGACGGACAACCTATTTATCGTGAAGACGGAAAGGTAATGAAAGGTCCTAATTATTTCAAACCGGATTTTTCTAAACTCTTATAAAAGGCAAAACCCGACAAAATGCCGGGTTTTTTTATTTAAAACTTTGATTTATTGAACTTTTACTGTCCATCCAAAAGTATCTTCTGCAAGTTTATTTTGAAGATTTGTTAGTTTTTCTTTTAAAAGAGACGCATATGAATTTTCAACCGGAGTCATTTCATAATAAACGTCCTGATAAGAAAAACCTTTGATAACACTTATAACTGCAGCAGTTCCTGCACCAAAAATTTCTTTTAAAGATCCGTTTTTAGCAGCTTCTACCAATTCAGAAACAATAACTGGACGAACTTCAACTTTTAAACCTTCTTTTTCAGCCATAGCAATCAAACTTTTCCTGGTAATACCGTCTAAAATTCTTTCGCTTGTTGGCGCCGTCAACAATGTATCGTTAATTCTAAAGAATACGTTCATTGTTCCGGCTTCTTCAAGTTTTGTGTGCGTTGCATCATCAGTCCAGATTATCTGCTGGAAACCTTCTTTGTTAGCCAGATTCGTAGGGTAAAACTGTGCTGCATAATTTCCTGCCGCTTTTGCAGCCCCGATTCCTCCGTTTGCTGCCCTGCTATAATGCTCTGCTATAATAACTTTTACCTCACCGGCATAATAAGATTTTGCAGGAGAAAGTAAAATCATGAATTTATACTCATCAGATGGATTAGCCACAACTCCAGGCCCCGTGGCAATCATAAAAGGACGAATATACATACTGCTGCCGTTTCCTCTTTGAATCCAGTCTTTATCAATTTTCAATAATTCATTCAAACCATCCATAAAAATTGCTTCAGGTACTTCAGGCATTGCCATACGTACAGCCGAATTATTGAACCGCTTGTAGTTTTCATCAGGTCTGAATAGCCAAACATCATTATTATCGTCTTTGTAAGCTTTCATTCCTTCAAAAATTGCCTGACCATAATGAAAGACTTTAGACGAAGGATCCATTAAAATAGGTGCATACGGCTTAATGACCGGTGTTTGCCATTCCCCATTTTTAAAATCACATTCAAATAAATGGTCTGTAAATACAGCACCAAAGCTTAAGTTTTCAAAGTCTACACTGCTTATTTTAGAAGAAGTGGCCTTTCTGATTTCAATTTTGCCTGCTTGAGTTGTACTCATAATAATGTAAGTTTTACTTAATTTTCATCCTAAAAGAAGATTCTTAAAGTGATAATATGATATAAAATAGAATTTATTGAATGCAAAATTAAGCAATTTTATATAATTTCCTTATCAAAAAAGCATTAATTAGTACATTTAACTGCGATTTATTTATCTTACAATAAACTTAAAATTTTGACTTGTTTTTATATGGATTTTATGAAAAAACCTTGACTTTTTAAGGCTTTACGCATTTGTTTTGATTAAATTTGGCATGCAACATCCTCAGAAAAGGGTAAAACACATTGCAAAATTCAAAATTCAATGAAAAGAGAAATTATTAAAACGTCAGACGGATCAACTACTATTCATTTGCAGGAATGGAATGAGTGCTATCATTCAAAACACGGTGCAATTCAGGAAGCAAAACACGTTTTTATAAAAAACGGTCTTTCTTTATTTAAAGACAGTCCCGTAAGCATTCTCGAAATTGGTTTTGGAACCGGTTTAAATGCCTTTATAACTTTCCTTGAAGCAAATCAAAAACAACAATATATTGACTACGCCGGCGTAGAAGCCTACCCTGTTCATCCGCAAGAAGTACTAGCTATGAATTACGTAGCAGAGTTAGAGGCTCATGCATTTGAAAATATCTTTAAAAAAATGCATGAATGCGAATGGAACCAAAAAACTGAAATCAGTTCTAATTTTTCGTTAACCAAGAGAAAACAATTTTTTGATGAAATAGATGATTTTGAAGTTTTTGATTTGATTTACTTTGATGCCTTTGGATATAGGGTTCAACCTGAGTTATGGAGTACCGAAATTTTTCAGAAAATGTACAACAGTTTAAAAACAAATGGTGTTTTAGTAACTTATGCCGCAAGAGGAGTCGTTAAAAGAAGCATGATTGAAGTTGGATTTAAAGTTGAAAAACTAGCAGGTCCTCCAGGTAAAAGAGAAATGTTCAGAGCTGTAAAAGAAATCACACAACAATCTATTTAGAATAAATCTATATTGGCTTTTGTGTATTAAGAAAACGTATTCGTTGCTAATATTTTAAAAAAAATAAGTTAAAAAGGTCTTTTATATGCGATATTTGTTTAAATTTGACATGAGTTCAAAAATAGAGATAACCCCCCAAAATCTTATTTTATTATGTCTAAAATGATGTTTGATTACACGAAATCAATACTTGAAAGAGTAAGTTTCGATCCGGTGCTTTTTTGTAAAGAATTAGAAAAAGCTATTAAAACACTGTTACCTTACGAAATGGAACAATTACAGGAATGGTTATTAAACTTCATAGTCGAAAAACCTGAATTAAAAGAATGTTTACTATTAGTTAAAGTATAAAAAGTGAAGAGGCTGTCCTAAAAGGGCAGCTTTTTTTTCTAACAATGTTTTTAGTTTCACTATTAAAAGAAATCTCAATAGTGAGAAAAGGATTTTTTATTACAATTAACATATGGTACATTTTTACCAAAAAAAAAAAGGACTCGTTTTCACGGGTCCTTTTATAAAATCAATCTACAATTAAATTGATTGTTGTTCTTGTCTTTTCTTTGCTCTTTTCTCTTTGAACATTTCCCAGCTAGCACCCGTAACCCAATATGATACGAAACCAACTAAGAAAAACATCAACCAAAACCCTATAGTTAGTATGGTCAAGAAAAGTAAAAAACCTAAGTACTGTGAAAATTCAAACATGTTTTCCGGAATTTTTGAATGTAAGTACAAATGTAGGTTTTATATTTTTCGTTGCCAATAAAAACTAAATCAATTTTCATAAAAGGTCGATTATCTTTATATTTATACTCATTTTAAATAATGCTTTTTTTTGATCGTGGCCATCTTTATAAAAAAGGTTGTCATTCAAATAAAAGAAAATGAGTTTTTTAAGGAGCTATTTCCTGCTCTCCGCTATATCTTTTTTGTCTCGTTAAAAAAACGAGAAAAAAAAGGATGCCGCTTCGATCAGGGCTAGGGCATTCATTTTCAAAAAAATATAGAACACAGAAAAATAACACAGAAAAATAACACAGAAAAATAATAGCATAATTATCAGTACTATGCTTAAATGTTTATAACTAAGGATCAAGAACTAATCGCTAAGGAAATGAAATACAGAATAGAGAAAGATACTATGGGAGAAGTCCAGGTACCGGCCGATAAATATTGGGGCGCACAAACAGAACGTTCCAGAAATAACTTCAAAATAGGGGATTCTGGTTCGATGCCAAAAGAAATTATTGAAGGTTTTGCCTATCTAAAAAAGGCCGCTGCTTATGCCAATCATGATTTAGGTGTTTTGCCAATCGAAAAACGGGATGCGATTGCAGCAGTTTGTGACGAAATCTTAGAAGGGAAATTAAACGATCAGTTTCCGCTAGTAATCTGGCAGACAGGCTCTGGTACACAAAGCAATATGAACGTAAACGAAGTTATTGCCAATCGCGCACAGGTTCTTAAAGGTTTTAAAATTGGAGAAGGCGAGCAATTTATCAAAGCCAATGACGATGTCAACAAATCACAATCATCAAACGATACCTTCCCAACCGGAATGCATATTGCGGCTTACAAAATGGTTGTCGAAACTACCATTCCCGGAATTGAAAACCTATATGCAACTTTATCAGTGAAGGCAACCGAATTTAAAGACGTTGTAAAAATTGGACGTACACATCTTATGGATGCTACGCCTTTAACATTAGGACAGGAAATTTCAGGATATGCGGCTCAATTAGCGTATGGATTAAAAGCACTAAAAAACACATTACCTCATTTATCTGAAATCGCTTTAGGAGGAACTGCAGTGGGTACGGGGCTAAACACCCCAAAAGGCTATGATGTAAAAGTTGCTGAATATATTGCCCAATTTACCAATCATCCTTTTGTAACTGCTGAAAATAAATTTGAAGCACTAGCAGCTCATGATGCGATTGTCGAATCACATGGCGCTTTAAAACAATTGGCTGTTTCTCTAAATAAAATTGCCAACGATGTTAGAATGTTGGCATCAGGACCCCGCTCGGGAATTGGAGAAATTCATATTCCCGAAAATGAACCGGGTTCTTCTATCATGCCCGGAAAAGTAAATCCAACGCAATGTGAAGCCTTAACAATGGTTTGTGCTCAGGTAATAGGAAACGATGTGGCAATTGCGGTAGGAGGAATGCAGGGACATTATGAATTAAATGTTTTTAAACCAGTTATGGCTGCCAACTTTTTACAATCTGCAAGGTTATTGGGGGATGCCTGCGTTTCGTTTGACGAACATTGTGCTAAAGGAATCGAACCCAATTACAAACGAATCAAAGAATTGGTAGATAATTCATTGATGCTGGTAACAGCTTTAAATACCAAAATAGGATATTATAAAGCGGCTGAAATTGCTCAAAAGGCCCACAAGAACGGTACGACTTTAAAAGAGGAGGCTGCTCGTTTAGGTTATGTCACAGCAGAAGATTTTGATGCATGGGTTAAGCCTGAAGAAATGGTTTGATTATGGATATAAATGGTATAAGTTAGGAAGTTAGTTTAAATTGGTATGAAGTCTCAAAAATGTATACTTCTTTATCTTACCAAACAATGAATCCGGCGAGCTTAGATTGCAGGATTCATTGTTTGGCTTACAGTTCAGCTTAAAATTATTTTCCATCGACATACTCCTGTAAATAGCTAAAACGCTCGGTTAATTTTCCATCTTCGGTAATCTTAGCACGTTGCAGGATTCCGTCTTTATCTTTGTTGAAGAAGGCAGGAATTACATGTTCTATAAATTGTTCTCCAAATCCTTCGCTGGCATCTTTTGGAATTTCACAAGGCAAATTGTCAACTGCCATTACTACAATTGCAGCTGGGTGAAAAATGTCAACTTCTTTATTTTCTGATGGCAGGTAACCATAAATAGGCTCTGCAATAGTTGAGGAACGCAGTGTACTTGCAATTGGTCCGTTTATATCACATGAAATATCCGCTACAACCCTTATTTTACAATCTTTAGCATTCAGCATTTGCTGTGTAAGAATCATAGGGGCATTATTTGCGTAAAAATGTCCGGCAATATAAATGTCGCTGACTTTAGTAAATTTTTCAAAATCAGAGGTATAGTCTTCAGGATGTTGAGTGAAATCTGTAAAATCAAGAATTTGACCATCAATTCTTTTATTATATTCTAAAGCATCCAGTTGCACGTAAACTGATTGAGTATAATTTTTAGTCAGGTAATTTTCAATTGTGATTTCTTTTACTTTGATCGCTTTTAAAATTTCCTGAGCACCGCTGCCGACTTTTCCGGTTCCGGTAATTACAAATTTTAAAGGAGGCAGTGTTATTCTTTTCAAATGCATGATCAGGGCATCTTTTCCTGATAGAGTTTCTGCTTTTGGAAGTTTAAATAACTCGAATTTTATTCCGAAAGCGCGAATTCCGTTATAAACCCCAACCATTCCGGCATATTTCCCAAACCCGATTAACCTCCGGTTATGTTCATCAACTATGGTTTCATGATCATATAAAGTGATGTTTTTTTCTAAAATGGCCTGTAAAAGTTCTCTGTTGTGAGGCTGTTTTTTTATCGTATGCGAAAAAAAGAAATAAGACTTGTCCGGAAGCAAATCAGCAACTGGAACTTCTTTTACCCCAAAGAAGACATCACAGTCCGAAATATCATCAGTAACACTGATACCGATGCTTTTGTATTGCTGGTCAGAAAAAATTCTAATATCTGAACTTTCAACACTTATATAGGCTTCAGGGTGGAGTTGTTTGAGTTTTGCTAATGCATCAGGGGCAAAGACAACACGTCTGTCAGGGGGATTTTTTCTTTCTTTGATAATTCCGAACTTCATTATAATGGATTTTTAGTACTTTTTAATATAACTTTTTTAATGTATTTTGTTTTAAATATAACAAATATAGTTAAATTTTTCTTGCTGTTTTCTTAATTTTAAAGATTAGTAATCGTTAAGCTCTGATGTACAATAAGCTGGCAAAAAAAAATGTCAATCAGATGTTGATGCTAAGAATTTTCTTCGAAAAAATATTCAGCCATAAATCTTGAATTCTATATATTTGTTTTTAAAGAATAAATGAAAATGAGTTTCCTTAAAAAAACAAATATACCACAAATACTTTTCTCAATTTTAGTTTTAAGTTCCTGTGGAAAAGATAAAAAGAACAGTCAGGATGATGTTGTAAAAGAAAAAGATACATTGGGAAGAATGATTCCGATGGGACCTGAAAAAAAAATAACAACAGCCTATGTTAATTCTGTGAAAGGCAGAATCAATCATTTTTACAATAAAAACTGGTCCAATAACAGCATGAACGGAAGTTTTCTGGTTGCCAAAAACGGACAGGTTATTTTTGAAAGGTATAGTGGTTTTGCTAATAAAAATAAAGACACCAAAATTACGGCTGATACCCCTGTGCAAATTGCTTCTGTAAGCAAAGTACTGACTGCAACTGCAGTTTTAAAATTAATCAATTTAGGTAAGATTGGTCTGGATCAAAAAGTAAATACTATTTTAAAAACTTTTCCATACGAAGAATGTACGGTTCGAATGTTATTGTGCCATCGAAGCGGAATGCGAAATTATGCTTATTTTACAGACAGGGATAAATCGGTTTGGGACAGGCACAATCAGCTTACAAACCAAGATATTTTAGATATTCTGGCTACTAAAAATGTAGGTTTGGAGTCAAGGGTAGGTACCCGCTTTGCTTATTGCAATACCAATTATGCGATGTTGGCGCTTATTATTGAAAAAATAACCGGACTATCCTACAAAGAGGCAATGTCTCAAATGATTTTCAAACCTCTTGGCATGACTCATACCTATGTTTTTGATGATGATAAAGACAGGAAGAAGATTGTTCCTTCTTATAAAAGGAATGGTGTAGAAATTGGTTTTGATTATCTGGATAACGTTTATGGAGATAAAAATATTTTTTCAACAGTTCGGGATCTTTTAAAATTTGACAGAGCCAGAAATGCACCTGATTTTTTAAAGCCTGCTTTATTAAAAGAGGTTTATACCGGACAGAGCAATGAGCGAAAAGGTACTAAAAATTATGGTCTTGGAATCAGGATGGTCAATTGGGAAACCGGACAAAATTTTTATTTTCATAACGGTTGGTGGCATGGAAACACATCGTCTTATATCACACTTATGAAAGAAGGGGTGACAATAATTGCTTTATCAAACAAAATGACAAGAAATACATATGCAGTCCGCAAACTGGCTCCGATTTTTGGAGACTATCCATTTCAGTTTAAAGATGAAGAGTAATTTAATAAGTCACAAAGTCGAAAGTCATAAAGAAATTGTAAATATTGACTTTGTTCCTTTTAAATATACCAATTGCGGAAAACAAAAAGAAGCAACCGTTTGACTTTAAAAACTTTACAACTTTCGACTTTTGGCTTTCTAATTTTTCTGAAAATTTTAATTAAAACTAACTGTAAATAGTATAAATTTGCAAACTAATTTTTGGGGTCGACTGGTTTTGACAGCAAGTCGAATTGAAAAGTAAGCACGTCGAGCATTGAGACCTTGCTCGTAAATATAAGATCTCACACTTTTACACGGCGAAAATAACTACGCTTTAGCTGCATAATCTGAATTATAGTACGATTAGCCACGTCCCTACAAGGTAGGGAAGCTGGATTCTCCTTGAAAGCCTTGGTTTGTGGCGTTCAGTTTAGGGGAACCGTAAAAATAAACCTAGATTTCCATGAGCTTCGGGTGGATTTTGAAAATTAAGAAGATAAGTGTTGAGTGGTTGTTCCTGACCTGGCTTAACATCGAAAACCCAATCAGGGAATAAACGTGTAGAAAGCTCTTTAGTTGCTTGTTTGGACCCGGGTTCGATTCCCGGCGACTCCACAAAAAAGGAAGGTGTCAAACATCTTCCTTTTTTATTTATTAATATATTGATAGTCATTGATTTATGTTTTTTTTTGTGATTCAAAATTTTGATGCATTTTTATAAAAAAAAGCATTCAAATTTTATTAAAAAAGTTAATAGTCAGTGAGAATCGAACACTTCAACATACTGAAATTCATGCAGTTATTATTAAATAAAATTAAGTTCGATTATCATTTTTATTTTCTTGCTTCTCTCCATATACTTCTTTTAGAGTATTTTCGACAATAATTCGAACAATCAAAGCAAAGAGCCTTTTCCTTTTCAGTTGCAGTCATTTTTTTTGCCCTTCTTTTTTGAAGATTTTCCAGGTTTTGATTTCATAACAGTCGTGTTGAATCAAATTGAAATTATTTACTTGTTAAATTGGTAGTTAAAGAAAGATCATTTTTAAATTAAGAATCATTAAATAAATAATTAGTTAGTTGTCATTTAGATAATTATATACTTGAATGTACCTGCTGTAAAAAGCATTTGAATTTCTTTTTTCAACTTAAAATTACTAACTAAAATCAATGGCAATTAAATATTTATAAGACTTAATTATGAAATTTCTAAATGGTACATTAAAGTATATAACTTCTGTCATTTAATGCATAACCTCTTTTTTTGAAGTAATCAAGTAAAGGTTCTACAGCCGTTAGGGATCCTATTTCATTCATTGGATTGTCTTTAATACTTACAAATTTATACATTTTACAAACGCATTCTTAGTTTTTGTCCTGCGTTTTGTATAAAAACCAGTGGAGTTTGTATAATAAAAAAAACAACAATTACCCTATGGGCTACTTTAGCCCAATATAATATATAGTTTCCATTCAGGAAGTTAATAAGTAATCAAATTTTATATGGGTAAAAAGATCGTTATACTATTCCTTTTTAGCTTTTGGTTAAAAACTAATGCTCAGGAAAATTGGACATTAAAACAGTGTATAGAATATGGTTTAAAAAATAATCGTAATAATACAATCTATACCAACGAAAAACTGGCTGCTGATGCCAGGGCCAAAGAAGTACTTGCCGATTATTTGCCACGTGTCAGCCTGACTTCAACACTTGATAATAACCTGAAATTACAACAAAGTGTAATTCCTGCCGGGATTTTTGGACCTGATGAAATGAGGGTATCCTTGACACAGAAATACAATTCCAATTTCGTAGGACAATTGGATCAGGTAATCTATGACCATTCGCTCATAACGGGATTAAAAGCTAATAAGTACAACAAACAGCAGGCAGAGCTCAATATAGAACAAAGTCAGGAAGCAATTATTTACAATATCAGCATGGATTACTTCCAGATATTTGTTTATAACCAGCAACTGGAAGTATTGGAGTACAACAAAGTAACTTATGAAAAGCAAATAAATATATACAGTTTACAGGTTAGCAAGGGGGTCGTACTTCAAAAGGATCTGGACAAGGTAAGTGTGGACTACAACAATACTATTTCACAAATAAGGGTTGCGAGAAGTAATCTGCAATTAGCAGAAAATGAACTTAAATATGAAATGGGTTATCCCATTAGCGATCCTCTTGCAGTAGATATTTCTACCGAAATGGCATCACCCACAATCAAAGATAATTCAGATACATTTACACCTGCCTCAAAGATAAACTACAAACTTTCTGAGCTTAATATAAAAGTCCTTGAGATTAATCAGTCACGTATCAGGGCTGAAGCATATCCCAAACTTACCGGATATTTCCGCTATGGTGCTGTTGGTTTTGGAGATAATCTAAATGGGGCTTATGAGGAGTTACTGCCATATTCGGCTGTGGGTTTAAAGCTAAGTATTCCGATACTCGATTTCTATAAACGAAATGCACAGTATAAACAGGCAAAAATCAGCAGGATCAACGCCGAGGAAAATTTGAAAATAATGGAAGCTCGGTATAAGGTAGATTATGAAAATGCCAATACCAAAGTTTTACAGGCACAAATCAATGTAGAGAACGATAAAAGGAATGTAACATTAGCAGAATCTGTACTTAATATTACTGATCTGCAATTCCAGAAAGGAATCACAAATCTTACTGACTGGCTCAATACACAGAACTCGCTCAAAGAGGCTCAAAGCAGTTATCTCAACTCATTATACAATTATTACCAAGCCCGAATTGATCTAGAAAAAGCAGCGGGTACATTGAAAACCTTTTATAATTCACTTTAAACAGCAATGAAAAAAAAATATATAATAACCCTGGTTTGTATTGGCATCATAGGTTTAATTACCTTTAAATTGGCAGCAAACAAAGAGAAGATTGATCAGAAGAATCAACCGGCACAGATTGAAAATATTCATATACCTGTAACGGCAGCCATAGTTAAGGAAGAAATACAAGAGGCAGGACTGATTAAAACCGGTAAACTGGCTCCATTTAAAGAAGCAAAAATTGTATCGACAAGCAGCGGAAATGTACAACGTTTGCTGTTTAATCTTGGAGATCATGTTTATCAAGGGCAGACATTAGCCATAATCGATACGCGATTAATAAAGCTCGATCTGCAAAAATCGGAGTCTAATGCTTCAAAACTCAAACGTGACCTTCAGACCTACACTGATCTGCTTGAAGGCAATGCAGCCACACAAGAAAAAGTCAATGAGATTCGTCAGAACTATAATGATGCTGTGAATCTTTCTCAGCAATTAAGAAGACAGATAGCTGACGCCAGTATCAAAGCACCGACAAGCGGCATTATTGGAACTAAAGCGATTGAAGAAGGTATGTATGTTACTGCCGGAGGGGAAATTGCTTCCATCGTAAATCTTTCTCAATTAAAAGTACAGGTATATTTTACAGAAGCAGAAGTGTATCAGATTGCTCTTGGTCAAAAAATTAAGCTGACAACTGATGTGTATCCCGATAAATCAATTCTCGGTACAGTTACATTTATCAGCCCTCAGGCAAATCAGGCCCATAATTATCAGGTAGAGATTACGGCCGCCAATGAAAAGGATGCACCTTTACGTTCGGGCACCTTCGTTTATGCCAATTTTTCAAGAAAAACAGCTCAAAAAATCCTTCTGATTCCACGTGAGGCACTGAACGAAAGTACCCAGAATGCTTCTGTATATATGGTTCAGAAAGACAAAGCTTTATTACGAAGCATAAAGGTTGGTAAGGAGTACGGTAAAAATATACAAGTGACAGAAGGTTTACAAGCAGGAAATGTGGTCATTACATCCGGACAGATCAATTTGAAGGATGGTACTTTAATTAATGTTTCAAAATAAAGAACAGAATATGTCAATAACAGGGATAGCCATAAAAAGACCATTATTACTTATAGTTATATTTACCGTACTGATTCTTTTCGGGATTCAGTCCTACTTAAGCCTGAACTATAACTTACTCCCAAAAATCGAAGTCCCTACTGTTTCCGTGAGTACCATATATCCCGGAGCTTCGGCAGCAGAAGTACAAACTACGGTAACCAAGAAATTGGAAGATCTTTTTTCTTCTGTAGAAGGACTGGATAAAATCAATTCTACTTCTCAGGAAGGAGTTTCTATTATTACAATAGCCTTTAAGAGTGGCACTGATATTGACAAAGCAGAACGCGATGTACAGCGTAAAGCCGACCAAGGACAGAACATGCTTCCTGAAGATGTAGAAAAGCCTATGGTAAACAAGATAAACTTAGAGGAAACCCCAGTAATCAAAGCAGGCTTGACAGCTAATATGGCCCCTCGAAATCTGTACGATCTTGTCGATAAACAGCTAAAGCCAATATTGCAGAATGTTGCTGGTGTTGGTCAGGTGTATATTATTGGTGGTGACGAACGTGAAATACATATCAACATCAATCAGGACAAACTATTTGCTTACAATTTTTCCATTACACAAATTACCCAGGCAATCAATAATGCTAATCTTTCCTTTCCAGCGGGAAGTATCGAAACACAAAACCAACGGCTTTCCATTCGCTATGATGCTAATGTAAAGTCATTGGATCAGCTGCGTAATCTTATAATATTTCAAAATCCGGAACAGGGTGTTATCTATTTGAAGGATATTGCCGAAGTGGTAGATGCAACAGCAAAGACAACAGCTATTAATCATATTGACGGTATTCCATCCATTGGGGTACAGATTATCAAACAAAGTGATGCGAATGCTGTTGATGTAAGTAAACAAGTAAAAAAAGTATTTCAAAACATCGAAGACCAGTACAAAACAAACAACCTAAAATTCAATATATCTACTGACCAGAGTTTATATACCCTTCATGCAGCTAATTCCGTAATGTTTGATTTAATGCTTGCTATTATTATTGTTGGAATAGTTATGCTGGCATTCCTGCATAGTTTCAGGAGTTCTATGTTTGTATTGGTAGCGCTGCCTGCATCTATTATACCTACTTTCATTGCCATGTATCTGCTTGGGTTCTCATTAAACCTAATGACACTGATGGCGCTATCATTAGTAGTTGGTATATTGGTAGATGACTCCATTGTGGTTTTGGAAAATATATACCGTCACATGGAAATGGGTTCTGACAAACGCAAGGCAGCTCTTGAAGGACGTAACGAAATTGGTTTTACTGCACTTTCAATTACATTAGTAGATGTGGTGGTTTTCCTTCCACTAGCATTGGCCGGCGGAATGATAGGTTCTATACTTCGGGAGTTCTCACTTGTGGTAGTTATATCAACCCTTATGAGCCTTTTTGTATCCTTTACTGTCACTCCTTTATTGGCAAGTCGTTTTGGTAAACTGGAACATTTAAAAGGAGATTCACTTTGGGGGAAAATTAACCTCGGATTTGAGAAATTTATTGATACCATGAAAGAAGATTATGGAAAAATGCTGCAAAAGGTACTTCATAAAAAAAGATGGCTGTTGTCCCTGACTATCTTTTTGATTATCGGAGCAATTGCTTTGGTTCCGACAGGATTTATCGGCGCAGCATTTATTCCAAAAGCAGATCAGAGTGATTTGATACTGAATATGGAACTGGAGCCTACGGCAACTGTCTATAAGACCAATTTACTGGTACAACAGGCTGAAAAGATTCTTTTAAATCAGCCGGAAGTTGAAAAAGTATTTTCAAGTATCGGGTTTGTAAGCGGTAGTGTATCGGGAACTAATAGTAATTCCAATCTGGCTGAATTGACAGTGACATTGGTAGATAAGAAAAAAAGAAATATGACTGCCGAAGAATATGGAACGTTCATCCAGGGAAAGCTAAGTACTGCCATTACCGGTGCTAAGTTTTCTACTTCCTCTACATCTATTACCGGAAATGTCAGTAGCGCTCCAATACAAATAGCTGTTAAAGGGTTGAATCTTAATGATGTTCGCCAGGTCTCAGAAGCTTATAAAAAAGTAGTGGCTGAAATACCGGGAACACAATTCGTAAAACTATCCGTTAAGGACAAAAAACCTGAAGTGGACATTAAACTAAACAGGGAAAAGATGAGTTTACTTGGATTGAACGCCAGTATGATAGGAGCTGCACTTCAAAACTCATTTAATGGAAGCGATAAAAACCAATTTAAGCAGGAAGGTAATGAGTATAATATTCTAGTTGGTTTGGATAAATTTAATCGTTCGGATATTAAAAATGTAAAGAATTTATCTTTTATAAATTCTGAAGGACAGACAATAGTGCTGAGCCAGTTTGCTGATGTTATCGAAAGTCTTGGGGAAACCACGCTGCAGCGTATTGATCGTATGGGGGCTATTACTGTACAAGCCAATGTAGCTGGTCGTCCGACCGGAACCGTCACGGATGAAATCAAGGAAAGAACAAAATCTATTAAGATTCCTGAAGGCATTAGCATAGAATATCTTGGTGACTCAAAAAATCAGGGAGATGCTTTCGGCAGTCTCGGACTGGCACTTATTACGGCTATCCTGTTGGTGTACCTGATTATGGTTGCATTATATGAAAACGCAGTATATCCATTTGTAGTGCTCTTTTCGATACCTGTAGCATTGGTTGGGGCATTTTTGGCACTCGCACTTACGATGGAAACCCTGAATATCTTTACTATTATTGGGATGATTATGCTCTTAGGTTTGGTTTCAAAAAATGCGATACTTATCGTAGATTTTACCAATAATCTTAAAGCGGAAGGGCACAGTGTTATAGAAGCACTAGTAGCAGCAGGTAAGGAAAGGCTTCGTCCTATATTGATGACTACTCTCGCTATGATCTTAGGTATGCTGCCCATTGCAATTGCAGGTGGAGCTGCATCTGAAATTAAAAACGGAATGGCGTGGGTAATTATTGGAGGATTAACAAGTTCTATGATTCTAACACTGTTTGTAGTGCCCAGCATGTATCTTATTATTGATAGCCTTTTGATGAAGACAACTGGAAATAGAAAAAAGAATGTCTAAACTTAAAATCTCACAAATTTGTTTTTGTATTGTAAAAAACTAAACATTATGTTCGTCATACTATATTTTTAGCGGTCATTGCAACAAGACGAACCTGAATGACAATAATAGAACAAAAAATACAAACTTGTGGACTTGTGACAGAATTGACTGGCTCTCAAACTGACAATTTTGAAATCATACAAAAATATTGGATAACCTTTAATGAAGAACTATAAAAACGACATTCTAAATAAAATTTGCTATACTGAATTTGTATATGAAAGGATAAATAAAAAAACTGAACAGTGAATTTTCAAAAATTGGGAATTGAAAAAAACTTTTCGACATCATCACAGAAACCAACGAAATAAATTTTCAAAAAACAGGAAGAAATATTTATGTAACAAATAGTGAAAGAAATATTAGAATAATTCGATTTATAAATAATTAGCTACAATTTATGGAGAATTAAATTTGAAAATTAAAAAATAATTGTAGATTTGACACTTATTATTTGTTTTATGATTATTATGAAAAACCATTTCAGCTAAAAAGAACTATGAAAACATATCAAAATTTAATAATTGGCTTATTTTTTACCTTAAGTAATGCATCATATTCCCAAACGGTGAAATGGATTAAAAGTAATGAAGGAAATTATTGGCAGGAGAAAAAAATAGCATTAAAAAAAAAGACTGAAGGTAAACCAGATATTGTGGTTGAAAGCGAAAAAGAACTCCTTACTTTTAAGGCATGGGGAACCTGTTTCAATGAGTTGGGCTGGGATGCGCTTAATCTGCTTCCACAATCACAAAGAGAATCGGTTTTAAAACAGCTTTTTTCCCAAGATGGTGATCTTCGATTCAATTTGGGGCGCTTCTCGATGAATGCTAATGACTATTCACGAAACTGGTACAGTTCAGATGAGGTAGACGGTGATTTTCAACTCAAAAACTTTAATATTGACCGGGACAAGACTACCCTGATTCCCTATATCAAAGCAGCTCAAAATTATAATCCAAACATGACTTTCTGGATTTCACCATGGTCTCCTCCATCTTGGATGAAAATAAACCATTACTATTCCGTTCGCAGCGATAAGCAATTCAATACTATGTCACCTCTCTCGGATGTTGCACTTTATGAAGATAATAAGGAAAAAGACGTAAAGGTTTTTCCTAATCAGTTCACTGTAAATGATTATTTTATACAAGATCCCAGATACTTAAAAGCTTATGCTGATTATTTCTGTAAGTTTATTGATGCTTACCGTGAGCAAAAGATTCCAATCAATACGGTAATGTACCAAAACGAAGCTTACAGCTATACTGTTTATCCAGGCTGTGCATGGACAGCAGAAGGGACTATCCGTTTTAATACCGAATATCTTGCACCTGCGTTAAAAGAGAAGCATCCAGAAGTTTCTCTCTATCTTGGAACAATTAATACCGATAGATATGACGTGATTGATGAAATTCTTTCTGACCCGCGAATGTCTAAAACAATAAAAGGGATTGGTTTCCAATGGGAAGGTGGAAATATACTTCCTCGCATTCGGGAAAAGTATCCCCAGTACAATTATGTGCAGACAGAAAGCGAGTGCGGCTGGGGTTCTTTTGACTGGAAATCGTCTGAACATACTTTTGGGCTTATAAATCATTATTTAGCAAATGGCTGTACCGAATACACTTTTTGGAATGCAATTTTAGCGGATGATGGTGTCAGCGGATGGGGATGGAAACAAAATGCACTTATCCGTGTAGATTCAAAAACTAAGATAGCCACTTATACGCCAGAATATTATGCGGTAAAGCATTACGCACGTTACGTATCTCCGGGTTCCAGACTGCTTTCATACAAAGAATCGGGTGTGGATAAAAAGCCTATCCTGGTTTTTAGTACACCAGAAGGCAAAACGATTATTATCGCAGGAAATTTTCAAGATAAAGAGCAAAAGTTAGTAGTGAAATCAGGTGCGGTTTTTTTAGACTTGATGCTTGATGGTCATTCCTTAAATACATTTGAAATCAGTAAATAGTTGAAAATATATCTCAATTAAATCGGTTAAATATTCAGCCTGCTTTTGGTATTAGTAAATTATTTAGGGTAAAACAAAAGAAACATTGAGTCGTTTAAAATCAAGGAATGTAAAAGTTAATATTTAAATACAAAATAACGATCGTATAATTTCGGTTTATTTAAGCTATTTTGATTTAAGGTCAATCTTAAAATTAAGATTGACCTTTTGCATTGGAATATACTGATCAGGCAGTAATATTCAGATAGAGCTAATTATATTTGATGGTTATATATTAGAATGTACCGGCAATAAAAAAAAATCAAAATTTAATATAGAACCAGGAAGGTAGGTAATCAATCTAATAATAAATTGGAATAAATCAATTAAAATTTTGATTGGTACATTAAACTATAAGATGCCAAAAGAATGTCGAAGCTTAAAATCTCACAAAATTGCCTTTGTATTGTAAAAAACTAAAGATTATATTCGCCAAATTATATTGATAGACGCCGGTTATAACTATTATCAACTTTGTATAAAGAAAAGTAAACAGAACTCTTTACAATAAACATAATTTAACCAGGACTTAAATATCTGATTTTAATTATTTAAGAAAATAAAAAAGCATGAAAAATTTAATAACAACAACACTTTTAATTCTTTGTCATGGGTTTTGTCTGGCTCAACTTCAAAATACTGAAAAAAAATATCTGAATGTTTTAACAGACAATAAACCGGCATCCAGCTGGATAGAAGCATATCCATTAGGAAATGGTCGCTTGGGGGCTATGGTTTATGGTAATCCGAATAATGAACAGATTCAACTCAATGAGACTACAGTTTGGGCAGGTGGACCATACAGAAATGATAATGCAAAGGCTGCGAAATCGCTTAAAGATATACGTCAATTGATTTTTGACGATAAATTTGCAGAAGCTGAAGACTTAGCCTGCAAAACCATAACAAGCGAAGGTGCTCAGGGAATGCCGTACCAAACAGTAGGTGACTTTTACATTGATTTTGTTGGTATGGAAAAATACTCAAACTATCATCGGGAGTTAAACCTTGACAATGCTATTACAACAACTACATATAATGCTAATGGTGTAACTTATAAGCGGGAAATATTCACTTCCTTTCCGGATCAGGTTATAGTGATTCGATTGACTGCAAGTAAACCTAATTCCTTACACTTTACAACCCGAATTACAAGACCAGCAAAGACTATCGTAACGGTTGAAAAAAATAATATATTAAAAATGGCTGGTATTACCTCTGATTTTGAGGGAATAAAAGGGCAGGTTAATTTTGAATCTTTGGTAAAAATTGTTCCTGAAGGTGGTACAGTTATAACAAAAGATAGCGCCATTGAAGTAGTTGATGCCAATTCAGTAATCTTGTATATATCCATTGCTACTAATTTCAAAAAATACAATGATGTATCTGGTGATGCATACGAACAGGCAATGGACTATTTAACAAAGGCTTCGCTGAAAAAATATACTAGTTTACGTGAAGATCATATAAAATTCTATAAAAAATATTTTGACCGGGTAAAATTAAATCTTGGAGTAACCGATTCTGTAAAGAAACCAACATATACAAGAATAAAAGAATTTTCGAAAGCAAATGATCCACAATTAATAGCCTTGTATTTTCAATTTGGAAGATACTTACTCATATCCTCATCGCAACCGGGCGGGCAACCGGCTAACCTTCAAGGTCTGTGGAATAATCAGCTCTTTCCTCCCTGGGACAGTAAATACACTATTAATATCAATACAGAAATGAATTACTGGCCAGCAGAAATTACAAACCTTTCTGAAATGCACGAGCCTTTAATAACAATGGTTAAAGAGCTTTCAGAAACAGGGGGAAAAACGGCTCAGGATATGTATAATGCCAAAGGCTGGGTTGCTCATCACAATACTGATATATGGCGATTCAACGGGGCAATTGATGGACCTCCGGGTTTATGGCCATGTGGAGGAGCATGGCTTTCTCAACATTTATGGGAAAAATTTCTATTCAATTGTGATACTAATTATTTGAAATCGGTTTTCCCTGCAATGAAAGGAGCATCTCAATTTTTTCTCGATTTTTTAGTAGAAGATCCTGAACATAAATGGTTAGTTGTTAGTCCATCCATGTCACCTGAAAACGCACCGTATATGATTCGCCAGCAATGGAAAGTAATTACGGCAGGAACGACACTTGATAATCAGCTTGTTTACGATTTGTTTTCAAAGACAATACTTGCTGCCAAGATTTTAAATTCAGACAAGGATTTAGCAGATTCACTAAAAGTTGCTTTAGAAAAATTAGCTCCAATGCAAATTGGTAAACATGGACAATTGCAGGAATGGCTGCACGACTGGGATAATCCAGAGGATCATCATCGTCATGTTTCTCATTTATACGGATTATATCCTTCTAACCAAATTTCGCCTTATAATACACCGGATTTATTTAATGCAGCCCACACTTCACTTATCCAAAGAGGAGATCCTTCAACGGGCTGGTCGATGAACTGGAAAATAAATCTTTGGGCACGATTACAGGATGGCAATCATGCACTCAAACTAATTACCAATCAAATAAGCCTGGTAGAAAAATGCGATTATGAAAATATAAACTACGAGAGTGGCGGAGGAACTTATCCTAATATGTTCGATGCCCATCCACCTTTTCAAATAGATGGGAATTTTGGCTTTACTGCAGGGATAACTGAGATGCTTTTACAAAGTCATGATGGTGCGATTCATATTCTGCCTGCTTTACCGGATAGTTGGAAAAAAGGAGACATAAGCGGGATAAAAGCCAGAGGTGGTTTTGAGATTATTGAGTTAAACTGGAAAGAAAACAAAATCGACAAATTAACTATCAAATCAACCATTGGAGGAAATTGCAGAATAAGATCATATTGGCCTTTAAAATCAAACAAACCAATTAGACTTGTTGAAAATAGTTCCGAGAACCCGAATTCATTTTATATTACACCACAGATAAAAAAAGCTGTTATTTCTAAGCAAACCACAAATACCAGAAAAGTATACGCTTATGATATCGATACAAAACCCGGAGAAATAATAACTTTTAATGAATAATGCGAATCAAGGGTTGGATTTATAACGTTTTGATTTTTAAGGCATACCATATAGGTTTATGAAACCTGTTAGGTCTAATCCGAGGACTGTTAGTATTTTATTTCAACCCTTGATTTGCATGAATAAATCGTCTTGTAGCTTGACGATATAGCAGATTAAGGAAGCCTAAACTTTCGGTTAAACACAATTTGACAAGTACAATACCAACTCCAAATTAAACCTAAACCCGCCATAGTGCCAAGGCGTTTAGCGGTAGTACCTTGTCTTCATTAGTAATATCCAATTCTGTTATTATAGTTTCAAAGTCGAAATTAATACTATAAGTCAGATCTTACAAAAACGCCAAAATTATTTTCATTTGTTTTTAAAGGTCCGTAAAAGTCAAAGTTGCTACCTACACCAAATTGATAATTTCTATATGATGCACCAACTCTTAACCAAACATAACTGCGGTCGTGATAATCAAATTTTGTATTATGATTATAAAGACCTTGAAATCTTGTATAAAGTCCCCAATTGGTTTCAAATTTTGGTTTATATTCAACAAGTCCGAGTGTTTCAAAATTGTAAGTTTGAGTAAGGTCAAAACGTGGTAATAAAACCGCCAAAAATTTTCGCTTTGCAAAAACATATTGCATACCAGCAGAAGGTCTAAACCCTGTCATAGAGTTCATTATTACTCCTGCATTTAAAGATAATCCTTTCCAAATATCGGCTGTCAGAAATGACTGAGACAGATATGAATTTTTTTGGTTAGTTGTTTCGTAATCACCAACAAAGTGAGTAACATTGAAAAAGCCAAACCTGCTTTTTGGCGAAAAATGTTTACTTACCATCATTTGAAAAGCCAAACCATTGTTACCCGCAAAAAATTCCACTGCTATTGGTGGATTTGGCTTTGTTGGTGAAATTTTTCCCAAACTGTCGATTTGGTGTTGGGCAAAAGAAGCACTTGAGAAGAAAAGTGCTATGAAAAGTACAATATTTTTATTCATTATTTTAATTGTTTGTCGGCTATCTATTCCGCCTTGTTTAAACTACATCTTTGTCTATCATAAAACAAACAACAGTATTGTTTTATCATCAGATCTCATCACGACTTGAATAATATATCCAAATCTGGTTTTAATCTGCTCAATAATCTCCCCTCTGTAGCCGCCATCGGCTGGGATAACTTTGATGGGACATAAAAAACATTTCAATGTTCTCATTAATAACAGTACTGCTTTACTATTGTGAACATTGGCTATTGTTACCATAATAGCTAATAAAAATCCGTTTTTATCAACCGCTATATGACGTTTTATCCCTTTTACTTTTTTGTTGCCATCAAAACCATTTAAAGAACGATTATTCCCCCAGCGTACACTTTGACTATCTATTATCCCCAGGCTTGCTTGAACATTTTGCCCTTTAGTTATTGGTGAACAAAAAAATAGAAATTCTATATTTTTATTGGATTACAGTACAAAACAAGCAAAACCAAAAGAAATACAGGAAAAAGCAAACACAATAATCCGAATTGGCAGACACATAATGCCCCAAAAACAGCGCCAGCTAAAAACCCTAAAATCGCATTTCCAATTTTCAATAAGTTTATTGTGTTTTTATCGGTTTTGAAAAAAATGGCACTTAGAAGATTTTCTAATTCGATGGAGAAACTTGTCAAATTACCCGTCATAACCGTTGTTGGAATCATTTTAGGCAAAACGATTTTCATGTACACATTTTGTATTGCCAAAGCCAAAACACCAATACTTCCTTCAATTATCCATCTGGTTTCGATGGTTAAATTGCTGTTTGTTTTGGAGAAAAACACATCTGAAAAAGCAAATAAAAACAATAACAACGCTTGTAAAATGAACATCATGTTCAGCTTTTGAACATCGTTGCCTTTTAGTATTTTCAAAATTCTTGAAGTCAGTATTACACCTAACATAAAAACAGGAATTAGCAACAAGCGTGATACAATTTCGCTATTTTTTTGAATTTCAACGACCGCAGTACCAACCATTACGATATTTCCGGTAATATGAGCCGTGAAAATTCCAGCCAAAGCAATAAAGCCGGCTGTATCAACATAACCGGCAATAAAGCTGAGCAAGAATGAAGCATATTTTTGTTTTAAATCCATCAAAATCTTAAATATACCGTGGCAGCACCAAATATAATGTCTCTCCCCGAGGTTACTTCTTTTAAATAATTTTTTGTATTGAACCAAGTTCCTTCTATTCTGAAAGCTAACCAGTTGTTTACATCATAATTCAAGTTTGCCCCCAATTGATTTCCAATGTATTTTTTCGATGTGTTTTTTCCCGAATGCATTAATATTGTATTAGGTTGATAAACTCCGTCGTTGCGACTCATTCGCCAAAAAATATCATAATCTACCGAAAAAACAATGTCTTTTTTCAACTCCAAATCAATCGACGGATGAATATCAAACAAGTTAGAAGGTCCTACTAGTGCCGCCAAACCGAAATAAGCACCTTTTGGAAACAATGGATTAAACGTTTGTATTTTGTCATCATCATACTTTTTATCACCCGAAATAAATTCGGTTTTTAAGCCCAAAATAGGTTTAAATTTTATCGTAGCAAACTGGTACGAAGTATTGAGCGACAATGTCCACGCTTCGATATTTTTTGCTCCAACAGACCCAAATTGATAAACAGCTTCTACATCGTAATTCCAATTGTGATTTTTACGCCAGATTCTTGTTCCTACAGAATGTCGCAATTCTTTTCCTTGTGCATCATCAAATTCAGCAGACGATTTTTTTAGTCCCAAATAATAAAAATCGATGTTTTCAATAATTGGTAATTTGTTGAACGCATTGTAAATACCGAAAAATCTGGTATTCGGATTCAGTCTGTCATCAAAAACTTCAGGAATGTTTTTAACAGATTGACTGTAAAAAATATCAGATTTGAATTTTCTATTTTTAAACACCACTTTCACAGCATCAAACGCTTGCCGGCTATTTGGTCCTTCGCGAACCGACACCAATCGTTGTGAACCATAGAGCATTTCCTGTCGCCCAAATCGAAAAAGCAGGCTACTTTTTTCCAAATCAAAAGTAAAATCAAAAAACAATTGATGAATATCTAAATCATTTCGTTCCACCGGACTTGGATCAACCCGACTTATCGCTGTACTGCTTTGCAATTGTGAAAAAATGCGAAAAACTTTTTTATAATGAAAATCAGTATGAAATAAAGCTCTGTTTAACAAAAAACCGTCTTTATCATTTTCCGTATCACCCCAATTTTCATCTTTAAAATATTGGTATTGTGACCGCAATTCTCCCCCAAATGAAAGGTATAAATCATCACTTTTCGTTAGTTGTATGTGCTTTATTTTATCAAAAAATGTCGAAGTAGAATCCGTTTTTACCACAGTATAATCTTCGTCATACCGTAACATTTTAAAATCAAGCAGTTGTTGTGAAAAAGCGAATTGGTTTAGTAAAAGCACAAAAAATAATGCTATAAATTTCATTTTTTATGAAAAAAACTGTCCAACGAATATTTTCCTGCACCTACTGCCAAAATGAACAAATAACACAAGCTATACATATAAGGAGTATCTTTTATCAGTAAGGCATCGTTCCAATGCAAAACAAAATAGCCTGTCAATGTTACGGCCAATATAGGCAAAACAGCCAATCGGGTAAAGAGTCCAAAGATGACAAATACCGGAAAAACAAGATTGGCGGCATCGGCAAACAAGCTATTGAAAGCTTCGGGCAAATGCAACGGATTGGGCACTTGCTCGGCAGCAGCCACTCCTACACCCAATTTTTTGAGTCCGTGCGCCACCATTAATTCTAACGAAAGTGAGATTCTGAACATCAATAACGACAAATCGACTACACGGGCAGAAGGATAAATATGTGTTATTTTTTGAAGTAAATTTTTCATAACTAAATCGTTTTTAAATTATTTGGATCTTCGCCTAGAATTAGTGGAATTCAAAAAAAGATATCTATTAATCAATGAATAAATTTCGTGATTATCGCAAAATATTCTTTAAAACAAGTGATTATTTAAATTTTAATTTCCGTCTATAAACAGCCTAATTTAGTTTTCCACTAATTCTAGGCGAAGAACCAATTATTTGGTTTGATACCCACCAAAATATTTCACCGGACTCCACTCGGGAATTATCGGTAAGGCTGCTGGTGCAACCGTTTTATATTCGTCGGAACCATATACTACTTTTCCATCAACAATGGTTAATTTTGACGTAATTCCTTTAATAGCTTCGTCTTCAACTGAAAGATAATCTTTGTCAAGGATAATCAAATCAGCAAAATAGCCTTTTTGAATTTTTCCTTTCAATTGTTCTTTAATCAAATCAAATCCACCTTGTGTAATCAGTTTTAAAGCTGTTTTTCTATCCAACGTATTTTCTTTTGCCATAACCTGAGTTCCTCCAATGGTTTTTCCAGTGGTAATCCAGTATAATGAAACCCAAGGATTATAGCTGGCTACACGAGTTCCGTCGGTTCCTAAACCGACAGGCAAGCCCAATTCTAACATTCGTTTAACCGGTGGTGCAGCTAGTGCGGCTTTTTTGCCATAGCGATGAATAAAATTTTCGCCCTGATAAGCCATACGATGCTGAATGGCTATACCACCACCCAATGCTTTGATGCGTTGCATATTTTGCTCACTTATGGTTTCGGCGTGGTCAAAAAACCAAACCAATCCGTTGAGCGGTGTTTCTTTATTTATGGCTTCGATAACGTCTAAATCTCTCGAAATACTTTCGTTATAGGTTGCGTGTATACGGAAAGGCCAATGGTTTTTAACCAATAAGCTCAAAACGTCTTTAAGATTTTTTTCCATAGTTGCTGGCAATTCGGGACGCGGAAAAAGGAAATTTTCAAAATCGGCAGCATCTGCAACTAAATTTTCACCTCCACCTTCAACGTGATAATCGACTTCGTTAATCCCATTATGTCCATGGTCGTCAATTTCGACCATTCCAGTCCATTTGGTATAATCGGCTAATTCGGTTCCTTTTTTCTGTGCAAACAAAAAGAAAGGCAAACGCATGGTTATTTTTCCTTGTTTGTTCAACTCTTCGGTAATGCCATAATCGTCAGGGAAATTTTGAAAACCGCCACCAGCATCCATTACGGCAGTTACGCCTAAGCGATTTAATTCGGTCATGTATTGCAAGGTCGAATTCATTTTTTCTTCCTTAGTCAATTCGGGCAATTTTGCCAAAGTTGAATATAAAATAAAAGCATTCGGTTCGGCTACCAATAAACCGGTTGGATTTCCGTCATTGTCTTTTTCTATTAAACCTCCAACTGGATTTGGTGTATCGGCATTGATATTCAATTTTTGAATACCTGATTTGTTGAGCCATGCTTTCCCGTAGAGATACAAAATAAACGTAGGCACATTTCCTGTTGCTTCGTTAATTTCGGCTAAAGTAGGAAGTCGTTTTTCTTCAAACTGATATTCATTCCAACCACCAACTACTCTAATCCATTGACCTTCGGGCGTGTGTGAAGCCTGATCTTTCAACATTTGCAAGGCACGTTTTAGCGAAGTAACTCCGTCCCAACGCAATTCAGTATTATAAAATCGACCACCACGAATAACATGCAAATGGCTATCAAAAAGTCCTGGAATAACGCGACTTTCTTTGGCATCGATTATTTTTGTTTGTTTTGTTTTAAGTTTGAGTATTTGGGTATTTGTCCCAGTCTGTACGATTTTATTTCCTGAAATAGCCAAAGCTTGCACTTCAGGATTTTTATCATCAAGAGTTGTGATTTTTCCATTAATGACAATAATATCAGCTTTTTGAGCAAAGACAACACCTGTTAACAAAAACGAAAGAACAACTGTATAGATTGTTTTCATAGTGTAATGAGTTTAAAAAAGGCAGGTATAACAACACCTGCCTTTTTGATTTGTAATCTTAGTGTTTCAACATCCCGTGGGCATATTGCACGCCGATACCATAAGCACCGCCATATTTTTTTACTAAATCAGTAACGGCTACATAAGTTTCACCTCGAGCCCAGTCACGTTGCAATTCTAATAAATACTGCATTGAAGTCATCGTATGTGCTCCTGCCTGAACCATTCGGGTCACTGCCATTTCATGAGCTTCTTTAGAAACATCACCAGATGCATCAGTAATTATGTAGACATCATATCCTTCAGCAATGGCTGACAAGGCTGGCCCTGCAATACAAACACTTGTCCATAAACCCGCAAGAACTATTTTCTTTTTCCCTTTTTCGGTAATTGCTTTATAGGCTTTTGCATCTTCCCAAGTGTTCATTGTTGTTCTGTCAATGTAATTTGAAGTTGCTTGAGGATAAAATTCGTTAATTTCTGGAAATACCGGTCCACTAAATATATGTTCAGCTACAGTTGTAACAACAGTTGGTACCTTGAAAATTTTTGAAGCTCCTGCTACAACTGCTGTATTGTTGCGCAACTGATCGATATCGATACTTTTTGTTGCGAATGCCATTTGTCCTTCATTGTCAATTAAAACCAAAGTATGGTTTGTTGGCGTTAATAAACTAGGACTTGGTTTTTGTGCAAAACCAGTCAAGGTTGTAAAACCTACTACTAAAGATAAAACTACTTTTTTCATTTTTTTTATTTTAAGATTAAAAATTATTGTTTAATTAATTGAATTTCAGAAATTAATTTGATTTCTTCTCCAACTAGAACTCCTCCTGTTTCGAGAGCTGCATTCCAAGTCAAACCAAATTCTTTTCTGTTTATTTTTCCAGTTATCGAAAGTCCTGATTTTGTATTTCCCCATGGATCGGTCATTAATCCACTGTATTCTGTTTCTAGAACAACGCTTTTTGTTACATTCTTAACGGTTAGATCGCCAGTAATTTCAAACAAAGCATCATTAATTTTTTTTATCTCTGTAGATGTAAATGAAATTTTTGGAAAAATATCAGCATCAAAGAAATCAGCACTTCTTAAGTGATTATCTCTATCTGAATTATTTGTATCAACAGAATCTACTTCAGCTGAAAAGCTGATTTTTGAAGTTTCAAAGTTGTTGTCTTCATTTTCAACGTGTGCTTGAAATCTGTTGAATTTTCCAGATACATTTGTAAACATCATGTGCTTTACTTTAAAGCCAATTTCCGAGTGTGTTGGGTCAATTGCCCAAGTTGTTTTTACCATTTTTGTGATTTTTAAGTTATTATTATTTAATTATTATAAAGTCATTGGTACTTCCATCAGAAGGATTTCCGTATCATCTGAATTTGCTGTTATATTGAAATTATTTATATCCCAAATTCCTAGTCCATCTCGTTTTGTTAATTCATAGGCTCCAATAGTTGCAGAACCATTAATTATAAAAACATAAACACCATTTCCAGTTTTTTTGATTTTATAATCAGTCTTGAAATCTTTTTTGAAATTTCCTAAATGAAACCAAGCATCTTGGTGTATCCAAACACCAGCATCATTTGGGTCTGGTGAAAGAATTTGTTGCCATTTATTTTTTCTTTCTTTTAGATTTAAGGTAATCTGGTCATACCTAGGAGTTACGTTCTTTTTGTTAGGGTAGACCCATATTTGAAGAAACTTTACTAATTTATCTTTGTTTTTATTATATTCACTGTGAAAAATTCCAGTACCAGCACTCAAAACTTGGATATCCCCATTTTTGATTACAGTAGTGTTTCCCATACTATCCTTATGTTCCAAGTCACCTTCTAATGGAATACTTATAATTTCCATATTGTCATGTGGGTGTGTACCGAAACCCATTCCCGGATCTACTCTATCATCATTCAACACTCTCAATACCCCAAAATGCATTCTTTCAGGATTCATATAGTTTGCGAAACTAAAGGTGTGATGACTTTCCAACCATCCATGATTTGCTACTCCTCTTGTTTCTGCTTTGTGCAAAATTGTATTTTCCATTATGTTTGATTTTTCATTTGGCAGATGATTATATCCTATAATTTCTAATGGTTGTATTTCATCTATTTCGTTTTTAATAACACTCCCGAATGCAGCAGTTGCAGCAAACATTCCTGTTCCAAATAATCCTTTTTTTAAAAATTCTTTTCTGTCCATAATTTTATTCTATTTTTGGTGATACAAATTTCTTTTGAAAATTAATCCTGTGCATTGAACTAGTTCAAGAACGTATTTAAGCTTTGCTTACTTACAAATTACAGTACAAATTTCTTTTGAAAATTAGACCTGTGCATTGAACTGGTTCAAGAACGTATTAAACTTTATTGACTTACTAATTACAGTACAAATTTCCTTTGAAAATTAAACTTGTGCATTGAACCAGTTCAAGAAAGTAATTTGATCATAAAAAAAACTTCCTGAAAACAAATAAGTTAACAGGAAGTTGATCACAATGAAAAATCAAAAATTAAATTTATTGCTTTGAAAGTTTTGTTCTTATCTTACTTAGAAATTCGGCTGATATACCAAGATAAGAAGCAATATGATGTTGAGTAACTCTTTGAGAAATTGTAGGGTATAATTTTATGAAGTCTAAATACTTTTCTGGAGCAGATTTTGCAATTGTATTAATTAACCTGTTTTGTGTAGAAGAAAGTTTTTTTTGAACCATTAACCTAAAGAACCGTTCAAACTTAGGTACCCTTTTTAATAATTCTTCTTTATTTTCATACGTCAGAAAAAACAACTCACAATCTTCTAAAGTTTCGATATATAATTTGCTTGGTTTCTTTTCATGGAAACTTGCTATATCGCTAACCCACCAATCTTCTATTGCAAATTGTAGAATAACTTCAAATCCATTTTCGTCTATAAAATAGTTTCTTATGCACCCTTTTAAAACATAAGCCTCAAAGTTGCAAATTTCTCCTTCTTGTAATAAATATTCTTTTTTATTGACAGTTTTAAAATCAATTAAAGTATGAAATATGTCAAGTTCATTTTTAGTGAAATTGGCACATCTATTTACAAATGCATCTATATTTTCAAACATAAAATAATTTTATTAGTTACTATTAAAAACACTCTGAATTATCAAATTCACTTAATGCTAATAGAATTTCATTTTTCAATAATCCACTGCCCCCACCATAATGCTGAATAATTATTATTTTAGAATTTATTTTTTTTACTCTTTCTCTAATTATTTGTTCTGCGACATCTTCAATTCCACAACTCAAAAGTAGAATATCAAAATCCAATAAATCAACATTAGTAAAGGCTTCATCCTCATCGATGAATCCTATAGCAGACCAGTCATCATTCTCATTTAACAAACGAATTACTATATCTAATATGGGTTTGTTTTTTCCGAATACTATAAAATTTAATTTTTTCATATGCTTTACTAATTTTATGATACAAAGATAGGAATGAAATATTCGATGAAATCTTGAACTAGGACAAGAAATTGATTATGTGTTTTTATAGTAATCCTTTTGAAAGTTCAATTTTTAATACACACAGCTTCATTTACTTTTCTATCTCAAACTTTTGCATAATGTTCTGTGGTACGCCATTTTTATGGCCTGGCATTTTACTAACGCTTTCAATTGGAATACCATTTGTAAGAATTACAGTCGTTGCAAAAGTGTATCTGGTAATAAAATCAGATAATTGTTGGTTAGTTTTGAAGTTCAATTCTCTTGAATTTATTCTATAAATGTTTAGTTAAAAGCAATAAAAAAAGTTGTAAATCGTCAGCAAAAAGTGTACTGATTTAGAAAAAAACACTTTTTTCTTAAATGTATCCTATTTTCTATACTCTTATTTATTCCTCTGAGTTGAGATGCTCTCCTAAATACAATTTAAAAAAGTCTTTTTTATATACATCACCCAAAGGAATTTCATTTTCACCAACATAAATAGTATGGTGGTCAAATGAATTTATACAATTAATATTGACTACGTAAGATTTACTCACTCTCAGAAAAATGTGCTCCGGGATTTTCTGGTGAATAGTCTTTAGGTTCATTGCGGTAATCAGTTTCTGGTTGCCGGTAAATATTATCACGTAGTCTTTCAGTCCCTCAATATACTTGATGTCAACAAAGTTGATCTTATGAAATCTGCGATCTGACTTGATAATTAAAAAATCCGCCGTATTGCTTTCTATTATATTCTTCTCTGTTTCTTCTGAAAGCAGTTTTCCATACAACTTTGCTTTGTCAATTGCCTTTTCCAGACGAGATTTTTCAATAGGCTTCAACAGGTAGTCAATAGCGTCCAGCTCATAGCTTTTTAATGCATATTGAGGATAAGCCGTGGTAAAAATTATTAAGGTGTTTTTTGGCAATTGCGCGGCAAATTCCAATCCTGATACCATTGGCATTTCAATATCCAAAAAAATTAAATCTACCTCGTTGTCTTCCAGGAACTTGAGAGCACTCGGAGCGTTCGCAAACTTATCCAGTATTGTAATGTCTGACACTTCCTTAATCAGTGCCTCCATTTCTATTCGAGCCAATGGCTCATCATCTACTATTATACAGTTCATAAAGGTATCGTTAGTTTAACACTATATTCAAATTTTGTTGATTCTATATCAAGAGTATGGTTTTCTCCATACAAAAGTTCAAGCCGGCGTTTTATATTTACAAGCCCTAATCCGCCACTTTTTTTATCTGATAAAAGAGGCTCATAATCCTGGTCTTTTGAGTTTACACATTCAAAATAAAGAGCATCATCTTTTACCTCTATATTAATGCGAATGTAAGATTCATATCCACTAATATTTACACTATGCTTTACAGCATTTTCTACAAAAATTGTAAATAGGTTTGGAGGCAGAAATACATTATTTGTTATTTGAGATTTTATATTGCTTGTAATGGCTATTAATAGATTGTCTCTTCTTATTTTTTCTAATTCAAGAAAGTTCGTTAAAAAATCAATTTCTGATTTGAGCAATGTCGTTTCTTCATTGTTTTCATAGAGTTGGTAACGCAAAAACTCCGACAATCGCATTATGACTGTAGCAGCTTTCTCCTGATCAGTCCGTACAAGTGCCTTGATGCCATTAAGCATATTAAACAAAAAATGGGGATTAATCTGATTTCGCAGTTCATTAAGTTCCATTGTTAATGTAATATTTTTTAATTCAGCTATGCTTTCATTATCTCTGATCCATCTTTGAAATAACTTTATCATTGTGGTTACTAATATAAAAGGAGGTAATATCACTAGACCTTCAAACGATGCCTTGTAGTTTTCTTTATTATGCTGATTAGCGGGATCTAAATATAAATTTAATAGAGTTGACATTACTATAGTACCAATCATTACAAGAAGAAAGAGCAATACTATGTAAAAAATATATTGACCCTTAAAAAAAAAGCGCGGAACCAGGACATACATGTTTACATAGAACATAGTTATTAGAGCGCTAAATACACATAACATTCTGTAGTACATGTATGCACCTGAGTACTGTGACAGCCAGTCAGAAAAGAAAATAATAATCAGCAGACTTAAAAACAGTATGGCATGGCGTAGCAGTCTATATTCTTTATCAACTATAAACCTTATAATTTTTGTGTTCTGAGTCTCAACTTTATCGTATTTCATAGCGTAGTTAAAATTTGAACTTTAAACAAAGATAAAGTGATATATCCCTTGAAATTAGAAATTTATACAAAATGCTGTTTCTCATATACCAAATCTTACTCACATAAGCTTTAGTATAAAATGTAACAGGGTTTGTATAAAAATGAAAATTGAGCTTTATATTATTATTTCCTTTGTCCAGTAATTGATTCATACATCAGCGATTAAAATTTAAAATATAATTTATATGGAAATGATAAAAAAAGCAGCATTAATTCTTTGCATCGTATTCTCCTCAGTTAAAGGTTTTTCTCAAACAACTGATACCATCGTAAAAAATAAAAAGGATAGTATTAATGTTCCTAAACGAGCATTAGCTTACGCGGCTGATAAATTTGCGATTGTTCGACCATTAAACATTGAGTTCACACATTCATCTCCATATAATTTTACTTCTGAAAGAGCAAACACATCATTGCCTGAAGGAAGGGTTAACGATTTTTCACAGGTTAAAATTAGTGCTAATTTTAATTTTATAAAAAGAAAAACATGGTTGTTAGGAACAACTTTAAGCTATAGATACACCAGTGCTGAAGCAGATATGACGGATCCTTTTACAGAAGAGCGCAAGACAATCGATAATCAATTTCACTACCTGTCCTCATCAGTAAACTTTTCATACTTCTCAACATTATTTAAAAAGAGAACAATTTATTCTTCAAGTATAATTGTTGATGGTAGTGATCAGCATTTTGAAAGAGTCAAAGGTTTATTTACTGGAGTAATGGTTTTGAAAGCCAATCAAAAAACAAAAATGACTCTTGGTTTATTGGTTAATATAGATCCAAGTGCCCAGACTCCGATAATTCCTATCTTTACATACGAGCACAAATTTAACAATGGATTGATTGCAGATATTACTCTTCCAAAAAGTATTTATCTTCGAAAATACGTTTTCAATGCTGGAAGAGTATCTTTAGGAACAGAACTGGACAGAACTTCATTTTATCTTTATAATATAGACGGTACATCTCAAAGATATGAGTACAGACAGTTAGATATAAATTCTGGTCTAATATACGAGCATGCTATCGGTGATTTTGTATTCACAGGTAAAACTGGAATGAAATTCACACCATCCGGAAAATTATTCAGAAAAGAAGATTCGTTCAATGATGCTGTATATGAAACCAAACCCGAAGCCTCATTCTATTTTAATGTAGGTATATCATTTAATCCTTTTACGGTTTTAGGTAAGAAAAAGTAAAATTATTGGTGTACCGGTATAAAAAAATCTAAATTTAATTTAGAACAAGGAAGATGGTAATTAAGTTCTCTAAAACTCTCAACAGTGCTGAGAGAAATATAAATATAAGGGTTCTATAGTTTTTATTGAGGTAAAATTTTATTTCATAAGCTTAAGAAATCCAATGCTTTTCTTTTTAAATCTCTGCCAGTTCAAAAGATTTTAGATAAATGTTTTAAGCTTTCAAACAGTTTGTTTTTGAGAAGAGTATTATGATTTCTTCTTGGTAAAATGAATATATAAAAATTACTATTTCTTAAACAGTTTTACTTTTTTAAGTGATAAATTTAACATGTTAATCATAATTACAAGCTATCAAGAAACGTTAAAATGGGAATAAAGTGTTCGATTGTAGCCCCATCCACTCCACTGGAAGGGATGATTCATGAATCATCCCTTTTTCTTTTATCATCAATGAGTTATGACTGAAAAATTTCGTCATTATTGGTCTTCGATAGATATCTTCCTGATAGTATAAATTGTTAGGGAACACCATACTTATAAAAATTCTTTTCTTTAAGGTATTTGATTTACTTAATACGTGATTTCTGATAATGAAGCATTTACAGAACAAGAACATCAATTAAATAGAAGAAGTGAATTTTAAATCTAATTTCTTTTTTGATAATAAAAATGTTTCGTTAGTGTTTTTTGAGTTTTAGTATAGAAAGAGCAGACGAAAGTTAAAAATCCCACTGTATATAAGTCAGAAAAAACTACTATAATATGCTGTCGTAAAGTTAGAAATAGGAAATATGAGAATATTATAATGGATTTAGGTTTTTAAATTTGATAAGTATGATTTGCAGATATAAAATAAAATAGTATCAGAAATATATTAGAATAGTTACTTGGATGTTTATAGTATTAAGAACCGTTATATGAATGCTCTTATATTGCATGTTATAAAGTGTCTCATCTCTAGCATCAGTAGTTACTACGATGCTTCAATTTTGATATTAATTTCAGGATAATTAAACCAAACTGTCTTGCGATGCACAAAACCTTTTAAACGGAGCATTACTAATAGCAATCAATTTTACCAAACTCTTTGATCTTATTAATTTTAAAAATCATTTTGCAATAAACATTCCACCTATTCTTTAAACTTAACATAAAATTTATGTTCAAGTAAACTTGTCATTGTACCCTTGTGGGTTAAAACAAAAAAAATGGTTACAAGGTTATTTGTAGTATGGTTTATTACATTGCAGTCGTTTGGACAACAAATAAAATTCGAAAATTTCACCACCAATCAGGGATTATCAAATAATTCGGTAATTGATATTGAAAATGACAAAGACGGAGGGCTTTGGATTGCTACTTGGGATGGTTTGAATTACTACGATGGCTATAATTTTAAAATTTTTAAGCACAATTTTAAAGATCCTACAACAATTGCAAGTGACTACATCATGAAATTAACTAAAGATAATGCCGGCTCTATCTGGCTTATTACCAAAGAGGGTGATGTAAACAAATATATTGGAAATGGTGAATTTGTAAAATTTAGTTTCAAAGGTATCCCAAAAAACTTTCAACTTTCTCAAAAAGGAAATATCGTAGTACAAACAAATTCCGCTTATTATGAATTTAAAGAAGGAGCTTTTGTTGCCATAGACAATAATTCCATTAAAAAAACAGATAGCAATCTAAAAAGCATCTTGTTAAAAAAGTATCCTGAACTTATTATCAATGATGTTTTAAAAGATAAAAAAGGAAATATTTGGTTTGCTACCCGAAAAAACGGGCTCTATGTCATTGCTAATGATGCAAATAAAAGTATTCAACATTATACCTCTGATTTATATTTACCTTATTCCTTTAAAAGTGATGAAATAGAAACGTTACACGAAGATGCTTTTGGTAACATTTGGCTGGGCCAAAAAGATGGCGGTTTGAGTATGGCTTATCCTGGTTCAGAAGCTATACACTCAATAGTACCCCATCCTGTCAAATATCCTAATTTACCAACAGAAACTATTAGGGCAATTACGAAAGATGCAAATGAAAAAAACTGGTTGGGTTATTACACAAATGGCCTCTATCATTATAATGAAAAAACGCATTCTTACGAAAAATATAAAATTAAGGAAGCGGCTTTAAATCCGGATTGGGAAAGAATCAGGAGTTTATTTACGGCCAGTGATGGAACAATCTGGGTAGGAACGTATAAAGGAATTGTGCGTATTTCCGGAACAAAATACACTTGTTATGAGGCTGGTAAAATCAAAGAGTTGCCCAATAACCGGTCTTATTCTATTTATGAAGATGATGATAAAAACCTTTGGATAGGGTGTTGGGGAGGTGTAGCCAAATTTAATTTGTTAACTGAAAAATTCGAGTTTTTTAAAGGGCAAAAAACGTTAAATGAATATCATGTGAGATGTGTCAAAAAAAACAAGCAGAATTTAATATTAGCGACTGAAGATAAGGGTGTTATCGTGTTTAATTTAGATGCTAACAAAATTGACAAAATTTCAAAAGAACAGGGTATCTTAGGGAATAGTGTTTATTCTGTACTGATTGACAAAGCCACCGATAATTATTGGATTGCTACTTTAGGAGGAGTGAGTATTTTTAATAAAAAAAAAGGGCTGATTAAAAATATAACAGAGGCTAATGGCCTTCCGAGCCACATGGTCTATGGTCTTATCGATAAAGGTGATAAAATCTGGATTAGTACCACTAAAGGAATAGCATCGATTACTAAAAATGATTTTAAAGTCACTTTTTATAATCCCAATTATGGCTGGCAGGCACCCGAATTTTCAGAAGGAGCGTATTATCAGGATACTAAAGGACTTTTGTATTTTGGGGGTGTAAATGGACTTAATTATTTCAATCCTAAGAGCATCCAATGCTCTGATTCTAAAGAAAAAATCAAATTGACTGTTGATGGTAATGAAAACTATTTGTCTGTAATAGAAAAGGATTTTAGTAATAATGAATTAGAAATTGAAATAATTCCTATTGTTTTTCCAAAAGAAAACAAAGCTGCAATTTACTATAAATTAGAAGGAAGGGATAAAAACTGGATTTTATTGCAAAATACCCAAAAGATACAATACGCTAATTTATCCTCTGGGAATTATGAATTTTTGATTAAGCAAGGTAAAAATGGAATTACTAAACCGGTGTTTTTTACCCTTCAGATCAGTAAAGCATTTTATGAGACAATCCTGTTTTATATTTTATTATCGTGTTGTATACTAATTAGCTCGATGTTGCTGATTTATTTTAAAAATAAAGCTGCTGTAGCACAACAAAAGTATCTGGTGTCAAAAATACAAGCACGGACTGGGATTATTGAAAATCAGAAAAAAGATTTACAGCTCATTAATGAAAAACTGGATGAGAAGAACAAAAAAATTTCAGAACAGAAAGAAAAACTTTTAAAACTCCACAGTACTCTTAAAAACGAAAATTTTGAAATTGAAAAATTTAAAACCTTTATGCTGGCAGAGTTTCAGGAACCAATAGCCAGAATAATCAAAATGGCAAGTGCATATAAAAACGACAACGAAGTACAACGGGATTTAGTTTTGCAATCGGGTAAACTTGCCAATCTTATTTCGGAATGGAATTATTTAAGTTATGTTAAAGATATTGATCCCATTAAGAAATCAGCAGTTAATTTGTTTCCTATTTTAAAAAGCAGTATTGAAAAATTAAAAAAAGAGTTACGGCGCAATCGGGTTAATTTAAATTGTGAAATAGACAATTCGCCTATTCTTATTTCCATTGACGTAATACGGATAAAGTTATTATTGCAGTATTTTTTCAATGATATCAGTAAATATTCTGAAACAGAGAGTAGCTTAAATATTGAAATTGGGTATGAGAATAACTTTTTAAAAGTCATTTTAGTTTCTGATAGTATAATCTTAAGAAATAATTGGTACAATATTCGGCATTACAGCCCTTACTTTAAAGCATTACAGGTGTTACTGGAAGATTTGAATGGGGAATTTTTCGATAACTCAGAGGAGAAATTTTCAAGCACTTTACAGATTCCTTTAGAACTAGCAGACGAAGATTTAAAAATGAAAGAAACAATTTCCTGGAAACATTTTAACGAACAAGATGAGCTTTCTGCAGATAAAGAATTGTTTTTAATTTTTAGTGACCAATCCGATTACACGGCAGCAAATCAGGTTTTGGAGAATAGTCATTATCACTTGCTTTTTGAGAATTCAGTAGCAAATTTAAACTCCGCCGTAAAACAGATAAGTTTTTCTGCTTTGGTATTTTATCAGGCAACATTTTCAAAAGAACTGGTTCATTTTTTAGAATCCAATAAAAAGATTTCAGGTCTTAAAATGCCAATGATTTATATATCGGAAGATATTAATTATGAATTGCATGAACAATTATTAGAGCTGGGCATCGATACGCTCATTCAGTTACCTGCCAGCTCCTCATTTATAATCAAAAAGATCACTTCTTTAATTGATAAAAACAAAGAGGCACAGCAGGAAAATAAAATGCAGCAAAGAATATTTGAAATTTTAACAGAAGATGATCCGCTAACAACGAACAATGATAAGCTGGTAAAAAAAGCTTTAGAAATAATAAAAAGAGAATTGCAGGATCCTTCTTTTAATGTAGAAACACTAGTTGAACATTTGGGAATTTCGAGAGTCAAATGCTACCGCATATTTAAAGACGCATTAAATCAATCTCCCTCTGATGTGATTACCTCTTTTCGATTACAAAAGGCAGAAATACTATTAAAAACCAAAAAATTAAATATTTCTGAGATCAGTTTTGAGTGTGGTTATAATGATCCAAAGTATTTTGGGCGTTCTTTCAAAAAATATTTCGGAAAAAGCCCTAAAGAATATAAAGCATTTGCTTAAAAATTCTGTTAGCTCTGTGTTTACGCAAAGTTAGTTCAATGTTAGTGAACAAAACACCCCTTTTTTGTCGTTAATTTTATCCTAATTCGAATCTAAAGTCCTCCTTTCTGAAGCAAAATTACCCCATTTAGCACGTCGCTTAAAATACTTTTGGCAAAACATAAAATAGTATTTAAATGAAAAAAATTTATGCATTGTTAATACTTGCCTTAGGATGTATGTCTTATTCCTATGCGCAGGGAACGGTATCAGGAGATGTATTTTCTGATCTTGAAAAAACACCCGTACCAGGAGTCTCTGTTTATATTAAGGGAGAACCAAAAGGAGCTGTTACAACCGATTTTGACGGAAATTTTAAAATTAAAGTACAACAAAACGAAGGTATTTTGGTTTTTTCTTATGTAGGATTTAAGACAAAAGAAGTTTCTTATTCGGGTACTCAAAAATTGACCGTTTCTTTAACAGAGGAGGTTAGTACCTTAAACGAAGTAGTAGTTGTTGGGTATGGTTCTCAAAAAAGATCTGATGTAACCGGAGCGATCTCTTCTGTAAAAAGCGAAGAATTTAACAAAGGAGTGGTGGCCAATGCCGGACAGCTCATTCAAGGTAAAGTTGCGGGGGTTAACGTAACAGCTGCAAGTGGAGAACCAGGTGCTTCGCAAGATATTATTATTCGTGGAGTGGGAAGTTTGCGTTCAGGAACAACACCACTTTATGTAGTTGATGGATTTGCTTTAGACAATAGCAATAATGGTGTTGCTTCAAATCCGTTAAATTTTATCAATCCACAGGATATTGAAAGTATTGATGTGCTTAAAGATGCGTCTGCTGCTGCTATTTACGGCGCGCGAGGTGGTAATGGAGTTATTGTTATTACAACCAAAAAAGGATCTAAAGGGCAGACAAAAATAAACCTTTCTATGACTACCGGGTTTTCAACATTGGCCAATAAAGTGGATGTATTTAGTGCTGATGAATTTAGAAAACAGGTTGCTGCTGTAAACGGAAGCCTGAAAGACGGCGGAGCAAATACAGACTGGCAGGATGAACTAACAAGAACCGGGGTTTCTCAAAACGTAAATTTATCGATGAGCGGAGGAACAGATAAGTCAACGTATGCAGCATCAGTTGGTATAGATAATCAAGAGGGTATTTATAGAAAAAGTGATTTAAAACGCTACTCGGGACGTTTGAACTTAAATCAAAAGGCACTAAACGATAAGTTTAATGTTGCTTTTAATATGACAGCCACGAAACTTGAAAATTTGCGACCAGATACCAGAACTATAGTAGGCAATATGCTGACCATGAATCCTACGGATGCGATTTCTATTGATGGACAACCAAATGTTAATTTAAGTAATGATGTTTTGAATCCTTTAATCAGTGAGAGAATTTACTCTGATGAAACGAACAACAATCGTATTTTGGCTAACATTGCACCCTCTTACGAATTCATAAAAGGATTAACGTATAAATTTAATCTTGGAGTTGATTATTCTATGACTGAAAGAGACATTCAGGTTTTGCCATATACTTCAGCTACTAATACAACTATTAGTACTTTGAATACTATTATGACCACTAATAATAATATTTTATACGAAAATACATTAACCTATAATTTTAATGTTAAAGCTCATGTTTTTACAGTTTTAGCAGGCCATTCTTACCAGAAAGTCCAGGTAAATGAAAAAAATTATAACTTTAAGGGATTTCCGAATAATGGTGTTGAACCCAAAAATCAAATCGAAGCTGCAACTGAGCTTACAACCAAGTCTTCATCCGCTACAGAAAATGAGCTTCAGTCTTTCTTCGGAAGAGTAAATTATGGCTATGAAAACAAATATCTGCTTACCGCAACCATGCGTGCCGATGGGTCTACTAAATTTGGATCAAACAACAAATATGGATACTTTCCATCTGTAGCATTGGGTTGGAATATAACGAAAGAAGATTTTTTAAAAGACTCTGAAATAGTTAACAATCTTAAACTAAGAGCGAGCTGGGGACAGACTGGTGTTCAGGAGGTTCCTTCTAAACAAACCAAAACAAGTTATACAGAAAGTAACAGTGGATATGATACTTATCCATTAGATGCATCTACAACAAGTGTAAGTGATTATCCTTATGGTTCAATCTATACTCGTTTAGCGAATCCAAATCTTCAGTGGGAGGTTTCAACACAAACCAATATAGGATTAGACTTTAGTTTATTCAATAATAGGTTATCAGGTACTGTTGATTATTTTAACAAAATTTCGGATAATATTATATTAGAAGTAGCACCTGTAGACCCTATTCAGCCTGCACCAAAGTATTGGACAAACATTCCGAATATGAAGATCAAAAACAATGGTATTGAAGTTGCGTTAGATTACAGCAGTGACAAAAGCAAAGATTTCTCTTATAGCATTGGCGGAAATATATCATTTACCGAAAATAAAGTAGAAAATTCTCCTTATAAAATATTGACAACAGGAGCAGCGCAAGGAAGTGGACAAACAGGGGCAACCATAAACGGGGTGTTAAACGGACATCCTCTAGGTTCTTTTTATATGCTTGACTTTACAGGAATTGGTACCGATGGTTTGAACCAATTTGCAGATACAAACCCTGATGGTACGATTAAGGACGATGACCGTATTGTGGCAGGAAGTGCATTACCAGATTATATATATGCCTTTTATTTGAATTTTAAATATAAGAGTTTTGATTTAGGATTGAATTTTAATGGTACTGGCGGCAATAAAATTTACAATCACGTTGCCATGACTTCATTCAACAGAGGCCAGCTTGCCAATTCTTTTAACACTACAGACAGAGCTTCACAATATTTAAATGAAGCAACTACTAATTCTAATACCGTTTCTACCAGATATTTAGAAGACGGCAGTTTCTTAAGATTAAATAATGCAACACTAGGCTATAATTTGAGTCCCAAATTAATTGGACTTGATAATGTATTGGATAACATACGTTTTTCTGTAACAGGACAAAACTTATTTCTAATCACAAAATACAGTGGTTATGATCCTGAAATTAATACAGGAACTTCGGTAGGCGAAATTCAGTCTTTTGGAATCGATTACTTCAGTTACCCAAAAAGCAGAACCATTTCATTTGGCTTAAACGCGGCATTTTAATCAAAAATAACAAAACATGAAAAATAAAATAATAGTAGCAACTCTTGTATTTGGTTTATTATTTACCTGGAGCTGTACGGACTTAGAAGAAAAAGTGCTTGATGAATCCTTAAATGGTGCCGGGCAGGCAGAAGCAATTAGCGGTGCAATCGCTCCCGCTTATGGACAATTAAAATCAACATGGTATCACACAAACAATTTTGGTTTGCAGTTAATTGCCAGTGACGAAGGTATTTTACCTTATAGAGGAGGAACAGACTGGTATGATGGAGGCAAATATTTAGCAGTACATGCGCATACAACGACAGCAACTAATGACTTGGTTGCAAGTACCTGGAATGCTCTTACTAAAAATATCTCTAGAACTTTATCTGCTATTGAAGTATTGACTCCTCTTGCAGAAGGAGGAAATACAGAAGCGCAAGGAGCGCTTTACGAGATGAAAGCTTTAAGAGCTTATTTAAATATGCAGACATTAGACAGTTGGGGACTTGTATTTAAAAAAGAGTCATCAGCCAGTACTTCAGAAATACTTAGAGGGCAAGATGCAGTTTCTTATATAGAAAGTGAGTTATTGTCTGTTGCTGATGTTATTAATAATGATAAAGGACCAGGCAGAATGACTCAGGCTGCAGTTTGGGGACTTCTTTCCAGATTATATTTAAATGCTCCTGTTTACCGTGATCCTTACGGTACCCCTACATTTGCTGCAGCTGATATGGATAAGGTTATTAAATATACAGATAACATTATAAACTCAGGTAAATTCAGCTTGTCTCCTGAATATTTTGATTTGTTTGATGATGCTAATAATTCAAATAAAGAATTAATTTTTGCAATAGATCAGCGTGGTGTTTTAAAAGATGAGCACAATCGTTGGGCATATTGGTCAATACCAGGATCTATGTTTCCAAGACCTGAATCAATAGATGTAGACGGAACAGATGGACCGGCTATAACATCAGATTTTTATCAAACATGGGTAAATGCTTATGGTAATGTCGATCCTGCCGATGCTGATTCAAGATTTTATAAAGATAACGCTAAGGTTCCTGCAAATTTAAAAGATCTTACCGGGTTTACACCATTAAACGATCAGGATCATTACTATTGTGTAAAAGCAGAAGACTTTGAAATTGACAGAGGAATCCTGAGAGGTATTCCTTGGTCTCCAAGAAAAGATGCTAATGGAGCTTTTTTTAAATGCGACGCTGGTTACAGAATTTATCCTGTTAAACAGATAAAAGGAAATGGACCTGACAAAAATGTAGGCTATGTGAATCTTACCCTGAAAGTTGATTTTACTAAAGAAGGTAGTGCACATGCTGCTGGATATAGAGTGTCTAAATACCAATTCAGTCATACTTCTCCTGATGGAAATACTTTCAGCAGTGTAGATATGGTGCTGCTTAGATATGCTGAAATTTTTATGATGCGCGCTGAGGCTAAATTAAGAAAAGGAGATAATGCAGGTGCTTTGGCTGATATGAATACAGTAAGAACTTCAAGAACTGCCCGTGCACCAATTCCTGCAGCGCTTCCGGCAATCAACCTGGATATTTTATACAGAGAATACGGTTTTGAGTTTTACTGGGAAGGTTTAAGAAGAACAACTCAGATTCGTTTTGGACATTATGAAGATAGCTGGACAGAAAAAACGGATGGCAATGTAAATCATAGACTTTTCCCGATACCTCAGGTTGCAATTGATGGTGCATCTAATGTTCCTGGGTATTTAGTACAAAATAAGGGATATTAATTCCAATTAGATTCTATATTTTGAAGGCTGCTAGTTTTCTAAAGCAGCCTTCAAATTTTAATTATTAAAAAATGAAAACACCAGTATTACAAAAAAATAGATTAATAGGCTTTATTTGCATGCTCTCTTTAAATTTTGCTTCGGCTCAAACAAAAGATACCAGTATCAAAAAATACCCGGATGCGCTAAATTTTATCGTGATGGGGGATTGGGGCAGATTTGGTGAAGACCACCAAATTCCTGTCGCCAGGCAAATGGGTATTACTGCTAAAGAAATTAATCGTGATTTCATCATTTCTACTGGTGATAACTTTTATCCGATAGGGGTAGCAAGCGAATCTGACCCACAATGGAAATATTCTTTTGAGGATATTTATACTGATTTTTCTCTGCACTGGAACTGGTATCCGGTATTAGGTAACCATGATTATGCTGGAAATCCCGATGCTCAGGTTGCGTATTCAAAAATAAGCCGCCGCTGGAATATGCCTGCCCGATATTACAGCAAGACCTTTAATATAAATGGAGATCCTAACCAGCAGGTACTAATCGCTTTTATAGATACCAATCCCTTAATTCCGGAATTTTATAAAAATGATGTTTACGGTAAAAATGTTATTTCACAGGATACCACAGCACAAAAAAAATGGCTTGTTAAAACCTTGACAAACGCACCTAAAAGTGTGAAGTGGAAACTAGTTGTGGGACACCACCCATTGTTTACGGCAACTTTGAAAAGAAGGGAAAGTTATGATACTAAAGCAGTACGGAAATCATTAAAATCACTTTTTGATAAATACGAAGTAGATGCCTACATCGCCGGACATGATCATGACTTACAGCATTTACTGCCAGAAGGTAAGACTAGTTATTTTGTTTCAGGATCAGCTTCTGAAATCACGCCAATAGATCGTTTACCTTTCAGTAAACTGGCTATTTCAGAATATGGTTTTATGGTATTTTCAGTTCTGGCCGACACTTTGTATGTACAGGCTATTAATGAAAAAGGTGAAGTGATCTACAATACCGAAATAAAAAAATAAACTGCATCCAATAAAATCGGTTTCACTTTATTGACTCAAACTCATTTTTTATTTGGTAACATATAAAAAGCAGGTCGAAGTCAAATCAATTAATAGTGAGTTTCATGTTGTTTTGTTTAGTTTTTTTACACTGCAGGTTTCTCAGACCTGCTGTTATAAAAAGATGAATGAAACATTATATAGACAAGTAATAAAATAAAATCCGAAGGAAAGTTACCTACGGCTTTGCAAATGAACAAATTTCTATTTTTCAATGAAAAAAATAATAACCCTTTTTTGTCTCCAATTTTTCCTGTTTACTCAAGCACAGGAATACAATTCTTCTAATATTCATTCACACAATGATTATGTAGGCTCACTGCCTTTTTTCGGAGCCTATTCTAATGAGGCTGGTGTTATCGAAGCAGATGTTTTTCTAATTAATAATGAACTGTTTGTCGCTCATACCGCAAAAGAAGTTAAGCAGCACAACACACTAAAAAGTTTATATCTTGAGCCACTTTCTTTAAAACTGAAAAACCAGTCTGGTAAAGTTTATCCTGATGATAAGTCTTTGATTTTGATGATAGATATTAAATCTGATGCCGATGCTACTCTAAAAGCAATCGTACAGGAGCTAAGAACATTCCCGGAAATTATCTCCAATAAAAGTATAAAAATTGTTATTTCAGGAAATAGACCATTGCCGTTGCAGTGGATAGCATATCCGGAGTTTATTTATTTTGACGGAAGACTGAACGAAAATTATTCGTCTGAAGAATTGACCCGCGTTGAAATGATCAGTGAGGATTTAAAAAAACTTACGGCATGGAATGGTAAAGGTGTTTTGACACAAGCCGACTTACAAAAAATACAAACTGCAATTAAAAAGGTGCGCGATCTGCATAAAAAAATCAGATTCTGGTCTACGCAGGACAATGTCAATACATGGATGACTTTGATGAATTTAAAAGTTGATTTTATTGGTACGGATAATGTTGCAGCATTAGCACAATTTATTCATAATCTCAAAACAACATTTTATCAAAACACAGAATTCCATACCGCATATGTCCCTAAAAACAAACAAGCTTTCGCTAAGAAGAAACCAAAAAATGTAATTCTCCTTATTGGTGACGGAATGGGATTAGCTCAAATATACGCCGGTTACACAGCCAACAAAGGAGAATTGAGTGTCTTCAATATCCCAACGCAAGGACTTTCTATCACTAAATCATCGGATAGTTATATCACTGATTCGGCAGCAGGAGCAACAGCAATGGCAACGGGAAATAAAACCAATAACCGATTTATCAGTGTTGATGAAAACGGAACCCCCTTAGAATTAATTACACAACAACTGGCAAAGAAAAATTTTAAAACAGCTATTATCTCTGCAGGAAATATTACAGATGCCACTCCGGCAGCTTTTTATGCACATCAGCCTGAAAGAACTTACAGCGAGCCAATCGCTTATGACTTTTTGAGCAATCCCTCTGATATCTTAATCGGAGGTGGGATAAAAGAATTTAAAGCCCGAAAAGACGGAAAAGATTTGTCTAAATTACTGATTGAAAAAGGATATTCTTTTTCGGAGAAATTCAGTAGTCTGGATACCATTAAAAACAATAAAATAATCCTTTTGGACGATGCGGCAGTAGTTTCGATAAAAGATGGAAGAGGAGATTTTTTAACCAAATCGTTAGAGAAAGCAACGACAGTTTTTTCTAAAACAAAAAATCCATTTTTTATTATGGCCGAGGGGGCACAGATTGATTACGGCGGACATAAAAATGATTTAGAATATGTGGTTCGCGAAATGCTAGATTTTGATAAATTGGTGGGGCAGGCAATGGAATTTGTAGATAAAAATCCTGAAACTCTTTTAATTGTAACAGCTGATCATGAAACGGGCGGATTATCATTAATCGACGGCAGTATAACTAAAGGATATGTTCAGGGAAGTTTTAGTACAAATGATCATACAGCCATATCTGTTCCGGTTTTTGCTTATGGTTCAGGAGCTCATGTTTTTTCAGGGGTATATCAAAATACAGAAATTTATACCAAAATAATGGATCTGCTTTTTTAAAACTGTCATGATTTGAAGAATCAAAAGCTACTTTTCAAGTATAATATTGAAAAGTAGCTTTTTTAGATTGATCAAAGATTCTTTTGGTTTGAATTATCATCGGTTAGATAAAAAACTGTATAGGTAGTAATTCAAATGTTTTATAATAAATGATTTTCTTTCTAAAAAGAGCCACCTAGATCTAAAATAATTTCAATTAGGAATTTTCTACAATAAAAAGACTGGCAATATATCTAAGCATGAAAATGATACTCAACATTCATAATCATTAAATGAATGAATCAGAATATTTAAATTAGATAAAAAGTATCTGACCATTTTATTGAGGATTATTTGATAACTATCAAATTTATACAATCTGAGAAAAGAAATATTACCTCTTTGGTGTTTTCAGTAAATCATAATTATAATAATCAATAATTTGTAAGAGATATTTTTTAATTTGAACCATACCGTCAAAATTAATATAAATTGCATCATCAGTCGGAGTATGATAGTCCAAATGAATGCCTGTTGTAAAATTAAGACAAGGAACTCCTTGGTTGTAAAAAAAAAATGTGTCCAATTTTTTTAATTGCTCTTCCTTTCCAAAATTTAATTTCAAACCAAAATCTTCAATTTGTACAGTATTCAAAATTATATCTGCTGATTTTGAATGCATACATTTTAAAATTTTTAGATCAGGATCTAATCGTCCTATCATATCAAAATTAATGACACATGCTATATTTTTGAAATGCTCAGTGTTCTTTTTTACGAAGTAACCAAAAGCATCTGATCCATATAATCCTATTTCATGACCTGAATAAAATACAAATAAATAATTTACGTTTGGTTTCTTAAGTTTAATTAATTCACTAGCTAAACCAATAGTCATCGCAACTCCAGAGGCATTATCATCGGCTCCATTATGAATTTGATTGGATATGAATTTAGTAGATAGTACTCCTCCTAAACCAATATGGTCATAATGAGAGCTTATTACGATAGTTTTACTTGAATGATTATTTACAAAAACAAAACCATTGTTTGAAATTATTGTCGTGTCTTTTAGTTTAATATCAAAAGTTTGTCGTTCGAATTTAATTTTATTCGATAAACTTTTCATTTTTAATTCTATGTAGTTTAATGATTTTTTTTCCTCTAATGTGCCTGTGTAACGACCTTTTAAACTATCGTCTGCCAAAGTGTATACGACTTCTTTAAATAAAGTCTTAATAGAAGATTCAACCTTTTTTTGTCCAAAAGAGAAGGTTGTAGATAAAACTAGAAATATTCGAAATAAATTCATTTGAAAAATAAAAAAGGGTTCTTTTTAAAAGAACCCTTTAAAGATATAAAATGTTATGTAATTATTTTACCAGATTAATCTCAACTCGTCTGTTAATCTTTCTACCTTCTTCGTTATCATTTGTTGCAACAGGTTTTGTATCTCCATAACCTACTGATTTCAATCGGTCTTTGCCGATACCTTTTTCGATAAAATAATTCATTACGGCTTCTGATCGATCTTTTGAAAGTTTCATATTGTCATTAGATTCTCCGGTATTATCCGTGTTTCCTTCAATTATGAAATTATCAGAACTGTATTGATTTAAAACATTTATGATATTATTCAGGATTGTATAGGATTCTGAAGTAATAGTAGATTTTCCTGTATCGAACAAAATAGCTTTAGAAAATTCAGAAATTCTTTTGATTGCTTCTTTCTTCTCTGTTTTGTAGGTTTCTGTTGGCTTTTGGTTAGAATTATAATCTTCTTTTGGTCTGTTTACTTTTGTTAAACTTTCTGGCATATTACCAAATTGAATTTTATTACCATCCCACCAGATGCCCATACCTTTACCATCTAAGTTAGAATCATTGAATAAAACTTGTTGTATATTTCTATCAAAATTAGGATCAGAAACCATTTCAGTTGCTTTGTCCAAACGATTATCAACTCTATTTCCAACAGAAATCCAGGATACAGCAACTGTACTCGTTCCATTGTTCATTTCTTTAATAGTAAATCCGTTTTTATCTATTGCAGAAATATATACTCCATTGCAGTTTCCTTTCGGTGTAACGGTAACTTCTGGATTTTCTCCTAATAATGCTTTGTACGAATCTTTAAATGCAATATATGCTGATCCATTTACTAATTCGGCACTTCCTTTAGCATAAATAGTGGACTCTGTACTAGTAACGGAATAAACAGGAGTTTTAACATTATTAGAAGTTTCTACTAGCTCTACATTTTTACCTAAAGTATAAACATTTCCGGAATTGTAAGACGAAAATAATTCTCCTGAATTTAATTGACCTATCACACTTCCTTTAGATGCAGAACCAATAACACCAAAGAAACCTCCTCCAAAGCCTGAAATTTCACTATTTGCAAAAAAACCAGTTCCAGAACCATAAGCATTTGAACCATATACTCCATAAGTAATAGTACTCGCTGCCTTATATCCTAAAGACCCCCAATAATTACCATAAATCTCTCCACCAACTACTCCTCCTGTACGAGAAAAGTCATTATAATTCCATCCCCCTACACCAAAAGAGTAATCGTCACCCCAAAAAGACATACCTGTAAGCCCTGTATTACTACCATTTTGCCCATAGCTAGCTCCTACGTTTTGACTATTACGATCACGATATCCATATATAGTTGACTGACCATCTCCATTTGCTGTTTGTTGTTGACGGTACACAAATAATTGAGAATTTGCTTGAACAGGGTAATTAACACTTACTGAAGTCCCATTGTCTTGTATCATTGAATTTACTAATGACCCAGCAGCTGTCCATTTTACATGGTAATTTGCATTACCTGAACCAGTAATACCTCCTGATGGAGCTACCCACTGACCATCTCCTCTTAAAAAAGTAGTATTATTGGCAGTACCGGTAGCCGAAATTTTGGCTGTAGTAACTGCTGCATCTGCTATTTCGGTAGTGCCTATTGCTCCAGAAGCAATGGTTGGATTAGGATAAGTTCCAAACAAGCTACCCCCTGCAGCACCTGATGGTGAAGCACTACTAGCATCTACATAATCCTTAACGGCTTTTACTGTAGGGTATTTAATATTTGAACTTCCATCAGTAGTCACATCAGTACTTTTATTAGCCACATCTTCTTTGAGTAAGTCGGCGGCTGTTCTGTTAGTTACTTCAGTAGCTAAATTGGTTGTCAAAGTTGCATCAGCAGCTGTTCTGGTAGTAGTTTCAGTTGTTAAATTGCCAGCAATTGTATTTTCAGCATTGGTTGCTCTTGTTACTTCATTTGCCAAAGCGGTAGATGCAGATGTAGCACTTGCATCTACATAGGTTTTAACCGCTTTTACGCTTGGGTATTTAGTGTCCGAAGTTCCATCAGTGGCAACATTTGTGCTTTTATTAGCCACATTTTCTTTTAGTAGGTCGGCAGCCGTTCTGTTGGTTACTTCAGTAGCTAAATTGGTGGCAATTGTGTTTTCAGCATTAGTTGCTCTTGTTATTTCATTGTTCAAAGCGTTTGAAGGTAATGAAGTAGCAGCATCAACATAAGTTTTAACCGCTTTTACACTTGGATATTTAGTATCAGAAGTGCCATCTAGGTTTAGGTCAGTAGATTTATTAGCTACATCTTCTTTTAAATTTAATGCCGTTTGTGTTGCAACACTAATTGGTTTATTTAAATCTGTTGTATTATCTACATTCTGTATACCTAAATTTGTCTTAGCTCCTAAAAGAGTAGTAGCATTAGTACCTCCGTTTTCTATGGCAACAACACCTGTAACGTTTTCAGCATTGATTGCGGAAAAAGCAAATGGAGTATAACTAAACTCTTGATTACTAATCTCGGTATAAGTTGTACAATTTCCACTGGTGTTAATTCCAACAATCAAACTTTTCTTCGAAGAATTCCAAACAATTGACTCAAAAGAAGAAGCATATCCTGCTGTTTGCGTTCCTTTACCGATCACTAAATTAACCATACCAAAGCCATCTGTTTTGGTTTGTACTGTTTCCTGATATTCTACATTTGAAAATTCATCAATAAATTTGAATACCATACATATATCTTTATTGACAACAGGGCTATTTGGATTGTTCACACCCGGCAACTGTTCTCCTTTAGGATTTAAGATTATAGCCTGATAGCTTATCCCATTTGTCTGAGCAAAAGTTGTAGCTGCTATAAAAAATATAAATAGTAAAATTATTTTTTTCATATACTTTAGAAATTTATTCGTTAGTTATTACACCCTAAGGCAACTAACTATTTTTAGTCTTTAATTTTGTGAAATTTTATTTTAAACCATATCAATAAATCAATTCAAAATGAACTTAATCAATGTTAAAATTGAATCCTAACTTTATCTGATTGGTGCGGAATGTTAATTTCTCGTCGCTATTATTCGTAATATTTATACTTTGGCAAAAATTATAGCCAAGACTCAGTGATCCAACAGAAGAGAAGGCATACTTGGCAACTAATCCTACAGAGGGTTGTAATAGTATTCCTGAAAATTCTTTTTGATTCATCAGGTCATAATAAATTCCGTTGAGTTCCTGTTTGCCATAAACTATGGTAGAAGCATTCAAACCCGCTCCAAGTAAAATATCGAAATCTTTTTTAGGCTTGTTTTTGTTCGTTAACAGAGAATAGGATAAGCCTCCATGAATGCCTAAATACTGGGTGTCCCAACGATATGAATTATCAGAACTACTGCCAATTGCATTATATTCATTAAATGAAAGTCCAAATTCATACGAAACTTTTTTTATACCTAAAGGTTTTGTAAAACCTACTTCATAAAAGTTTCCTGTTCCGATCTGTAGGTCGTTGCTCTGCTGGCCGTCGGCATTTTTATACCTATAATTTGTATAGTTTTTACCTGTATTAAAATAAATTTCCTGAGAAAAAAGATTTATAGATACCAGTAATAAGATAAGTAAAGAGTAGTTTTTTATCATTTTTTAATAATTTTAGTGTAGTAAGTCGTTGAAATTGAGTGGATTTTGACCAGGTACTCAGATTGTGGTAACTTGGACAACTGAATTGTCAAAACCGAATTCTTAAGCATTTCTTTTTGTTTATGAATCAATCGACCAGAAACATCAAAAATATAAATGGATATTTCTTCGTTAGTGGGTTCCGAAAATTCAAAATTAATTAGGTCGCTAAAAGGATTCGGGTAAGTCAAAACTGTTATTTCAGTTTTCTGATTGGTAGCAATATAGCTACTCCATAAACTTTGTTGAAAACCTTGAGTGACAACTGGATCTTTATTTGAATTACCAATAACACTCTGCTGACCAATAGTCTGGCTAATTATATAACCATCAGCTATTTTTTTAGTTGTTCCTTGAGAAGAAAGCATCTGATGATGCAAAACTTGTCCATAAAACGGAACCCATGAAATGAGGAATAAATACTTCATAATTTTTTTTTTAATAAAATTAAAAAAAAAATTAACACAATAACAGGATAAGTAGCATGTTTTTTAGTTTTTTTTCTAGGATTCTTTACGTGGAGTCATTATAATTTAGCGAATGTATATTGTTTCTTGATTTAGAGTTTTTAAATTCAGTTCTTTTTTCAAATCCTGAATGAAGAAGAATAAATAGAGAAATCATCAATAATATCGTGATGATAAAGTTTAGTAAGGTGATTCATTTATTCTCAGTATATAGGACTATTCTATAATAAAAACGTAGAAGCTTTTTTGTTGAAAATAAGCTGAGCAGCTATTATTGTAAATTCTGCGAGAGTCTCCCCCTAAAACATGATATAAAATAACAATTTTTTCGGATTGATTTAAAATAAAAACAATATTGTTAAAATCGCTGTCTTCTAAGCCCTATTTTTTTTTAATATTCACGAACAGCCCATAGAAGAAAAATCATGAACCGTAAGAAGGACGGAAACAAAACTTCGTATTCAATGCCTTGGTTGATTTTTATTGTTAATAAAAAGATTTCATTTTCATCTAATCACATATCAGTTTTTATTTTTTTAACTTTCTTTTTGTTTTGACTGAAGTTTCCTAGAAAAAATATATTTTTGCACTTTTAATTTAATAAGTTATTTGTGATTAAATATAAAGTATTTTTTTTGATTATAGTTAATATTTTGTTAATTGGTGTATTGACGCTCTTTTTCTTTTTTCAATACAATAAACAAATTGTTTATATCGATAATGTAAAACTGTTTGATGGCTTTGTGATGACCAAAGAAATGAAAAGAGCAGGTGAAAAAGAATTCAATTCCAGAAAATCAGTTTTAGATAAATTGTATTCTGATTTACAGTCTTCTTCAATTTCTGCTTCTGAAAGAAAGCAGTTAATGCAGCAATTTATCCAGGGTAAGGAAGAATTAGAGCAGTTTAATCAGGTTTTCGGTTCTGAGCAGTCATTAAAAATCTGGGCAAGAATTAAAAGCTATACCACTGAATTTTCAAGAGATAAAAATTACAAATTAGTGATTGGGTCTGATAATAAACAAACTGTTTTATTTGCAGATGAAAAAATAGATGTTACTAATGAACTTCTTACGTATATAAATAAAAGGTATGAAGGTCTTTAATTTAGGTTTTATTCTTTTTATTCTTGTTTTGTTTTCCTGTAAAAAAGAAGATTCCCAATCAAAAAAAAATGACGATTCTGAAATCAGGGATCGCTATTTTAATCTGGAAAAAATAGGCTGGAAATCCCGCTCCTATACACAGGTGGTTGATGACATTGGTTTTACAGCTACCGAAGTTCCTATTCAATATTATTTGTTAAAAGATCAGGGTATTGAAAACCTTCAGCATGTTGATTCTCTTTATGAAGAAAATAAAAGAGAACGTGTAATAGAATTTGTTTTTCAGCAAGATGAGGAAAAAGATTTGCTAGGCAAAGATTTTACAGGTATGGATTATACCGCTGCTGTAAAGTACATGTCTTTCGGACTAAACAATGATTTTTATGTGGTGACTTCAAAGAAAGATACAATCCCTTGCTCAGGGGTTAATTTTGAGCGTAATTATAAAATTGCTCCTTTTCAAAAAGTACTACTATTCTTCTCAGGTATTGACCCCAATGACAAAATACAACTAATTTATAATGATTACCTTTTTAGAAAGGGAACATTAAAATTTAAATTCAAAGATCCTTTTACCCCTATAGCCTTATGATTAAGCCAAAAAAAATAAGTAAATTAAAAAAAGTAGTTGCTATTTATTTAGCAATGATGATTCTTCTGGAAACACTGCAGCCGATGCAGATGTATGCTTTGACTAGCGGTCCAACACAGCCTGAGTTCAATTCTTTTACTCCTGTAGGAACTTCGGATATGGTTGATCTGGCAAGCGGGGATTTCAATTATAACATTCCAATAATGGATGTGGGCGGATACCCGTTGAATCTTGCTTACAATTCGGGTATCACCATGGATCAGGAAGCATCCTGGGTGGGTCTTGGATGGAATCTAAATGTAGGTCAGATAGAACGACAGGTTCGGGGTTTACCGGATGATTTCAGAGGTGATGAAATGGTCTATGAAAACAACTTAAAGCAAAATAGGACAGTTGGAATTAATGTAGGGGTAAATGCTGCCTATTCAGGTTTTGATGCTCTGCAATTAGGGGTTGGATTGGGAGTAGAATCCAATAATTACGAAGGAATATCTTTTAAGCCTTCTTATGGTTTAGGTTTTAATTTTAATGACAATGTATCAGTAGGAATGAATTTTTCAAGTTCTCTGGACGGTGGTGCTACGGTAACTCCAAGGTTGGGTATTTCAGCAAAAATAAGTGGTCTCAATGGAGTTAATACTTCACTTGGAAGTTCAATATCATTAGGATTTAATAGTAGGAAAGGGATTGAAAATCTAAATGTTTCTGCAAGTGTTAGTCAATCTTATAAAGAGGATGAGACAAGTAAGGAAAAACCAACAACAGGAGGAACAAGTATTGGAGGTAGTATTTCATTCAACAACCTGAGTTTTACACCTTCCAAAAGAATCGGTTTCAGAAATGAGAATTTTTCTTTTAACGGGGCAATTGGAGGTGAAGTCTTTGGTGTAGAAGGACAGGTTCAGGTTACCGGTTACGGTTCTTACCAAAACATTGCTGACGAATACAAGAAAAAAAAAGAAAAGGCATATGGTTATGAAAATACTGAATACAAAAAAATAACAGAATCCGGAGTCTTAGATTTCAACAGGGAAAATGAAAGGAACGTGACTCCGCATACATTAGCATTACCGGTAACGAATTATACATATGATATTTACAGCATAGATGGTCAGGGAGTTTCCGGAATGTTCAGGCCTTACAGATCTAAAGTGAGTAGTGTTTATAACGATGAGGTTGTAGATCTGGGGAAAAGTCAAAATTTTGGAGTAGAAGTAGGTTTGGGTAATTTAGTTCATGGGAGTGCTGACTTTAAGAAAGCTCCCTCTGAAAGTACAACAGGCGGGTGGTTTCAAAATAATAATGTGCTGGCTCATTTCAACGAAAAAAGTACCGACAAAAAAGATTTGACTTACGAGCCTGTGACATTCAAGATGGTTGGAGCTACTGTTGTAGATCCCGAAACTATTTATAAGAATAGAATGTATGAGACAAAAGCGTTAAGAGTCGATATTGATGGGAATAAAAAAAATACCTACACCAGTGCTTATTCATTTGATGGTGGAAAATATGGTGACAGGGAAATAAAAAGAACCAAAAGATTTTTACGCAGTCAGGTCGTTCAGAAAATCACGAAATCAGAAGCATTACGAGATGAGTTTATCATAAAAAATGGTCATGCTGAACCGCATCATACAGCAGGAATTAAAGTGCTGCAGGCAGATGGCAATACTTACGTGTATGGCGAAACAGCTTACAATATGAATAAAATAGAAGCGACTTTTGATGTTTCGAAACAAAATGGTAATAATACCAATGGCCTTGTAGAATACAATGGATCTCTTTATGGAAACGGAACGAATACCAGCGATGAGTATGTAAACAGAGTAAAAACTCCTCCCTATGCCCACAGTTATTTATTATCTACCGTTTTATCATCAGATTATCAGGATATTGATGATAATGGACCTACACTAAACGATTTAGGGACTTTTACCAAGTTTGAATATACTACGGTGCCAAATTATCAATGGAGAGTCCCATTTGAAGAAAATAAGGCAACCTATAACGAAGGACTTATTTCAAAAAAAGATGATCAGAAGGGAAATTATTTGTATGGACAAAAAGAACTTAAATATCTTACCAGAATAGTAACCAAAACTCATGTAGCGTTCTTTGATCTTGAAAACAGAAAAGATGCCATTGGTGTTGCCGGCGAAAATGGGGGGGCAGGTACAGGAAGAATGAAAAAAATAAAAGCAATCAGACTGTATTCAAGACCGGAAGTTACTAACGCATCAGGTGAAATTTTTGATCCTTCTGCAAGTAGTGTAATAAAACCAATTAAAACGGCTCATTTTATATACAGCTATAGTCTTTGTAAAGGCATTCCCAATAATGACAAAACTTCTAATCTTAGCGATAATGAATTGAGTAATTATCACGGTAAGCTTACTTTGAAAAAAGTATATTTCACTTACAGAGGTTCTAATATGGGAAAATATACTCCTTATGTCTTTGATTATGGGGAAAATGATGCGGAGTATGAAAATCTGCCTAAAACAAGTGAAAAGCCTTATCCTGATGTTCCCGGTTCATATAATCCTGGTTATGATATGAAAGGTTTTGATATTTGGGGAAATTATAAAAAAAATCCAGCTAACAGCGGTTATATAAATACTCCTTTATCGAATACCGAATTTCCTTTTGTTGATCAGAATAAAGCAAAAGTAGTTACCGATCCGACTAAAAATCAGGCAGATATTAATACCGCTTCATGGAACCTAAAATCAGTTCAGCTGCCATCTGGCGGGAAAATCATGATTGAAACGGAGAGCGATGATTACCGTTATGTCCAAGATAAAAAAGCCATGCAAATGTATAAGGTTATAGGGGCTGGAGATCAAGTACTTTCCGTAGATGAAGATATGAATGGTAAAAATATATTGTATAATGGAAGTTCTCATAAAAGATTCTTGTATGTAAAATTAAACAATTCAGATAGCGGACTTACAAAACAAGAATTTCTTGACAAATACTTAAGTGAGAATTTAAACAAAGTCATTCAGTTTAAATTCATGCTGAATATGTCTGATAATACTCAACACTATGACTATGTCTCGGGCTATTTCAAAATTGGTAATGTTACTGAAATTGATGTTAAATACAGTTCAAAATTAAATGGTACAATAGCTTCTATTCCTCTAGAACTTTTATCAAAAGATAAAGGAAATGGTAATAAAGCAAACCCAATTGCCAAAGCCGGATGGGGTTTCGGTCGTATGTTTTTAAATAGATTAACATGCGGTATAAATGACGACCCTGCAGCTACAGATTTTAGTTCTATAGTGAAAAACCTGAAAGGAAGTTTAAGTATCATTAAAGAACTATTTGACGGACCTGATGGTTTTTTACAGGATAAAGGACGTGCCAGAATTTTTAAACCTGAAAAATCCTGGATTCGATTAGAAAATTCGGATGGACACAAGCTTGGCGGAGGACTTCGTGTAAAATCTATTAAATTAAGCGACAACTGGACTAAAATGCTCGAGGGAACTTCAGGAACAAATTTAAATGATATGGAATACGGTCAGACCTATTCTTATAATGATACTGAAGGTAAATCTAGTGGTGTAGCGACTTTTGAACCTAATATGTGTGCAGAAAATCCTTTTGTAGAGCCTTTTTATAATGCCAAAGGAAATTATGCGGAGACCGTTGCTGCTCCTATGGAAAGCAATTATGTAGAAAAACCCTTTGGAGCCAATTTCTTCCCGGCATCAAAAGTAACTTATGCAAGAGTTACGGTAAGAAATCTGGATAGAAAAAATGATGCAGGAACTGCTATTATAGTAAAAAAACACGCTACAGGAAGCGTGGTAACGAAACATTATACCAGTTATGATTTCCCAACAAAAGTATTGTATACCGATTTGAAAATGATCAACGGAATAACGCCAACTAGCATTATTAAGGATTTGTTGAAGAATGTTGTAAGGGGGGGAAATATTGATGTTAGAAATCTCCTGACAATGACACAAGGCTATTCTATTGAAACCAATGATATGAATGGTAAAGTAAATTTTGAGGAAATCTATAATGAAGCCAACGAAATTGTTTCCTCTGTAGAATACAAGTATAATACTGATGAACAAAAAAATATAGACAATAATATTACGACTGTAGACGAGAAAGGAAATGTTTCCAAAAGAATAATCGGTGTAGATTACGATTTAATAAATGATTTTAATCGAAGTTTTGCTAAAACAGAAACTTCCGGTTTTAAAGCCAATGTTGCAGGAATGTTGATTCCTATGTTCCCAGCACCAATACCAATATTTATACCCACTGTATTTCCGGAATCCTCTACAAATATTAATGAACTTCGTACAGCGGTTACCACAAAGCATGTTCATAAAACGGCCCTATTAGTTGAAAAAATAGCAACTGATTTAGGAGCCACAGTTTCTACAAAAAACCTCGCATGGGATGCAAGCTCGGGAGAAGTTCTCCTGACTGAGACTGTTAATGAGTATGGCGACCATTACTATTCTTTCAACTTCCCGGCTTACTGGATGTATGATGGTATGGGATTAGCCTCTCAAAATATTGGTATTGAAGGTACATTGATCGCTAATGCTCCTGTAACAGCACCTAGTACCTCTTCTAATCCTACAGGTAATCCTTACTTTAGATTAAATAATTACACTGGAGATGTATCAACAATATTTCATCTGGGAGACGAGCTTCAGGTAACGGATGATGCCGGAATTGTGCAGTCTTCAGAAATATTCGGGCAAAATTTACCCCGACAATACAAATTATGGGTTGTTGGTTTCAATACGGATAAATCAGGTGTATTGCTAATGGATAGAAACGGTGTTTATATCAACAAGTGCGAAGATTTGACAACTTTTAATTTCAAAATTGTACGTTCGGGATATAAAAATATGCAATCAGCGAGTATGGCATCGATTACTTCTATGATTAACCCAATAAAGAATGGAAAACTAGACCAGGATTCCTTTCAATTCGACGCCAGATCAAGTTTTAATCCAAGGATTGTTAATGCCAGTGCAGTGGTTTATAAGGATTACTGGAATACACAGACAGAATCGAATCTTCCTTATTATCCGGAGTATAATTTCAATAGCTCCCAAAATTGGATTTTGTCAACTGGTGATGTAAAATATCCTAATGATGTTAAAGTAAACCCGTATCTCTGGAATATTAAAGGAAACTGGAGGGCTGAAAAATCCTATGCTTATTTAACAGGAAGAAATAGTGCAAACGGGCAATACAATAACTCCAGAAACGAAGGCTTCTTTACTAGTTTCAATTCTTTTTACAGACTTGATCGCAGCTCCGGTATTCCGGTTTGGAGGGTTAACGATGCCAATTGGACTTATGCCAGCAGCGTGACCAAATACAGTCCTTACGGTGCTGAATTGGAGAACAAAGATGCTTTGAATCGCTATAGTGCTGCACAATATGGTTATGCCTACAAATTGCCTATGGCAGTAGCCTCCAACTCGAAATACCAGCAAATAGGTTTTGAAGGTTTTGAAGAGAAAAAAACCGAAACGACAAATAAACATTTTGGTTTTGCAAATGATAAACTAAACATTGTTTCTAACCAATCGCATACAGGAAAAAACAGCTTGAAAGTAGCTAAGGGAACTTCCAGTATTATGTCTCGAAATTTGCATCCTACAGTACAAACAATTGAAGAAGCAAAGTGTCCTGTTAAAGTAGAGGTTCCTGTTGATTATTTTTTATATTTTGATTGGGCAGAATCTTATAGTTTTGCTTCATCACCATGTTTAAAATATCGTTTGGCCTTTTCTTTTTGGATGTCAAAAGGACCATATGGAACAGGAGTTCCCGGTAAATATCTTTATTTAGAATATTATGTAAACAACAATTGGAATATATATGAAACTTTTTATACAAATGAATCCGGTTTTGTATCTGAAGAAATAATTACAGACAATTGTAGTTTTAGCCCTTCTTATAAATTTAGAATAGCTTATTATGATGATTATTATGGCTCTCCAAATGGAATATTTTCAGATGAATTATATTTTAATCACACAGGATTATAGTAAACGAAATCTGAATTTTATTTATTTGAAAATCTAAAAGTAGAAAATAATATGAGAGTGATTTAGATGAAAAGTAAAATTTGCTACCATAAAGTTTGTTATTAAAAAAACAAGAAAATGAAAAAAAATATACTGTTTTTATTTTTGATAATTGGCAACATACTGTTTGCTCAATCAAACAGTTCTTTTATACCAGAGCCGGGTAAGTATATCGTTTCGGGCTGGGTTAAAGAAAATGTCGTTAAGCAACAAACCACGTATACCGAAAGCAATATAACAATTGCTTTTAATAATAATAATGCCGCTCCATTCTATTCCGAAACTTTCAAAGCTTCAGGAGCAATCATCGATGGCTGGCAGCGTATTGTAGGCATTGTAACCATTCCGGTAACAAACCCTCAAAATAATCCAAAGATGGAAATAAAACTGAATTGTACCAGCACTACAGCAGATTGTTATTTTGATGATATTCGATTTTTCCCTTACAACGGAAATTTAAAAAGTTTTGTTTATGATGAAGATACTCAGAAACTCATGGCGGAATTGGATGAGAATAATTATGCGACGTTTTATGAGTACGACTTAGAAGGAGGACTTGTAAGAATAAAAAAGGAAACCGAAAAAGGAGTTTATACCATACAAGAGACACGAAGTAATAGTGTGAAGAGTGAATAAATCGGTTTTGATTTTAGCATTAATTGAGAATAGTTAAATCTATAATTCTTTTAAAATCAAATATTTAATTATCAGGATATACAAACAAGCCTTTTGCGGGTTTAAAACATATAAGTTAATCACGTTATCATTATAATATGAAGCTATCATTGAATGTGTTAAGTAAAAAAATAAGTTTAATTGGGTTATTGTTTTTTACAATGATTCTCAGTGCGCAAGTACAGGAAAAAGAGTATACTAATTTTACGCCCACAGCGATTACTGCTTTTGGTACTGCTCCCGTTTCTGTTTTTGATTCAGAGGCTAGTTTTCCAAATCAAAATAACTTAGGTACTTATTGCTACTTATCATTAAATATTGATAACAATCTGGCACCTTATGTGACTTATACATTGAAAGCTACATTTAGAATTACTCCTGTAAAGCAGGATGGTACTGATGATACTTCTTTTGATAAAGAATTGACAGTAAACTACAATCCTAATCCGGCTAACAGCGGAGGTACAAACTTTCATGATTTAAGCTATTTAAAAATTGAAAACAGATTTGGTATTAAGGTACAGTTGCTTTCCTATTCAGCACTGAATACAAATAATGTTAGTATAGTTCCCAATAATGCCTTTGTTAATATGGGTTTCAAAGCAAGGAGATATTATACAGTTTCAGAACAATTGCTTAATCCGATAGGCGCAATTAATGCTCCAGCAAGTTCAATTAGCTTAAATTGGGAAAGTTTACCGGGTGCTTTAGAATATGAATTAGAATGGACTTGGATTGATAATTATAGTAATGAAAATATAACGACACCTTTACCTGGGGATCAAATTCCGTTTTCAGAGCGTGATTTTGAATTGAATAATACACGCATCATAACCTCTAAAAATACTTTTGAAATACCTCTTATCTACGGTAACGGGTATTTGATATACAGGGTGCGGGGCATAAGCAGAAACACAGAGTCTGTAAAATACTATGGTAACTGGAGTTCAGGAACAAGTTTAAAAACGACTATAGCCGACTGGCCGCATCAAAGTGTCGTTTCTGAGCATGAAGCAGGTAAAAACTGGCAATTTCAGGCGAGCTATGCCGAAGACGGAAAGAAAAAAGAAGTCGTAAGTTATTTTGACGGTTCCCTAAGAAATCGCCAGACAGTAACCAAAATAAATACGGATAATACGACCATTGTAGGAGAGGTTATTTATGATGCGCAGGGAAGACCGGCTGTTGAAATATTGCCTGCACCAAATAAAGACGCTACTATTCATTATTTTAAAAATTACAATTTAAACAATCAAAACAAATTGTATTCTTTCAAAGATTTTGATCTTGACGAAGGAAATTGTGTCAGTACTATTTCCGGAATGTCCGAAAATTCAGGATCGAGCAGGTACTATTCTCCATCGGGATTCGCCGATTTTTCATTGAGAACCAATCAGGCGTATGTACCGGATGCGAAATTATATCCCTTTTCACAAATAGAATACACACCTGATAATACAGGCAGAGTATCCAGAAAGGGAGGAGTAGGGCCGGAGCATCAGTTAGGCACAGGCCATGAAATGAAATATTTATATACAACACCTACAGCACCAGAATTGCATAGATTGTTTGGCTATAGTGTCGGGGAAGCTTCTCATTACAAAAAAAATATGGTTATCGATCCTAACAAGCAGGTATCAGTAAGCTATTTAGATCCACAAGGCCGTACTATAGCGACTGCATTATCCGGAAAATCTCCAGTCAACCTGAGTGGTTTACTTGAAGAAAATACAGATACCACAGAAAATGGTCATGGTAGTACTACAGCAGATTTACTCAATAAAATTACACCTGCCGACACAGATACAACAAAGGATAATAACATTTTACAAGCTACAGGAAAATATCCTTTGAATAATGATGTGCTGGCTCTTTCTAAATCAATAGAAGTGTCAAACAACGGGTCAGCATATGAGTTTGAATATAGTTTAAATCAGACAAGTTCGTTTTCTCCTTTTTATTGCTCAACAGGCTTATATCCTTTTGTGTATGATGTTAAATTAAGCCTGAAAGATAATTGCGGTATTGAAAAATTAGTTGCGCCTATTGCTGCAACAGTTGGAACAACTAGTTTCTCGGGTACAAACATCCCTGCCGTTCTGCCGGCTGTAAAGCCAAAAGCGACTTTAGATACAGGTAGTTACAGTCTGAGAAAAGAAATAAAAGTAAATGAAAAAGCATTAAATGACTATGCGGATCATTACATAAAAAAACTGAAAACACCAGGATCCGGATGTTATATTGATCCGGCAGATCCAACATTTGGATTGGCACCTAATGCTCAGTTAGCTTATGATTGTAATACAACTTGTGAGACTTGTATGACGAGTATAGGAACTAAAGTATCTTATGTTCAAAAAGCTTTTGACAATCTATATGGTAAAGTAGACGAGCAAAACAGTAAAGTTACCGTATCAGAAACAGGAAGTACGATAAATGCATTATTAAATGATGATTATACAGATTTAGAAGGTAACTTAATACAGCCTTCAGATGTAAATGGTTTAAAGACACGTTTTGTTAGAGAATGGGATTTGCTGAATAAAGAATGCGCGACAATATGTAATCCCACATCCATAGAATTTGAGACAGCTTGTCAAATGAATGAAAATTTACTGGTATCCGATTTGAGGCCCAATGGACAATATGGGGCGACAAATGCCAATATAACTGATGAAAATGGAGTTGAAACATTAGATGCAAATGGCAATCCGGTTCCTAACCCCAATTTTGATAAGTTAAGTATCTTTAATTCAAATGGAGGTCTTTTTTATAATGGTGATACCACACAAAATGACTGGAAGCACCCAATAACGCCATACACAATTGAGGGAGTTGAGTCATTTATTACCGTTGAAGTAATTGATAGGACTAAAACGCCATTCTTGTGTAATCCCAGAGTTGATGTTAATCCGGTACTTAAGACTGTTAAAAATGCTGACGGTAGTTTTAGTACTGTTCAAAATCCTGATGGTAGTGATATTTGGCAGGTTAAACCCGAGAATTTATCCAATGTAAAGGATTTTATAGCAAACTGGGACGACAGCTGGGCACAATCCTTATTGCCTTATCATCCGGAATATAAGTATTTAGAATACACTCGTGAGATATGCAAAAGAACAAATAATTTCAATATCTCAGGAATTCCTGAAACCCCTTTATCTTCTGATGGCTATGATTCTTATTTGATGAATATTACGACCTATGCTGAAGCGAATACTAAGGGACTTATTGATTTCGATAGTGCAGGAAATTTGGGGAAATTACAAATTTATTCTAAGGATCCTTATTTTCAGCAGGTTCAATTAGCATCACCTTTTGAGGACACTGCCCTTTACAATATGAGAGTAGGTTCCGGAAGCATCATGTATCAGGCTATAAACAGCAGTTATATCGGACAGAACAACAATAACTTGACTATGTATCAGGCTGCATTGCAGGGCGTGTTATGCAACTCTTTTTCTGAATGTAATCTGACCAATGTAACGTTGAGTGACCCTGTTCAAAAAAATGAAGTATGGAATGCTTACAAAGCGCTTTACATTGGATTAAAAAATAAAATCAAGCATATATTTATGAATATATATGCAATGAAAGCAAAAACATATAATGGCTGTATCGGTACTGGAGAAGGATCTGCGAGAATAACCGATGTTTTGACCGATAATTTTCCTCAAAAAAGTACACTTGCGACATACATTCAGAGCAATACCACCACTACAGGTTCTTTATGCGAAAGCAGCAGTGCAAGTTTATATCAGACCAAACAAAAAAACTACCTTCCGGCCGATTTTGGATACAATTCGAGTATTGATCCTCAGGTTGCGTCAGATAATTTAGTCAAATCAGCACACTTTGAATATTATGCACAAACAGGAAACTGTCCTCTATTATTAGATTTAGAAATGCTTTTAAATGGGTTTTTCAAAGATAAAATTACTTATCCTTCCCCAACGTCTTTGAATAATGTTTCGTTTAACAGACAATACCTGACCAAGGCATTGATGGAAAAACTCATGGTTGCTACCGGAAGCCTGACCGTAGCAGAATTATTTACTGCCGGATTAAAACCGCTGAATATAAAGACAACATTCTCCGGAAATACGCTGAACATGAATTTTTATCCAACAACAGGAGGAGGATTTGACACTTGTCCCATAACAATCGAACTTCCTGTTACGGGGGGGTACACCTGGGCAAATTATGGTTCTGCCTGGAATATAAAAAATCTAAAGCAGGTATATTATGATGTTTCAAGCTCAAAACCTTCCACAAAAAAATTCAGATACTCAATAGTTGCTCAAATAGGGGCTGTTGGCAATGATGCTGTTTTGAATGAGATTGTGCTAAACGGAGAAACTTGTGCACCAATAGGCGAATGTGGTATTGGGGCAACTGTTGGAGAAGCTCTGGATCCTAATGCAGCAAGTAACGATCAGGGAATAGGATGTAATAAAAGGGCGAAGTTTGAAAAAGCATTTCAGGGCTTATTGAATGAACTTAAAAAGAAAGGAACACTTTTTAGCACTACCGCAGTAAATTTGAGCAGCTACCCTGGCTATACAAGCTCCTATTTAGCAGAATATTTTGGACAAGATGCCTCGACTACCTGGAGAAGTGAGTCAGAAGGAGTGGCTACCGGGTTTATTTTAGAGAAAACAGTGGCAGGAAGTACGGTAGAGATTTCAAGAATCTGGACTTCTTATCCGGACAATGCATCAGGACTAAAAGGCTTAAATTTTTCTAATTTTGACGCTGTAAACTTTAAGGATTCAGACAGTTTTAGCTTTACACTTTCCGGTGGTACAATTGCAGCAGGGAAAAAGGTGTCAGTAGGAGGTGATTTTTATACCCCAGTACTCAACTTTAACTGCTGTCCTATACAAAACCCGTGGGCAAACGACAGCGATCATGATGGCGTATTAGATGATTTGGACAATTGTCCTACTACTGCTAATACAGACCAATTGGATATTAATAAAGATGGTATTGGGGATATCTGTCAAAATTTACCTACTTGTTCGCCAGCTCCAAATGTTAGTGTATGTGCTAACACTGCTGATGAAATTGCATTTGAAATTGGAGTAAAAAATGTGATTAATCAGATTTTGTCTGATCCGGCTTCTTATGATGAGTATGGGAATTTACTAACTCCATATAGAATTTGTAGTGATTATCCTCATATGGCTAATTTGATTGCCAATGCACATTTAACAGAACATTTTCAGGTCCTGAAAGACAGGGATCAGTCAGCAAGCTGTATGGCTAAGGGTAATGTAAAACTGTATAAATTTCGATTAACAAAAGATGTTGATGATTCAATTTCTGTATCTTTTTACAATGAAAATCAAGAAGACCAGGGACACTTTAGATTAAGAGTACATTATTTAACTGCTGCTGATGGTACATATGAAAAATCTACTTTTTTTAATAAAATTGATATTGTAGCAAATAAAATTGTTAATACTAATTATGATTCAAAAAGTATAAAATGCGTTGATGTTGCTGTTAGTAATTATATTGTGGTAAATGATATGTCTTGTTATTCATTAGCAGTAGATTTTTGTGATTTCCTGGCTCCTCTTCCGTATGTTGCCGTTAGTGCTTGTACAGGTAATACTGAGTCGGAAGTGATATATGAAACTAATTTGAAAGATGTTTTAAATCAAATAATTACTACTGGATATACTAATAATACAATTTTAAATAGTGCGGATAATCCTGTAATGATGCGTTTTATTAACGAATCAAGTTTAGTTGAACATTTCAAAGGAAGAAGAGAATATGAAATAAGTATTGATCCAAATTCTCTGAACACTCCTATTCAGTTGACTAAATATAGTATATATGGCTATAATGCAGGTAATCAACTACAATTGACATTTTATAACGATCAAAATTCTTTTAACGGTTTTATGGTTATAGAGTTACCATCATATACAAAAACTATAAACCAAATAGATGTAATTGGAAATTTTGAAGCAAAAATAAGTTTTACCGACTTAAATGAACAAGAAATAATTAAAACTATTCATCTGAATAATTTTGCAGCTACGAATGAATATGGAGCTGGAGCAGATCGTGGTTTTTGTAATTTTATAAGTTCATACCCTTCATCTTCATCATCAACATCAAGAAAATCAGCCTCTTCGTCAACAGATGATTCTACAATGTATGCTATAGATGCTTCCGGAGTAATTACAGTTACAAATGCAAACGGTACTACCGCTCGTATGGCTTCCGCTTCCTCAACAGAATCCTGCTCCACCTGTATCCCGCAAACCGTAATTCCGGTAGCCTGCGATAGTAAAAAAGCAGCATTTTTAAGTAAAATGGGGGGACTTATAGAAGACTATACAGTAGCACAATCTACCCTTGATAATTTTTGCAGTAACAACTACCAATACATTTCAGATAGTTATTTGTATTATCTTGAAAAATTACAGGTAAAAAAGCTTTATGACATCCGTTTCAGAACGCTTGCAGAATTTGGAGATACGTATTTGCATTATGGTTTTAACGGAATCAATGCCGTAATAGACCAATACAAAAAATATTATGACGAAAATAAAGTAGTAAACAATGAGGCAAATCCTGATATACTCAACTGGAATGAATGGGTAGAAACTGTTTTTAGACCAGACAATACAGGCAAAGTTTGCCCTCCGGCAGCATTAAGCTCATCTGTTTCCCCTGCTTTACCGGAAGAAACAGAATCTACTTGTGAAAAACTGGTTAAAAATATTGCAGAAGCTTTCTCAGCAGACAACTTTAATAATTGGCTACAGGAGAAGCGTAAAGAATTTATAGCATCTTATATCAAAAAAGCGATGTCTGATGTCGTTGAGACTCTTGACATGACGTACTATGATCAGGAATACCAATACACTCTTTATTATTACGATCAGGCAGGAAATCTTACCCAGACCGTTCCCCCGGAAGGAGTAAAACGCTTTTCACCGGCAGAGATTACAACTAAGAATGCCCTCATTGAAGCTCACAAAGCGGCAGCAGATCCACTTAACCCGGCTATGAGTGAGAATGGAAATTTACTACCTGGGCATAAACTCAAAACGCAGTATGGTTACAATTCATTAAACCAATTGGTCTGGCAGAGTACTCCTGATGGTGGCGTAACCCGTTTTGCTTATGATCAACTGGGCAGGATTATCGCTTCTCAAAATAATAAACAGCTAACTTCTGGTATTGCTAAAATGAGCTACACCAATTATGATAGCTTGGGCAGGATCAAGGAGGCCGGGGAAATAGAAAGTTCTGTAGTGAATACAAATAACCCATCCCAGTCTGTAAGTTATAGCATATCTCCTGAAGGAAGATTAGTGCGCAGTCCTCATCCGGATGAAAATGATGAACCATACGGAATAGTAGACAGCTTTGATTCTAATTTACCTAAAAATCAGGTTACCAGAACGATTTATGATGAAGACCCGGAGGTAGAAACAGATGTACTAGCTTCTTATTTATTTACAACCAATACAACACCGGGCTTCAATCCTGCTTACAACAACCGCAATAGGGTAACCGGTATTTTTTATCACGAAAATTACAGCAATCCGTTAGTTTTTGACAATGCTATTCTTTACAACTATGATGTTCATGGAAATGTAAAGGAAATTGTGAATTATTATACCGCTTTAAAAGATGAAAATTGTCAGGAAACGGTTATTAACGCTGCTACAGGACAACTAAACGATTGCGAGGCGCACTTAAAACGTATTGTTTACGATTACGATTTAATTAGCGGTAATGTCAACACGGTTAAATTCCAGCCAAACAGACCGGATCAGTTTATACACCGCTACAACTATGATGCTGATAACCGCATTGTAAATGTAGAAACCTCTGCCAATGGGGTACTTTGGGAAAAAGATGCCAGTTATCAGTATTATCCACACGGACCATTAGCCAGAGTAGAATTAGGAGACAAAAAAGTGCAGGGAATCGATTACGCCTATACTTTGCAGGGATGGCTTAAAACAGTAAATGGCGAAAACTTAGCAAATAGTACTAATGATTTGGGGCAGGACGGCTCACTCAATGGAACGACCAAAACCAAAGATGCTTTTGGTTATTCATTAAGCTATTATGACCACGATTACAATGCTATTTACGGCGATACAGATACTGATGCATTTAAACCTTTAATGGTAAGCCGTAACGCAACGGGAGCTACCCTTCAGGATTTATACAACGGGAATATTAAGCAAATGACAACAGCTATTCGCAAAGGAGGCGATCAGCTGCTTGCTATTCAAAAGAACAATTACAGTTACGATCAGCTTAATCGTATCAAATCGATGACTTCTCAGGCTTTTGATGCTTTGACAATGGAGGCTTCCAAAAGTTATGAGTCCAGCTATTCTTACGATAGAAACGGGAATTTGCTAACGATGAGAAATACGGCACCCGGTGTTTATCCAAACTCAAGAACCCCAACTTTGAAAAATCCGGAGATGGACAACTTTACCTATAAATATAAGTCAGGGACCAACAAACTAACCAATGTTTTTGATATTGCCAATGATATATTTACCGAAACAGGTATTGATATCAAGCAGAATCTAAATGAAAAAGCGGCTTATAATGAATCTAATCCTGATACTCACAATTATATTTACGATGCTATAGGGCAATTGATAGAGGACAAAAATGAAGGTCTGATTATTGATTGGCGTGTAGATGGCAAAGTCAAAAAAGTGACGAATAGTAAAATAGGAATTACTATTGACTTTGAATACGATGGACTGGGCAATCGAATAGCCAAACGTGTACAACGCGGACTTGATGTAACCCGTACCCATTACACCCGTGATGCACAAGGCAATGTACTGGGCGTGTATGAAGAAAAATACAAAGCTAAAGAAGGAACGCTGCAAAACGACCTGAACCTTAACAACTACAACATTAATGCTGTAGCAGTAAAACGTGCTATTAACAACATTTATGCTACTAGTGATGGCAGTAATTCCAGTGTGGGTAAAAACGGGAATTTAACTCTGGAAGCGGGGAATTCCATCACGCTTAAAAATTTCACGGCAGCTCAGGGAAGTACCTTTACAGCCCGAATTACACCGGTACAGGCCAACAGCAACGAGTCTGAATATGTCCTGAAAGAACACCATCTTTTTGGCAGCAGCCGATTAGGACTGGAGGAAGCCAATTTGCCAATATACCAATACGAACGATCTTCAAATGCGACTACTCAGAAAATAAGTACAAGTAAAATGGCTGTTACGGAAACAGCAACAGCTGATTTATCAAGTGAAATGCAGCAAGTTCAGGCACAATCAGTAATTACGGGTCCTGTATCAGTTGTTCGTGATTATTCGTTATATCTTAATTCAGGTACTACTGCTACTTGGCCAATGGTTAATAGTGCTACTCTATTATCAAAGCCAAACGAAATGAACATTGCTTTGCAAACAAAATTTAAGCTGAATGATACTTCTATTGCGAATGGAACTTATGCAATTGGACAATTAGAATATAAAGCTTTGGCACCAGTTACAGCTGATACCAATTATCAAATACCAACTTCAGCCGGAACAACTTGTATAAATGTGATTCAGACAGGAGTAGAAGGAGTAGATTTATATGCAAAATCAGGATCTGGTTGTAATAACCAAACTATTGATTTTGGTACAGTTTTAAACCAGAACCAAAATGGTTTTGTAGAATATCAGGTACCTTATGAAAGTGCTACAAAATCAAATACAGTAGGTATGACTATTGGAGGTGTTTTTTATGGATTTAAAGTTACAATGACAAGGACTTCATCAACAGCTCATACAAATAAATTAGAACGTGTTATAGGTAGTACAGCAACAACTTTATACAGTCAGTCTGTAACGAATACTAATCGGATAAATTTGAAAATAGCCAGGGTTAATGGAGTAGTAACTTTAGGGTATTATAATACTTCGGGGGTCTGGACTACGTATACGGCAGCATCTGGGCTTTCTCAATTAGCGACCTTAAAATGTACTTTTGTAAACAATAATAGCTATATATATGGTTTTAGAGTTAATAGATCTGTAACCTCAAATCAGGAAATTACAAATCAGGCTTTAATTACATTAAATAAAACAGCTTCAGGATTTCAAACCAGGTTAGATTTATCTCAAAGAACAGCTACTAATCCGTTGAAAGAATTTAGCGTTGTTTCTGGTTATAAAACAGCGGCAGAATATTCCAAAGGGATTGATTTGAATTTTAATGCTAATTTTAAAGACAAAGTATTTAGTTATTTGGTTAATAATGAATCTCAGCCGATTACTAATTCGGATTGGGTTGCTTCTTCAACTACGTATCCTATTATTAATCAAAACAAATTGGGAGGAGTAATCAATTCAAAAAATGCACTTTCATTTGATCTGTGTTATTTTGATTATACAATGAGTCCGTATGAGGCTCCCGTTTCAGTACAATCATTTTCTTTTAATGATGCTACCAGCAATACCATTACTGATAATGCACCTGTATCTGCTTCCGGAACAGCTATGACGGTATCCCCAGCAGTGGTTAGGTCACTTTCAGGACTTTGTCAGACCGATTCTGATGGCGATGGAATTTATGATATGAATGAAGATGTAAATCAGGATAATGATCTTGCTAATGATGATACAGATGGCGATGGTATTCCTAATTATCAGGATAGCGACGATGATGGCGACGGTGTACTTACTATAAAGGAAGGGCCAAATGTGATAAGAAATCAATTCACACCTTTTACTATTGTAAATACATCATTAAATACAGATGGCGATGGCATTCCTAACTATCTCGATATTGATGATGATGGCGATGAAGTTGCAACAAAATATGAAGGAACAAATGCACAGGGAATCGGTCGGGATACAGATCAGGATGGAATTTATGATTATTTGGATAAAGACGATGATGGTGACGGAGTTTATACTAAATATGAAGGCGTTAATCCCGATGGCGACTTAAACCCCAATACAGGTAACACCCTTAATACGGATCATTTCACAGATAGATACGGAAAATGGGTTGTAGATTTAGTACCTGATTATTTAGACAATGATGACGATGGTGATGGTGTGCTTACGATGTATGAAGGAGCTAATCCTGATGGCGACGGAAATCCTAATACCGGTACTACATTAAATACAGATGCTCCGGTCGAAAATAATCCGAATCCTAATATGAGGGAAGATGCCATACCTAATTATTTGGACTTTGATGACGATGGCGATGGTTATGCTACCTGGGAAGAAGGAGCTAACCCTGATGGAGACGGAAATCCAAATACCGGGGTTACGCTTGATACCGATAATGAAGGTATACCGGACTATCTTGATTATTCGAATACTGTTTATCCGGCAACACGACCAATAGTGTTAAATAATTATGTAAATTTGACAGGAGATAAACAATACGAACTTTCCAACCATTTAGGAAATGTACTTTCGGTAATTTCAGATAAGAAAATACCATCGTTGTCTTCTGGTGCTTTAGCGTATTTTAATCCTGAAGTTCTTAGTTATAGTGATTATTATCCTTTTGGAATGCTAGTACCTTCGCGACATGGGAAGTCTGAAGATTATCGTTACGGATTTAATGGAAAGGAAAAGGACGATGAGTTGAAAGGCGAAGGAAATAGTTATGATTTTGGAGCGAGGATGTTAGACCCTAGAGTAGGAAGATTTTTTACAAAAGATCCTGATTTTAGTCTTTATCCTTTTATGAGCCCATATTGTTATGCTGCAAATAGTCCTATTTATCTTTTGGATAGTCAAGGAAAGGGACCAAAACCATCTGTTAGGTTATTATTTTATGGTGGAGCTAGAACGGCGGGGGATAATTCTTCGTTTTATTTTGCTGCACATAATGTAAATAGTGATTATGGTGGAGATGGACTGAAATCAAGTATGTATTTTGCTGAATCTGGTAAATATGTTGTTGATAAGATTAATGATCAAAAAGATGGCTCTATACAATCTATAGATTTTTTTACTCACGGTTCACAATATGCTCTTTATATGGTGAAAAATGGTGAAACTAATAAACCTGGTTCGACTGCTGGGGATATTCCTAAAGATGATACAGAATCTAATAATTTATATGCCTCAAAAACAGTTAAAGCAGTTCAAAGCTGGGGAGGTGGAGATGACACAAGAACTGTAAATTCAATCAATGTGTCTAAATTTGCAGACAATGCAAAAATAGAAATACACGGTTGTAATACTGCGGGTTCTACTTTGGCTGTTGACAATATAGCAACTAATATTTCTGAAGCGCTGTTTGCAGGAGGTAAAGAAAGAGCTGTAGTGATAGGACACAATACAAAAGCTAATCCAAAAATTAATGGAGAAAAGACAACCAATAAACAACAAGATTATAGACACGGTTCTAGGGTTGTTTATCATAATGGTGAGGTGTTGTTTACCACAAATATAAAAGGCAGAATAAAAGCAAAGGTCATAAATCATTATTTAGATAAAAAGAAAGCAGAAGGTAGTGATTATGAATCTTCTGAATACACTTCAAAAACTAAACTATAATGTTTTTAAAAAACAAAACTATTTTAATCTTTACTATATTATTAGTATTGTTAAATCAAGCTTGTACATCATCGAAAGGTGTTGTACAAGTTCTTTGTAATTATCAAATGAATGCCTGTGGTGATTGCACTGCCCAATATAAGGTCAAGTCTGTTTTGAGTGTTAAAAATGATAATCATATTTATCTAAAAGGGAAAACTATAAAAATAATATACTTTAAAGATAATAAAGAGGTAGATATTTCTTTTGGTATAAAAGAGTGTCTAATTTGTTATGATTTTATTGCAGAAGGAGAACTTATTAAAAGCGGAAATGAATACACACTATATGCAACTAAATTTACTAGAAAATTGCGAAAAGAATGTTGTGATAAATAATTATATTTTTTCTATAAAAAACACACATCCATTAGCATCTAAATCTATAATATAAGTTGATGTGTCAAACTCTATTACATAAATAGGCTCTTCAATATCATAAGATATTATTGACCAGTAATAATTTAATTCTTTTTTATTAGGTTTTCTTAATTTGTGACTTTGGTTATTTAGGCAAATAAATTTCCAAATATCATTATGCTCCTCGGAGTTTTTAAATGCTCTTCCCTGTTTTACTATTATTTTTCTTCTTATTGGTATATGAAAATTGACATTTATACCAGTTAACTTACTATTAAGTCCATTCTTAATTATTGTTTCCCAAAAATTTGGACCAATTATTAATGTTTTACTAACATTCAAGGTGTTAGTGTTGACAAGTAAAGAATTTTCAATATTTAAAATAGCTTTTCTGTTTATGCTGTCGTGTGCTTTAATGTATGCAATCTCATTATTTTTTTGGGCAAAAGAAAAATTTAATATACCTATAATAAACAGAAATGTAATGTGATTTTTAATCATAATTTATTTATTTAAACTTTAACAAATATTACTTATATCCTTTTTATAATTAAGAAGAATAAGCTTTTTTAGTTTTATGGTCACGTATTAAGGCATCTATTACGGAGTATATTTTTTCTTTTTCAGAAAGTGGTAATTTTTGAATTTCTTTAATTCGTTTTACGGCTTCATTATCTAAAACTTCTTCCTTGTCTTCCTCTCCTGCCAAATAATCTAAAGAAACACCTAAAACATCTGCAATACGTTTAGCATATTCTACAGATGGTACAGCATCACCACGTTCGTATTTAGAAATCGCATCTCTTGAAATACCAGTTGCTTCTGCAAGGGCTATTTGTGAAAGATTTTTAGCTTTTTTTAATTGTGTTATTTTTTCTCCAAACTTCATAGTATATAATAAAAACAAGGCTTAATCGTATGATGTTCTGCAAAAGTAATCATTTATTGTAATAAAAAAATAAAATAATACTTGACTTGTTGTATAATATTACCTAATATTGCTGAAAATATTACGCAGATAATAAATAATTATACAAACTATGTCAAATCTCAACACATCAAACCCAAACAATTACATCTACGACACCAAACTCCCGATCGCTCGGATATATCAACGCAACGATAGCGCAGATTTGCAATCTGTGCCCGCAAAGAGAATAAAACAAGTTTATGAAAAAACAGGCAATTTGTCTGTTTTTTTGTTTTTAAGAAAGTTGCTTCCCAAATTAGCTTTTAGTATATCGACACAACGATAGCGCAGAAATGTTTTTCCCGATGATTTGAATTCGAGTTCGCCAGCACAGAAACTTAAAATAGAAAAAACCTTAAACCCGGACGGTATTGGTTGTTATATTGAACTTTTTAGAAATGGAACCCCCCGCTCTATCGTTGTTAATCCTGATTTTTATGAGGAGTATAATGGTAAAATGGGAATTGGGAATAGTGACTATTATTCTGCAACTGCTGTTTTGAAACATGAACATAAACATTTTAAAGGGTTAGGTGCAGATCCTTGGACTGACCATTTACAAGTTTGGATTCAAACTTTTAAAGAGATTGTTAAAGATGGTACTTATTCAAAACTAGGTAAAGATCATAAAGATTATATATATAAAGTTGGAGTTGGTTATATTGATGATATGAAGTGGAGTTTAAGCAATAAGGGGGGAGTTAAATCTGAGGATTTTGATTATGCTTATGACCTTTTAAATAAAACCCACTGGCGCTCGTTTGTCTGGGTTCTCTGGTGCTCGATTGCATCGAGTACCTACTTAAATTAGAAGGCAAAAGATAGCGTTTGCAACGCGGGTAATTAACCAAAAAAGCAACTCAGTTACGAGTTGCTTTTTTGGTTTTACAAAGTAGTTATATAACAGTGAGCATCAATCCAACTGGCGCTCGTTTGTTTGTCATTCTGGTGCTCGATTGCATCGAGTACCTACTTAAATTAGAAGGCAAAAGGTAGCGTTTGCAACGCGAGTAATTAACTATCTGGATATTGATGATGATGGCGATGAAGTTGCAACAAAATATGAAGGAACAAATGCACAGGGAATCGGTCTGGATACAGATCAGGATGGAATTTATGATTATTTGGATAAAGACGATGATGGTGACGGAGTTTATACTAAATATGAAGGCGTTAATCCCGATGGCGATTTAAACCCCAATACAGGTAACACCCTTAATACGGATCATTTTACAGATAGATACGGAAAATGGGTTGTAGATTTAGTACCTGATTATTTAAACAATGATGACGATGGTGATGGTGTGCTTACGATATATGAAGGAGCTAATCCTGATGGCGACGGAAATCCTAATACCGGTACTACATTAAATACAGATGCTCCGGTCGAAAATAATCCGAATCCTAATATGAGGGAAGATACAATACCTAATTATTTGGACTTTGATGACGATGGCGATGGTTATGCTACCTGGGAAGAAGGAGCTAACCCTGATGGAGACGGAAATCCAAATACCGGGGTTACGCTTGATACCGATAATGAAGGTATACCGGACTATCTTGATTATTCGAATACTGTTTATCCGGCAACACGACCAATAGTGTTAAATAATTATGTAAATTTGACAGGAGATAAACAATACGAACTTTCCAACCATTTAGGAAATGTACTTTCGGTAATTTCAGATAAGAAAATACCATCGTTGTCTTCTGGTGCTTTAGCGTATTTTAATCCTGAAGTTCTTAGTTATAGTGATTATTATCCTTTTGGAATGCTAGTACCTTCGCGACATGGGAAGTCTGAATCGTATCGTTATGGGTTCCAGGGACAGGAAATGGATAACGAGATTAAAGGTGAAGGGAATTCTTTGAATTATACCTTTAGGATGCATGATCCTAGGATTGGGAGGTTTTTTGCGGTGGATCCTTTAGCAAAAGCATATCCCCATTATACTCCATATATTTTTAGTGGAAATAAACTTATACATGCAATTGAATTAGAAGGAATGGAAGAATATGAGTTATTTTTACCAAGTCCATTTCAAAGAAGTATAGAGGATGCAATAATAGCAAAAAACTGTCAAGCAATTATGAATAAAGTTGATGACAAAGCTTATAGATTATTTGCACATGGTGCCCCGGATTTCGTACAAGGATATGATAAGGGAGGGCATAAAACTCAAGAATATTGTCCAAGTTTAGATAAATTTTTAAATCAATCATATCATTCTGATAAATGGAAAGAGATGAAAGAAGAAGGAGGCACTTTTATATCATATGCTTGCAATACAGGTGATGAAGGTGGTGTAATGCAACAATTATCTAAAAAGGAAGGAAATGAGAATATAATTTTTATAGCAGCTACTGAATATGTAAATCATTTACTTAGTACTGATAAAAAGACTGGAGATGTAAAAGGAAGAGTTGAAGTTTTTACTAAAAGACAAGGTGGTAAAGTGAAATATGGAGTTTGGAACATTTATAAAGGAGGGAAATTAATAGACACAAAACCTTATGATTGGCAACCTACAGAAATAGATTTAAAAACTATGGATAAACCAATTGAAAAAACATTTTTTGAAATAGTAAAAGAGTTTTTTATTAGTAATCCTGAACCTAAAACAAAGAAAAATGCAAAAAGTTAACTTATTAAAAAAAATAATATTGATAATTTTTGTTTTAATTTCATTTATTTTCTTTTTGAAATGGTACACAAATTTTATTTATTTCTCAACCCAAAATGAAACTTTTGAAACAATCAAAAATCATAATATTTACATCAAGAAAATGACCTATGATAGACTAATAAATAAATTTGAAAGAGAGGCTTACGATAGTCTGGTTAGAGTTTATTCAAATCATGAAGAAGATTTAGATTTTTTAAATATAAGTATTCAGGTTTCTAATAAATGGAATTATGATTACGCAAGCTATCAGGTTTTTAAAATTATAAGTGAAACTCAGAAACAGGTAAATCAAGACATGCCAGATTTAAACTATCTTGATTTAAAAACTAGAAAAATTTCATTAAATTATCTAGTGAAAGCTTATAATGAAGGTAACCCTAATGCAAAAAAAATAATAAATAATTATACTGAAAATAAGATTTATTTAGATGATCTAAAACAATCTCTGGACAATCTGAGAGACCCAGATGGCTCGGATATATCAACGCAACGATAGCGCAGAAATTTTGGTAGTGTTTCAAAGTTAGTGATATAAGATTTTAGATTTCTAACGTATTGAAATAGAATAAATATCAGTAAAAAATAATTTAAAGATGAGCAGGGTAGTGTTTCAAAGTTAGTGATATGAGATTTTACATTTCTAACGTATTAAAATTGAACAAATTTTAGAAATAAATAATTTTAAGATGAGCAGTGATGCTCATCTTTTTTGTTTTATTATTGCCTTAAATGTGCTAAAATGAATAAAAATTCGACATGGTGTTCCCTCGGTCCGAGCATTAGCTTGATTAATAAAACCCACTGGCGCTCGTTTGTCTGGGTTCTCTGGTGCTCGATTGCATCGAGTACCTACTTAAATTAGAAGGCAAAAGATAGCGTTTGCAACGCGGGTAATTAACCAAAAAAGCAACTCAGTTACGAGTTGCTTTTTTGGTTTTACAAAGTAGTTATATAACAGTGAGCATCAATCCAACTGGCGCTCGTTTGTTTGTCATTCTGGTGCTCGATTGCATCGAGTACCTACTTAAATTAGAAGGCAAAAGGTAGCGTTTGCAACGCGAGTAATTAACTATCTGGATATTGATGATGATGGCGATGAAGTTGCAACAAAATATGAAGGAACAAATGCACAGGGAATCGGTCTGGATACAGATCAGGATGGAATTTATGATTATTTGGATAAAGACGATGATGGTGACGGAGTTTATACTAAATATGAAGGCGTTAATCCCGATGGCGATTTAAACCCCAATACAGGTAACACCCTTAATACGGATCATTTTACAGATAGATACGGAAAATGGGTTGTAGATTTAGTACCTGATTATTTAGACAATGATGACGATGGTGATGGTGTGCTTACGATGTATGAAGGAGCTAATCCTGATGGCGACGGAAATCCTAATACCGGTACTACATTAAATACAGATGCTCCGGTCGAAAATAATCCGAATCCTAATATGAGGGAAGATACCATACCTAATTATTTGGACTTTGATGACGATGGCGATGGTTATGCTACCTGGGAAGAAGGAGCTAACCCTGATGGAGACGGAAATCCAAATACCGGGGTTACGCTTGATACCGATAATGAAGGTATACCGGACTATCTTGATTATTCGAATACTGTTTATCCGGCAACACGACCAATAGTGTTAAATAATTATGTAAATTTGACAGGAGATAAACAATACGAACTTTCCAACCATTTAGGAAATGTACTTTCGGTAATTTCAGATAAGAAAATACCAACATTGGCTTCTGGTGCTTTAGCGTATTTTAACCCTGAAGTTCTTAGTTATTCAGATTATTATCCTTTTGGACAGTTAGTCCCTAATAGACATGGTTCTAGTGATAGCTATAGATATGGGTTTAATGGTATGGAGAAAGATGACGAATTGAAAGGTATTGGAAATAGCTATGATTTTGGAGCAAGAATGTTAGACCCGAGAATTGGAAGATGGTTTGCTGTGGATAAAATGAGAATGAAAGCTCCCGATTGGTCTCCTTATAGATTTGCTTTTGATAATCCTTTAAGATTTATAGATTCTGACGGGAATTATGAAACCGATGGGCATTATTGGACTGTATATATGATAGGACTTATGATAGGTTTGGATTCTTATAGAGCAGAACAGTTAGCTTATAATGTAGAAAAATGGGACACTATGATACATGGTGATCAAGCAATTCTTAATTATACTTGGGCAGATCCAAACCATCAACAAAGAACTCATTCTTTAACAGGAGGAAGTCATGATGTTGAAGAATTTAATACTTCTTTGGGTATCTTAAATGGAAATGGATTTGATATTGAAGAAATGGGAAGACTTATACATAGATACGGAGATACTTATGCTCATTCTAAATTAAACGGAGACGGAAGTATGTATGGAGAAGATGGGTACACTTTAGAGCATGCTTTTGCAGAGGAAAGCGATGGTAGCGAAACTAGTTTACGCCCCGATTTAATTTACGAACGTCCTGGAATGTATTTAGAATATGTTCAGAATCTCTCATCTATCATGGCTGTAAAATTTGGAAGTAATCCTAAGGTTAAGATTGACTTAGCTAAATTTAAAGAGATGACTGCTTATGCTCAAAAAAACAAAGTGTCTTTAATTGGAATTATAAACTATGAGGTATCTGCAATGGAAAATAAAAATAGTTTTCATGTCCAATTTGCAACAGGATCAAAGTTTGTAGAAGATCTTAAATCACATGAACAACATGTGGATAATACAAAAAAATACTTAGATTCCAAAGGTGTGAATTACAGCACAGAAAAACAATATAAATTCAAAATTTTCGGAATTGGTTTCGGCTATAAAGGGACTAAATTTAATGTTAAGGGCTCAACAAATGAATAAGTTTAAAGTTTTATTTATAATATTATTTTCAATTTTTATAAATACAATATTGATAATCTTAGCTGAAATGATTGTCAACAATATTCATGGAAAATATATTTTAATTTATATTATTATGTCCAATATTAAATTGTTTCTTTCATTAATTCCATTAATTGTGACTTTATTTTTTTCTAAGAATAAATTTGAACTTATTTTTATTTTCATTATTTCGGATATTATAATTAATTATTTTGTGTTCGAGTTTGTATATAAGATGATGTTTTTTCATTTCATTAGCCTAGGTATAGTTTTTTTATTTTGTCACCCGTCGCAACGGAAATAACCCGAACGGTCTAGATATATAATATTAAGAGCAGTACGTTGGCGCAGAATTGCATTCCCACTGGCGCTCGTTTGTCCGTCATTCTGGTGCTCGATTGCATCGAGTACCTACTTAAATTAGAAGACAAAAGGTAGCGTTTGCGTGTAATTAAACTAGTCCTGGAGTCAGTGAGAGTAATTCTAAATCCAATAAAGATTGAAAATCTGCCAGATTGTTCACAAAGGATTTTTAGACATAGCCCGAATGAAGTGGTTAAAAAAACAAACGAAATTCTCAGCGTAATGTTTGTCAGGCCTTTTGACGGTTGAAACTATCTGCCCAAAAGGGATTTATGAATAGTAAACAAATGGATAAAAATATAGAAATTGACTTGAAAACGATATTCAAGGCAGACTTTGAAGTTTTGGTAGAAAATGAACCAAAAAAGTCAGTAGCAGCTATTGACTTTTTTAATTGCTAAAATACTAAACAAATGTTAGAACGGCTTCATAATTATTATCTCAACAAAGAAGAACCAAACAAGAGTTGTTTGCTTGCGTTGCGGGGCATTATTCTTGACCAGAACGCAGATGTTACAGAAACAATCAAGTGGGGAATGCCCTGTTTTTGTTATAAGAAAAAAATGTTTTGCTATTTGTGGATAGATAAAAAGACCAACGAACCCTATATTTTAATGGTAGAAGGAAAATATCTTCAGCACCCCCAATTAGAAGAAGGCAACCGTTCCCGAATGAAGATTTTCAGAGTTAATCCAAACAAAGATTTGCCCTTAAAGACAATTGAAAATATTCTGCAAAAAGCGTTGGACTTATATAAGAAAGGTACAATAAAAATAAAAGAATGACCAACAAACAAGAACGAATCTTAGATATATCCTTGTTTTATTTAATAAATATGTCAGGATTCAAATTTACAAAAGGCCCATTTGTCTAGCCTTGTTTATCAGTTCTGTATCTCCTCCTTTTTCTAATAGTAAGTGACTTTTAATATTCGCTTTTCTTTTTTCTATTGAGCTCATTGATAATGGAATATGATTGGGCATACTAACCGTTTTAATACCCTGTGAAAGTAAAATGAGGATCTGGGTATCGTATTCATCCCAGTCTAAATTCTTTTGAGCCATTTTTTTTTGAGATTTTATAATTTGATCACTATAAATAATTTCTCCCAGTAAGATTTTTTTGCAAATCATGGGAAAAGACTCAAAATTGACTTCACTTTTAGAGATAAAGCCATCTGGGACGATATTTTTTATAATTCTGTTGACTATAAAAGCTTCCGTATGCATGGTCAATAACAAAATTTTACAATTGGGGTGCGTTTTTCTAACAACAGAAGCCAAATCAATGCCATTTGAAATATTTAATTCAGGATAAGGAGGTAAATTAATATCAAGTATTGCGAAGTCAATTTTTACATTTTGGCTGCAAAGCATCATTATTTTATTGTAGGCAGTTTCACAATCATACCGTTTTATAAAAAAAGGATCTAACGCCTCAAAACACTCATCAGACAGCAGGTTTGCGTAGCTATCTACTGTCATCGGGTGGTCATCAACTATCAGGATATTAAGTGGCATTTTTTGATGGTTTAGGTAAAAGTAATTAATGTTACGGTAAAACCGTAATAAACAAAACTTTTTTCAATGTTTTTTTGCAAAAACATAAAATATAGAGTCCTATGAAAACGAAATTAAATTACATCCTTTTTGCTTTGGTTATCGTATTAAATTTTTCTTGTACAAATGATGATGATCAGGAAGTTACTACAACAAGTAAAACAAAGACAAGCATCATGGTAAATAATGTTGAAGAAAAATCAGTGTTAAACAACTCTGTTTCGACTTTGAAAACCCCGGATGATGGAGAACCAAGTAATCCTAAAACCAAGTAATTCCTATGATATAATAATACATTTAAACCCTTTGGGTGGAAGTATTCAAAAACGTTAGTTTGAATCTTTTTTATGTAGAGAAACGGAACTCAAAAAGTATCGGGTACCGTTTTCAATGATCATTTTTTATGTTACCGATACCATTTTCTATCAAAAAGTACTCGAACTGCTGAAAAATTATCATCAAAAACAATGATCCCCAACGTGTATTTTAACTAATTTATTGAAGACTATAACTGCTTTTGATTGTTATAGTCTTTTTTATTTGCTATATATTTGAAGAGAATCTATAAATGATTATTTTGAAATATATATTTAAATTTTATATTCCATGTATTCTGTTAATTACAGCAGTCACAGTTGTTTTATGCGTGAGAAAACCATATAAAAAACAGACTGTGAACCGAGTTGTTTTTAATGAACGGTATTTTCGTAAAATTTCAGGTACTGAAAAAGAAAAATACTTAGACTCAATTGTAACCTCATTAAATGACGAAAGAAATGATTCAGTTAGCAGAGATTTATACTTAAAAGCCGGCGAAGAATATTACTACTTAAACAACATAAGAAAATCATTTACTTCAAGTCAGATTGCACTAAATTTATCCAGAGAAGCAAAGGATAGCTCCAGAATAGCGAAATCACTTTATTTTATTGGAGATTGTTATGAAAATTCACAAAAAGACAGTGCCTATTACTATTACTTGCAGGCTCAAAAAATTTACACCTTAATTAACGACTACGAAAAACTGGGCAGAATGCATTTTAACAAAGCATATGTTTTGTTTTATGATGGCAATTTTGTTGAATGTGAAATCGAATTGACCAAAGGTCTTAATTATTTAAAAAATTCAGACAATGAAAAACTGCTGTATTCCTGCAATACTTTAATGGGAAATTGTCTGGAGAAACTTTTTATGTATGAACAGGCTCTAAAATACCATCAATATGCTCTTGGGAATTTAAAAGAGATGAAGAAGAATAATTTAGACAGTGATGAAGTTAATAATTTTAATGTTTCTTCAGTAATTAATATTTGTAATTTATATGATTTAAAGGGAGAATATTCAAAATCAATCAAAGAGTTGAATGCTGTTCTGACAAAAGACCTGAAAAAAAAATGGCCCCGGTTGTATGCTAATGTACTTTCGAATTTAGCGTATTCGAAAATGAAAAATAAAGAATACAAAAATGTAGAATTTATGTTTTTAGAGTCTTTAAGAATAGTGGACAGCCTTGATTACAGGTCTGATGCTATCTACAAGAAAATTTATTTAGGGGAGTTTTATTTGGCTCAAAAAGATACCTTAATGTCTCTAAAAACACTAAAAGAGGCTTATCGTTCTGCTGTTGAAATGAAAAACACCAATGAAATTTTAAGAACCCTGAGGTTACTGACAAAGATAGATAACAGGAAAAAAGTATTTTATGCGAATCGTTACATAGATATGATTGACAGTATCAATAGTATTCGAAGCAAAATTAGTAACAAATATGCCAGAATAGAATATGAAACAATAACGGTTGAAGATGAGAATAAAATCCTGACCAAAAAGAATTTTTACATCTTAATTTTTTCATTTGCTGCTTTTTTGATTCTGTTGTCAATTTTTGGTTTTGTTTATCTGAAATATAAAAATAAGGAACTAAAGTTTGTAAAGCAGCAGCAAAATGACAGTGATGAAATATACCAGCTTTTAAGTGAGCAGAATGAAATAATTAATAAAGCAAAAGAAGAAGAAAAAAACAAAATTGCGAGGGAGCTGCATGACGGGGTTATGAACAAACTTTACGGAGTGAGGATGAATTTAGGATTCTTTAATACAAAATTGGATGATAAATCAATTGAAAAAAGAAAAGAATATATCCTGGAATTGCAAAATATTGAAAATGAAATCAGAACTATTTCTCACGATTTAAGCCGTGATTCTTTTTTAGAAGGAAGCGATTTTAATACCTTGTTATCCAATTTAATTGCAAATCAAAAAGGGCTGAGCAGGGCCAGATTCAAGTATATTATTGAAGAAAATTTTGATTGGGAACAAGTTCAGAATATTTATAAAATAAACGTATACCGAATAATTCAGGAAGCAGTATTAAACATCCACAAATATTCAAGAGCATTAAATGCAGAGGTCAAAATTCAATTATCAGAAGATAAAATTTTAAAATTATCGATTCTTGATGATGGTATCGGATTTGATATTAATACTGTAAAAAAAGGAATTGGTCTCAGCAACATCAAAGAAAGAGCAAATTCTTTAAAAGGTAATCTGGATATCCTGTCCGGAATTGGAAAAGGGACAGAAATTATCGTAATGTTTGATATTACCCGTTGAAAATCATAAGTTTTTGTTTTGATAAGACATTGTTTAGCAACCCAGGATTTGATTATTCGATAACAATACGGTAAATATGTTTTAGCTTAAAATCTATAAAATTGCAGGTTATTTTTAGAAAGATTATCCACTCTCGAAAACCTAAATTTATTAAAGATTTCCTATGAATTTAAAAAACATATTTTCGTATAAAAGCATCAGTTTTACTGGCTTTTTAGTTCTGTTTTTGATATCCATCACGGGCATTGTTTCAGGCCAAAAACAGTCAAAACCAGAGGGCGTTCAGATTGCTTTTTTATCTGATGTGCACTTGCAGGATTTGTTTGGAAACTTTACAGATAACGATTACCAGGGAATTTTCAATCCGAAAACAGGCAAATATACTTTACTGAGAACCATGGCTTCTCAATTGCATTCTACCCGAATTTTTAATGAAAATTATTTTGCGTTCATTGCGGCTCTCGATGATATTGCAAAACGAAAGATCAGATATGTTGCACTTCCGGGCGATTATACAGATGATGGTCAGCCAGTGCATGTTCGCGGATTGAAAGAAATCCTGAACCGATATCAAAAACAATATGGTATTGAGTTTTTTATAACAACCGGAAACCATGATCCTGTTGGTCCTTTTGAACAAGAATCCGGAAAGGAAGATTTCTTGGGAAAAGACGGAAAAAGTCAGCCCATTTTCAGTAAAGACGGAATGTGTAAACCGAATTTAACGACCGGAAATCCCGTTGTTATAACAGCTGATATTGCTAAAATGGGTTATCTGGGAATCACAAATAGCCTGCAGCATTTTGGTTTTTATCCAGATAAAAAATACAAATTCTGGGCAACGCCTTTTTCGACTTATACCAATCAAAATTATAGCTACGACAAGGCTTTACAGGAGGCTGTATTATCAAAAAGAGGCTATGATGTCGCACCGGGTTACGAAGTTCCGGATGTAAGTTATGTGGTTGAACCAATTGAAGGACTTTGGCTGATGGCTATTGACGGCAATGTTTATATTCCAAAGAAAAATGCCACTGCAGATCCGAAAGATCCTAAAAATTATTCAGAAGCCAGTACGGGGTACAATAATGTACTTTCGAACAAAAAACATTTGATAAAGTGGGTCGGAGCTATTTCGTTGCAAGCCAAAGAACAAGGAAAAACATTAATCGCTTTCAGTCATTTTCCGATGATTGATTTTAATGATAACGCTTCCGCAGAAATAAAAGAATTACTAGGTCCCGACAAATGGCAGTTAAACAGGGTTCCGGTTGAAGAAGTCGCACAGGTTTTTGCCGATGCCGGATTGAAAATACATTTTGGCGGACACATGCATATTAACGATACAGGGGTTCGTAAAACTACAAAAGGAAATACTTTGGTTAACGTTCAAACGCCGTCTTTGGCGGCTTATATTCCGGCTTATAAATTATTGACGATCAAAAAAGACAATTTAGTCGATATCCAGACCATTACAATTGATAAAGTAAAACGCTATAACGAACTTTTTGATTTATATAAAATGGAATATCAGTTTTTAGAAAGCCAGCACACTAAAGATATTTGGAACAAGGCTATTTTAGAAACCAAAAATTACCACGATTTTACCGATTTTCATCTGAAAGAATTAGTCCGTTTGCGTTTTTTATCAGATGATTGGCCTTCAGCTTTCAAAGATTTTTTCCTGAACATTTCAGGTAAAGATTTATTGGTTCTGGCGAATATTCAAACGGATAAAGACTTTGATTTTGTTCTGAAAAACAAAGATATTTTCAAAAAGGAATGGACAGAAGCCGAACATAAATCAAATAAAATTATAGCAGAACAAAACCTCAAAAAAGAAGATTTTAACTGGACAGGTTATGATTTTCTGGTGGATTTCTATCGTTTCCGAAGTGCCGATGAATTGGCTTTAGCAGATGTTGGAGAAAAACGAGCCAGAGCATATAAAATATTATCAGAAGCATTCTTTGAAAATTACAAAGAAGGGACTTCAAAAGAAAAACCATTACAAAATCAAATACGTCTTTTTCTGATGATCTTTAATAAATTCATGCACGAAGTTCCTGCAGATCATTTTAGTGTAGATTTAAAAACGGGAAAAATTAAAAACCTGAAATAAAAAAAAGTACAGGTTTCAAGTCCCTACAAGAACCCCAAACCCGAAACAAAATATAATCTGAAATTATTTTCCTTCATTAACCGGATTAGCTCTCACATAACTTCCATCATCATATTTTATCTGATAAGACGAATCAAAAAAGGTGCTTGGCAAATAATAATCCGTAGTAATGATTTGTGCTCCTGAAGCTTTGGCAGCGTTAAAATGAGTATAATCATTAGCGCGGGCTTCTTTTGTATCAGCATCAGCCCTGGTTCTGATGATGTAGCCTTTTTTAACTAAATCCGTAATGCTTGGATCTTCCGAATTGTTTCTGAATAAAGTAGCTGCTTCCGGTTTTCCGGGATCGGTGTTGATAAAAACGGCACGACCTTTTAAAGAGGGATGGTTTAAAGCATACAAATCTCTTTTGGTGCCGTTATTGTCCAGAATAAACAAAAATTTACCTCTTGCCTTTTTAAGGGTTGGCCAGTTGTTGTTTACAACCGCTTCTTCCAGTGTTTTGTATTTTCCACGCACCATGTCCGGAGTAATTAACTTATTACCTAAACCTTTGCGAAGTTCCTTGTCTAAAGCGTCGAACAATTCAGGCGTAAATTTCTCTGCTTTTGTGCCTAAAAAACTGTCATCATCTTTTGGTTCCAGCGTAATAAAAACCGGAACGTGATCCGGATTGGTATCAGACCATTTTTTTAATTCTGCAAGACAGTTTTGAAGTGTATAGCAAGACGTTCTAAAATCGATATCAATCATATGAAAAACTTTAAACCCCGGTTTTTTCATTTCGCCATTTGGGTCATAAGCTTTCTCTGATTTTGCCAGATCCAAACCTTTTGGATGCCTATATTTTCCGCCTTGAGAATCCGCCTGAACATCAATTTCAAGATTTCTAAGTCCTTTGTTGAGCTGGTCTGTAATGCTGATGTGAGTGTATTGCAGTCCTTTTAAAGAACGCGAAGTATCTTTCGCCTGAATGACATTGTGTAAATCAGTTTCGATAGCCTGTCTATAGCTGTTGTGCGAACCAATAACCTGCAGTTGATTGATTTTTAAATCGTCGCTTTGTGCAGTTGAAGTGCAGGTTATAGCTGTGGTAATAAAAAATGTAAACAGAATTCGTTTCATAGATTTTTTTAAAAGGAATTAATAAATAGAGTAGGGACGATACAGGTAAACTTTGTCATTTTTTTTGAGAGTTCTAAATTAAATACAATATATGATTTTTGTGTTAATCAAAAGTTGAAGTCCAGTATTTTGGAGAAATTTGAAGAGATGAATCTCCACAAACGCAGAAAACCTTTGGAGCAAATTGAAAAGAAATCAACCCAATATGCGTGGTATAATCAATTACTATCATTATTTTTGGGAAGATGATATGCGTATGTATGGTTTTTCGTAAAACAATCAGGAGGATTTTCAGAGGATTTGGATTCCTCTTTTTTTTTGGGGAGTAATTCAGAAAACCCGAGTACACCACCGGGTGTATGGGCCACGTACGCACGGGCTTTTTTTTCATGTTTATACAACTCATTTTAATCCTTTGACCGCTCATTTTTTGGGCAGTATACCAAATTACTTTTCACCATAAGTTGTTTTTTTGTAGTTTAAATCAACTATATTTACCCTGAAAACAACAAAAAACGAAGGTTTTGAGACAAACTGATGTTGGTAGCAAGCAAACCAAAAAAAATGCAGAATACCGAAATATGAAAATTAGACTTTTAATACTTTTTACCTTAGTTTTTATTTCTTGTAAAAAAGAAGTAAAAGAAGAATCCGAAAAAGTCCAAAATATAGAATCTAACACAATAGTAATAAGAGAAACCCAAGTTAAAAATAGTGACACAATCCAAATTTCTAAAAAACACAAAACGAACAAAATTCTGTGTGATTTAGATGGGGATAATTTGAATGAAATAATTGAAATTGTTAGGAGTACGAAAAACGGAAAAAGTGGTTTGAGAATAATCTTTGGAAACAGAAATAGAACTGATTATATCGGAATGGGAAATGATATATTAGAACAAGGTTTTGATGAAATCGATTGGGCGGGAATCTTTGAAAAAGCACCGAAAAATGAAATCTATTGGAATAATGTAAATGAAGATGGAGAAATATTATCCAAAGAAGAAATAAAAGAAGTTGATAAAATAAAACTGTTAAATGACGGTATATATATGCACGCTGAAGAAAGTTGCGGAGGCGGAATAATATATCTGAAAAATGGAAAATATGAATGGATCCAACAGGAATAAATTGCCAGCCACTAACATAGATATTACAACCAATTTGGGCAATTGGTTTAATGAAAGGTTGGTTTTGTATCTGGGAGATTTGGCAAATCCAGAAATAGGGATTAATTTAGTCCCAAACCCGCTGTGGTACTAAGACGTTAGCAGATAATTTAACGAGTTGGTGGGAATTAAATGGTTCAAGGAAACAAATGATATGAGCATAATTAAAAGTAAATCAAGAAAGATTGAAGTTAACGGAGAGTCATATAGATGGCTGGTTAGTAAGTGCAGAAAATGGTGGTCAGGAGATTTAAGTATCGCAATTGAAAAATCTGAAGACGGAAGAAAAACACTGGTAGTTGATCCAGGGTTCGCAAGACCAAATAAGTTTACGACAGCTGATTTATGGACCGGTATAGTTAAGCCCGCTAACGTGAGAGAATACATTATTTATGCAAGGGAAAATGGGTGGGATCCAGAGGAAAAGGGTTCCGCATTGCTTTTGATTTGGGAGAAGAAGATTCTTACTAACGATATAGGGCAAAATAATTGGATATCGAAGTATTAGATGATGTTAAACCAACTTTACTATCGTTGTAGCGAATATTAACAAAAACGGCAAACCAAGTATATTGACATAAATAAGGAAACCTGAAAAAGTTAGATTTAGGACTTGTCAGTTATACTAAATTACTTTACCTTATTGAATAGATTTTAATGAACATCAAAACATTAATACTCATTATAGTTAATAGTTTAATTGCATTGGTAATTGCTTTATTGTCTTTTTCATCCTATCAGCAGTTTTCAAACGTTTTAAACGATCGTATTTTACTGCAGTTAAATTCTATTAAAACACTCAAGCAAAACCAGATTGAACATGTACTAAAATCAGACTGGGAGCGGTTTGAGGCTTCCGAATTCTATAGCCAAAACATTGATACAACCGTATTAAAGCTTCCGGACAGTATTAAAAACAGCAATGGAATTTATGATTTTACAGCCTACCATGTTGCTAAAAAAACAACAATAGGTTTCATCTCCAATTCGAAAAAGGGTACAATGATTAAAATTTTTGATTACAACAAAATTAAAAATATACTCCTTGAGCGAACCGGAATGGGAGACAGTGGCGAATCCTACCTTGTGGGAGAAGATTTCCATATGCGTTCCCAATCTCGTTTTTATCCCAATAAAACCCCTTATGCCTTATCAGTTAAAACAAAAGGGGTAACGAATGCTTTCAAAGGCATAAATGGCAGAGGTGTTTTTAAGGATTACAGAGGTATTCCGGTATATAGTGTGTACAGTCTCATAGTAGTTGGAAACTTAAAGATGGTTATTCTGTCTGAAATAGATGTTGATGAAGTTACACTCCCGTTAAAAGAATTGAAAGAAAGACTGGTAGGGTTAACGCTGGGTATTTTTTTACTGGCGGTTATGCTTTCTCTTTTTCTGACCAGATTTATTACCAACCCCATTAAGAATATGCAAAAAAGCCTCCGGATTATGGCAGAAGGAGACTATAACCAAACCAATGAATTTATAAAAAATTCTAAGGAAATAAAGGAAATGTTTGATGCCCTGGCAAATTTGAAAGCTTCTTTGCAGGGTGCCGTAAAATTCTCTGATGATATTGGTAAAATGAATTTGCATGCCGATTTTAAACCTAAAAGTTCTAATGACCTGCTGGGAAAAAGCCTTTTGGCGATGCGGGATAAGCTGATAGAGTTTAGAAATAAGGAAGAAAATACCAGAATACAATCCAAACGCATGCTGGTAAACGGTTTGGAAGATGAAAGACGCCGACTTTCGCGGGAGCTCCATGATGGTGTAGGGCCTTATTTAACCTCTTTGAAACATTACATTGAAAACAGGGTTATAGATGAATTAAAGAAAGCAGAAATGAAAAAAATAGTAGATGATACCATTTCTGAAATCAGATTGATGTCAAATGCCTTAATGCCAGCTTCAATAGATGATTTTGGAATTGGAGTTACCTTAACCAACTTCATTGAAAGCCTGAAAAAATCGACCACTGTAGCTATTGAATACGAAGATTTAACCCAACAGGAAGGTTCTAATATTACCAATCATCAGGCGATTAATCTTTTTAGAATAACTCAGGAGCTGATTAATAATTCATTAAAACATGCTAATGCAAAAAACATCCGGATTACACTTTCGGAATTTGATGAATTTGTTTCTCTTTTTTATTTTGATGATGGTATTGGGTTTGATATCAACACGGTTAAATTAGGTTTAGGAATTAGTAACATCAAAGAACGTGTAGAAATTTGCAATGGAACCATTACAATCCATGCAGATCCCGGAAATACAACCTTTGAAATCGAATTACCCATAGAATTATGAACGAAATCAAATTAATAATAGCAGATGATCATGAGCTTTTTCGAAAAGGACTGGCTGAGTTGCTACGAAAGCATGACGATATAAAAATCGTTAAAAGTGTTGGGGATGGTATTGAGTTTATGGAGCTTGTCAACAGCCAGTTTGAGGCTGATATAGTATTGCTGGACATTACGATGCCTAATGCGGATGGTTTTCAGGTTTTAAAAGAATTAAAAACCTTAAATTCTGATATAAAACCAATTGTGATTTCGATGCACAATGATGGTAATTACATCGCAAAATGCGCAAAAATGGGCGCCTACGGATACCTGTTAAAGAATACAGATGAAGCTGAATTAATCCTTGCCATAAGAAGCGTTAATAACGGGAAAAAATATTTTAGTGCTGAAATTTCTGAAAAAATGATCAACTTTATGTCCGCACAAAGCATCAGTGAAGATGTCTTGTCGAATAAGGAAACCGAAGTTTTAGGGTTAATTTCTAAAGGGTTAACAACCAAAGAAATTGCTGCCAAACTATTTGTGAGTTCACGCACCATAGAGACCCATCGTGCCAATATCTTAAAAAAATTAGATGTAAAAAATACTGCCGAACTCATTAAAAAAGCAGCAAAAATGAATTTAATTTAACAAAAATTAAAACAGCACTATCCGTATAAATACGGATGCAAATTGAGTAGATTCACATATTCCTGAAAGCCTATTACTGCATGTAACTTTGAAAAAACATTAAAAAGTAATAGTCATGAAAAATATAACATTGATTTTAGGAGTCTTATTAATTTCTTTTAGTGCATTTGCACAAGAAGAACCAACTAAGATGAAACAGAGTGATTTGAAAGGTCCGGCTTTTAAAAATTATAAAGTTTGGATGCACGAAACAGCTTCGGTTAAAATATATTCAGAAAACAATAAAGAGTCGCTGCAAGGACCGGCATATAAAAATGCTCAGCCAGTGATAAACACTTCAAATAAAGACCTTGTTGAAGTAAAAACAAGTAATCCAGAAAAACAAAAGTTAACCGGGCCGGCATACAAAAACCATGGTCCATGGAGTAAAAATTGGTAATGTATGAATACCTGAATCAGATATTCTATATGTTTTTGCATATAAAAATCTGATTCAATAGAACTTATGAAATTAAAAAAAGGCTGTATGAAAGTAATTTCGTATAGCCTTTTTGGTTTTGTTCCAGCCTCATACACTCAAAACCAGTTCTTCTTTCAAAATAGTTTGAGCCTGGATACCAGACCATAAATTGTCTTTAAATCCTATTGTGAGAGCCTGACCCCGTGTACCTTCGATGAGGTCTTATTCAAAATTTCTACATTTATGAAGTTAACCATTCCTGTACGGGATTCACTATAGTGTATTGGCATAAAACCACTGATTAATTTTTAAGGTTGTACCCCAAATTTTGGCAAGAAGGTAAACGGTACAACTCAAAACCGGAAACCAAAAAGCTTAATTAAATAGATGGTAAATTTGGTTCGGGAGCATTAAAATTATCGGAAAAGTAGTAACTAATCCGTGAAATTAGTTTTATCTTAGCAGATATAAAAACTTTTTTTTGATTCAGAATTATTAAAAGAATGAAAATCTTCTTATTGACAGTTGGTTTGATAGGTCAGAAATAGTTTTAAAACTTCAAATTATTAAACTTATCCTGCACAAATGAATAAACCGATTTACAATCTTCTTTTAGCTGACGACGACGAGGATGATTGCATTTTTTTTAAAGAAGCACTCGATGAACTCTCACTTCCTGTTAACCTTGTAACGGTTAATGATGGTGTTGAACTTATGAGATTCCTGGATGTCAATGTTTTGGATAATTTACCCGATATCCTTTTTCTGGATTTAAACATGCCACGTAAAAACGGTTATGAATGTCTGACAGAAATAAAAGCGGTTAAGGAATTAAGTGGGCTTCCTGTTGTAATCTTTTCAACTTCACTCGATAGTGAGATTGTTAATTTAATGTATGAAAAGGGTGCTGTTTTTTATATTCGGAAACCAGGGGATTTTGCTAAATTAAAGAAAGTGATCGGAGAGGCGTTTGCTAAAGCCACCGTGAACAATTTTAAACAGCCTGCCAGAGAACAATTTATCCTTCAACCCTAATCGTTTTTTGCATGAGCTTTACTAATGAAGAACATTACTTTTTGGCCGACGGGGGAGAAATGGGGCAGTTGATTCGCTCCAGAGACTGGAGTAAAACTCCTGTCGGAACTCCGGATACATGGTCACAGAGTCTTCGTACAATGGTCTCGGTAATGCTCAATAACCCTTTCGGAATGTACATTGCCTGGGGAAACGAATATACTCAGTTATACAATGACGCTTATCGCCCTATTTTAGGCTCTGTTAAACACCCTAATGCCCTCGGGATTAGTTCAAGAGAGACATTTTCAGAAATTTGGGACACAATAGGTCCCATGTTTAATGATGTCATGAAAGGAAAAGCAGTTCGTTTTCCTGATTTTAAGCTGGTATTAAACAGACACGGATTCGATGAAGAGTGCTATTTTGACTTTTCGTACAGCCCCATAAAAAGAGAAGACGGAAAGGTAGGTGGTGTCTTAGTAACTGTAATTGAAACTACAGAAAAGAAAAAAGCAACCGAAGCTTTAAAAGAAAGTAATGTAAGGTTTATCAATAATATTATGCAGGCACCCGTTGCGATGTGTGTGCTTCGGGGCAAGGATCACATTGTCGAAATTGCCAATAAACAAATGATTCAGTTATGGGGAATAGAAACGGAAGAAATCTTAAATAAGCCTGTTATTACTGTATTGCCCCAGTCAAAATTCTTGCAGGATACGCTCGACAATGTTTTTCATACAGGTGAGAATTTTGTTGTAAAAGAGCAGCTTGTCGAATTAGTCAGAAATGGTCAGGCAGAAAAGGCCTATATCGATTTTGTATACGAAGTGCTGTCAGACACAGATGGAAATATTTCGGGTGTAGTAGTGATCGCTATCGAAGTAACGCAACAAGTTTTAGCCCGTTCGAAGGTCATAGAAAGTGAACAAAAAATGAGGCAACTGGTAGAAAATGCACCTTTTCCTATTGGTGTTTATGTAGGAAAAGAAATGCGTGTTGAACTTGCCAATCAATCCATTATAGATGTATGGGGGAAAGGGAATGATGTTGTTGGTAAATTATACAGGAATATTTTGCCGGAACTTGAAAATCAACAGGTTTATGACCAGTTAAATTCGGTTTTCGAAACAGGAGAATCTTTTCACAGTAAAGACACCCAGATAGACCTTACTATAGACGGGAAATTAGAAACCTTTTATTTTAATTACAGTTTTACACCTCTATACGATACTTGTGGTAATATATATGGCGTGATGAATACAGCAGTAGATCTTACTGACCTGCATCTTGCCAAGAAAAAAACAGAAGCGGCAGATAAACGGTTTCGCAATGTGGTCAAACAGGCTCCGGTTGGAATTACTATTTTACGAGGACCTGACTATTTAGTAGAAATGGCCAATGAAGCGTATCTTAAACTGGTAGATAAAGAAGAAAGTGCTTTCGTAGGAAGACCTTTATTCGAATCTTTGCCTGAAGTAGAACCAACCGTAAGTTTACTATTGAAAGACGTTTTAAAAACAGGGATTCCATACCATGGGAATGAATTACCGGTGCCTTTACAACGTTTTGGAAGACTGGAGGTTTCCTATTTTGATTTCCTTTACTCACCATTAAAAGAAGAAGACGGTACAATTTCAGGTATCATTGTAATCGCAACCGAAGTAAGCGAAAAAGTACAGACCAGAAAAAGTACAGAGCAAAACGAAGAAAGACTTCAGATTATAGTTGAAGCCAGTGAGCTTGGAACTTGGGAGTTAAATGTAAAAACCAAAGAACTTCGTTATTCTCAAAGATACCTGAAAATCATTGGCGGATATACAGATCCGATTGATTTGACACACGAACAACTATTGGCACATATTCACCCGGATGATATACCTGTACGTAATAAAGCATTTAATGAGGCACTTCGTTCAGGTAACCTGAATTATGAAGCAAGAATAATCTGGAAAGACCAATCAATTCACTGGATGGAAGGAAAGGGAAAAGTTTTTTATGACGAAAACCACAATCCCGAAAAGTTAATTGGAACAATAAGAGATACTACAGCCGAAAGAAAACATCAACAGGTGTTAGAAGAAAGCGAAAAAAGATTCCGCTCTTTGACAGAGAGTATCCCGCAGCTTATTTGGGAAACAGATGAGAAAGGAAACGCCTTGTTTGCTTCCGGAAAATGGATTGAATATACCGGTATTCAGCCAAACAGTCAAGCTGAATGGAAAGCCATTATACATCCTGATGATGTAGAAGAAAACACAAAAATATGGGGTAATTCTCTTGTTACAGGGGCAGGTTATAGATCTGATGTGAGGATAAGAAGAAAAGATGGTACTTATAGATGGCACGCCGTAATTGGGGAACCAGTTCTAAACGAAAATAATGAAATTATAAAATGGGTTGGGGCATTTACCGATATTCACGCTGAAAAAGCTTTTACACACGAATTAGAAGAACAGGTAAATACCCGTACCAAAGAATTAAACCGGATAAATGAATCGCTGAGAAAAAGTGAGCAGCGTTATCATTTAATGGTAGATGAAGTCCAGGATTATGCGATACTATATCTTAATGAGGAAGGCATAATTGAAAACTGGAATATAGGAGCAGAAAAAATAAAAGGATATACATCAGAAGAAATAGTCGGCAAATCATTTTCTGTCTTTTATACAGAAGAGGACAAAAAAAATAAACTTCCTCAAAAGGTGCTGCAAATTGCCCGCGAAAAAGGCAAATCATTGCACGAAGGAGCACATGTTCGAAAAGATCAAACTCTTTTTTGGGCAAGCGTAGTGATAACGGCTATTCATAACAAAAAAAATGAATTGATAGGCTTTTCAAAAGTAACGCACGATCTTACAGAAAAAAAGAAAGCCGATGACAAGTTAAAACAAAATGCATTAGAACTTGAGCAAAAAAATGCAGAACTCGAACAGATGAATAAAGAACTTCAGTCCTTTGCGTATATCTCAAGCCATGATTTACAGGAACCTCTCAGAAAAATTCAGACTTTTGTAACCCAGATCATAGAAAAGGAATCTGATAATTTATCCGATTTTGGAAAAGATAAATTTCAAAGAATGCAGAATGCTGCTAAGCGAATGCAGACTTTGATTAATGATCTCTTATCTTATTCCAGAACTAATATTCAGGAAAGAACATTTGAAAAAACAGATCTGTCTCAAATTATTGATGAAGTAAAAGAAGATTTAAAAGAAGAAATAGAGATAAAAGGGGTTGTTATAGAAACAGGCAAAACATTTACAGTAGATCTTATCCCTTTTCAATTTAGACAGCTGCTATATAATTTAGTAAGCAATGCCATTAAGTTTTCCATACCGGAAACTTCTCCGGGAGTAAAAATAAATTGTAACATTATTAAAGGAGATTTATTAGATAACCCAAGAGCTATAAACGAAATAAACTATTGCCATATCAGTGTTTCAGATAACGGAATTGGTTTTGACCAGCAATACAGTGCGAAGATATTTGAAGTATTTCAGCGTCTTCACGGAAAACTAGAATATACCGGAACAGGAATCGGACTGGCTATCGTGAAAAAAATAGTAGAAAATCATAATGGCTTTATTACAGCATATGGTGAGCAAGGAAAAGGGGCTACTTTTGACATTTATATTCCTGTAAATCAATTATAATTCAGGATTCCTAAACGGAAAGTTATGCTGGAATAAGTGTTACATTAAAAAGAAATCAGATAAGTACAAGATATCAGGTTTATTCTTTCGAAATATTTCTAATCAGGATATTTTTGAAATCAATTGGGGCGCCTTCATAATTTAAAGAAATTTTACCTTCGGCAGAAGAAGCTTCTGTGCATTCGTTTACCAGTTTTCCGTTCAGGTATTGAGTGATTTTCCCGTTGAAGGATTTGATTACGATAAAATTCCATTCACCATACGGTTTTTCGTTTTCCATGAATTTGCCCGAGGTAACACTCGCACCGGCTTCAACTAATTTATCGTTTATTTTGGCCGTTACCTGATCCAGGAAAATAAAATCTCCGGTAGTGTTTTCTTTGATTTGAAACTGAATCCCTTTTGGCCAGATTTTATCAGGATAATCTGCAGGGATATTGTACATCACGCCGCTGTTTTTTTTGCTCTTTGTTTTATATTTCTCCTCAATATTCCATCGGAATTCCAGGCTAAGTTCAAAATTTTTATAGCTTTTCGTAGACATCAGATAACCGTTAGTCTCACCGTACATTCTGATCATGCCATCAGTAAAAGCAAAAACTGCTGCAGGCTGCTGCCTTTCAGTACTGGTTTTTGTAAAAGCATACCAGTCGTCTGCAGAAAGCGCCTTTTGCTGTACAGCACATGAATTTAAAAGAAATACTAAGAGAAAAGCAAAAGCAGTTTTTTGGAACATAATTAGAAAATTTAAAACGAAATGAATCCGACAGTTTCTAGCCACAAAAATAAGCAATAGAAAATGGAAGAAGATGATTTAAAATAATGATTTTTTTGAAAAAAGTTACATATCATCTTTTATGCACACAAGTTTCAAAAGAGCGGTATTAGAATTAAAAACACAAAAGAGGCAGCATCTGTTTTTTGAGGAAGTATTGGAGAAAAATAACGAGTAGACGGGACTATTTTTTTAGATACATAATATGGTATAAAATACTAAAATAGCATTTTTGACTACTTTTCGGGTAGTTGCTTTTCCAGAAATATTTTCTATCTGAATGATATAAATCCTTTTCGACAAAGAAGAAATAGTCACCTGATTAGAACTTAATTCCCTAACAGTCCAAAAAAACGTATAGATTTAATTCGTGTCGATGTTTTCTCGACACAGTTCATTGACAAACGGTTGGAAATTTGGAATGACAGATTCATAACTGCAGTAGTGTATGAAGATGTCACAAACTCTGAAAATGAAATTACGGGTACAAAAGTAATTTTGATAATTGCATTTTATTAAAAAAACTAATTATGCTGCTCCTGGAAAATACTCAATATCCTATCAGGGCTGATTATTGGAGAAGAACCACTTTTCATTATTTTCAAAATACGGTTGGTTGCTACAGGATTTAACCCCATATTCAGACTTATCTGCTGGATTGCTTCTTCTTCTTTAGCATGCAAAGTACCGTCACTGTGCATCAGTAAAGCCAATCTGTAGAATTGCTGAATACGTTCGAACTCTGATTTCAAAGGTGTTTGCGGTAACTCCTGATGAAATAAATCATTAAAAACATCCTTATTGATATTAAGTTCCTGAGCAATAAGCAACAAAAAATTATACTCTCTTCTATGCAATTGTCCATCAATTGTAGAAAAAGCAATCATTTCTAAAAGCAAATTTCTTTTTTCCTCGAAACTTTTCATCAAATTATTATTTTTAGCTAAAATACAAAAAAAACCTGCTTTCAAATGGTTTCTTTATACTGTTGGCAAATGTCTCTGAATTTGCGTCATTTCAGAATTTATTTTAAAAACAAAATTCTGAAAGTCTTCCGATTTTACCGCAAAGTCAGTATCATTTTTTTGGGTAAATAATTTTGAATCTAAGACGTTAACGACAGGATTATCCGCTTTTTCTATTGTTTGCAATACCGAATTATGCATGTAATTGCTCTTTGCTGTTATACGAAGACTTCTGAAAAATGGGGAAACTTTTGACAGATTTACTTCTTACAAGAAAACAAAAAAACACAAATTAAGAGACATCTGCTTTGCACTTTAATTTTTCATAACACCATTTCTTAGGGGATAAACAGTATGAAGCAATGCATTTCGGTTTTTTTCAGGGATTTACTTAGTATCAAGACTCCTCTTAATTTTATTTGGAAGCTGGACTCGTCATTAAAAATCATTATTTATAGTGATGTACAAAATTTCGGTGTGTGCTAGTTTTGCCCTTTATAATTTAGATAAACCAGAACATTAATATGATAAAAAACTATAGAATATTCCCTTGTTTGAAGGCTGTTTTAGGGCTATTGTTATTTTTTTGGTCAACAGCAATTGTATACGGACAAAATGGCTGTCCGCAAGTAGCTAAGTCGATTTTAGACGGTGCAAATGGATTTAAAATCGATGGAAAGGCTGCTAAGGACGATTTAGGATTTAAAACAAAGTCGGCAGGAGATATAAATGGTGACGGGATTCCTGATATAATGATTGGGGCTCCGGGAGCCGATTTTGGAGGGCTATCGAATGTAGGTGAAATATACGTAGTTTTTGGGGGATCAGGATTTTCATTCGATTCATTTGATGTTGCTACCTTAAACGGAACCAATGGCTTTGTGATACGAGGCGTTATTGCTGAAGAAAAATTGGGAGCTATGATTAGTTCTGTCGGCGATTTTAATCAGGATGGGATTGATGATATCATTGTTGGGGATAATTTCAATAGTGGAGGAAAAGGAACCGCTTTTATTTTCTATGGCAAAAATTCAGGTTTCCTGCCTCTTTATAACAGAACCGATATTGATAATAGTAAGGGGCTCTTTATTACGTTAGATGCCGCTGCTGCTACAACAGTAAAGGATGTTAGTGCCGCTGGAGATGTCAACCATGATGGAATACCAGATGTTGTGATTACTGAAAATCTCAGTGGAAAAACCAATTATTACATTATTTTCGGTAATGCTTCAGTAAGCAGTTTAAATACGTCGTTGTTGTCAGGAGCTAATGGTTGTACCATCAAAGGATATTTACAGTCGGGTTCAGGAACGGATTCAACAGCGCGTAACGCCGGAGATGTAAATCATGATGGTATAGGCGATTTGATTATTGGTTGCCCTTCTTATGCTGAAGGCCTTGATTATGGTGCGGGAAGGGTTGTAGTACTTTTTGGGAAAAATTCGGTTTTTCCAGCTATTATTCAATTAGAATCTTTAAATGCTGCGGATGGCTTTGTGATTACCAATTCAGGTTCTTATAACAATCTGGGCAAATCTGTAGCTGCAGTTGGCGATTTTAACGCTGACGGAATTGATGATTTTATTATTGGTGCACCAGGTAAAGCCCTGGCTGGCCAAAATAGTGTAGGTGAGGCGTATGTGGTTTTTGGCAGAAGTACGTTTCCGGCTACTTTTACTATTGAAAGTCTTAACACCAGTACAGGAGTTATATTTCAGGGAAAAGACTTAGGAAGTCAGTTTGGGTTTACTGTAGCAGGAATTTTTGACGTAAACAATGATGGTAAAAGTGATATTGCCATTTCATCAAAAAGAGGTATTGCTAACAACGGATCTGTTTATGTTGTATTTGGAGGGAGTACTTCAACAGGAATTGTTATGGAAAAGACGATTCTAAACACTATTGGATATCAGATTTTTGATAGCTACGATGGCTATTCAACGAATATTTTTGGATGTGATGTTGCCGGAATTCGTGATTTTAATCAGGATGGCAAAAACGATTTTATTTTAGGATATATAAGAAATGCCGATTATTACGGAGATAAAGGAAATGCCTATATTTTTTATGGTGAAAAAATAGATCGCATTGATGCTGTAAAACCTACAATCAGTTGTCCAATAAATGAGCAGCTTTTTGCAAATACATCCCTTCCAAATTATGTTTCTTTATTGCCAAATTTAATTGATAATTGTACCTATGTAAATAACTACGATTTAAGCATTACACAAAATCCACCGCAGGGCACTCTTTTTACAGGAGATACAAATGTTACAATTACAGTTACTGATTTAGCCGGCAATACAAATTCGTGTACTTTTTTGGTAAAATTGAAAAGCCCTCCGCCGGCACCTGACTGCAAAACACTGACTTATTCACCCGAAAATTTAGACGGCTCTAACGGATTTGCAATTATTGGAGAAAATGGAACTGTAAACACAGGTTACAGTGTTGATAAAGCGGGAGATGTAAACGGCGATGGGATAAGCGATTTTATTGTAAGTGCTATGGGCAGTTCTTACCCTTTTTCTGGGACTTTTAGCAATACGAATGACTTTATAAAATCAAAAATATATGTTGTTTTTGGTAAATCAACTGGATTTCCGTCTGTTGTTGATTTAAAATATCTAAATGGTACTAATGGATTTAAAATCATAGACGATATTAACCTCAAAGCCGATGATCAGACCGGATATAAGGTTTCAGCTGCAGGGGATTTAAATAAAGACGGAATAGATGACTTTATGTTCAGTGCACCAACCCGAAAAGGAGCTAACTGGAACGTAGGGGCGCTATATGTAATATTTGGAAAATCAAGCGGCTTTCCGGCTGAAATGCTTTTATCAAATTTAGATGGCAGCAACGGTTTTACTTTCATGGGAAATAATTACTATGAAGCGGCAGGATATAGTATTGATGCTATTGGGGATTTTAATAACGATGGCTTTGATGATATAGCACTTGCAGGAACAGGATACGTTGAAAAAGTATTTGTTATTTATGGTAAAAACGGAAGTTTTCCGGCTTTAATTTTAGGGACTGATATCAATGGAACTAACGGATGCCTGATTACAAGTAGTTCGACTGATAAAGTAGGAAGATCGGTTACGGGATTAGGGGATGTAAACGGAGACGGAATTCCTGATATTGCCGTTTCAACTTATGATGGTGTAAAAAAGTATGTGATTTATGGACGTTCAGGATTTCCAGGAACGTTTAATGTTGATAATCTAAACGGAAGTAACGGATTTGTTGCCACACATTCATCAGCATCATTAAAATATGGGACCATCAGCAAAGTAGGGGACTTAAATCACGATGGACTTAATGATATTTCTTTTAGTGGCATTTATATTCTTTTTGGTTCTTCGGGTTTTCCGGCTTCTGTAAATCTAAACAATCTGGATGGTACTAACGGATTTAAAATCTTGTCCGGATCTGGTGTTAATGATTTTGGGGGAATTGGAGATTTTAATAAAGACGGAATCGACGACTATATTTTTAAAGAGACTGATGGTACAGTGAACCTCTTGTATGGTAAAAATACCTGGACTACCGGTGTTGATCTTTCTACTCTGACACCTAAAGATGGATTAAAAATAAATATTGGATTTTATCCTTATAAAACGGCATCAAGTTTTGCAGGGGACATTAATAATGACGGATTTGATGATATTATTATTGGAAACAATAAATATTACTCACCATTTGAATCGATTAAAATAAACGAAGACCCGGGAAAAGCCTATGTTATATATGGGAAAACTGTAGTTAATGATACAGAAAAACCTGTTATGACTAATTGCCCTTCAAATAAAATTCTTGCCATTGGAGATGTAATTCCAGATTATAAAACAGCTGTTACTGTAACTGATAATTGCGATAATAATCCAATAATAACACAAAGTCCGGTACCTGGAACGGTATATACAGGAGGTGTACAAACGATCACTTTAAAAGCAACAGATAGCAGTACAAATGAAGAGACATGCACTTTTACAATAGCCGCTAATGCAGATCTGGCACCCGTATTAATCTGTCCGGGAAATCAACTTTTAGCTTGTGGGTCTCTAGTTCCTGATTATTTAAATTTATTGAATGTTAGAGATGATACAGCTGGTACTATAGAATTAACACAATATCCTGGAGAAGGATCAACTTTTTTTGACGGAATGCAGATCGACTTTTCAGCAAAAGATAAAGCGGGAAATATCAGCAATTGTAGTATTATTATAAACGCTTCTGGCACAGATACAGCACCTCCAACATTTACATGTCCTGCGAATGTGACTTTAAACTGCGGAGACGTTATTCCGAATTACGCGATAGATCCAATGATGAATTTGGACGATAATTGCAGTCAAAATGTACAATATGAAATAACACCAGCACCAGGAACTCCATTTTATGACGGAATTTTAATTAAAATAAAATATACAGATGAATCAGGAAATTTTGATACCTGCAGTTTTAATGTACATTTAGCCACACCAGATCTTACACCTCCAGCTATTGCCTGTATTACAGATCAAAACTTAGCTTGTGGAAGCATATTACCGGATTACAGGAGTTTGGTTTCTGCCACAGATAATTGTCTCGGAACGATTACCTACACACAAAATCCAATGGCAGGAAGTGCTTTTACACCTGGAATGACAGTCACCATTACAGCCAAAGATGTTTCGAATAATAGTTCAATTTGTAGTTTTAAAGTTAACGCTTCCGCAGATGGAATCCCGCCTGTAATTGCCTGTATTGGAGATCAAATATTGTCATGCGGAAGTACAATTCCGGATTATACAACCTTAATAACAGTAACTGATAATTGTGATGCGTCGCCAGTTCTGACACAAAATCCAATGCCAGGAAGTACTTTCACAGATGGAATGACAATTACCATTACAGCCAAAGATATTTCGAATAATAGTTCAATTTGTAGTTTTAAAGTTAACGCTTCCGCAGATGGAATCCCGCCTGTAATTGCCTGTATTGGAGATCAGGTATTGTCATGCGGAAGTACAATTCCGGACTATACAACCTTAATAACAGTGACTGATAATTGTGATGCGTCGCCAGTTCTGACACAAAATCCAATGCCAGGAAGTGTTTTCACAGATGGAATGACAATTACCATTACTGCAAAAGATGTTTCGAATAATAGTTCAATTTGTAGTTTTAAAATAACCACTTCCGCAGATACGACTTCACCTGTAATTACCTGTATTGGAGATCAGAAATTATCATGTGGCAGCATAATTCCAGATTATACGCCTTTAGTTTCAGCAAATGATAATTGCGATTCTTCACCAATAATTACACAAAGTCCTTCTGTGGGAAGTGTTTTTACAGACGGAATGACGATTACCATTACTGCCAAAGATGTTTCGAATAATAGTTCAATTTGTAGTTTTAAAGTAAATACTTCTGCAGATGTAACAGTGCCATTAATTACGTGTATTGCAGATCAAAATTTAGCTTTTGGAACTGTTTTACCGGATTATCGATCAATGATTGTTACAACGGATAATTGCGACTCGAATTTAACAATAACCCAAACACCAATCGCCGGAACAAATGTTACTGATGGAATGAGTGTTACTATGAATGTTTCTGATAACAGCGGAAATCCGGCATCTTGTTCATTTAAAATCCATATTTTACAAGATACCGAAGCACCAGCTTTTTCATGTATTACAGATCAGGTATTGGATTGCAGTCTCAACACAGTTCCGGATTATACAAAAATGATTTTTGCAACTGATAATACGGATCCAAATCCAATCATCACACAAACACCAAATCCTGGAAGTTTATTTTCTGATGGAATGACAATTACTATAAAAGTTTCAGATAAAAACAATAACACTTCAAACTGTTCTTTTCAGCTATTTATTGATCCGGTGTTAGTGGATGCTGGTGATGATGTACAAATAAACGAAGGTGAAACAGTGCAGCTTTATGCTTTGGCATTAGAAAAAGGAACTTTTTCCTGGTCACCAGCAACAGGACTGAGCATTGCTGAAATCGCAAACCCAATTGCAAAACCTACAGAAACAACAACTTATAAGGTTGTTTTTACGAATTCGAACGGCTGTAAGGCAGAAGATTCTGTTACCATAACAGTTATTCCTTTAGAAAAAGATGAAACAAAATATGGCTTTTCACCAAACGGAGACGGCATAAATGATTTTTGGGAAATTGACGATATAACAGATTATCCAAACAACGAGATCCTGATTTACAACCGCTGGGGCGATTTGGTTTTCCAAACCAAAGACTACAATAATTCAACAAATGTATTTACCGGAATTGCCAATAAAAGCCGAAGCCTGGGAGCTAATCAACTGCCAGAAGGAACTTATTTCTTTGAAATCCGCACAGAACAGCCCAATCACTTTAAGAAAACCAAGGGATATCTTGTTTTAAAACGTTAATTCATGAAAAGTAAAATCAATATAATCTTAGCCCTATTTATAACAATCATTGTTTTAGAAAGCGCTTCTGGACAGCAGACGCCTGTTTTTTCAAGTTATAATTATAATGCCGTTCTCATAAATCCTGCCCATGCCGGATATTATAATACTATTGATATGGTTATGACCACAAACGGATATTTTAATTCGATAGACGGAAGTCCAAAGAATTTTGACTTCTCCGTAAATAAATTAACCTGGGGAGAGAAAATTGGTTTGGCAGCAGGAATTTCTTATGACGAGATAGGCGTAACCAATACGGCTAGTTTCTTTACATCCTATTCCTATAAAATCTATTATGATTCTGATTATAAATACGGAAAATGGTGGGCATACGATCCTAATATAATTTCGTTTGGAGTTACAGCGGGAGCCATGCTTTACAATGAAAACTTAACAAAGCTTGGGATCCAAGATGACCCTGAATTTCAGGAAAACATAAACAGTTTTACACCTACGTTTGGAGTTGGTTTTTTATACAACCGCGACCAGATTTATTTCGGATTGTCATCGCCAAATTTGTTAAGTTCTGCTTTTAATTCGAATAATAATACCAATTTAAAAAACGTGTATTACAGTTATTTTGGCTATAAGTTTTTTACAAACCGTTTTGAAGAAGTACTGGTTAATCCTAGTGTTTTATTCAAATATGCAGAGGGAGCGCCATTTCAGGCCGACTTAAATCTTTTAATCAATTACAAAAATAAAGTAGAATTTGGCGGAGGTTACAGAACCTCTAAGTCACTAAACTTTCTGGCCGGATTTCATCTTTCAGATAATTTCAGGGTCATCTGTACGTACAATAAATCAATTGAGAATATAGTGATTCCGGACAACTTTGGATTAGTGTTAAATTACAGATTAGGAAAAGGCTTCGAGTGATTAATTTACTCAACCATTTTAAACTGCATATTTTTATAAGACCCTCCGTATTTGCGGCAGTCAGTTTGGATAATAAATTACGGCGGTAGTAAATGTTTTCGGGGATTTCCGCCGTCATAGTAGCAGGCAATCAAAACTAAAATAGCCTTTCGAAAAACGGTGTCTGCTTAAATTATAAAACTGTTTTTATCCTTGAACTGTTAATCCTGTATTTTTATTCTAATTCTTCCCAAAAAACGGCTAAAATAGTTATGAAACACAAGATAGGAGCTATTTTTGACCCTTTTGCTGACACTATTCAAAACGTCAGTTCGGGTGTTTTCTATCGAAAATTATCCGAACTGACGAAAAATTATAATCAAAAACTGGTTACACCCAATGCGTTATAATTGGGATTAGATGAAGAATTAGTTACTGGTAACAGAATAACTATTACAGGTAAAATTTAACCCCGATCCGTTTGTACCATAAGAAGAGGTTATTTCAAATCCATATTGAACATCGCCAACAGTAATATTGCCAAACCATCCTTTGCTTTTTATCCAGTTCAAAATAGCCTTGGCATCAATAGTACCACTGTTTGTTTTTGATGTGCGTAAGAAAGAATATACATTATTTGAACCATTATTACCACGGAAGACATTCCACGTATGACCTCCAATACTTTGATTGGTATAAACTGCAATTGCAGTTCCGGTAGCTGAATAATTATACGAAATTGGTTTTACATTACCACTGCCATTTGCATTTCCGGTATAATTCAGCCATAACATAATTTCATGTGATTTGGCACTATCCCAGATATCGTAACATGATTCCCATGCACCACCAGCGGGTGTAGTAGCATTAAAGCTAGTACTAAGCGTATTGATAGTACTAAGGGTTTTACCAATATATTTGGTAGAATTTGGATAAGATTTAATGCCATCAGTATTAGGATGATTAGCCCAAACTCCCCATTGGCTGTAACTGTTTGCCCAAATAGACTGGCTGCCGGCACCCGAACCCCATATATTGTTGTACACAGTGTACCCACCATTTGACCAGGTCGCATACTGGGCAGAGGATGACCAGTTCGCCTTAACCTCAGACTCGTTGCTTTCGTTTGCATCGCAACTCATAAACATAACACATAATGCCGCAAATAAGATTGTTTTTTTCATAAATAAGTGGTTTTATAGTTAATAAATTATATTAGCTAAGATATTGATAATTAGTTATTTTATTAAATATTTCTTAAATAAATAGTTATTTTTGAATATTTTTGATTAAAATATGATAATTACCTATTTAAATGAGATAATTCCTGCTTAGTTCTGGTGAAAATGACCATAATAGCAATAAAAAAAATGTGAAATTCGTAATTTTAAAATGAAATAAATGATATTTTGATGTTCTTTTGGAAATATAGATTTATAATATTTTGTTTATCTGTTAAATAACACGAATTACAGATGCGAGGCTGGTTAATAAAGAATAGCCGCTTTTCATAATTATCCCAGAAAATTTTCGGAATTTTAAATCATTATGAGGGTATAAGATGCAGTAATATTTTTTGTTTAAAAGAAGAGAAGAATGAAAATACAAAAGATTTACTTTCCTAAATTGGCCACCCATACATTATCGGATTTACCTGCACCCATTTCAATATAAGTACTGCTCATCATAGCTTTGCAATGATCAATGCTATTCTTCCATCCGGCTACCACCTCTGCAGGATTACTATAATTTCGGGCAATAACTTCACCAATAAAGTTTCCTGTATAACCTAAGGTAATGGCTCTTTGTATTGGGCTTGTTCCTTCTGGGGAAATATGGGAAAAATAATTCCGTACATTCATATCATGAGCATAATTGATGGCGGTATGGGTCAATATAGAGTTGCTTACTAATTCAGGTACAGGAGGCATATCATCATCGCCACATTTACATCCTGTTACCCTTAGTTTATTAATTTCAATCAAAACAGGATTGGTTACATTCGTATCCACCACAGGAGTTTCATTATCATCGCAAGAAAATAAGAATAGTGCTAAAATGAAAAAAAATAAATATTTTGAATCCATTATAAAATAATGATTGTTGTCTGATAGAAGAGAAGGCAAATTAATGGCTTCTCGAAAGGTCATAATTTAGTGTTGCAAAACCCAAATCCTGATGAACAAAAATAAGTATTTTTTGACTAAATCTATTTTAGACACTTGATTTCTTTACTAGCCATGAAGTTTTTGGGCTAATGCTTCGTTTATCAGGTAAAGCGTAAACGGTTAAGATCAAACCTGATCGGCTTGGTTATGTATAACGTTCAGCAGATTGGCAGAATTATGTTCAAAGCATGATGCTCGCACCCAAATGCTACTTTTGATCCTTTATATTTCGACTTTGGGGACCAATTATACCACGTTTGATAAATCAATTTTAGCTCCTTATTTGGAAGGTAAAGACTAGATTGGGTGAAAACGTTACTTATTATGCAGACTTTCAGAATCAATACAAAATTCTTATTCAGTACATCCCATTAAAAGCTCCAAATGCTGACATAATTCCCCTCTGGGTTCGTTTGCAACGAGTTCCTACTTTACTTAAAAGATAAATCGTAGCGTTTGCAACCTCTATTAAATACATTACCATAAAGGTTCAATATTTAGGTTACAAAAAACAGTGTTGTCTTCTTCATAATTTCTATAACTACTATTTACATAATCTCGTTCATAAAAAACAATTTTTGCTTCAACTGGATTATAATGGATGTAGTTTACACGTTGTTCTATTTTTCCCAAAGTATCTAAGATAACGGGATGAAATCCATCTTTTCACAATTTATAATTCTTAGCTCTTCCTGATTTTTGAGCTTCAAAACTAAATTTTTTTAATAACCATTCTCTCCTGCTTTATGGATGTTATTGTATTGCTTTTATTAATTTTTTTGAGGTATACTTTTTAAAATCACGTATAGTGGGCACTGTACTATCAATGACTTTGTATTTCTCAGACATTCTTTTTTTCAAATATATTGATTTTAAATCATTGTTTTCCGATATAAATAATCGGAACGTTTTTTTTTTCTTTATTCTTCAAGGCTTTACGAGGTTTTAACCTAGTTCAGCTTGTTTTCGACTACTTTATTGAGAATTCGATGTACTAAAAAATATAATTTTTGGTTTGTTCTATCGAATTTTATCCGGT
>NZ_QJHK01000020.1 GCF_003202435.1 Flavobacterium cheongpyeongense
TTTGAAATATGGCTGAATTTGTTGTTTACATTCTTTATTCTGAAAAATTTAAGAAAAATTATACTGGTTTTACTTCCAATTTAATCGAAAGATTTAAATCTCATAATGTTCTTGAAACAAAAGGTTACACTCTAAAATTTAGACCATGGAAAGTAATTTATGTTGAATTTTTCGATGCAAAAGCTGAAGCTATCAAAAAAGAAAAATATTTAAAAACTGGAATTGGAAGAGAATTTATTAAAAATTTGATTCTCAACAATTAACTCGTCGGGCTCATATCCGCCGCGGCGGACACAGGTTCGAGTCCTGTTCCCGCTACTAAGTAAAAGCTTCAGAGAAATCTGGAGCTTTTTTGTTTTTAAATACTTTGAAACAACTCTTCGTGATAACTCTCAGAAAATTGGATGATCGAATTTCTATAAAGGAATTTAAAACATCAAAAAATATATTTCTTGATAGTATTTTTACTATCTTCGAATTGTGTTTATAAAAACTTGTTCTATGAAATCATCGGAGTTACATCGCCAAATTAAGAAATGTGGTTGGATGTTTTTGAAGGCAGAAGGTAGCCACTACATCTACGAAAAAGATGGTAGAAAATACCCCGTACCATTTCATGGTGCAAAAGAAATTGGAGAAGGATTAAGAAAAAAAATGTTAAAGAAATGGGATTATAAATGATCACGGTTGATTTAGAATGTAACAGAATGCAAAATCAACTATCATTATTATTTTAAAGATAAAGAACAGAGACTGAAAATACTCTACTGAAGTACGGAAAACCGCAATAGAGAAAGAAACACATATCACACATATCACATACATTATACTTAAGTTTTATATATCATGAGAGCAATTAAAATAATAATCGAAAAAACGGATAATTTATTTTCTGCTTACGCAGTCAATGTTGAGGGAATTTACGCCGGAGGAGAAACTGTAGAGGAGGTCAAAAAATCAGTTTTAGATTCTATTCGTTTAATTAAAGAATATAATACATCCGAAAATATACCTACAGTTTTAAAAGGTGACTATGAAATAGTATATCAATTTGATACTGTAAGTTTATTAAGCTACTACAAAGGTGTCTTTACAAATTCAGCTTTAGAAAGAATAACTGGAATTAACCAAAAACAAATTCAACACTATGCAAGTGGTCATAGAAAGCCGAACGAAGCAACAACAAAAAAAATTGAGACAGCTTTACATAAATTAGGTGAAGAACTTTTAGCAGTAAAACTTTAATAATATTATCAACAAACGATTTTATAATAATCTTGAACAATCTGGTTAGATATTTCAATGCTTCCCGCTACTGAGTAAAAGCTTCAGAGAAATCTGGAGCTTTTTTGTTTTATACATCTCTAGATCATCAGTAAAAAGGTTCGGAAATTGTCCCGTTAGGCTACAAGCTGATAATTTTAAAAGAGCTGTCCGGCAAGACAGCTCTTTTTAGTCTACAAATTTTTATACTAATTCAAATTTAAAAAAAACGTAAGTTTTTCTTTTAGAGACTATTAAATTAAAGTAAGGAATTGCCGTTCTTATAATATTAATTAGAATCGTTTGGCTCTTTAGGCTGCATCACAACTTCTACTTTGTCAGCACTTGGCAATACATCTCCTGCGTATTTTTTAATGTCTTTTACAGAAATACTTCTTATTAAATTTTCATAAGCATCGCTGCTAACAAATTTATCTCCTGTTTTTAACTGATCTACAATTGTGTTCATCCAATAAGAATTTGATTTAATATTCTGCTGATTGCTTTTTATTAAGTCCTCTTTTATATCTGAGAGATCTTTATCTGACACATCATTTTTTGAAATAATCCCCAATTCATCATACACAATTTGAAGCAGTTTGCTATCTTTTTCAGGATTACAGTCAAAGCTTACAGCAAGAGAAAAAACAGGACTCGGGCTTTTAGATAATGAACTTTGTGTTTGTACGCCGTAACTTCCGCCTTCGTCTTCTCTGATTTTATCTAAATAACGTTTGTCTAATAATTGAGAAAGTATATACGCCATAATTTGATTTTTCTCAGAAAAGGCCACATTTCTGTTTTCCAGATGTACATAAATACTGGTTTTGGGAACGCTCATTTCTCTTATTAGTTTTTCTTTAGAGAATCCTTTTGCCATTCCTGTTTTATGATCGATAAACTTTTCCTGAGTTTTATTTCCTGCTATATTTCCCAAATATTTATTGATTACTTCCAGGTCATTTTCAGCAATATTTCCAACAAAAACAAATGTAAAATCTGAAGCGTTTGAAATACGTTCTTTGTAGATTTTAGCAGCGTCATCAAACTTTAGTTCTCCAAGGTTTTCTTTGCTTAAAAGGAAAGTTCTTTTGCTGTGATTGGTATCTAATAAAGCGATTGTATCGCCAAAAATTTTACTGTTATCATCTGTTACATTCTCTAGTGCATTGCTGTAATAATCGATGATTCGTTTGTAAGCCTGCGCTTCAAATCTTGGGTTTTTGAAGTATAAATAAGTCAGTTCTAAAAGTGTTTCTAAATCCTTTTTTACGGCACTTCCGCTAAAACCTTCGTAATGTTCTCCAATAAACGGACTCACTTTTACTGTTTTCCCTGAAAGTTGTTTTTGTAAATCGGTAACTTTAAAATCTCCTAATCCAGAGTTTTTGGCCAAAACTGTTGCAATTTGCGACGAGGCAAGGTCTTGTTGCGGCAATAATGAAATACCACCCGGACTGAACGCTGAAAAAAGAATCTGATCCTGTGCCAAAGTGGTTGGATAGATAATTATTTTGGCTCCATTATCTAAAATATATCCTTTTGCTTCTTTGATTCCTTTAATTTCAAATCTTTTGGCAATTGTTTTTGCCGTAAGTTTATCGGTCACCAAATCAGTATTAGCAATTGTTTCAGTATAAGGTTCTAACTTTTGCTCTTTTACTTTTTTCATTACCGCTATATAATCAGCTTCTGCTGGATAGGTACTATTTTCTTTTTCCGGTCCTGAAACGGTTAAAACCTGATTTTTTTCTGTCGGAAGTGCACGAAATACTTTATTGATTTCATTACCATCTACTTTTACCAGAGTCGTTTTTACAAATTCCACTTCGTCTTCTAAACTCATTACCGGCGAAGCTTCTAAAAAATAATTCTGCAATTGCGAAGCCCAGTTTTCATTACCAATTTTATCTTTGTTTTTTAACTGATTTTCATAACTGGTACGCATATTTTCTTTTACACGATCCAGTTCTTCTTTTGTAAAACCGTTTTGAATGGCACGCTCATATTCGGTAAACGCTTGTTGAAAAGCTTCTAACAACCGTCCGTTTTTAGGATTTACTGTTAAGGTAAAAAAAGAAGTCAAACGGGTTAAACCAGAATAACTTAAACCTGCACCAAGCAACGCCGTCTCATTATTGACTGTATATTCTCTAAAACGATTGTTCATCATTTGCAAAGCCAGTTGTTGCGCAATACTATTTTCAAATGCAGTAAAATCCTGAACTGCAGGTTTGCTCTTTTTAAAATTTAATGAGATTGATGTTTTCTGGGCTTCTTTGTCCAAAGCCAGTTTATACAACAATTTATCGTTGTCCGGAATTGCTTCATAAGTACGTTCTGCAGGATTGTGAGACATTGGAATTGAACCCATTATTTTCTTAACCTGTTGTTCTATTTTGGCAGGATCAATATCTCCTACGATGATTACAGCCTGATGGCTGGGCAGATACCATTTTTTATAATAATCCCTTAATTGTTTGTATTTGAAATTCTGGATAAGCTCCATATCGCCCAGCACATCTCTTTTCCCGTATTTTGAGCCGTTGTAAATAACAGGTTCCAATTGTGATCCAATTCTTAAATCGGCATTTCTTCTTGTACGCCATTCTTCATGAATTACGCCTCTTTCGGCATCAATTTCGGCATCCTTCAAAGATAAAAAACCAGACCAGTCGTGTAAAACGTATAAACAGGAATCTAATAAGGCAGGATTTTTAACCGGTACATTGCTTAAATTGTAAACCGTTTCGTCATGCGCTGTGTAGGCATTAATGTCACGACCAAAAGTAACACCGTGTTTTGCCAGCATATTAATGATGCCTTTTCCTTTAAAGTGTTCTGTTCCATTAAAAGCCATATGCTCTAAAAAGTGAGCCAGACCATTTTGATTGTCGTCTTCTAAAATCGCTCCGACATTTTGAACAAAATAAAAATCAGCTCTGTCTTTTGGCCATTCGTTATGCAGAATAAAATATTGCATTCCGTTGTTTAAAGTTCCGTTTACCACATCTTTCCGCAACGGAATTGTTGTTTTAAATTGTGCAGATAGCTGAGTTAAACCCAGTACCATAAAATGCACTAAAAATACTTTTACTTTCATGTTTATTGATTTCTAATGTTCTTTTTTTTGATTGATTTTTCTTGAATTTGGTATAAGAAATTCCTGCTGTCCATTTGAAGGCCTCATAAGAAACCCTCAAATAACAGTCTTTAGCATTATAATCATGTATCGGTTTTTATTACATCCAGTCAGGTTTTACTGAAGCCTTTAAGTAATAATCAAAATACTGCTGCATTTTGTTTGTCCAGTCTTTTTTGTTGGCAGTATCTTCAAGAGAATGTCCTTCTTTTTTATAATTGACCAATAAAGCAGGTTTACCCAAACGGCGAAGTGCAAAAAACAACGACTGACCTTCCTGATACGGCACAGCCCGGTCATTATCATTATGAAAAATAAGCACTGGCGTTTTGATGTTTTTAACGGAAAAAAGAGGGGAATTTTTGATGTATCCCTCTAAATTATCATACAAAGAACTGCTCATACGATATTGATCTGCTTCGTATTTAAACATCGTTGAGATTCCGTTTGATCTCATAACCGGATAATTGGAAGTAAAATTACTTACTCCGGAACCTACAATGGCACAACTGAAAATATCTGATTTAGTCAATAAAAAAGACGTCTCGTAACCGCCAAAACTATGTCCCTGAATACCAATTTTACCTTTTTCGGTAATACCTTTCGAAATTAAATAATCAATTCCGCTAATCACGTCGTTATATGTGCTGTTTCCTGGTTCTCCATATATATAATGTACGTCTGGCTGAAAAACAATATACCCTCTGCTTACATACGTTGGAATATTGATGTTTGATGTACTAACCTCCGGTGCCTGATAAGTATTAAAATCTTCGGTATGTTTTTCGTAAAAATGAACTAGTACCGGATATGTTTTTTTGCTATCGTAATTATCCGGAAGATAGAGATTTCCCTGATTTTCTTTTCCGCTAAAACTTTTCCAAGTCAGTACCTTTGAAGTTCCCCAGGCATATTCTTTTTGCTGCGGATTGATATCGGTAATTTTTTGCTGTGACCCAAAACTAGCATTTGCCCACCATAAATCGGGAAAAATTGTATAACTTTCTTTTGAAAATAATACGCTCGAATTATCTCCCGAAACTACTTCAACTCTTATATTATATTCCGGATTGGCAACTATTTTAGTAACGGTATTATTGGCAAATTTGTAAACTCCTTTCGATTTATTTACGATATCAAAACCTATTAATGTAATTGATTTTTTCTGGTCCAAATTGCCTATATAACCGCTTTCACTATATCGAAGTTCGACCTTATTTTTTCTTCCGTAACCCTGGGTAATACAATAAGGAGCTTTTTGATTGGTAAGATCAATGGCCCACATATCAAATTGATCGTATATAACGACAGAATTTCCATTGTTTAACCAGCCTGCTATTCCGAAAGCCGTATTAGAAGATTTCATATCTACATTATCATCAAAAACAGGGAAAGGAACTTGAGAACTTACGTTTTTAAACTGTTTTGACGTGCTATCAAAAACCATCCATTCTTTTTGTTTTTCATCATAAAAAACAGCGAAACTTCCCTGCGGATTCCATGCTATACCTCCAAAAACTCCTGTTAGTACTTTTGTAGCTTTTCCAGTCGAAGCATCGATCCAATAAATATCATTGCGTTCGTTAAAAGTCCAGTCTACTTCTACAGTATACGGTTTTTTATCAATAGCAAAAAGCACTTTAAAATCAGCCGATTCCGGAAATATTACCTGATCAAACTCTCCTTCGGAAGCCAATTTAATAACTTTATTATTTTTGATATCGTAAAGAAATTTTGGTTCACCGGGCAGTGTTTTTGAATTTCGTAACAATTCTTGCCTGCGCTCCATTGTTCCCTGATTAGATCTCCAAATCTCTACTCCTGATTTTGCTATTTGCGTGTTTTCAGGACGTTTGTTTCCAAAAACCTGTAACTGAATAAAATTAGTGTTTTCACTTAATCCGTATGCGGTTTTAGCAATCGAATATGCCGGATCATTTAATTTAACATCATCATAATTCAATATTGGTTTAACCGAATTGTTTTTCAAACTAAAATAATACACCTTATTAAAATCGGCGCTATTGGTGCCTTTCAAAGTAAAACTTCCTCCGTCTTCATTTCCATTTAATTGAAAATCTCCAAAATCAGCTGCTTTTCCGCTGTAAACGGTCTGTTGGTTTCCTCCGGGAATTCCGTGTTTTAAAAACACTTTATCTTTCTCTATCTGAACATAAACAATTGATTTGTTCTTTAAAAATCGAGATGATTTAATGTTATTTACAGAAATGCTGTCGTTGGTTTCTAAATTAAAACAAACCAAACGCTGCAGAAAAAAATCTCCTTTTTCAGCTTCTGGGCGTGTATAATACAAAATATCTGTTCCTTCTAAAGCATTGGTATAATGTTTTGTTTTCCAAAGCTTTTTTACGCCTGTTTTTAAGTTTTGCAAAAGTGTACTATCATTTTTGCTGTACTGAATCCAGTCTTTTTTTCCGATGAATTTTAAATCGCTGACATTATGCAGCACCAAACGTTTTCCTTTTGGAGTTTCCTGAATAATGATTTGCTTATCGTTTTCTTTTTCTTCATCCTGAAAAACGGTGCTGTACGCCATCCATTTTCCATTATACGATAACGATTTGCTGTTGATTCTTTTCCATGTTTGGTAAGCAGACTCGTCAACCGCTTTTTTTTGAGCAGATAAACTGTGTATACCCATTGAGAGTATACACAGTAAAATTATTTTTTTCATAATAATCTAAGGTTTCGAAAGTAATTTATTCTTTCTTTAAAGCATTAATAACTTCCGTCAGTTCATCTACAAGCTGTCCCGGATTTCCGGAATATCCTTCAGAAGCAAAACGGATCTGTCCATTTTTAATCACGACTTTTCTAGGAATACCGCTTGATTTAAAAATGGTTGCATATTTAGCAAACGATTCGTTATTCGTTCCGCCGTCTTTTTTAACCAAATCAAAATAAGTGTCCAGTTTTAAACCTTTTTCTTTTAAATAAGCCAATGCTTCTTTTTTATATCCTTCTTTGTTTTCCTGCGTACTTATAAAATAGATCTCAACCTGATTATCTTCTTTAAAATTTGTTACCAATTGCTGCATTGCCGGAAAAGCTTTTTTGCAGGGCCCGCACCAGGTTGCCCAAAAATCAATTACGATAATTTTACCACTGTTTAAATCCAATTGTTTTGCTTTTCCGTCTGCACTCTGCACTTTAATCACCGGAGCAGGAACAGGATTCATTAATGCAATTTTCTGCTCTGAATTATTTTCTTTTTTCAACTGCTCTAAATAAGCCGGAAAATCAGCCTCTTTTTTTCCTTCTTTTAAATACGCTTCTTTTAATTTTGTTGTTGAGTCTTCCGATAAAGCATTTACTCTTGCTGCATTTTTCAATACCTCAATAATTGGCTTGTTTAAAGTTTCCAATGCTCTCACATGAATATCATTGATACTTGCTTTTTCATAACGTTTTTCGAATGGCAGTAATTCAAAAGTTTCTAAAACTTCTTTATACTTTTTCAACATATCATACATACGAATCTGAATCACTAACTCATTATTAAGCTGTGTTTTTGCATTTTCTGTAGCTTGATTGGGTGACCAGTAAAGCCCCTGCATGTATGATAAATCATTTACTTTTTGCTGCATCTGTTTAATTATTGGCACTGCCATTGTTTCTATAACTGCGGGATCAACCACTTTTAAATACAAGGCTTTAGAGATATTTTGATGATACACATCATTTAGATTAGCAAAATTCATGGTTGGAATTAAAGCCAAAACACTTTTGTAATCTTTAGTCTCAAAATAATATCCAAATTGTGTCTTTACAATGTTATCATAAAAATACTTTTGAGAATCAGGCACATCAGAAGTGTATGGGAAATCAGCTAAAAATTGCGTTATAACTTTGTTTTTCTCTGCAGCATCTGCAATTGGCATAATTTTCTGAAAGGCTTTAAATCTTTGAAAAGCACCTTTTGGAAATTGTTTTTGAATTACGGTTTCAAGAGAATCTGCTTTTACCTGATCTTTTAGTTCAAACTTGTATAAATTGTGAACTTTTAGAAAAACTTCTTCTGGCTGACCGTTCATCTTCTTAACAAAATCTCCTAAAAAACGATGTCCTAATTCATCAAATTTCTCTGGTTTCTGAACTTTTAATACTTTAATATAAGTATCAATAAATTTTGGAAAATTGTTACCATGATCTGCAACTTCTTTTTTCAGCCAATATTCTGTGGCGTCTCCGGTAATGGTAAAATCTTTAAAATAACCGCCAAACTGCGAATTGAAATCTTTGTTTCTAAAAGTCGCCCAGGCCAGATCTGCTCCGGGCATTTTTACTTTTGGCTCTTTAAAAACAACCAGCATATTTCCTGTGTCCTGCTGTGTATCTGTAACAAGACCGTTATCAGTATTGCCATAAAATTTAAATGCCATAAAACCGCAATTTTTTGGAACGGTGTATTCTACATTCCATACAGTGCCGCTTTTTGTCATTTTAAGGTCTTCAATTTCCCATCTGTAATCATTAAAAACATAGGCATAACCATTGATTTCTTTGATATTTTCCAAAGGACCGCCTTTTGCATCATAGGTCATATTTAAAGCTGACCCCGGAATGGGGATATCAGCCATTCCGGTTAATCTCAACTTTGTTTCCTGACTTGTAACCTGTAAGGTAAAGGCGCAAAAAGCCAATACCAGTAATTTGATATTTGATATTTTTTTGAACATTTGTGTGTTTTTTATTTACCTAGTTCCGGATTTAAATCGATGTAATTTTGATTGATTGGGAATACATATCCATCACTATTAGGTTCAAGCGTATAGGTGACCGTTTTAAAAACTCTTGTATACGTTTTTTGATATACAGGGTCCAGATTCAATCTTCGCTGATCAAACCAGCGAAATCCTCTCCCAATCAATTCTTTTTGTCTTTCTGTTAAAGCTAAATCTAATGCTTCTTTCGGCGTTGCTGCAGCAACCTCATAAGCTGTTCCAGACTTGTATCGTTTTGCTCTTAAAATATTTAGATTATCAACTGCTTTTTGCGTTTGTCCTAATCTGGCATAACATTCGGCAGCAATTAAATACATTTCAGGAACGGATACTCCAATATTGATGCCTGTGGTCGGGCTATAATTTGCAATTGCAAAACCTCTGCCTGTGTATCTAGGAGAAAAGTTGGCACCATCTATAGTATAATAATTGTAACGAAGATCATTACTTTCAAAGCTGTTTAGTAAATCATTTGATAATGGAGCTCCTTTGTAGGTAAGTAATAGCGTTTTAGAAAATATGATCTCTGGATTCTGAGTTAAAACGGGATAACTATTACCAGAGGCAAACGTTTTTAAATCAATCAGACCGCTTTGCATTTCAAGTGCTTTCTGTGCATTATCCAAACTCAATTGGTACGATCCCATATACAGATATGTTCTGGCAAGCAATGCATAAACTGCTCTTTTTGATGGCAAAACATTATATTGAGGTGTGTCTTGAATATCATTATCCAAGGCACTTTTTAAATCAGAAAGAATCTGATCGTAAACCTGACCCACTGTACTTCTTTCTAAAGAAGAAAATAATTCAGGATTTAATAATAGCGGAACCGCCTTTTCCGAATTAGCAGACGCAGGATCAAACTGAGGACCATAAGTATTTACTAATTGCAAATAAGCAAAGGCTCTGTGCACAAAAGCTTCGGCATAAATTTCTTTCTTTTCTGCATCAGTTCCTTTTTCGCTGCTCCATACCCCATCAAGAATTACGTTACTGTTATAAACGGCTTTGTATAATGCTATATAGTCTGAGTCTCCCTGAGAAGGATCGTAGATTCTATCCTGCCATGTATAACTGTTTGCCCAAATTGTATTTACAGTATTTTGATAGGTTACAGGAAATTCGACATCGGCATTAGCTAAAAGGTAAATTCCTCCAGATGCTGTTATAGCGCTGTAATTATTAGCCAAGCCTCTGTAATCAGAGGTATATTTTAAAACTCTGTTGTTTTCAACCGGTTCTACTTCTACGTAATCTCGACAAGAGTGTAATAAAAGTACCGGAAGTAATATATATAGTGTGGATTTTAGAAATTTCATAAGTCTATTTTTTAAAATTAAAAACTGCAATTAAACTGTAAAGTATAGTTACGCTGTGGTGCAAGCGTATTATAGTTATTGTTTGACAGAAATTGCGGATCGATTCCTAAATCATTTTTAACCCATAACAAACCTAAATTTCTAGCCGCAAAATTGAAACTTAACGACTTAATAAAAGTTTTTTCTATCCATTTATTTGGAACATTATATCCTAATGAAATTTGCTGTAATCTTACGTTATCAGCCGGAAGCACGTTAATATCTGCCATTTGATAACGGTTCAAACTATTATAACTAATGTTTGCAAGTCCCGGAACATTTGTTGAAGCCTCATCGCCAGCCTGTCTCCATCTTTGTGCAACTAATTCGTCTTTAGCAACAGCTCCATACTGAAGTCCTGAATAAGAAGGATAGTTTTGTAGTACCGTATTTCTAAATATGTGACCTGCATAATATGTAATCTGAACGCCTAATCTGAAATTTTTATATGAAAAATCATTCATTAAGCCTCCAAAATAAGGAGCGAAAGTAGTTCCCATTTTTTTCAGATCGTCTTTATCAATATTGGAAATACCTTGTGATGAGCTTACAATTGTACCATCTTTTTTATAAACAGTAGATTGTCCTGCAGCATCTAAACCTGCCCAATGGTACGCGTAAATAGTTCCTATAGATTCTCCAAGCATTGCTCCCCCAGCTAAATACTGATTAGTTGTTGTCACTTTATAACGCGAATCTGTAACTTCATTAGTATTATATGCAAAATTAAAAGTACTGTTCCATTTAAAACCTGAGTTTACTATTAATCCGGACAAAGTAGCATCAATACCATGTCCTTTTAATGAAGCTGTATTATAATTCAGATACGACCATCCATAAGTTGGGTTAAATGGTACATTGGCTATAATATTATCTGTTTTCTTTTTATAAAATTCAAAAGAACCACGTAAGCGATTATTAAAGAAACCATAATCTAAACCAAAGTTTACTGTTTTTGTTGTCTCCCATGTAATTTCTGGATTTTCCGGGGTAGAAATAGAAGCAGTTGGTAAATTTGTATTATAATCTACTGACCCTACGCTTATAATAGGTTTTTTGCTACCAAATCCTGCTGTTGGTATACTTCCGCCTACTCCATAAGTAACTCTCAATGCCAGATCATTTAGCCAATTAACATTTCTTAAGAAAAATTCTTTATTAATGTCCCATTTTCCTCCTAAAGACCAAAAAGGTCTTGCTCTTTCACTTCTTGAAGCTCCAAGTATATTAGCATCATCAAAACGTGCACTTCCAGATATATGATATTTATTCATGAAATCATAAGAACCTAATCCATAATAAGATAATTTTCTTACATGCGATTTATTGATACTGGTGTCAGAACTACCTATCATGGTATCCCAATCATAAATAGTCGTATAATAGGATGTTGGATTTACTGCTATTGAAGAATTTGTATCTAAGTTATACCCATAATATCTTTGGCTGGATCCTTCTGCTTTTATATCACTGGTTTCAGCACCGGCCAAAAAGTGAAGGCTGTTATTTTCATTAAAGTTTTTATTGATATTGGTTTGAAAGCGCATGTTTATAGATTCACTATTTGATAGCGTATTGTTTAAATACGATCCCACTGGTATTCCGTAAACTAATTTACCATCTGAACCAACAGAAGTAGCCTCATTAATCATCTTTCGTGTATAATAACTGTCTAATTCATTTAGCGAATTGGTTTTATTTCCTATTGCGGTATACATACCAGAGACCTCAAAATTTAACCATTTTGTAGCTGTAGCTGTCAAACTAGCATTTAATCTTATATTGTTCCCTTTTGTTACTACATTAGAATAGTTTAACTCATCTAAATAATTATACGTCCATGGCAAATATCCCTTTGCTTCAAAACTTTGTGCCACTTCAGGTCTGAAAATAATATAACGGTCAATACCATTTCCGTTTTCATCAGCAATCATATCATACGGGCGCAAAGCAAAATCCGAAACATTAGATAATGCTTCATTTACTGTATTATTTACTTTAAAAGTTGAATTTACGTAGTTTACACCCGTATTTAATTTTAAAAAACTCTTAAGCTGAAACGTGTTATTAAGTGTCAGATTATAAGACTGAGACTCGTTACTTCTCATCGCTGCCTGATCTTTATTATACCCTAAAGAGAAATAATATGTGCTTTTATCTGTTCCTCCATTAATAGACAAATCATATTGTCTTGTCAGTGAATTTCTTAACAGATATCTATTAATCTGCCCCAAATTATCGTTTTGTGCCAACTGATCTAATAACTGATCTCGCTCTGACAAAGAAATTTGACCTCTTTGCTGTCTGAACATAATTTCCTGAGCTGCACTTGGATTTTTAGCTGCACCAGAACTAATTGTATTGTTAATATTATCTTCAACAAACCCGCCATTAACCAAGTCTTTCTCATAATCAATGTACTGAGCAGAATTCATAACACGAAGTTTGCTCAAATCCATTTTCTCACCGATAGTCGTAGTAGTATTGAAACTGATTACTGGTTCACCTCTTTTACCTTTTTTAGTAACTACCACAATCACACCATTAGCAGCGGCAGATCCCCAAATTGAAGCTGCTGCTGCATCTTTTAAAACAGTGATACTTTCTACATCATCCGGATTCATATAACTCAAAATAGAAGATCCCGGTACGCCTCTTTTACTAAAGGCAAAGGCTTCTGCCTGCGGAAAACCATCAACTACAATTAAAGGACTACCTGTACCACCATAATTATTAGTTCCTCTTACAGATATAGAACCTGTTCTAGGGTCAACCTTTACACCCGCCATTTTTCCCTCTATTCTTGATTGGATATCTACGGTTGGAACTTCAGCCAGTTCTTTGGCTCCAATCACTCCAAATGATCCTGTTGCTCTTTCTTTAGGTAAATCTGTATATCCGTTTGAAGCTACAACAATTAAATCTTTCAGTAATTCGACCTGAGGCTCCAATATTACGTTTAACACTTTTTTATCCTTAACTGCCAGCGTTTTTGTTTTATAACCTAAATACGAAAATCTAAGCGAGTCTGTTGCAATTACTTCTATTCTGTAATCTCCTTTTTCGCGGGTAATATCCCAAATTTGCGTACCTACCAATGAGACATTTACGCCCACTAAACGATTCCCCTTTTTATCCGTTACCGTTCCTTTAACCTCATAAGGTTCCAGTTCATTTAACGTAGTTTTAGGCTTTCTTTTCTTGATAACTATCTGTTTATCAATAACAGTATAATCTAATCCAGTATTAGCTAAAGCAGTATTTAAAATTTGCTCTACAGTTCCGTATTGATTAACACTTACTTTTTTTGTAGATGACATTAAATCATCATTGTAAAAAAACACATAATCACTCTTTTGCTGTATAGCAGAAAAAAGTGTTTGAAGGGAAGCGCCCTGAACTTTGACAGAGATTTCATTTTGCGCTTTCACAACATTTGCGTAGATACTGGTTAATCCTAAATACAGAACTAAAATGAATACTCTCATAAATAAAATAAAAGTAAGGTTGATGATTTTTTTAGGCAATACAAAGCCTATATCATGATTTTTATTCATAATTTTGTTTTAGTTTATCGATAATTGCATTTGCAATTAAAATTTTACATAAGCCAAGAGATGTTCCAGCATCTTTTGGTTTTTTTTGGTTTTGGGTTAGATTATTTTATTTTCAAATTCTTTTCTTATACCATAGGCCTTTCCTAATTTTTAGTCGTTAATACTTAGTTAATAGTTATCGCTCTGGTTTGAGCATTATAAACAAATTCAAAACCTGTAGTCGCTTCTAATGTTTTTACCACTTTATCTAAATCATCATTAAGCGTAAATGCTCCTGAATAAGTTTCTTTTTGATTTGCTTTTCTGTTCATTACAAAAGTCACATTATAATAACGGGTCAACTTCTCTAAAACCAACGAGAGTCTTTGCTCTGAAAATTCATAATATCCTTTTCTCCAAGAAAATAAAGGTTCAACATTCTGAACAGTAGTTTTAATTATCTGCTGTTTTTTATCTAAAGATGCAATCATCCCCGGTTTAAGAACTGCTTGAAGCGTATCAGTATTGAAAAAGCCTTTTTTCGCATAAGCTACCTGTACTTTTCCTCTTAGTAATGCTGTTGAAACTTTAGCATCTGCTGAATAACAACTCACATTAAACAAGGTTCCCAATACACGAACACTGTAATTATTGGCTGCTTTTACAAAAAATGGTTTTGCAGCATTATGTGCAACATCAAAAATTCCTTCACCTTCTAAAAACACTTCTCTGGTTTCTTTATTAAAAGTAGTTGGATAAATCAATTTAGATCCTGAGTTCAGCCAGACTAAAGTTCCATCAGCCAGACTTAGCTGCGCTCTTTTCCCGTAAGGAACCAAAACCGTATTGTATTGTGCATCTACAGATTTTGTTTGTTTTATCTGCTTATTATTTACATTGATTTTATTTCCTGATGCGTCATAAGCAATCGTTGTACTGTCATTGACTGTCACAGATTCCTGATTTGATAATACCAGTTTAACCTCATCACTTTTTTCAAAAGAAGAACCTTCTGTTGTATTGTTTTTTGCAAATTGCTCAATTGGACTTATTTCTTTTTCTTCTTGTCTAAAAAGAATAGTAATTCCTAAACCTATAAAAAGCACAGCGGCAACACTCCAGGAAAGTGTGCGGAGTCTTTTTCTTCGGGTACGCTGTTTTTCGAATGCAATACTTTCTGCAATTCTCGCTTTTAAATCAGCTTTATCTTCTTTTGGTAAAATTTTGAAATTTGGGTACAAAATATTTTTCTTTTAGATTCTCTATTAGCTATAAGAATCAAAAAGCAAAAACATAGACAAAAAAAATAATGTTTTTTTAAAGTTTTTTTAAAGTTTAGCCCGAAGTTCTTTTAAAGACCTGTAAATCAAAGTTCTACAGGATTCCATACTAATTCCTAAAGTAGACGAAATTTCCTCATAAGACAAGTCTTCGCTAAATCGAAGATGAAGAGCATAACGCTGTTTTTTGGTAAGTGAAGATAAAGCCAAGGCTAAACTGGCATTTTTATTTAAAGTCGTTTCACTGAAGATAAGTTCATCTTCAGCTGAATCTGTTTTATAATCACCTTCTGATACAATATCAAGACGCACCGTTTTGGTCTGCGATTTTAATTTTTTGAAAATATCATTTTGAAGTGATTTGAAAAGGTATGATTTTACAACGACATCTGTTGCAATTGTGGTACGGTAACGATGAAGATCGACAAAAATATCATGTATAGCATCCTGTACTAAAGCATCATCATTAGTGTATTGCATTCCAAATGTAAAAAGTGTATTTATATACCGATCATATAGTTTATGATAAGCGTGAACATCTCCCCTTTTTATTTGATGCCATAAATCAATATCTCTTTTTTCATTCTTCATTGAGATTTTCTTTGCTTAAAGGGTTTCTCAGCACAAAACTAAAGAATTTAAAAAAATATTAATAAAAAATTCATTTTTATTTCAAACTTTGCAACTTTTTCCGCAATAAGAAAAAATAATACTACATTTTAACACTCTAAACCCTAATCTGGAAATTTGTAATTCATTCTGTATACTAAACCTGAGGCTGTCCGAAAAAGTATCATCAATTGTTAATCTCAAACTTACATGTTTAGAAACTAAAATCGAAGTGCAATAAGGCGTCTAGTTGTAACTATTTTTGGAACCAACAAAACTTGCGTTTGAGATGTCTGCTACTATAAATAATAAGAATTGTTAAACAAATATCGAATCAAACATTTGCGTTTTTTGTATAGATTTTTGTTTTACATGGCTGATAGTTGAAGTTCTATTTGTAATTATTACTTTTAAAAAATCAAAAAAGCCTTTATTAATCTACAAAAATGAATCCGTTAATTCGAGCCCTAATCATCTTTCTATTGTCTATCTCTGCTCTTAGAGCTCAGTCTGACAATTTTGTTTTTTCTCCAATTAATGTTTTACAGGGTTTGAGTGATAATCAAATCCGTTATATTCTACAGCTTCCCGACGGAAGAATGGTTTTTAAAACAAGCGGTAATATCAATATATATGATGGAGTACATTTTAAATACATTCATCAGACTTTACCTAATCTTTATCCTTTAAATGGTTATGATGGTTTCTATCGAATTTATCAAGGTAAAGATTCACTTCTTTGGATAAAAGATACTCATAAACTGATGTGCGTTGATCTCCGTACAGAAAAATACTTATCCGGTTTGGACTCTTATTTTAAGAAAAAAGGATTCAAAAAAGGTATTGACGATCTTTTTATGGATTCTGGCCAGCATCTCTGGTTTCTATATTCCGGAAAGTTATATAAAGAAAATTCTTCCACTATAATAGACCTTTCTGCTAATAAAAACCGTTTACAGGATTTAATGTCCCGGAATAACAACTTGTATTTATTTTATGATAACGGAGAGGTTATTTGTTACGATTTAAAAACAAAAAGAAAGCTATATACCATCGCTGCTTATCCATCAGAACAACGGGCATTTTTTAAGAACACCTCGTTGGCAGTAAAGGGAAACAATGGTTTTTATCAATTGAGAAATGGAAATAAAGGTGGTTTTTTCTTTTTTGATACTCAAAAACGCATTTGGAAAAAAATACTTGAAACCAACTACACCCTCAATACATTAGTAGTAAATTCTAATGATACTGCCTACATCAGTTGTACCAATGGTATTTGGATAATTAATTGCAGAAACGGAGAAAAACGGTATATGCCTACCTTAAAAAAGGTGGATGGCAGTATTTTGAATACGGAAATAAGTACTCTTTTCTACGATAAACAAGGTGGATTATGGCTGGGAACTCTTAATCAGGGCCTACTCTATTATCATCCTTCACGGTATAAGTTCAAATATATCGGACGTTCTTATTTTCAAAAAAATGCCTCAAACGATATCATCGTACAATCATTTGCCCAGGACCAAAAGGGAAATGTATATATTAAATCTCAATCTGACATATACCAATATCATTCCTCTTCAAAAATGGATAAGGTACTAACAGTAGTCTCTCTTTCTTTGGTACCTAAAGAAATACTGGAAAAATTAAATCAAAATAATCAAACGGTTTCGATCACTGACATACGAGGCTGGAAATGGACAGGCACACAAGACGGGCTAAAGGTTTTTGACCCTAAAAAACAAAAAGAAAGATTTTTTTATACCAAGGATGGCTTGTCAAATAATTTCATTCACGCCCTTTTAGAAGATCATAGCAACAATATTTGGGTCACTACCAGTTACGGAATAACAAAATTGCAAATTGATCCCATAAGTAACCAAATTCATTTTACTAATTTCTATTCAGACTCAGGAACCTTAGAAGGAGAATATTCCGATGGCGCAGCATTTGAAGCGAAAGACGGGACTCTTTATTTTGGAGGGATTAATGGATTTAACATCCTGAATAAAAGTGGTATAAATTCAAAAAAAATACCTTTCAGCCCCCTTTTTACAAATCTTTTTTTACGCGGAGAAAGGGTGGAATCAGGTAAATTATATGACAGCCATGTCATTATGAATAAGACGGCTCCTTATACAAAAGAAATAAAACTTTCACACAATCAAAACTTTCTGACCTTTGAGTACTCTGCACTTAACTATCAAAATCCTTCTCAAACGTATTATCGTTATGAGCTTGAAGGTGTTGATAATACGTGGCGGGAAACGTCTATTGGCGGACAAAATGAAAATCCGGATTCGGACGGTATTCTAAAAACTTCCTATACCAATTTATCTCCTGGCAAATACAAGTTCAAGGTTATGGCTTCTAATAATAATCTTCAATGGAATGGCCTCGTTTCGGAATTAAATATAACCATTAATGCCCCCTGGTGGAAAACTCCCATTGCCTATATTTTGTTTACATCTCTTTTCATTGCCATAATAATTTCGGGACTCTATGGCTATATTTACAATACCCGAAAAAAAATGGAGCGCAATCATAGAGAGGATATTTTGTTGGTACGCATTCGAAACTTAATAGAACAATGCGATTTTCTTCAATCAGAAAAGGAAACTTATCTGATTGAAAAAAATGAAAATACAATAGGATCTGCAAATAAAATCAATGAAAACAACGCTGATAATGAGTTTTTAGCAAGAGCTTTAGAACAAGTGGAGAAAAACCTGGAGGTTTCAGACTATTCGGTCGAGCAGCTCAGTCGGGATCTTTGCATGGATCGTACGGGTTTGTATCGCAAATTAATTGCTTTGTTAGATAAATCACCTTCTTTATTTATTAGAAGTATTCGTTTGCAGCGAGCTGCTGTCCTAATTCTTGAAGGCAAACTCAATATTGCAGAGATTACCGAAAAAGTTGGTTTTAGCAGTTCCAGTTATTTCAGTAAATGTTTTCAGGAAATGTACGGCTGCCGTCCATCGGAATATGCCGAAAAAACTGGAAATTCAACCTGATTGCTATTTATTTCAACATCATTGTTGTTCCGTTTTATTTACAGCCAATACTTTTGCTAATGCAAAAAGGAAGTATTATAAATTTAATTAGCAACTATGAAACTTTATAAAAAAATCTGTTTTTTACTGGCCTTACTAATCTCTTTGGCTGCTACAAAAATGAAGGCTCAAAATATCGAGCAAACTAATCAGGGAGTAAAATTTTCTGCACAGGATTTAGACATTACTATCGAATTTTATTCAAACAATATCGTAAGGGTTTACAAAACCTCAAAGGGTTTTTCTTACAATAAAAAAAGCCTGTCTGTTGTAAAATCCCCCGAAACTACATCAGTAAAATTCGATCAAAAAGACAACCTTGTGGTCTTAAAGAGTACTTCAATCAAAATTGAGATAAATCCTAAAACGGGCGGTATTACCTTTTATGATATCTCTGGAAAATTGTTACTCAAGGATAAGGATTATGGTACACAATTTTCTCTGTTAGACGATGCCGGTACTCCTTCCTATACGGTTAGAGAAGGCTTTTTATTGGATAAAGAGGAGGCTATATATGGTGTTGGTCAAATTATGGACAATAAATTTAATCGTCGGAATTCATCGCATCATATGCAAAATGAAAATATGTCAACTTATTCTCCATATTTTATGTCGGTAAAAGGATATGGCGTTTTTTGGGATAATTATTCCATTTCAGATTTCAACGACAATCCACAAGAACTTTCTTTCGAAGGTATTGGTCATTGTTCTGATTATTATTTTATGTATGGTGAAAATGCAGATGGTGTTATTTCACAAGTTCGCAACCTAACAGGGAAAGCTCCTATGCTTCCTTTATGGGCGTATGGTTTTTTTCAAAGTAAAGAACGCTATCATACACAAGACGAGAGTCTAAATGTTTTAAAAAAATACCGTGAACTAAAAGTGCCTCTTGATGTGGTTATTCAGGACTGGCGTTATTGGCCTGAGGATAAAAAGACAGATAGCTTATGGAATTCGCAAAGTTTTGACAAAGAACGATTTCCAAACCCTAAAAAATGGGTAGATGAAATTCACAAACTAAATGCAAAACTACTAATCGTTACCTGGCCTGGATTTGGTCCCAAAACAGAACAGCGCAAAGAATTTGATAGTAAAAAAATGATCCTCAATTTTGATACTTGGCCTCCAAACAGTGGAGCTAGACCTTATGATGTTTTTAATCCAGAGGCTCTGAATATATATTGGCATTATCTCAACAAAGGAATATTTAGTTATATTGGAAATGATGGCTGGTGGCTAGATTCAACAGAACCAGACCACATTAATAAAAAAGAATCCGATTACCTGCTTCCAACGCATCTGGGTACTTATCGTAGTGTGAAAAACGCTTATAGTATGATGCACAACAAAGGAATTGCTACTAACCAGCGTATAACAGACGATAATAAACGTGTTGTAATACTCACTCGATCAGGATTTATTGGCCAACAGCTTTACGGTTCTAATAGCTGGAGTGGTGATGTAGCTTCTACATGGGAGATGCTTGAGAAACAAATTCCCGCTGCACTAAATTATACCCTGATGGGCATTCCTAATTGGAATAGTGATATAGGCGGTTTTTTTGCCGGAAGATGGAAAAATGGAGGTGGTAATCAAAACCCGGAATTTCAGGAACTATATGTCCGTTGGATGCAGTTTGGTGTCTTCTGTCCTATGATGCGTTCCCACGGTACTGATCTTCCTCGTGAAATTTGGAACTTTGGAGATCGTGGTAGCTGGTGCTTTGATGCACAAGAAAAAGCAATCAATTTACGCTATAAATTATTACCTTATATTTATGGAACATCCTGGGACGTTAGCCACAATAACGGAACATTTATGCGACCACTCGTGATGGATTTTGCAGCTGATACAAAAACACACGATATGGGTAATGAATATTTGTTTGGCCATTCTATACTTGTCTCTCCTGTAACTCAGTATAAAGCCAGAACCTGGCCTGTTTATTTACCAAAAGGAGGTGATTGGTATAATTTCTGGACAAATGAATATTATAAAGGCGGACAAACAATAACAACCGATGCTGCTGTAGATAAAGTTCCTCTTTACATAAAAGCGGGCGCCATAATTCCTTTCGGGCCAGAGGTACAATTTTCTACAGAAAAGAAATGGAATAATCTCGAAATTCGCATTTATCCCGGTGCTGATGGTGAATTTTTCTTATATGAAGATGAAAATGATAACTACAACTACGAAAAAGGAATGTATACAACTATCAAATTCAAATGGAATAATACCGCAAAAACACTTACTATTGAAGACAGGGAAGGTCATTTTTCTGGTATGATCAAAACGCGTAAGTTCAAAATTGTTATTGCTGATCGGAATCAGGCAACCGCTGATTTACCGGCAAAACCAATTAAGATTATTTCTTATAATGGAAAAAAAACATTTGTAAAACTGTAAAAAAACCTGTTTAGGTTCTGGTGAAAACTCAATATTTTTTTAAAAAATACCTGAATTTACTAAAAACAAATGAGGCTGTCCTAAAAAGCAGGGACAGCCTTTTTTATATACTTGTCAATTCTCTTTTCAGGCCAGAAAAAATTTCTGCTTTAGCGTTGGCGAGACAATGAGGTTGGGATTTATTTGTTTTAAACGCATTGAAAACGCTACGATTTGTTTTCATAATATAAGTAAGTACTCCATAAAATCAACTACCAGAGCATTCTGATGATACACGGTTAAAATAAAAATAAAATCAAATTGAAAGCTCCAAAATTTCAATCAATTTGCATTAAAATCAAGTGTTATCTTCTTTCCGTTTTTAAACTGAACTGTAATAACATCATTAGCCTTCGAAAGAGTTTTTACCGGAACCAATTCTTCATTCTTCCACTTTTCACCTGATTTTTTCCAAAGCATTAAAGTCGCATATACATTTGATTGAGCTGATTTAGTATCACTGCTGCAATTTATTACGGCACTTTCATTACTTTCCGGATGTAATCCTTTTGCATGTACTACCTCCGCCCTCTCCCAGCCTGAAAGCGTCACCATTGCCAATTGGTATTTTCCATTGTCGATAATGATGATTTCGTACCCTTCTGATTTCTTTTTAGTAACCACAATCTCTTTGCCTAATTTTGGCAAAGCGTAATGCCCCAAACGAATCGAAACAGGTTTATCACTGTTATTTTTGTCTACTCTTAAAATACCGTTTGCCAAAGGAATATCGGCCAAATTAAACCGGATATTTTCATCGGTTTCCAACACTGCATCCCGGTAATAAATATCGTTTTCAAATTTTTTAAAGGTGTATAATCGAAAGGCTTCCCATTTGTCCTCTTTATTTTTAATGGCATAATTCATCGCTACTTCTCCTTTTTCACCATCAGCCTGCCACGGAAAAGCACTGTTATAAGAAAGTCTGTTGTAATTTTCTGTCGACCTGAATTTCTGCCAGTCGTTTTTTACTTTTTCATGACACCATGCCCTTACCTCTGAAGCACCGATATTAGGGTAATCTGTAATTAAAATTTGTGAATCTCCCTGATATTTGTTGTACACTTCGTCTTTTTTGAATTTGGTATCCCAATCGCCATTGTTTTCTTTGGCGTGCCAGAAAGGATTATCATCGGGAACCAATAACCCTAAAAATGCTTTTCCCATCCAGTACACACTCCCGCGACAGCTGTATATTTGAACTGCGGGTTCAAAAGCACCATAAAATCCAAGTGTTGGTACTTTATCTTTCATAAAATCAGGATGGGTCAAAAATTGCTTGATTACTCCGGATGAAATTCTGCGCATCCATCCATAATTAGCATTAGGATCGTTTTGAAATCCCATCAACGGAAAAGGTACAATCGCACCGGTTCGGTAACTGATACTTCTTCCCCACATAATCATTTCGCCATTTTTGCTGAACAGGTTTGGGTAATTGTCTTTTAAATCACTAAAATTGGATTCAAACTCAGAGGCAATTTCCGGATAGTATTTCTTTCCGAAAAATTCTGACCAGATACAACCGTACATCTGAAAAGCCCACATGCTGTAATAATCAAAAGCGGGACTGTCGTTGTACCAGCCATTGCCACGGTAATGCTTTAAGGATTTTTCTAAATATTCTACCAATAATTTTTCATTCACGCGATATCCCTGCTGTTTAAAAAAACTTAATACAAAAATGTTGAAAAATTTCCAGTTCGAATCTACTGTTGGACCATCACCATAGCTGAGCATCGTTTTAGCCAGTTCGTCTTTTTGAGCTTGTGGCAACGGCTTCCATAAAACATCCGGATTGGTTAAAAGCGAAAGTGCAAGGGCTCCAAATTCAACTAAATTCTGACTTGGACCTCCATTGTTAGGACGCAACTTAATGAAAGATGTACTGACCGGATCAATTAATTTTCCTATTTGAAATCGATAGTAATCGGCAACTTTTATGTTATTGATAACTAAGGATGGATTTTCTTTTAATAATGGTGAAGCAATGAATAAAGTTCTGCAAAGCCCTTCCAGTTTCTCTGTTGGAACCTGATTTGGATTTGACGGATAACTTTTTCCTTCCTGTTTCGGAAATTGCATTGGATCATCCAGTTTATGAATATAGCTAAAAGCTCCTTCGAGTAAATAAAGTGCGGCATCCCTCCAGTGGTGTTTTGTCATTCCGGTTTGTGGACTAACATTAAAATCCGGATTTTTAATCTGAAATACAGCAGCACTATTTTCTTTTTGCTGAGAAAATAAAGGCCCACTGAAAATACTGGCTAAAAGTAACAATGTTTTTAACTGATTCATTTTTTAAAAGATTTTGTATACTGTACTTATCTGCTAATTTAATTCCTAACAACTGTTTCGAAACTATATTCTCCGGATTCTATCTGAAAGACAGCTTTATTGTTTTTTATATTCAAAAATTTTATTCCGCTTTTTTTGCCAGTTACAGTCACATCATTTTCTTTTAAAGCCGGCAAATAGAGTGTTGCACTTGTATTTGCGGGAACAACAAAACGGAACTCATATTTACCATTTTTCTTTTCCCAACTGCTTTCAATGCGACCGTACATCGAATCGTAATAGCCATTGGCAAAAGTCATTTTTCCGGTTGAATCAGGTTCTGGCTGTAGCACAAAATGTTTAAATCCAGGTGAATTATCATCTCTTACAATTCCTAACGAATAATTATACATCCATGCTCCTACGGCACCAAAAGCATAATGATTAAAAGAATTCATTCGGTTATTTCCTCCAAATCCGTCTTTATGGGTGTACGAATTTAAGCGTTCCCAAATAGTAGTTGCTCCCTGACTAACTGGATACAGCCATGAAGGATAAGAAGTTTGCTGTAATAATTGGTAGGCAACATTTGAATAACCATTATCAGAAAGTGCTTTATTTACCCATGCAGTCCCAATAAACCCGGTCATTAATGAATAGGGCGGACAAACAACACCCTGATCTGTTTTGTTTTCTCTTTTCATGGAAGCTATAAACTGTTTTATAGCCAGATCTGAATTTTTTTTATTGAAAATATTAAAAGCAAAAGGCAACGCATAAGATGTTTGTGTATCTACTATTTTGCCTCTAAATGAAGTCTTTCCTGTTGCCGCATCAATGTAGGTCATATTAAAAAAATCTTTTCGTTTCTTATAGTATTCTGAAAAATGCAGTTCATCTTCCTTTTTATCCATTAGAGCCGCTACCTTGATCATAATTTCTAAATCATAAATAAAATAGGCCTCCCAAAATAGTGTTTTTTCATTTTTAGAATCCTCTAAGCTAAGCCAATCCCCTAAAGAACTCCAGGTATTTCGTTCTTTTTCTTTTAAAACCCCCGTTTGGTTATCAATATCGTCTATAAGATAATTGGCGTAACTTTTCATAGCATCATAATGTTCTTCTAATAAGCTGAGATCTCCATATTGCAGGTAGTTTTCCCAGGCGACTGTAATTCCTGCACTTCCCCATAATGTTTCGCCAAAACCTACGCCTATAGGAGCTACATCCGGAAATCGTCCCTCTTTTGTCTGGATATCTCTCATCGCAAGCATATGTCTCCTGAGAAATTGTTCTACATCTGCTAAATGAACTGCAGTCCGGGAAAAGACCGAAATATCACCACTCCATCCTAGTCGTTCGTTGCGTTGAGGACAATCCGTAGGAATAGATAAAAAATTCCCATACATCGACCAGGTAATATTTTCCCATAATTTATTTACCAACGGATTTGAGGTTTGATAATGAGAAGATAGTTCGTGAACAGAACTTAACACTGTTCCTTTAACATGGTCCAACTGTAAAGGCTTGTCTATTCCTGATATTGCTACATAACGATAACCATGAAATGTAAATCGCGGGTTTATAGTTTCGCTGCCTCCTTTAGTTATGTAAATGTCCTGTGACATAGCTGCCCTGACATTTTCCAGCATCAGTAAATTTTCATTGCCTTTATATTCTGGCAAATCAGGATACAAAACTTCGGCATAACGCAATACAATTTTTTTTCCTTTTTCTACATTGTTCATTGTAATTTTGGGAACACCTACCATGTTTTGTCCCATGTCGTAAACAAATACACCCGGACGAACTTCTTTAACGGATTGAGCCGTTAATTCTTTTATCGGTTGAACCGTATTTCCAAATTGCCCCACCAATTGAGCATCCGAAAAATTATTAAAGTTGGGTAAATTAGCCGTTCCTTCTAAACTTACAAATCCATTAGTTTCAACAGCTACAGCCTGATGCCAGTTGGATGCATCATATTGGGCTGTGTCCCACCCTTCAATTGCTTTTTCTTTTCCTGCATCATATACTTCACCCTGAAAAAAACTACTGTACTTTACAGGCCCATCATTAAAATACTGCCAGGTTTCAGGACTACTGGTGGTGATTTTTTCGCTGCCATCGGAGTAGGTAACTACCAGTTTAGCCAGCATCGATTGACGATCACCAAAGAAATTCCAGTTTTCACCAACAAACGTACTACCTCCACTCCACCAGCCTTCACCAAGAACTGCTCCTAATGCATTATTTCCGTTCTGAATACAGGAAGTAACATCATAGGTTTGGTACAAATGGGTTTTGTTGTATTGTGTCAGTCCCGGATTAAAATAATCGTTTCCTACTTTTTTTCCGTTTAAATATATATCATAAATTCCCCGTGCTGTTACATACAATCGTGCTTTACTTATTTTAGTAGAATCGATTTCAAATACGGTTCGCAACATTGGCATTGAATGCTGACTTGGATTGGCTAACACAAAAAAACCATTGTTTCCTCCCGTTACGGTATAGCTATTATCTTTAATACTTATTTCTTTATGTGCCGAAAATATACTTGGGGTATGACCATTCTCAGAAAAGATCACATTAGAAGGGCTTCGGTAATTCTTAATTTCTATGTTTGAAAATTGCGCTTTTTCTCCTTTTCGAACTAAAAAACCAATATCACCCACTACCGGAAAGGCTATAAAATCGCCGCCGGCTCCCAGCGGATTTAAATTAACATCGGCGACCAGATTCTCTTTTGAATTTCCATCAATATAAATCTTGGTTACTCCCAAACAGCTTTGAACACTTATAGTATGTGGATTGTACCTGTTTCCTTTATTAAGGATCGTATTCGAAATAGAAAAACTTTTAAAGGAAAGGTCTTTTTTATCATTTGGATCATAACCTACCCTGTAAATATTCAGTTTTGCATTTTGATCTGAATTTAAACGCCCAAGATTTAATTCAATCTCAATGTAACTTTCGTCTTTTTTATTTTCAAGTTTATATTGATTTTTATTCCGGTCCATTAAACGCAGATCATTCGCGCCATAAACTAACGATGCTTTTGTTGATTTTGATTTTTCATCCAGGTGAATTGTACTATTGATACAAAAAACAGGAAGATATTGGGAATACAAAACCATATCATTAGGATTACCACCAATCCATTTTGCTCCAGACCAGGCGGTTGATTTATCTAAATCTGAATTGGTCACCATTTTGGGGTTCATCAAACCTGTTTCAAACCATGAATGTGCAGCATATTTTTTTCCTTTTTGATTCCAGACATTAACCGTCCAGTTGTACAGAGTTGCTGATTTGAAATTTTCACCTTTATATTTAATATTAATAGATGTACCACTATTAACTTTACCGGTATTCCAAACCTCTTGTCCGACATGATTGGTTACAATAATTTGATAGGCCGTTTGATAACAGCCTATGTTTGAACCTGAATTTTGCATTTGCCAGCTAAAAACTGGCTGAGATACATCAAGACCAATTGGAGTTACAGCATTTTCTACCTTAAGATTACTAATTTGAATATTTGCATCACTAAGTAACGCCTTATTTTCTTTTTGCTGAGGGTATAAAGACGAACTGAAAATAGCGACGAAAAGCAATAGTGTTTTTATTTGATTCATCTTTTACTTAATGATTGTATTTTAATGACACCTTTCTTTAATCCCGGAGCAGTAACTTCAAGATTAATAGTACCTGATTCACCATTACTTTTAATAATGACCAAAGCACGACCATTCCATGTTTTACGCGTGTTGGAAACATATAAATCCGTATCTTTTAAATTAGCATTATCAACTCCCGCAATAGCTCCGGCACCTGTAACCCTAAATGTAAGCTGGTTGTCTGCATTTGGATTTAAAATACCTTTATCATCTATAATTTCAACAGTTACATAAACTAAATCCTGACCATCAGCTTTTATGTTTTTTCGGTCAGCTATCAGTTTAATTGTAGTTGGCTGAGTGGCTGTTTTCAATGAAACAGACTCAACTTCTTTATCGTTTTCTAAGCCCACAGCCTTTAGTTCTCCCTTTTGATATGGAATCGTAAAAGTTGCTTTGAATTCCTGTGCTTTGCCTGTTTCCTTTTCGCCAAGACTTTTTCCATTCAGGTACAATCTTACTTTCGGGTATTTTGAATAGACTTCAATCTCAATATTCTTTCCTTCGTGATTAGACCATGTCCAGCTTTCCCATGTTGGCCAGACTGCCCATGATGTCAATTTTATTGGGTCGCTTTCAGGATTTGGCTCTCGAACAGCCATGTATATTTTTTCATTATCGTTGTATAGCATACTTCTGTAATGCGAGATTGGTTTTCGCCAGCCTATTAAATCAATATCCCCACAATAAGCACCATGCCACGGATAAAAATTTCCTGTCCAATGCTCTCCTTCCGGTTCTCCCGGATATACATAACGCCCAATACCTGATTCTCCTAAATAATCCATTGCTGTCCATACAAAATCGCCCAGGATGTAATTGTGTTTCTGAACTAAATCCCAGTTGATAAAAGCATCTTTAGGATACGATTCAGTTTGCACAATAATACGTGAAGGCACTCTTTTGTGGTCTTCTTCGGCATGATGCAACTGATAATTGTATCCGGCTACATCATGGGCAGCCATCAAAGGATCAAAAATATCCCAACCCTGATCCCAGGTCGTCATGGCAGAGGTTACAGGACGTATGGCATCTATGTTTCGAACTGCACTTGCAAGCATTTTTGCCGTTTCAACGGCTTCGGGTTTGGTTCTTTCAATGATTTCATTACCAATACTCCACATAATAATGGAAGGATGATTTCGATCTCTTAATACCATCGATTCTACATCATGTTTCCACCATTTATCAAATAAACTGGCGTAATCATGGGTGTTTTTTTTCTCTCTCCATCCGTCAAAAACTTCATCAATTACCAGCATACCTAATCGGTCGCAAGCGTCTAAAAAAGCTTCTGAAGGCGGATTGTGTGACGTTCTCAAGGCATTAAATCCTGCTTTTTTCAATAATGCTACTTTTCTTTCTTCGGCACGGTCATAGGCTGCTGCTCCCAAAGCCCCATTGTCATGATGCACGCAGCCACCGTTTAATTTTATCTTTTTTCCGTTTAATAAAAATCCGTTTTCAGGACTAAAATCGATTGTTCTGATTCCGAAATTGGTGGTTACAGCATCAAAAGTTTTTAATTCTTTTTTGATTACTGTTTTAACCTGATATAGATTTGGTACGTCAAAAGACCATAATTTTGGATTTTCTACTGTTACGATCTGAGTCACTTCTTTTTCTTCGTTTGGCTGTACTTCTATTTTAATTTCAGCATTGGCAGTACTTTTACCTTTTTCATCTGCAATACTATTTGAAAGCAAAACAGAGTGTACATTTAAAGTTTCATTTTTTAAAATCGTTTTGACCTGAACCGTAGCCTTGTTGTTTTTTACCTCTAAAATACTGATACCAACACCCCATTTTTTAATATGAACGGCGTTTCTGACCATCAGCCACACATTCCGATAAATACCAGAACCACTATACCATCTGCAGTTTTTTTGCTGTGAATTATCAACTTTGACAGCAATCGTATTTTGCTGTCCGTAATCTAAATGAGATGTAAGATCGAATTCAAAAGAAGTATAGCCATACGGCTGAACACCTACTGATTTTCCATTGATAAAAACCTCGGCATTACTATAAACTCCTTCAAAATAAATAGTAATCTTTTGATTTTTCCAGGCAGCAGGTACTGAAAATGATTTTCTGTACCAACCGGTTCCCATCGGATAAAAACCACCATCTCCTTCACTTGGATTGTTTTTTTCTGATTTCCCCTCAATACTCCAATCATGCGGTAAATCTAACTTTCTCCAGTTATGGTCATCAAGATTTACCGTACTGTTTTCCGGAGTATTTCCTAAAGCAAATTTCCAGTCGGCGTTGAAACGTTGTTTTCGTTCAAAATCCGCTTTTTGCGCTAAACCCTTTGAGATGCAGCCTATGAAAAGTAAACTAGTTAACAGTAATGTCTTTATATTTTCTTTCATTGATCGTTTTTTAATATTTCAATAATTATAAGTGTCTAAACAACACTTTCAAATATATAACTATTACTTATAAATCTCTACTACACATTGGGTGAAATCATTCCAAAACGTCAATTCGAGTCTTTTTTGTGTAGGAAAACAGAACAAAAAAATGGATCAAGAACCGTTTTCAATGAAATTTTTTCTGTTCCCGATACAATTTCGGTCTAAAACTAACCGAACTCACGAAAAATTATCATCGAAAAGCAATTGCACTCAATGCGTTTTTACAACAAAGTCGCAGATAAAACTTACAAGTACCGAATATATTAATTTCATTTTATTTCTTTTTTTGATAAACTCTGATGTAATCGATTATGTATTTTGATGGTAAGCTGTCTGATGTGTATTCCCCACCATTCATGCCTCCAACTGCCAGATTGACCAACAGATAATGTGGCTGCTGGAAAGGTTTGATTTCTTGTTTTTTGTACTTCATTGATTCAGAAACACTGATTTCGTTCAATAGCTGATCATCCACATATAATCTGATCCATTGGTCATTCCAGTCCATCCTCCATACATGAAATCTATTTGCCCAGTCTTTATCTTTAAAATCGGTCAGCATTTTTACTGAACTGTCCCATACAGTCGTTGGTTCATCTGATTCCCAGCAGGCATTCGCTAATACTTTTCCTGTGTAATATTCCATAATATCAATTTCGCCATTTATGGGCCAGTTCCCTTCTATGCCCAAAGTCCAAAATGCCGGCCACATTCCTTTTCCTGTCGGAATCTTAGCCCGCATTTCGAATCGGCCATATTGCCAGGAGTGTTTCCCACGCGTCATTAAACTGGAAGATGTAACTTTTATGGAATCTCTTTTTTTTGCCCAGTCGCTATGTGTTGTAGCATCAAAATCCGGATTGACCCGGTTCTCTTTTCTGGCCTCAATAATTAAAAATCCTGCTTTACAATACGCATTTTCTTTTTGATACCATTGATCTTCCTGATTCCTTACAAAGCCGGTTTCATAGTTCCAGTTCTTTTCATCGGGAATGCCATCTTTAGTAAATTCATCGTTCCATACTAATTTGTATTTTTCATGTTTTACTACTTTTTCTTTGTTTGAAATAAAAACAGAACTTAACATTAGTACACTTGCTGTAATTCCTAAATAACCGATACTCAATTTCATTTTTATATATTTTAAAAGTCAATTGCCTCCTGCTTTTTCCTGAGAAACTGAGGTCAAAGGATAAAATGGCTTTAGCCTAAATAATCAATAGTACTATTTGGCTAAAGCCTTTTATTTAATTCAATTTATGATTCTGCTGCTAAAATTCAATAATGTTATTTTTTAATATGCCTTTGTTCAGATAGTAAATGGGGGACCGCTCAAAATCCCCCATTAACACCACAAGAAACAAAACCAAACTAACTTTATTTTTTAATAATCCTGATTGTTTTATCCGGGTAAGAATGCAGTTTTACAAAATATAATCCTGCACTGTTATGTTCCAGATTGAGGTGAATTTTTCCGTTTTCAACCGCATAATCCGATTCGGAAATTATCTTACCGTCTACTGTATAAATTGTAATTTTTTGTGCATTATCAGCTTCAGGAAAATTAATATCCAAAGGTCCTGAAGTAGGATTTGGGAAAGCTGTTATGTTTTCTGACAATACTTCATAATGTTTGTTTGTGGACAAGGTAGTATCAATACTGCCATAAAATTCAAGTTCAGCTATATTGCCGTAACCCGTTGGCGTGTACCAGTAGATGTATCTGTATTTTGGAGTGGCCAAACCGCTGTCGGTTGCAAATAGAGCATTGGCAGGCGTTTGCGTAATTACATGTAAAACCTCATATACATTAAGATAATCCTCGCTGTTAGAACCTCTAATCTCACTTCCGGGCATACGATTCCCAAATCCGTTTCGGGGAACATACCGGATATCTGTTAAACTGGCTTTTTTATCAGCTCCAAAATCATATCCTAAATAGCCAATTGCCGTTGGGCCATCCACGAAAGTACTGATATCTTCATCAAAAGCCTTTTCGATTGTCAATCCACTGTTGTTATAAGATCCCTGATGACCGATAATACTTCCTGTAATTTTTTGTCCTGGTGCAGGTACAGCACTTAAAATACCGGAATCCGGTCCTTCTCCCAGAGTGTTGTATGCAGCAATTTTATAGAAGTAAGGATTTCCATTTACAACTGACAGATCCTGATATTCATTTGCCGTAATCGTTGCAATAACCGTAAAAGGGCCTGAGGCTGAAGTGGCTCTTTTTACATAAAAACCAGCATCATACATAAAGTCCCATTTCAAATTTACCCTTGTATCACCGTATGCTAAAGTTGCATTTTGAACCGCAGACGGAATCGCAAATGCCATTGTTTTGACCTGTAAAGGCGAAGAATACGGACTTTCACCGCCATTGTTTACAGCTGAGAGTTTATAGAAATAGTCTTTATTCTCCTGTAAATTGGTATCATCAAAAGTAGTTTCTTTTAGATATACTGCTACATTTTCATACGTACCATTGATGGTTTCGGATCTTTTAATGGTGTAGGATTCTGCTCCTGCAACAGCCGGCCATTTTAAATTGATAATGGATTTCGATAATGCTTTTCCTTCAATATTTGCAGGTGTAGCAGCAATAGGTGACTGTTCAAAAACCAGTACAGCTGAGTATGCTGATTCCGTATTGTCTTTACCAACCACTTTGATTCGGTATTCAGCTTTTGAATGCACTACATCAATCTTCTTTATAACGTTATAATCTGTTGTTTCAAAAAAAACCGAAAAGTCATTTTCGCCAGTTAATTTTCGCTCCAGAATATATTTATTTACTAAATCAGAATTAGTACCCGTCCAGTTTACAGTAATATTTTGATAGTCTGAAGACAATTGATAGCTCAAAGTTTCAACTTTTGTTTTCCATGTTGAAATATATTCTCTATTCGAACTAAAAGCTTTTGCGGAAGCATTATTGGCATAATATTCACCAGCCGGAGTTAAAACCACATAACTGTTAGCGGTACTTGAAATTACAGGTGCGGTTTGAAGCCACACATAATTTTGCCAGTTTGGATTTCTGGTTTTAAAGGCATCGTCAATCGTAACATACATCGCTCTTGCATCCTGAACCCAGTTGTAGATAGAATAACGTTCTACATAATCAGTAGTTTCAAGTACGGTTAATATAGCAGCCAGATCATTTTTATGTTTAATAGCATTTGCATCTGTCAATAAAGTTGGTCCATCAGGGAAATTATTTCCTGTCCAGTTAGCTCCTATATTCCATTCTGTAATCCAAAGCGGTCTTTTGTACCGGTCATAGATGTTCTGCAGGTCACTTTTCCACTGAGCAGCAGTTTTGTACCAATAACAGTGGATGGCTACATAATCGATTCGGTAATTATTGGCTTCAGCCTGCGCCATAAAAGTGCCCATCCACGGATTGAATGGATCAGACGTTGCCGGAGAACCCAATCTTAGTCCTGATTTCATAAGCGCTGGCCAAGAAGCTATCGCTGCCTCAACGGTCATATTAGACTGATCAGGACGATCTGGTTCATTGAATCCTAAAAGATGCGTATAGCCCTCTTTTGTGTAAGCAGGCGTAAATGAAGGCCAGAAATTAGTTTGTCTGATCGGTACATATTCAATATTTGGTGTAGAGCTCATTCCGGTATTCCAGTTGTAATACCAGGTAATATTGGTGGCATCCATTGCTTCTGTGCTTCCGCCTGCCAGTCCTTTTTTGTTGACTTCATGCCATTTCATTGTTCTGATGAACGAAATTGTACCCTTTAGATTCACAGGTAAAACAGCAATTTCCAGATCCTGATTTTCTGCGATGTAAACCCTGCTATATCCGCTTCCGTCTGCATTTGAAGCAAAAGTGGCCATATAGCCTTTTTTCAGTTTGAATGATTTGATGGCGTTATCCAACGAACTTAAATTATCATGAGGCGTTACAGCAGCATATTGCTGAGAAGTACCTCCAAAATTTTCTGCTGTAAAAACTTCCAAAGGCATTTCGTTTACTGAATAAGGGGCTACTACAGCACCACTTCCATAATTGGTTACCTGAACATTTGATCCATTACCCGCCGGAACACCATTTAAAGAAATGTACTGCAAATAAGAACTGATAACCTCGCTTGGTTTTTTATTTTCAAAGTACAATCGGGCATTTGCCGAATTTAAATTGACCGTTGTATTGATTAACGGATTGTAAGCATTTTTTAAATATAAAGAAGCAGACCCGTTTAAAACCACGCTTGATTTTGCATAAGCCCCCACATTTATAGTGCTTGCAATTTCGGAAATTATAGCAGAAGGGCTAATCTCTTTTTCAGGAGCATAGGCTGTATTTTCAAAAGTTACCGAACTCACAACCATATCAACCGCACCGGCAGCATAATTTTTACCAATTACAATATTGGCTATTTGCCGGGTCTGAATTTTCAAATCGGCTATCCCAAAGAGTGCTTTATCACCGGTTATACTTATGTAATAGGTACCTGCTGCCTGAGACTGGAAAGTCAAATCGCCTTTTTTCAGTTTATTAATATCTCCAGTTGCAAAACTTTTAGTCGAAAGTACTGTTCCTGCTCCGTTTGCCTGTGTAGAAACCGAAACATTCATCTGAGAACCGGGAGCTAAATTTGAAATGTACTCATATAACCATGAAAACTGATAATCCTTAGAAGCTTCCAGCTGCACTGGAAAAGAGTAAACTGAATTTTCCTGAGCACCATCCCATCTTATATACATTAACCTTCCGGAATAATTTGTTCCATCAGAATCTAAAGCATGTCCCGAAGTTACATCCATATAACGTACTCCACCGGCAGCATTTGCCGTATTAAAAATTGAGGAGGAAACAGAATTTGTCCACCCATAAAGAGCAGGTGTTCCGGTATTATCATTGGCAAAACCATCCCAGGTATTGATTAAATTAGAAGATTTAAGTTTTAAATCCCCAATCGCCATAAGTCCGGATCCTGCAGTGATGGTGATATAAAATGTCCCGTCAGCAGTTGCTATAAAAGAAAAATCGCCTTTTCTTAATTTAGTGGCATTTCCGGTTACAAATGTTTTAGAAGCAATCACTCCGGTTCCGTTTGCTGTTGCTGAAACAGCTACATTGATAGGTGTTCCTGGAGCAGAATTCGATACATATTCATAAATCCATGAAAATTCATATTTAATGTCTTTTTCTAATTTTACAGGATAACTGTAAGTTGAAGTCGAGTATGCACTGTTATCCCAGCGAATGTACATGATCCTTCCGTTGTAGGCGGTATTATCGGATTCAAATGTATGTCCGGAAGTTACATCCAGATATCTGACACCACTTGTTGAATTAGCTGTATTCCATGGAAGACTTGCCGAAGTATTCGCCCAGCCGTAATCATTTGGTTTTCCTGAATTATTTCCTGTAACTCCTGCCCATCTTCCTAACAGGTTATCTGACCCGTAAACCGTTTGTGCTACGGAATTGTCAATCACAAAATCCAATGCTTTTGACGCTAAGAAATGACCGTCCTGATATATATTTACAAGACCATTTTTTACCGCATATCGGTAGGTTTGCTCCTGGACATTATCGACAGAAGTGCTTAAATTTTCTATTGCTGATAAAACTGTGGAATGATTAAACGTAGTTTTATCTAATGAAGTTCGAAATCCAAGTCCGGTAGTGTTTTTAACCTCGACATCCAATCCCCTGCCCTGAGCAGCATTGATTTTTGCTCTTACCTCAAGAGTAAACTCGGTTTGATTGGACAACGGAAATGATAGCACATCCGAAGCTGCATTATTACTAAATGTTTTTGAACCGCTTAACGAAGTGGCTAAATTATTCTTTACGGGCAGGTTTGGAACCTGAGCCTGAGCCCTGAAAAAAATGACCGACAGCCCGAAAAATAAAAAGGTGTATAATTTTTTCATACGAAATCTATTTAAAAATTGTTTTAAATTTTTGTTTTACTCTTTTAGTTAGTGACAAATTAATTTGGCGCAGCAACCAAAAGTCTACTGCAATTATTAACCGGTAAAAATGTATGATTCATGTGAATTGTAACCGGATTGAAGCAAAACTGAAAAGAGAAAAACATCTTTCAGTCTAAAATCCAGGTTCATAAAGACCGCCAGCATTATCCTGTTACAGATAATGCTTTAGTGGTCCATATTTTAAAACTATTAATTGAGGGGCAAAATTTATTTTTTAAAATGAATGTAAAGTTGTTTCAAGTCTAAATGTTAGGTCATTCTGGGCTATTCACTTTGTGGTATTTTTACATTCAGATTGCATTTTTAGTATACTACAATACGCTTTCGTCTGCGACAGCATCCTGCCATTTATCCCAGACTTTTGCATTGGCATCGTAACCATCATAACCGTAGTTCTGACTTAGTTTACCTTTAATATTAGCCGTTATATCACCGTTTGGAATAGGCCAGTAGTTATTACGTTTGTCCATAGTATAAAACTTAGTACCATTTGGCACTACTATTCCGCTTGGAAATTTATTGTAAAGGGTATAATGTACAATACGCTGATACCAGTAACTGCCTCCGGATGTATCAGTACCAGATTGCTTATCCCAATTACTTAAGCTGTACGTATTGCCCCATTCATCTGGTTTTCCACTTATAGCTAAGCAATGCGAAATACGTTTTAACTCTACATTTCTCCATTCTTCGAGATAAAGTTCCCTTCCTCTTTCTGCACAAATATCCCCAATGGTTACCTGACTGTACATTTGAGTAGCTCCGGCTCTGGCTCTGATAATATTTACATCCTGTGCTGCTCCGGTCACATTGCCCTGATAAAAACGCGCTTCGGCTCTTAATAGATATGTTTCGGCTAATCGATACAAATACCAATGTGCTTTACTTCCGGTACTGGCTCCCTGAAAATCAGTTGCATTTGCATTGGTTTCATTGACAACATCATGCAGGTAAATTTTATATAACGGAAAATCAAACCATTCACGCAGTGTATCTTTTGATAACAGAACATTTCCCTCTTTCATTCTAAAATTTTGCTGGTAGTAGGCCGAATTCTTATCACTGTATTTAAGATCTTCCATATTAACCCAGTTCCCCACGGTATTGTTATGTCTAAGATCCTGCTTGTCCTCAATACCATTTACAACCCACATTGGGTGCTGCGAATAATAAGATGCACTGATAGTAGCAATTCCCCGCCCAAGTGCTCTTGCATAGTCGTATTTGACCTGATAATTCGCATTGTTTGAGGCAAAACGAGCTGCTGCTTGTTTACCATCTGGAGTGGTCAGGGTTCCTGAATTCCAGTTTGGTCCAAAAATTCGCATAGAAGCAAAAGGTAAAAATGATTGTACTCCTCCGTTTGGCATTACCAGGATAGCTTCTTTATTAGCAGCGATGACTTTATTTTCAGGTCTGTGTAAATCCCAGATAACATTTCTGGTAATGGTCCAGGTTTGTGGATTTCCTCCCGGATCAAAAGTTCCAAAATTGCTTTGCATTAAAGAATACCCGGATTGATTGATCAGAATATTGGCTTGTGCTTCAGCTTCAGCAAATTTGCCTGATGCCAGATAACATTTAATCAATAACTGACGGCACGCCCCTTTATTTACCACACCAATATAAGGCAGTTTTGACTGTTCCGGAACCCATTCTACAGCCTTTTCCATATCTGCTGTAATCATTTCAATGATAGCTTCTTTCTTAGTCGAATAATAAGTTTGCTTTGGGATTTCCAAAATTTTTGTAATTAAGGGTACATCTCCAAATTGATATACCAGATTTAAATAACGGTATGCTCTGTGAAAATAGGCCTGACCGATATACTTATTCTTAACTTCCTGAGTTAAACTTGTCACCTTATCAATATAGGTCAATATAGTATTGGCATGTTTAATACCAGTATAAGCTTCACCCCAATAAAATCCAAGGTAAAAATCATCATTTGGATCTGTTTTAAAACTTCCGGTAGGCACTATAGTATTGGCAAAGTCAGAAATTGTACTGGTATTATCCGTTTTTCCATATTTTGCCATATCCGAGAAAACGTATTCTGTACCAATAGGCACACTATTACCGGCACTTCTAAAATGGATATAATTATTACGGAGTTGTTTATCAGCACTTGCCAAAACTGCCTGCAATCCGGATTCTGTCGTAAATGTCGTTTCAGGTTCGTAAAACGAAAGAGGGTCCGGCTCCAGAAAATCCTTTGAACAAGAAACCAAAAGAGCAGTCACTGCTACTAGAGGTACAAGTGCTGAGATTTTATTTTTTATATATTTTTTCATTGTTGAGTAATTTTTAAAGTGAAACGTTAAAACCTAAATTAAACATTCGTGTAGCCAGTCCACCTGTTTCCGGGTCACCATAATATTTCCATTCGCCTGAAGCGGCCCATGTAGCCACGTTCTGACACGAAGCATAAATTTTGAAGTTTCTAAGATGCAGGCGATCTAAAAGATCTTTAGGAAGTGTATAAGCCAGCGAAATATTATCTAAACGAATGAAACTACGATCGTATAATTTTGCTGTCCCAGCTCCTGCAGGTCCTCTGGCATCAAGTCGCGCCCAGTCATTTGTAGGATTATCAATTGTCCAATACGGGTTTACAAACGGATTGTAGTTATTGGTATACAAACTACCATCATTATACGTATTCATATAACGTCCGTCAAGCGATTTGTGTCCCATGTAAGAATACATGTTAATGGCCAGATTCCAATTTTTATAAATTCTGAATTCATTACGTAACGACCAGTTAACCGGAGGATCTGTTTGTCCTAAAAACTGTTTGTCTTTTTCGTTATAAGTGGGTTTTCCGTTAACATCATCGGCAGTATAACTGTTTTCGACTTTGGGATCACCAGGGCGTTGTCCGTATTTTGCTGCTTCTTCAAACTCTTCTTTTTGCCAGATCCCGATTACTTTATAATCCCAGATTTGAGAAATAGGCCGTCCTATAAACCATTTATTAGTCTTATCATCAGATTCTTTAGTTCCAATAACATTTCCATTGGCATCTTTAACGTCTTCCATATTGCCATATAAGGCGTTAATGGTATTTTTGTTATATGAAAAAGCAACGCTGGTAGTCCATTCAAAATTTGGATTTTTTATATTTATAGTCGAAAGGCTTATCTCAATTCCTTTATTTTCAACCTCTCCAAGATTCGTGGCAATTGATCCAAATCCTGTAAAAGGAGCCAGACGTTTATTCATAATCATATCATGTGTAATCATTCTGTATACATCTATGGTACCTGTAATTTGGTCATTTAAGAAACCAAGGTCAAGACCAATATTTGTTGCTTCTGTTTTTTCCCACTGTAAATGTGGGCTTGCCATACGGTCAATTCCTAAATATTTCATATCAACAATGTTTCCGGAAGCATCAATATAACCCATTGTTGCACCTGTACCGGAAGTTAAGTTTGCTAAAGCTATATAAGGATCGCCCAGCGTTCTGTTTCCGTTTTTACCCCAGGATAAGCGTAATTTACCGGTACTCATGGGAGCCCAATTGAACCCGTTTTCTTTATTGAAGCTCCATCCAAGTGCCACAGAAGGAAAAACTCCATACGGATCAGTAGATCCAAATGCTGAATATCCATCACGGCGTATCGTTCCTGTAACCATATAACGATCATTAAACGAATAGAAAAGTCTCGCCATTAATGCATCAGCTGTTTGATGGGTGTCGTTTGATGAAAACGAACTGTTGGCAAGTGTTGCATTAGCAATATTATGAAACCCTAATGCATCAGAAGGAAGAATATTATTTGCATCTATACGATCTGACCATGTTTTAAGTTCTTCAGCTTCCTGAACAAAAGTTGCTATAATATGGTGTTTTTTAGCAAATGTATAATCCCATGCTATTGTATTATTCAGGTTCCATGTAAAATTTTTACCGTTTTCCCTGTCTACTCCTATAGTAGCAGCATTCCAGCCTTTATGGCCTGATGACTGAAAATATCGATTGTAAAAAAATTGATAGCGTGGCGCAACATTAAATGAATACGTAATACCAAAAGGCAAACTTACCTTAGTATTGAAAATAGTATTCAATACTGTATACCCTTTTTCGAGTTCTATAAATTGTCGATCGTAGTAATAATTGTACCCCCCAATAGTTTGTCCCATTGGTTGTCTTTCATAATCGCCGTTTGCATCTTTAAAGTTTGAAAACGGGCTGTTTCTCAACATATTTGCATCCCAGTAATTAGTGCCTGTTCCTACAGCTATATCTCCGTCTGTACGATCCTGAAAATTAACATTTGCCCCAAATTCAAGCCAGCTCGTAATTTTGGCATCTACTTTCATATTGGCACGAACTGCCTCATAATCATTACCCTGAATAGCACCCTCAGACGTTAAATACCCCAAAGACATATAATAATTTACGTTATCACTGGCTCCGGAAACACTTAAATTATGGTCATGATTGATTCCAGTCCTGAAAGTACTGTCATACCAATTGTGTGTTTTTCCTTCTGTAAAATTTTTTAAAAGCATAGGGTCTGTAATTCCTAAACGGAGTCCCCATACTTCATTCAGGCTTTTTCCTTGCGTTTGCCCTACAGGCTGATATGCTAACCATTGTGCCTGAGTTATACCATACTGCTCTAATTGGTCAGGATTTGTATAATAGCCTGCTTTACCTGCAGCTGTACCTGTTATCCATGCCTCATAATTTCCTGTTGCTGTATTTTGACCATACGTTTTAGCAGTTTCCCAATCCTGACGGTATTTTATATAACCTTCAGGAGAATATACATCGCGATAGGCACTTTCATTAACAATTGTCGAGTTGGTCGTAACATTTATGACAGGCTTGCCTTTTTTTCCTTTTTTGGTTGTAATAACAATAACCCCTGCTGCCGCTTTAGAGCCAAAAATAGCTGTTGCGGATGCATCTTTTAAGATATCGATCTGACCTATATCATCCGGGTTAATTTCTGAAAGTTCTCCATAAAACTGCATTCCGTCTAAAATAATAAGCGGTGAATTATGCCCGGCACCATCAGGATTGTAAACAGAGGTTTGTCCACGAATCTGCAAAGATCCTCCTCCTTTTGCATCAGCTGAATATCCCACTTTCAGACCAGGAACACCTCTCAATAAATCCTGAACAGTCAGCGGATTTTGATTTGCCAAAGCTTCCGGTTTAATCTGAACAATTGAACCTGTTAAATCCTTTTTCTTCATTTTACCATATCCCACTACTACAACTTCCTCTAAAGAAGCGGCACTCTCTTTCAATTCTATAATGACATTAGATTTGTCTTTTACGATAATTTCCTGAGTTACATAACCTACAAAGGAAACGACCAAAACAGAATTTTGGTCACCTGCAAGACTAAATTTTCCGTCAAAATCTGTTATCGTGCTTATTTTTGTTCCCTTTATTAAAATAGAAGCACCCGGCAAAGGCAAACCATTCTGGTCTTTAACCTGACCGTTTATATTGCTTTGCTGTTGTAATTTTTCTAATTTCATAGCACTACCGAAATTGGTAGTGTACGCCTGCGCCTGTGTCAAAGAAACCAGTACACAGAATAGTGTAAGTTTCATTTTAAAATCAAATTTGGATACGTAATCAGGAGCCTTAATCTGCCTAATAAAATTTGTCATCTTTGGTTGTAATTTTGGTTAATTGATAGTTAAGTAAGTTTGTAATTATAGGAGCATCCCCTACTATTTCTCAATAATATTTATTTTCGACTATAACTTACTCTGCAAATCTAACATAACACTTTCCAGTAAAAGGGGGTAATTACAACATTATAAAAGGGTCAAATCAGTATATTATAATTTAAATTCGATTTTTTTACAGCTCTAGTAAAAAAATAACCTTTAAAATATGTAATACATAATTATGAGGTAATCTAAAACGATTTTTTAAGTATATGTTCCAAAAGTCTGAACATAAAAACACTTTATAATAAACGTATAAAATGAAAAAAGACTATCCGCAAAGATAGCCTTTAGTATAAGAATCTAATTAAATCATTTTACAAAACGGGACATTTCTGATGCTGCCAGTAAAAAAGCACCGACACCAAAATCTGCAGTAGATTTTTTATCTACTACCTGCCCCGGAATCGCTTTTTCGCCAATAGGCTGGACATAGCCTACCGTACCGTCTTCCTGAAGCGCATACTGGGTTAAGTAATTCCATGATTTTTCGACAACAGGAAGATACGTTTTCTTGTCTAAGATTCCGTTATTGATTCCCCATAAAAATCCGTAAGTAAAAAATGCCGTTCCACTAGTTTCAGATCCCGGGGCATGTTCAGGATCCAAAATACTTCTTGTCCAATACCCCTCAGTTTGTTGGGCTTCTGCCAAAGCTTTGGCCATATCCTTAAAGCGATTGATGTATTCCTCTCTATGTTTAGCCGATTTTGGCAAATCCTGAATAATTTTAGCATAACCGGCAAAAATCCAACCGTCTCCTCTGGCCCAAAAATCCTTTTTACCATTTGTGCTTTTGTGTTTTGGAAAAATGTATTTAGCATCACGATAGTATAATTTTGCTTCATTATCATACATAATACCATCAGCATACATCAAATAAGAATGTAGTTTTTCCAGATACATTTCGTTTCCCGTAACCTTGTACAATTTTGTCATGACCGGCATTACCATATAAAGTCCATCAACCCACCACCAATAATCATTTGCTGAAGTACTCATTTCGTACTCCATCACTTCGCGGGCACGGGCAATTTTACTGGAATCGTTTTTTCCTGTAAAATTGTATAAATCGATATACGTCTGAAAACAAATTTGCCAGTCACCAAACAAAACATGTTTATCTGTTTCTCCATAATTGTATTTCCATTCTGATTTATCATTTGATTTGGCTCCCATCCATTGATTTTTACCGGCCCATGCAAGCGAATAATCCAGGTATTTTTTATTTTTAGTCACTTTGTAAGCTTCCATGTTTCCGGTATGATAGGCTGATACATGCCAAAAAGCATTTCCTGGTTCAGGATGTGTTTCCTGCCAGTGCTTGTTTACTTTATCGATAATCGAAAACACTTCTTTTTTTGATTCTTTTATTGCAGCTGTCTTTTGGGCTGTGCTTTTACAACTTAATAATGAAACAGTGGTCAGTGCAATGAAAAATGCATTTTTTAAATTTATCATTATATAAAAATTTGGTTTTAAATCTGTTAGTGATTTTTCTAATGAATTACCCTGATTATTTTTCAGCATGATCAATTGGGATTTCCTGACCGGACCACACTTTCTTTTGTGTCCAGGGTTGATAAGCGTCGCTCCAAAATGCATCTGTTTCTGGCAAACCGAGAACTAAGAACGCTTGTGAACACAAATATAAACTTCCTGTGGAGATATATCCTTCGCCAATATTGTTCTGATGACCATATAATCCTACCTGAAGCCATCCCTGTTTATCAAAAGTACCTTCTGCATTGATCTGATTATGAATCATAGCATACAAAGCCGAACGAACCTGAGCAGGAGTTACGCCTTTTGGCAGTTCTTTCCAAAGTGCCATTTGCGACAACAATTGAAATGCACCAAAGCGATAAGCCAGAGATCTTCCAATTGGAGGATATGTTCCGTCCGGTGAAATCAGTCTTTCCTGAACTGCAGCATAACGCCTGGCCCTTTTTAGCTCTGTATTAAAATCGTTTTTGTAATCGTTGTTTTTATCTTTCAGTACATTATAGATATCCAATTGCATCGGATGAATTACAAAACTGTTGTAATAATCCCAGTGAAAATCAGGTCCGTCGCCATATGTTCCATCTCCTAAATACCATTTTTTATGCTGTTCTAGAGCATAACCGAGTCGTTTTTGGTCTTCGTCCTGATCAAATTTAATAATAGCAGCTTCTACCATTCCGGCAAAAAGCAACCAATTGCTCTGATACGGTTCGATTTTTCTGGAGGATTTTAATGCCTTGACTACATTCTCTTTTGTGATTGCATCTAATGGTTCCCAAAGCTGTTTTGGCGCACGAAGCAGTGCCTGTGCAAAAAATGCAGCATCGACCAAAGGCTGCTTGTCATTTACAAAATTCATAAAATCAGGACTGCCGGGATCTGTTGCATTGTGAATGGATTTCTGAGCCAGATCAATATATTTGGCTCTTAATTTTCCTTCTGGAGTCTGGTCAGAACCTAATTCCAGCCAAGGTGCCATTCCGGAAAGCAATCGGCCAAAAGCTTCCAGATACGTCACATGTGTTCTGGCATCCCAGGCTCCCGGAGATCTTTCGACCGGCATTTTTGCTTTCAATTCATTTTTGCTTAATGCTTCTAAAACCGGATCTCCAATTTTAACCAATGAAGACACAAAAAACTGGCGTACTTTTTTAGGCGAATCTTTTTCCAGTTTTTTTGATTGTGCTTGTAAGGCACTAATGGTTGCAAAGTATACAAACCCTGACAAAATAGCCTTTTTCAAATAATTATTCATAACTCGTTGCGTATAATTAATTCATAACACATAGGAGAAACCTAGCTTTTGCTATCTTAAAAAAGGCATTTCTCTTATTTAAAAAAAAGAGCTGGCTATATGGAAGAAATATGCTTCTTTTTACCCTCTTTGTTAAATAATATAAAATCTATGTATCTGTTGTGTTAGTTAAATTTTATTTGTGTGCTTTAATCAGCTCGATTTCCAGAAGCTTTCATTCAAAATGTATTTGTTGTCCTTTACGTTTAGATATTTCTTCCTAAACTCTGAAGGATTTAAATTATAAAATTGCTGAAAGTGCTTCCTGAAATATTTAATATCACCAAAACCGGCAATGGCAGCTGCCTCGCTTATCTGTAAATCGGTTGTAATTAATAAGGTGGCTACTTTTCGCAGTCGTACGTTTCGGGTAAACTCTGAAACGGATTTTCCTGTAATTTTTTTGATTTTTTTATAAACCAAAGAATAACTCATTCCTAAATGTTCTGACAAATCATTTACATTAAAGTTCTCCACATCCAGATTCGCATCAATGATGTCTACAATTTTATCGATTAGTTTTTTATCTTCGTCAGACAGCTTTAAACTGGCCGTTTTTTTTGTCACCGAATTCAGCAGGTAATGCTGCTCGCTGTCACGTCTTGCAAATATTCCGCTGATTCGGGCTAATAAATAATCATTATCAAATGGTTTTGTAATGTAATCATCTGCGCCAACTTCGGCACCTTTTAGCTTTACATCTTCTGAGGTTCCTGCTGTGAGCAGTATGACCGGAATATGTTTTAACTCATCATCGGTTTTGATGTGTCTGCAAAAAGCAACTCCATTCATTTCTCTCATTACGACATCAGAAATAATTAAATCGGGCATTACTTTTTTAATTATGATTAAGGCTGCTTCTGCATTTTCGGCCAGCGTAATATGATATTTTGGCGTTAAAATCTTTTTTAAATAATTCCTGATCTGGACGTTATCATCTACGACAAGAATGCTTTTTGCATCCTTAATTAAATCTTTCACATTTTCAGGTTCTTCAACTGTTTGCAATACATTTTCAGGCATTGCGGTATCTTCTAAAGCTTCTTCTAAAAATAAGGTTCTGTCACTCAAATCCTCCCGGATTTCAACATCTCCAAAATGCTCTTTTCCGAGTAATAATTTGATTTCAAAAACAGATCCTCCATTTTCATGATCCCGACAGCTCACTTTTCCGTGATGTTGTGTAATGAACTGTTTTACCAGATAAAGACCAATTCCAAACCCTTTGCGATTATTTCTGACGTTTTTATTGGACTGATAAAACAGATTAAAAATTTTCTCCTTATCAGCATCCGAAACTCCTTCACCGTTATCGATAACACTGATGACGACCTCGTTTTCCAGACGTCTCAAATTGACGATAACCGCTCCATTTTCTTTTTCGGTAAATTTTAAAGCATTTGAAATCAGATTAAACAATGCCGTTTCTATTTTTTCCCGATCTACGTAGACCAATACTTTTTCTTCGGATATACTAAAACTGTAATCGATTTTTTTTGTTTTGGCATGGTGTACAAAACAGCTAAAAACCTCTTTGCACAATTCTACAATATCAATTTGACCTATTTTGAGTTTTCCGGTTTCGGTTTCGGTTTTTCTAAAAAGAAGCAACTGATCAACCAGACTTAACAGTCTTCTCGAATTACTGTACACCATTTCTATCGCAGCCGGATCTATCTGCTGGTCTGTACCATAAATTATTTCCTTTAACGGATTAATAATCATGGTTAAAGGCGACCTGAATTCATGTGAAATATTAGTAAAAAACGTTAATTTCTTCTCATTCAGTTCTTTTTCCTGCTTCGCCAAATCCTGAGAAAGCCTTACTTCGTATTTGAGTTTTTCCTGTTGACGCTGGTACTTATCCACTACATAAATAATCAATCCGATAAGAAGAAAATAGGCAAAATAAGCAAAACCACTTCTGTACCACGGCGGTAATATAGTAACCGGTAACGAAATGGATTTTGTATTCCAGATTCCTTCAGCATTGGTCGATTTAATTTTCAGTACATAATCACCTTCTGTTATCCTGGAATAATTTGCATTCCGGATATTATCAACATAATGCCACTGTGAGTCCCATCCCTCTAAAAAATAAGCATACGATATTTTTTCCGGCAAACTGTATTCTAATGCGGCAAATTCGATATTGAGCATCGATTCATCATACGGTAATTTTAATTTATCAATTCCGAAAGCGGAGAAACCAGACTGCTCATAAACTTTGTTATTTACTTTTATGGAAGTTATAATCAGCTTTGGAAAGTCATGCTTCTGGTTTGTTATTTTGGTATTGATAATATTAAAGCCTTTTATGCCACCAAATACAATTTCGCCTGAAGAAAGTTTCAGGGCAGCATTGTAATTGAACTGATTGCTCTGAAGCCCATCAGTATCATAATAACTTATTATTTTTCCGTTAGTTGCATTGTACACAAAGATTCCGTTATAAGTACTGCACCAATACGTTTCCTGATTATCCTTAACAATATTTAAAACAGAATTATTTGGAAGCTTATTTCTCTGAGTCAAAAAACTGCTTTTAAAAGTCTGTGGATTAAAAAGCATCAGGCCTCCCCCTTCTGTACCCACAAGCATTTTTGTGTCAGAATGCAAAACTATGGAGCGTACCGGATATTTTACATCAAGCTCTTTTCGTTTCATTGTTTTCAGATTGAGCTGATACATTTTTGAAAAATTTCCTATCCAGAGATTACCATTTTTATCTTCTGCCATCGAAATTATTCCTCTAATTCCGGCATCCACAAAATCAAAATGATCCGTTGCTTCATTATAACGGTACAATCCTTCATCGTCCGGAGAACCTGCCCATAAAACGTTATTTTTACTTCGAAAGAGTACCCAGATATTCTTTTGGATGCCATTCAGTTTAGGATTAAAAAGTTGGTATTTTTTAAAGCTTCGGGTTTGGGAATTCAACAGACAGATTCCTCCTCCGTAAGTTCCAAACCAGGTTCCTTTAGAGTCTTTTACAATTGCTGAAACAAAATTGTTCGACAACGAATTGGGGTTGTTTGCGTCATAGGAATAATTGGTAAATGTATTATTGTTTCTGTTCCATAAGCTTACACCGCCACCATCTGTCCCTATCCAGAGATTTTCATTATCCTTCTCTGATAATGAAAGTATAAAATCACTTGGGAGTGTATTTTTTAATTTTTCATTTTTTGAAATTGTCGTAAAAGGACTTTTTCTTTCTTCGATTGTATTTACCCCCCCCCTTAGAGTACCAATCCAAACCCGGTTTTTATCATCATTGTATAAAGATGAAATCGCATTACTATTGAGTTTTTCTTCATTCAGGTCTGTATTTAATAAAGAAAAATTACCGGTCGCATAATTGTATTTTATGATACCGTTACCATTTGTAGCGATCCACAATTCTTTTGATTCCGGCTTGCACATTAAATCTGAAACAGGATACTGAATTTCCTGATTTTTGTAGAGATGCTGTGTCTGATTTATAACGTCGTATTTTAGTAATCCGTCTTCAGCCCCTATCCAAATATTTGAAAATTTATCATATAAAATACAGCCGCTGCCTAAAACAGCCGGCAGCACTACTGAAAGTTTCCCCGCTGGAGCATCCATGGTTACGAGCCCAACGCCGGCAACAGTACACCACAATTTACCGGATGGGTCAAAATCAATTTCCTGAACGTGATAATCCCATAGCAATTTTCCTTTTGCATAAAGCGGAACCTGAGTAATTTCTTCTTTATTTCCACCATAATAAAGTAAACCTTTACCTGCGGTCGCAAGATAGATTTTAGATTTGTAATCCCGAATCTGATTGACAACAAAATCTATTTGTTCACTTTTAGAAGTTTTTGCATTGATGTATTTCCTTGTGCTGAACTGATTCGTCAAATAATCATAAATACTTATACCGCCTTTAGTTCCAATCCAGATTTCATTTTTAGTCCCGCAAATCGAATTAATCCTGTTATTAACCAACGACTTAAAATCAAAAGGTTCGTTTCTGAAGTTTAAGAAATTATAGCCATCATACCGGCTGATCCCATCATAAGTCCCAAACCACATTAGACCCCGTTTGTCTTTATAAACAGAGGTTACAGCATTATTGGCAAGTCCGTTTTTGATTCCGATGTAACCAATGTTATATTTTTCCTGTCCGTGTTTTGAAATAGCCGTTTTTACAGCCTGTGGTTTCGCTGTAAAGCAAACTAAAAAAATTAAAAACAAAAGAGCTTTATTTCTCAAAATATTAGGGTATTTAAAGCTAAATATAGCATGTTTTATAATAACGAATGCATCCTGAACGGAGTCGAAGGCTATTTATCTTTAAAGAGCTTCGGCTCTGTTCAGCCGGACACTTTTTTTTTAAAATTACACCCACCAAATTAAATATATTTTTAAAAACTAAAAAAATCAGAAAACCTATGAACAACTCATAGGTTTTCTTTATACACAAACATAAACAAAAACGTCAAATTAATTGATTAATGAAATGATATAAGAATAACTGTATTGCTTATCCAGTAATCGGTATGGATCGTGTGGCAGTCGTCCCCAGCTATCATCGCCCCCCAAACCTCTTTGCTTGTAATCTAAATGCAGGTAAACTGCTTCTTTTGAGTCCAGATCCAAATCTGAAGGATGGCGCTGAGCTTTTGTTTTTCCGGGATCCAAATCTTCTGTTGGAATATTCAGTGCACTAAAACCAAGTGTCTGCAATCCTTCAATTTTTATTCCCTGTCCCTTATTATTTTTTAAAGTCAGCCAGCGAACATCTGTTTTATATCCAGCTTCCTGAGGACGAATATAATTTCTTGTATACTGATTGACTACTTTATCTGCATATTCTCCAAGAAACGAAGCTGAATTTCTGTCCGAATAATTTTCCCATGGTCCTCTTCCATAATAATCCAGATGATCAAAGGCTCCATTTAGTTTTAGACGCATTCCAAAACGCGGCAATTCAGGCAAATCTTTTCCAGCCATATCAATAGCAGCAGTTACTTTTATTGAACCATTATTCTGAATCAGATAATTTACGGTGTAAGGGGCATCTGCCTGTGCTAATTTATAAGTCACTTTTACAGACAAACCTTCTGCCGTATTTTTATCCAGATTGACACTCACAACTGTCGGATTTTTAGATGCTTCTTTCCAAATCTCTAATTTATGCTGCATACCGCTTCCAAAATCATTATCTGTTGGCGCGCGCCAGAAATAAGGTTTCGGGAAATTAGTAATAATAACGTTTTCAACTTCTTTGAGATTGTATTTCAGAATTTCACCTTTTTGCAAATCAAATTCTCCCGTACTACTTTCTGATTCAAAAAAAAGCACATTGTTTTTAACGGAATGTTTTAGTATTGCTTTATTTTGTGCAATAGCCTTATTTGCAAAATAATCCCCTTTTCCCACTTTAAATTGCTCTCTGGCAAATTCATGGCCTTTGGCAACCAAAGGTTCATCTTCTTTTGAAACCGCAAAAACATTTAAGAAATATTCAGCATTGTTGTCTGTAATACCAAAATCTAAAACTGTTTTTTTAGTTTCGCCCGGATTAGCACTTAAATTAAATGCTCCGGTTTTTGTTATGGCTCCGTCTTTAACCAGCTGCCATTTAAAAGTATAATTTGACAGGTTTATAAAATTAAAAAGATTGGTAACCGCTAGTTCATTTTCATTATTAAATTGAAAATGAATATTTTGGTACACTTTTTTGACCTCTAAAAAGCCCGGGTGAGGGATTCGATCTGCACTGACCAAACCATTGGCGCAAAAATTTTCATCGTTATGCAAATTGGCACCGCCCAGATCGCCTCCGTACGCCCAAAAAACCTTTCCTTTTTCTGTTTTTGATTTTATTCCCTGATCTACCCAATCCCAGATAAAACCTCCCTGCATGCGTTTACTGCTATTGATAATGTCCCAGTATTCCTGAAAATTACCACTGCTGTTTCCCATTGCATGTGAATATTCACACATAATATAAGGACGGGTTTTATCTGATTCTGCATAATTTTTCATGCTTTTGATTCCAGGATACATGGGTGCCACAATATCTGTATTTCTGTTTTCCCCTGCCTGTTCAAACTGCACCGGACGAGTGGAGTCTGTTTGTTTTAACCAATCGTAAGCATCATAAAAAACAGGTCCGTTTCCGCACTCATTCCCTAAAGACCATACAATGATTGATGGATGATTTTTGTCTGTTTCAAACATTCTTTTTATTCGGTCCAGATGCGCCGGCACCCATTCCGGCAAATAAGCAGGATGTTTTGTTTTATCAAAGTTGCTTTGCCACTCTGCTCCCATTCCGTGTGTTTCAATATTCGCTTCATCGACTACATAAAAACCGTATTCATCACATAAATCATAAATATGGGGATCATGTGGGTAATGGCTCATCCTGATCGCATTGATATTGTGTTCTTTCATTAGCTGAAGGTCTTTCAGCGTAGTTTTTTCATTCGGAACATGCCCTGACACCTCATCATGTTCGTGAATATTGACTCCTTTTACCATCACCACTTTGCCGTTTACCAATAGTCGTGCATCTTTGATCTCTACTTTTCTGAAGCCTGTTTTTTTAGAAATAATTTCAAGGATTTTTCCTTTATCATCCAATAATGTAATGGTGTACCTGTACAGATTTGGCGTTTCGGCATTCCATTGTTTTACATTTTGAATTGTTGTTGCAAAACTGATTTTTTGCTCTTTTGGGTTTAACTTTTTACTTTCAGCATAAACTGTATTTCCTTCTTTGTCAAATAATTCTGCTTTTACAGACGGGTTTTTGATTTTATTCTTTTCGAAATATTTTAAAGTCACATCCAGATTGAAAACGCCGTTTTTATATTGATCGTCTAATTCGCTTTTTACAAAATAATCCCAAACAGTCGTTTTTGGCATTGCCTGGAGGTAAACATCACGCTCAATACCAGTCAGCCTCCAGAAATCCTGATCTTCTAAATAACTACCGTCGTGCCAGCGAAAAACCTGAACGGCAATTAAGTTCTCTCCTTTCTTTAAAAAAGGAGTAATATTAAACTCGGCCGGAGTTTTGGATGCTTTGGTCATACCGACTTCTTTTCCGTTCAGAAATACTCTTGCATAACCTGAAATAGAACCAAAATGAAGGATTATTTCTTTATCATTCCACGAATCGGCTACCGTAAAAGTGCGTCTGTAACTCCCTACCGGATTATAATCTCCACCGATAAAAGGTGGGTTTTTAGGAAAAGGATACACAATATTGGTATAAATAGGAATGTCGTAGCCCTGCAATTCCCAATTCGAAGGAACCTGAATGTTTTTCCAGTCTGCATCATTAAAGTTTGTTGTATAAAAATCGGCTGGTCTTTGAGACGGATTTTGAACAATATTGAATTTCCAGCTTCCGTTCAGACTCTGATATAATGCTGATTTTAGAGGATTGTTCGCTTTTAGCTCAGCTTCATTACTGAATAAAAGAAAAGAAGTTCTTCCCGCTTCTTTTCCCCGATCAACTATTTGTGGGTTTTCCCATTCATTATGCTGCGCGTGATTATTTTGCAGACTCAGAAATAAAGCAAGTGCTAATACAATTTTTTTCATTTATAAAATCAGTTTTTTTAAGTTTATCGCTTCAGATTCTGTTTTAAATTAGTTCACTCCAGAAACAAAAAGCAGGTTCACAAATTTAAATATCACCACATATTGCAGGAGGGACAATACAATAAAATGAAAGGGGTATATCAATATAATGATGTGTCTACAGCTGTAATATATGACATTTCCTTTAATTTGATAGTTGGCATTAAAAAAACAATTGAAAACAAAAAAAGAAAATTCTTTCAAAATAAGAATTTCTAAAATAATTTTAAAATTGATCAAAAATTATCATTTAATTAAAAACTTCATTAATTTTTGTTATCCAAAAAACAACCTATTATTAATCAAACAAATACATTTTAAAAATCTAATCCATTTTAGATTGATTATTTCTAAACCTGACATCCCTAAAATAATTAAACCGTTTTTTTGAAAAAAATATTTGATCTATTTTAAAATTAATTGCATTTTTGCACCCGAATTATATAGCAGGCCCGTTCGTCTATCGGTTAGGACGCATGGTTTTCATCCATGTAAGAGCGGTTCGATTCCGCTACGGGCTACTTACTACAGGAAACACAATATCTAGTGTTTCCTTTTTTTTTTAAAATTTCTGTAACATAAGTCTTCGCCATTATTAGAAATTAGAAAAGCATATTTATGCATTTTATAGCTCTTTTCTAATAGCCGAAATTGATTTAAACACATTGATGTAATTCGTTTTTTGATGATAATTTTTCGTCATTTTCGAATAATTTTTCGATAGAAAATGGTATCTGGAGCAGAAAAATTATCATTGAAAACAGTTCTTGGTACATTTTTCATCCTATTTCTATAAAAAAAAAGACTGAACTGACGTTTTTGAATCATTACACCCATCGGGTTATTACTATTATTTTTTATAATTAAATTAAATAACAAATTCCCGGCAATATGCTTTGGGACAGCCCGAGAAATGCCAATACTCAATTTAAATACAATAGCAAAGAAGGATTATAGCGCTGTAAATTTTACGACAATTCAAGGGTTATACTTATTAGGGCTGTAATAATATCGTGTTTCATTTTACAACAAGTTTGTTTCACATTATAACTTGCATCACATTTTTTATATTTTTTATAAGTAAAATTATTACAACAATATACCTTTATCTGAAATTTATACTACAAATTTAAATCCAAAAACACCCAATTATTTTACATGACTGTCTGGTTAACAACCTGACATGAAACTCATTTATGTCATTTTTTGACTTTATGTATAGGAAGTTAAGAGTTAATAATCCGGACATAAATATTATGTACCCCCTAACAAGATTAAATAAATAAAAAAATAGGGTTTTACAAAAACGCTATTTAAATAATGACAACTATAAAACTTTATTAAGATGATTTTTGAAGTAATTCAGATAATTACGGAACAAGTAAACAACTATCTCGACGAAATTGGGCTGGATAAATCTGTTGTTGCAGAAAACATTGCCTTTTTAGAGTCCCAAAATGAAGATATAGCTACAGCCTTAAAAGATAGTGTAGCACTTACACTAATAAATTTAGATGAAGAATCGACTTTAAAAAACTTCCCAAATCATGCTATTGAAAATGCGAAAACAATTTATAAAAACAGTATCATTAATTTAAATCTGTATTTACTTTTTAGCGCTAACAGAGATAAATACCTCAATTCACTTAATGATATTTCAAAAATCATAACATTTTTTCAGGGAAAGCGACTTTTTACTCAAGCTAACACGATTTATAACAGAAACAATATTGCCATGAGCAATGTAGACAACTTTAGATTTACTATTGAACTTTATACCCCCACTTTTGAAGAGTTAAACTACATCTGGGGAACATTAGGAGGCAAACAACTTCCATCAGCTTTATACAAAGTAAGCATGATACAAATCGAGCGCGATATTACACAAAACGAAGGACAGCTTATCAGCAAAGTAAAAGGTGTAACCAAAACAAAAGAGCCATCATGAGTTTTAATCTTACATACGGATTATTATTTGAAGTAACACTTTATCACAATTATTTCCTTAATAGTGGTGAAGACACCTATGAAGGCATGTCGGATGCAAATAAGAAAAAAATGCTGCAAAAATTCGACAGCGATTCATTTGCAACTCTAACACCAACTGTAGAAACCAACACACGGTTAAGAAATTACAAAATGGTGTTCAAGCCAACCAGAACGGGATTTCGGATATACATTAAAGTAAAGGAAGATGATGAAATTGATCCGTTTATAAGTGTTCCTGCTGATTTGAAACTAGACTTTATAATTTCCATCAACGATTATCAGTTTGAGAATTACACCAATCTTGAATTTGTCCTAAAGCAAATGTTTTTATTCAGCAACACGAAGCCTGAAACTGAGCCGGTAACGTTTAAATACATCCCAAATTTTAATGATAATGTCCTGATTTCAAATAATTATTTAATATCCGAAAAAACAACAGCTATTTTCTTGTCTGAACTTCATACACAGGAAAGACAAGATGTTTTTGGAATCATCTCGTTGACAATGAAAGGCGATAATAATCCTAAAGACATTATAGATGTTGCAGGTAAAATGCTAAGTCCGAATTTTAAGATTCATTTTGATAATAGAAAAACGCTTTGGAAATACATCGACAGGAAAGCAATAACCGAAATCACAACCAAAACCCCAAAACCTCTAACCTACTCTGGTTTTGTTGAACTTGACCCTGTCAATGATTTTATGCCCTCGCAATCCATAAACAGTACATACCCAAATCCATCTGTAAAAGCAATAACAAAAATTAATAGTGATTACTATTCGGAAATATTCATTTAAATAATTAAAAAACAAATCAATTATGGCAACAACTTACAAAACGCCTGGAGTATATGTTGAGGAAATCGTAAAGTTTCCTCCGTCTATTGCTCAGGTAGAAACAGCGATTCCTGCTTTTATTGGCTATACCGAAAAAGCGACAAAGAAAACTGCGGGTGATTTAATTAATGATCCTACCAGAATCACCTCTTTGCTTGACTATGAGAACTATTTTGGTTCAGCCTATCCCGAAAAAACCATATCTGTAAATATAACCGATGTAGAAATTGGGGGTAAACTACAACGAGATATTGTAGTAAACCAACCCAGTTCTCCCAGCACTTTTTTAATGTATTATGCATTACAAATGTATTTTGCAAATGGCGGCGGGCCATGTTATATTGTTTCCGTAAACACTTATGAAAAGGAAGATGGTACTAAAAACCTGATCTCTTTTTCAGAATTAGATGGTGGTCTTGCTTTATTAAAAAGTGAAGATGAACCTACACTTATTCTATTTCCGGATGCTGCTGGATTAGCCAGTGATAATGACTTCTATGCATTATACAAAAGTGCATTAACACAATGTCATGATATGCAGGACCGATTCGCCATTATAGACACTTATCGAGATGTGGAATATGTAAATGACGATACTGATCTTGTTTCACCAATAGACGAAATAAGACTTAAATTGAATCAGGAAAAAGATTATTTAAAATATGGAGCGGTATATTTTCCCTATTTAAAAACCATTCTCGATTATAAATATGATGAAAACGCTATATTGATTAATCATATTTCATATAAAAAAGATGCTGTGCCAATAGCTCTTGGAGAGCTTAATGATGCCAATACTGCATTAACTCCAATTATAGCTGCTTTAAGGACTATAAGCGATTCTGCTGATGCCGATGCGACAAATGACAACATAGTGGGTGCCATTCCATCTATTTTAAAATATACGCAAGACCCTTTAGGCTACAATAATAACAATGCTGACTTTACTGTGGCAAAAACAATTCCTGCTTTTACAACTTTATTAGATGCCTTAATTGTTCAGCTAAATAATTTGGTTGAAATCAAAAAAAACATTAAAAATGCAGCCAATTCAGCTATTGCATCTGTGGAAGAATTGGCAACAGCAGATGATAATATCATTGTAGTGCTAACCGCTTTTACTGGCGGGTTTGAAGGTACCAATAAAATTGAAAGTGTCTTAAAAAACATAATCGATCTTACTGCAAAAATCAAAAATGCCGATACTAATGCAAAAGTATTAAGTTTAGTAAAAACAAATGCTACTAATATTATTACTGAAGTAAAAAAACTATTAGACTATACTCCAGTTTTAGGATTGCCTGACAACACCCTGGCAATCAGTACCGATGTATTTGCAAACATGACTACACAAGTTACTGCAATAATCACAGAGGTTTCAAATATAAATGTAGCAGGAATAGACGTTAATAATGGTGCAATGAATGGTCGGTATCTGGCTGATATTGAACCTTTAGAAAATGCATCATACAATATCATCAAGTCTGAAATCTCAAATCTTCCTATCACATTACCGCCAAGTTCAGCATTAGCAGGAGTCTATGCAAGAGTAGATAATGACCGCGGAGTTTGGAAAGCACCGGCAAATGTAGGCTTAAACTATGTGATCAAACCAACAATTAAAATAACAAATGGCGATCAGGACAACTTGAATGTTGACACCGTTGCAGGTAAATCAATCAACGCCATCAGAAGTTTTACTGGCAAGGGAACCTTGGTGTGGGGGGCAAGAACCCTGGCTGGAAATGATAATGAATGGCGTTATATACCTGTTCGACGTTTCTTTAATATGGCCGAAGAATCTATTAAAAAAGCAACCGAACAGTTTGTATTCGAACCTAACGATGCCAATACATGGATAAGGGTTAGAGCAATGATTGAGAATTTCTTAATTCTTCAATGGAGAGCCGGAGCATTGGCCGGAGCAAAACCCGAACAGGCTTTTTATGTAAGGGTTGGACTGGGACAAACCATGTCGGCTTTAGATATTCTGGAAGGCCTAATGATTGTAGAAATCGGAATGGCAGTAGTTCGACCGGCAGAATTTATCATTTTGCGTTTCTCTCACAAAATGCAGGAATCTTAATTAATATCAACATTAAAAAAATATAAATCATGAGTTATCCACTACCAAAGTTTCATTTCTCAGTTGACTGGAAAGGAACAAAAATTGGCTTTACAGAAGTTTCCGGATTGGATGTAGAAACTGAAGTTGTCGAATACCGTCAGGGAGCAAGTCCTGAATACAGCAAAATTAAAATGCCGGGCATGCAAAAGTTCTCCAACATCACATTGAAAAGGGGAACATTTGCAAGTGATAATGAATACTATGCCTGGTGGAATACGGTAAAACTAAACACCATTGAAAGAAGGGATATCACCATCAAATTACTCAACGAAGATCACCAGCCCGTGATTATCTGGAAAGTAAAAAATGCATGGCCAACAAAAATACAATCAACTGATCTAAAAGCAGATGGAAACGAAGTTGCTATCGAATCTATGGAATTGGCCCATGAAGGTTTATCTATCCAAAATGATTAGTCATGGCTAACTATTATCCACCTGTCGGTTTTCATTTTTTAGTTGAATTTGAAGGTCTTGGTTCGAAAGAAAAAGACCATCAGTTTCAATCGGTTTCCGGTTTGTCTGTTGACATTGAAACCGAAGAAATTGCCGAAGGAGGAGAAAACAGATTCAAGCACAAACTTCCAGTAAAGACAAAATATCCAAACCTGACTTTAAAAAGAGGAATACTGATTGATTCTGCAGTTATCAACTGGTGCCGAAATGCCATCGAAAACTTTTCTTTTAAACCTGTAAACCTAACCGTCAAATTGCTCAATGAGAAACACCAGCCTTTGGTTTCCTGGAACGTAGTTCACGCCTACCCCGTAAAATGGGCTGTTGAAGATTTTAATGCCGAAGAAAGTAAGCTTGTCATTGAAAACGTTGAGCTTACCTACAATTATTTCACCTTAATCAAAAGTTAGTCATGCCTATCGAAATTAAAGAACTTCACATCAAAATAAACGTGAATGAAGCATCAAAAACAAATGCTGCACCAGATACTTCAAAAAGCAAGGATGGAGGTGCGGTAACGGAATGTGTGGAACAAGTAATGAAAATCATCGAACGTAAAAAAGAGCGGTAATCATGTCAGGAGAATTAGAAAAACTTAAAGTTGTGGCTTATAGTGATCCGGAATTTAATACCAAAATTGCAAATGGTGAATTTTCTACGCTTATGAATCCGGAAAAGTATACCTATCACTATAAAATTGAGACAGATGACACTCAGGCTTCCGGAACGAGCACTGTTTCTCCAAGGTTTAATAAAAAATTGCCAGAAAACCTGGAGCTGGATTTCGTTTTTGACCGATCCGGAGTAATTAACGGCTACGCAAGTACTGACAATGGAATTATCGATGACATTGAGAAATTTAAAAAAGTCATTTTAGATTACAATGGAGACGAACACAAACCCAATTATCTCATTATTTCGTGGGGTACATTGCTTTTCAAAGGGGCATTAACCGAAATGGATGTAGAATTCAAACTCTTCAAACCAGACGGAACTCCAATCAGAGCGATTGCAAAAGCAAAATTTCAAGGTTTTGTTGAAGACAATTTAAGAGCGGCAAAAGAGAACAATAAATCACCCGATTTAACCCATTACAGAACCGTAAAGGAAGGTGATACGTTGCCTTTAATGTCCTTTACTATCTACGGCGATTCCAAGTATTATCTGGAAGTCGCCAGAATTAATAACATAATCAATTTCAGAAAATTAAAAACCGGACAAAAACTATTTTTTCCACCCTTACAAAAACAATCCTGATGAACAATAGCGGAGTCATACAAACCAGTCAAAGTGCTGATTTAGTAACACATAAAATTTTAATTGAAGGGGAAGAATTATCCAAAACCTATCAAGTAAAAAACGTTGTGGTACAAAATGAAGCCAACCGGATTCCTATGGCTCAAATTGTTCTTGTAGATGGAGAAGCTTCAAAAAGAGATTTTAAGCTGAGTAATGAAGACCTGTTGATTCCGGGTAAAAAAATCGAAATAACTGCCGGTTACCACAACGATGAAGAAACGATTTATAAAGGTATTATCATCAAACATTCCATAAAAATAAAGGGAAGTGCCTCTTTGTTGATTGTGGAATGTAAGGACGAAGCGGTGAAACTCACCATCGGCAGAAAAAGCAAGTATTTTTATGATGTAAAAGACAGCGAAGCATTCGAAGAAATTATCGATGCCTACGGTTTGGAAAAAGACGTTGAAGCGACTAATTTCAGTCACAAGGAACTCGTGCAATATAATACTTCCGACTGGGATTTTATAGTATCACGGGCACAGGCCAACGGCAAGCTTTGTTTTGTTGAAAATGGTAAAATCACCATCAGCAAACCAAATGTAACAGCATCGCCGATTGAAACGGTGACTTTCGGAGCCACCTTACTTGATTTTGATGCCGAAATGGATGCACGCAATCAATTTGCAAAAGTGTCTTCGTACAGCTGGGATTACACCAATCAGGAATTGGTTGAAATCGAAGCCAATGATCCGGGCGTAAGCCTAAACGGTAATCTTTCTGCTTCTGATTTAGCCGAAACCATAGAACTGGAAAACCTCGAATTACGTCACGGCGGAACCATTACCGAAGTTGAACTTCAGGATTGGGCAGATGCTAAATTACTCTTTCAGCAATTATCCAAAATTCGTGGAAGAGCCAAATTTCAAGGAATTCCCGCAGTAAAACCCAATACAATTATCACACTCGAAGGTGTGGGTGACCGATTCAACGGAAATGCCTATATAACCGGGGTTTTTCATGAAATATCAGAAGGAAACTGGACTATCGATGCGCAATTCGGATTAAATCCGGAGTGGTTTTCTGAAACGTTCGACATACATACGCCAACAGGCTCTGGAATTATCCCTGCCATAAAAGGATTACATGTTGGAATTGTCACCCAATTAGAGGAAGATCCTAATGGTGAAGATCGCATTTTAGTAAAAATTCCCATCATCAATAATGAAGAGCAAGGTATTTGGTGTCGCGTAGCTTCACCTGATGCGGGAGATAAAAGAGGTGTTTTTTTCAGACCTGAAATTGAAGACGAAGTAATCATTGGTTTTATCAATGAAGACCCAAACAATGCCATCGTTCTGGGAATGCTTCACAGCAGCGGAAAACCGGCTCCAATTACAGCTTCTGATGATAACCACCAAAAAGGAATCGTAACCCGAAGCGAAATGAAGGTTTTGTTTGATGATGAAAAAAAATCAATTGCAATTGAAACTCCTGCCGGAAAAAAAATAACACTCGATGAAGATCAGGGTGTCATTACAATTGAAGATGAAAACGCCAACGTAATCACCATTGACAGCAACGGAATAAAAATGGAAAGTGCCGGAAATATTGAATTGAAAGCTACCGGAGATGTAAAAATAGAAGGAACAAATGTTTCCATAAATGCCAGCGCACAATTCAAAGCAGAAGGAAGCGGAGGCGTAGAAATGTCCTCGGGAGCTACCGCCATCTTAAAAGGGAGTATCGTACAAATAAATTAAAATTATGGGAGCACCAGCCGCAAGAATTACAGATATGCACGTTTGCCCAATGGTTACCGGAACGGTTCCTCATGTAGGTGGCCCAATTTTACCTGCCGGTGCGCCAACCGTTTTAATTGGCGGAATGCCGGCTGCATGTGTAGGTGATATGGCCACTTGTACTGGTCCGCCCGACAGCATCGTTGCAGGTTCATCAACGGTTTTAATTGGAGGTAAACCCGCCGCACGTATGGGCGATTCTACCTCACATGGTGGCACAATAGTAGCGGGATTAGCAACTGTATTAATTGGTTAATTATGGAAACAAAACAAGATTTTTTAGGCATTGGATGGAGTTTTCCTCCTGAATTTAAAGAAAGTACCAAAGCAGTTACAATGTTAACCGACGAAAGTGACATCAAAAGCAGTTTAGAAATTTTGCTTTCAACTAAAATCGGTGAGCGCATCATGCAGCCCAAATACGGCTGTAATATGGACGAACTCTTATTTACCCCATTAAACCAAACATTAAAAACGTTTGTTGCTGAGCTAATTAAAACTGCTATTCTGTATCACGAACCAAGAATTGATGTTGAAAAAATTGACATTACACAAGGCGACGATTTAAGTGGCGAATTATTAATACTGATTGATTTTAAAGTACGCGCCACTAATTCGAGAATAAATATGGTTTATCCATTTTATCAACAAGAAGGAACCAATTTATAAATTGTTAAAAGATGAGTAATTGTAATACTATATTGAGTGTTTTGACTTCTAATGGCAGCGACCAAAAGCAACGCTATCTCAACGCGTTACAACCTGAAAACATTCGTCTTAATGATTTTGAACTAACGGACTGGGTTTTATTTGCCTATAATTTTTCTGAATATGTAAATTATTTTAAAACCTCAAATTCAGAAACTCCTTCTGGCGATTGGAAAGCTTTTTTTGATTTTTTTAAATGGAATGGTGAAAAACCATCTATAGAAAATCAATTGAAACTCGATCGGGTTAAAAAAGAACTGGCCGATCTCATTGCAGAAAGTCAAAAAGAATACGCCATTACACCTCATTTAACCTTATTCCTTACTTTTTTGAAGTTGTTAGAAAACAGCAAAAAAAGATACAACAACCTTACGAAACGCCATCTCGACTTTTATTACAGTCAGATTCTAAATATTAACAAGCTTCCTGCCACACCAGATAAAGTGTACCTGATTTTTGAATTGGCAAAAAAGGCTATTCAGGAAAAAATTGAAGCAAAAACAGGCTTTGACGGTGGTAAAGATGCTTCCGGAAAAACCAGAACGTATTACTCAAACAATGAACTGATAGCCAATAAAACCGTCGTTTCTTCATTAAAAAATATTTATAATGACGTTGATACCAAAAAAATAGTGGCAAGTCCAATCGCTAATTCTTACGATGGATTAGGAGAAGTTTTCCCGGATAAAAACAATACGCAATGGTGGCCTTTTGGATACGTCAACGATGTCAATTTACCAACCGAATTACCTAATGCTGTTTTAGGTTTTGCAGTCGCCTCTCCTATTCTTTCTTTGGCAGAAGGAAAACGCAGCATTCAGATGTCTTTTACCTTTCACAATAACATCACAAATGCAACTACTGCCATCATCAGAGAATGTTTAAGCCTTCAGTTAACCACAGTAAAAAAATGGCTTGACGTTGCCGAAATTTCGTCATCATTAACAATAAAATCCGGCAGCACTTACACTACTTCTGTCAGCGGAAAAATTATGAAAATTGCTTTTCTGTTAGATGAAAATGCAGATGCTATTACGGGTTATGATCCTAAAGTATATGGTGAAGAATTTGCAACTGATCTGCCTGTTGTAAAATTTAATCTGGACACTACAAAAGCAAATGGCTATAATCTATACAAATCATTGGCTCAAAATCAATTACAAAGCATTACCATCAATGTTGATGTTCAAAATATTCCAAATGCTGTTTTAGAGAACGATCACGGACTAATCAATGCAACAAAACCGTTTTTTCCTTTTTCAACTCAACCTGTCGCAGGATCTAATTTTCATATTAAATACAACGAAGCTTTTTCTAAAAACTGGGATAATATTAATATCGATGTACTTTGGAAAAATACTCCGGCAGATTTTGTAGAACATTATAAAGCTTACAAAACGAATGCATTAAATACCATTAGTGTAGGTGCATTTAAAAGTAGTGTATTGAATGCTTCAAATAATTTTGAAAATAGCGGGGGAATTGTAACAGCTAACAGTTATTTTCAATATCAACCTGCAATTTTATCTAATAATATCTGGCAGAATTACGGAAGTGCTGCCACTTTATTTACGGCAACAAGTCCGTTTAAAACGACATTAAATATAGCCAATTCTAATTATGTCACAGAGAAAAACGGTCAGCTAAAACTAACACTAATAAAATCGTTTTTACATAGTTTATATCCAAAAATTTATGCTTTAGCTCTTTCTACAGACGATGATAATGTAGTAATTCCGAATGAACCTTACACACCGCTGGCTGAAAGTCTTGTGCTAAATTATACTGCATCTGAAACCACTAAATTTTCAATAACAGGGTTAGAAACATTAGAAGGTGTTTACTCAAAAAACAAAGCAAAATTATTCCATATTCATCCTTTTGGATATGCCGAAGAACATAATTATCTAAAATCACTTTTAGATTATGTAGAAGATAAAAACTCGTATTTACTTCCTACGTTTTGCAAAGGCGGAGAATTGTTTATTGGCTTAGAAAATGTTCAGGAATTACAGCAAATTACTCTGTTGTTTCAGGTATTGGAAGGAAGTGAAAATCCGCTGACATCTTCTTTTACAGGAAAACAAAAAATTGAATGGTCCGTTTTAGGCAACAACGAATGGCGCATACTCAACTATTCGGATATTTTATTAAATGAAACTGACAACTTATTACAATCGGGGATTTTAAAATTCAGCTTACCAAAAGAAGCTACTCAAAACAATACAAAACTTCCTAAAAATTATATCTGGCTTAAAGCCAAAATGCATAAAAAATACGATGCAGTCTGCAAAATAACCGGAATTCATTCGCAGGCAATTTTGTCTACTTTTCAGGATAATGGTAATGATTTAGCACATCTAAACACCGGATTAGAAGCCGGAACCATTTCTAAACTGCAGCAGAGACTGAGCAATGTAAAATCGGTTACACAGCCTTATAACAGTTTTGATTATAAAGCTGAAGAGTCCAACGAAGACTATTACAGAAGAACCAGCGAACGCCTTCGACACAAAAACAGAGCCATCACGATGTGGGATTACGAACACATTATACTTCAAAAGTTTCCTGAATTGTACAAAGTAAAATGCCTGAATCATACCTGCGAAACATCCTATCAATCGCCTGGCAATGTAACTCTGATTGTGATTCCGGACACGGTAAACAAAAACGTGTTTGACATTTTTCAGCCACGAGTGAGTACAGCCACGCTTAACAAAGTCAAAAGCCATATTGACCAATTGAACGCAATGCATGTAAACACTTTTGTAATCAATCCTAAATATGAAGAAGTTACCGTTGATTTGAAAGTAAAATTCAGACCAGGTTATGATGAAAATTTCTATTTACAAGAACTCAATGCTGATATTATTAAATTTTTATCGCCTTGGGCCCTCGATAAAAGTGTTCCTGTCACATTTGGAGTTACCATTCACTCCAGCCTGCTCATTAATTACATCGAAAAATTAGGTTATGTAGATTACCTGCAAGATGTAAAGCTTTTAAAAGATGGAGCTTTATCTGATAAAGTCGCCGTCCCGTCCAATCCGAAATCGATTTTAGTATCAGCAAAGAGTCATATAATCAGCACCGACGTCAAACAATGTACTGTTAAAACCATAGAACCACAAGAAGAATGTCAACTGTAAACCAACATATCAGCATCCCAAAAAACGTCAGTTCTAATGATGACATGAGTTTTGACTTCCTTCGGAAAAAAGGGATCGAATACATCGAATCATTAGGAAGCCAGTTCTGGACCGACTATAATACACACGACCCTGGAATTACGATCCTGGAAGTGCTTTGTTATGCGATTACCGATTTGGGCATGAGAATCAATTTGCCAATCGAAGATTTATTAAGCAATGCTTTGAACCCAATTGAAAAACAGTTTTTTACGGCTTCTGAAATTTTGCCGACGCAAGCTGTTACGGCTCTTGATTACCGGAAAATTTTGATTGATATTGACTCCAAAAGAATCAAAAATTGCTGGCTTCAAAAAACTTCAAAAAAATTATTTGTCAATTGCAAAGAGGGGAAAATTTCGCTTAAAAAAGAAGATTTTGCCAGTACCCCGGATACTTTTATAAAAGAAACAGAAATCAAAGGCTATTACAATATATTGGTAGATTTTGATGAAAAAAATGCGGCTCAGAAAGAACTGCTTAAAACTCAAATCATCGAAAAATTTCACGCTAACAGAAACCTTTGCGAAGACATTTTAGAAGTAAAAGAAGTAGAAATTCAGCCTATTGCCGTTTGTGCGTTGATTGAACTTAATCCCGAAGCCAACGAAGAATATGTTCACGCAAAAATCACTTTTGAACTCGAAAAATACTTATCCCCAACAATCAAATATTATTCGTTGGCTGAAATGTTTGAGAAAGGTTATTCAAGCGATCAGATTTTTGAGGGACCTTTTCTGGATAGAGGATTTATTGATACTATCGAATTAGAAGAATCTTCATTAAGAACCGAAGTACGCCTTTCAGACATTATGCAAATCATCATGAATGTAGATGGCGTAACGGTAATAAAAGACATCTCTATGAACAATTGTGAAGCGATAGAAACAGACGGAAGTGTCTGGAATATCTGCATTCCAGCCAACAAAAAACCAAGTCTTTGTCATAAAAGCACACTAAACTTCAGCAAAGGCGTTTTGCCTGTTACTGTCAATAAAGTAAAAGCAAAAAAATACTTAGACGATTTGAAAGATGAGCTTGCATATTCGCAACAAGATGCCGCTAAAAACAGGGAACTAAACATCCCTCATGGTAAAATTACAGAAGCTGATTTTTATACCAGTATTACCAATAATTTTCCGGAAAATTACGGAATTGGCGAAATTGGCCTGTCAGAATCTGCCAACACTGAACGAAAAGCCAAAGCCAAACAACTGAAAGGATATTTGCTGTTTTTTGATCAAATTTTGGCTAGTTATTTCAAGCATTTGAGCAATGTCAAAGAGCTACTTTCTATCAACGGTGATCTGCCAAATACGTATTTCACTCAGGCGATTACCGACATGACGGGTTTTGATGAAATTGTAAATGATACCTATCTGTCTTCGAATGAAAAAAAACTGGACGAATTGCTATTTGGGGATCTGGATGATGCCATTAAAAGACAAAATCAAATAAAAGATCATCTTATCGCACGATTTGCAGAACGATTTGCTGAATATGCTTTCCTGATGAAATCATTGTATGGCGCTTCTTCTGATGAAATCGTACTGCAAAACAAATCCGATTTTTTAATCAATTACGATACGATAAGCAGCAAACGGGGCAGCGCATTTAATTATTTCAATCAGCCTGTATCTAATTTGTGGAATACATTTAATGTGACAGGATTGGAAAACCGAATTGCAGGTTTGTTAGGAATTAAAGGTGACAAAAATCCGGTTACGGGCAAAAGAGGAATCAAAAGAAAAAACATCTCCGGTTTATTTGTCCAGCTTTATGATCCAAATCCGGGAGTGCTTCCCAATCATTTTAGATGGAGAATCAGAAACAGTGCCAATCAAATAATCCTGACTGCAACCGAAGATTATCTGAATCAACATGATGCGATTAAAGAAATGTATTTTTCGATCCTGAAAATTTACGAAACCAGCGAAAAAGAAATTGAACATAAGTTTGAAAATCTTTTTGAAAACAGAGACAACGGAATTGCTTTTAAAGATACCGTTATCGACACTTTTGAAATCATTGAATCGGATACTCATAAATATTCGTTTCACATTATAAATCCTGAATTTATTGACGATCTCAGTAATCCCGACAGAATCATTGCGCGCCAGTATGAATTGTATGAAACTCTGGAAGAAGTAAAAGCAGCAATGCTTGATTTACTCATTTTCTTTAAAGAAGAATTCAGCGATGAAGGTATTTTTCTGGTAGAACATATTCTGCTGGTTCCCAATCCTGACGAAATAATCGATGAAACTTATTACATGCCAATATGTGTAGACGACTGCTCGGGCGATTGCTGCGTACCCAATCCGTACTCGTTTAAAATCAGTGTGGTTTTACCCGGATATACGTTTCGTTTTGCAGATGTTGACTTTAGAAATTTTGCCGAAGACGTTATTCGGCAGGAAATTCCATCACACATTTTGGGCAAAATCTGCTGGATTGGATATCGGAAGGATCAAATCACTCCGAAAGACAATGATTTACTCGATTTTGAAGAAGATTTTAAACAATTTCTGATAGATAAAACGCAAAACAAACAAGATGCTTTACCAAAATTCATCAGTTCATTATCAAAATTAAACTCTGTTTATCCAACAGGCACATTGTACAATTGTGTAGATGAAGAAGAAGATATTTCAGGAAAAATAGTATTAGGAAGAACAAATTTAGGAACAATATAAATACAGGGTTATGGCAACAAAACTTACCACCATTACAGGACAATATCATAGTTATGTAGCAGATCAGGTGTTAACACACTATCAGCTCAATGAAACTATTGATTATTTTGATGACCAAAATCGATTAAACAGAGTCTTTCTAACGGGTACTGGAATCGTATGCGGCTTTCAGGTATCGACCAATGCCGACTACTCGACCGTAACCATAACTCAGGGAACCGGAATTACTACTGACGGTGACTTGATAAAATTAACAATAAAACCTGCTCCTGCTGATCAGGCATTGGCAATCGCCATAAAACAAAAATTATCCTCAATTGATTTTCAAAAGATTGATTATAAAACCTATAAAGTTTTTGATACCGATAAAGGTAATTATCTACATTTTAAAAACGGTACTACAATGTTACCCATGTGGGAGTTACTCCCTGAAAAAACAGGGGGGTTAGAAACCGGTGAGTCTTTATTGACTAGTTTTACTGATTTAAAAAATCATGTTGTTCTTCTATACCTCGAAAATTATACTAAAGAAGCAACTTTATGCGATGAAACGGATTGTGCTAATAAAGGCGGCGAGGAAGTCTTCAACTTGCGCGTACTTGTAGTAAGTCAGGCAACAGCTACTATTGTTATTAGCAAAAACAGTACGCCGCAAAGAGACCCTCTTTACAGTAAATACGATATTTTTGAACAATACAGTTCGCTTAATGAATTGGGTGTAAAAAAAGTAATTCCAACATTCAATAATACCTCAACTGCCAATAAAGTCAAGCAGCTTTTTAATACTGTTGTCAATGATGTTTCGTTTAAATCTGAATTACTTGCCAATTTAGCTACAGTACTTATTCCGTTTGGTTATGTAACAGAGCTTAACGGAATTAGTGACCGCTTCAATGCATTATTTAGCATTGATCCTAACAATATTCCGGCAGATATTCATTATCGCTATGATTTATTAAAAGATATTGTGGCCACTTACAAAGAACTGAAAGATCTTTTTTTACAACTAAAATCAGAATGTAATCCGCCTATAAGTTCATTTCCAAAACATTTATTATTAGGGCTAATAGAAGAAAATAATCGATTTAAAAATTACAGACATCAATTTTACAAATCGCCTATTTTAGACCCAAATAAAATGTTTAGCAATTTTGACTCTCTAGTTAGAAGACTTAAAGGCATTTTAGATAATTATCTGGTAAATGCCGCCAGTGTTAAAATTACGCCTTCAAAAACAATGGGCAAATTAGGAGCAAAATCAGTTCCGTATTACTATAATGTTGATGATAATTTACTGCATGCCTGGGACTTTGAAAAAAGTAATCTTTATAATCATCAGGCTAATTTTAGTTATCATACCACCAATTTGCTCAACAGCGATTACATCAAGACACCGCTGAGTTTTTGCATTGACGATCATGATTTTTACCGAATTGAAGGCTATCTAAACGACAATGTTGACGATGTAAAAGCGTTTTTAATCGCAAAGAGAATAGAATTCGGACTGGACTTTGATTTTTATATCATGGATGTTATTGAAAATGCGGCCGATTTAAAAATCTTGTTCAATACTAATTATTCGTTCGAACACAAAGCTGGTGTTAAAAAAGGAGGAACTTTATTACTGCTCAAATCAGGAACAACATTCATAACTGATTTTGCTATTGATGGAAAAGTAAATCCTGACAGTGGCTTGGGCTGCTGCACCATCATGGGCTGTTTATACCCATGGATTAGTTCGTTGCGATATATCAATAATTTATCAAGAAGTCTAAGAGGAAGCAGAAGTAATAAGGTCGATCTGCCAACACATTACAAGCTAAGCGTAAAAAAATATACCATAAATGGCGTTAATTTAATTACTGACAGAGTTTTAATAGATATTCCGTTAGACCAGCTTCTTGCCCGTCGTTTGCATGTGGTAATGGAAACACTCAACAATCAATTCCCTACAGGTCTTTTATTTGATTTTATTGAAGAGGAAAAGAAACTCAGAATCGTGCGTCTTGAAAAAGATACTTTTGAATTTGAAGTTCAAGATATTACGCTTTCCAGAAATGCTCCAACTTATGCGTTTACACAAAACGGAGTGACCAAAAATGGTAAAATGTATTCTTCAAATAAAATAACATGCGCCATCATGAATTCGCATAAAGCAGAGATTTATAAAAAAATCCATGCGAATTACGATCCTATCAACAAGGACGATGATGATTTTGGACGTTTTAACGATGATTGGAATAAATTCGAATATTTAAGAAGCGAATTACGATTCCATAGAGAGACAAAATCATTCATAAGATTTCCGAAAATTTTTGATGATTTCTACAGCATTCCGGTGATTTATAATAATCAGCAAAATGAAGAGACAACAGTTGCAGACGAACTGTTAAATATTGCTCAGGAAATCGCCCGAATAGACGATCATTATCATGACATTTATATTGGTGGCGACTGGACAACCGGAAACTATGTAAATACAACAATGTACAATTACTATCTTGAAAATAGTACAGACACAAACGACGAAGTAGTACTATTTATTAATTTAAGAAAAAAGATTCATAATGAAGATAAAGTGAGTAAATACATGATTCACATTGATACAACCCGAAATGTAAAACTTTCTGACTTTGAAGAATTATTTACCAAATATGCTAAAAAAGCAGAATTCTACTTTTACAAACCTACCAATGGTAACTTTATTAAGATAGAACAAAATCGTTTTTCTAAAGATGGAAGTATCAAAAAGAGAGTTTTGGTTAACACCGAAAAAATAACGAAACCTGTTACTAAGAGAACACCAAAGAAACCCGGTGATACCAAATAAAAAAGCTTGAGACGAATACCAAAACAGGCAAATCTCAAGCTTTAATGGGGAGCTGCTATCAATTACGACAACTATTTTTTCCCAGTATAACCTCACGGTCAGGTACAAATGTAGGAAAAAGTTTTACACAAACAAATAAAAATGAATAAAATTTCACATAGCATTCAAAAAGTTTTTTTGGAGATAGATACCCCCTCAATGGCGATGGCTAATTCTGTCAAAAACAACCTTGCTGTCTTCCTTCAAAAGGAGGTAATCCCTGTTTTTGAAAAGCATTTCAACTCAATTAATGATACTGAAAATCAGGTTATTCAAATAGAAAAACTAGAAATTAATCTTCAATCCATTATAGGTAAAAACGACATTTCATTTTCTAATAGTCATATAAAAAACCAAATCGAAAAAGAGGTTCAAAAAGCATTAAATGAACTACAAAAAACATTAAAAAACAAAGATAAAAGTAGCTCTGAAATTCGTACAATTTCACCCGAACTCAAAGACCTGAAAACACTGCTTTATTTTATAGAAAATGGTACTATGCCGTGGTGGGTTTCTAATGGAAATGAACCCGTATTTTTAAAAAAAATCAATCCTGAAGAATTAAAAAATGATGTTTTCAGTATTTCGTTTAAGAAATTAATTGAGCAGAAAAAAGTTCAAAACCGAATCATAAATCAGTTTTCAAATCAGGAAATTGCATTATTGAGTTCGGCAGTTTTAGGTTTAGAAAAGCAGCAAAAAGCAATTTCAAAAAACACTTTAATAGAATTGTTAAATCAAAAAACACACACTTTTAAAACTGCTTTTTGGCAATTAATTTTTGATTTTTGGATTAAAAAAAAATCGCTCAGCCTCATCAAGTATTATTATAAAGAACATTCTCAATTTTCAGCTCATAAAATCATTTTTGAAGATTTTATTGAAAACATAAAAACGTTCGTACCACTTGATTTTACTACTGCAGAGCTGATACAAATGAAAAAGGATTATTTGGTTTCTGAAAAAGAAAAACAAACCATAAATATAAAAACCAATCCTGATACAATAAACAAAGAAACTAAACCAGAATTAGAAATTCATTTAAAAGAGGAATCTGCAATTGAAGATGATGACCAAGAAGATAGTACAAATTTTAAATCGTGTTATGTACAAAATGCAGGTTTAATCATTCTGCATCCCTTTTTAAAAGAAATGCTAAAAAGCTGTGATTTAATGGATGATAATAATACTCTTTTAAACAAAGAATTAGCAGTGCATATTTTGCATTATGCGGCTACAAAAAGAGAAAATGACTACGAACATTTGATGCTTTTTGAAAAGTTTTTATGCGGAATTCCACTAGAGGAATCCATACAAAGGGAAATCAAAATTGAGGACAAACATAAACAGGAAGTAGAAGAAATGTTAGAGTCTGCGGTTTATCATTGGTCTGCCTTAAAAAATACTTCAACAGCTGTTTTAAGAAGTGAATTTCTTCAAAGAGAAGGCAAACTGGATTGGAGTGAATCGAATCCAAAACTGACTATTGAACGAAAAACGCAGGATCTTTTATTAGAAAAAATTCCCTGGAATATCAGCATTGTTAAAATTCCGTGGATTCAAAAATTAATCTACACCCAATGGTAAAATTATATTGTTATGAGAGCATTTGAACAACGAAAAAAAGACAGTACTGCGAGTACAACTTTTTTTGGACCCAAAATTCAGAAAAAGCTAAAAACCGGAACGGCTGGGGATAAATATGAGTTAGAAGCAGATAGTGTAGCTGATAAAGTGGTCAATAACACTCCAGCTGGAGGCGGGCTTTTACAGTCGAAAGAACAGGTTCAGCAAAAGCCTGTTTCAGAAACCATATCTACAATTCAGGCTAAAGACATGAAAGAAGAAGAAAAACCTGTTCAAAAGAAATCTGATAAAAAAGAGGAAGAAAAACCAGTTCAAAAAAAGGAAAAAGAAGAGGAAAAACCGGTACAGAAAAAATCAGATAAAGAAGAAGAAAAACCGATTCAGGCCAAATGTGCGGATTGCGAAAAAGAAGATAACGTTCAGAAAAAATCAGACAAAGAAGAAGAAAAACCGATTCAGAAAAAAGGAAAAAATACTGAAAGTGAAATTCAGGATAACGCATTAGAAGGAAAACTGGACAGCTCAAAAGGTGGTGGAACTGGTTTGGACAAAAAAACAAAAAATGAAATGGAATCCGGCTTTGGAACCGATTTCAGCAATGTAAAAATCCATACTGATGCACGTGCAGTTCAAATGAGTCAGGAATTGGGAGCCCAGGCTTTTACCAACGGCAATGATGTTTATTTTAATCAAGGGAAATACAATCCCGATTCCAGGGAAGGAAAACATTTGCTGGCACACGAATTAACGCATACGGTTCAACAAACCGGAGCCAAACAAAAATCAGGAACAATTCAAAAATCATCCATAGAAAACCATCCTGAAGATTTGCAAGCAGAAAGACCCGAAAACCCACAGTTTAGGGGTAATCCTCCATTAGAAAAAGCCAATGATAATCAAATGCTTATCTCAATCGGCCAAAAAGGGCAATATGTTGCGGAATTGCAACAAGGGTTGTTGGAAGCAGGTCAAAGCTTACCCAAATTTGGTGCAGACGGAGATTTTGGAACAGAAACCCGAAATGCGGTAATCGGCTTTCAAACAGACAACGGTTTAAATAAAATTGACGGTCTTGTGGGACCGGAAACTATGGGAGCTCTGGACAATAAACTGGTAGGACTAAAAGGTGGAAAAAAAGACGAATGTGAAGATACTGTAACTTTCCAAAAAGGACCTTTTCTAAGTGAAGAAAAGGCTGGCTTTTTTAGTACTGCACAATGTCCCAAAGTTACAATTACAATAGATGCCGTTGCACAGATCGTTAACTTTCATAATTGTGCCTCTTTGGATATTAGTATAGATCATGTTCAAAGAACAAGAAGAACGATACCGATAGGCAACAACGGAAAAGGACATTTTAAAGAAACATTCACTTTAAAGCATCATAAAGATATACATAAATTGTTTTTCACTATGCCAGCAGATTGTAAAGGAATGGGAGACACATTTACTGTTAGCGGAACTATTCATCGTCATTCATAACTTTATGCCAGCATTCAGCCAAATAGCAAAGTCAAAGCCTTCTGCCCCATCTTCTTTTAATACAAGAAAGGGAGAGGATTTTTTTGGTGTTCAGGCAAAACTCAATGTTGGAAAATCAAATGATAAATATGAGGTTGAAGCCGATACTGTCGCCAATAAAATAGTATCCAATTCTTCCAAAAAATCGGCAGAACCTTTCTTCTCCTCTTCTACCTTACAAAAAAAACAGGCTCTGGAAGTTCATAAAAAAGAAAACAAGGAAAATGAAATTCAGGAGAAACCGCTGGCAGAATCAATTACGCCTGTAGTACAATTGCAGCCCATTCAAAAATGCAATTGTGAAGAAAAAAATGTTCAAAAAAAGGAAGGAGATGAAGCTGAGGCTGATACATCCGTTAATTCTAATTTTGAAAGCCGGCTGAACAGCTCAAAAGGCGGCGGCAAGGCACTCTCTAACGATACTAAAACAGAAATGGAATTAGGTTTTGGTGCTGATTTCAGCAATGTTCGAATCCATAATGACTCCAATGCAGTACAAATGAGCCAGCAAATTGGAGCGGAGGCTTTTGCCAATGGAAATGATATTTATTTCAATGAAGGAAAATACAATCCAAACTCACAATCAGGCAAACATCTTTTGGCGCATGAGCTAACACATACTGTTCAACAAGGAAATAAACCAAAACTTCAAAGACAAGAAGTTCCTCCAGAGTCAGCTCCTCCACCTAGAGTTGAGTACAGAATATCTACAATGTTAAGTTCTCTTATTGAATGGGAAGCAGCGGGATTATTGAGTGCGCCTTATTTACCTTATGATGTTCCTACAATACCTCAAATTCCTGTAACACAAGAAGAAGCTGCTTCAATGGCAAGTGCCGCACCTGCACTTCTTGCCGGATTAACGGCTCCATCTGCCGCAGCCGCAACCGGAACAGGAACAAGTGGAGCTGCAGCTACAGGTACAACTGCATTAGAAACTGCCGCCGCAAGATGGGGTTCAGCATCAGTGATTGAAGGTGGGGCTGCACTTGCAGAAGGAGGAGCGACAGTTGCTGCAGGCGCAGAGGCAACTTCTGTACTTACCCGAATAGCAATGTTATCTGCCGAAGCTGCACCTCCAGTTGCTTTTTTTACAATTTTATTATGGCCAAGCTCTACCGCACCTCGCTGGATGGATGAATTAAATCCTATAACAGGAGGTCCATACGCATCTCCAAGAGAGTATGATTGGGTCAATCGTTTATCTCCTAATCAAAGAGAATATTTAGACTATCTAGGCAGAGCCAGAAGACTAACACCGAGAACAAGCGGAGACGAAGAAACGGATCCAAGAACAGATATTATTCCATTACCGGATCCGGCACCGCAGCCAGAAGAAGATGACGATAGAACAGGTTGCAAAAGCAGAGAGATTACAAGATTGGGAGGACATGCCAGACATGATGCTTATGCAACAAAAGTTTCGGGCAGATCATTTGATTTTAATGTATGGCCAGGCCCTCCATTTTCGGCTATTAACTATGACGGGCAAACAAATCATACAATTGTTTGGGAAGTTAAAGTTGGTTTTGGTTGGTTCTTTAATCCCGCAATGATTAGTCTGCGAGATCTCACATTGGCAAGATTTGATGCTCAGAAAAATTTTGGCCTTTTTGTTGCACAAAGATGTGCTTTTTTTCACGTTTGGTCTATTCCGGATCGCCACGTTGCTTTATTACTTAATACACGCTGGGGAGGTTATCCTCCTGTTTTAAGCATTCCAGAATAATGAGAAAAGAAGATTTTACATATATACAATTCAAAATTCTAAGCAGGAAAGAATCTGTTTTAGAATTATCAAAAAAAATTCTAGCCGTTATAAACGAGCTGGGAAAACATAATTATGAGAAAAAAAATGTGAAATATCTTGGAGATCAATACATCCAAAATGAAATTACCTCAAGCGAAATTCACAATTATCTAACTAAAAAACAAGAAGATACAACTATATTCAGCAATAAAACCAAAGAATTTAACCTATTTATTACTGAAGAAATATGCGGAGACGAAATCTATGATTGTTTATGGTTTTCTTTTAATGCATTAATTCCCGGTTTTCCCAAAATACCAGATTTAAAATCTCTTTTAAATTTACTAAAAAGCCTGTTTATAAGCTTTAAAGGAATCTATGCTTATACTGAAGATGAAGAAATACTTCAGGTATATTTTGCACAAAGAAGCTATGACAAAATTTTGTCACAATTACCTTTTGATTATATAAATTTCCTTCCTAAACCAGATTTAGATTTTACTAATCATTTTAATATTCCTTCTCACTTTTCAACAAATGAAATGAATATTAGTGAAGCTCCTAACGGTTTTTGGTGGATAAATTTTTTAAGTAAAAAGCAAATAGAAAATTTAAATCTAAACAGCACAATTAATGATTGGCATCATACCGAAGTTATTAATGATGAATATACACTATACGTTTTAACAGACACAATTTTAAACCTAAATAATAAAGAACATTTGCTGAAACTACAAAATTTAATTCATAAAACAGATTTAATTACTATACAAGAAAAATCAATAATATGAGTGTTTTTGCAAAAAGTACAGCCGGAAAAAGCAGCCTCAGTCCTCATAACAAAGGAAATGAGAGGGATTCTTTTTTTGGTGTTCAGGCAAAACTCAATGTTGGAAAATCGAATGATAAATATGAAGCGGAAGCAGACAGAGTAGCAGATACCGTTGTAGCAAACAAAAAAACTGCTCCTGAGCCTTTCTTTGCCGCTTCAACTACTATTCAAAATAAACTTGGCGGTGAAAATCATCCGGAAAATAAAAGTAATGGTATTCAGAAAAAAACAACTCCAGAGGGAATTACTCCAGTTGTTCAGCCAAAATTAAAAATAGTTCATAACAAACAAGCCGGAGCTGCTGCAGGATCTTTTTTCACTCCTTCGCCAGTTATTCAAAACAAACGCGCTAACGAAGTACAGAAAAAAGACAATTCTCAAAAAGAGGTTCAAAAAGAAGCCGCAGCAGAGAAAACGGTTCCTGTTATTCAATTAAAATTAGAAAAAGAAGATTCGGTACAAAACAAAACTGAACCTCCTAAAACAAAAGAAAAAACAAGTACTTCTAAATCTTTGTTTCAGCCGAAAAAAGAAGATGAAATTCAGAAAAAAACTGCTGTTGAAAAAGTCGATGCTGTTCAACATAAAACTGATATTGTAAAGACGGAAGTCCTTAAAAATAAAGAAACAAGTTTTACTCCAAAACCATTAATACAGAAGAAAAAAGAAGAAGAAATTCAGGCCAAGGAAGAAGAGGAAATTCAGGCTAAAGAAGACGAAAAAGAATTGCAGATGAGTGCCGCTGCAGATGCAAACCCTTCTGACTCTTCAAATCTCGAAAGCACTTTAAACAACAGCAAAGGCGGAGGCTCTCCTCTATCCGGAAAAGTAAAAACCGAAATGGAATCCGGTATTGGAGCTGATTTTAGCAATGTCCGTATACACAATGACTCTAACGCTGTTCAGATGAATAAGCAATTAGGAGCTCAGGCCTTTGCAACCGGAAACAATATTTATTTTAACGAAGGAAAATACAACCCAAATTCGCAGGATGGTAAGCATTTACTTGCTCACGAATTGACACATACGGTACAGCAGGGAGCAGCCATTCGGAAAAAAGAAGAGCCTATCTCGCCTGCTCCGGAAATGATTCAGGGTTCGTTCCTCGATTTAGTTCCAGACTGGATAATTAATGAAGCGCGACACGTTCCGGGTTACACTCTTTTCACCGTTATTATTGGTTACGATCCGTTACGTCAAATGGATGTCGAACGAACTCCAATTAATCTGGTTGAAGGCTTAATGGGTCTTGTTCCTTTTGGGACAGCCATATTCGACAAGCTTCAGGAATACGGAATACTTCAGCAGGTTTTTGACTGGGTAGAAGGGAAATTAAGCGAACTCGGATTAACAATCGATAGTATTTTAGATTTGGTTGAAGAGGTTTGGAACGAAATATCATTTCCTTATACTGGTATAATTGATTTAGTAACTGAAAAGTTTAATGAAGTAGTTAACAGAATAACTTCTTTTGTAAGTGCAACTGTAGATCAGGTTATTACCTGGATAAAAGAAGCCTTAATTGGTGTCGCTGAACCTATACTGGCAGAAAACAAAGCCTGGTCATTGATCAAAAAAATAATCAAATACGATCCGTTACGTGATGAAGCTGTCAATGCCACAACGGTCGAAATATTAGAAGATTTCCTCATACTGATAGACAAACAAACAGAGCTTGAGCAAATGCGTGAAAAAGGCACATTGCAAAAAACAGCCGACTGGCTTGACACTCAGGTTGGAACTTTCAATTCGTTATTAGGCGAACTTCGAGGACTCATCACCGCAGCCTGGGATGCTATTCAACCTGCAAATTTGGTCAATATTGCTGATAATCTCTCTGCGCTTGCCGATCAGGCCGGAGGATTCCTGCAGCGAGTTTGGGATTTTGCTTCAGGTGTAGCACTAAAAGTATTAGAACTTGTTAAGGAGTCATTATTAGGATGGCTGTCTTCTCAAGCCGCTACTGTAAGAGGTTATTCGCTTGTTAAAGTGATTATTGGAAAAGATCCTTTTACACAGGAAGTTGTACCTCGTACAGTTCCAAATCTAATACGAGGTTTTATGAGCCTCATGGATGGCGGAGAAGAACAATATGCACAAATGGTTGAATCTGGTGCAATAGCCAGAATTGTAGGCGAAATTGAAGCCGCAGTAGCGACGCTCAACATGACGCCACAATCTATAATACAGCTATTTACTGATATATGGGATTCTATGAGCATTGATGACCTCATCCATCCAATAGATGCTTTCATAAGAATCATTGAAAAATTTGGAGAGCCTATTGGACGATTGATTGCGTTTGTGGCAGAAATTATCCGAATAGTCATCGTTGCCATTTTAGAGATTATGAATTTCCCATTCGATCTCATAGGAAACATAATAACCAGAGCATTAGAAGCTATTGATGACATTAAAAAAGACCCAATTGGTTTCTTGAAAAATATATTACGAGCGCTTAAACAAGGATTCATTCAGTTCTTTGACAATATCGTAACCCATTTAATTAATGGTGTAACCGGCTGGCTGATGAGCGAGTTAAAAGATGCTAATATTCCGGTACTTACTGATTTCTCTTTACGCGGTGTTATTGCCTGGGTATTAGAAGTACTGAATATCTCAATGGAAAAAATCTGGGAAAAACTAGCCGCACATCCCCGCATAGGGCCTGCAAGAGTTGCCAGAATCCGCAGCATGATTAATACGCTCGAAGGCATTTGGACATTCATCAAAGATGTTCAGGAGCGAGGCATGGCAGCCATTTGGGATAAAATACAGGAACAGCTTAGTAATTTATGGAATACCGTTCTCGATGCTGTGAAAAACTTTGTCATGGAACGTATTGTCAATCGAATAACGGCCAGACTTTTAAGCATGCTGGATCCAACCGGAATCATGGCTGTCATAAATGGAGCAATGGCTTTCTTTAATGCGATACAAAGTTTTATAAAATACTTGCGTGAAATGCTCGAAGTTGTCAACTCTTTTGTCAATGGCGTAGCCGATTTAGCCCGAGGCAACGTCGCCACAGCCGCAAATTATCTCGAAAGAACTATGGGACAAGCCATGCCGGTTGTGATAGGTTTCTTAGCGAATCAGGTTGGGTTAACCGGAATTGGGGCAAGAATTGGTGAAATGATTATTTCTGTACAACAAATGGTTGATGAAGCGCTGACCTGGCTGGTGAATAAGGCGGTGGATACGGGTATGAATATGTTGGATAGAATTATGGGAAGAGGCGGTGATGAAGAGGGTGATGTTAAATCAATAGCCAGAAGAAGACTTGTTAGCTCTCTTGGTGAAGACGCTACAGTTGAAGAAGCTAGAAGTACAGCATCTCAATTATTTACGGAACTACAACCTCAAGGATTGCATAGTCTTGAAGTAAATCCAGTTCCAAATGTTGAAGGAGAATTTTATATAGATGCAACTGCAAGCCCCTTAGAACATTTATTAAAATTACGTCCAGCAATAAAAGATGTTAGACCAGCGGTTACTTTGGCTGTTAGAATAACTCTTGATCCTCATCAAACTTTTGAAGTGGCAACAGAAAATCGGGAACTTTTGCCTGGATTTGTAAGACCATATGTATCAGAAGGTCAGCCAGGAATATCTCCAGGTACAGTAGAATCTAGAAATTTCCCGGCAAGACATCCGCAAAGCGGCAGTTTCAATTTCGCCAGCATCTCTACTACCGGCAGGGTATCCGGAGGCAGCGGTGGCGCAATATTAATTCCGAGTACACCATCTAATATTGTAGAATTATTAACCTGGAGCAATGGGGGAATTCGAACTAATGTATGTCATAATGATAGTCATGCAGAACATCAATTTTTGAATTGGTTTAATTCTCAATCTCCAAGTTTTAAAGCTGGAATTAAAAATGTTGAATTAAGGCTTCAATCAGTAAGCCCTTGTTCATCTTGTGTTCCTGATTTAATAAGAATTGTAACTAGCCCAAATGTTAAAACTGATGCCGTTTTTAGCATCTCTTGGTCAAGCGTATTTGAATCAAATGGGGTTTGTCACGAATTAGATACTACAAATGAATCTTTAGACCACTTAAGAGGATCTGGATGGAATATATCAGGACCAATGCCAACTGGGGAAGTAGCGACTTCTGAAAATTTAACCATCGAGCAATTGAGAAGCACCTAATTATTTAAATTCTGCAATTAAAATTATAACTGTCATGAACAAAAATCAAAATATTTTTTTCAATCGAATCATTAGCATAAAAATGGAAAATGTATTCAACTACCTAAAAAAACAATTCATCTTTCAGCTTGACACACTTTTTAGATTATAAAAAAAATCTCTATAACTAATTTTTTATAACCTTTAAAAAACATTAGCCATGCAAAAAACATTCTACCAAAAAGAGTTACTTATTAAAGCACCCCAACAAAGAAAAGGAGTAAATAATAACAAAAAAGACATTGAAAAAATTCAGTCCTGGCTGAATTTATTTGCCATGCAAAATCCAGGATCAGGAACCGCAACGGGTATCGATGGTGATTTTGGACCCGCAACAGAAAAAGCAGTATTGAATTTTCAAAAATTTAATGGCTTACCCCAAACCGGTAGTGTAGATCAAAAAGTATTCGATATACTGGTATCACCACTCAAAAAAGCTTTTGAAGATCCTGTTTCAGGCAATAATTTGAGAGAATTAATTTTAAATACAGCCAAAAACCATCTTAAAAATCATCCTTTTGAACTCGTAATCAACAATCAGAGTAATACTGGTCCTTGGGTGCGAAGTTATATGGATGGAAATGAAGGAACCGACTGGTTTTGGTGCATGGGATTTGTTCAGGCAATAATTGACCAGGCGGCTTCTATTCAGGGAAAAAACTTCAAAACCCTGATGCCATTAACCTATAGCTGCGATACTGTTGGTACAATTGGTATTCAAAAAAAAATATTGACCCGTTTTCAAGTAGCAAGAACTAATCCGGCGTTAATAAAACCTGGAGATATATTTTTAATCCAAAAAACTACAAACGACTGGTTTCATACCGGAATTGTAAGCGCGGTTCATGGCGATATACTTGAGACTTTTGAAGGTAACACCAATTCTGACGGTTCTCATAACGGAAATGCCGTCATGAACAGAATCAGAAATTTTAAACAATCAAAAATTGATTTTTTTTCAATTGAATCATTAGTAGCATAAAATGGAAAACGTGTTCACATACTTAAAAACCCAATTCGTATTTCAGCTTGACACTCTTTTTCAAGTCGAAAACCCAATGGATAAACCCGTTTTGCAACAAATCAGTTCAAACGGGTTTATCAACGAATTCATTATCGAAAATAACCTGGCAGAAATTGATATTCTTTTGTTGGGACTGGCTCTTGCGCCCCACCTGAAACCCGATTTTTTGAGTTCGATTATTGCCGAATATTTACCAAATGGCGGTGAATTACCTGAGTTTGGTGGCATTAAAACGAAGAACCATCGCGGAATCTTACCAACGGGTGAAACGGCTCAGTTTTTAATTGCGGGAAATGATTTGGATGGCCGAATTTCATTCTATAATTACTTACACAATCAGTCTTTTCTCTATCAGAAAAGAATCCTCAAAATAGAATCTGTTCCAAATGGCGAACCCAAACTGAGTGGTTTACTGATTTTAGAAGACGAATACATCGAAAAATTTATTACCGGAAAAATCCTAAAACCGCAACTGAGCAGCGTATTCCCAGCACAATTAATTGAAACACAACTGGATTGGAATGATTTGATACTTAATTCTACTACTTTAAATCAAATTAAAGAAATAGAAACCTGGCTGAAATTCAATGAAATTTTGCTTCATGACTGGGATATGAAAGCCAAAATCAAACCCGGTTTCAGAGTCATGTTTTACGGCGCACCGGGAACCGGGAAAACGCTTACGGCTTCTCTTTTGGGAAAATACACCAAAAGAGATGTTTACCGAATTGATTTGTCTATGGTGGTTTCGAAATACATTGGAGAAACAGAAAAAAATCTTTCTTCTCTTTTTGATAAAGCGGCTGATAAAGACTGGATTCTCTTTTTTGATGAAGCCGACGCTGTTTTTGGAAAAAGAACAAATGTCAGGGATGCACACGATAAATACGCCAATCAGGAAGTTTCGTATTTACTGCAGCGTATCGAAAATCATCCCGGACTGGTTATTCTCGCTTCCAATTTTAAAGCGAATATTGATACGGCTTTTACCCGAAGATTTCAATCTATAATTGAGTTTGAAGTGCCTTCCTATGCCGAACGTTTACAGCTTTGGGAAAATAACCTGCCTAAAGGAATTAGAATTGCTGAAGATGTTAATCTGAATGAGCTTTCAAAAAAATACGACATTACAGGTGCTAATATTGTAAACATCATTCAATATGCCTGTCTGAGAACACTGGAGGAAGAAAACGAAGATATTAACCTTCATCATCTCCTTCAGGGAATAAAAAAAGAATATGTAAAGGAGGGAAAAATGATGTAATCTTAACGGTTAATCACATTGGCATAAAAGCGTACATCTGCCAAAAAAATATTTAATAACAGATGTACTTACAAATCAATCTAAATCTAATCTTTTATTTTACCTGGTATGAAACTCTGTCTGCTTCACAAAGGCGAAAATAACCAAAGGCGTAATTATTAGAATCATTTGTATTAATAATATTACCTCTAATATTACCTGAAGGAATCGAGAAAGGATTTCCTCCATATATTTCTAAAATTAATTTCATATAGTTATAAAAGTTTTTAGAGATACCCCGATGTGTAATATTAACGGTATGTCCCGGTTTCATTTTGTCTTCATCAGAAAATCTCGTGCTGATTTGATTTCCATTAATTAATTCATCATCTGTCAGCTCATATTCAGGAAAAATCAGGAATTCACTTTGATAATCAGTAAGATAACAATTAACCTCATCAACCGGATCTTGATAATAATAAGTAAGTTCAATTACATCTTCACCACCAAAATCCGGAACAATTTTTTGTTCTACCTTATCAATTGGTGTTACAGAACTCAGCTTTTCTACTGCTGTAAAACTTTGTCCTTCTGCAACTACGTAAAGTGTATAATTCATATTGATAACAGGAACAAAATTAGTACATACATAAAAACCTGGTTGAGTTTCATTAAAAGTAAAAACATCACCATCAGTGTTTTCAATCCTTACCTGAGCTCCTGAAACTTTTGGAGTCGTATTATTGTAATAAGGAGCTGTTTTACTGATTTTAATCGTTTGCTCGTTACCTGTTGTTCCTTTTTCCCAAATGATTTCAGCATCTATGACTAGTTTTGTTTCACCAGTTTCTAGATCAAGAGTTACCGTTTCTTCACATGATGAAAAAAACAGGACAAAAACGACACTAAATAAGATCACTGCTTTATTTGTAAAATTGTATTTTTTTAGCTTTTGCATATTCATTAAAATTTAAAATTATAAGAAACACCGGGAACCATTCCAAAAATAGATAGCCTTCTGGTTTCATTCGCTCCTGTATCTTCATTAGTAGCAAACGTCATAGAAGCGGCATTTTGTCTGTTGTAGATATTATAAATACTAAATACCCAATAGCTCTGCCAGCCTTTCTTTTTATCAGGTTTAGGAGTGTAAGTTGCTGCCAGATCTAAATGATGGTAAAGAGGTAGCCTGTTTTCATTTCTCAACGAAAAATTTGGGATGTTGATTCCTCCAAATTCATAATAGCCATTTGCATACGTTACAGGCTGACCCGATTGTAATGAAAAGTTGGCATTAAAAGACCATTTTGGATTATAGAGATAACTGCCTACAATATTCAAATTGTGCAGTTTATCATATCCTGACAAATACCAGTTACCGTTTGCAACTCCAGGCTCTTCTGGTGTTCTTCCGGGAGTTTTTTGTTCTGCTCTGGACAGCGTATAAGAAATCCAGCCGGTGAAATTTCCAGTATTTTTTCTAAACAATAATTCCAAACCATAGGATCTGGCTTTACCATTCAAAATAACCTGTTCTATATTGTTATTTGCCAATATATCTGCCCCATCTATATAATCTATGCGGTTCTGAATGTTTTTATAAAACAATTCCCCTTCTAAAGAATATTCATCTTCCTTAAAATTCTTAAAATATCCCAGAGCATATTGATCGAGAAGCTGTGGCTTTGTAAAAGGACCGCTTGGTGTCCATATATTCATTGGCAATGGAGACTGGGTATTGGATAAAATATGAATGTATTGGGCCATTCTGTTGTAGCTTGCTTTTACTGAAGTATTATCATTAAAAGCATATGATAAAGCTGCACGGGGTTCTAAATTATCAAATTTACTAATGGTTTCTCCGCTCCTATAAGATATGCTTCCGGTTGGAGTTCCTTCTTGATAAATATCATATAACGGATTGTATACAACTGCCTGTCCGCTTTCATAAGTACTGATTTCTTCTCCTCCCAAACGGTAGAACATACTATAACGAAGTCCATAACGAAGATTTAGTTGCTCTGTAATCTGATGTTCGAAATCAAGATAAGCAGAAGATTCTAAAGCATATTTTTTATCCAGTTGTTTGTAATTGAACTGTGAATCTGGACTGGTAGGCTGTACGGTTCCTGGATTAAAATCATAATACTGACCATCAATTCCGTAGCTCAGTTTTAGCTTCTCAGCTGTATTGTGATTCCAGTTATATTTAAATCCATAACTTTTTATGGTATTGTCCCATTCAAAGTTTTCCGGGTCAATTCCGAGATTAAAATTATAATCACTATAGAAAACAGATAGATTTGTATTTAAATTATCTGAAAAATTATGCTTCCAGCTTAAAATTCCCATTATATTCCCATAAGTACTTGAAAAACGATCGCTTATATCGAAAACATCGTTTCCTAAATACCCCGAAAATGCAATAGTGTTATTAGTCCCCAGACGATAATTCAATTTAGCATTGATATCATAAAACATTGCTGAATTATTATTATCTGCCAGTTTTAAGAATAAATGGGCATATGAGGTTCGTGCTGCCAGAACGAAAGATCCTTTTTCTTTTTTGATTGGCCCCTGTGCCAACAGACGGCTGGATATTAAACCAATACCGCCGTTTACTTTGTAATTTTCAAAATCACCCGTTAGCTGACTGACATCAAGAACAGAAGAAACCCTGCCTCCAAATTTAGAAGGAATCCCTCCTTTGTACAAATCTAGTCCGTTGACAACATCTGCATTAAAAACAGAGAAAAAACCAAACATGTGGGAATCACCATAAACAGGAGCTCCGTCTAAAAGAATCAAATTCTGATCTGCTGCACCACCACGCACATTAAATCCTGATGAAGCTTCCCCTGCATTTGTAACACCGGGCAATGTCAATAGTGATTTTAAAGGATCCGGCTCCCCCATCGCAGATGGAATTTTTTTGATCTCTTCCATCGTAAGTTTATTCACACTCATCTGAGTATTTCTTACATCAACAGCCTTGTTATTGGTTACAATTACCTGTTCCAGTTGCTGGCTGTCTGCTTCCATGTTAAAATTGATTCTTACGTCATCAGAAACTGTTATTTGTTTTTCTTTGTTTTTAAAACCCACATAACTCACTACAACAGTATAAGTTCCTCTATTTAATTCAAATGAAAATATTCCCTTTGTGTCTGTTGTGACGCCAGTTTCCAATTCTTTTATAAAAATATTAGCACCAATAACCGGCTCTTTGTTTTCATCTAAAACCTGACCGCTAAGCTTATTTTTTTTTTTGGCTGCAGCTGCTTTGGAATTTTTTTGCTTCACGAAAATATTATTTCCGACGATGGAAAACTGAATCGAATTGTTCTTATTCAGTTCATTGATAAGCGCTTTTATTTCGATATTTTTATAAGTGCTCTTTTGATTAAAATACTTTTGGGTTGTGTTAATCTGATCTGTAAAAGCAAATTTGTAATCTGTTTGATCTTCTATTTGCTTAAACACTTCTTTTAATATCATATTTTGATCTACAGTTACCGTTATATTCTGAGAGAATATAGATAAACTGAATAAAAAAAAGCATGCTGAAATTATATGCTTCATGAAATTTTGTATTTTTGGATTATTATTAAATTGGATAATTCTATACTGTCCTGACTATGATGAGGATGTTTAGTTTCGCGGCTAGTGCATCCTTTTCTTTTCTATCGAAAAGTAATCTGTTTTAATTCTTCATTTATTTCGAATTTTAGGTTATACATTTCTGATATTAATTGAACAATTGTTTTTAAATCTTCTTTTTTATTGATTCGAACTGTGATTCGCTGATTATCGTATTCCTTTGGAATAGTCATTTTGTAACCATAGTTAGCCATAATATAATCAGTCACGGCACTTAGTTTTTCGTTTTCAAAATCAGTAAACCTTTTGAATTCAAATACTTCAGCAATGTTGTTGCCGTAAATAAATTTTTCTCCCGGTTTCAGTATCCATTTTTTGTTCTGGTCTTTTACATTCATCTGAACACTTCCTTCATAAAGTGAAACAATTACACCGTTTTCACCTTGCGCTACCACAGTAAAAGAAGTTCCTAAAACTGTAGTTGTAGTTTCATTACAAAAAACCTGAAAAGGATGTTTTTTATCTTTTTTAACTTTAAAATAAGCTTCCCCTTCTACTGTTATTTTTCTGTTGAATTCAAAATTATCCGCATACACAATCTTAGAATCAGGACTCAACTCAACCCTCGAACTATCTGGCAAGACTACGATTTTGATTATTGAAGAAGTATTTTCAATTGTATTTGAAGTAAGGTAAAAAGGATCTTGTAGCGGACTTCTGTTAAAATAAATGCCAGTTCCTATCAGCATAAAAATTATAACTGCTGCTACCGCTGCATAACGCCAAACCCTGAACTTTGGTTTTTTCGAAGCAAAAGTTTTAGACTGAAATTCTTCCCACGAAGACATTTTTTCATTATCTGAATGCAAAAGCGGGGTTTCGTTCCATAATTTTTCAAATTCCTCATCTAGTTTTTCTTTATCCATGACCTTTTATAGGTTAAGTTTTTTACAATAAAATCCTTGTTTAGTAAAAACACCATATACCATTTCCTGAATATCTCTATTGGTTTCGATCCTAAGAATTCTTTCGCGGTTTTTGAAATCAAAATTGATAATACAATCAGAAATGATGAATTGTAAAAGAATTACAAGCAAGCTTGCATCTTTCTTTGTCCTTACATTTGTTTTATACACTTCGATATGCATTTTGGCTCTCGTTTTATATATAACAAACGAAAGCAAAAAAGTTCCTAATGGTTTTTGATTTTTTTTCGAATAAATTTACTGGCTAGGTAAATATGATTGGCAATCGTTTTTTCAGAAAGGTCTGTGATTGTTGCAATCTCCTTATAGCTAAGGTTTTCGAGTTTATGCAGAGTAAAAATTTTTTGCTGCTGCTCAGGAAGCTGATTGATGAAATTTTGAAGTTTTTCCTGTCTTTCTTCAAAAATTCCGGTTTCCGTATCCACTTCTTCAGGCTGAAACTGTGAAGGATCAAACTGAATAATTTTATTTTCGCGGTTAACATGATTAATTATGATGTTCTTGCATATTACAAACAATTGTTTGTCAAATAAAACATCTTCATTAAGCAATTCTTTTTTATCATACAATCTTAAAAAAGTCTCCTGAACAAAATCCTGTGGTGTAAGAACTGCAAAATTAAATCGTTTGGCAATGCTAATCAGTTTGTCATAGTAATTTAAATAAGCCTGTTTGAAAGAAGCTTGATTGCCTTTTTTCAAACTCAATATAAACTTTCTGTTATCCATAACGTAAACATGATAATAAGAGTTAACTCAATGTCCGAAATAATATTGTATTCTAATATTTATACCCCTGTATCCTTTTCAAAATGCAGCTTAATCCACCATACAAAGAACAGAAAATTATTTTAGAGTATTTATATGAAAATTAAAGTCGGGCATTAACAAGTCGGGCCAAGAACCGATACTTACTTATACAAAATAGCTTTTTTAAGATAAAAAAGTTAATTATGTTGATTTTTTATCTTAAAAAAGCTACAATTAAAATGTTTTTTTATTAAATTTACACAAAAATTAAAAAACTATAAAATCATTTTAATCGTATATAAAGAAAACGATAATCTTTAGTAAGATGGATTCAATTCACTGGAAACGTTTTTGGAAAAAAAATTGAATTTTATTTTGTTACGGGTTATCGTTTTTTCTTTTTTATTAAATCATCTTTTCGCTTAGAAATTTATAAAAACATTCATATATAACAATAAAAATCTTATTTTAGATTAAAAAATCAAAATGATTTTATATTTACTAACATTGTTGTCCGATAAAAAAGAAGCCAAATTAATGGCTTCTTAAAAAACATCGTAATTTAGAGTTGCAAAATTCAAATAACGATGGGTAAAAATAAGTATTTTTCGACTAAATCTGTTTTCGGA
>NZ_QJHK01000021.1 GCF_003202435.1 Flavobacterium cheongpyeongense
GGTACCGTTATCGGCAACCGAGAATGTTCTGACACCCGTAAAGGCACCTCCCTGGAAACTATATGTATAGGGTGCAGTTCCTGTAGTTGGTACATCGATCGTAACATCTGAGGACTGCTTAACATTATTAGTAGCATTACATTTAAAAGGCGTTGCTGAAGCTGTAGTAGTTAATGCTGTTGGCTGGGTAATGGTTACATTAACCAAACCTGTACAGCCTTTGCTGTCTTTTACATAAAAAGTATAAGAACCTTGGGATAATCCCGTAAAGGTAGCTGTCGTGCTAAAGCCTGTAGTGGCATTATTACTGTAAGTATAACCACCTGAACCGTCTGCTCCTGTTAAGATAACAGAACCGTTTGATCCGCCATTACAGCTCACATTCACTTGTGAAGCTGTAACCGTTGGATTTGTAATCGTATTGACTGTAGTAGTAGTGGTAACTGTACAGCTATTTGCATCTGTAATTTTGAATGTATAAGTACCTGCTGCTGATGCTGTATAAACGTTAGTAGCCATACCTGTGTATGAAGTACCGCCATTTGTTGAAACCTCATAAGTATAAGACGTTCTGCCTCCCGAAGCTGTAAGAGTAATTTGTGCCTGAGGAGTAGTTGGTGAACAGCTAAGCTCTCTGGTTACAGCTGCACTTGCTGTCAGCTGTGGATAAACAGTAACTGCTGCCGATGGCATTATACAGCCGTTGGCATCCTTAACATGAACTGTATAAGTACCCGCTGAAACACTAAAAACAGGGCTTGACTGGAATGCACCAGTAGTTCCTCCTATTCCATAAGTTAATGGAGCCAAACCTCCTGTACCTGATGCAACAATCTGGAAGGTGCTTCCTGATCCAGTACACTGGTTGCTTACCAAAGCTGTTACTGATGGGAGGCCATCTGATGTGATATTAACTGTTCTTTTTGCCGGACAGCCGTTAGCATCCTTTACATAAACATCCCAAACCAGATTAACACCTGAATTAGTATCAACTGTCAAAACTGAACCTGAAGCATAAGCGGACGTAGGAACTGTAGAAGGACTTACTGCATAAGCATAACTATAAGAAGCGGTACCCCCTGTAGCGGTTACCGTAATTTGTGAATTGTCATTGTTACAGTTTACATTAGTACCAACTGCACTTGTAATAGATAATGAAGAACTTGGCTGAGTAAGTGTAATAGTATATGTTGCCGTACAATTCGTTTTTCTATCTGTTACTGTAATGGTATAACTACCCACAGGCAAGTTATTCACATTAACAGTACTTGCTGTTTGGTTAATATTAGAATCAACAGTTACATTTCCTGAATTTTTAACTACATAATCATAACCACTTGTACTTATACCTGAAACGGTGAACTGAATGTTTCCTGTTCCTTCAAAACATTTAATTGTACTTATCACAGAACCTCCCGCTGTAATAGCAGGTATTCCACTAATTGTATGAGTCTTAGTAAATGTACAATTTGTTTTAGTATCAGTAGCCTGGAAAACATAACTTCCGGCAGCTAAGCCTTGGAAAATTCCTGTAGAATTAGCTGTTGCGTTATATCCAGACGGACCTGAAATAATTTGATAACTAATCGGATTTAATGTTCCTGTTTTTACAACAGTAAGACTTACCTGACCTCCTACTGGAGTAGTTGAACAATCATAACCATTATCAACAATTGTTATATTAGTTATTGGTTCTAATGCTCCAATTACAACGGACAATGGTCCAATTTGACAACCATTAACATCCTTAATATATGCTGTAACAGTTCCTGCAACTGAAGTAGAGTAAGTGTTAGTATTTGTAAAATTGGTAGTTCCATTAAAACTATACTGGTAAGATCCAGAACCTCCTGATGCTACAACTGTAACAACAGCTGGTACGGTTCCTGTACTGCTACATCTTAAATCGGTAGCACTAATTGTTCCTCCAACAGTAGTTGGGTTTATAATAGTAACATTACTTACAGCAGATTCACAACCTTTACTGTCAATAACTTTGATATTATAAGTACCAGCACCTAAACCTGTAAATTGATTTGTTGCTTGGGTAGTATAAGCTGCAGCTGAACTTAGTTTAATCGCATAAGTATAAACCGATGTAAATCCATTTGCAGCGGTCACTGTAATAGTACCATTATTTGCATTATTACAGGTAATATCTGTTTTATTAGTTGTTAAAGTTGGTGTTGTTTTTAGAGAAACCTCAATAGTATTACTTGTTGCAGTACATCCTTTGCTGTCTGTAACTGTAAATACATAATTTCCAGCTTGAGTTGCTGTATAAGGGAAAGATGCAACAGTAGTAGCTGTTCCTCCATTACGGGAAACTGTATAAGTATAAGGTGCTCCATAACCACCAGCCACTGCTGTTGTAATAGAAGCATTAACCAAACATGTTAAATCTTGCACCAAAGTTGCATCTAATTGCAACTGAGGTTCAATAACAATATTCGTAATTGCAGGCGCAGTACAATTATTACTGTCAGTCACTAAAATAGTGTGTGTACCTGGCGTTACATTATTAAATGTATTCGTATTAACTGCAGCATTACTGTCTAATTTATAAGTATAAGGAGGTAACCCTCCGGTTGCCGTAACAACCAAACTAGCAGGATTTGATGGCGTATAACACCAATCTGTACTTGCTGCTAAACTCGCAGATGGAGAAGTTATTGCGCTTATTGTTATAGGTAAAGATTCAGCAGACAAACAATTATTGGTATCTTTTACCATAACTGTGTACGTTCCTGGTGCTACATTCGTAAACGTTTTACTTGACTGGAATGGTTTTACAATTCCTGAAGCATTACTTAGCTGATATTGATAACTTCCTGTACCTCCTGTAACAGTAGTAACAGTTATAGTTGCTGGTGTTGTACAAGTTGGTGCTGTTTTATCAGCCTGAACAAATATTGGCTGAGGTGCTTTAATTTCTGAATCAAATGTAAACTTACATGTTCCTGCAGCATCATATTTTACAATTACCTTATAAGTACCTGCACCTAATCCAGAAACTATTACTGGTGAAGTTGTTGAAGAAATCCAATTTGAGCCATTATCAATAGAATAATAAAATCCTGTCGTAGTATTAAAATTAGCTACATTAATGGTTATACTTCCATCGTTTGAAGTGCTACATTTTGTATCCTGAATTCCAGGAGTTGGTACATTAAAAGCGCCGTTTGAATCAATAACAATTGGGAAACTTTTTTCGTTACCACATGATTTAGGTATCTGACGAACCCAGATATCATCAAGCAGTACATCATTACCACTAAAAGCTGTATTATAAGAGCGAATAACAAAACTAAGATTTTTATAAGTACCCGGATTTAAAGACAATTCTTTATACTCCCATTTTTCATTTCTAGGAACATCCCAAGGATTTGCGGTGTCAGTTGTTGCAACAATAGTACCCCCGCCTGTTACTGGATCTAAATTATCAACCAATTGAATTGTCAATTTGGGATTAGAATATTCGGATCCTGTCGAACTCTTCATTAAATTTTCTGCCCATAATGAAATAAGTACTGGCTGGTTTTCAATAACATCCTTAATTGGTTTACTGTATATAATACCTCCAACCCCGGCTGAACTTCCAATATTTACACATAAAAATCTTCCTAATGCGTCTGTTGGTGTGGTATGATCTTTAGCTACAATCCAAGTACCTCCAAAATTGGTTTTAATAGAACTAGCTACTGCATATTTACCATCATTGATTTGGTAATCAGTAATGGGTCCGCATGTTGCTACTGGCCAACTGGCAGGGTGAGGCGTTGATTCATCCTCGAAACAGTAAACAGGACTAATTCCAGGTGTTGTAGTGTAACCACCTTTTCCAAAATCTTCCTGTAGTAAATTACTATAGGTAGAAACTGTTGAAATATTATATTTAACTTTTACCGTATGTGACCCTGATGGTACATTTAAAAAAGTATTACTAGGTGTATTTGTATTTAATACCCCATCTAAATAGTACTCATAAGTATAGGTTGTTGATCCGGAAGTTGTTGGAGTATTGACTACAACAGTAGCTGTAGCGGTACCATCACAATTAAATACCGGATTAATATTACTATCAATAACCGGATCCTCTGGTTTAGGATCTAAAACAACATTATAAGGAATTTTATAAATACATCCTTTACTGTCTTTTACACGTAAATCATAAGAAACAGTAGAAGATACTACATATTTTTGAGCAGAAGCCTGCCATGTTGCACCACCATCAAAACTATATTGATAAGGAGCTGTTCCTCCTTCAACATTGGTAAACCTGATTAACCCTGTTGGCTGACCTCCTTGTAAAGGCCCACAGCCGGCTAATTCAGCCACACCTGCAGAAGCAGTTATTGCAGAACTTGGTCCTGTTATGATAACAGTTTGTGCAGGATCAGAGCATTCTTTTGTTTCAGTATACGGCCAGTTTGAAATTGGATAAGTAACACTATATTTAACTTTAACGCTATAAGTACCTGGGGTCAAATTTGAAAAAACAGGGCTTGTCTGATAAGTTCCTCCGCCATTTATACTATAACCCATAGTATAACCCGCAGTAGAACTAGTTACATTAATAGTTATTTGTGCCGGATCCCCATAACAGTTAATAGTACTGCCTGACGAAATTGTATAAGTTGGTTTAGGTGTTTTAGGAACATTAATTGTAATTATTTTTTCACAATTATTTGTTCCTACAACTCTAATAGTATAAAGGTCTGGTGTAGTAACCTCAATTTCATTTGAAGTCTGAAAGGTAGATGATCCATTAACAAAATAATAAAAAGAATTACTATAATTTCTATCTTGCGTAGCTGTTATTTTTATGATACCTGTAGTACAATCGGTTAAAGGTCTGCTAATTGCAGCTGTTGCCTTTATCTCACCGGCGGAATCATTTATAGGGATATAGTAATTATTAAAAATACATCCGTCTTCTGTTTTTACTTCTACTCTATAACCTCCTGCATCTAAATTATTAAAAAGATAATCAGCACTCGTAACTGGACCCACTTTTTGAACTGAAGATCCGTTTTTGAAAAGTTCATAGTAATACTGTCCTCTTACTCCAGATGTATTAACCTTTATACTTCCTTTATCTCCATAACATATTGGAGAAGTAGGAATTATTTCTACATCTAACTTTCTGTCTACAATATTAACGGAAACCTCAAATATACATGGATTTGTTGTAACGTTTTTTTGTTTAATATATACGGTGTAATTTCCAGCCGTATTAATTGGAGAAAAAACATTACTATCCTGATAAGTCCCTGTTTTTGTTAAACTATACTCATATCCAGCAGGAACCCCATTAACGGTAATTTTTCCTTTCGTGTTACAATAAATATCATTATAACTTATAGTCGGATTTAATTCATTTTTATAAACATTGAAATAAAACTGATTAAAACAATTATTTTGATACGTAATAGTTAAACGATATTGTCCTTTTGTATCCGCTTTGTAATCAGGTCCTGTGGCTACTTGTGTCCACGAACAGGATGTGCTCTCATTAGCACATTTATCATTTACAACAGCAGTACAACTCGCTTCATTTAGCTTTTCCCACACTATTGTAGTCCCCGTTGCAGATATACCCGTTTTGATGTCTCTAAAATCATTGGCACCACATAAAAACAAGTTAGGCAAAAATTTACCACTATCCGGACATTGGGTAATATTTCCAGCATAGGGAGCCCTTGCATAAGGTAATACCGGATTTTCCATTAATCCGTTTGGAAGTGTTACTGTAAATTTTTCAGCTATTGATAAACAAGGTGCCGGAGCAGTATTTTGAACATAATACACTCCTTCTTTTACAACTGTTAGCGTTTGGCCTGTTGCTATAACAGGAGTTCCTGTTGGACTTGTTGACCAGGAGTAACTGCTGTATCCATTAGCTGCTTTAATTTGAATACTGGTTCCACATAAAATTTCAGTTTTTTCAAACTTACAGTCATCAACGTCTACCAAGAAGTTTGTAGATTGTGGAATACCAATGTTACAGCTTGTATAAGAATCTAAACTTTTATCGCCAAAAGTACTTGTATTATAAGTACCTGAATAATTTGATAAAGCCGTATTCTGAACAATATTAGAACACACATCACTTATTTCACTACAAGATTCTACTACTTTAACTTTAAATCTGATAGTGTATCTTGGATCACTTACTTCAACAAATTGCTTTGGAATAGTAAATGTAATAGTACGGGTTGCTGCATCATAAGTATGAGTCACTTTGTAAGTTACACCACTAATAACAATATCAGCTGGTAAGGAAACAATATCAGCCGGATAATTAAATTTAGTGTTAACAGGTAAAATATCCGTAATCGTAAAATTGGTTGCATTATCATTACCCTGATTCTGAAAACCAATTACATAATTTAACTCCTTGCCTAAAGTAACATCCTTGTTAATCATATTGGTAGGAGGTGTCGTAGAATAATCAAAAACTTCTTTTGTTAATGTTATCTTAGGCTCAATAATATCTACAGCAAAAGTTGCTAAGAAAGCTGCATAACCATCTCCACCAGTAGTATTGGTAAACATTCTAAAAGTTCCATTAGTCGCTCCATTAGGTATAACCGAATTTGAAGGATTTGGAATTGCTAAATAATCAATATCAAAACCTAAGTTATTTTGGTTTGTTGGATTACGATTTGTAACCTGAGCATTATCAACCGTAATTGAAGCATTGAAAAAGTTAGAATTTTCTTCCGGGGTAAGTGTTGTTGGATTAAGTGTATTGGTTATTGGTGTAAATGCACTGTTTGCTGTAACTGCTGCGCCGTTTTTAAATAATAAACCATCTCCGTTTTTACTATAATCTCCATCTAATGCAGCTACTCCAACTTTTGCCAGTACTGGAAGTGGGCTAGGTAAAGTTTGAAATCCACTAATTGGAATATCAACTTTTAATAATAGATTTGCTGCATCCACATTGGTCATTTGGGCACCATCAAAAATCGAAATATATTTACTTGAAACTGTTGGACTTTCATAAATAACAGCTAATGTCCATCCACCAGCACTACCCCCTTGTCTGATACCTGTTGTTGCTCTTAGATTAGCTACAGTATAAGTACCATCAGCATTGGTCAATGCTTGCAACATAGATGTTACATCTTTAAAACAAACGTAAACACCATTGTTGAAATCATTAGTATTGGCTCCCTTAAAAATTACTTCGTTTGGACCAGTTGCCGTTAAAGTTTGATAAGTACCTCCTGGAACCTTAAACTTAACCTGATTCCAATCGTTTCGTGGTGCTGTACCGCAATTAAAACAATTACGATCTGTACTGGCTTCATTAGGATACATCGCTGACCAATACAAACCGGCAAAAACAATCCTTTTACAGCCATTATTAATTAATAAATTGGCACTACTTGAACTTACTGTGCTGTTATCACCATCAATATCTACATAAACAGCATCCAGATCATTATTGTTCCCCGCATCATTAAACGGTAAACGTTTACCATTTGGAGTCAGAATTGTATTTCCGATTAATTTTATATCTCCCTGAACTTTAATGTATTTATTACCTTTTCCATCATCAAGTCTTGCTGAAAACTTTGTTCCAACCTGTGCCTGTCCAATATTAAAAGCAAAAAATAACAAAAACACAAGAATAGCAGTACTCTTGATTTTTATTGCTTTTAAATACTTTACTTCTTTTTTGTGTGAAAAAAGAGCACTTAAATCATTATATTGGTTTTCTGCAAATAATACAAAATTTGTAATCATTGCTAAAACCAACTCTGCAGGTTTAAAAGTAGTAGGGTTTTTCATGGTATTTACTTTTTTTGGGCTTTAGTTTTATAATCTAAGGGGCATTAGAAAATAAAGTTTAGGCGCTATAAAAATATTTATTTGTTAGTCCTTTTTAAAATTAAAAAGGACTGTATTCCTTATTCTATTATTAATTTTCAACTTTTACAATAACCATTCTGCTATTGTAAGGTTTACTTCCTTTTGATTCTAATGCATTCGTGGCTCCGGATAAATCTTCATGCTTTTCATAATAAATATAATATTTACTAGTCGTCACATTATAAAAGAAATTAACATCTGAAAGTCCAGCAGCAACGGCTTTAGTTAAAAATTCATCTCGTTTTTCAACACTGTTGTGAACCGCAATAATTAAATAATAACCGCTATCAGAATTTTTAATATTCTTAATAATCTGCATATTTGACTGATCCTCTCCAAAATCAAAATCGCTTTCTGTCAATGGCGTACTGCTTAATTTTGTCGTTTCTTTTATACGTTTAAGAGCAGCGAGATCCTGTGCATATCTTCCTTCATCATTTTCATAAGCTGCACGTTTAATTCGACGTTTTCTTTCAATTTCCGTTTCAGTCTTAATACGTTCTAAATTTGCAATTAATGCAATATTTTCCTGTTCTGCTTTTAATTGTGCTGCTTTTAATTGATTAATTTTCTCTAAATAAGCTCTATTTAAAGCGTCATTTTTATTAGGAACCTTTTTAAGTCTTTCATTATATAGGTTTGTCAAATTGGTTATAGCATCTTTTTGAGTTCTGTTTGCATCTGCAATTTGAATTTTTAGCGATTCTATCTGAGCATTCTCTGCACTAACACTCTTAAATGGTTTTGGCTCTTTATAAATTCCTTTTTCACTCAAATCATTTTCCTCCTTCATATCATTCAGATCTTTTTGCTTATTAGCTACAGTAACATTAAACTGAGCAATTAAGTCTGTTTGAGCCTTACCTGAATTTTCAACTAGTTGAGTTAAGTTATCAAGCTCTTTAGCAGTTTCGTCTTTTTGATTTGCAGCTGCTAATGCATCTGCATCAGCTTTGGCTTTAGCTTCAGCGGCTAGTTTTGCCTGTAAGGCTTCTGCATCAGCTTTAGCTTTAGCTTCCGCGGCTAATTTTGCCTGTAGGGCTTCTGCATCAGCTTTGGCTTTAGCTTCAGCCGCTAGTTTTGCCTGTAAGGCTTCTGCATCAGCTTTGGCTTTAGCTTCAGCGGCTAGTTTTGCCTGTAAGGCTTCTGCATCAGCTTTAGCTTTGGCTTCTGCTGCTAATTTTATTTTAAGAGCTTCTGCATCGGATTTAGCTTTGGCTTCAGCGGCTAGTTTTGCCTGTAAGGCTTCTGCATCAGCTTTCGCTTTGGCTTCCGCTGCCAGTTTTGCCTGTAGGGCTTCTGCATCAGCTTTGGCTTTGGCTTCAGCGGCTAATTTTGCCTGTAGGGCTTCTGCATCAGCTTTGGCTTTAGCTTCCGCTGCTAATTTTGCCTGTAGTGCTTCTGCATCAGCTTTAGCTTTAGCTTCCGCTGCTAATTTTGCCTGCAAGGCTTCTGCATCAGCTTTAGCTTTGGCTTCTGCGGCTAATTTTGCCTGCAAGGCTTCTGCATCAGCTTTAGCTTTGGCTTCTGCGGCTAATTTTGCCTGCAAGGCTTCTGCATCAGCTTTAGCTTTAGCTTCCGCAGCTAATTTTGCCTGTAAGGCTTCTGCATCAGCTTTAGCTTTGGCTTCAGCGGCTAGTTTTGCCTGTAGGGCTTCTGCATCAGCTTTCGCTTTGGCTTCTGCGGCTAATTTTGCCTGTAGGGCTTCTGCATCAGCTTTCGCTTTGGCTTCTGCTGCTAATTTTGCCTGTAGGGCTTCTGCATCAGCTTTCGCTTTGGCTTCTGCTGCTAATTTTATTTTAAGAGCTTCTGCATCCGCTTTAGCTTTAGCTTCCGCGGCTAATTTTGCCTGTAAGGCTTCTGCATCGGCTTTAGCTTTGGCTTCCGCGGCTAATTTTGCCTGCAAGGCTTCTGCATCAGCTTTAGCTTTGGCTTCTGCTGCTAATTTTATTTTAAGAGCTTCTGCATCGGCTTTAGCTTTGGCTTCCGCGGCTAATTTTGCCTGTAAGGCTTCTGCATCGGCTTTAGCTTTGGCTTCCGCTGCTAATTTTGCCTGTAGGGCTTCTGCATCGGCTTTGGCTTTAGCATCAGCGACTAATTTTGCCTGCAAGGCTTCTGCATCAGCTTTCGCTTTGGCTTCTGCGGCTAATTTTACCTGTAAGGCTTCTGCATCGGCTTTAGCTTTAGCTTCGGCTGCTAGTTTTATTTTAAGAGCTTCTGCATCAGCTTTCGCTTTGGCTTCGGCTGCTAATTTTACCTGTAAGGCTTCTGCATCGGCTTTAGCTTTGGCTTCGGCTGCTAGTTTTATTTTAAGAGCTTCTGCATCAGCTTTCACTTTGGCTTCTGCGGCTAGTTTTGCCTGTAAGGCTTCTGCATCGGCTTTCGCTTTGGTCTCTGCGGCTAGTTTTGCCTGTAAGGCTTCTGCGTCGGCTTTCGCTTTGGCTTCTGCGGCTAATTTTATTTTAAGAACTTCTGCATCCGCTTTCGCTTTGGCTTCCGCGGCTAATTTTGCCTGTAGGGCTTCTGCGTCGGCTTTAGCTTTGGCTTCTGCGGCTATTCTGGCTTGTCTTTCTTCTGCATCCGCTTTTACTTTGGCTTCTGCTGCTAATCTCTCTTTTTCTGCAGCTAATGCGGCTGTTCTTGCTTTAGCATCTGCAGCAGCTTTAGCTTTGATAGCAGCATCTTTTGCGGCTTTTGTTTTAGCCTCTGCAGCTGCTTTAGCTTTGGCTTCGGCTGCTAATCTTGCTTGCAATGCATCTGAATCGGCTTTTGCTTTTGCATCTGCAGCTATAATAGATTCTAAATCGGCAGCCTCTGTTTTTGCTTTTGCTTCAGCTTTACGTTTTGCTTCCTCTGCATCTGCTTTTGCTCTAGCCTCAGCTAACAATTTTGCTTTTGTTGCTTCGGCATCTGCTTTTACTTTTGCATCGGCTGCTAATTGCATTTTTAATGCTTCAGCATCTGCTTTTGCTTTTTCTGCTTCAAGTTTCGCTTTTGCGGCTGCTTCAGCATCTGCCTTAACTTTTTCAGCCGCTGCTAATCTTGCCTGTAATGCTTCTGCATCTGCTTTTGCTTTTGCATCAGCAGCTAATTTTGCTTTTGTTGCACCATCGACTCTCGTAATTGGAGTAGTTGATTTTTTTGCAATTACTTGTTTTGGTTTAGAAGTATCTACTAGAGAACCTTCTTCATCGTCTCCATAATAGTAATTTGTATTTTTAAACTTATAAGCAATGACAAACTCATGGGAGGAGCCCAGATTTGTAAAATTTCCTAAACCCCTTTCATAGTTATATTCTATAGCGATATTAGATGTAATGTTAAGTCCTAAACCTGCTGAAACTCCATGTAAAGTATTATAACCCGCCTGCGCCCAAATTCCTTGTGGAATAGTAAGCATTGCAAGTCCTGAAATTATAGTATTATCCTTTTTAATTTCTGTTTTCACAATACCGGAAAATCTACTTTGATCAAAAAAACCATAGGTATCAATATAACCTGTATACATAGCGTGTAATTGAATCGCTTTTTCGGGATCTTCTTTTATCATTCCTGAAGCAAAATTATACAGAATCAAATTGTTCATAGATAATCCAAAATCAAGAAAGGCGGTTCCGTAATTAATACCCGGATTAACAGCAATTAAAGTATTTGAAGGGAAATCTCCTTCAATGCTGCTATCAGAAATTATTTTTCCTTTATTTAAGGCACTCTGATAAGCACCCACGTTTAATCCAAAAGTTAAATTGCTGTCTTCCTGTAAAACAATATTATGGGCATAATTGAGAACTCCTCCAAAAACAGTCATTAAACCATAATTTTGCTGAAATAAACCAACGGCGTAACCATCATTTTCTTTTAAACGACCTGAATAATTAAAGAGATAAGTATTTGGGGCGTCGTCAAATTGTACATATTGGCGCTTATTATAAAAACTGATCATTGGGTTTTGCTCACGCACAAAACTAAATGTTGGGTTGATTAAATATCTATTAAACTTTAATGAATTTCGGACAGGTAATGAAAACGAAACAACTCCATTCTCATTTGTATCCTGAGAATAGAGTAATTGTGATGTACCGTGTAATAAAGTTAAGAATAGTAAAAATTTCTTCATATTATTTCAGCACTGTTATTGATCCTTTTTTTTCACCTGCATCGCCTTTAATAACATAGTAATATACCGGATTTACATTTTTAATATCTAATCCTGTCTGAGGCCAGTCACCCTGATAATTGACAACATCCAGAACTTTTTCGCCATTAGAACTGATAATTATGACTTTTGTGTTTTCGTTTTTATATTCTTCAGGAATATTCCAATAGGGAACCGAATTATTACCACTCAATTTAATAATATTTGGAATAACTAACGACGGACTCAGATCTCCTATAACCTTAAAACTAAATTCTTTTGTAGAAATACATCCGCCTGACTGAGAAATCTTTACTCTGTAATTTCCTCCAAAAGAAACTAAATAAGTATCAGTAGTAGCTCCTGCAATTGCATTACCATTCAAAAACCACTCGTAAGTTGGACTTGCAGCATCATCAGTTACAGTTACACTGCGGGTTTCACCTTCTTCAAGTTTAAATCCTTCATTTACATCAACATCAATACTTGCATCAAAACTATTGCTTAGCAGGTTGATACTTCCAGATGCTGTACAACCTCCAAAATTAACATCCACAGTATAAAGACCAGCTTCACTGGTTGCATAAGTACGGGTTGTTACACCACTAATTACTACGTTATCTTTTTTCCATACATAGCTGTTTCCAGAAGTTGCCGTTAAAACTGTATTACCTCCATTAGCACAAAAAGGGTTTCCTAAACTTGAAGTGATAGTAGTTGTAGATCCTGAACCTGATATGCTCGTTACATTCACACGATTTGAACTGAAATTATTATCAGAGCATGGACCATAATCAATTTTTGCATAGTAAAGGCCAGGAGTATTTACAGCTAAACTGGCTGCGTTTTGCCCTGAAATAAGAACATCATCTTTATACCAGAGGTATTTTAAATTTGGATAGTTTATTGGGGAAGACTCTTTAATCGAAGGAGTGGGATTGTCAATAGAAAGAGTTAGACTTCCGCCACTGCAAAAAGCTGCATTAGGACCTTGATTATTGATAGAAAAAGGGTCTACGTAATTTTCATAATAAACCGAAAAAGTGTCTTTATTAAGTAAATTTTTAATTCTTTGACTATTAACATTTTTATTACTCCTTATTCTTATACTATAAGTATCTGAACCTTTCAAATCTACAGGAACAGCGAACTTTATTTTTTTTTGTGTAGAAGAAATATCTGTAACTTCTAAATTTGTTGCTAAAATTGGTGTTGTTAAAAAATTACCATTCTCATCTGATAACTCAACAGCAAAAGTTACATCAGCTGGAAAATTGTTGTATGTAAATGTTACATAATACTCATTAAAGGGGCTGCCGTTTACAATGGCCCCTGCGCAAATATTAACAAAATCAAACTTACTGGCTGAAATTGTTGTTTGGGCATTAGACTGGTAAACGGTAAAGAAAAATACTCCTAAAAAAAGTAATGATTTTATCAGAGAAAGAGTAGTTCTTTTCATCATATAGTACGAATTCTTGCTAAGTCTATATCTTCAAAAAACAAAATATCTATAAAGGTTTCAGAAAAATCATATTTATAATTTTCAATAATATCTTTTGCAAGTACTGAATACGTAGCGATATTTTTTGATTGATTTTTAGAAGTGATATCTGTATTTCCTTCATCAGTTCCTACAGCTTCTACAGCAAAGCTATCCTTGGGGATGGATAGCTCCACTATAAACTGTTTAGAAAATTCTAAATTAATTACAGGTGTAATTATTGCCGTTGCTTGGTTTTGATTTTTTAACGATTCAGCTTCACCAATAACCCAATTAGAATTTATATTTTTTTCTATTTTGCTTTGGGAATATAAGCTTAATGTTAAAGGAGAAACCAAAAATACTGTATATATAAAATAATTTTTAATACTTGGTGCCATATTCTTTTTGATCTTTATTTGGGTCCTGTTTTAAGACGTATACATAAATTGTCTGGGACTTAATTAATAAAATTTACGTTTTGAAATAAAAATCTAAATCTATTATCTATTACCACTTGAAGCAGTGATTTTTCCTAATTGAAGTCTGAAATCTGGTTTTTTTGGATTAAAAATATCTATAAAAGTTTCTTTATTGTCACTTTGAGAGTACACGTTAAAAAATACACTATTACCGTACCAGCTCTCTAGATCTTCATTATTAGAATTGAATTCTGTAAAGATATTTCCTTTACATAAGTTGAAAAACATTTCTTCAAATTTAATTTTTTTAAGATTGGCATCGTTAATTTCTGTTTTACTATCTAATAAAACTGCAGGATTAAAACCTGAAATTACGCTACGTTTTATTTCAAGAGAAGCATTTTCAGCAATATAAACAGCTTCTTTTACCAAACCTGACTGAATATCAGCATTTATATTTTCACTGTCATTAAGCATCGTAATATTTGAAGCTATGACTAAAGTTTGCTTTTTAGTAAAATCTGTTTCACTTTTTTTCTCATATGAAGCAACCTCGAAACAACGAGATCCGTCTTTATTACTTGATAAATAAGAAGATCTTACTGCAAGAGAATTGTGTAGACGAAATTGTACTCCCTGAGTAAATTTGTAATCGTCATTAATGGATTTATAAGAAACTAATTTGGTTGCACTTAGGTCTCCTCCAAAAAATCCGAATGAATCTCCTGCAGAATAACTAACCATAATGTTTTCTAGAATTGTTTTGTTTCCAACACCCGCTAGTGTCAGACCGTTGAAAGTACCTAAACCTTTTACTTTTTTACCAGCAAATTCGATTCTCACATATCTCAAAATCCCTGAATTTCCAGCAGGATTATCGCCACCATAATTAGTACGAGAAGGATCAAGATCTAAATTATAAGATCCTACATTTCCAAATTTATTAATTGGAGCATCACCAAGTATTACAATTCCTCCCCAGTCACCAGCTTTTTTCTGACTTCTGTTTGAAGTAAATACGATAGGATCTGTCTCCAAACCGTCTGCTATAATGGATGCACCTTTTGTGACTACCAATGTTCCTTTTGTCTCGAAATCACCTATGATTAATGTTCCCGGTTCAATTGTTAAAACGGCGTTATTAGTTACATAAACATTTCCCTGCAAAACATAAACATTTTTTTTAAGCAATTTTGTGTTAGTTGAGATGTTTCCAGCTAAAATTTGGTTGGCTTCACCATATTCAACTTTGTTAGGCTTAAATTCGGTCCAGTTGTTCAACCAATTGTTGTAGCCCATAATTCCTTTTTCTTGCTGAGCACTCATACTTGCAACTGTCAAAAAAACGCAGATTATTTGAGTAAATTTTTTCATGATAAGGGGGGGGTATTACGGTTAATAATAAATTTGGGATGCGTAAATTATAAAAACTCATCTCGTGTTTCCAAAAAATTAGGATACATCGAAAACGAGTTGTGTTAACACCCTTTTTAAAAAATTTAAAATGAAATTTAATCCATAAATAAACGTTTTAAAAAGGGTACTAAAATATTCCAAAAATTACATTTCGTTCAATTCGTTGAATTCATGTAAAGATTTCAAAGTTCCTTCGTAAAATAAAATTGCTGCTATTAAATTTGCTTTATCAGAATAAGGCATCATTTTTCTTTGAAAATCTACAGTAGTATCTAAAAAAGTACTAGTTCCTAAAGCCTGATTTTCTAAAGATTTCTTATGCTCACTATCGTCCGGTATGCCTAAATCTGCCATTGTAACTCCGGGCTTGGTAACCAGAGCAATGTACGGGAGTGTTTTTACAAGCACCTTAATACGTTCAATATATAACTCTAATAATTCTCCTTTTTGCATTCCACTCAATTCTTTTTGATCGTGATATTTACGAATAAGAGCTGTAGTACTAATGATACTGCGAGGAGCATTTTTAGCCTGGGCAGATATAGCCCCTGTAGTCAATAAAAAAAATACACTAAAAAAAATAATTTTCCCTTTCATAGATTCTTATTAAAAAGTTTGTTTTTGATGAAAACAAAAATATATAAATTAACTTAATCTGCAACTTTAATATTTTTTTTTTTAAAAAATATACTTAAAAAAAACTTAAAATTATTTTTATATACCAGTAAAATATGGGCTTAACACGTGTCAATTCTATTTCATGAAAGTATGTTTTCTGTAAGATTTTATCTAAAATTAAATAAAAAAGTATATTGAACTTGTCAATTATAATCAAAAAAAAAGTTCATTTTTGCATAATATTCAAAAAACTATTAACAAAAAATTCTTAATATCTCCTCGAAATAATATCACTATTAACAAAACTTAGCAGAATATAAATTAACATGTTATGTTAAAAACCGACTCATCTATAAAAATGAAATCAAGAAATTTAAAGTTTGATTTATATTTTTTTTGACTCTCTCATTTTCTTATATCTTTGTTCTATGCAATTTTCAGAAATTTTAGGTCAGGACTATATCAAAAGTCACTTAATTAAAAGTGCTTCTTTAGGAAGAATTCCACATGCACAATTATTTGTTGGGCCAGAAGGAAGTGGCACATTATCAACTGCTATTGCCTATGCACAATACATTTTATGCAATAATACAGGTGATGAAAATGCAAACGGAAATGATTCCTGTAATCTGAAATTTCAGAATATTTCACATCCGGATTTACATTTTATTTATCCTACTGTAACAACAGAAGATGTAAAAACAAAACCAAAAAGTTTAGATTTTATTCAGGACTGGCGAACATTTATTCAGGAAATGCCTTACGGAGGTTTGTTTGACTGGTATAAAATTTTGGGTGTACAGAACAAACAGGGTGAAATTCGCGTTGAAGATGCTCAGGAAGTTTTAAAATCCCTTTCACTAAAATCATACGAAGGCGGCTATAAAATAATGATTATCTGGATGGCTGATAAAATGAATATTGCTGCCTCTAATAAATTATTGAAACTTTTAGAAGAGCCATCAGATAAAACCATTTTTATCCTGATTTCAGAAAATGAAGAAGATATTATTCAAACTATCCGGTCCCGCTGTCAAGTAATTCATTTTAACGGAATTCCAGAAAAAGTAATTGCCGAAGCTCTTATTTTACAAGAAAAAACAGATCAAAATCTGGCCAAAAAAATCGCTCATCAGGCTCAGGGAAATTTTAATAAAGCACTGCATTTGTTAAAAGAAGACGATTCAGAATATCCTTTCGAACAATGGTTTGTCAATTGGGTTCGTGCCGCATTTAGAGCAAAAGGAAATGCTGCAGCTATTCAGGATTTAATTTCATGGAGTGAAGAAATTGCTGCTCTTGGACGTGAAAGCCAGAAAAAATTTATTCAATTTTGCATCGAAATGTTCAGACAGGCACTTTTGCTTAATTATGAAGCTGCGAATCTGGTTTATATCGAACCTAAAGTTGACAAATTTAAGTTAGAAAATTTTGCCCCTTTCGTCAACGGAAACAATATTCATGAAATTTTCAAAGAACTTTCAGATGCCATGTATCATATTGAAAGGAACGGAAATGCAAAAATAATCTTAACAGATTTATCTATAAAACTTACTCGATTAATTCATAAAAAATAGTTTTCAATGAATAATGTTGCCTCTATTTTACTGCTGGCTTTTTTAGCCTTAACCTTTTTACAGTCAGGTTATGAAAAAATTTTTTACTGGAAAGAAAATGTTGCCTGGCTTAAGGAACATTTTTCAAAAACAATTCTAAAAAACCTGGTTCCTCCTGCACTTCTACATCTTTTGATTGTAGAACTAATCTCCGGAATTTTGTGCGTTGTGGGCGCTATTCAATTAGTGACAAATAGTGGTCGTGAATTTGGTTTTTATGGTGCTGTTTTTTCGTGTATTTGTCTGTTAATGATGCTTTTCGGACAACGTTTAGCCAAAGATTACGATGGTGCAAGAACCATTGTTATCTATTTTATACCTGCTGTCATGGCTGTTTTTTGGCTAAATTAAATTTGCAATTATTTAAATTATTTAAAAAAAATGAATTCTAAACATCCAGAAGAATCTCTGACAATATTAACCGATTTAGTTTTACCGAGCGAAACAAATCCTTTAAATAATCTTTTTGGCGGTGAGTTGTTAGCCCGTATGGATCGTGCTGCCAGTATAGCTGCCCGAAGACACTCACGACGGATTGTAGTTACAGCTTCTGTTAACCACGTTGCTTTTAACAGAGCCATTTCGCTGGGGAGCGTTGTTACTGTCGAAGCAAAAGTTTCAAGATCTTTTAAAAGTTCAATGGAAGTTTTTATTGATGTCTGGGTAGAAGACCGCGAATCCGGAAACAGAACCAAAGCCAATGAAGCTATTTACACTTTTGTTGCTGTTGACGATACCGGAAGACCTGTAGAAGTTCCTCCAATTGTTCCGCAAACAGACCTGGAAATACAAAGATTTGATGCTGCTTTGCGTCGTAAACAATTGAGCTTACTACTTGCAGGTAAAATAAAACCATCTGATGCCACAGAATTAAAAGCTTTATTTTTATAGCATAAATTGTCACAATTTGTAACAATTGGAAATAATAATCTTGAAAAAAAAGAAGTATTTTTACAATTTACAAGCCTTTAGAAACCTAATCATGAAGTTATAATTTCCTGATTTACTTTGAGAAGAAAAAATTTTAATAATTTATATGAAAGAAAAAGAAAAGATGAGTTCAGACAAAGATGCCAAATTAAAAGCGTTACAGCTTACACTTGATAAACTAGATAAAACTTACGGAAAAGGAACCGTAATGAAAATGGGGGACAAAGCTATTGTAGAAGTTGAAACAATTTCTTCAGGTTCTCTGGGCGTTGATCTTGCACTAGGTGTAAACGGGTATCCAAAAGGAAGAATTATTGAAATATACGGTCCGGAATCATCCGGTAAAACGACTTTAACCCTTCACGCAATTGCTGAGGCTCAAAAGGCAGGAGGAATTGCTGCTTTTATTGATGCTGAACATGCATTTGACAGAAATTATGCTGAAAAATTAGGAGTAGATATCGAAAATCTGATCATCTCACAGCCGGATAACGGTGAACAGGCTTTAGAAATTGCCGAAAACCTTATTCGTTCAGGAGCTATTGATATTGTGGTTATTGACTCTGTTGCAGCTTTAACACCAAAAAGCGAAATAGAAGGAGAAATGGGAGATTCTAAAATGGGCTTGCATGCACGTTTAATGTCACAGGCTTTGAGAAAACTCACCGGTACAATCAGCAAGACAAACTGTACTGTTTTCTTTATTAATCAATTAAGAGAAAAAATTGGTGTAATGTTTGGAAACCCTGAAACGACAACAGGGGGTAATGCTTTAAAATTTTATGCATCTGTACGTTTGGATATTCGCCGTTCATCTCAAATTAAAGATGGTGAAAACGTAATTGGTAACAGAACAAAGGTTAAAATTGTTAAAAATAAAGTAGCTCCTCCATTTAAAACTGCCGAATTTGACATCATGTACGGTGAAGGAGTATCTAAAACAGGTGAGATTTTAGATTTGGCTGTTGAATTTGATATCGTTAAAAAGGCGGGATCATGGTTTAGCTACGGAGATACAAAATTAGGTCAGGGCCGGGATGCTGTAAAATCTTTAATTAAAGATAATCCTGAATTAGCTGATGAATTAGAAGTAAAAATTAAAGAATATATGAAAGAACTGGCTAACGCTTAAAGCTTTAAAATTCTGTGACTTACATGTTTTTACAAACCCAATAGTTTGAACTATTGGGTTTTTATTTAAAAAAATTAAAACCACGACGCAACCTTTTATAAATTCAATCATCTTGATAGTAAACGTAAATATCGAACGCTATTTTACAGAATACATTCGATACTTTTTAGCATAAATTTGGTTGGTTATTTGCAATAAAAATCTATTAGTATTTATTTTATCACTAATAGATTTTTTTAAGAATTGTTTTTACTCAATCATATCGATCTTAAATGATCTATAAAAATTTAAAGTTAATTTTAGTTTTAAAAAACTCTTTATATATTAACTAATACTATATTTAACCATATAATATTCAATTAGTTAAATTTAATAAAAAGACTAAACTACTGGTAAAATTATTACGCTTAATTTTTACAAAATAATTTAAAAAGAAATTTTTGAATATAAAAGGGGTTTTAATTCAAAAAGAAAACCCGACATAACTTAAAAATTTGTCGGGTTTAATATTATTTACCTTGACCCTTTCTTAAATTCAAGTAATCCTTTGTAAATCAACTGTCTTGTCTGATCCCGAAGCTCTTTTCTATTCTCGCTTGTCAGACCTTTAGTTTCAATAAAAGGGAAAATTTTTCCTCTCATTTTTCCAGGACTTCCACTTAAAAAAGTATATGAAAATCTCTCCTTATTATCAGCAAATACAATTGGAACAATTGGAATCTGATGATCAATTGCTAATCTAAAAGCACCGTCTTTAAACTCATCCAATACAATTGATTCATCATCAGGAACCCCTCCTTCTGGAAAAATACAAATACTATGTCCTTGATTAAGTCTGTCTTGCGCACTCTTAAAAACTTCATTTTTACTTTTTGACGAATTTCTATCTACTAAAATACAGGTTCTTTTGTAGAAAAATCCAAATAACGGAATCTTCGCCAACTCTTTTTTACCAACAAAAACAAAAGGATTTCTAACCACCGCCAACATCAGCATGATATCAGTCATCGAAGTATGATTAGCAACAATCATATAACTTTTGCCCTTTTCCAATTTTTGCAGACGTTCAATTTTGTAATAAAACCCCATCCCGAAAAGGATGAATTTTGCCCAGATACGAGCCATTTTAAAAAAATATGGGTATCCGCTTTCCGTTATAATTGAAGCCACTAAAAATGGCAGCATAATCAATATTGGAATGGCCATCACAATATAAAACCAGATACGCCAAACAATCCAAAAAATAATTTTAATTCCTTTCATGGTTTCAAATGTAAGAAAAGAGAAGTGAATTTAGATTTTAGAACATTAGAATTTTAGAATTTTTAAACTTTTATGAAAATAAAACCTGAAATCTAAGAGAAGTTTTAGAAAAACTTTCTAATTTTTGCAGAAGAAAATAATAAACCTTGCGGGCTTTGCGAAAACTTTGCGAACTTTGCGATTAGAAATAAGAAAAAACTAGAATGGCAAAAATACTGACCGGAGTCCAGAGTACCGGAACCCCACACTTAGGCAATTTATTAGGAGCAATTATTCCTGCAGTCGAATTATCAAATAATCCTGAAAACGACTCCTTTTTGTTTATTGCTGATTTACACTCAGTTACACAAATAAAAGACGGAAAAACATTAAGAGAAAACACTTATAGTACTGCTGCAGCCTGGCTTGCGTGCGGTTTAAATCCTGATAAAGTTACGTTTTACAGACAATCTGATGTGGCACAAACGGCAGAACTGACCTGGTATTTAAGCTGCTTTTTTCCATACCAGCGTTTGACTTTAGCACATTCATTTAAAGATAAATCTGATCGTTTAAGTGATGTCAATGCCGGGCTTTTTACCTACCCGATGTTAATGGCTGCAGATATTTTATTATATGATGCTGAATTTGTTCCAGTTGGAAAAGATCAAAAACAACACATAGAAATCACGCGTGATGTTGCTTCAAGCTTTAATCGTCAAATGGGAGAAACATTTGTACTTCCGGAAGCTATAATTCAGGAAGAAGGCAAATTGATTCCAGGAACTAATGGCGGGAAAATGAGTAAATCTGCCAATAATATTATCAATATTTTCCTTGATGATAAAGTTTTGCGTAAACAAATTATGAGTATCGAAACTGACAGTACTCCGCTTGAAGATCCTAAAAATCCGGATACCTGTAATGCTTTTGCTATTTATTCTTTATTAGCGAATGAGTCTCAAATAGCCGACATGAGAGCTAATTATTTAGGTGGAAATTATGGTTATGGTCACGCTAAACAAGCTCTTTTTGAATTGATTACTGAAAAATTTAAATCTGAAAGAGAAAAATACAATTACTATATTAACAATCTGGAAGAGGTAGATGTACTTTTGAAAAAAGGTGCTGCAAAAGCTTCTGTAGTTGCTGATGGTGTTTTAGCAAAAGTTCGAAATGTTCTTGGATTTGAAAAATAATTAAAAAGTTAAAGCCCGACAGTTTTCAAACATGTTGGGTTTTCTATCCAAAATTGTAATTTCACTTAAAATAAAATGTTAAGAAAAATATTCACAAAATACCTGTTTTTTATCTTAATATCACTTTTTGGATTTGGATTTGTACTGGCTTATCTTTTTGGAGATGAGCAGTCATATGGAATAAACAAAACTGTTGGATGGGCGTATGATATTAGCACTGAAGTTTTTTATACTGCATTAATCTTTACTTTTTCTCAAGTACTTTTTCTTGTAGGATATTTGATAATCTTCTTTCTTGGAAGAAAAACAAATTATCACCTTTCTATAACACATTTTGAAATCATTCTTCTTACATTAATTTTTTACGAAAATTTTATAATTAATATGATTTTTTGTGTGTTCTCGATTATATTATTTTTTATAAATATTTTTAAATCACATAAACAGGAATAAAAAATTGATTCTATAAAGCTATATTGCTTCAAACAATTTCCCCGGCAAAGGCCTGATTACACCCTTAAGCTCCATATTCAATAATATACCGGAGATTTTATAGATTGGAAATTCGCATTGAAGTGCGATAATATCCAGCAATTCTTTTCCGTTTTTTAGCAGGAAATCATAGATTTTTTGTTCTTCAGACTCCAAGTCCACAAACAATTGCTTTTGTACCGATTTAGGCTTGTTTTCAATATCCCAGTTGAGCATATAAACCAAATCGGCAGCATTGGTAATAACATTTGCTTTTTGCATTTTAATCAATTGATTACAGCCCTGACTATATTTGTCTGTAACACGTCCGGGTACTGCGAAAACATCACGATTGTAATCGTTTGCCAGATTTGCAGTGATGAGCGAACCTCCCCTATCTGCTGATTCTATGACAATTGTAGCTTCAGACATGCCTGCAACAATTCTGTTTCGACGAACAAAATTCTCTTTATCGGGATTTGCTGAACTCCAAAATTCGGTAATGAAACCTCCATTTTCCTCCATTTTTGCCATGTACTTTTTGTGGGCTTTAGGATATATCTGGTTTAAACCATGTGCAAGAACACCTATCGTTTGCAAGCCATTTTCTATCGCCAACTGATGTGCCACAATATCAACTCCATACGCAAAACCACTAACAATTATAGGATCAAGAGGTGCCAGATCTTCTATTAGCTTTTTACAGAATTCAATTCCATATGAGGTAATCTGTCGGGTACCTACTATACTGATTATCTTCTTGTTATTAAAATGAATATTCCCAGCAGAGAAAATCAATACTGGACAATCTATGCAATGTTTCAGTCGTTCCGGGTACTTTTCATCTTTAAAAAAAGATACTTTTATATTATTTTTATTGATGAATTCAAGTTCCCGATTTGCTTTTTCAAAAACAGTTTTATCTTTTAAATTCTTCAATAATACTGAACCTACGCCATCTATTGCAGCAATATGATTCGTTTTTGCCTTGAAAATTTCTTCGGGAGTTCCAAAATTAGACAACAATTTTTTAGCCATGATATCCCCTACCCCTTCAACCCTGAGCAAGGCTAATAAATAAAATAAATCTTGTTCTGACATGGCATATAGAATTTAAAGTGGCAGATTAAATAATTAAAACAGTTTTCTTTGAATCGACAAATATATGAATTAGAAGTAAATTCTTTCAAAAATAAACCTCTATCTCTTTTAATTTTAAATATAAAAAAAAAACATTTTATTTAAAATACTGAAAATTAATCATCTGTAATATCAAACAGATTGTTAATAAAAATTGTGAATAAAATTTTGATAACTATATTGGATGTATAACTTTGTTATTATGAAAATCGAAACTTACATCTCGCAGTTATTGTATCGTTATCAGTGTGTAACGGTTCCAGGATTTGGTGCTTTTTTAACCGAAATTCAGTCGGCGCAGCTTAATGAAAGCACAAATTCGTTTTTTCCTCCTAAAAAAATGATTTCTTTTAACAGTCACATCAAAAACAATGATGGTTTACTGGCAAATCATATTGCTAATGCAGAGAAAACATCTTACGGCTTTGCTGTAAGCGCCATTGCTTTTGAAATTTTAAACTGGCAAAAAGTATTAGATGAAGATGGAATTTTAAATCTAAAAAATATTGGTGAAATTCGTTTAAACAGTGATAATAAACTAGTTTTCAAACCAATACAGCAAAATAATTATTTAACCACCTCTTTTGGGTTAAGCCCTTTTGTTTCTCCTTTAGTAAAAAGAGAAAACTTTGAAAAGGAAATTGAAAGAATTGAAAAGAATGAACCAGCTCCACTATATGCTGAACATAAAAGAAAGTCTTCAGGTTCTTATTTAAAATATGCTGCCATTTTTGTTTTGGGATTAGGGATTACAGGAAGTATTGGATATCCGTTATATCAAAAACAAATTGCTGCAGAAACACTTATTGTTGAAGGTACCGTTCAGAAGAAAGTACAAAACAAAATTCAGGAAGCTACCTTTTTGATTCAAAATCCTATGCCGGAAGTAACACTTTCAGTTGATACATCAAAAACAGAGCTCCTTGAAAAAACAATGCCTTATCATATTATAGCAGGAGCTTTCAGAAGTGAGCAAAATGCAAAAAAAGCTTATGATCAATTAATCAAAGACGGTTATAAAGCAAGAATGTTAGGTGTAAACAAACATGGATTATTTCCTGTATTGTACGGAAGCTATACCACAATGGCTGAAGCAGAAAAAGCACAAAAAGAAATTCAAAAAGTAGAAAATCCGGATGCCTGGATTTTAATAGAAAACCTATAAATACATAAAAAAACCTATTCTGCAGAATAGGTTTTTTGTTTATTGTGGAACAATTTTGGCTTCTTGCGAAAGGATAACTTTATTTTCCAGATAAATTGTCAAACTTGCCGGTGCTGCACCCTTTTCTCTCAAGGGAGTAATATAGCATTCGTAAACATATTGGCCTTTTTTAAATTCAAAATGATGATTACCCCCTGTTCCATCCTGAAACCATTTTCCATCAAATAACACTAAATCTGGTTTTTCACTCATACTTTTTTTAATCGACCATGAGGCATATCTGTAATTTTCATTACCCAAATCGTCAATTCTAATTCTAAATTTAGCTGTTTCTAAAATGCATTCAGGCTTTTTAAACTTTGTAATTGAGGCGTGCAGTGTTATTTTCTCACTGCCAATAATTTGTTTTTTTAATTCCTCTTCGAATTTTGACTGATAATTTATAGCAGTCAGTTTCCCGTTTGTATCCATCCAAATTGTACCCTGATTGAGCATTATTCCTCTCCATCCCACTTCTGACCAGTCATTTGCAGTATTAGATTTAATGATTTCATTCTTCAATATATTATCAAAAATTTCATTATACCGTTTTAAGAATTCTGTTTTATTTTTAACTTCGGGAACAGGATACTCTCTTTTAAGCGGATAAGTAATTACATCTGCAACCGCCTCTATTCTGTTGTTTTTTACATTCTCGATAAAAAGTTCTATAAACTTTTTATATTCTGGTTTCAAATTCTGACTTTCGATAAAATTATTTGAAAATACAGCCAGAAATAAACATATAATTTTTATTTTCTTCATAATCTAATTCGCTAATATCCTCTGTTTAACGTGGAACATTTCTCTTAAGAACTTAATTAATGCTTGCTTTAAACATTTTTAATTCAACCCAGGTAAATTCCTCACCATACTTTTCTTTTAAACCGTTCAAAGATTCTTCCTGATAGGATTGAAAAGCTTCTTTTAATGCTAAAATTTTATCATAAGGGAGCACATCAGAAATCTCTATTTTCTTTGCCTGAATTAGCTTAATCAAATGCGTTTCGACAGTTTGAACTGTAAGTGTCCGTAAGCGGGCTATATCTTTAACAGAATGCTTCTGAATCCATAAATCATATGTTTCCTCTACAGTGGTTTTTTTGTTTGTTTTAGGGTTGATTTTGTCGATTTTTGCTGATGTATAACGAACGACCGGTTCATCGTCCTTAAAAATATCGGTAGAGGTCATTTTATAATCTTCACGAATCTTATCAAGCTTATTTATCTTAAAGTTTTTTATTGCTGATGATGAAAGCTTTTCTTTACAGATGGTTTCTCCTGAAACAACAATTTCAATGAGTAATTTAGCTTTCATGAGACGCAAAACGGCTTTCGTCTGCAAATCTTCCAGGATTGCTAATTCTTCGTAATATTCTTTTACTTTTTTAAATTTCTGGATTTCAGCCATTTTCATCAGAAGATCGGTTACTAATTTATCCATTGGATTAAAGAAATAATCATATGCAGCTTCTACTCTTTCCTTAACAAAAAATAAATCGACCGTTTCCTTATTAAAAATCTTATTCAGCTGATTAATAAATTTCTGTGCCGGATCAATAAGCATGTCAATCGCTTCTAATCGTTTTTGCGCCCAAATAGCATGCTTTGATTTTTCTGAAGCGACGGCATTTTCGTTATAACTAAAACGATGATTTCGCCACTCCTGAGCCAGATCTGCCCAATTAAAACTGTTAATCAAATAGTTATGTATAAATTTTTTGGTTTCGAAATGTAAAGATTTTTTGAGAGTATCATCTGTTGCTTTGTTTAGGGCATAATCCATTACATCCTGATCGTTAGAGATCCCGTTCATTTGCATCTGTGAAAGCAGAATAAGACCGTTTAAGGAACGCAAACGCGATAATGCTACATATGCTTGTCCAGGAAGAAAAACTTGCGATACATCGAGTGCTGCTTTATCAAAAGTTAGTCCCTGGCTTTTATGTACCGTAATTGCCCAGGCCAATTTTAAAGGATAATGTGCAAAAGTACCCAAAACTTCCTCTTCTATCTCTTTGGTGAGTTCGTTTACTTTGTACCGAATGTTTTTCCACTCGTATTTTTCAACTTCGATTGTTTTATTTTCTTCAGGAAAATGAACGAAGATTTCTTCAGGGGAAAGGGATTTAATAATACCCATTTTTCCATTAAAATAACGTTTTTCAAAAGATAAATCATTTTTAACGAACATGACCTGTGCACCTACTTTCAGTTTTAGATTTTCTTCTACAGGGAAAATTTTCTCAGGAAAATCACTAACAATAAATGGCTGATAAGTGTATTCATTTCCTGCTAAATCGTTTATTGACTGTTCATTAATAGAATCAGCTTTGGCATTATGTGTGGTTAAAGTAATATAGCCGGGATTATTTTTTAAGTCAAAATCTGGCTTTACATATTGATTCAGGAACTGAACATCCTGCGAAGAAATCTGATTGTTACGCAGATTGTTCAAAACCGAAATAAAATCATCATCGGTCTGACGGTAAATCTTGGATAATTCAATGTATAATGGTGGATACTGCTGAATTACATGTGAATGAAAAAAGAATTTTCCTTTGTAGTAATTTCGTAATGTTCGCCATTCTTCATCACGGATTACGGGTGGCAACTGCAATAAATCACCAATAAAAAGCACCTGAACACCTCCAAAAGCCTTCGAATTTCTGCGAACAGTCTGCATCATAAAGTCAATTGCATCAAGCAGATCAGCGCGAAGCATACTCACTTCATCAATAATAAGCAACTCCATATTTTTGATTACATTACGCTTCAAATTATTCATTTTGAAGTGTCTGCGCAAGGTTTCTTTATTCTCAAATTTCACAGTATCAGTAAACTGTGGATTGACATCGTAAGACGGAATAAAAGCTGAAAAAGGCAACTGAAACATCGAATGAATGGTTACTCCCCCAGCATTTAAGGCTGCAATGCCTGTAGGTGCCACAACTACAGTATTTTTGTGGGTTGTAGCTATAATTTCTCGCAATAGCGTAGTCTTTCCCGTACCAGCTTTTCCGGTAAGAAATATCGATTTTTGCGTTTGATTGATAAATTGTAAAGTGTAAGCAGCTGCTTCTGAAACGTTTTGCATTGGGCGTATATTGAAAACTAAAAGTATCGCATTTTTATAAATAAAAAAACCTAAATCTGTTAATTAGATTTAGGTTTTAAAATAGTCCCTTAATTTTGGTTATTATTTTTTGGTTTCTTCTTTAGTTTCAGCTTTTGGCTCAGCTTTATATTTCTCATTTAAAGCTTTGATAATTTCTTTTGTGATATCGTATTTATCTTCAGCATATAAAACTGTTGCAGCATCACCTGTTCCATAAATATAAGAATATCCGTTTTTCTTGCCGTACTCTTTGATGAATTTTTTCACACCGCTTACAAGAGAGTCCATCTCAACTCCGCTTTCTTGCTGTAACTGCTGTGCTAATTGCTGTTGAGCATAACCTAATTGTTGTTCTCTTTTTTGTAATTCCGCTCCTCTTTGTTGCGCCCAGGCCTGACCATTAGCTTGTGCCTGACTTTGAAAATTAGCAGCATCTTGTTTAAAACGGTTTATCTCAGCTTGCAGTTGTCTCCCTTTTTCTTCTGATTGTGCTTTGTATTTTGCTTCAAGGTCTTTTGCTTCAGTGTACTCTTTCATCAAAACCGAAGTATCTACGTAAGCTGTTTTTACTTCCTTTACTTCAGCTGTTTTTTCACATGAAACAACTAAAACCGAAAGTGCGATAATTACTAATGCTTTTTTCATTTTCTGAATTTCTATTTTTTTATGTATGAAAGACAAAAATATAAAAAAATAAATAGCATCGACATAAAGTTTAAAAAATGGGCTATTTTTATGATATTAGTTTTAATTATCATAGCATAATTCATTATAACCTAACCTTATTAAAACTGACTTTTACAGCGCTTTTTAGAGCTGTTTTCTAAAAAAAGATAACGTTTGTCTTCGGTTATAGGAAAATATTGTCTTAAATAAGCTTAAAACACGTTTTACTTGTTTTTTAGGACATAAATGTGGGATGAATACTCTTTTGTTGACGATGCTTTTAAATTTGATTGTAAACCGATAAAAAATGCTTTTATAAAATTCATTTTTCCGGTTTTGTATTTTTCCGATAATAAACTCACATAAAAAGAATCAAATTTCATCGGAAGCACTTTTTCTAATTTCATGTCCACTTTTTGAAAAAGAGATTTTATGGCTTTTTTTGAAAAATGCCAAAAATGAATGGGTACATCAAAAGCTGCCCAAAATTCTCCGTAATGTTTTGCATCGAAGGATTTGAAATTTGGAACCGCAACAATTAATGTTCCAGTTGGCTTCAATAAACGTTTCAATTCCTGGATTTGAAATTCTAAATTTGGAACGTGTTCCAAAACGTGCCACATCGTAATCACGTCAAAAGAATTATTTTCGAGTTCGCTGATTTCTTCTATAAAAAAAATTCCTTTTTTCTTTGCAATTTCTTTTGCACGATCGCTTGGTTCTACTCCAACAGTTTCCCAGCCATTATTTTTTGCAGTTAATAAAAAATCTCCGGTTCCGGCACCAATGTCTAAAATTTTTCCTTTTTGAGATTGCTCGGAATTAATCAAATTCAGTTTATTTTTTAAAGCGATGTTTTTTACAAAATGATAGGCTTTTTCAAAAACAGAACGTTTGTTGTCTGTATGCGAAATATAATCATCGCTTTCGTAATATCTTCCCAAATTTTCTAAATCAGGCTGCGGAAATGTAATCAGCATATCCAGATTTTCATCATAATACAAATCGAAAATTTCTTTTGAAACAGAATGGTCTTTTACAGTAAGAAAATGTTTTTTGTTTAAAACGTCCATTTTTTAATTCTATTTATTTTTTTGGTTTATTGTATAACAAATCCTAAAAACGAAAATTTTCATTTTTAGGATTTCCTTTTTTATAATTCTTTTTTCTTCCAATTTATTTTGACAGCTGAAATTATTCCTTTTTTCAATTCTGATATCTGAAAAATTTCAATGTCCTTTTTGATAAAAAAAAAGGTGATTTATAATTTTCAGCATTTTGCTTTTTATCATCTTTATGATCGATACACCATCCGTTTAAATCAGCAAAATTGTTTTTTTTCATTCAGCAAAAAAAGTTCCATTACCTTTTCCTTGAAATTGATTTTCGATCATAAATCCGAACCAGTTTTCTTTCTTTCTAAAAAAAGTAAATATCCAGCCTTTTATTTCATTTTTTTGATCAGCTAAAAAATGTTTCTAATCAGATAAACTTTCTAAATACATTTCAAAATGCTAAAAAGTTTTTGAACGAAATTGCAACAGATATTCAGTATTGCGAAGCTAACAGATAATCGTCTTTTCACTTTCAGACAAAATACTTTCTGTACAATATTCATAATTTCAGAAATGGTTTCACGTGGAACATTTTAATTTGTTTCAGATTTCAAGTTTCAGATTTCAAGTTTCAGGTTTCAAGTTTCAAGTTTCAGGTTTAAGTTTAACGTGGAACTTGAAACCTGAAACAAAAATTATCTTCCCATATAAATCAAAAGTACGGAAATATCACTTGGTGAAACTCCACTGATTCTTGATGCCTGAGAAATTGTAATCGGACGAATTTTACTTAATTTTTGTTTCGCTTCGATTGACATGGATTTAATTTTATTGTAATCAAAATTTTCAGGAATTTTTACCTCCTCAAGTCTTGTTAATTTATCTGCGTTGTTTCTTTCTTTTTCGATGTAACCAGAATATTTAACCTGGATTTCTGCTTGTTCTAAAATTTCCTGATCCAGATTATTTTCAGAAACATACTCTTTTACTTTTTCAAATTTCAGCATATCCTCCAAATCAATCTGCGGACGGGAAAACACTTTAAACATTTTATCACCTTGCGTAATTGGAGCTGTTTCTTTCGCTTCTAAAATCGGATTTGTTTCTGCAATCGATACACTTGTTTCTTTAAAAAACTGAACCATCTTTTCAGACTCATTCAATTTCTTTTCCATTCTACGCAAGCGAGCTTCAGAAGCTAAACCAATTTCATACGACATTGGCGTTAATCTGAAATCGGCATTATCTTGTCGCAACAATGTTCTATATTCAGCTCTCGATGTAAACATACGATAAGGCTCTTCTGTCCCTTTGGTAATTAAGTCGTCTATTAAAACTCCAATATAAGCTTCATCTCGTTTTAAAATTAATGGTGCTTTTTCATGCACTTTTAAATGCGCATTTATTCCGGCCATTAAACCTTGCGATGCTGCTTCTTCATATCCTGTTGTTCCGTTTATCTGTCCGGCAAAATACAAGCCTTCTATCAACTTTGTTTCTAAAGTATGTTTCAATTGTGTAGGAGGAAAATAATCATATTCAATTGCATAACCGGGACGAAGGAATTTCACATTCTCAAAACCGGCAACAGAACGCAATGCTTTAAATTGAATATCTTCAGGAAGTGAAGTTGAAAATCCGTTTACATAAACCTCACATGTTTTCCATCCTTCTGGTTCTACAAACAACTGATGTCTTTCTTTATCTGCAAAACGATTTATCTTATCTTCTATTGAAGGGCAATATCTTGGTCCTAAACTTTTGATTCTTCCGTTGAACATTGGAGAACGATCAAATCCTGATCTCAAAATATCGTGAACATCCAAAGACGTGTATGTCATGTGACAAGATCTTTGTTCGGTCAATGGAACGGTCAAATCAGAATACGAAAACTTATCTGGTTTCGCATCTCCTTTTTCTTCATTCATTTTAGAATAATCCAAAGAACGTCCATCAACTCTGGGCGGTGTTCCTGTTTTCATTCTTCCAGATTCAAAACCTGCTGCAACCAAATCTTCGGTAATTCCGAAAGCGGCACTTTCGCCCGCTCTTCCTCCACCGAATTGTTTGTCTCCAATATGAATCAATCCGTTCAAAAAAGTTCCGTTTGTCAGGACAACAGATTTCGAACGAATCTCAACTCCAAGCGAAGTTCTGATTCCTTTTATTTTTCCGTTCTCTATAATCAAACCTTTTACCATCTCTTGGTAAAAATCAAGATTAGGAGTTCCCTCCAACATCATTCTCCATTCTTCAGCAAAACGCATACGGTCACTTTGAACTCTTGGCGACCACATCGCAGGTCCTTTTGATTTATTCAGCATTTTAAACTGGATCGCTGTTCTGTCTGAAACAATTCCGGAGTAACCTCCAAGCGCATCAATCTCACGAACGATCTGTCCTTTTGCAATTCCTCCCATCGCTGGGTTACAAGACATCTGTGCAATGTTCTGCAAACTCATTGTAACCAATAAAGTTTTTGATCCCAAATTTGCAGCCGCAGCTGCAGCTTCAGATCCTGCATGGCCGGCACCGACCACAATAACATCGTATTCTTCTAAAAACATTTTGTTTTATTATTCTCTGGAAACCGGTTAAGTCAGTTCTCAGAATTAACATTCTTTATCTTGTTTCAGGTTTCAAATTTACCCCTGAACTATGTTCCACGTGAAACATATATTTTATCTCCATTATTTACGTTTCATCTATTCGGTAAACCTGAGACATGTTCCACGTGAAACATTTTTATTACTTTCTGATTTACTAACTACGAATTAAAACTGTTTCACGTGGAACAACAAACTAATTAAGTCTTAAACTTGAAACAAACTTTTTTATGTTCCACGTGGAACGAACACAATAAAAACCTAAAATTTAAAAAAACATTCCATATAGAAGTTGATAAACGTAATGGCTTAAAATTTTAAAAACATGTTTCACGTGGAACATATAAGTTCTAAATTTTAAAAGAGATGTTTAAGTTATAGTTCCACGTGGAACATTGCTATCTTTTCATCTTCTTTAGAACGCATCAACTCTGCATCCTTATCTGTTTTATCTTTATATCCGCAATAATGTAATATACCATGAGCTAAAACTCGTTTTAATTCTTCATCAAAAGAAACATTAAAATCCTTTGCATTATCTTCTACTCTTTCTATAGAAATAAAAATATCTCCGTTTAATTCGTTTCCAACTGTATAATCAAAACTAATGATATCTGTCAATGTATCGTGATTCAGATATTCAACATTGATCTTATGAAGATATTCATCATCACAAAAAATGTAATTTATCTCTCCTTCGTTTTTCTTTTCAGAAACAATTACAGCGCTCAACCAATCAGTAAAGGCTTCTTCGTTTTCTAAATTAAAATCTGTTTCGTAATTAAAATTGATCATTTGGTATTAAAATATTCTTGAACCTTTTGGTTAAAATTTGAGCGCAAAGGTAGCGATTGTCTATTTAAAATCTCTACACTATTTAAATAATCCAATAATGAGCTTGGTAACGCATTACTTCTATTAGTGAATTCAGCCTTGTTTGTTTCAGATTGACGCTTCGTATCCTGACCTTGTTGCTGAACTGCATTATTTAATTTTAATAATTCTTGTTGGATATTTAAGATTCTTTGTAGGTTCTCATTCTTAAATCCTTTATTCAAAAGTTGCTTTTCAGATTGTTTCATTTGTTCAATAACAGATCTTCCCTGAGAATCTAATCCTTTTCTAGCTAACTCTTTTTGCAACTCTTCACGAAGTTTTACCTGCTCTTTGTAAATCTCCATTATTTTTTCAGCGTCCCCTTCTCCATCATCACCCTCTTTTCCTTCTGTTTCTCCTTTACCACTTTTACCCTCTTTTCCAGAAGAGCCATTATTACCACTATTTCCCTGGCCTTCTTTTCCATCTTTTCCCTGACCACTTTTTCCTTGTCCTGGTTTTTGACCCTGACCTTGTCCCGGTTTATCTCCTGGTTTATCACCCGGTTTCATTCCGTCTTTCATTTTATCGGCAAGACCTTTTTGCTTTTGAATAATATCCGGCAATTGCATTCCTTGTCCTTGTCCTGGTTTTGGTTTTCCAGCTCCTGGTTTAGACATAGACATTTGCATGTTATTTAATAAATCACTCAAAAAGTCAGCTAATTTATTAGCAGATGAAACAGCATATTGTTGGTGCGAAACTCCTTTTGGAACCTGAACGTCTGTCAAAGATTCAATTGACTTGTCTACATTATATTGTACATTTCCAATTTCCTTAGTTACATCTTCTGCTACTTTTGGGTTACGTAAAGACAAAGCAAACAAACTATCATCGACATGTTTGAACTGTTGTTTTAAATTCTGTTGTACTTTAATGTTCTTCGTATATATAGAAGAACCCAATTTCATGGATTTAAATTGTTTCATTACATTTTCCTGAGATAATGAATAAGCCAGAAGATTATCCAGAATCTGACGAAGCATTGCAACGTCTTCTTCTAATTGTTCTTGTTCTCCACCTTCCATACTGGAGTTCATTTGTTGAGCCATACTCTTCATTTTCTTAGAAGCACTTTTCTGTTTTTGCTTAGCTGAAGAGGTGTTTTTTTTGTTCAATTCATCAGATGCTTTTTGTAAATCATCTTTCAAATCTTTTTCTTTAGAAGCATCAGAAGGAATATCAAAAGGAGATTTTAACGTTTTGTTTTCTTCTTTTAAGTCTTTTAAATCTTCCTGAATTTTATCAAAAGCTTTATTAATTTCTTCCTGCTTGTCCTGAGTGTTTTCTTTTTCTTTATTAGAAAGCTGTTCCTGTTTTTCTGCCAGTTTATTTAATTTCTCAGCAACCTGTCCTGCTTTCTTTTCTACATAAAAACGTTTCGTCAATTCAACTAATTGTTCTAAATTTCTGGATTGGTTTTTACTGATTTGTTTAAACTTTTCCATTTTATCAAACAGTTCCTCGCTATTTAATTTATCGTTTAGGTTCTTCAGTTCGTCTAACAATTTCTGGTTTTTCTCTAAATCTTTATCCGCATTATCTAAACGCTTTTGCAAATCTTCTGCTGTTTTATCCTTTTTATCGTCTTTGAATTTATCTAAATTCTTGTTCATCTTCTCCGCAAACTGCTTCATCATTTCGTCTTGTTGTTTCTGACGCTTGATAAAATCATTGATCTTTTGCTGATCTTTAAATTCTAAATTATCTTTTTCTTTTCCTGTATTCTGGATCTTATCCATTTCAGAAATTTGCTTGGTTTGATTTTTTAATGATTTAGATAAGCCGTTTATGTTTTGATTTTGCTGTTCCAATTCCAAATCATGAACTTCATCTGTTGTAGCAACTCTGTCTGAAAAAACAGAAGACTTAGTACGCTTAAAACCATGTGGTGCATCGTTATCAAAAACTTCAAAATAGTATTCATAAGATACTCCTTCTTCTACAGGTAAATTACTTGGGAAAGAAAAAACGAACTGGTCAAATACTGCCTGCTTTACCGGAATGGTTCCGCGCTTTGCAGTTTGTGGTTTGTTATACTCGTAGAAAACAACCTGCAATTTTGATAAACCGTAGTCATCTCCTAATCTTCCCAATACATAATTTTTATCTAATTTTAAACTGTCCGGAGCTGGTGCAACGGTAATTGTTGGATGCTGATCTTTGATGACAGATAGCTGATAATCCAATTTTTCGTAGTTTTTAACCTTATTATTTGAAGTAAGAATTTGATATTCTGTATTTTGAGCAATATTTTTGCTCAATTTAAACTCATTTTTTGCTTTATTAAACTTTAAAAATGCTTTTTTATCCTTCCAAACAATCTCCTGAGTCGACTGCGTATTCATTTTCCATGTTACCAAAGTACCTTCCGGAACAATTGCATTTCCGGTTCCCTGAATCGTTTCTGATTTCTTTTTTAAATAAGAAGGAAAATTTAAAACCATTTCGAAGTTGGCAATTGATGGAACAGTTATTACTTTTAATTCGTATTCTTCTGAGGAAACTGAATTTCCTTCAAAAGAAAAAGAAACATTTTCAACCGGTTTTTCAATCTTGAATTCGAACTTTCCTGGTTGGGAAGATTCCATAAAATAACTTTCATCACCAATATGAATCATGACATTTTCGGGAACAACCTTTCCTATAGATTCCATTTTTACAACAAAATCTTTGTTCTGTTCAGTTTGTAAATTTGTATTCAGAATGACAAATTTGAAAGGAGCCGGTGGTAAAAATGTAGCATTAAAATGTACTACCCTATTTAAACTTTGAGAAATAATATTGCTGTTTCCAGAAATATAAAACACTGCAAAAAGCAAAATTGGAATAAGTGCTAAGGGTAAATACTTTCTGTTTGAATTAAAATTAATAGCATTCCCAAACGGAATTGGTTGTAATGAATTTGCTTTTTGCTCTATCGATGCCAACATTAATTCTGAACTTTCTGCTGAATTATCAGAAGCGGATAGCTGTAAAAAATTCGTTAGTTTATCACTTACTTCTGTAAAATGGTTTCCGATAATAGTCGAAGCCTGATTATAATCGATTCCTTTTTGAAGTTTGAATAACTTAAATATTGGAAACATAATAAAACGAAACAAAAGAAAAACTTCTACTCCAATAAAAAGCCAGAATAAAAATGTTCTTCCGAGTGGTTTTAACCAAAGGAAATACTCTATAAAAAGCGTAAACAAAAAATACAAAAGTCCGAAACCGGTAAAAAGAAGAATCCCTTTTATGAGTTCGTTGGTATAATATTTTTTAATAAAAGCTTCCAGTTTTGCGTATATGGCAGACGTTGTTTTCAAAATGAATCTGTTTGATTTATAACCCATAAAAGTAGTAATTATAACGATAAGTCTGAAAGTCAAAAGTCGAAAGTCAAAAGTTTAGCAAACAGCTAAAAACCTTTCAGACTTTCGACTTTTGGCTTTTGACTAATATCGTATCTTTGCATCAAAATTTATACAAAATGTCAAAGCAAGTTCGTGTGCGTTTTGCACCAAGCCCAACAGGAGCATTACATATTGGCGGAGTTCGTACTGCCCTATTTAATTATTTATTTGCCAAAAAAAACAATGGTGTTTTTTATTTAAGAATTGAAGATACAGATCAAACCCGTTTTGTTCCTGGTGCCGAAGCTTATATTATGGAAGCATTGGAATGGTTAGGAATTGCTCCTGACGAAACAGTTGGGAAAAATGAAAAATTTGGTCCGTACAGACAAAGTGAACGTAAAGATTTATACCTACAATATGCAGATCAACTAATCAATTCTGGTTGGGCATATTATGCTTTTGATACACCGGAAGCTTTGGATACTTGTAGAAAACAGCACGAAGCTGAAGGAAAAACATTTATTTATAATCATCAAAATCGTGAAAAATTAGATACTTCGTTAGTAATTTCTCTTGAAGAAACTGCTAAAAGAATTGCAAATGGAGAACATTATGTAATCCGTTTTAAAACTCCGGTTGACGAAACTTTACACTTAAAAGATATCATTCGTGGTGATGTAAAATTTGAAACGAATCTTCTTGACGATAAAGTATTATTCAAAAGTGACGGAATGCCAACCTACCATTTGGCCAATATTGTCGACGATCATTTGATGGAAACTTCACATGTTATTCGTGGTGAGGAATGGTTACCCTCTATGCCGCTTCACGTTTTATTGTACAGAGCTTTTGGTTGGGATGCTCCGGAATTTGCTCATTTACCTTTGATTTTAAAACCAAGTGGAAAAGGAAAACTATCAAAACGTGATGGTGAGGTTGGAGGATTTCCTGTGTTTCCTTTAGATTGGAGAGATTTAAAAGGTTTTAAAGGTGAAGGATATTTACCAGAAGCTTTGGTAAACTTTTTATCAATGATTGGTTGGAACGATGGAACTGAAAGAGAATATTTTTCATTAGAAGAATTATGCCAATCTTTTGACTTAAACAGAGTTCATAAAGCAGGCGCAAGATTTGATATTGATAAAGCTAAATCTGTGAATCATTATTATTTATCAAACAAAAGTGATTCGTATTTAGCTGAAACTTTTCAATCTGTTTTAGATGAAAAAGGAATTAAAGCAGATAGAAAAGTTGTTGAAAAAATAATATCATCAATAAAAGAACGTCTGTTTTTAACAACTGACATTTGGGATTTAACTGATTTCTTTTTCCAGGCACCAACATCTTATGATGAAAAAGCAAGCAAAAACTGGAAGGAAGAAACACCAACACTAATGCAGGAATTAATTTCAGTTTTAGAAAATATCGAAGATTTTACTTCAGTAAATATTGAAGCAATTGTAAAAGACTGGTTAACCAAAAATGAAATTGGAATGGGGAAAGTTATGCAGCCTTTCCGTTTGAGTTTGGTTGGCGCTTTGAAGGGCCCTCACCTATTTGACATTGTTGAAATCATAGGAAAAGAAGAAACTATTTCTAGAATTCAGAAAGCAATTGCTACCTTATAAAACTAAAAAGTCCCGATTAAATCGGGACTTTTTTTATGTTAATCTTTAAAAAAGGTTACTTTATAATATTGATTATTATCAGTTTCAAATAACCAAATACCTAATTTAGAAAAATAAGAAGAAAAATATAAATCATTCTTTGATTTAACACTTTTTATGTAATCTGCAATTTTTGGATAATAATTAATAGCTATAATACTTTCAAAGCTAAATTTTACATCTTTAAACCCTTTTAGACTTGTATTTATTCCATAATCATAATTATTCATATTATTTGGATGAGCAAATGTCTCATTAAATTCTATATTTTGTGATTTAATTATTTTTCCAGAAGATTGATCAATAATACTATAATTGAAAAAACTCTTTAAACCACCTATTTTAATATTAAAACAAAGATTGTTATTTAATTGAAATAAGTCAACAAAAACAGAAATCATTACATGTCGACTATTGAAACCAGCATCATCTATTTTATTGATTGATTCCCAAATTTTATTCCCTGATTTATCAAATTTAAAAATATAAAACCCTTTAGGATTTGCCATATCATTCAATTTTCCAAACTCATCTCCATATAATCCATAAATATAAAGATCTCCAGTTTCAGAATCTTTAATATAATTATTAATGGAAAGATCGTCACTAAAATGGAGAAATTTGTTATCATATCCTCCATATGTAAATTCACCTCCACCATTTCTTGAATAAAGAAATACATGATTAGCTATTTTTAAATCATAAACTAGTTCGTCAACTTTTTTTCCATCATTTGAAAATCTTGTTTTATACAGAATAGTATTTGCATAGTCTTTCGAAATAGATTTTCCATCTAAATCAACAGTTTCATCTTTATTAACGACTAAATTAAATCTAAATTTCTCCTTACTTTTGATAAAATTAGGTCCAATAAATTTAATTAAACTAGGTTTTTCTATTTTATACAGTTCTTTTTTTCTTGTAACTATATCTTTAACAGTTAAATAAATATCATCTTTTTCAAAGTCAATATCAAATTCATTTTTTTTATTTTTTAAATAAAATTCATTTTTTGCTGTAAAAAAACCATATCCACTATAAAAACCAGTCATATCTCTTACCTCAGATTTTTCTAATTCAATATATTTATCGTTAATTAAATATTTAGTTTTTGAATTAAATACTCCCGAAGAAATATCAGTTACTAACAAAGCATCTTTATTTACTGAAAACATAGTTCCAATTACTTTCTTATCAGTAAAAAGAACTTTTTTTGAACCATTAGCATCATAAGTATACATACTATTAATCTCATCAGCTTTAACCAAACCACCCCCTTTATTTCCTTTAGATATTACAAATAAATTGCTATCAGAAAGTAAAAAATAACTTAGTGGTTTATTTTTTTTTTCATACTTTTCTTCAATAACAGTTTGAGCAGATAAATAAACAGACGAAAGCAAGGCAATACTAAGTAGTATTTTTTTCATAAATTTTTATATTGTTTTAATTAACGAACCAAAAGTAAAATAAATTTTAACAAAAAAAATCGGTTAAACAAATAAAATTTAAATAAAAAGAAATTTCGTAATTTACACATCCATAAAACTTAAATCAATATTATTATGAGTATTCCATTTATTATCATTTTAGTCTTCGGCTTCTTTATTTTCCTCTCTTCTTTCTTTACTGTGAAACAACAATCGTCTGTTGTAATAGAAAGATTTGGTAAATTTTTAAGCGTCAGAAATTCCGGTTTACAACTTAAAATTCCGATTGTCGACAGAATTGCCGGACGTGTAAATCTAAAAATTCAACAGTTAGATGTTATCATTGAAACGAAAACCAAAGACAATGTTTTTATTAAAATGAAAGTTTCAGTTCAGTTTAAAGTTATTCAGGAAAAAGTTTACGATGCCTTTTATAAATTGGAATATCCACACGATCAAATTACTGCTTATGTATTTGATGTGGTTCGTGCCGAAGTTCCCAAATTAAAACTGGATGACGTTTTTGAAAGAAAAGATGATATCGCCATTGCAGTAAAAAGAGAATTAAATGAAGCCATGACTACTTATGGTTATGATATTATCAATACTTTGGTGACTGATATTGATCCGGATATTCAGGTAAAAAATGCTATGAACAGAATCAACGCTGCCGACAGAGAAAAAACGGCTGCCGAATTTGAAGCAGAAAGTTCAAGAATCAGAATTGTTGCAAAAGCAAAAGCCGAGGCTGAAAGTAAACGTTTACAAGGTCAGGGTATTGCAGATCAGCGTCGTGAAATTGCACGAGGTTTAGTAGAAAGTGTTGAAGTTTTGAACAATGTGGGAATCAATTCTCAGGAAGCTTCTGCCTTAATTGTGGTTACGCAACATTATGATACACTGCAAGCAATTGGAGCTGATGCAAATTCAAATTTAATTTTGTTACCAAATTCTCCACAGGCAGGAAGTGACATGCTGAACAATATGGTCGCTTCATTCTCAGCATCTAACCAAGTTGGGGAAATGATGAAGAAAAACAATAAAAAAGTGGAGAAACCAAAACCAATACAGCCACAATCAGGATACGAAGACGAGGCAACACCAGAAATTAAATAAATATTAAAACTAAAAAGAGGCTTAACTGCCTCTTTTTTTATTTATAAACCAATTGATTATAAAGGGTAAAACCGATTGTAAAATGCTTCCATAAGAATGTGAAAAGTAATCTTTAAACGAAAAAAATATGCCACTCAAAACATTTTGAGGTGTAATACTTTCTTTAGTTTTTTGTAAACTCAAAACCAATTTTTGATAATTAATATCCTTCTGTAATTTCAGAATTTCTAAATCTCTTTCAATTTGAGCGTATGATGAGTATTTTTTTGGTATCATAATTAGTCATTAAAAAAGATTTCTGAAAATTTCTCTAGAATTGGGCCTTCAACAAACTTATCTTTTATAAGGAAAAGTAAAACTGTAAAAACAAGATAGATCCCTCCTACTACTAAAAAACCAAGTGCATTACTTTCAAATAAGGATCCAAAAGCATACGCTGCTGCAAAAGATCCGAAAATTAAAGCCATACTAAAACATAATAAAATCAAGGTAAACTTAAAAATTAAAGTCGTTGATTTCATCGCAACTTTAAAACCCCAAAGTTTATAATATGCCAAATTACTATCAATATAAGCTTTAGTACTTTTCTGAATATTCTCGGTATTTTCTTTTAATTCTTCAAAAGCCATAATTATAGATTGGTTTAAAAAAGAAGCACAAAAAATACTATGATAAGTAAGTTCTGTGCTTTTGTATTACTTTTTATTTTTGATATTTAGCATTTTGCTCTTTTAAATCAGCCAATTTAGATTCCAGAAAAGAAATAACTTCATCTGCTTTCTGGCTTACATTTGAAAGTAAATTATCAAAAGTTCCATCTAAATTTTGTGTAGCACTTGTGAATTTTTCACGCAGAACATCTGAAGTAGCTCCTAAAGAATCTTTTAAGTTATCCGTTGCATCATCTAAACCTTCCTTAATTTTTGCTCTTGTATTGGAACCTTTATCCGGAGCTAATAAAATCCCTATTGCTGCACCCACGGCAGCACCTGCAATAATAGCAGCAATTGTATTTGAATTTTTTGACATGATATTAAAATTTAAGTGTTTAATAAAGATACTCTTTTCTTATATTATAAAATAGTATTTAAATTTCTTTGATTAAAAATCAAAATTGATAAGCCATAAAACCAATTCCGAATTAAGACTCAGAATAAAAAAAGTAAATTTTAAATTTTATAAAAATCTGATTTAATTTTCTAAAGTGTCATTTTTAAAATTATAAATTTCAGATTTGACCTTTGGATAAAAATAGCAACTTTATAAACAATTGTATGTTAATAACCCGTTAAACTGATAAAAAAGACATATAAAATTAAAATAAAGCTCAAAAATAAACAATTATTCAAAAGATGAGTTAAGAGATGGAAGAAGTAAAAAAAGGTCTTAAAATTAAATTATGAAGGTCTTTTTTAGTTTATATTATCTATTTAAAATTAAATAATAATAGATTTTATATATAATAATTAAAATATTTTAAATCAAAAAAAATAATCATTAAAACTGATTTTATAAAATTTTATTTTCAATTTAAAGAAATTTGCTCATTCATCTAAAAGTAGATTTAAAATAACAACTTTATAAACAATCTGTTGTTAATAAGTTATAAAGATAACCAAAAAAAGAGCTAAAATTAAAATAAAGCGTTTATTTTAACTATTTTTAAAAAGATGAATTCTATATCGGAAGAAATAAAAAAACCTTTTAAAATTAATTTATGAAGGTTAATTTTAATATAAAATATTTATTAAAATTATATTTTATATAGAAAATATAAATAATTAAAAAGCACTTATAAAAAGTGCTTTTTAATAGATTATAATGATGTTGTTACTTTGTCATTTCTGAAAGAATTTCAATTTCTCTCTCTGAAGCATTTTTTGGAAGATTTGAATGTAATTTCAAAATTTCCTCTTCAAATTGATTTTTAAATTCTGAAGTTTCTAAATCTCTTAAATTTAAAAGTGCTTTTGATCGAACATAAGTTGATTCACTTCTTAATGACATTGAATATAATTTTTTGATATCCTCATCTTCAAAATCTACAGACTTCAAATGAGAATATTTTAAAATAAACTGAGCAAATAACAACGAAGCTTTATTATTGTTGATGTTCTTTTTTAATGAATTTTGCAATAATGAAAAACTAGAAATAGTTGCGATGCTCTGCCCTATTGCATTTTCAATTGCAATACGCTCCGGTTTTGTTTCAACTTTAAAATATTTGTTGATTTCTTTTAAAGAATTATTGATGCTGTTTTCTTCTTTTTTACCTTTTTCTTCCCAGGCATCTTTTAATCCAACAGTTTTGTTAAATACTAATTTTGAAGGAGTTGAGTCTTTATCAACAGTAAAATAACCCAAACGCTGAAACTGGAATTTATCTTCATTTTGAGCTGTAGCCAAACTTGGTTCAACGAATCCTTTTACAATTTCTAATGAATTTGGATTTACAAAATCTAAGAAATTTTTATCCTTATAACTGTCTGGTGCTTCATCTGTAAACAAACGATCATATAGTCGAACTTCAGCTTCAACTGCATGTTGAATAGAAACCCAATGCAATGTTCCGGATACTTTTCTTTGGCTTGCTTCTGTTCCGCTTCCGCTTAAAGAATCGGTATCATACGTTACATGAATTTCGGTAATATTTCCTGCTGCATCCTTTATAACAGATTCACCTTTAATAATATAAGCATTTTTAAGACGCACTTCTTTTCCTAAAGTCAAACGGAAATATTTAGCTGGAGCTTCTTCTAAGAAGTCCTCTCTTTCGATATATAATTCACTAGAAAAAGGCACTTTTCTGAAACCGGCATTTTCATCTTCCTGATTATTTTCAGCTTCCAGCCATTCCTCTTTTCCTTCCGGATAATTCGTAATGACCAATTTTACAGGATCCAAAACAGCCATTACACGAGGTGCAATTTTGTTTAAATCTTCACGAATACAGAATTCTAAAACGGATACATTGATCAAATTATCACGTTTTGCAATACCAATTGTATTGGCAAAATTACGCAATGAAGCAGCTGTATAACCTCTTCTTCTTAAGCCAGAAATGGTTGACATTCTTGGATCATCCCAACCGTTAACATGCTTTTCTTTAACTAGTTGCTGCAATTTTCGTTTACTCACAACAGTATGCGATAAGTTACGTCTTGCAAACTCTCTTTGCTTTGGACGAATCTGATTTTCATCAATAATCTGATCTAAAAACCAATCGTACAATTCTCGGTGAGGCAAGAATTCAAGCGTACAAAATGAATGTGAAATGGCTTCTAAATAATCACTTTGTCCGTGTGCCCAATCGTACATTGGATATATCTTCCAGGTATCTCCGGTTCTATGATGATGTTTGTGTAAAATCCTGTACATGATAGGATCACGCATCAGCATATTGGTCGATTTCATGTCTATTTTAGCACGAAGAATATGAGTTCCAGCCTCAAATTCACCGTTTTTCATTCTTTGGAATAACTCTAAATTTTCTTCTACAGAACGATTTCTATAAGGGCTATTAACACCTTCTGTAGACGGAGTTCCTTTTTGAATTGCCATATCTTCTGAAGACTGACTGTCTACATAGGCTTTGTCTTTTTTTATTAATTCAACAGCCCAATCATACAATTGTTGAAAGTAATCAGATGCATAACGTTCTTCTGTCCAGTTATAACCCAACCATTCTACATCTCTTTTTATAGCATCCACAAATTCCTGTTCTTCTTTTTCAGGATTTGTATCGTCAAAACGTAAGTTTACAGGTGACTGATAATCAATTCCTAAACCAAAATTTAATGCAATAGAACTGGCATGTCCAATGTGCAAATAACCATTTGGTTCTGGTGGAAAACGAAAACGAAGTTTGGTATTTGACAGACCTGATTTCAGATCTTCTTCTATAATTTGTTCAATAAAATTGAGTGATTTCTCTTCTGATGCCATTATTTATAGTAATTTTAGCAAAGATAAAAAAAAGGTTTCAGGTTTCAGATTTAAAGTTACTTAAGTGGCGTAAAACCTGAAACTTTAAACCTGAAACAAAAAGAAAATGGGAATTATTAAACTAAAAAACATCCGTACTTTTTCGTATCACGGATGTATGATCGAAGAAGGAAAAATTGGTTCTGATTATACTGTTGACTTAAAAATAAAAACAAATTTACAACATTCAGCACAAACTGATGATCTTGCAGATACAGTCGATTATGTACATTTGAACAAAATTGTCACAGAAGAAATGGCAATTCGTTCACATTTATTAGAACATGTGGCCAAAAGAATCAATATTCGAATATTAGCAGAGATAAAAACTGTAGAAAAAACAACAGTTTCAGTTTCTAAGGTTAATCCTCCTATAGGTGGTGATGTTGAATCAGTTACTATAAAAATGACGGAAATTAGAAAGTAATTATTTCCCTTAGAAAACTAATTTTTTAAAATAGTTACTTTTAAAGTTTTGAATTTTAAAGATTTTAGTTACTTTTGCCATCCGTTCAAGCAATGGCGTCGTGGCCGAGCGGCTAGGCTGGGCTCTGCAAAAGCTCCTACTCCGGTTCGAATCCGGACGATGCCTCAAAAAGAGATACAGCAATGTGTCTCTTTTTTTGTGCTTAATTTTTTCTACAATCTTGTCATTTTGACGAAGAAAAAAATCTTCCTTAGAAGCTAAACAAAAATTAGATTTTCGTTGCGGAGTTAACTGCGAGGATTTCTGATTCGTCGAAATGACAAACTAAACGATTACATGTACTTAGTGTCTCCTATAAACTCAATATTTTTTTTAATAATTGATTATTCGCTATAATTTTCGATAATTATCAAGAAATTGTATCGGAATTGAATCTGAAATTATTATTAAAAGGATAAAAATCAGCAAAGTATACCTTTTCAGCAGACTCTATTTATAAGATAAAAAAACCTCTGAAATCAGAGGTTTTAAATTTATATTTTTGAGTTATTAACAACTACTTGTCAATGCTTTCAAAAGCATTTTTTACCATTTCTTTTTCTTTAGGAAACCATCCCTGAACTATTAAGACAAATCCAAAGATCATTAAAACAATACTAATAACTTTTTTAATTTTCAGAATATTATTTGGTGTCATTTTAGATTTTAGTTGTTTGGCTAACAATATTTTAAGACAATCAATTAATAAATAGGTAATAATAACTGAAGTAAAAAAAGTTATCATTCTGGAGTTTTGCATTTCTAATTTTGGTCCCACAGAAATAATAACAGCAAGCCAAAAACCAAGTACTCCAATATTAATAACATTGAGTAAAAAGCCTTTTATAAACAAACTTCCATAGTTTCTTTTGATAATATCCCGATCAATTTCTTCATCATTTATTTTTTCTTCTTTCTTTAATTTTACGAAAGAAATAATACCGTATGCCAGCATAATAATTCCTCCAAAAATAAAAAGAGCAGGTTTATCTTTTAGGCTCTGAATTAATCTGTAACTTCCTAAATAAGCAATGCCAATAAAAAAAATATCACCAAATACTACTCCTAAATCAAAAACTAATGCAGCCCTGAATCCTTTTGTGATACTGGTTTCTAATAGTATAAAAAATACCGGACCTACCATAAAACTCAGGAAAACTCCCCATGGCAGCCCAGCTAAAACATCATTTATCATTAAAATATAATTAGTTTACTTTACTTCTTCGATTTTACCTCCAAAAACTGTTTTCTGATTAATTTGTTTTGGTTTTCCATAAATGTAAATAGAGCCTCCTGCGTTTACTTTTGCTTCTACCAATGTAGATGCATTAACATCTGCTTTTCCTCCCGCAGAAACACTAACAGTAGTTTGAGATGTCTTTAATTTACTAGCTAATAAATATCCACCAGCACCTAATTTTGCATCCTGATTGGAAGCTTTACCAGATAGTGTAATTTCTCCACCAGAAACTGAACTTACATTTAGTTTATCAACATCTAAATCTAAATTAATTTTTCCACCTTCCTGAGCACTTACTTTAAAACTAGTTGCTTTTATAACTTCAGAACTTGTAACAATTGCACCTTCATTCACATCAATAAGTTCAATATGTTTATAATACAAGATAACTTCTAAATCGTTACCTGATAAAAGTTTTGGAAATGGCATTCTTATTTTTAAAATACCATTTTTATTAACAGCTTCTAATTCTGCTTCTCTAGCTCCTTTTATAACAAGTTTATTTTCAGATGACTGAACTAATTTTACATTTAATTTATCGTATACTTTAACGGTATCAAAATCTCCTAATTCTTTCGTAACCTGACCAAAAGACATTTGTACAAATAAAATTACCGCCCCTATAATTAACTTTTTCATTTTCTTTAATTTTAAATTTAACAACTTATTCAGCTCTTCTTAAAAAATGAAAATCCAGCTGTTTTTTAACTAAATCTGCATTTTTTACCTTAACGTAAATTTCATCACCTAATTGCAATATACTGTTTGATGTTGCACCCACCAAGGCATATTGCTTTTCATCAAAAGTATAATAATCATCTTTTATTTCACGAATTCTTACCATTCCTTCGCATTTATTCGAAATGATTTCAACATATATTCCCCATTCTGTAACACCAGAAATAACACTCAGGAATTCTTCGTCCTGATGATCCTGCATGTATTTTACCTGCATGTATTTAATACTGTCTCGTTCTGCATTGGTTGCTAAACTTTCCATATTAGAACAATGCAGTGATTTTGTTTCGTATGCTTCTTCATCTACCGAAGCTCCTCCATCTAAATAAAACTGTAACAAACGATGTACCATTACGTCAGGATAACGACGAATTGGCGAAGTAAAATGGCTGTAATAATCAAAAGCTAAACCATAATGGCCAATATTATCTGTAGAATATTTGGCTTTACTCATACTTCGAATAGCCAGAGTATCAATTAAATTCTGCTCTTTTTTACCGTTTACTTCTTCCATCAAAGCATTTAATGATTTCGAAATATCACCTTTGTTTCTAAAATCAATTTTATATCCAAACTTCGAAATCACTTGCTGCATTGCAATCAGTTTATCTTCATTTGGTTCGTCATGAATTCTGTAAATGAATGTTTTCTTTTGCTTTCCGATGTATTCTGCCACTTTTCTGTTGGCCAGAAGCATAAATTCCTCAATCAGATGATTGGCATCTTTTGAGACCTTAAAATAAACACCTTCCGGTTCTCCTTCTGCATCTAAGTTGAATTTTACTTCTACTTTATCAAAAGAAATAGCACCATTCTGCATTCTTTTCTTTCTTAAAATCTTGGCTAATTCATCTAATTTTAAAGTCGCTTCAACAATTTCATCAGCCACAACATACGATTCTCCGGTAATCGAAATATCAACAGGAATTGTATTGTCTTTTGTTTCAATTATGTACTGTGCTTCTTCGTAAGCAAAACGCTGATCAGAATAAATTACCGTTCGTCCAAACCATTGGTTAATAACCTGTGCGGTAGGTGAAACTTCAAAAACGGCAGAGAAGGTATATTTCTCTTCATGTGGACGAAGTGAACACGCAAAGTTTGATAAAACTTCCGGAAGCATTGGTACTACTCTATCAACTAAATAAACAGAAGTCGCTCGTTGATACGCTTCATCATCAAGAATAGTTCCTTCTTCCAGATAATACGAAACATCGGCAATATGAACTCCAATTTCATAATTTCCATTTTCTAACTTTTTGAAAGACAAGGCATCATCAAAATCTTTGGCATCTTTTGGATCTATCGTATACGTAAGTGTATTACGCATATCACGACGTTTTGCAATTTCAGACTCTTGTATAGAAGTATCTATCTTTTGAGCATACACCTCTACTTCTACCGGAAAGTCTGATGGCAAACCATATTCTGCTAAAATCGCATGAATTTCTGTATTATGTTCTCCGGGTTTTCCTAAAACTTTAATTACAGAACCAAAAGGACTATCTGCTCTTTTTGGCCAGTCCTCAATGGTAACTAAAACAACATCTCCATTCGCTGCCTCTCCCATTTTATCTTTCGGAATAAAAATATCCGTGTACATCTTAGGATTTGCAGTCGAAACAAAAGCAAAATTGGGCTGAATGTCAATAACTCCAACAAACTCTGTTTTATTTCTTTCTACAACTTCAATTACTTCACCTTCAGGTCTTTTTCCTTTTCTACGGTTATAAACATACACTTTGACTTTATCTTTATCGAGTGCACGATTCAAATTATTGGTCGGAATAAAAACATCTTCTGCAAAATCAGGGCAGATAAAATAAGCGGTTTTACGGCTTGTCATATCTATGGTTCCTTCGTAATAATCCTGACTTTCAGCTTTTACTAAATATTTTCCAGGTTCAGATTCAATAATTTTTTTAGAACCAGCCATTATCTTTAAATCTTTTATAATCTGGTTTCTGCTTTTGGTATCATCAAGTTCAAGCTTTGCTGCTATCTGTTTGTAATTAAAGGCTTTATTAGGACTTTTCGATAAAATCTTCAGTATTTTTCCAGAGAAATCTTTTTCATTTTTTATCGGTTTTCTAATTTTCTTACTCATATATCTTTCTTATAAAGTTTAAAATTACAAATAAGATATCAGATAAAAGATTTAAACAATTAGAATTATTAAAATTATAACTTTAGTATCTTTATAAAAAGACCTTTATGGAAAGCTTTCAAACCATCGCCATATTCAATTATGATCACGAAACGGTTATTTTGAAACACTTATTAGAACAAGAAGGAATTCCTTATTTTTTTGAAAATGAAATGACACTTTCCGTTGTACCAATGTATTCTGCAGTGCTTGGAGGCATCAAACTTAAAGTTCATCCCAACGATTTCGAACAAGTTCAGGAAATCTTGGACAATCTTAACAATCCTCTCAAAATCGTTTGAAACAAAAAAAGCTATCATGCAGATAGCTTAAATTATAATTTTTAATAAAATTAATTTACAATAATAGCTTTAGTACCTTTTCCTTTATCTGTAATTATTTCAAAATAATAAATTCCTTTTGAAAGTGAACTAATATTTATTTTATCAGTGTTATCAGTTTTAATGAACTGACCTAAACTATTATAAATATTTATCTTTTTTATAATAAAATTATCTTGTAAATTGACATTAACTATTTCAGAAGCCGGATTAGGATATAAATTAAAATTTGACATTACAAATTGATCAGTATTTAAAAATGGTAATAAGTTAAAAATTCTAATTGCTCCTGCGTTTGCTCCTGTTACATTATCATTATAAGGAGAACCAACAGCTAATTTGGTTCCATCTGATGAAAGTGAAACACCTTCACCATTTCTATCATATTTAGCTTCTCCTTTGATATCAATTCCTAACTTTAACCAGTTTCCTGAATTCTCTTTATACACCATAACAATCCCAGACTCATCACCTTTTTCATCTTTACCAGGAGCGCCTATAGCAATAATAGAACCGTCATTAGATAATGAAATAGCACTTCCAAAGTTAGAGTATTCACCATTTCCCTTTAAACTTATTCCTACTTGGGTCCATATACCGTTTATAAGTCTAAGTAATTTTACATATGATGTTATAATTCGATAATAAGTTATAGGAGCATAATCTATAACAGTATATGGAACGGCAATCGTAGATCCATCAGCAGAAAATGAAAAACCAGAATTAATACCAGTAATTTCATTGCCTAATAATGTCCATGTTCCTGCTATATTTTTAAATACAGAAATAGATTTATTTTTATTTCCAATCGCCATTATCTCTCCATTATTTGCTAATACTACTCTGGATCCAAAGTTATCAGCATCTTGTTTACCATAAAGATCATCTCCAATTTTTGTCCATATATCACCCACATTTTTATAAGCACGAACACAACCTCCTTGCCATTTATTCTGACTATTTCCAGGAGCACCAATAGCAATTGTAGATCCATCTTCAGAAAGTGAAATAGAAGAACCACTATATTCTCCTCCAGCTTTTCCTTTAATGTTTGTTCCAACTTGAGTCCAAATTCCGGCTATATTCTGGTATACCTGGGCAAACCCTGTTTCGTAACCATTTCCAGCACCTTGAGGAGAGCCAACTGCCAATATGCTACCATCTTTAGATAAACTAATACTTTTGCCCTTTTCATCAGGACTATTTCCAATCGAAATTTTACTTCCTAATTCTTCCCAGTTATTCGCTGTATTTATATATACCCTAACTTCTCCTGACCATATAGATTGATCTCCAACAGCTAATATATTGCCATCACCAGAAAGAGATAGACGAGTACCAAAAGAAGAAGCCATACCTGAACTTACAGGATATTTTCCATTAATACTATTGCCAATTTTGGTTTGGCTGTAACTAACTATAGGTAACAAAATTAAAAGTAAAATTTTCTTCATAACAAATTTATATTTCGTGCAAATATATAAACATTTTAACAAGTCAATAATTATTTTTTTTCATTAAATTAAAATACTATTTAGAATAAGTTTCGCAATATTTTAAACTATCTCGATAATCTTCTTAAAATCGTTTAGACCAATCTATTTTTCAATTTCAAATTTTTTTTCTCTTTTCAAATTTCAAAGTTGTTAACATATATTAAATACAACAAAAAGAAAATTTTAAATTTAATTAATTTTTGATGGTTATTATAGTGTGTTAATATGTGGAATAAATTTATTTTTAAAAGTATTGAAATGAAGTTTCTCTTAGTTATTGTGACTTATCAACATAGTTATTTGTAGTTAAAATATTAATTTTTAAGTCTTTTTGAATTTTAATTAACAATGGTTGACAACCAAAATTGAATTCATTTTGTAAATAAGTTGATATGTTGATTTCTGTTGAAAATGGCATTTTTAATATTGATAACTTTTCTAAAAATTACTCAAACTTTATTAGGATTTTTAATTCCGGTTTTGGATTAGGTTTTTTTTTGACACAACCCAAAAAAACTTCTAATTTTCTTTTCGTACTTATTAACAATTTCTGTTAATTTAAAGTTAACTGAATATCAACGAATTACAAACTCCTATTAACATTTCAAAAATTTAATAAAATAAATAAAATTTATTCATTGAAAATCAATATTTTAAGTATTTTTTAAAAATGTTGATAACTGATAAATATTTGAAATTTAGTCCTTTAAAAAGTCTATTTAGCAGAACAATTTTCGGCAGATGTTTGAACATTATTTTTTCTGTACATAAATAAAAAGTGAAAATTAAAGTAATTTATGGAGAACATTTATTTAATGAGTAAATTTGCATCAAGACAACTTAATAGTATTTAAAATGAAAATTTCGATAGGAAACGATCACGCAGGACCGGAGTATAAAAAAGCAATTGTTGCCATGTTAAAAACAAAAGGATATGAAGTAACCAATTACGGAACAGATTCTGAGGATTCTGTAGATTATCCAGATTTTGGTCATCCGGTTGCGACTGATGTATCTGAAGGAAAAGCTGATTTTGGAATTGTAATCTGCGGAAGCGGAAACGGAATTGCAATGACAGTTAACAAGCACCCAAAAGTAAGAGCCGGTTTATGCTGGACAAAAGAAATTGCAGTCTTAATCCGTTTACATAATGATGCTAACATTATTAGTATTCCGGCACGTTTTACCTCAATTCCACAGGCAGTAGAAATGGTTGAAACTTTTCTGAATACAGAATTTGAAGGCGGAAGACATCAAAACCGAATAAATAAAATTGCTTGTCAGTAAATAAGGCAAAAAAATGGGGTGCGAAGCACCAATAAGATAAACAAGCCGGGCAGATTTTAAATTGATCTGGCTTGTTTACTAAAAAAGTATAAATTCAGTCAACGAACTGACTGAATTTATATTTTATCACTTAATTTAAGATAAACTAACATTATCTGGATAAGAAAGATTCCACAAAACTTCACAATAAAAGAGTTTTTACTCGTTTTATGTCTGAAGATTAACATTGCCAAAAACAAACCAATCGAGCCTCCCAAAAGAGCCATAAAAAAAAGAGTGTTTTCAGGAATTCTTCGTTTATTTTTAATGGCTGAATATTTGTCATATCCCGCTATGATAAAGAGGGCAAAATTTATAATTAAAAAATACTGTAATAAAACTTCCATAGGCTTAAAATTAAAACCAAAGATATTATTTTAGCGATATAATTCATTCATTTATACAAATGCTTAATATAGAAATAATTATCTAATTTTCAAATTGACACATTATCTTATTCATAAAATGACTAATATACAATTCATCGCTAAGTCCGTTAACACGGCTCCAATAAACATTCAAAACACAGTAAAACTTTTAGAAGAAGATTGCACGATTCCGTTTATTTCACGTTATCGAAAAGATACAACAGGAAATCTGGACGAAGTTGTAATTGAGCAAATTGCAAAACTTCAAAAAGAATATGAAACAATTGTAAAACGTAAAGAAGCCGTTTTAAAATCGATTGAAGAGCAAAAAGCGCTTACACCAGAATTAAAGCAAAAAGTAGAACAGAGTTTTGATCTACAGGAAATAGAAGATTTTTACCTTCCTTATAAAAAGAAGAAAAAAACAAAAGCCGATGTTGCCCGAGAATTTGGCTTAGAACCTTTGGCAAAAATCATCATGTCTGAAAATGATGTAGATGTTGATTTTATTTCGACGCAATATATCAATGAAAATGTGATAAACGAAGAGGCTGCCATGCAGGGTGCACGTGATATTATTGCCGAATGGATTAACGAAAACATTTATGTTCGTAAACAACTGCGAAGATTATTTCAGCGAAAAGCAACTATCGCAACCAAAGTTGTTAAAAAGAAAGCCGAAGAAGAAGGAGCTCAAAAATTCAGTCAGTATTTTGATTGGGAAGAGCCTTTGACAAAAGCACCTTCGCACCGTTTATTAGCCATGCTTCGTGCAGAAAATGAAGGTTTTGTGAAGATGAAAATTGATGTAGATTTAGACGAAGCCTATGATATCATTGATGAAATTATCATAAAAAAACAAAACAGCACAACAGCCCATTTGCAATTAGCGATTGAAGACAGCTACAAACGTTTACTGAATCCGGCGATTGGAAATGAGACTTTACAGGAAGCAAAAGCAAAAGCTGATGCCAATTCGATTCAGGTTTTTGCCAATAATTTGGGTCAACTATTATTAGCGCCACCGTTGGGCGAAAAACGAATTTTGGCAATAGATCCGGGTTTTAGAAGCGGTTGTAAAGTAGTTTGTCTGGACGAAAAAGGGGATTTATTATACAATGAGACGATTTATCCACATGCGCCTCAAAATGAGGAAGCAATGGCAATAAAGAAAATTCGTTCGATGGTCAATGCGTATCAAATCGACGCAATTTCTATCGGAAACGGAACGGCTTCCCGTGAAACTGAATTTTTTATCAAAAAAATAGCCTTCGACAAACCCATACAGGTTTTTATAGTATCTGAGGCAGGAGCTTCGGTTTACTCAGCTTCAAAAATTGCCAGAGAAGAATTTCCTAATTATGATGTAACCGTTCGTGGTTCGGTTTCTATCGGAAGACGACTTTCAGATCCTTTGGCCGAATTGGTAAAAATCGATCCAAAAGCGATTGGAGTAGGACAGTACCAGCACGATGTTGACCAGACTAAGTTAAAAGAAGAACTGGATGCAACGGTAATTCGTTGCGTAAACTCGGTAGGAATCAACATCAACACCGCAAGTAAACATTTACTAAGTTATGTGAGTGGAATAGGAGAGAAGCTGGCCGAAAATATCGTACAATACCGTTCTGAAAACGGTCCGTTTGAAGACAGAAAACAGTTAAAAAAAGTGCCTCGTTTAGGTGATAAAGCGTATCAGCAAGGTGCAGCGTTTATTAGAATTTCGAATGCTAAAAATCCACTGGATAATTCGGCTGTGCATCCGGAAGCTTATCCGGTTGTAGAGAAAATGGCTAAAGATTTAAAACTTTCGGTAAATGATTTAATTGCCAACAAAGAGAAAACAGCGCTTATTAAGGCCGAAAACTATATTACACCTGAAATAGGTTTACTAACCTTAAAAGACATCATAAAAGAGCTTGAAAAGCCCGGATTAGATCCCAGAAAGTCAGCCAAGGTTTTTGAATTTGATGCCAACGTAAAATCGATTAAAGATTTAAGAATCGGTATGATTTTACCCGGAATTGTCAATAACATTACCAATTTTGGCTGTTTTGTTGATATTGGAATCAAAGAAAGCGGATTGGTTCATATTTCACAATTGAAAGCCGGTTTCGTGAGTGATGTAAATGAAGTGGTAAAATTGCATCAGCATGTTGATGTAAAAGTTACGGAGGTTGATGAGGATAGAAAGAGGATCCAGCTGACGATGGTTTTGTAAACGAAAATCTTCGTATTTTTGTTAGTAATAGAGAAAAAAATGGAAAAGAAAAAAGCAGTTGAACAGATAAATAATGAGCATTCTTATTTCTATTCTTTAGAATTGGATGGGATTAATTGTTTTAAAGATAAACAGACTCTAGATTTATCGGATGAAAATGGTAATTATTCGCCTTGGACAATTATTCTTGGGGATAATGGAACTGGGAAAACCACCTTATTAAAAGTTTTAGATAGAATGCAACCAGATTCTGCAGCAGTGGATCTCAAAAAGTTAAAGATAGATTCTGAAGGTAAAATATTTTTACCTCAATATTTTATTAGTGGGATTGAAGGTACTTTCAGAAATATGTTAAGTGAGTTGAAAGAAAAAAGCATTTCAGTTTCATTAAAATTAATAAACAATGATGAATTTAGAAAAGTTGAGGTTAGTTCAAATATTGATAATTTAGATTCTTTATATGATGAACGTTTCAGTAATTCTTTTCTAATTTCATATGGTGCATCAAGAAGAATGAGTAAATCAACTAGCTTAAAAACAAGCGTTAGTTCTAAATTTACATCTCTATTTGATGATAAGATAGAATTGATTAATGCAGAAGAATGGTTATTACAGAAGGAAACTTTATCAGATTTAGCCGAGCCACAATCGAAAATTAAATTTAAAAGAGATTTAGAATTGGTAAAAAACTTATTAAAAGATGTTTTACCAGACGTAAGTAATATTGGAATTAAGCCAGTAAATGAGCAAAATCCAAACCTCTTAATAGAAGTTCAAACTTCTTATGGATTAGTTAATTTAAGAGATTTAAGTTTTGGATACCAAACTTTAACTGCATTAATTGTTGATATTGCTGCAAATATGATGGATAAATATTTAAATTCTGAAAATCCATTGGCAGAACCCGTCATCATTTTAATTGATGAAATCGATTTACATTTACATCCAAAATGGCAACGAACTGTAATTGATAAGTTGTCATACCATTTTCCACAAGCCCAATTTATAGTTACGGCACATAGTCCTTTAATCGTTCAGGCAGCACAAGATAGAGACGCTAATATTGTTGTTTGTAAAAAAGAAGGTGATAGAGTTATTATTGATAATGATCCTGAAAGCGTAAAAGGATGGAGAATAGATCAAATTTTAACCTCTGATTTATTTGAATTGAGCAGTTCAAAATCAATTGATTTTGAAGAAATAAGAAATGAGAAAACGAGTATTCTTTTAAAAAGTGAATTGACGGATTCTGATAAAGAAAGATTAGATTTTATAAATATAAAACTCAATAATGTTCCCGTTTTTTCATCTAAAGAAGGAATCAATGCTGAAGAATTGATTAAAAAAGCTGCTGAACTATTAAAAAAATAGTTGCCATTATGATAAAGATAACTAAGGATGTAGCTCCTGAAAAATTAATAAAAAATGGTTCAGCTCAAACTATAATTGATTTAAAAGAATATTCGAATAATAAAGCAAAATATGATTCGGGAGTATCAAAATTTGAAGCATTAAATACAATATATAATTCTGATAGTGTTCGGGAAACTTTAGAAAGTGTTCAGAAAAATAAATGCTGTTACTGTGAAACAAAAAGTACCAGAAGCAATAGTGATGTGGAACATTTTAGACCAAAAGCGGCTTACTCTTCAGATTTTAAAGGAAAAAGTATGTATCCTGGTTATTTTTGGTTGGCTTATGATTGGGATAACCTGTTTTTAGCTTGTCAGGTATGTAATCAGATTTTTAAAAATGATTTTTTCCCAATTGAAATAGAGCATACAAGAGCTCAATTAAATGATTTTAAAATTGATAATGAAGTTTCCTTATTTGTTCACCCTTCCAAAGATGAGCCAGAAGACGAAATAGAATATAGGGAAAGTTTACCATTTGGAAAAACTGAAAAAGGAAAAAAAACTATAGCTTATCTTGGTTTTGGTTCACTTGAGCATGGAAAAGAGTTCGGTATTGAATATTCTAAAAAACATAAAATCAGAATTAATAGACTTTTTGAAGAAAGAGAAATATTTTACAGAGAGAAAGCTCAAATCTATAAAACAATAAAATTATTAGAAGCTAAAGAGTTAGATTCAGAAGGAACTCAAGTTTTAAATGAACTTAAAAATATAATTCATAATGCGCAGGAAGTCCATTCAGAATGGTCATCTATGATTAAATGTGCAGTTAGAAATGGATTCAATGAATTTAGTAATTTGTAAAAGACAAACTCCTAAATTTTTACAATTGTAGCTTGGAAATTCTCTTTTTAAAATACATTCTCCCCAATACCATATATTTGTAAGAAATCATTAAATCCCCAAATCATGAAAAAAACAATTTTAATTACAATTGCAGTTCTATTTTCGACTCTTGGTCATGCGAAATTTATTAAAGCCGTGTTGTATATGGAAGACGGAACCAAAAAAACAGGTCTTGCCGAAATGGTCGAAAATGGCGATTCTAAAGTAATTTTTAAAACTGATGAAGCGGCTAAAAAGGAAAAAATTGCCAGTAAGGATGTTAAAAAAATTGAATACACAGATGGCGAAAATGAGTTTCTGGCAGAAAGATTTTATTTAACATCTGCTAACACCTTTAGTGGAAAATTTTCTAAATCAAAGGAGAAAAAATGGTTTTACATTCTGTATGACAGAGATATCAAAATTGGTTGTGTAGATTATGCAGGAACTATGCAATATAATGCTGTAAAAGCTAAAACTTCAGGTCAGTCTGGAGATACAACCTATTTTTTTGGTAAGAAAAAAAGTGATGAATTGTATTTTGGTTTTTTAAAATCGAATGCTGATGTGGCTATCCATACAGAAACAGGTTCTAACATAAAAAAAATGTCAAAAGAGGCGTTTGCAGGTTGTCAAAAGCTTATAAATGCTATTGATAAAGAAGACTTTAAAAACAAAACAGCATTACAACAGCTGATTTCTATTTTTGAAAGAAACAAGTGCAAATAAATTTTATAAAGGATAAAAAAAACGCCCAAATTACAATTGTAGTTTGGGCGTTTCTGTATGTAAAAAATTATTTCAAAATCACTTTTTTGGTTACACTCTTAGTACCATTTGTAATTTTTATAAGATATATGCCGGAAGATTGACTGGCAAGATTAACTTCAGTATTTTCAGAAGATGTTTTTTGTTCTGAAATAAGCTTTCCCTGCGGAGAGAAAACAGTAACTATTGAATTTTCAGGAGCATAAACGGTAAACTTATCAGCACTCGGGTTTGGATAAAGTGTAATCGTTGATTTTTCGATATCAAAATCATCATTTGATAAAGTTGCCGTTGGAGGAAGATAAAAATTGCCTGTCAGCAAAAACGAATACAGTGTTTTTAATGTGTGGTTAAAATAACTGTTTGGCTCGTTCAGGTTTTTTAGATCATTATAAGAGGCATCTAAGTGGGTCTGATTTTCTCCTGCCATAGCGGCACAGGCAAAAGCACCTACAAAAGTAGCGTTGTGCCATTGTCCGGTTGCGGTGCCGTTTTGGTTGTAACCGTCTTTAATATTGGCTGAACCTCCAAGATTAACGCGAACAAAGTCCGATGATTTTTTGGCATAAGATTTTGCATCTGCATTTCCGTACCATAAATAGTCTACGGTAATCCTCCACGGCGTTCTTGCGGCATCATATGTATAGGTTTTCCCCTGATTATTATAGTTTCCAGCCAGAGACGAATATGCTCCCGAAGCTTCACACCAATCAGAAACCAGTCCGCCAACAGCATTATTTTGCGTTAAATTACTATTAATAATGGTATAAGATTTAGCTGCAACCGAATTCCAAAAGGAAGTATCATTGGTAAAAACACCAAAAGCCCTATAATAGGCCGGAGAGAAGTAAGATGGGTTTGTAATCTGACTTCCGCCAAAAGCATCGCCCGGTTTTAGAACAAAAGTATTTGCTTCAACTTCGTGGGTTTTAATAGCAGCAATCAAAGTCTTAGCATCGTTTTTATAATTGATGGTTCCGGTACTTCCCCATTGGTAATCAGCAATAATCAGGGCAAAAGCAGCATCGAGTTCGGCGTCGGTTGCACCATTTTGTCCTATGGTTCCGGAGCAGCCGTTAATTTTCCAGTTCATAACACCGTTACTGTTTACATTGTCTTTGTAATACAGCCAGAGTCCGTCAAAAAGGCTTTTATCCGCTTTGTAAACGCTCAGCAGCATTCCATAGCCAATTCCTTCAGAAACGGTTTCCCAGGAATTATCAAATTTTACCCTGTACCTGCCATTACTGCAGGCTTCTGTAAAATTGGTTTTCCAGGTATCGTAATTATTGGAGGCATCCTGACTATTTTTTGATGTTGCCATTAAGCCATTATTATAAACAACATTGGCAGGGAAGGGTTTTGTTTGTGAATAATTTTCAAAGCATAGAAAAAAACTCACCATAAGAAATAGGTTTTTCATATTTATATAAATTTAGGGATGGTAAAAGTAAGATTTTTTATATAAATAAAAAAAACTGAAATCGTAATTATCATTTAAGTTCCCGAATGTCTATAGTAGCAGTGACAAAACATAAATGTGAAAAAAATAAAGTTAAAAAAAACCAACTAAAATTCATGAATTTTAGTTGGAATAATATTTTTTGTGATAAGTTTATTTAACTTCTTCTTCTTCTTTTTTAGCAGCAGGTTGATCGTCTTTGGCAGCGTTTTTAAATTCTTTAATTCCGCTTCCTAGTCCTTTCATTAATTCTGGAATTTTTTTACCTCCAAAAAGTAATAAAACAACTGCCAATATAATAAGGATTTCTGTTACGCCAAATCTTCCCATAAATAATAAAATTAATGCCGAAGCAATTTATATAAATTTTTGTTGCAAATGTATACAGAATATACGAACAACAAGAGTTTTTGAATTAAAATGTTTGTATATTACAGCGTTAAATATTTTATAAAATAAAAAAATAACTGTTTCGTATAAAATTTCACCCAGACGAACAAGGGTATTAATTAGTATATTTGCGTATATAAATATCCGCAATGACTAAGAAAAAAAAGAACTTTAGAAAAAAATTATTCATTAAAAACCGATTGGTTATTTTGAATGAAGATACATTTGAAGAAATCTTTTCGTTCAGACTTACATTAATGAATGTTTTTGTTGTTTTTTCTTTAGGCGGAATATTCTTAATTCTCATTACTACTTTTATCATTGCTTTTACACCTTTGCGTGAATTTATTCCCGGATATTCGTCTACACAATTAAAAAAGAATGCTTTAGAACTAGCCATAAAATCGGATTCATTGACAACTTCATTAAAGAAAAATGAGGCCTATATCAAATCAATTCAAAAGGTATTGAACGGCAAATTAGAATATGCTAAGTTTAATAAAGACTCTATTTTATCAGAATCTGAGGAGATTCCGGAAACAAATATGAAGGCTTCTGAAGAAGAAATTAAACTTAGGGAAGAAGTTGCCAAAATTGAAAAAGAGTCGGATGAAAACAAAGCAAACAAAAAGTAATAATATCACATAAAATGTCAATTAAATCGATAGCAGCAAAAATATTTGCCCGAAAAATATACAATCAAACAAAGGTGTGGGCTTATAAACCAGTTGAGACACAGCTTAACGTTTTTAATGATTTGATCAAAAACGCAAAAGCAACTGAGTTTGGAAAAGATCATCATTTTGATACCATAAAAACAATAGCAGATTTTCAAAATAATGTTCCCATTCGGGATTATGAAGATTTAAAAACCTATATCGAAAAAGTAAAAACAGGTCAGGAAAATATTCTCTGGAAAGGAAAGCCCATTTATTTTGCCAAAACTTCAGGAACCACATCCGGAGCCAAGTATATTCCGCTTACCAAGGAATCCATGCCTTCTCATATTAAGGCCGCGCGAAATGCTATTTTGCATTATATCAACGAAACCGGAAATGCAGATTTTGTTGATGGTAAGATGATTTTTTTGCAGGGAAGCCCGATTTTAAATGAGAAGCACGGAATTAATTTTGGAAGGCTTTCGGGAATTGTAGCGCATTTTGTTCCAAAATATTTGCAGAGAAACAGAATGCCATCCTGGGAAACCAATTGCATTGAAGACTGGGAAACTAAAGTAAATGCAATTGTTGACGAAACGATTAAAGAAGATATGTCTGTGATATCAGGAATTCCGTCCTGGGTTCAGATGTATTTTGAAAAATTACAGGAAAAAAGCGGAGGAAAAAAAATTAGCGAGATATTCAAAAATTTCAATCTGTTTATTTACGGAGGCGTTAATTATGAACCTTACCGGGCGAAGTTTGAACAAATAATTGGTAAAAAAGTGGATAGTATTGAGTTATTTCCGGCTTCGGAAGGTTTTTTTGCCTATCAGGATTCTCAAAAAGAAAAAGGAATGCTTTTGCTTTTGAATTCCGGAATTTTTTACGAATTCATAAAAGCCGATGAATTTTTTACCGAAAATCCAAAACGATTTACCATCGGCGAAGTTGAGTTGGGTGTAAATTATGCTCTTATTATATCTACAAATGCCGGACTTTGGGGTTATAATATTGGCGATACGGTTCAGTTTACATCTCTGAAACCCTATCGTGTTATTGTTTCGGGGCGTATCAAGCATTATATTTCGGCTTTTGGAGAACACGTAATTGCCAATGAAGTTGAAAATGCTATGAAAGAAGCCACAGCCGGAACGAATATTGTCATAAACGAATTTACCGTTGCACCGCAAATTACCCCAGCGAGCGGATTACCTTATCATGAATGGTTGATTGAATTTGAAAATGAGCCTGAAAATATAAAAACGTTTGTTGAAGCAATAGATGATTCAATGCGAAAACAAAACATTTATTATGATGATTTGATTACAGGTAATGTTTTGCAAAAAGTGGTTGTAACAAAAATTTCAAAAAATGGTTTTCAGGAATACATGAAATCACAAGGGAAATTAGGTGGTCAGAATAAAATTCCAAGGTTGTCGAATGACAGGAAAATTGCGGATAATTTGAAAAGAGAATCAGATTTTTGACAAATCTTTTCTAACAATTTGATAAATACTAATTTTCTAAAATTCAGGATATAATTTTTTATTTTCGTTTAAATTAAATACCTTGAATTATCTTCTCAAAAAAGATTTTAAAATAAAAGACATGAAAGAAACCAAACATATATCCAGATCAAGAGCGCAGGAATCATCTGCAGCAATTGAAAAAATGTACATTACAATGCGCCATCTCTTCAACCGGGGTTTTTATAAACCGATGGGAGTTTCTGGTGACAGCCTGCGCGAATCCTTATTAGCATTGCGTCCTGAAATTTACGGAAATATAGGCGAAGAAAAAGTAGAATTAAACGGACTTTTGTACGTTATAGAACGTCTTCCAATAGGAATCGAACAATGCCGTTTTATCAATTTAACTTCGGATGAAGGGTATTCTAAATCCCATTTTCAGCCGATTGTTCCTCCAAAAAGAAAAAGAAATTGTTACCGCATTGATGAAGAACAAATGAATGTCGAAATTACCCGGGGACGTTCTGATATTTATGATATTCTGACACACTTGACTTTTATTTTCATTGAATCCCATAAAATTAAAAACAGGGTTTTATTAGACGATGGAGGCGAAGTATCGCGTGACTGGTTAAAATTAGAGCAAGCCATAATGCAAACCAAAAAATTGTCTTTGGTCGAAAAAGAAAAAACAATTTCGCATGTGGCCAATATCTTAGGGAGAACTTTTGAAGAAGTTTTAGATATTTATGAATCTTTTGGATCTGAAAACGCCCCGGATCGTTTTCTGCATGTGATTTACTGGCTTGGCAAATTAGCCATTGAAGAAATGATCGACAATAACAAAAGAACGATTACTTTTAGCCCTGTTTTAAGAGAACGGCTAGGACATCACATTCATGGCGAAATCTGGGCAACAAACATTAAAGAGGTTTTAAAGGCAAACGATCTTTTAAAGAGACCAATTCACATTATAAGCGCCAATATGCACAGTGTAATGAATTCCATTTTTGCTACACCATTGCTGAAACCAAAATTCAAGGACAAATCTGATTTTTTTATTTATGAAGAGTTGAGCAAATCTGCAGCTAAGGAAACCAGAGCTATTGTAGAAGAACTGGCTATAAAAAACGGAATGATTTCGTTGCCTGACACTTCAGGAACCAATATCGATGTTCAGATTTTTGATACAGCCAAAATTGACTGGGCCAAAACAGCTTTTCCAAAAACGAAATTCGGTGAAGAAAAACCCGTTATTATTGTAATGGATTATGCATTTGGCGAACAGGCTTATGAAACAATTGACGAGCTTTTGAAACCGTATAAAAAAGAAACGTTATTGAATGTAAAATCAGTTTCGATAATGGGCAAGGCAGGAATCCTGGAAGGAGGAAAAGGAGACATCATGATTCCTTCAGCGCATATAAATGAAGGGACGGCCGATAATTATTTCTTCGAAAATGAATTAACAGGTGCCATGTTTGAAGGAAATGATATTGCCGTTTTTGAAGGCGCAATGGTTACCGTTTTAGGGACTTCCTTGCAAAACAGGGAATTATTAAAATTCTTTCATGAATCAACATGGGGTGTAATTGGCCTTGAAATGGAAGGTTCTTATTACCAAAAAGCCATACAGTCGGCTTCAAAAATCAGAAAAAGTGTGCCACATGATATTAAGGTTCGATATGCCTATTATGCTTCTGATAATCCCCTAGAAACCGGAAGTACTCTGGCCTCAGGAGGTTTAGGAACCACAGGGGTAAAGCCAACCTATTTAATTACAATTAAAATACTGGAACAAATTTTAAATAATTAAATATTAGAAATTTAGGCAGTTATAGAAAAAAAGAAAATGTTAAATTTATTTTGATTGAAAAAAGTAAATTTGCTCCCGGAAACAAATCAATATGAAAAGAATACTTATTACAGGTGCTGCAGGATTTTTAGGATCGCATTTGTGCGACAGATTTATCAAAGAAGGTTATTATGTTATCGGAATGGATAATCTGATTACCGGAGATCTTAAAAATATTGAACATTTATTCAAATTAGAGCATTTTGAGTTTTACCATCATGACATCACAAAGTTTGTTCATATTCCGGGCAACTTAGATTATATTTTGCATTTTGCATCGCCTGCAAGTCCAATTGATTATTTAAAAATTCCAATTCAAACCCTAAAAGTAGGATCATTAGGAACCCACAATTTATTAGGTTTAGCTCGTGTAAAAAAAGCAAGGATTTTAATTGCTTCTACTTCTGAAGTATACGGAGATCCTTTAGTACATCCGCAAACAGAAGAATATTACGGAAATGTAAATACCATCGGACCACGCGGGGTTTATGATGAAGCAAAACGTTTTCAGGAATCCATAACCATGGCATATCATACTTTTCATGGTGTTGAAACCAGGATTGTTCGTATTTTTAATACTTACGGACCAAGAATGCGCCTTAATGACGGTCGTGTAATTCCGGCTTTTATCGGACAGGCACTTCGTGGAGAAGATTTAACCATTTTTGGAGATGGAATGCAAACCCGCTCATTTTGTTATGTAGACGATCAGGTTGAGGGCATCTTCAGATTGTTACATTCAGATTATGTATATCCCGTAAATATTGGAAATCCTGATGAAATCACTATCAGGGATTTTGCTGAAGAAATTATAAAACTTACGGGGACCAGCCAAAAAGTAGTCTATCATCCTTTACCGATAAACGATCCTTTGCAGCGTCAGCCGGATATTACAAAAGCAAAAGAATTGCTGGGTTGGGAGGCCAAAGTCAACCGTGCCGAGGGAATGAAAATTACTTATAATTATTTCAAATCACTTTCAAAAGAAGAACTTTCAAAAGAAGAACATAAGGATTTTTCAAATTATATAAAATAGATGCGGACAAAAACAGGAAAATATTCAGGCTATATCCGGCCATTCTCCTATTTGATAGATCTGCTTATTATCAATTTTTTTGCGGTATATATTGCTCATTTTCCCTCTGATAATATTTTATTTTTACTGGTATTGAATGTAGGATGGATCGGAATTGCTTCAGATTTAGGTTTTTACGAAGTATATCGCTATACCAAAGTTATTTCAATTTTAAATTGTGCTTTAAAACAGGCCTGTTTATTTGGTTTTGTAGTTTTTGCATTGGCTTTTTTTTATGCAAATGAAACCAGCTTTAGGACTTTGGTATTTTATTTATGGTTTATATTTATTCTGATTTTATTCATAAAGTTTTCAATATATTATTTTCTTCAGACTTATAGGGTTGTTTTTGGTGGGAATCACAGGAGGGTTGTGCTATTAGGAAATAATGCCAGCATTTCACCATTAAGACATTTTTTTACTGAAAATCCGGATTATGGATATGAACTCATTCATGTATTTGAATATGAAGAAATAAAAAAAGAACATATAGAAGAAATGCTCGAATTCGTTCTAAAAACACAAATGGACGAAATGTATTGTTCTACCGTGGGTTTATCTGAGGATCAGATGAATAAAATTATTGATTTTGCGGATAGTAATTTAAAGACATTGAAATTCATACCAGAAGGGAATCAAATATTTTTTAGAAATTTCATCTTAGAATATTATGATTATATTCCTGTAATTGCACTCAGAAGTATTCGATTGGACGAAAATTTATATAAAGTAATGAAACGTGCTTTCGATATTATTTTTTCAATAGTAATAATTGTTGGTGTACTTTCCTGGATTCTTCCAATTTTAGGAATTTTAATAAAACTGGAATCAAAAGGGCCTGTTTTATTACGGCAAAAACGTAATGGACTTAACAACAAGGAATTCAATTGTTATAAGTTCAGATCAATGGAAATGAATGATGAAATCTATACAAACCAGGTTTCTAAAAACGATCCCAGAGTTACTAAAATTGGAAGGTTTATCAGAAAAACCAGTATTGATGAACTGCCTCAGTTTTTTAATGTTTTGATTGGAGATATGTCCGTAGTTGGACCCCGGCCACATATGGTACTTTATAATCAGGAATATGTACTTAAGGTAGATAAATTTATGGTACGTCATTTTATAAAACCCGGGATTACCGGTTTAGCTCAGACAAAAGGTTTCAGAGGAGAAATCGAATCTGATTATGATATTATTAACCGCGTAAAATATGATATTTTTTATATTGAAAACTGGTCTATTTTATTGGATTTAAAAATTATTTTAATTACCATTTATCATATTATCAAAGGAGATGAAAAAGCATATTAATGACTGAGTTAGTTTCTATTATAACGCCCACATTTAATGCCGAAAAATATATTCGGGAAACCTTGCAATCGGTAATAAATCAAAGTTATCAAAACTGGGAAATGATTCTGGCCGACGATGCCTCAACTGATAATACGGTTGTTATAATTGAGGAATTTGCTCAAAAAGACAGCAGAATAAAACTCTTTAGATTACCAAAAAATTACGGAAACGGTTTTGCCAGAAACGCTGCATTAGAAAAAGCCAGTGGAAAATATATTGCCTACTTAGATGCCGATGATTTATGGTTTCCGGAGAAGCTGGAAAAGCAAATTCAGTTTTTAACAGCAAATAATTCACACTTTACTTTTAGTTTTTACGATACTATTGACGAAGAAGGAAATAATTTAAACAGAAAAGTTGAATCGCCAAATCCATTAAGTTATAAAGAACTGTTTTTCTGTAATTATGTTGGCAACTTAACCGCCATTTACGATGCAGATTATTTTGGAAAAATTATTCTCGAAACGTCACAAAAACGTCAGGACTGGAGAATATGGCTTACAATCTTAAAACAAATAAAAACGGCAAAACCAGTTCCGGAATCTCTGGCTTTTTACAGAATTAGAAAGGATTCTGTTTCATCTTCAAAATTTAAATTGATTAAACACAATTTTGGTGTTTACAGCCAATTTCACGGATATAATTTTGTGGTTGCTGTTTTATTAATGATGAGGTTTTTGTTTACGCAGTTGGTTCTTAAACCTCTATATATAAAGAAGAATTAATATTTCGTTTTTGAGGTCGTAATTTACAAACTCCAATTTTTGAATTTTATTATATTTGAAACTGAAATTTGCGACTTCAAGTTTTCGAATTCATTTTCGGTAAGTTGATTCTGAAAGTAAAGATTGAGCGTCCATAAGTTTTAATCATAAAAGTATAATTAAAGAAGGGATTTAAATTGTTTTAATTTTCCTCGATTAGTTCTTTCCAGAACATCTTTCCGGGTAAAGCCGAAGTTTAAATTAGGCTCTAAATACAATGTAATTGCTTGCTCAATTTTCTTAATTTGATTGGTATCTAATTCTTTTTCACTTACATATTCAATTTCAAAAGTATCTAATTTGGTTTGTTTGATGATGAATTCTTTTACATTTCCGTCGTCTTCAATAATACTTTTGGTAACATAATAAAAGGTAAGACCGGGAGATTTTTTGCCGCTTGGTAAAATCGCAACATCATTGGTTCTTCCAATAAGCTTTTTTAGAATTGGTTTTTGAGGGGTGCTCTTTTCATCGAGAATTCCAATATCGCCAATTTCATATCTTATGAAAGGATTTGCCTTGTTGAATAAGGAAGTAATTACAATTTTGCCTTCGGTCCCGTTTGGAACAGCATTATTGTTTTCATCTAAAATTTCGACAAATAATGTTTCAGCATTTACCTGCCATTCTCCCTGAGGATTTTCAAAAGCAATTAGATCCAGTTCTGAAGCACCATATTCATTGATTACCGGAAGATCAAATTGTTTTTCCAGAAGCTTTTTATCCGATTCAAACAGCATCTCCGAAGTAACAAAACAACCTTTTAATGTCGGGCAGATTTCTTTTAAAATGATATTTTTATTTTCTAAATATTTGGCAAATAAAACGATCGAACTCGTATAACCATTTATATAATCGAATTTTTTAGTTTTAAATTTATACAGAAATTTCTCCAGAACTTCATCAGATAAATTAAAAACAGGAAAACGGAAACGGCGGCTTAAAAAATCTTTAAAACGTTCTTTTTGATAACCAATAAAATCCATCGGAATACCGTAAAAACGCGCTTGGTACGAATTATTAAAATCAATCCCAAACCACCCGAAACGCATTATATTGGAAGCCCAGGTCAAAGCGTGCGAATATTTATCTTTTGCAAAAACAAACGGCGTTCCGCTTGATCCGGAGGTTTTGTTGAGGTAAATATTTTTTTTAGAATAGCCATTTGAAAGCCTTTCTTCGAGTGGTTTTTGTAAATTTTGTTTGTTCAGAATGGGCAGGTCTTCCCATTTTTCAATTTTTTTGTTTCCGGTTAATTCCTGATAAAAAGTGTTATTTTGTATATGAAAAGTAACTATTTCTTCTTTTTTATTTTGAAGAAATACCAGATAATCGTCTTCAGAAAAATTCACAATCCCATCCAATTCGGCTTTTGCTTTCTTTATTGGAAAGCCATTTAATTGCAGCGAAATATCAAAAATAGAAATCATTAAAGGGTATTTTTCATCAAAAATAATATTATCAAATTACTAATAGAGAAGAATCAGTAACTTTTTAAGATTTAATTATTTTTTCCGTTCAAAAGCAATTATTTTTGCACCACAACTAAATATAACTATACCATGACAATTTTATTATTGGGATCAGGCGGAAGAGAGCATGCATTTGCATGGAAAATGATTCAGAGTCCGCTTTGTGAAAAACTTTTTGTTGCACCTGGAAACGCCGGAACTGCTTCTATTGCTGAAAACGTAGCGATTGCTCCAACAGATTTTGAAGCTGTAAAAGCACTTGTTCTTAAAGAAAATATAAGTTTAGTAGTGGTTGGACCGGAAGATCCGTTGGTAAAAGGTATTTATGATTATTTTAAAAACGATGAGAGTTTAAAACATATTCCGGTTATTGGACCATCAAAACTTGGGGCACAACTAGAAGGAAGTAAAGAATTTGCTAAAGAATTCCTGATAAAACACAACATTCCAACTGCTGCTTATGACAGTTTTACTGCAGCAACAGTAGAACAGGGATGTGAGTTCTTAGAAACCTTACAACCACCATACGTTTTAAAAGCTGATGGTTTGGCAGCTGGAAAAGGAGTTTTGATTATTCACGATCTTGAAGAAGCGAAAACAGAATTACGAAACATGTTGGTTCACGAAAAATTTGGAGCAGCAAGTTCTAAAGTTGTCATTGAAGAATTTCTGGATGGAATCGAATTAAGTTGCTTTGTTCTGACTGATGGAAAAAGCTATAAAATTCTTCCAACAGCAAAAGATTATAAAAGAATTGGAGAAGGTGATACAGGATTAAACACAGGCGGAATGGGAGCAGTTTCTCCAGTTCCTTATGTTGATGCTGTTTTGATGGAAAAAATCGAGACCAGAATTGTAAAACCAACAATAGAAGGTTTCCAAAAAGACGGAATCGAATATAAAGGTTTTGTATTTATTGGTTTGATCAATGTGAAAAACGAACCAATCGTTATTGAATACAACGTAAGAATGGGTGATCCGGAAACTGAAGTTGTAATTCCGCGATTAAAATCTGATTTGGTCGAATTGTTCTTATCTGTAGCAGATCAGAAATTAGATTCTTTTGAACTAGAGGTTGATCCAAGAAGTGCAACTACCATTATGGTCGTTTCTGGTGGATACCCAGAAGAGTTTGAAAAAGGAAAAGTAATTACAGGATTAGAAAATATTACAAATTCTATTGTTTTTCATGCAGGTACAAAATTAGATAACGAAAATGTTGTTAGTAATGGAGGACGTGTATTGACAATAACATCTTATGGAGATGATTTCCAACAGGCCATAAAAAAATCTTACCAAAACATAGACAAACTAAATTTTGATAAGATGTATTTTAGAAAAGATATTGGCTTCGATTTAATTTAAATAATGTACCAGCCCTTTTAATTAAGGGCTTGGTTTTTATTATTTTAAAAATGAATGAGCCGTTGTATCCTGATTTTCTGTTCCGGCATCATCAAAAATGCGTAATTGTTTAATCCAGTATACAATTGCTACAGAGCAGATAATCATGAAAATCCAGTTGATAGTGTTTGCACCAAACCATGTGATTAATTCCAAACGACGTAAAAAGTCAAGAGGAGCAAACAAAATGTTAACGAATAAGTATTGAATTCCTTCGAAAAAAGCTGTCATAATTTTATAAAATTATATGTTATTATTGTTTTAACGCATTGAAATAAATTCGAATGAAGAATCTTTTCAACTTGTTGGGTTTTCCTTTTTAAACAAGTATTATATTTACAGTCACAAAAGTATAAAATATCCTTATGATAACAAGTGTTTTTAAAAAATCTACACCATTAAATTATTCTTTGGTTGTAATTTTAATACTGGTTTTCTTTTTTACGTTTCAAACCCAGGAACCATCATGGATGAGTTCTTATTTTTTGGTGTTTCAAAAAATAAGTTTATTGTGCTTTGTACTGGCTTCTTTTTTTCTGATAAATTTTATCGTTAAGAAGAACGGACTCAGTAAAGACAACGGATACGCAATACTTTTCTATTTATTGTTCATCCTGTTTTTCCCAACAATACTCAATAATGCGAATGTTATATATGCCAACTTTTTTCTATTATTGGCACTCCGAAGATTAATTTCCTTACAATCGTTAAAGGCTTCAAAAGAAAAAATATTCGATGCCTCTTTCTGGATTTTAGTAGCTTCGTTATTTCAATTTTGGAGTGTTCTTTTCCTGGTATTGGTTTTTATTTCCATAATCTTCCATGTATCCAGGGATTATAGAAATTGGATTTTACCATTTATTGCTCTTTTTGCAGTTGCTTTATTATTTTTAACGACATCATTAATTTTCAATTTTGATGCTGTACATTTTATCCGGGAAAGGGCGGTAATTGATTTAAGAATTGATTATTTTAAAAATAATTACGAAAACGGAGCATTTTCAATTTATGTTTCAGTCGTTTTGTTTTTTGTAGTTTTTATGTTAACAACCTTATCAGACAGACCACAAATTGTGCATATTTCATACAAAAAGGTAATCGCTTGTTTTTTTATCGCTGTTTTCGTTTTCATTCTTTCACCAAACAAAAGCAATGATTTGTTGTTGTTCAGTATTACACCTTTGACCATTATGGCATCGAGTAGTATCGAATATATGCAGCAAAAACTAAATAAAGAAATTGTATTTTATGTGCTTATCTGCTGCAGTTTGTTTACTTTTTTCTCTCAATTATAATTTGTTTCCGTAAGCAAGATCGCCGGCATCGCCAAGTCCGGGAGCTATGTAGTTTTTGTCGTTTAATTTTTCGTCAAGGGCAGCAACCCATAAATGGCAGTTTTCAGGAAGGTTTTTTTCGAGATAAGCAATTCCTTCTGGTGCAGCAATGACCACTACAATATGAATTTCTTTAGGAAAAGCATTCTGAACTAATTTTTCATGAACAGCAACAATAGACTGACCAGTTGCCAGCATCGGATCAAGAAGCAAAACAGTTTTATTGTTTAGGTTCGAAAGCGCCTGATACTCGACTAAAATTTCAAAAGCATCATCATTATTCGGATGATGTCTGGAGGCTGAAACAAAACTATTTTCGGCCCAGTCAAAATAATTTAAAAAACCATTATGAAGTGGTAGTCCGGCTCTCAAAATAGAACATAAGACTAAATCATTTTCAATTTCAGTCGTTTTTTTAATACCAAGCGGCGTTTGAATTTCTACGTTTTTATACGAAAGATTTTTACTAAGTTCATACGCCATAATTTCTCCAATTCGTTCAATATTTCTTCGAAAACGCATGCTGTCGTTCTGAATATTTATGTTTCTGATTTGTCCTAAAAAGTGATTGAGCACACTATTATTTTCAGAGATGTTGTGAATTTTCATAATAGGTTTTTAGAATGATTAACGGTAAAGAATACCGGGACGAAAAATTATTGGTTTTTTTCGTACTATAAAAGTATAAAAAGTATCTTTGTATCTCTAAAAAATAAAGACATGTTTTCAAAATTAGCATATTCTGTTTTCGAACAAAGCATCAAAGATTATCACCAATTTGACAGCGTTGATCAACCGATAAACAATCCATTTCCAAAAGACAAATTTGAACATTTATTGTATTTAAAAAACTGGATAGACACTGTTCAATGGCATTATGAAGATATTATTCGTGATCCGCAAATTGACCCGGTAGCGGCTTTGACTTTGAAAAGAAAAATTGATGCTTCTAATCAGGAACGTACTGATATGGTGGAATATATTGATAGTTACTTTTTGCAGAAATACAGTCATGTAAAAGCAAAAGACGGAGCAAAAATTAACTCAGAAAGTCCGGCATGGGCATTTGACAGATTGTCTATTCTGGCTTTGAAGATTTATCACATGAATGAAGAAGCTACAAGAGCTGAAGCTACACAGGAACACAGAGATAAATGTCAGGAAAAATTAAACATTCTTTTGGAACAAAGAACAGATTTATCTACAGCAATTGAAGAATTACTGACAGACATTGAGACAGGAGAAAAATTCATGAAAGTGTACAAACAGATGAAAATGTACAATGATGACGAATTGAATCCGGTTTTATACCAAAATAAAAAATAATTTGGCAGAGTTGTCAAACAACAGAATCAAGCATATAGCCGTCATGAGACTATCCGCAATGGGAGATGTCGCCATGACGGTTCCTGTTTTACGTGCTTTTGTAAAACAGTATCCAGATGTAAAATTGACCGTAATTTCACGTCCTTTTTTTAAACCTTTTTTTGAAGGGATTCCTAATCTGGAGTTTTTTGCATTTGATGAAAGACAAAGACATAAAGGTTTTCCGGGACTTTTGAGATTATATAAAGATGTAAAAAAGTTCAAAATTGACGCTTTTGCAGATCTTCATAATGTTCTAAGATCCAAGGTTGTGAGTTTTCTTTTCGCTTTAAGCGGAAAAAAAAGAGCCACAGTCGATAAAGGAAGAGAAGGAAAAAAAGAATTAACCCGTTCTAAAAATAAGATTTTCAAACCATTACCAACGATGTTCGAAAGACATGCAAAAGTGTTTGAAGAACTTGGTTTTTCATTAGATTTATCTAACCCGGAATTTCCTGAAAAGGCAAATTTGAGTTCAGATATTTTAGAAATTATCGGAAACCAAAATCAAAAATTAATTGGAATTGCGCCCTTTGCACAATATGATTCTAAAGTTTATCCTATTGATTTAATGACGGAAGTTATTTCGAAATTGGCTGAAAATCAAAATTTTAAAATCCTTCTTTTTGGTGGTGGAAAAAAAGAAATCGAAATTCTGGATTCGCTATCACAGCCTTTTGAAAATGTAATAAACATGGCCGGAAAAATCAAATTCCAGCAGGAATTACACTTAATCAGCAATCTGGACGTAATGCTTTCTATGGATTCCGGAAATGCACATATTGCGGCAATGCTCGGAGTAAAAGTGGTAACACTTTGGGGGGCTACACATCCGTATGCCGGGTTTTTACCATTCAATCAAAGTTTTGAAAATGCTCTGACTTCAGACAGAAATCAATATCCAAAGCTACCAACATCCGTATACGGAAATAAGATTGTTGAAGGTTATGAGGATGTTATGAGAACAATTTCCTCGAAAGACGTAATTGCTAAAATAGAAGAACAATTTTCAAAATAAATCTTAGAATTTAAGTTTTTTATAAATCAAGCAAAAGATATCCCATAGGTTTCTTTTTATTTCTGTCAACTACAACTTTAACAAAATGATTTTCTTTTTCAGTAGTGAGTAAAATGTGTTCAAAATTTTCGTTAGCGTTTCTGTATACTTTATATATCAATTCAGATTCCTTAATTTTATTCGATAAAATTTTCGCTGCTTTTAATTCATTTATATAGGGCCAAATATTAAAGAAACTATCATTAGAAACTGATATTTCTGCCATCCCTTCAATCATTGATGAAGTATATTTTTCTTTTGAAAGCTGTTTAGGTGCTTTTTTGTTTCTTCTTTTTTTTATTATAAAGTACACACAAAAAATAGATGTTACTACAAAAAGTAATATAAAAGACAGACGAAGGTAATAATGCATTGCCATAATAGTTAATGTTTTTAAACGTGTTGACAATCAGATATAGCTTTTACAAATTTGTTTTTGAGAAAATAAAATTGCAATAGTTTTTAATCTTAGTACTAAGATAGTAAATTTTAAGAATATTTTTCATTGTTGTCCGATAAATAATTTCGTTTTGTTAAATATTGTATATTTTTAGATACTTAACGAGGTTCTATCTTGCTTTAGCTTGTTTTTTAGTATTGTCATTAGAATTCAATAAATGGAAAATAT
>NZ_QJHK01000022.1 GCF_003202435.1 Flavobacterium cheongpyeongense
CGTCGGTTATCACATAAGGGATGCTTACCGATCCGTTATAGTTGGCTGAGGGAGTGAAACTAATCACGCCCGCTGCGGTGATGTTAACCGTTCCGTTGGTCACGGCAATTACCTGAGCCGTGCCTGGGGTTAACGCTGTGCCGTTGATGCTGGTGATGCTTAATGTATCCCCATCTGTATCGGTATCTAAGCTTAACGGGGTCAGGGTCACGGTGCCTTCTTCGGCTACGGTATAGTTGTCGTCAACGGCTACCGGTGCACTATTTGCAACAGTTACTGTTAAAGTAGCACTTCTTAATTCATTAATACATACATTGTTAGAATGGCTGATAATTACTGTATAAACTTTGCCATTTAAACCTGTAACATTTGAAATATTTAAAGTTGCTGTATTAGTTCCGCTATAAACACCTGCATTACTTAAATTAACTCCATTTTCCTGCCATTGATACAATAATCCACTTGATGCATCTGTTGCGGGCGGAATTGTATAATTAGGTGTTCCCGATACAAAAGTAGTTGTATTTACAACATTTGCAACAACCGAAAAACTTGCTGAATTCCCTGCTGTTATTGTTTGATTACCAGGCGCAGTAGTTACCGTAGCGTTTGTTGCTGTTGTTACATTTGAATTAGTTCCTGAATAGGATGCTCCTGTAACTCTACCACTAGAGTCTACCTGACCAGATCCTATTACTCCCCCATAAGTTCCATCACTATTTGTATCTGTAGCACTACTTCCATAAGCTTCATTCGCATCATTACAACTATCATTATCGGAATCTAAATCAATTTGATCTGGCACGCCATCTTTGTCAGTATCACAAATATATTCAGATCGAAGAAATATTACTTGTTTTCTATTTACAGTTCCAATACGAGGTCCTGTAATACCAAATACAAATTGTCCAGCAGAATAATTATTAAACAATGCCTGATATGCATAAGTAAAATCAGTATCCAAAACATTTGGAGCAGGTATTACATTAGGTCTAAACGAATTATAACCAGATGGACCTCCAGACAAAAAACCATCAGCATTCAAATTTGAACCGATTAGCAAAGCCTCAGGACTTAATGCTGTAGCATATCCTCCAATATCACCATAATTATTACCCCCTCCATTACCATCTAAATCTGAAACAGTAATCCACAATTTATCAATTGCAGCAACTGTTCCTGTAGGATTACCAACTGTAGCTGAACCAGATTGAACAATACTTACCGAAAAAGTAACGTATGGATTTTCATTTGGCACTGCCCCTGTCAATTGTAAAGTACCTAAAGGAGTAGCTGTCGTTATATCTAATGTACCGGTTGGTACCTGTTTATTAATTACTCTTATGACAGCATCATAATTTACCCCTAAATAATTTATTGCATTCGTTTTTAGCAAATAATCTCCTGAGTTAATACTAGCTCCCGAACCCGTACCCGACAAGAACGTTAACCCATCCATAGCAACATTTGTAGTCGAACCTGAACATTCATTAGTATCTAAAATCCCATCATTATCATCATCTAAATCAACAGAATCCGACACACCATCACTATCTTTATCCAAAGGAATCATTGTAACAATAATATTCTTAGATACCTGACATCCATTTGTATTTGTATAAGTAACAAGTGCAGAACCTGCCGAAACTCCAGTTACTACCCCAGAGCTATTTACTGTTAAAATCGCTGTATTATTAGAAACCCACGGATTACTGCTAGCAGCAGTTGCACTACCTGTTAACGTTATTGAGGCTCCTTGTACTACCGAACTTAAACCCGTAATTGTAGGCAAAAGATTTACTGTTACAGTAGCTACTGATGAATTAGCAGTAGCACAAGAACCGTTTTGTAAAACAGCTCTATAATAAGTAGTCGCTGTTAAATTGGTTACTGTTAATGAGGTGGTAGTATTAGCAATAGTGATACCAGCAGTTGCAAAGTTATCTAATGATGATTCCCATCTTACTATTGAACCCGTATGTCCAGATAAACTTAAGTTGGTAGAATTAGTACCTGTACAAACAGAAGTACTTCCGCCAATTGTTCCACCGACCGTTGCTGGATCTATTGTTACAGCCACACTTCCTGTCATGGACGCGGTACATGTTGTAGAGGTATTAGTAGCAACAACCGTATAAGTTCCTGCCACTGTTTTATTTCCAAAACTAATTGCAGATCCTGTTCCCGCAACTACAGCTCCATTATTAACTCCGCCTAATTGTAATTGATAATTTACACCTGTTTGAGAATTACTTAATCCAACTACAACTCCTGATCCTCCTGAACAATAAGAACCACCTCCTGTTACAGTATAAACTGTTGGCGATACTAGAATTGCAGCATTACTAAATGAGGCTGAAGCTGCAGATATACAGGTTCCGTTACCTGCTCTTACTGTATAACTTGTACCTGTTACCATTCCTGTTATTGCTCCTCCTGCACCAACTATTGGTCCACTTGGAGTAAATGTATAAGCTAAAGTAGGATTATAATTGGATACCGTAGAACTGCCAGCTGCGGAGCAAGTTGGCGCAACAGATGTAATAGTTGGAACTGATTCTACCACACCAACACATAGATTACCACTTTTTGAAGTCGGACCACAAACAAAATTACTTTGCGTAACCAGATCCCTATAATCATAACCACTCATTCCTGCAGTTGCACCTGTAATGGTTAAAGTTCCGGTAGTAGCTCCTGAATATACACCACCGTTTGTAATATTAGTCCAGGACACTCCATTATTAGTACTTAATTGCCACTGATGTTGTGTCGTTCCTGAACCAGGAGTTGTAACAGTGGTTGTAAATGTTGTATTACCCCCAGCAGCTATAGATCTGTCTATTGGCGTCGCAGAATTTAAAACACTTGCAAAACCACCTGTATTGGTTGCGTTTGTATAATTTCCAGTATATGAAGCTGCAACTGGACCAGTTACAAGCCCCATGCTACTAACTGTTGGAACTCCTACTCCATAAACACCTCCGTCATTGCCATCGGCAGTAGATAAATTATAGTATTCATTGGCATCCGAACAGCCATCATTATCTGAATCTAAATCAAATTTATTTATAATTCCATCACTATCGCTATCACACATGCCAATCAAATTTGCATTGTCAAAATTAATAGCATTGTCCATTGATACAACATATGAATATGTCCCTGCTGGCAAGCTTACAGTACCTTCAATAAAAGTCCAACTCGTATTGTTGGTGACTGTAATATCTCCAGTAGTGGCCATTTGGGTTCCCCCGATTCCAGTACCACTCAAAATCCTTATAGATCCTACACCTGTGGCGGGAGCAGGATTACCAGTGGCAACATTTCTTGAAGAGAAAAACCCACTAAAAGTTAATACAGTTGTTCCTGCTCCTGTTAATGTAAAAGTTTGATAAAAATCATTTGAACCATTTGCTATATCTAAGTAATGTTGCTTTGTATTAACGCCAGCTAGCGCAGGATCAGCACTACTTTGCGGGCCAAATCCATTTGGATATACATAGGGTCCAGGTCCATCAACCTGAACTACGTTCGACTGACTCCCGCCTCCCAGAACCCAAGGGCTTATACTTACATTTATGTTATTTCCATCAGACAATCCGGAAACATTCTCAAAACTACCTGATAAGATTAAATTAGTACACTCATCAGTATCCAAAATCCCATCATTATCATCGTCTAAATCCTGAGAATTGATAATACCGTCTCCATCATAATCATCTGAGGGACCTGTTTGAGCATGTACAGAAACAACAAAACATAATAATATTACTGATAATATTGTTTTTGAAATTAAACATGCTCTTAATTTTTGTACAAAATAAGAAGGTATTAAACTGCAATTAGATAACAGTAATATTCTATTTTTGAACAAAATAAAAAACACATTAAAAGAATTTCTCTTAAAATAATTAAGCTCTTTAAAAGTAAAGTTAGACATAGACAACTCTGGTTTTGGTATAATAGAAACAAAAGATCCTGAAATACAAAAAGTATGTCAGAACAAATAATGGTTTAATTAAAAATTAAAATTTTGTGGTTCAGAAAAGATTTTTACGAGAATTTTATAACAGCACAGTGATATACTTTATCATAAATTACAGATTGAACCTACAAATGTTTTTTTATTATAAAAACATAAGCAAAAGTAAATAAACCAAAAAAGAATAAATATCTTAATCGGTAATCTGCATTTATAAACGTTGAAATAGACTTTTTTTAAAAAATAAACAGTATTAAACCTACAAATAAAAAGAGAGAATTTAGTAATTTCGAAATGTACTCAAAAAACATTTAGTACTTATAATCAGTGCTTTAACGGAATATCTTCTTTTCAAAAAAAGTGGATTACTATCCCATTAGCTTATTTCAAAAAATTAATATTTCTTCTTAAACCATCAAATTTGGTTCTTTTTACAGGAGAATTTTTAAAAACCATCTTAAAAGTTTCTTCTGTTATTTCAATCCAGTCTTTTTTGGAAAAAGAAAGCAGTTCCGGGTTTGGATTAAGCAATGGTTCTGAATGTGGCTTTGAGAAACGGTTCCAAGGACAAACATCCTGACACGTATCACAACCAAACATCCAATCATCGAATTTCCCTTTCATTTCGTAAGGGATATTCTCTTTGAGTTCGATTGTATAATAAGAGATGCATTTACTTCCGTCTACCACGTAAGGTGCGACTATAGCCTGCGTTGGACAGGCATCAATACAAGCTGTACATGAGCCACAGTGGTCTGTTACTGCTTGATCATATTCCAAATCTAAATCCAGAATAAGTTCTGCGATAAAATAAAAAGAGCCTACTTTTTGAGTTAATAAGTTACTGCTTTTTCCAATCCAGCCCAAACCGCTTTTGGCTGCCCATGCCTTATCCAAAACTGGTGCAGAATCTACAAAAGCCCGACCCGAAACATCTCCTATGTTTTCCTGAATTGAATAAAGAAATTCTTTCAGTTTTTCTTTAATAACAAAATGGTAATCCTGTCCATATGCATATTTTGAGATCTTGAAACTTTGATTGTTCTGAACTTCTGAAGGGTAATAGTTTAATAAAAGCGAAACCACACTTTTAGCACCATCAACCAATAATGTTGGATCTAAGCGTTTATCAAAATGGTTTTCCATATACTTCATTTGACCATTTTGGTTGTTTTTTAACCATTTTTCCAAACGAGGTGCCTCTTCTTCAAGGAATCCTGCTTTAGAAATACCACAGGAAAGAAAGCCAAGTCGTTTTGCTTCAGATTTAATCAATTTCGAGTATGTCTCTTTAGCGTTAATGCTCATCTTTTAGAAAATAAAACTTCAGCTCCAACCGGATTAAACGGTATCTTACGTTTAGCAGATTTAGTCACATATCTTTTTACAATATAAGAAAGTGTGAGGCACATTTCATAAATAGCAAAAACGGCTCCAATACACATTCGTGATCCGGCATCAAAAGGATAGAAACATTACAAGGAATGCTTTTTTTGTTCCCCAAGGAAAGGTTCCGGAATAAATTCATCCGGATTTTTCCAATATTTTAGGATCCTCTATTTTAAGAGAAAATGAATCCCTGTATTTATCGAAATATTTTTGATGAAACGGAATAGGATTTTTACGTATGCATTCAGCATCCAAAAGAAATCTTAATATTGAAAGCCTTTTTGGATAATTATATTTATTCCTAAACATTGATAAAATATTAAAATAATCCTCCTTGAATATTGGTATTTATTTTTCCTAAATGTTTATAAGCCTTATCAGTAACTTCACGTCCTCGTGGTGTACGCATAATGAATCCTTCCTGAATCAAAAAGGGTTCATATACCTCTTCAATGGTCTCACTACTTTCAGAAACAGCGGTGGCCAAAGTCGAAAGACCAACAGGTCCCCCTTTAAATTTGTTAATAATAGTTAACAATATCTTGTTATCCATTTCATCAAGACCATGTGCATCAACATTCAGTGCTTTTAAGGCATAACGGGAAATTTCGAGGTCAATAGTACCATTTCCTTTTATTTGGGCAAAATCACGTACCCTGCGCAGCAATGCATTAGCAATACGAGGTGTGCCTCGGCTACGTCCTGCTATTTCAATGGCAGCATCTAATGAAATTGGCATTTTAAGAATAGAAGAACTCCTTTCAACAATGGTCGTTAAAAGTTCAGTTGTATAATATTGTAAACGTGATGAAATTCCAAATCGAGCTCGCATTGGAGCTGTTAATAATCCTGAACGAGTAGTAGCTCCAATTAATGTAAAAGGATTTAAATTGATTTGAACCGTTCTTGCATTTGGTCCAGACTCTATCATAATGTCAATTTTGAAATCCTCCATAGCAGAATACAGATATTCTTCTACAATTGGGCTTAAACGATGAATTTCATCAATGAATAAAACATCTCTTTCGTCAAGATTTGTAAGTAATCCTGCTAAGTCGCCCGGTTTATCCAGAACCGGTCCGGAAGTAATTTTTATTCCAACTTCAAGTTCGTTTGCTAAAATATTCGCTAAAGTAGTTTTTCCTAATCCCGGAGGCCCATGAAAAAGAGTATGATCAAGTGCCTCACCACGCTGATTGGCTGCAGCAACAAAAATCTTTAAGTTTTCTAAAACCTGGTCTTGTCCGGCAAAATCATCAAATGATAGTGGACGCAATCTTTTTTCAAGATCTAACTCTTCTGGGTTGTATCCTTTTGCTGTAGGATCTAGATTTTCATTCATTCTACAAAGATATACAAAGTAATCAGTTTGTAAAACCGTAAAAGTAAGTGGATAAAACTTTAACTATTTACAATAATAGCCAAAGCCATTTAATTAAAGCCTTTTTATCTTTTTTGCTATCCAATATCTACTCCTGTGTAAGCTTTTTAATTAAAATGAATTATCAAACAGTCTTTGCTTTTATCAGAACCAAATACAATAATGAAACTATCCGCAGGAGCGCCTTTGCGCTAAAATACTATCCTAAAAGTACTCTTTAAGTAACTTTATAAGTATGGCGAATCGTGCATCTTTTTATTCGTATTCTCCAATAATGACTAAAAAGGAATGGTATCCGCTAATATTCCGCCCCTCTAAGTCTGGATGAAGATGGCTACTCGCAAACTGATTGGTTTATGTATACTCTGTGAACAGAGACTGATTCAATATAAGTTCAGGTTTAAAAACTACAAAATACCAAGAAAAGCTGCCTAATATGAGTTAAACTTATAAAGATTAATAAATAGAATAGGCCGTTTATTTTTAGATTTTTAACATTGTTTATTTCTTCAATTCTTTAAAAATTAATGCTACTCCTCCATTTGCTTTCAGATCAAAAGACAACTCTTCCCCCCCTTTTATTAATTGTTGTTTAACGGCAACTTTAGTTCTATTCTGAACCTCATCATTGTCTTGAAATGATTTCATTAAATACTTTTTTCCTTTTTCAAGAAATGTTGTTGGAACCTTGATTTTACGGGCTTGTTTATTTGTAATCGCCCCAACAAACCAGTCTGTATTATTTCTACGAGCTACAGTAATGTATTCTCCTATTTGTCCATTAAGCACTTTTGTTTCATCCCAAACTGTTTTTACTTCATCAAAAAACTCAATTTCGGGTTCGCCCTGATAATCCGAAGGTTGATCGTACCAATATAAAAACTGGACAGGGCTATAATAAACCACCGATAAAGCCAGTTGATGTGCATGGGTATTTTTTATTGCTTTGCTGTAATATGCAATAGTGTAATCGGCAGGACCGGCTAAAAAACGAGTAAATGGCAGAATGGCATTATGGTCAGCATCAGGCATTTCTTCGTTTCCACGAATTCCTTCCTGTGTCATTAAATTAGGATAGGTACGGCTAAAACCTGTTGGGCGATATTCGTCGTGAATGTCAACCATCAAACCATATTCGGCACATTTTTTTACCGCTTCATGCATCCACGTTGTCCAACGTTGATTTCCTACTTGTACAAAACCAAATTTTATCCCTTTGATTCCCCATTTTTTATAAAGAGGTAAAATAGTGTCTAATTGCTGAATCAACGCACGTTGGTTCACATATACCCAAATCCCAATTCCTTTTGAAGCAGCATAGGCTGCCAATTCCGGTATATTGAAATCTTTTGTTTCGGAAACTGTTGTCGCATCCGAACTCATTTTCATTTCTGGTCCATACCAGCCTGCATCCAAATGAACATATTGCAATCCTCTTTCATCTGCAAAATCGACACATTTTTTAGCATTCTCCTGGGTCATTTTTGATACACGAATTACTTTCCCGGGTTTAATCCAGGACACATCTTTCAATTGATTTTCAGGATTTAAATTTAAAACAATGGTATTGTTTGTAATTAAATCAGTCGCTTTCTCTGCAGCCATAATCAAACGCCATGGCGTAGCATAAGCAGGAATAACATCTACACTACCATATAGTGATGCCTGAAGCGTATTGCGCTTTTCAGTATTCAAACTAAATTTCATACGGGCATAATCGGTCATTTGAGCTTCAGCAATAGCTACAGTTAAACCATTAGCCAATTTCATTGTCAGTGGACGCTCGCTTTGTCCCTTCCAGTCTTTTAGAGGAAGTAATGAATATGGTCCCTGGGCCCATGGTTCGTAGTACGCCAATGTTTCTTCGGGCATGGTAAACTGCGTTTGTTCGCCTACAATATGTAGAAACAAACCGTTAGTTGGTTCCGGAAAATGGTATCGAACAGCAACTCCTTCGTTATAAGCACGAACAATTACGTTCATAAAATAACTTTTATTTTTATCGTAGCCCTCGGTTGCTACTTTCTTTACAGTCTCTCCTTTTTGAAATGAGATGATCATCTCATTATAGTTGTTACGGATAGTGGAATTTTCACCGTAAACAGGCTTCCATGTTTCATCTACAGCATTGCGCTGAACTCCTGTAAAATTTAAATTCTCACCCCATACTTTACAGGTATCATTTGGTATTGCAAGTGCTGATTCGAAAGTTTGATTTTCTATCAAAACACCTAGTTCCGATTCTAATAGTACTGTTTTCTCCTTAAAGGAAATTGTATAATACATTTGTTTTTCTTTTGAATCATTCTTTTTTTGATAAAAGGTAAATTCATAAGCTCCGTTTGGAGATTTCAATTTCTGAACTGTTTCCTGTAGTATAGACTGTGCCTGAATTGTTAAAAAACAAGAGAATAACATCCCTAAAACATACATTTTATTTTTTATCATTTTGTATTTGAATTATTTTAGACTACCAAAAATTTTATTGTCATTTAACTTTAAAATTTATTGTACTATATTAAAACTACGTTCTACATGCTCAGCCGATTGCAATTTTCCAGCAATCCCATATTGCCAAGCAACGACCGTAACCTTTACTGGAAATTTTGTTCTTGGAGGAATTTTAGTAAAATGTAACCTATCTTCTTCAATATAAGCAGGCCCTTCTTTTACGTAATAGTGTACTTTGGTTCCTATATCTGATTTAGCATTTAACTTTATCGTTTTTAATCCCAATTTCACATCATTTATTGTGTTGAAATTGATAATTTGTGTTTTACCTTCTTTATTTATTAATGGAAAGTGTAAATCAATTTGCTGAACTGCACTTTTATAATTTTCATCACCATCATTATGAGCCAAAAGCCAAATGTTATTGCTCCGTTTGGTATTATTAAACCCTAATTTATCGAAACTGATTTGAAAAATAGAATCGTTTATTTTTTTAACCGGCCCACAAATTCTATCAATTCCAATAGGCATTTTTACAAAATTACTTGTAGTTTTTACTCTTGAAGTGTCTGCAAAAAAAGCATTTAAATTAAAACTTATTCCATCTTCTAATGGTTTGAATATCAATTGAAAAACGGCATGAGTATTAACCGGTTTTAGTACTTCCCCATTTTGCTTAAACCCTATGTATTGATTTATTTTACCACGGGCTTGGGTATAAAAATCCTCTGTTGCTTTCGCCATTTGTTTGTCAAAAACCCACGAAGCTATTTTCCTGTCACCCTGGTATTTATTGTACTTAGCTGCTGCAAATTCTGGTATTGAGTCATGTCTCCATTTATCCATTAACCATCCAGAACTTGGATTTATTTTTTTAAGACTGGCGTAATGATCTACAGGCATCTTTGAGGGAAGCCTTTCCTTAGCTGCCTTTTTAATATAATCAGCAACATATTTTACCATCTGGTCAGAATAATCAAAATGTCCGTGGCCTGCATCGGCAAATAAAGTAATGACACTTTTGGGATGTTTTCCAATATACTTATATGCTGGTTGAATTCGTGCATCCCACCATTCATATTCACCCATTATAAACAAGGACGGAATTCCATCAATATTCTTGTTGCCCCAATCTGGATTTGGCTTTCCACTCCCTGTCAAATTACTTTGCGGTGTGTCTCCATGTACAGAAACTAAGGCTAAGGTACGTTCTGGATTAAAAGCAGCGTAATTCCATGGAAAACTTGCCATCGCCGAATGTCCAATAGGAATAATTGGTACATAAGCCAACTCCTGGTAACCTGATGTATTGGCCAATGTTTTAAAGATTTCATCAATAGCTTTATCTTCGTTTTTACTTATATCATAGGTCCAACTCGCTACAGGAGTAACCCAAACCTCAGCAAAACCAAGTTCTGTTAATACTTTTCTAAAGTAGGAATTCTCAAGCATCCCTTCTTCTATCATGTTGTGTTGACCAAACACAACCCCTTTAACTTGTTTGCAATTTTCTGGAATCCATAAAAACGCTTGCGGATGATCGTTTGTTTCTGGAGAAATAACGCTATTGACTTTTGCACTCCATTGCCATACTGATTGCGCTTGGATACCACAACTCAATTGAAAAAAGATTAATACTCTAAAAATTCGACTCATTTTTTGATTTCATTATTTTAAATTCCAATAAATGTTATAACGTTCTCTATGCAAATCAAATAAGGGTACAAAGGTTAATTCTTCTTTATCTCCAACTTTTATACTTTTAAAAGTTAATGGCTCCTTCGGAACTCTTTTTAACCATTTGTCAAACTGCCTCCCTTTAACTTCTAATTCATTATTAATTGTACCTGGTACAGCAAAGTCATAAGTATAATAATCATTGTGTAAGGCCGGATTAGAAAAAGGGGCAGGTTTTTCCATCCCTTTTGTTCCTAATTTTGCAGCCATAACAACTGGTCCATACATTAATGCTTTCATATTAGAATTCCCTTCTGAACTCCAATGCAATTCCATAGGAAATGTAATTTCAATTTTATCTTCGTTTCTCCAAATCCTGTCTAAATTGATATAACTCCCTTTAGCAGCTTTAACTTTTATTTTTTTTCCATTAACTTTTACAACAACCCCGGATGTAGCCCAAGATGGATACCGAATATTCAATCCCATTGTTAAAGGGCTGTCAACTGATACCGTTAGCTGTGTGGATTCTTCATATGGATATTTTGTTTCTTGCTTTAAGGTAAGTCCTTTTTCTTTCCATTTTAATTCTGATGGAATGAATAAATTCACATAAATGTCTTTATCATTATGATAATAAATCGTCTCCCCATATTTTGCTTGATTTTCAAATCCAGTTCCTACACAGCACCAAAAAGAATGTGTGGGTGTACTATATACTTTGTGTGCTCCGGGCAACATGGGTAAAAAATAAGCCACCATACCTGATTGAGGATCTTGTTGTCCCAAAATATGATTATACAAAGCCTTTTCATAAAAATCCATATATTTTACATTTCCTTCTAATCCATAAAGATGCTTGCTAAGCTTCAACATATTGTACACATTACACGATTCACCTGTATAGCCTGTTAAATGTTGCTCTTGTTCATCAGCTTTAAAAAATTTCTCTTTATCGCTATTGCTACCTGTCACAAAAGAATGATGATCTACGACCGTATTCCAAAAAAACTCCGGTATAGATTTATTATCCGTACCGCCCTCCAGTTCATAATCACGTACTAATCCTATCAGTTTTGGGATATATGTATTGGCATGTTTTTTATTTAAGTTGTCTTCATTTTTCTTCAAAGGGTCTAAGCTTTCATTATGATAGAAAAACGCTCCTAACCATTTGTATTTTTCATTTCCTGTAATGGCATATAGTGTGTAAAATGAATCGTTCATGCCTCCAAACTCATTTTTCAACATTATAGTTCGTTGTTCAGGAGTCACTTTTATCAACTTATCATAAGCCCAATTGGACATGCCGATCACTACTTCTAAAGCTAATTTATTATCTGCATAAAGATATTGGTCCATTAAACCCGCATAGAGTTTATGTAACGTATACCATGGAGCCCAAACACGTTGGCCTGCTATATTCCTATCAATTAAATTTTGAGGATAGGCACCTAAATAACCATTTTGTTTTAATGTTTTTTGTACTTCTGCAAGTCCAACCACTAAACTGTCGGCTTTCTCTTTATATACTTTATCTTTGGTGGAAGCATACAGCAATGACAATCCAGAAAGAATATGCCCCATGCTATGTCCTCTAAGTTCACAATCTAAGGATTCCCAACCGCCTAACTTTTCAGTTGTATCATATCCTCCTTCAACTCCACTGTAAACACCTGCACTGGTTCTAAAACTGTGTAATAAGCTATTTACTTTTAAAGATAAAATCCAGTTACTTTCTCTAAGCATATTGTCTTTAAACCTTGAATCTAGTAGCGTAATATCTTTCAAATCAAATGCAGCAACTTTTATAGATTTAGAATCATCCAAAGTAAATTTACCTTTATGTTGACCCGGATAATGTGATTGAGCAGTAGAAGCAATAACAACTCCTAATAGCATAACTGCTGTAATTGTAAATTTCATGATTTTTATTTGTTTCTATTTCTATTTTTCTATTCTAAACCATTCAAAATCAGCATATCCACCCATTCTAACATTGGGCTGACTTATGGCAAAAATTCCTATTTTAGCTGATATCCATAAATCTTTTTCAGCTTTGGATGGCTTTCCTATTCTGACAAAGTCAATTCCGTTTTCACTATAACTAAATTGGCAGTTTGCATCAGGAGTGGTGATTTTCATTCGCAATTGTACCTCATTAGATGACAATGGTTTTTCTTCGATCACTTTTTCCGGGGTTCCATCAATAGCATCAACACAATTTACCTGTTGTATCCAATACTTGCCATCATGAAAAGCAATTGCTGCATAAGTATAAGACTTACCCATCAAAAGCAATCCTGTTTTTTTACCTGATGTTTCCCATTCGGTTGTTAATTTTACTTTTGTAGTTGCTGTAAAATTGGGTGCTGGTAATTTTTGTAATAAAAGATTGGGAACGTTCCAAAGATTGGGTTCTTCCTTTTTGCTTATCGTAAAAAGTCTCAAATAATTTGTACCTGGAATTTGAGCACTCCATTTTACAGATGAGTTGGCATACCATTGCCATTGTAATCCCGGTTTTCCATTCTCAAATTCATCATTTTCCACGGGCTGCATTATGGGTAAATTATTCCCTGTTACTGGTTTTACACCAGAAGGTATGGGTTCACCAACTCCATTCCCATCTAAATCTTTTCCTATTACTGGCCAACCTTCTTTCCATTCCATTGGTTGCAAATGCAATACGCGACCGTAAACCCCCTGATCCTGGAAATGCATGAACCATGATTTGTCATCTTGTGTAGTTACCCAGGCTCCTTGATGTGGGCCATTTACAGCAGTACTGCCTTGTTCCAGTACAATTTTATCTTCATAAGGACCGTAAATATTTTTAGAACGCATGACTACCTGCCAACCCGTTTCCACTCCACCTGCGGGAGCAAAAATATAATAATAGCCGTCTTTTTTATACAGTTTAGGTCCTTCCATTGTATGGTGTTTGTCGTGTCCGTCAAAAACATTTTGTCCTTCATCTAAAACCATAGTCCCCTCTGCATTCATTTTGTTTATGGTTAGAACGCTGTTTATTCCGGCACGACTTCCAGCCCAAGCATGAATCAAATAAGTATTTTCTCCATCCCACAGCGGACAGGGGTCAATGATACCTTTTCCTGCCATTACCAATACTGGCTTTGACCATTTGCCATTAATATCATTGGTTTTTACCATATATACACCAAAATCAGGATCACCCCAATAAATATAAAATTCCCCTTTATGATAACGTATAGCAGGCGCCCAGACCCCTTTGCTATGTTGTGGAATATCAAAAACTTCCTCTGGTATTTGTTTTTCTAAAGCATAACTGATAATCTCCCAATTCACCAAATCTTTAGAATATAAAATAGGCAGACCGGGTACACAATTAAAACTACTGGCTGTCATATAATAATTATTTTCTACCCGAATTACATCCGGATCAGAATAATCGGCATATAAAATCGGATTGGTATACGTACCATCTCCAAGATCCGATTGCCAAACTTTGGAAATATAGTTTTTTGACAGATGTGTGGTTTCATTATTTACTGACTGTTTTTCGACTCCTGATTTACATCCAAAAAGCATCAGTAAATGTATTATAAGTATAAATTTGAAATATGATTTTCTGTATATCATTTTGATTTTCATTATAGATTACTAAATGATATTATTTAATAATAATTTGTAATGGGTTTGCAATAATTTCTGCTTGTTTATTAAGCATTTCGTCCCAGTCTGTAACGTCCGAAACCTGTCTGCTGCCAGTCCATGCAAAACCGGCATAATAGGTCAGTTTATTTTCCGGATTGGTTAGAATTAACAGATTACTTTGATCGGACTTATTTGAATCATTAGCAAAAGCAGTATCTATTATTCCTGGATTTAAGACAATCCCTTCGCCAACAAAAGAATCATCTATAGCTTCCCAATGGCGAAACCAACCTTTTACTTTATTAATATTTACTTCACCCTTTTTTTCATGTAAAGTAATTCCCAGAGTATAGTTTGGAATTTTTTTATCTGAACGAAAACTAATTTCAAATTTTGAAAAATTAGAATTCAAATCCAGCGAAATCCTTTTTGTTTCATGTACTCCATAACTACTCCAGGGAGCATAGGTCAGTTCAAAAACAGTACGTAATGGTCCCGTTGCTATTGTTTTGTAACTGGTATAATTTTTTGCTACCTGCAAGCTGTCATTTTCCCAAATTCCGGTTCCTCCCGTACCACGGCTTGCACCAACATGATATGGATCATAACCTTCTCCATGTTCTATATGGTAATATCCCGGACTGGCTACATTTTTTTTATACCAACTGTCAATAATGGAATAATCTACTTTCTTAAACCAAAGATCAATCCCGCTCGAAAGTGTGCCTCCTTCTTTATGCTCTTCTACTAATTGTTGTGCTACAGGTCCATAAGTCCTAAAAGCTACTTTGTTATTTTCCCAGGCATAGTCATCAATACGTTCCGGTACAAAACGGGAATAGGTTGTTATTTTACTTTCGGGCACTTTTACCGTATCGGAAACAATGGCATAATTTATGACACTTTTTGCTTTAATATCCACTTCGAACAGCAATTCATCTCCCTTTCCATCATTGTCATTATCAATCCATTGAGTTCTTAAGTATTCTTTAGAGTCTTGAATTTTAACCCGTATGTCTTTTTCTGAAGTCTTTTTTAATAGTTCCGATAAATTGCTTCGTTGAATACTAACCACTTCCTTACGATTGAAATCAAGATTGTTTTTTACTTCAACATTTATTCCCTGTAGCTTACTTTTTACAGAACAACCAGAAACAAATCCAATTACCAAAAGACTACCTACTATAGCATGTAATTTGAAACGTTTTTTCATTTTTCACAATTTTATTTTTTTATGAATTTCTCTTATGTCACCTATTAGATACCACAAATAACTTGTTTGTGGTATTTTCTGTTTTTGCTTGTCTTTTTTATTTCACTTTAAAAGAAACGCCCTCAACATGCTCTCCAACAAAGAATCGGGCCATATCGGCTGTTTTATACCATTTTGGTTTTTCTGGCATTTCATCATGCACTAAAACTCCGTTTATCTTGAGGTTTTCAAATGTTACATTCTTAACTTTTCTTTGCTCATTATATCCTGTTATTATTGAAATGTTTGAGTTCTGTCCATTATACTCAATATTACGAAATACTACATCTTCAATTCCTAAACCCGGAGCTGTACAATATTTTGTATTGTAGTACACTCTCAAATTAAGCAGCTGCCCTTCTCTAAAATCTTCTACTCTTATGTTTTCAAACAGCACATTTTTAGCCAGATTATTATCCCCTACATTGATAGCCATACAGCCCTGATAATCGAGCTGCATTTCTTTCTGATCCAGAATATCAATATTAAAGTAATTCAGGTTTTCCAGAACATCCGGTTTCTCACTGTTTCCATGGGTGCCTATGAGAATTGGATGTCCAACATCTGCCCAAAGTGTAGCATTTTGCATCGTTACATTCTTGCATCCTCCTTTAAATCCTTTTCGGGTACCATACACAGTGGTACAATCATCGGAAGAACGAACAAAAATATGGTCATAAAATACATTGTTACTCGCCATTACATTCATGCCGTCTCCCCAGCCAAAAAAACTGATTGTTTTGACATTGTTAATTTTTACATCATCAGATCCGCCTGTAAAACATTGGGACGCAAAAACACCTTCTACTTTTACATTTTTAGAATTGGCGATATGAATTCCAAGTCGGACTTCCTGATCTACCATACCTCTTCCCACTATGTTTACATTTGAAACACTGTCGAGTGCAATTTGGCCTTTCAGTACAGCACCACCAGCCAGATAGACCGTTTTATTAGAAGGTACCTTTAATTTTTGATTCGGTAATTCGTGGATTCCGGGTCCAAAATATATTACATTAGGGTCTTTCGAATCCGGAATATTTTTTTCAATTGGATTCGCAAATAAATGAAGGTTGTGAAAAATATCATTATTTATTTCTACCGATAAACTGGCTGAATTTGATAGGGAGAAAGTTAACGTATTTCCTTTTATTTTTGATTTTATGCCGTAAGACAAAGGTCTTATTCTGGCATTATTTATAACTCCTTTGTTTGAAGTAACAGCAACCTCAACAATTCCTGAGAAATCAAAATAAGCCATCGAGGCTTTTTGAACTGAATGTCCCGAGCCTACGACTTGATCTACTTTTACTTCATATTCAAACAAGTCTTTCCACTCTCCTCCGGGTTTTCTGACTTTTACCGAGAAATCATTATTGTGCATGGTCTTTACAATATCCTGAGACGTATGATAAACGACTAAAGTATCTTTGGGATTTGCAAAACCGTTCAAAGTTAGAAAACAAAAAAATATCGTAACTATAGATACATATTTTACTTTAAATATCATTTTAATTATTCTTTAAAAACTCCATTACTAATCGATTAAAATCTTCTGGATTTTCCAGATTACTTACATGTCCTGCATTAGATACAATAACTTGTTTTGCTGACGGTACACATTCTAATAATTTATTTGGACGTTCCTTCTCAACTTCGCCTGTCAAGACCATTACGGGAACAGTTATTTTTTGTTTCTTTAAAATAGCCTCTGCATCATTCCCCAACACCAATCGAGGTTCGGCATGCAATGGTTGCCATTGATTCCATTTAAAAATCATATCCCAAACAGGTTTTCTTATTTTTTCTAAATTGGTTCCTCCTTTACTCATCAAACCGTTTAACCAATCCCATTTTTGGTACATGGTTCCGCGTTTTATTATTTTTTCAATTTCAGCTTTTCTAATAGTAAACTGTTCGGTTGTCCAAGGTTGAGATGGTCCCGGCACCGGAAAAATATCACCGCTGGCCATTGTAGCTGACAAAAGTCTATCCTGATGTAACGCTAAAAAATCCGTTGCTATAAATCCTCCCATAGAAAGTCCGACTAAATGTGCCTTTTTTATTTTAAGCTTATTCATCAACTTTAAAAGATCTTCAGCATGCAGAAACTCTACTCCTTCTTTTGGCATATCCGAATGGCCATATCCACGGCAATCATAACGAACGGTTCTGTATTTTTTGGCAAACTCAAAAAACTGAGGATCCCATTCGCTATGATCAAAAGAATGTCCGTGAATAAAAATTAGAGGCTCTCCTGTTCCTGATTCTTCATAATATAATTTGGCGTTACCCACATTTACAAAACCAGTTTTGACATTTTTTGGCAAAGCTGCGTTTTTATATACATCACGAACCATAATGGGCAAAACCGGACTATTATAAAATGACGAAAAACCTGCCTTATTGGCTTTTTCAACATTTACATGAGTCAGGAAAAAACCATAGGTCTGAGTTGTTTTGTCAATCCAGGGATAAGCGCCAGCCCAGCTGGGACTGCTAATTAAAATTGCATTGCCTTTAGCATCCACTTCTTCTCTCCATTCTCCTAACCCATAAATTCCATTCTGTTTTTCAGCCCTGACCTGTTCTGTATATTCGTGACTGGCAACGTTTGCATTCCTGATTTGGTCTGCCTGCATCTCGGCAACAGACTCTTTTTTTAGAATTTGATTCCCTTTATAATTCCCATCATGACTTATCATTTCCAAAAAATGTGCGTAATCATACAGCGTACTTTTAGCTCCACCTCCCAACATTGGGCTATGCCCACCACCATTATCCACTGGCACAAAATGGGTGTTTTTCATTCCCAATGGCATAGCAATATTTTCTTGAAAAATAGTTTCAAAATCTTTTCCTGTAGCCAATTCTGCCATTCTGCCTGCTACCTGCATAGCCAATCCTCCATAATGAAAAGCAGTTCCAGGTTGTGAATCAGCCGGTAAATTAACAATGTGTTTAACTGATTCTTCTAATGTCTGATAATTATCTGTTACGGAATCCTTCGGCTGATAATCCGGAAAACCGGAAGTATGTGAAAAAAGTTGTCTTAGAGTAGCTTCTCCTTTAGCATCTTGAAATTCAGGCAACCATTTTTTAACTTTGTCATCCCAAGAAAGAGTAGTCTTTTCTACAACTGCAGCAATTGTTGCCGCAGCAAGCCATTTTCCGGCAGAAGCGATAAAAACTTGTGTCTCTTTATTATAATTCCCAAAATATTTTTGATAAATGACAGCATCATTTTTTGTTATCAAAATAGAAGCTCCGGAATAATAACCGTTTACTACCCAGGCTTGAATTTTTTTTTCTATAGCCGAAAAATCATATTTCCTGTTCTTTTTTTGATGCTCGATCTGCCCTGTCAAATTGCTACAAATGACCATTGAGCCAAACAATATTAAAATGGTATGAATTTTAGTAGGTATGTAAGCAAAAATCTTCATTATTTAATTGTAATTTTAACCGTTTGACAAGGCAATGCTGGTAAGGTAAAATTTACAAAATTCTCTTTTTTATTGTAATTCCCTTTGTATACAACTCCCGCTGCATCTATAAATGTAGCTGTATTGATTTTTGCATCTACCAAAACGATTAAATTTGAAACTGTATCAGCATTGAAAGAAAGTGTTCCGTTTTCCGATTTTAATACTGCTGTACCTATTTTATTCCCTAAATCAATGGTGTACTTTCCATTTGAAATGTTTTTTCCATTGCCCAGAAAAAGTGTAAAATCGCCTGCTTTTTCACTGATTATGCCATAACTTCCCGTTGCAGATAATTTTTTGAAAGACATTTTTTCATCAGCTGAAGTATTCGAAAAAATAAAATCTTCTTTGCCTGATTTGTTGGTTACATGAATCCCTGTAAAATCATCTTTTCCAAAATAATCCACCGATTGAATGTTTGTTGTATTATTCAAAGCAGGTTCATAAATAGCCACAAAAGGTCTGTTCCAGGCTTCTCCATTTTGTCTGACAATCAATGTTGGTATTGGATTTTTGTTAATTTCATCAGGCAGCAAGTCATGACTTAATGCTGTTGATTTTGGCGAAAGAACTGAAAAAACTTCTCTATCCGCTTGCCCCTGGAACCACAGGTTCATATTTACGGTTTTGTCCTGAAGTTTTAAGTTGAATTTTCCTTTAAAATCCTGAGCTGTCTCTGTAGATTTTTTGTCCCACATATAATCATAAGCCATCAAATCGCCATCTCCAAAAGCTAATTTAGAAGTAGGTTTTAAATCTAATGGTGTTCCATTTGTTGTCGTTAGTTCTAAATTTTGTCCTAGGTTATGAAAGAAATATTCGTTTTTCACATTGTCCCCTTTATTTTGAGTCGAACGGAAAATATCAATATAATAACCTTCCTCGGGATCGTTCTTGACAATTCCCATCACACGACGTTGGTTGCTATCGGTTTCAGGTTCTAAAAAGGAAACATCTGAAAAAGTAATACCGGGCAGAATTCCTTCAGTAAGGCCACTTTTAGGATAAGCGGCATTTACATTGAAAGCATGATTGCTCTTCATCTCCGGATATTTAGATTTGCCATTAACTATTACGGTATTATGTGCAGGAAATTGAGTATAATACTCGGCATATTCAATAGAAAAATAACTGGTACCATGTCCCATTTCCGGAGCTAATGGCAAACCTTTTCCATACAATTCCATCGCAATTCCATTTGAATGCATATGATTTCCGAAAGAACCGATTTGGCTAATCATGAGTGCCGAATCACCATCTCCCTGACGTTGTACCAGCCAACTGTTGTGGGGTACATAAAATAATGGAGTGGTAAAATCAATCAGTTTCCCCATCTGAATTGTTTTATCAAATGTCAAAGCTTTACCGCCAAAAAGATCCTGTATATTGTTTCCTGTAAATTTGCCTTCGACTTTACCTTCGGCATAAATAGTTTTGTACATTTTGGTAAAATAGGTCTCATCTTCTTTTTTACCATACTTTTGTGCATTCTCAATCATATACCGAATGGGTTCATTACGTAATTTCCCGTAATGACCATCTCCAAATGAAACCATGTATTTATTTGGATAAAGATATTGTGCACTTGACTTTACTGCCTGTTTTAATATGGGTATTTCTTTTAACAAATCGATGTCAAAATTGCGGTCATAGAACTCGGCAAACGAAATAAAATCACTTAAAACATTCATCGAATAGCCGGGACTTTCGTTCCAAATTCCTGTTTCTTTATCATAACCATAATCTATCAATTTATTCATGGACCATTGCCTGGTTGACGTTTGGTTCATGATCTGATCCAAATAATATTGCGCACCTTTTCCATTTTCGTATGCTGAATTATTTTCTAACACCAACGCTATATGTGAAATATGTGCTGCCTGCAGTAGATTCCAATTATTAAAACTTACTCCATTTTTAATTTGTAAATCTGCCCATTTTTGCAAAGTGGCATCATAAATTTTTATACTTTCCGGGCTTTTATCGCGTATAAAATCATGTAAAAAATCATAACATTGCGTTATTTCATTTAATATATGATCCTGAATAACTTCAAACTGAATATAACTAACTAAAGTTTGATGATGACCGTGACTTAAATCAATCGGTTCATTCAAATAGTAAACCCCTTTTAAATAGGTATCCAGAACATTGTATGCTAAATTTGCATATTCTTCCTCTCTTGTATACCAATATAGAAATGCTGCATCTCTGGCAATGCTTAAAATTTGTCTGTTTATAGTATTCGTAATCCCACTTGTAGCTGCTATAGGTCCCCATTCCCAAACATTGGTAGTACTATTTTGAAGATACAAACCGCGTGGATCGTCCATATAAGGCTTGATATCCTCTATTTTAGGTGTTTTGTAATTTGAGGGTGTACCTCTGCCTCCAATAAACTTTACCGTAGGAACAGGAGCCTCGCCATCGGCATGGTCGTATTTTCCGCCATTAATGTAAACTTGCGTTGATTTGGTTTTCCAATACATCTGCAATCGGGAAACCAACCACGTTTTATCTGTTTTATAGTAATCTATATATGGGGCAACATTATTTTTAGTTTTTTTGATGATAGCCGCTGCCCAATCTTCTTTTTCTACTCGTTCTTTTATCTGATTCAACGACATGTCTTTGCCAAAAACACGTGGATGCAGTGTTCCTATATTTTGAGGAACAGGTAAATTTTGAGCATGTACAGCATTCATTGAAATCAATAGAAAAAAAAGTAGGGAGATTTTATTTTGCATGTCTATCATTTTATATTTTTAGTAAGCTACAAAAAATTTGGTTACTAGTTGCTGACATACCATCAGCAACTATTTCTTGAGTAACCAAATAAAAACAAACTAAATAAATTTGTATTGTATTCATTCACAGGATTTAGAAACTCCTTGGTTTGTATACTTATAAAGGTATCGAATTATTAAATTTTATTTTAGTCTATCGAATTGTTCGTTCTTTTCAAATTGCAATAAACAGTTGCTGATTAAACAATCAGCAACTGTAAAAATAAAATACACTTAACTATACAAATCAACCAAAATCTGTATTCTGTTTAATCTATATTACATAACCATCGGGTTTAAGAAGAATGGCAGCACTATAGAATTATTATTTTTTGTCTGGTATTCAATGCTGAATTATCAGTGTAAACCTGTTCTATTATTTTCCATAATTTTTTCAATATTACTGACAATTCATTTTATTTGTGATAAATTATCATTCATTTGATATAAATTATAAACCATAAACAATCGCAATCCTGCTATATTGTTGACTTTTTCTATTTAAGATCTATTTCTCAAAAAATTCAACCGACATTATCATTACAATTAATTTTGATTGCCCGTAATTACTCATAATTTAAAAAGATTTATATATAAAAAGTCATGAATTTATTCCGTTTTACAGCGAATTTTGGAAGTAAGGACATTTGTTGATTACCCTTTATAGGGAAAAGAGAGATAAATTCAGGCAGTTTGTAAATGTAGAAGTAAAGAGCACGATAATGACACGTTCAAACTTGCCATTCTTTGTATGGTAACAAAACCATATTTTTATTAACAATAACCATGAAAGGATTTAATTAAAGAAAATCAAAAAAAAATTAGGATTTAAAAGCTTATGACTCTGTTTGAACATGGCTCATAAGCTTCACAATTGGGGTTCATACCTATACTGGAAGGAATTGATGAAACATGATTTTACCGTCGAATCTAGAGAAATAGAAGAAGATAAAGTATTCGGGATCGTGCTGCTTGAAAATCAATATGCAATTAGTTATTAAACAATTTTTTTAGAAAATTATCACCCAAAAAACACCTTGAGCTGTATCTTAATGAATTTCTTTGCAGGCTAATTAGAAGATATTTAAAAGAAAAGTTACCCGAAAGGCTTTTAACCACCGGTATTACGGGGTTATATCATTTATAGCTAAAAACAGACAGTCAATCCAAAAATCAATTACTATAAAATAACAAAGCTGACTACTAATTAAAAAGTAGCCAGCCTTTACTATTTATTTTTTTTGTGTAATAAATTGAATTTGTTTAGAAGTAATTTATTTTAATATACTCCTGACCAGGTATAGGAAGGAGATACAATAGCCTGTGTAGTATTGTTAAAAAATAAACTACCAAATCCAACTTCGTCTGTAATGGTTGAAGTTGCTCCTTCAATTGTATTATTATTAATAACCTGTAATGTATAAGGCATATTCATACCTCGATAATTATGATAGTAATTATAAGCCATATACCAAATAGGACGAAATCTACCACGATTAGTTGATGAAATTGAAGTAACAGGGTATGTAACGCCCCAAATAGAAGTCGCTGGTGTCCATGATGTCCATGTTACTGAATTTGCAAGATTATACTTGGCCGTATATTCCATAGCTTTACCAATAACCCCACTACGGGAATCATAAAGAGTCGTACTTCCCTGGTTATATGATATTTGAGCAGCTTCGAGGAAACTAGCTAAACCCAACTGCACATAATATTGATCCCTTGCTGCCTCGAGTGGTTGTCCTGAATTTAAAAAAGCAGTTTGAATTGTACCAACATCAGCACCATTAGCAGCTGTTTTTTTAAAATAATTTTCCCCAAGATTATACATTGTTAAATTTTGTGAAAAAACACCAAAAGCCATAAGGAATTTCCCTTGACTTGAACCCCATGAAGGCCATCCATCTCTCACAAATGGTACAGCTAAACCGTATTGTGTTGCATAGTTTGTCATACAATTGTACATAATATTAAACATGCTAATTGCTTTTTGTTTTTTTGCAGCAGTAAAGCTGGTATAGTTATAAATCATATCGGCTCCATATACCATAAAATGCATTCCATAACCAACAGAGAGCTGCCAATCATTGTCAGGATATTGAATTGAGGTTAAAGTTGAGCTCCATGAATCTAGCAATTCCAATGCCTTATCTGCATACCTACTAGTTCCTGTCATATTCCACATTACTCCATTTACAAAAACTGCCATAGCATCGTTCTCGTAGTCGCTCTTAAATAAATTTCTGCCTACTTGTGTATGTGCATGCGATGTGTAAGTTGGTGATAAAAACGCACTATATTTCGTTTGAAAATTAGCAAATGTTGTCTTATAAGGTTCAACACCTGCAATTGCTTTATTATAAGCAAACTGCATCTGACTTTTGGTTAAAACTGTACCTGGGTGAACAAATGAACTTGAAGTTTTAAGTGTCGTAGCAGTATTCTCTAGAACTGCTTCATTTACTTCTGCTTTTGTCTCAAAATTTTCCTCTTCTTTAGAACAACTGGAAAATACTACAAGTATGAGACTTGTAAATAATAAAATTTTTTTCATGGTGGTTAAAATTGGTTAGTTAATAAAATTTTAATTTCGTAATCTATCACTCGGCTTATGATATCAATTATTAATATCCATCTTCAAGATCAAAACTACATTTGTATATCACACAAAAAACACAAATAAATTCAAGCTATAATTTTCTATTTTACATCTACATAAATACTTTCATACTTACTTGAAGGATTAAGAAATAGATTTTAAAAAAGAAATGATTCATTTCTTTTTTAGAACTAGTAATCACTATAAAATAAATTAGCAAACCTATTATGTCTGATACCTCGTATGAGACATTAAGAGGATTAACATTGTTCCCAAATTTATTTATATAAACACTAATTAATTATAAAATAAATTTCATTATGTATAAATTAAAACCCATTAAATTACAAAAACCAAAAAATTGAAGTATTTTTTTATTAAATAAACATATAAAGCCCTCTCAATATTAAAATTTGAAATGGTTTTGTATTTTTTATGATTGGCTATTTGATAAAAACAAAATCATCTTTAAGCAGTAATTTTGTTCATTAAACTATGCATGTACACGAGTCTCATTAATCCGAACTCATGACACTTCTAAAAACTTTTAAAGAAAATATCCTAACCCCATTAGAACAAATACACTTTTTATACATGCCCTATACCCTATTTGAAGGTTATCAAACAAAAGAGGCTGTCCGAAGACAGCCTAATCATATTATTTATTTTTTGAAAGATGTATTATTAAAGAATAAACTGCCCCAACCTACTTGGTCAGTAATAGTCCTGAACAGATAAAAAATGTGTTTTTTCTGCTATTTTCAATTCAAATCTATGAGAATCCGTAAAATCAGTTTCCTCCACAAATTATTTTCATTGTATTAGTTAAAAAACACACCCGTAGTATATCAAAAATATATCCAACGGGTGTAATTTCCAAGTACGATTAGTATCTTATTTTGAATACAATAAAGTACCGAATCCTAAATCATCATATCCTCCACTATTAGGATTTAAATCACCACTTCCGCCTTCAGGATACCCTATGTCTTTAGCTATTTTAATATAACGTGCGGTAATTCCTTTGTCTTTTGTATAATGATTATAAATTCTCTCCCATACTGGTCTAATTTGACCTCTTCCAGCATCATCAGCTGCTGTTGTATGTGTTTCATTGACACAATTGGTATAAGTTGTAAATGGCACTGATAATCTGGCTGCATTAAATTTTGCTACATATTCAGCCCCTTTCAATATCATATTGTCATTATAGCCATAAATATCTAAACCTTGATTTTCTCCCATTTGGGCAATAGAACCAAGCATACCAATAACCATTAAAGTATGTCCCTGATCACGACCGCTTTCCTGAATTTGACCTAAATCAATATCGTCGTTGCTGCTTTTAGGATGAATATAATTGATTGCTTTTTTTAATTGTCCATTACCTGCTCCTTTCATTAAGTAATCAATCACATAAGTGTACTTGTATACATCATCATTTAATACTGCTATGGACATAATAGAAGCTAAATTACACAAATCCCAATTTGCCCAATATACTGTATTACAGTTATTATAATGTGTCTGTAAAAATTGATAGTTTTCAGTATAAAATACATCCAGCATCCATTTTTTAAATTTTCCGAAGTCGTTAACATTCCAACCTGAATAATCACGCATGATTTCAGCTGCATTGGCAAACTGATAACCGTAAATCCCGGCAGCTAATGCTTTATTAGAATCACCGCTGATAGAAGTACAAGTGGCTGCCCAAGCATTTAATATCTGTATGGACTTATTGGCATAAGCCACATCTCCCGTAATTTTCCAGCGAATCGCTGTTAGATAAGCGGCATGTGCATCTTGCATTGCTGCTCCATAATTGTCTGCTGCTGGCTCTTCTCTAGAACCTCCACCTCTGATAAGCTTTACTACCGGGCCTTTCATTACATAATTGGCAGATGCATGACTGTTTGAAATCAATTTATTATAACCTGAAATCCAAGGATCGATCTGAGCAGCCACTTTTGCCTTCATTCTGTCAAAATCTGACTGAGAATGCAATAATCCGGGATGAGCAAAAATCATATTTGCAGGTACTGTAATATCTTCTGTTTTTACAACTTCAATCTCGTCTTTTTTTTCTGGCAATCCATAGTCATAACTACAAGCAACAAAACATAAAGAGCTAATTATTGCGATTGCGATTTTTGTTTTTATCATTTTTTCAATATTTTAATTTTCTAAAATTAGACCAAGAATAAGGATGTTATTCTTGGTCAATAAATTACTTAACCCTAAAATAAATAAATTCTTGATTTAGTATTCTTTGTCTTCAATTGTGTTTTTAATCTTACTAATCATTTTCAACTCTTATTTTTTGTAATAAATTGTATATATCTGATTATCTGACAAAACAGAGTTAAATATCTGGAATTTATCAATTTTCCCTCCAAAAGCAGGTTCATTTGGTGTACCATAAGTACTAGCACCAATGTATGCACGATTCTGATTGTATAATGTCAAATCGTATGCAGCAGGCAGTGTTCCCGTTTTTACCAGTAATCCGTCCATATATATTTTACATTGTTTATTTGCTTTTGATGTTGTCATAGCTACATGATGCCATCCTTCTACAGGTATCTGAGAATTAGTAATGACATTAGTTTCATTATAACCTGCAAAACCTGTCACGTTTTCAAAAATAGTACGCCCTACCAAATTATCACCAGCTCCATTCCACCAACCGGCAGCTTTTCCTAAAAGACACAAACGATTTCCTCTGGAAGCCCCAAATTCAAAAATTGGTGTCCACTCTGTTTTAACTGGCCAGTTTACCCAACAAGAAACGGTCAGTTCATTATGTTGTGCCACGTTTACAGGTAAGGCTAAAATTTGATTAAAAATGTTGCTATTAGTACCTCCGGCAGCATTTGCATAACCTGCAAGAGAAACAGCCTTACCGCTTACTCCTGTAACATAACTTATTGGAGAACCTAAACCTTGTGTATAAGTTGCTGCCGTTCCTCCAAAGGTAGCATTCAAATTATCTTCAAAATCTAATTGATAAGTCGCATTAGGAACCGCAACTAAGTAAGCAAAATTAGGACCAACAACCGGATAGCCGTTCACCGTTAATGTAATTTTGCCTGAAGTAAAACCAGATGGTACTGTAGCAGTTATTGTTGTTCCGGACTCAACTGAATTTACTATTCCGCTTGTTCCGTTAAATGATATACCCAATTTTGATAAATCACTACCAAAACCTGTACCTGTAATAGTAATTACATCATCCGGAGAACCTGCATCAGCACTAACCGACTCAATAACCGGTGGAGGAATCACGGTAAAAACACTTTCTACATCGTGACTATGAGTCCATATTTGTAGCGTAACTTTGCCACTTACAGCTTTTTTAGGCACGGTCACCACTATTTGACTATCTTCACAAGATACAACCGAGGTGGCTGGAATACCTCCAAAAAACACTTTTACAGCTTCTTTTAAAGTACCGAAGTTTTTTCCGCTAATAACAACATTAGTTTCCGGAAACCCTTCATTAGGGCTTATCCCGGTAATTGTAAAATCCGGATAAGTAACCAGAGGTTTTCCTTCAAAATCTTTTTCCTGATCACTACAGGAAGCTATTAATACTATACTAAATAGTACTATTACAGCTTTTATTTTATTTTTTATAATATGTTTCATACTAGTATTCGTTTAAAAGTTACTAATTAATAACCTGGATTTTGTAACAATTTTGTATTCATCTGCAGCTGTGACGTTGGCAAAGGAAATAAATAATGTTTACGTTGAAAATTTCTGTTATCTGTTGGATCAAGTAACAAAGCTTTTAGGTTTCCTTTTCCTGTAGCAACTGAAAGTTCTCCATACGGATAAGCCGTTGGTTTATACAAATTAATATTTCCTTCGTAATCAGTTGCCTGAATTACTGAACCTAATATGGGTTCGTTTAATATCTGCTCTGCCACACCCCATCTTTTTAAATCATCATAGCGGGTATTTTCACCAAACAATTCAACGGCTCTTTCTCTTCTAATTTCGTCCAACATATTCAAATTATTAGTAGTAACAAAAGTATTTGTTAATGCTGGAAGCCCTGCTCTTTGACGAATCAGATTTATCGATTCATTCAACTGTCCGTCAGTAATTGTACCATTCAATTCATACAAAGCTTCTGCATACATCAAATATACTTCGGCTAATCTAATTTGAGGGTAATCGGCTGATTCTGTATTTGCTGCTCTATAAGTACCATAATTATATGCCCTAAATTTTCTATTAGCATAACCCGAACCACTATCTCCTCCCGGACCAAACAATTTTATGGCTCCAGAAACCGGAATTGCATCGGTGGCTAAATCAACAAAATAAGAAGTCAATCTATAATCACGGTTTCTATACTCGTCCCCTACTTTTACATATCCTTGAAACAAAGGCGATTTGTCTACAGGTAAACCATCTGAACAAAGAAACATGTCCATAAATTTTCTGGAAGGAGCCAATCTTGAACCAACCGTATGACTTAAATTGGTATTGCCTGTTAATAAACTAAAATCGTACTTATTATAAAGAATAAACTCTTTATTTGTTGATTTATCCAATCCTGCAGGGTTAGAGCCTGCATCTTCCAGATTAAACAAATAATACATACTAAAATTATTCAACTCTGCATTATGATTCCATAATTCATAACCACCATTACTCATTACATCTTTGGTTAATTCAATTACTTCTTCTAAATAAGCTTGTGTATTCGATGCATTACCAGTTGTTCCCGCTCCATTTGAAACACCATCTCCATCTGTAGTGGTACCTACATATTTTTCCCAAGTAGCTTCATACAATAAAACCCTGGCTTTAAAAGCCTTAGCAGCCCATTTACTAAGATGTCCTTTGTCTGATGCTGCTATATTTTGCTCTAATGGCAAATCAGGAATAGCTTCATTTAAATCGGTTATGATTTGGTTCATCACTTCGTAACGGCTGTTGCGTTTTCCATATAACACCCCGTCATTAACATCTACTACAGTGGTTACAACAGGTACTCCACCGTATCTTTTTAGTAAAAAGAAATGATGCCATGCTCTGAAAAATTTTGCTGCTGCTACATATTGAGCAATATCAGTTTTATTACCTTGGTATTGTGCCGCAGCATTTAATAAAATATTATTTGCCCTAATATATTTATAAGGATTTCTCCAATATATGTCGGATACAGGAGCAATTGTATTTCCCCTTCCTTCATCCTGACTTAAAGAGGTCAAGTCGGTGCCAAAATCCATGAAGTTGTATATATTGCTGCCATCAACCCCTCTCCAGCTCACCATTTTATTATAAAAATCATTGGATGCTGCTTTAAAATCTGCTGGTGTTTTAAAATAAGAAGCCTCTGTTTGCGCATCAAGAGGATCTAAATCTAAGTAATCACTCTGACAGCTTGTAAATAATAATACTGAAGACAGTACTAATGTTGTTACTATATTTTTCATATTAGTCTTTTTAATAATTAAAAGGAAACATTTAATCCTAAAGAAAAGGTTCTGGTAAATGGATAGATGTTATTTGAACTATCTCCAAATTCAGGATCGTATCCATCTTTAACTTTTGAAAATTCAAACAAATCATTTCCTGAAAAATAAACCCTAAACTTATCTAATTGAAATTGGGCAATTTTTAAATCTTTTAAAGTATATCCCACTATTAACGATTTCAGCCTGATATAACGGTTATTTTGCAAGGCAAAATCATTATTTTCCCAGTTCCATGCTGCTCTTGTTGTATTAGTTGTCAATCTTGGATAAGCTGCATCAGTATTTTCAGGTGTCCAGGTTTTACCTAAATAAGCAGTTGTTTGGCTACCATAAATTGTATTAAAAGGATAAGACAAGAAACCTGTTCTTAGCACATTTTGCTCTAAAACTCCTTGAAAAAAGGTTGAAACATCAAATTTACCATAAGTAGCACTTAAGTTAACACCATATACATAATGCGCTGCTGTGTCCCCCATAAATTTGAGATCTTTAGCATCTATCATCCCGTCATTATTTAAATCCACTCTTTTAGTGTCTCCTGGTCGTAAAACATTTAATCCTGAAGGAAGTGCCCCATTGTTATTGGTGTTTGCATAATAAGCATCTACTTCAGCCTGGGTTTGAAAAAGTGCTGTTTGATACAAGAAAACAGGATTTAAAGGATGCCCTAACACGCCATTATAATTAACTCCCGGAGTGATAACTTCAGCATTTTCTTTTTTAAGCAGGATATTTCTGGTGTCTCCCATATTAGCCGAAACACTATATTTTAATTTACCTATTTCACCTCTGTAACCCAAAGAAACCTCCCATCCTTTGGTTTCAAGTTCACCTGCATTTGTTTTTGGAGCAAGACCACCTAATACATCCGGATAAATAATATCAGTAAGCATTCCTACATTTTTTTTCGTAAAAAAATCATACGATCCAAATAATTTTGTGTCAAAGAAATTAAAATCGGCACCGTAGGTTTTCATCACAACTCGTTCCCATGAATTTTGATTAGAAGTTATTCCATTAACCCAACTAGAGGCTTGTTGCGCTGCCGTGGTTCCAAAAACGGCACTACCATTACTAATATTAGAAATGTAACTATAATTACCAACACCTGATTGTGATCCCATTTCTCCATAAGAATATCTCAATTTCAAATGACTTAATGGCTTGATATTTTTCATAAACCCTTCTTCAGACACAACCCATCCTGCCTGTATTCCTCCGAAATTATTCCATTTATTTCCAGGCCCAAACTGAGAAGAACCATCACGTCTGCCACTCCCTTCAAACAAGTATTTATTTTTATAAGCATAATTGAATCGTCCCAGATAAGAATACAATCCTTTATGTCCTCTGCCTCCTGTTGCTTCCACCTTATTTTCAATAGACCCCATATTTATATCATACACTCCATTATCAATAAAGCCTTTTCTATAACCATACAATCGAACATCTTCCGTTTTTTCAGCAGTCATCCCTAAAAGAGCTGCAAAACTGTGATTCCCAAAACTTTTATCGTAATTTAAAAATCCACCATAATTTTGATACGTAATTTGTTTATTTTCCTGTCTTATAGAAGACTCCGAGTTAACTGACTCAGGTGCTAAAGTACCATACCAGCTATACTGAGGAACTGTTATAACATAATTCAGATTATTAAAAAAATCTTTGTTATAAGCCACTTTCGTTTGAAAAGTTAAACCATCATACAATTTGAATGTAGCTGCTACATTCATCATGATCTGGTCTCTGGTCGTTTTATCTCTCCCTCCATCTACAGTAGCCGCAACATTATTACGATTCCCTGCTATATTAAAGTTAGCATACCATTGTCCGAAAGGGTTTCTTGATGGAAAAAATGGTGGGTCTTGTGATACCGAACCGTCCATACCAGAAGAAGGTGATGAAAGATCGTATTTAAAATACGAAATATTGGTTTCTAATTTCAACCATTTGTTTACATTATAATCATAGTTCAATCTTACATTATACTGCTTTTTTCCATCGTAAGCCGTTTGAAGGGCACCAACATCTTCTGAATATCCATAAGATACCCTGTAATTGGTATTATCAGTACCTCCCGAAATACTACCATTGTGATAAGTAGAAACAGAACGACCAAACATCTCCTCATATCTTGGAGAATTCGATATATAGATATTACCCCAAAATTGGGTTGGGTAAATTCCCGCATACCCTGTTTTCATTAACTCTAAATTTTCTTTAGACTGCCATCCCCAATAATTGGCCTGGGCTCCATCTTGTTCCGCTGCATCTAACCAAGCTGTTGCGTATTGTTGCATAGTTGGTGTTTGAGGTCTAATCCCTAAAACATTTACCCTTGTTGTTGTAGCAAGTTCCACTTTCATTTTTCCATTTTTCCCCTTTTTGGTAGTTACCATAATAACTCCATTTGAGGCTCTCGAACCATAAAGTGCCGCTGAAGCATCTTTTAAGACAGTAACCGATTGAATATCGTCAGGGTTCATATTATAGAAAGCTTCATTATTAATAGCTGGATTACCATCAATAACAATAAGAGGAGAGCCACCATTGATAGAAGTAGCCCCTCTAATTTGTAAATTAAGACCTTCTCTTCCTGGTCTGGACGAATTACGGGTAACTACTAAACCTGGCGTTTGCCCCTGCAAAGACAATGCTGGATTTGTGACTGCCCTGTCTTGCAAAGATTTAGCTGTTACTGTTTCAATAGAACCTGTGGAAGTTATTTTCTTTTGTGTTCCATAAGCCACAACTATTACCTCCTTTAAAGCTGCAACATCATTTTCTAAAGTTACATTGATAATTCTTTGCGCATCTACACGGATTTCTTTAGTTTTAAGACCTACAGAGCTAAAAACAAGTATTACATCCGGAGAACTTACAGTAATGGTATAGCTTCCGTCAAAATCGGTAGTCACGCCTCCTTTAACACCTTTTATAGTAACATTTGCCCCCGGGATTCCTAAATTATCCTCTGCTGAAGTTACCTTCCCTTTAATTATTATTTGATCTGCTTCTTCATTTCGTACATAACTCTTCGAAATGTTTGACTCTTCTTTACTTAGGGCAAAAGACTGGAAAGAAAAGCAAATAAGGAAAGACAAAACCAAAGATGGTTTAAGCCTGAGCCATAAATTTGTTTTTATTAAAAAATTCATTTTCATAGTGATCACTTTTTGTTAGTAAATTAGTTGGTTTATTATTTTAATTTCGTTTTTGATCTAAATATTTTAGACTCTCAGGAATGGTTACGTTTTTTTAAAAAAATTCACATTTATTTTTTTTTAGCTTAATAATTTTGATATACATAATTTTATAGTGATTTAAATAGCATATCACGAATAATACCCATACAATATTAAATATTTAAAGAATATTAGCGCTATAACAAATCATTCAAAGACTATAACTTATCATCCATTTTGATATTTGCATCTATTTTCCCCTACAAAAACTAATTATAAAAACAAAAAGCGGTAAAAAAACAGTTTTTGAATGTGTTGATTAAGTTTAATTTGTTGACATAAAACAGCCCTAATACCGATTATCTATTCAATATTGCCTTATAAAAATGAGCCTGTTTTTATATTACATCGCATTATATCATTTATGCATATAAACAAACGAGAACAATTAGTAGCTGTATATAAAAAAAGCCTGATTTTAAATTTAAAATCAGGCTGATTAGTTCAACTTTTATTTATGTACAAAATTGGTTTTACTCCTTTTTTTCTTTTTGATCCTGAATATACTGAGTTGGAGTAACTTTAAAAACTTCCTTAAATGTTTTTGTAAAATAGGCAGTCGAGTTAAAACCACAATTATGAGCCACTTCTTTTATCGAATAATTATTTGTCAACAATAATTCAGAAGCATACTTTAATCGGATGGTTCTAATAAAATTACTGGGATTCTGACCTGTCAGCGAACTTATTTTTCGATAAAATTGTGATCTTCCCATGCCCAGATTTCCAATTAAATCATCCAGCGTAAAATCAATATTAGTAACATTCGCTATTACAATCTTAGTTGATTTTTCTAAAAATTGTTCGTCAAGGGAATTAACAGTCATCTCAGACGAAGGAACAATACCGCCAATAGCTGAGAAACGATCACGCACTCTTTTTCTGGCTTCCAAAAGATTAACAACTCTCGCCTTTAAAATATTCATATTAAATGGTTTTGAAATATAACCATCTGCACCTGTCTGATAGCCCTGAAGAACATCCTCGTCCAGATTCCTTGCCGTTAATAGTAAAATTGGAATATGACTGATTTCAAAATCATTTTTAACTTCATGACACAATTCAAATCCATCCATTTTAGGCATCATCACATCACTAATTATGACATCAGGGAAATATTTACGTATTTTCTCTAACCCTTCGACACCATTAGTTGCTTCTTTAACTTTGAACTGGTCGCTTAATTCATTTTTAATATGATTGCGAAGCACTTTGTTGTCTTCAATTAGGAGTACTACTGGTTTATTTCCTTTTTCTTCCTCTCTGCTTACATCCTGAAGGACATCAGCTTCATCTGTAATAGCAATTTCATAGGCCACTGATTCTATGCTGTCCATTTGCTTATTAGGCAAAATATTCAGTTTGAAACCTTTTCTGACCTGTTTACCGTCTGTTTTTATATCTGTTGGAATTTGAACCGTAAATGTTGATCCGGATTTATATTCACTTTCCACCGAAATTTCACCCTGATGTAATTCGACTAAACTTTTGGTGTAATTCAACCCTATTCCTGTTCCCGTTTTTGAAGAATCTGCATGGAAAAATCGTTGAAAAACCTCTTTCAATTGTTTCTTTTTAAATCCAATCCCTGTATCCGTAATTTTAATCTGAATCATTTTCTGAGAAGTCACAGGACTAAAAAAGAACCACTTATATTTTTTCTTAAAGCTTTCCTCTTCAGAAATCGAAATCTTAATTATCCCTTTATTATTCGTGAATTTGATAGCATTTGATAATAAATTGGCCAGTATTTTTTCAATTTTATCCGGATCGAACATACCATAATACTCTTTTAACGAAGACTCAAAAACAAACCGAATGTTTTTGGTCTTTGCCAAATCTTCAAACAAGTAAAATATCTCTTTAGAAAACTTAACTATATCAAGATTAGTTACTTCCAAATATGATTTCCCTGATTCAATTTTTCTGAGATCCAAAAGCTGATCTACCAGATACAGCAGTCGCTTACTGCTCTTCTGAATCAAATTAGCTGATTTTTTAACTTCTTCAACATCATTTAATTGAGATAATATTTTCTCAACTGGATTTAATATCAACGTCAGGGGCGTTCTGAACTCATGGGAGACATTGATAAAAAAACGGAGTTTCATCTGATCTAGTTCGTGTTCTTTCTTTTCATTTATTTTTTTAGCGTAAAAATCCAATACAAGCCATACACCTCCTATAAGTATCAAAAAATAAAATAAATAAGCCCACCATGTTTTCCAGAAAGGAGGAAGTACTTTGATTAAAAGACTGGTCTTTCCAGCACTTTTCCATTGTCCGTCTATTGAGGCTATAACTTCAAATTTATAGATCCCCGGTGCTAAATTGGAATAATTAGCTATTCTGTTTTTATTTACAGTAATAAAATCATGATCCAGACCAATCATCTTATAAGCATATTTGACACGTTCAGGATTTTGAAAATTTAAAGCAACGAATCCAAACGAAATATAACCTTCATTATACTTTAATTCCAGCTCGGCAAGATTTGATATGGATTTATTAAAAAGTACCCTTCCATTTATGGTATCACCGGCATTTATTCTTTTATTAAACACCTTAATATCAGTAATAATTGGCACAACTTTATTTGAACTAAGGGAAATATCATTAGGATAAAAAATATTAAAACCATTTATTCCGCCAACAATAATCCGTCCATCAAAGGTTTTTGCAATCGATTTGCTTTGAAACTCCAGCCCTTGCAATCCATCATGCACATTAAAATTTTTAATATTTTGGGTTTTCGGGTTTAATAATGACAATCCGCTTTTAGTACTAATCCATATATTTTTATCATGGTCTTCCTGAATTCCCACGACCAGATTATTTGGAAGTCCATTATTAGAGGAATAAGAATGCTTCAATTTTAAGTTCCTGTCTAATTGATATAATCCCATATCAGTGCTAACCCAGATATTTCCTTTATAATCTTCTGTTATATGATTGATACGATTGCCTTGAATATTCTTAATTTTTATCTCTTCAAAATTAATATTATCGGGGATTCTTTTATTTAAACTACTTAATTTCACATAACAAAGCCCTAATGAAGTCCCCACCCATAAGCGGTTCTGAGAATCTGTAAATAGAGAAAAAACAAAGTTGCTGATCAGACTTTTCGGATTATTTACTATATTCTTAAACTTAAAAAACTTTTCAGACTCGGTATCAAATAAATTTAATCCTGTTGTTGAAGTGCCAAGCCATATTCGTTTTTGATTGTCTTTTGCAGCACACCAAACCGTATTTTGACCAATTGAGAACGGATTTCCCGGATCATTTTCATATCTTTTTACTAATCCGGTGTCGGCATTGAACTTATTGAGTCCTTTGTCCCAGGTACACACCCATAAAATATTATTTTCTCCTTCTAATAAATATAAAATCTTGTTGGAGCTTAGGGAACCGGAATTTCCCGGAATTGTCTTATAATGTTTAAAAGATCCGTTTTTATTATCAAGCAAATCCAGCCCTCCTCCATCTGTACCAATCCAAATCCTCCTTTTACTGTCTTCTATCACAGATTGGGCAATCTTAGTACTTAGTCCTTTATCACTGTTTGGTTTATAAAAATGATGCCCAAATGAAGATTTAAATAAAGCCAATTTGTTGATTCCTTTATTATATGTAGCAATCCAGTAAATACCGTCTTTATCTTCTAAGACTTTTGAAGGCTGGTTATTAGGCAATGAATACGAATCATTATGATCTTGTATTAAATGCTGAATTGCTCCTTTATTTTTATCTATCAAATAGATTCCGCTGCCATCTGTAGATGCCCAGACAAGTCCCTTCTTATCCTGAAATAAATGGAATATTGGTATCGTGTAATTTACTGTTGCTACTTTTTTAATTGCCCTTTTTTTAATATCAAAAACATAAAGATGGGCCATATCGTTTCCAATCCAAAAATCACCATTTTTATCAATCAGGATTTGCTTTGGCAAATGATCTAAATACTGCTTCTTTTCAAAAACAATATTAATTCTTTCAAAAGAATCTGCTTTTGGATTGTATCTGTTTAAATGATTTCCATTTGTCCCTATCCAAATGTTACCGTACTTATCCTGAACAATGCTCGTTATATTATTATTGTCTATGGATTTTTTATTCTTTGGAGCATTTACATAACGAATAAAATCTAAATTATCAAAAGAAGGTGTAATCGAAGAAGCCAGATTAATTTTTAATAATCCATTTTTTGTCCCCACCCAAAGTAAATTTGTTTTTTTATCAAATAACAGACTATTTATTTCTTCTCTTAAATTTATTCTTTTAACATTTTTACTGTAAAGATTCACTCTGTAAAACTTTTGTGAGTCTTTGTCAAAAATATTTAACCCATTACTTGTACCCACCCATAACAATCCTTTACTATCTTCTGTTATTGTATTAATCCTGTTATTACTAATAGAATACGGATCATTAATGATAGGTCTGTAAATTTCAAATTCATAACCATTGTACATATCAAGACCATCTATTGTCCCAAACCACAAAAAACCCTCGCTATCCTGAAATATTTCAACACTGGTACTACTTGAAAGACCATTATTTGTATCGAAATTTTCAATTTTCAAATTAGAATATTGAGAAAAACTGAGTTTAAAAGAAAGGATGATCAACCAGATAATTATTGATTTTTTCATTGATCTGAATTAAATAGATAGTATTTATATTGTATTATTAAAATTTAACGTATTGTCAAAGTTAAAAATTAAATAGATGTCGACAATAAACAATAAATTAAAAACAATATTTTACTTAAATAAATACAATATTAACGAAAAAATAACATTTAAAATAAGAATACTAACCTATTTAAAATTTTGTAGAAAAATTAAAATTCCTTTATCAACTGTCAAAAGAGATTCTTTACCTTAATTCAATAAACAAACTTTTGAGAAAAAGGATTATAAAAGAATACCCATTCGATATTTTATTAATTGTAGCAGATCTGCATAACCATAGTAGTATTAGAAACAATTACAATGTACAACATAATCAACTAATAATTATTGATTTACATCCTAATAAATCAGATATTATTTCAAAAATTGATGCTTTTCGTTAATATATTAATCCGTTGGGTATAATTAAAATTTTTATTTGATATCAAAACAGTAGACTAAAATTGAATGAAGCTCTATACTTCTGGAAATTATTGTCATACTGAATCATTTGTATTGTCTTAGGATCAACTTAATGGAAGGCTTTTTTCTTCGAAAAGACTTCTACTTTGTTCAGCCTGATAACTGTTTTGAATTACACCCAACGGATTATACTACTAAATTCTTATTTATTCATTAGACGGCTTACCAATGGTTGCCAGAATACCACCATCAACATAGATAACCTGTCCATTAACAAATCTACTGGCATCAGAAGCTAAAAAAACAGCTGTTCCGGCAAGATCCTCAGGATTTCCCCAACGACCGGCGGGGGTTCTTCCGATAATAAAATCATTAAACGGATGACCATCTACACGAATTGGAGCCGTTTGTGATGTTGCGAAATATCCCGGTCCTATTGCATTTACCTGAATATTGTGTTTTGCCCATTCGGTAGCTAAATTTTTAGTCAACATTTTTAATCCTCCTTTTGCAGAAGCATAAGCACTTACATTATCACGTCCTAATTCACTCATCATCGAACAGATATTAATAATCTTACCGGACTGTCTGGCTATCATAGATTTAGCCACTAATTTTGACATAATAAATGGTCCTACTAAATCTACATCTATTACTTTACGAAAATCTGCAACCGGCATATCAATGGCTAAAACGCGCATAATAATTCCGGCATTGTTGACCAAAATGTCAATTTTGCCATGTCTGGCTTCCATCTCAGCTATTTGCTTTTCGGCTTCCGCCTCGTCAGTAACATCAAAAACATAACCTGTTGCGGTAAAACCGGATTGTCTATATTGCTCAATTGCAGCATCCAAAGGCTCCTGAGTATTATTGCTAATAATTAATTCGGCACCGGCTTTTGCTAATCCTTCTGCCATTGCCATTCCTAAACCATGTATCCCTCCTGTTATTAATGCTGTTTTACCTTTAAGGCTAAATAAATCCATTGCTTTTTTTTTAATTGTTTTGTTTAATATTTAATTACTTTGAAGAAAGGCTTTCCGACAATTCTTCGAGGGTTCTTCCTTTTGTCTCAGGCATTTTAAAAAATACCCAAAGCAATTGCCACACCATCATGAGACAAAAAACACAGAATACGGTAGTAGCCCCAACCTCTTTGAATAAGAAGGGTATAAATGAAGGAATCAACGCTGCTAGAACCCAGTGAACAGATGTACCAAATGACGTACCTGCTGCCCTGAGCTTATTAGGGAATAATTCTGAAATAAATACCCAGATTACAGAACCCTGCCCAATGGCGTGGGATGCTATAAATAAAAAGAAAAATACAGGTACAGCCATTCCTTTCCATTGAGAGTAAAAAGCTATTGTTACCAACCCTAACGAAATAATATACCCTAAGGATCCTATATACATTAGTGTTTTTCGTCCGTATTTATCAATTAATGAAATGCCTATCAGGGTAAAAATCAGGTTTACCACTCCGATACCGATACTGCTGAAAAATGAAGCTGATTTTTCAAGCCCTGCCAATTCAAAAATTCTTGGTGCATAATATAAAAATGCATTAATTCCTGAAAACTGATTGAACAACGCTATAAAAAATGCGAGCATTAAAGGTTTTCTGTACTTTTTCATAAAAATAGATTCATCAAAAAGTTCCTGCTGTTTTTCATTATCCATTGCCGCAATTTCTAATGCTGTTTCTTCATTGGAATTGACTTGTTTTAGAATAGCAATTGCTTTATCGCGGTCTTTTTTGTACTGATAAATCCAGCGTGGGCTTTCAGGGATCCCAAAAACCAATAAAGTATACACAAGAGCTGGTGCTGACTGAACCCCAAGCATCCATCTCCACGAGTTTTCTCCTATATCCTGTAATAAATAGTTAGAAAAAAAAGCAATAAGAATACCAAACACAATATTAAACTGGTAAAGTGCAACTAGCTTCCCTCTGTCTTTTGCAGGTGCAATCTCAGAAACATAAGTGGGTGCTGCAATAGTTGAGGCACCGATCCCTAATCCTCCCAAGAAACGAAAAACAGAAAAAATAACAGAGTCATTGGCAAAAGCTGTTCCAACAGCCGAAAGAAAAAATAAAACTCCAATTAATATTAAAGTCTTCTTTCTGCCCATAATATTAGTAGGAACAGCACCAAAAATAGCACCTATAACAGTTCCCCAAAGCGCCGAGGACATAACTACCAGACCATGATACAAATCTGATGAGTTCCATAATTGTTGCAATTGTTTGTCGGCTCCCGAAATTACAACGGTATCAAATCCGAATAAAAATCCGGCCAACGCCACTACAATTGACCAGTAAACTATTTTTTTATTATTCATTTTTTTTTGTTTTAATTTAATATTGAAATCTCTAAATAGTTCTCTTAGCCTCTTTTTCCTGATTTCTTTTTATGATTTCTTTTTGTTGGCTAATCATTTTTATAACTTAATAAAGATTCTCCCTGTAGCAATTTTTTATACCTCAATAAAGCTTCTACATAATAATAATCTGCATAAATAATAGAATAATCTATCTCAGAACCAGCAGGCTTATGGCCTGTTGAGTGTAATAAACAAGCAGAGTTTTTGTCCTTACTCTGATAATTTTCTGAGAGCTCTTTTAACATATTTTCTGCTTTATCAAAATATTCCTTTTTTAAAACCGGATCACTGGTATATGTTGACAATTCTAAAAGAGCTGAAGCTACAACTGCGGCTGCAGAAGCATCTTTTGGTGTATTTGGAATAGCAGGGTCGTCAAAATCCCAATATGGAATTAAATCTTGTGGTAATCTGTCTAAATAAACCCTGGATACTTTTTGCGCAAAATCTAAAAATTTAAGATCTTTTGTTTCTCTGTAAACCATCGTATATCCATATATTGCCCAAGCCTGACCGCGAGCCCACATACTACTGTCACTGTATCCCTGATGGGTTGTTGCTTTTATCTTTTTTCCTGTTTTTTTATCATAAACCACAACATGATAAGAGGTATAATCTGGCCTGAAGTGATTTTGCATGGTAACTGTGGCATGACTAACAGCCATATCGTACAAAGCTTTATTACTGCCGTTTTTAGACGCCCAAAACAATAGCTCCAGATTAATCATGTTATCCATGATGGTATTATGCTGGGGCCATTCCATATTTGGTACTGCTCTGGGCCAGGACAAAATGGTTCCTACTTTTGGATTAAAAAGTGTTGCTAAAGTATCGGCTGTTTTTAAGATGACTTCTTTATATTCCGGATTTCTGGTTAGTCTATAGCCATTTCCATAACTATTAAAAACCTGAAAACCAAGATCGTGATCTACTGCCGGATTAATAGAAAGCGGCATAAGATATTGGGTAAATTTATCTGCAGATTCTTCCCATTTCCTGTCGCCTGTAAATTCATATAAATACCAAAGTTCTCCAGGCCAGAAACCACTGGTCCAGTCCTTATAATCAACATAATTCCACTTTTGAGTATTGGTTGCTATACTTCTTGGAATGTTTCCTTCATTGGGTATTAATTTTATAGCACTTTCAGATTGTTTTGCACAATATGCTAATTCTGCATCTACATCAAAGTCTTTATTTGGTTTACTATAATTTATTTTATTAGCACAGCCTGTCACAACCATTGCAACAAAAAGCGAACCTATAATTTGTGATTTAATATTCATAATATATATTTTACGATAAAGTCTTATTTATTCAAATCCAGATAAATGATAAAGCGCTCCTGTTGCAGGTCATAAATTGGCTTTAGGATTATATCTTTTTTATTTATTTTAAATTTGAGCGTGCTATATACTCCGTTAATGGATTTTTCTATTTTTTTTGTTGTCGGCTCAAGGCTGCTCAAAAGCCCGGCACGTACATGATCGTAATAAATATAATAGTCATTGTACAATACAGAATGCTATATGCAACCATTCCTTCATTTCCCATTTTGCCTGCCAGTATTACAACCCCATAAGTTACTGCCACGATATTAGGATTATCAGATGTGTAAACAACTTTGATCTGCATGCCCTATATATGACTATGCCTTCTAAGATCACGATCTAGCGATTCCCATCTGCCTAATTTGGTAACAGTAAAACAGCCTTCTTCCTGACTGCTAAAAATCCCAGCATTGGTCTTAAGCCTATTGACCAAAATATCCATAATCTACTTGCTTTCACATATCATTTTATCCTTGAAACGGGCTGTAAAGTAATTTTAAATCATGAAGATCAAATGCCAAAATCTTTACATTTTTACTATCGTCCAACTCCAGTTTTAATGAATGCTGCCCGGCATAATGAGATTGTCTATTCATATAAACAGACATTACCATAACTAAGACAAAACACTTAATCCTTCTGTTTAAATTTTTAAATTAAATTTTTCGTATAATTCTTAAAATCATAACTGTTGTAACGCTTTATTTTGATCAAATACTCAACAACAATTCAATTGTTTATTACTAATTAAAAACATGTTTCTTTAACAATTCAATATTAGTCAGAATAACACAGTTAGACGATAAATTATAATGCAATCACTATAAATTATAGATATTATGGAAAGAAAACCATGCAGAAATAGGGGATAAAAGCTAATATGTACCCTAGAATTAAATAAAAGATATTAGATTTAGAATCCAATGTGATTCATCCAATCCAAACAAATTTCAAAATTTGACATACCTGATAGACCAGAGAAAAAACATGTTGTTTAAGTAGTTGCGCAGAGATTATCGTATACCAATTTTTACTTTAAAAAACAGCAATTAAATTCGAAAAACGAAATACAAAACAGCTTACTCTATATTAATAATTGAACTCAGGTTTTAAAAAAAACAGATCCTGCTAAAACATTGCCTAATAAATCTGTTCTAACGGCAGGGTAAATTTAAAACAACTGCCTTTATCATGCTGACTTTCTACCCAAATCTTGCCATTATGGATGTTTATGAATTCCGTGCAAAGCAATAATCCGAGTCCGCTGCCAACTTCATTTTGGGTTCCTTTTTGGATCACTTTTCTGTTTATTTTAAATAACTTTTCTTTGATATCATCAGGAATTCCAATACCGTTGTCAGTAACAGATATTGCTACTTTTTGGTCTGTTTTTGATAGTCTTACTTCAATTTTACCGTTTCTATCAGTAAATTTAATGGCATTACTCAGTAAATTACGTAAAATAGTATCAATCATATTTTTATCTGCTTCAGCTTCGATAAGATCTGCTGATTCAAAAAAAAGAGTTATATTTTTATTTAATGCGGCACTTTTATTCAGATCTATATTTTCTTCAATCAATGTATTTAGCACTATTTTTTGGGGACTGAATACAATCATTCCGGTTTGCACACGTGACCATTCTAATAGGTTTTCGAGTAGTTTGTAGCTGTTTTTATTGGATTGACAGAGCATTTCTGAAATTTCCCTGATTTCCTCCTTATCATATTTATCGATGTCTTCAAATAATAATTCTGAGAGGGAAACAGCTGATCCTAATGGTCCTCTTAAATCATGTGATATAATAGAAAAGAATTGGTTTTTGTCCTCCAGAAGCTTCTGGATTTTCTGATCCTGCTTTTCTTTTACCAGCAATAAAAAACCCACGATTCCAACAAGGGTCAATAAAAATAAACCGATGCTATAAAAACTATCCAGTATGTCGTGGGAGAAAAACTGATTCTTGGGATGCATATACCTGTAAATTGCCCGCATTACAATCAGAATCTCAAATCCGATATAGCAGAATACATAAAAGGCTCTGAAGAAATTTTGGCCTTTTTCAGTAAAATAATGAATTGTTGCGGGCAAATAAATAGCAAATACTCCGATAGCTACAATTAAAACCCGCGTGTTCATTGTGCTTCCTAAAAAAGTTCCCAGATTGAAAACGAATATGGCAACAATAGTAATTGCAATTTGAAGCCTGTAACGTTTCTTTGCATGAACTTTAAGAAGCGATAACATCGCTATCGTTTCATAACAGCAGGCACAAAAAATCATGGAGTTTGCAACATTAATCGAGATAAAATCGTCAATGCTGTTTCTCAGGATAATCAATACCCATGCGATGGTCAGCAGTAGTTTACCTAAACCAAACCATTTTAGGGTTTTTCTGTTATCACTTGTAGCATAGGAAAAGGAATAACTGAAAATAAGGATGCAGGTAAAAAAATTGCCCCAAAAATAAAGTAAAAAAATAGTTTTTGGATCAACAAGTCCAATCAAATAAATGGTTGGTACATTTGTTTTTTTTATCGTAAAAGCCATTATGACAAGGGAGGCTGCAATGCAAAATATTGAGGCTTTTAATTTTGATTTCATATTTGCAGGAGTTTGTTTTTTGGGGTATATTGATTATGTTCTTTCAGAATAATTTAGTTTTTGAGGATGGATTTTCATCAGGAGTGATTTTCGGTAGAAAATTACATCAAGAACAAAAAAGTTTTCTTCAAAATGCATCTCGACACATAATTTGTTCTGTTTCCCTAAAAAAAAAATTGAACGGATGTTATCTTTTGCCCCCTCTGTAATAAAATGGTCAAGGTTTTTAGCAGCCCTGAGGATTCGAGTTTTTCTGTAAAAAAATCCATACTAAAATATCTTATAAAATTTTAGTATGGATTATTTAATAAAAAGAGTTCCTTATTTAACCATTAATTTTATGTTAGCTTTGTTGTTTACCATAACAAGATATAACCCCGTTTTTAAATTGTGGTTTATTTGGATCGTAGACGAAGTAGGTAAAATATTATTCTCTAATACTAATTGGCCTAAAAGGTTATAAATTTTCACATTTACATTAGATTCAGATAATAAATTTCCTAAATCTAAATTAAAACTATTTTCATTAGAAGGATTAGGATATATACTTACATCATTTCCAACTTGATAGTCATTCACGCCTAACGTAGTGGCAGTCACGTAAGTCTCTATTGCAGCAGTGCTGTCAAAAGTTGCGATCCAGTCTACTTTGTAACTAGTCTCTGTTACTGGATTATCTGCCACAATCAAGTGCAACATTCTATAGGTTAAATTACCTCCGGCAAAATCAGCATCGTTAGTTAGTTTAAAATAATATGTTTTGTCTCCATTTGAATCAGTAAACGATCCATCTGGTGATCCACTATTCCAGGCAGTGTTATCCCAAGCATTAGTTGTTGGACCTGTAGATCGGTTCATTTCAAATTTTAAAGCACCAGATGGTCGGGCTCCTTTAAATTTAATTGCAATATAGGCATCATTAGTAGAATTAAGAGTGATGTAATTTCCTGAATTTCCAGCAAGATTATACCAAATATCCCCACGATATTTTCCATTCGACTGAAGTCCCATACTCATATTCCAAAATCCTCCACTCACGCTCGCAGATGCTCCTGAATCAGCGGTAGTCCATCCTGTAACAACATTAGTAAAATTACCATCTAATGTGCCTCCTATAAATTGTTGGGCTTTTGAAGTGCCTGAAAAACAAAACAAAATAAGTAGAAGTATTCCCGTTAAATTGTTTTGCTTTTTTAAGTGTAATTTTTTTTTCATTTTCTTTAAAATATTATTTGTTAGTAATAGGTTAAATGTATTTTTTTAAAATAAAATTGACTATAAAACATTATCCATATAGTATAAATCATAGTGCATTTCACATATTTAAGTAACTGATTTTAAGCGTAAAGCAATTTTTACATGAAAACGAGTCAAAATTTATGATGCATCAGTATAGGCTTTTGTGATCATCGATTGTGTACATAGCAAATGTCAGAATCAGATCTAATTTTTGGAAAAAGCGGGTGTATTGTTATTTCTGGTTTAGCTGTGAAATTTTGGAATTGGGAAATATTTCCAAATTTAAAGGTTACTGAGACCATTTTTTTAATTAAACTTTCGTAGGACAAGCTGTATAATATAAAAAAAAACTATATTTACAAAAACAATCGGTTGTGTAAAATACAACTAACTATAAAACAACCAAATAAACCTCAAAAAAATGAAAAAAAAATCTTTAAAAAAACTAATGAGCCCAATGGCTGGAGTACTACTTGTATTGGCTAGCTGCACGACAGACGATACAAATTATAAAGAAGTAACCAATGTTTCAGGTGTACGAACTGAAGGCTATGTTACAGCTGAAAATAGGACTATAAGTTCAAAACAAGGAACAAGCGGAAGCTTTTTTTGGACATTGTATCAAGAAGGAGGTACGGCTGATATAAAACAAGGAACCAATGGCAACTTTTCAATCACTTACAGCAATTGTAAGGATGTCGTTGGTGGAAAAGGATGGAATCCGGGTTCTGCAAAAAACATTGGCTATAACATTGGATCATTGTCGGGCAGTTATGACTTTGTTGGAGTGTATGGATGGACTACCAGCCCCTTAATTGAATATTATATTTGTGAAAAAGGCAATAATATAAATGGTTCTGCTGTAAATACTGTAAGTAGTGATGGTCATACTTACAATTTTGTTAGAAACCAAAGAGTAAATGCACCTTCTATTATTGGTACCGCAACTTTTTGGCAATACATAGATCGTTGGGGAGGTTCTTCTACAGGTTCTAATAAAACAATCACAATGGCCAACCATATTAATAACTGGAAAAACAAAGGTGGAAAAGGTTTTGGTTCATTCAATTATCAAGTTTTTGCTATTGAAGCTTTTAACGGAAAAACAGGTTCTATCAATGCAACCGTTTGGTAACCAAATCGTATTTCTATTTTTTAAAAATGCTAGATGATAACTCGTCCAGCATTTTTAGCTATATACTTAAACTACAAGTCTAAAAAACAACCAAATGAAAAAAATAGTATTTTATATTATTAACTTATCGATAATTATTCTCTTTTTATCCTGTTCAAAAAAAACACCCAAAGATTTTGTTTTGGTAAAAGGGGGCGTATTCAAAAATATCTATTCTAAGTTTTATGCTAAAAATGAAAAAATTAACGATTTTTATATTGGAATAAATGAAATCACTCAAAAAGAATGGAAATCAACAATGGGGAATAACCCCTCTCATTTTTTGTGTGATTCTTTGCCTGTAGAAACAATAAGCTGGTATGATTGCATTGAATATTGTAATGCCCGAAGTGAAAAAGAAGGTTTAGAAAAATATTATATTGTTGATAAAACAAAGAAAGATCCAAACAATAATAATGAATATGATGATGTAAAATGGATCATTACTATCCAAGCTGAATCAAAAGGATACCGATTACCTACAGAAGCAGAATGGGAGTATGCAGCCAGCGGTGGCCAACTTAGTAAAAACTATAAATATAGTGGTAGCGATGATCCAGATACAACTACTTGGTCTTGGAGAAATTCTGGAGATAAATTATTAACCGGCGATTGGAATTGGAAAAATATAGAGGCTAATCATTGCCAAACAAAAACTGTAGGAAGCAAATTAAAAAATGAACTTGGGCTAAATGATATGTCAGGGAATGTTAGAGAATGGTGTTACGATTCGAATATAAACAACAAAACAGGAGAACCTTTTAGTCGCGCCTGGAAGGGAGGTGGTTGGATTGGTGCTTTATTTTGTTGTGAAACTAATTTTAGAGCCAATTTTCAAGCCAATGGAAAAGGGCCTGATCAGGGTTTTAGAATTTGTAGAAATTTGTAAACTTAGTTAATAAATCAACTCGTGTCCGGAATTATAATAACCTAATCGAAAATCAATACAAATTTTAACTCCTAACAGAACTTCTTACTTTATATGTACATAAAACATCATTAAGACTTGCTAATTCTAGGGTTTACATAAAGTATTCCTACAAAATACTTCAGCCAACAAGTTGCTAAATCGCACAAGACTCTTTTTGTTTATAAAACATCGTTGCTTTTTATTTCCAGTTTGTGTACTATAATAATTAAAAAATTCAGCTCTTATGAACAATTTTAGTTCAACTTCTCTCTCTATCTAATAAGAAAATAACACCATTTATTCATCTAAAACAGACTAAAATATGCGAAGTTATTTTTCTTCAAGCTAAGGCTAAAATCATTCCATAGCCTTAGCTACGGAATGATTTTTTGAGAATGTATTGGAGAAAAGAAGGAATAGATTGGACTATTTTATATGTATAAATGGTCTAAACAGTGATTTTAAAACTTGATTTGCTTTATTAAGTAATACAATCATTTTTATGATTCCTTTTTATGATTCGATATCCTAAAATTGAGCCTAAAATAATAGACGGAATTACCCAGCCATCAATAGGAGCTGGTGGTTCAACATCATCTACGTCTCCAGGAAAAGGGGGCTGAGCATGTAAACTAACAGTTACTAATAAAAATAAATAAAACAACTTGAAATTTTTCACAACTTTTAATTATTTAATGATTAGTTTTTTAATAACTGATTTCCCTCCTCTTTCTATCCTCACAAAATAAATTCCTGTAGGGAATGATTGATTTAGATTTACAGTCTCACCTATTCCTACCGTTTTGCTGTAAATTAATTGCCCCAAACTATTTATAATACTAACCTTTGATTCCTGAGTACTATCTGTAAATGTTAAATTAATTAGCTCCCCGTTTGATGGATTTGGATACAAAAAAATTTCGTTTTTTAATGTTGGATTACTAACAAAAACAATTTTAAACCGATCTGGAGCAATACTTGCGGTATTAGCCGCATTAACAGAAAAATTATAACTTATTGGAGCTGTTTCCGGTATTTCTGTATAGGTTTGATTTAGCTGATCAAACAGCTTAGCTGTAACCCCTTCAATGTTTTGTCCTTCAACTACCAGTGTATAATTTGTTGAACGATAGGTGTTAATATCCAATTGAATTTCATCTGCTGCAACAGGTAATGCCCTGCTTTCGATACTTAATAATTTACCGTCTGTTTTTGTGGCCAGATTTTCATCTAGATTAATCAGTTTACCGGCATCATTTGCATCAATTTCATTGGTTTTATCAGTACCAAATACAACAACCAGACCATCTGCAGGAGGTCCTTGTGCTATTAGGGTATTTTTATCGTATAAAGTAACACGAAGGTTTGGTACTAATACCTCTTCAGCTTTTGCGAAACGAAATACGTTTTGATTGGTATTCGCTGTATATTTATTAGCTTCTGTAAAGTTTAATGTGGTAGCTGCCGTTGCATTTGCCTGAACAAAACATGATTGCCCAGGTTGCAGGTAATTATTAACATCAGAGGAGATACTATTTATTTCTGTTGTTAAATCTCTGGCTACATAAGCCCCCCTGGTGCTTAAAGTAGGATCCCAGACATAATAAAATTGTTTCAGGTTTGTGGCACTGCTTACCGTAGTTTTCATATTCACAGGCGACTGATATGGATTTCCTACAAAAAGATAGTTGTCTGCAACAGCACTTTGTGAAATTCCTTTTGTACCTGTAAATAAAGTTCCTGTAGCTCTAAGGGTTGTATTGGTAGGCGTTGGTGTATTGGTTGCCAAACTAATAGTCCTGTCCCCACGCACTATTAATCGGGTTGGGATTCCTGGCTCCAGTATATTGTTATTGCTATTGGTTACTGCTATCCACGACTGTGTTGCATAATCAAAAGTAAACATTGAAGGATTATTGGTGCCTGTAGGATCAAAACCATTAGCGGCTCCGCCTGTTCCGGTTATATGCGTGCCTAAACCTGCTGCATTGCTTCCGCCTTCCTGCAAGTTGGCATAAATGGATGTACTTGTGGTTACAGGCGAAGAATAAAATCGATAAACACGTCTTGCCGGGATATAACGCTCTACGGTTACATTAATCGCATTGAATAAAGTACCGGTTAGTGTTCCAAAGCGGGCTGTTGCTGTAGCATCTGATTTAAATGTGATATTTCTTCCTCCAAAATCAGCACTTCCTGATATTGTTAGTGTATTCTCCGGACTTACAGTTAAAGTTCCTGTTCCCGAAACGATAAGATCACCTGCAACTGTAAAATCCTGATTAAGAACAGGATTCCCTGAATTGATAGAAATTGTATTAGAAGATACAGGTACTACCCCTGATGACCAGTTAGAACCCACATTCCATAAATTGTTAGTAGTTCCTACCCATGAGATATTAGAAGCGATCTCTTCAAATGCTCCCATAGTCGGGACAGTACGGGTTTTAACCAAATAATCTGTAGTAATTCCGGATATTGCTGTCCCTGCCAATGAAGCGGCTACTTTGTAATCCAGAACACTGGTTCCACCTGCATGAGTAAATTGCGGGTCGATATTTAAACTGTTACCATCACGACCCGTTGCCGTTTTCCAGTCTGTCAAAGTGGTTTGATCAACAGTATTAAACCGAGCCAATACAGTTCCTGTGCCTGACACATAATAGTCATTATAATCCATTGAAGTAGGTGCTGTTGATAAACTGGCAGCATAATGCGAACCCGATGCTGTACCAGTATTGCTCCTTGTGTTTATAAAAAGGTTACTTTTTACAGATCCCGTACCTACTGAACTAAAGGAGAAAAGAGCGTATGATTTATTAGAAGCAGCTGTAGCAGATCCACTAATATGTACCGTATTGAAATATAATTCAGCATAACCTCCTGTTGTTGTAAAACCTGAATCTGCAGCAGTAATTCCATATATAGTAGCGTTTGTAGTTCCTTTAATACTTACAACATTATTAAATACCTTAGTATGCTTAGGAGACTGCAAAAGAATTTTAATCCCTAATAATATAGCTCCTGTAGAACTGGCATCTGCTACAGATACATCACTTATAAAATTACCTGATATCTCATTATTATTAAAATTTGAAGGGTCACAAAAAACCCCGACTACCTGAACAGCATTAGATCCTAAAGACGGATTATTATTTTTAATATTCCAAATCCTGTTCCCTTTTATTATGAAATCCTGATTAGATCTTGCAAAAATTCCAACTACACTTGAATCAACAATATCTGTATTTACACCATAAGCCGTTAAGTTCGATATCGAATTATTTATAATATTTGCTTTTATAGGACAAAGAATTCCGGTTACCCCTGAAACACCTCCCCCTGAAATAGAATAATTTGTGATATCTGAAATGGTATTACCAATAATTTCATATCCAGTTGCATTCATTATTCCAAATTCCGTTTTAATTCCTGCAAGCCTGACAGCTGAGACACCTGTCGCATTAATATTTCTAATCGTATTATTTTGTATATTCACAGTTAAACTATTCCCACTTTTGTATATGCCTGTAAATGCAGAATAGTCTATCAAAGTTATGTTAGCCACCAGATTCCCCTCTACCTTTATATTTCCTGTAGCAAAAGCAGCATTAATGTTGATACCATTAACAAAACCATCGACACCTTTGTATTTAATTGCATCAGCAGTGCTTGGTGAACCTATCGTATTTCCAACAACAGTACCTACATTAAGAGTGCCCCCGGATAACAGTAAACCATTAAACGATCCGGTTATATAATTCCCTGAATTTATCCAGTTAAATCCTTTAATTGTATTCCCTTGTATACTGCTTGCTGTTCCTATACCAACATTAATAGCAATTCCTGAAAATTGATTATTACTCCCCACTGCATTACCAGCAGCACCCGCATATGATTTTTCCCAGGTTCCTGTACATTGTACACCGCTTCCTCCAATAAAATTGTTGGAAACCGTAAAATTCACACCTGCATTATTAACATTAATTGCTGTAAAAGCATAGGAACTACCAATACTTCCGTCAGTATTAAATTGTGTGGTCTCATAAAAACTGTTCCCAGAAATCGTCCAGGCAGTTGAATTTGTAGAAAGGTTAACACCATTAGAAGCAGCAATTTTATTTAGGAAATCATAAATACTATTATTACTGATTGTATTGTTATCATTTTCCTTTGCACTGGTTCCTAAAGAATATATAGTATTTAAAGGTCTGTTTGCATTGGCAGCGTTGGTAATATTATTATTATCAATGGTATTGCTATCATTACCGGTAGTGCCTGTAGTTGTACTAAAATTAATGATCCCGCCAGTAGCATCTAACGTAGAACCTTTTATGTAGGCATATTTTATGATATTTGAACTCGCATCGTTAATAAACCGAATGGTTGAAGTTCCTGCTGTAGAAGCGACGCTGGCATTTGAAATCGTAAGGTTCTTAGTTCCGGTCTGATTAACCCTACCGTCAATAACTACATTATCTGCACCATCAAGGTCAATAAGTGCTCCATTTACAGTACCTGAAATCGTTTTACCAGTAGCCGTAGGGTAAACTATAACACTAGTATAACTGGCACTTCCTGTACCACTGGCATTCAGGACTGCTGTAGTGGTCTCTGTAGTATTATCAATCACCTGTAACGTAATTGTTCCTGTTAATACACCAGAGTTAATTGCATCAAACGCCGCTTTTAATGTAGTATAATCACCTCCTGTTGCACCTATCGTTTTTGTTATCTGTGCAAAACCGGCTGACGACAGCAGCAAAAGCCATCCAAAAACAACTGTTTTTAAGTTGTTTCCGAAATAAAAATAAATGTAATCTTTCATCATATATGATTATTAATTTATAATTATTTGATTGTTTGTATAAAAATTTAAAAAAACAAATACTGAGTTCATTATACCTATTAAAACACAAACACTCCTAAATAGTTGATAGTAAAATATAAAATATTGTTTTCAAAAATAGTGAATTCAGGAAACGTTTGGACAATAAAGAATTGTTGTACTTTTTTTCTCCCAACAATTGTAAACCCCTGTGAATATTGAAAATATAACGAAAAACAAGGCGTAAAAGAATTGAAAGAACTTCTTTGATACTATGTGTTAATCGCTAAATAAACGATAAATTATAGTATTTGGTTTTTAAGTTATACTATTTACTAATACAGCAATTTAACACTATAATATTATATAATGTTTTTCTATAATATATTATCAAAAATACAAATAATTACCTACATTTAAGAATACTCCTTAAAAAAAATAATAAAAAAAAATATAATTGTTATCTCGCTTACAAACAAAACCGGCTAAAAAAAATTAAAGATGAAGTTGCTAAGACTTTAAAATAACTATTTAAACCATTAAAATGAATTAATCATGAAAAATTAAATCTTCTTAAAATAACAATAGTAAGCCATAAAAAGACTATCAGAACCAATTTATAGCAAACCATTATATCTGAATTATTGTTCTTTATTTTATCAACAATTAATTACAGAAATGATGCACATGACTTAAAACAATTGAAACACTACATGCTATGCTGCTACAATCCAATCGATAGCAGGTGTTGACACCCTAGAATTACAGGAAAACAAACGCAACCAGAGCTATATGATTCCGGCAATTAATCTATTGGCTGAAAGGTTTTAAAACCAGGAGTTCATCTGAATGCTACAAATAATAATGCCTTCACAAGAGGTTATGAACAGACCTCACAATACAATCTCAGTTTAGGTGTTCCCAGACAAATTATGATTACTGCAAAAAATGTAAATTATACTCCTATCGCTATTTGTACTACCTAACAAGACCCGATAAGAAGGCATTTTCAATTGCTTACAAACTCAAAAGTGCTGCAAGCGTAACTGACAAAAGCGGTACTGAAACAAATAAAACCTAGGGTAACTGTATTGCAAAAGCGAAAATTCATAGTTTCGGCTCCAAAACTTCGAAAAATACTGCTAACCAGATCATGAGCTAAATTATTATCCTGTCAATGCCTAAAACAGAATCTGATTGTTGCGATAAAGAATCAAAATATATCACTCAATACCCTACCTTAAAAAATTATAGGCAATTCAAATTTTGATGGAGGTTCAAAAATAGCTCCCCTGCTCCTTCTGTTGCTTTCAATACAACTGTTTTTGTTAAGCCTTCAAACATTGGTAGTACAAGTCAGAAATATTTTGGTAAACCTCAATTAATAATCCTAAATTAAATGGTGTAATTGAAGATTTTAAGATCTATAGTATAATATCCTGTCTGCTATAGAATAGCTAAACCTCGTGTATTGACCGAAATGAATATGATAATAAAAAAATTGTTATTTATCCTAAGTAAATTAGAAACTACAGATTTTTTGTTACGACAAATACGAATCAATTATAAAGAAACTAAAGGTGAAATTAGCTACTTTGACAATGCAGGTTATTTATCTAAATCAGTAAAAAATGATTGTGTTACCATCAATATAGCACTTAATCAATTTACAGGGTTCTGTTTATATTTTATTTTGTAATAATCAATATTTCTCTAAGTTACTTGTAAAACAATAGCAAGAGGCTTTTTTGCACTACTGATCGAATTTGATTTACAATATCATAATCATATATATCTTACCCTGAAATTTTAACATCAATTCCTATGCTACTTCAATATTGATAAAACTCCATTTAAAAAATCCCAACGTATTGTAATATGAAAGGCAGGAATAGTAACATTGTTTTATATATGTCAAAAAGATCAAGCTATAAATCCATAATAAAAAACTAGTTAAAAAAATAAAACGTTTATAATGAATTTTAAAATTCAATTATAAACGTTTTTTTAATCTATGAAACGAAGGAATCAAAACAGATAAGGTTTTCAGTCCTTCTAATAGATAAATTTTTAATGATGAAGCACTTCTTCACCTTCCATCATCGGTACATTTTGTGGTACAAAATCTACATCATGATTAGGGTTGCTGTAATCATATGGCCAACGATATACGTGAGGAATTTCACCTGGCCAGTTACCGTGGATATGTTCAACTGGAGTTGTCCATTCTAATGTTGTAGATTTCCATGGATTTTGTACTGCTTTCTTACCGTAGAAGATACTGCTAAAGAAGTTATACAAGAATACTAATTGGAAAGCTCCTCCAATAAGAGCAAATGTTGTAATTAAAACATTCACATTTTGTAAATCATCAAATAAAGGGAAGTTTGTGTTTGTATAATAACGTCTTGGTAAACCTGCTAATCCTATAAAATGCATTGGGAAGAAAACTCCGTAAGCACAAACTGCAGTAACCCAAAAGTGTATATACCCCAAGTTTTTGTTTAACATTCTTCCATACATTTTAGGGAACCAGTGGTAAATACCAGCGAACATTCCGTAAAGTGCAGAGATACCCATAACTAAATGAAAGTGAGCAATTACGAAGTAAGTATCGTGAACGTTAATATCTAAAGTACTATCCCCTAAAATGATTCCTGTCAAACCTCCAGTAATGAAAGTTGAAACCATTCCTATAGAGAATAACATTGCAGGGTTAAATTGTAAATTACCTTTCCATAAAGTTGTAATCCAGTTAAATGCTTTTACAGCAGAAGGAATTGCAATCAATAAAGTAGTAAATGTAAATACTGATCCTAAGAAAGGGTTCATCCCAGAAAGGAACATATGGTGTCCCCAAACAATTGTAGATAAAAATGCAATTGCAAGAACAGACATAATCATCGCTCTGTAACCGAAAATTGGTTTACGAGAGTTCGTAGCCATAATTTCAGAAACCAGACCCATAGCTGGTAAAATAACAATATAAACTTCAGGATGACCTAAAAACCAAAATAAGTGCTCAAACAATACAGGTGAACCTCCTTGGTAGTGTAAAACCTCACCTGCAATATAGATATCTGACAAGAAGAACGAAGTACCAAAACTTCTGTCGAATATTAATAATAAAGCAGCTGATAATAACACTGGAAATGAAATAACACCGATAATAGCTGTTACGAAAAAAGTCCAGATTGTAAGTGGAAGCCTAGTCATAGACATTCCTTTTGTTCTTAAGTTAATTACAGTAACAATATAATTTAAAGATCCCATCAAAGAAGATGCAATAAAAATTGCCATAGAAACTAACCATAAAGTCATACCTGTTCCTGATCCAGGAATCGCCTGAGGCAAAGCACTCAATGGTGGATAGATCGTCCAACCTGCAGATGCTGGTCCAGCCTCAACAAATAAGGAACATAACATGATGACAGCTGATAAGAAAAACAACCAATATGAAATCATATTCATAAATCCGGAAGCCATATCTCTTGCACCAATTTGAAGTGGAATAAGTAAATTACTAAAAGTACCACTCAAACCAGCCGTTAGCACAAAGAAAACCATTATAGTTCCGTGAATTGTAACTAAAGCTAAATAAATATCATTAGCCATTACACCATCAGGTGCAAATTTATCTCCTAATAAAACATTAAATATTTTGAAAGACTCCTCAGGCCAAGCTAATTGCATTCTGAAAAGCAAGGACATTGCAATACCAATTATACCCATTATAATACCGGTAATTAAGTATTGTTTCGCAATCATTTTGTGATCAATACTAAAAATATATTTAGTAATGAAAGTGTCTTTATGATGATGTTCGTGCTCGTGATCGTGTCCGTGATCGTGATCGTGATCGTGCGCTTCTGCTGACATATTTGTGTACTTTAAATTTTCTTAATAATATTATTTGATCGCAACTTTAGCTACAGCTGCTTTAACAGTATCAACTACAGCTTTAACAGTATCAATAACTTTAGCTGTACCATCTGTTGCAGGAGTTGCTCCTTCAACTGGTTTTTCTGCATCTGCTGCAGCTTTAATATCCTGAGCCAAAGTAGTTTTTTCGCTCAACCATTTTTTATAATCCTCAGGAGAATCCACCACAACTTTCATTTGCATATTGTAATGAGAGGCTCCACAAATTTTATTACATAATAATAAATAGTCAAATGTATAAGGATCTAAAGCTGTACCTCCTTTAGCAATAAGTTCAGCACTTTTTTCAGCTCTAAGTTTATTAATATTAGCTACTTTCTCAACCATAAAAGGGAGTTCTCTGTATTCAGCAGTTGTATATGTAGGAACAAAAGCAAATTCTGTAACCATTCCAGGAACGCAGTTCATTTGTGCTCTAAAGTGTGGAAAATATGCTGAATGCAGTACATCCTGCGAACGCATTTTAAAATGCACTTTTTTACCTTTAGGAATATGCAATTCTGAAACTACAATATCATCCTGAGAGTTTTTATCAGACATATCAACACCTAAAGTATTAACACCTTCTATTAAACGAACATTAGCCTTACCTAAAGTATTATCAGCTCCAGCGTATCTTGCAGTCCACTTGAATTGCTGTGCATATAATTCAATTTCGATAACATCTTCATCTTTATCTACAAACATGATATTATTCCATGCATACAAACCATAAAGGATTAAAACTGCTAAAACAACAGATGGTATAATACTCCAGATTGCTTCAAGTTTATTACTATCAGCAAAGAATAATGCTTTTTTATCTTTATTCCCTTTGTATTTGAAAGAAAACCAATGCAATAAACCTTGTGTAATGACCTGTACTGTGAAAATCAATACCCAAGTAATATTCATTAAACCATCTACTAAACTACCATGTTCAGAAGCAGGTGTATGAAGTGCTAAATTACCCCATTTCAATAATCCATAAATAGTAAAGGTATAAATGAAAGCTAAAAAGCCAAACATTATATAACCCTGAACATTATTGTCATTATCTGATGCAACCTGTGAATCGTCCGAAGATGAACCTACCTGAGTAAGATCAAATATCTTGGTCAATTGCCACAATGCAACTGCTAATAAAACTAAAACTACAATTACCAACAAACTTGTCATCTGTTTATTTCTTTAAATATTAATAATGAAAATGTTTACTTTCTTCTATAAAAGGATTTCTTTTTGCCAACAAAGGAGATTTACTCAAAGCAGTAAACACCACAAAAATAAATAAACCTAAGAAGAAAAGAATAGATGCAATTTCAGAAACTCCAATAAACCATCTGTCACCAACTGTACCAGGCATAATCATATTAAAGAAATCAACATAGTGACCTAATAAGATAACAATTCCAGCCATTACAATTACCCAGTTAAGACGTTTGAAATCTGTATTGATTAATATCAAAATTGGGAAAACAAAGTTCATAACTACAGCACCAAAGAAAGGCAGATTGTATAATTGAATTCTTGTAACGAAATAAGTTACCTCCTCAGGAATATTTGCATACCAAATCAACATGAATTGAGAAAACCACAAATAAGTCCAGAAAACACTAATTCCAAACATAAATTTAGCTAAATCGTGTATATGACTTGTATTTACAAATTCTAAATAACCTTTAGATTTTAAGTATATGGTAACTAATGCAATTGAAGTAATACCACTTACAAAGAAAGAAGCAAATACATACCAACCGAATAATGTACTAAACCAGTGTGGATCAAATGACATAATCCAATCCCAAGACATAATAGACTCAGATACAATAAAGAATACTAAAAAACCAGCAGATAATTTAAAATTCTTTTTATAATTTAAATCATCATTAGCATTATCCTGCGCCAAACAATTTTTTCTTGAATAATGACGGTATAAATTCCATCCTAATAAGAAAACACCCGCTCTTATAATCCAGAAAGGAAAGTTAAGATATCCTGATTTACCAGCTATAATAGCATCATAATGAGTGCTTTTTGGATCCGTTACACCCTCTCCTAACCATACAAAAATATGATTAAAATGCAATCCGCATAATACTAATATAATAAAGAAAATGATAGAACCTGCAGGTAAATAAGCAGTAATTCCTTGCATAACTCTAAATAAAACAGGGGACCAACCAGCCTGAGCTACCTGTTGAATAGCATAAAAAGCTAAAACTCCCATCGATAATAGTAAAAAGAAAATACAAGCTACATATAAAGCTGACCAAGGCTTGTTTTGCAATTGGTGCAGAACATGCTCAGCATGTGCCTTAGGATCATGTTCATGAGAAACTTCAGCGTGATTACTGGCTTTTTCCTCATGTACAACAGCAGGCTCAGTTTCATGCACTTCTTGGGAATTTACTTCATGAGGAATTTCTTCATTAGCAACAACCGAATCTTTACTTACAGACTCTTCAATATTTGCATCTTTTGCTTCTTCGTGTTGAACAGCTTCAACCGTTACATGATGTTGAGTTGCTTCTGCTTTTTCCTCATGATCAGCTACAGTAGCCTCACCATGTCCACCACCGTGCTCTGATGCTTCTTTAGTTAGAAGGGCTTCTACCTCTTCAATATTTTTAGGAGCAGTTAAAAAACCATATCCAATTCCTAATATACCAAGAGCCATTAGGATGATAGAAAAAGTTTTTAATTTACTTGAAAATGTATACATATCTATTACGATCAGTTTGTTCAACAATTATAATTGGCTTTTTAGTTTTAGAACATAGTCAGCAACTAACCAACGTTCGTGGGCACTTAATTGATTTGCATGTGAACCCATTGCATTTAAACCATAAGTCTCAACGTGAAAGATACTTCCTTCAGTAATTACTCTGTCCTTATAGCTAGGTACTCCAAGAAATTTTTCTCTTTCAACCAATTTACCTTTACCGTTTCCAGTTGCACCATGACAGCTAATACAGTAAATTTCAAAAAGTTCTTTTCCTTTTTCAGAACTTTTGTCTGCTTCACTCAAAGGTGATTTTAAATTTGCTTTCGCCAATTCATAACCAGCAGTCGTATTTGGGTATTCATAAGGTTCAAAACCTCGATTAATAGTTCCTTCTACAGGAAGTTGTCCTTCTTTTCCTCCTTTAAATACAGAAGCTTCTGAATATGTTTCATATCCTACTGATTCATACATGTTAGGAAAATACTGATAGTTTGGTGCCGAATTATTGTGGCAAGATGAAACTAAAATAGTTATACCAACTAAAAGTGTTATTTTATATATCCTTTTCATAGCTACAATTAATTCTTTTCAATTACTTTAACTTCAACAGCTCCTGTACCTTCAAAAAAAGCAACAAGTTCTGCTTCGTTATCTTTTACAGCGACTTCCATTAAGAAATGGTCATCTGTTGTTCTCACATCAGGATTTTCAGCTTGCTTAAATGGCCACAGTCTACTTCTCATGTAAAAAGTGATTACCATTAAATGGGCAGCAAAAAAAACAGTCATCTCAAACATAATTGGCACAAAAGATGGCATATTTTGAATGAAACTAAAACTTGGTTTACCACCAATATCCTGTGGCCAGTCATGAATCATGATATAACTCATCATTGTTGTTGCAACAGAAATTCCAACACATCCATATAAAAAAGCACAAATTGCTAATCTTGTTGGTGCTAAACCCATTGCTTTATCCAATCCATGAACTGGGAATGGAGTAAAAACCTCTTCAATATGATGATGAGCAGCTCTGGTTTTCTTTACTGCATCCATCAAAATATCATCGTCATTATAAATGGCGTATATTACTTTATTACTCATGATGTGAATCTTTATTTGCTCTTTCTCTAATGTAATTATCTCCTGTTCCTTTCAAAATTGTTTTTACCTCTGCCTGAGCAATTACAGGGAATGTTCTTGAGTATAATAAAAACAATACAAAGAAGAAACCAATTGTTCCGATGAAAATTCCAATATCAACAAATGTTGGTGAGAACATTGTCCAAGAAGATGGAAGGTAATCTCTATGTAAAGAAGTAACAATAATTACAAATCTTTCAAACCACATTCCGATGTTTACCACAATCGAAATAATAAATGAGAACATGATACTAGTTCTTAATTTTTTGAACCACATAAATTGTGGAGAGAAAACGTTGCAAGTCATCATCGACCAATATGCCCACCAATAAGGTCCGGTAGCTCGGTTTAAGAACGCATATTGCTCATACTCTACACCTGAATACCAAGCTACGAATAACTCAGTAATATATGCAACACCAACAATAGAACCAGTAATCATAATAATGATATTCATTAATTCGATATGCTGTAATGTGATATAGGCCTCAAGATTTGAAACTTTTCTCATAACAATTAACAATGTATTTACCATCGCGAATCCTGAGAATACCGCTCCAGCAACGAAGTATGGTGGGAAAATTGTTGTATGCCATCCAGGAATTACAGAAGTAGCAAAATCCATCGATACGATAGTATGCACAGAAAGCACAAGAGGAGTAGCTAAACCAGCTAATACTAAAGATACTTCTTCAAAACGCTGCCAATCTTTAGCCCTTCCGCTCCATCCGAAACTCAGGATAGAATAAACCTTTTTATTAAAAGGAGTTATAGCTCTATCACGAAGCATAGCAAAGTCAGGTAATAAACCGGTCCACCAAAAAACCAATGATACCGAAAGATATGTTGAAATTGCAAACACGTCCCAAAGTAATGGTGAGTTAAAGTTTACCCATAAAGATCCAAATTGATTTGGAATAGGTAAAACCCAGTATGCTAACCATGGGCGTCCCATGTGAATAATTGGAAATAAACCTGCCTGAACTACTGAGAAAATAGTCATTGCCTCTGCAGAACGGTTAATAGCCATTCTCCAACGTTGACGGAAAAGCAATAATACTGCAGAAATTAATGTTCCAGCGTGACCAATACCAACCCACCAAACAAAGTTCGTGATATCCCAGGCCCAACCAACTGTTTTATTTAATCCCCATGTTCCGATACCGGTAGATACGGTGTAAATGATACAACCTAACCCCCAAAGGAAGGCTATTAATGCGATTGAAAATACAATCCACCATTGTTTGTTTGCAGGACCTTCAACAGGTGCAGCTACATCTACTGTTACATCGTGATAAGATTTATCACCTATAACTAAAGGTTTTCTAATGGGTGCTTCGTAATGAGACGACATAATCCTTTATATTGTTTCTTAATTAATAATTTTTTGTACTACGTATTTCTAACTTTAACATGGTAAACCACATTAGGTTTTGTTCCAACATGCTCCAATAAGTGATATGATCTTTCATCAGCTGCTAATTTAGCAACTTTACTTTCAGTATCATTAACATCACCAAATATCATTGCTCCAGAAGAACAAGCGTTAGAACAAGCTGTTTGGAATTCGCCATCAGTAACTGGACGACCTTCGTTTTTAGCTTTTAATTTAGTAGCTTGTGTCATTTGAATACACATAGAACATTTTTCCATAACTCCACGAGAACGAACGTTAACGTCTGGGTTTAACACCATACGTCCTAAATCGTCATTCATGTGGTAATCGAATTCTGTGTTTTTGTTGTACAAGAACCAGTTGAAACGACGTACTTTATATGGACAGTTGTTTGCACAGTAACGAGTACCAACACATCTGTTGTATGCCATGTGGTTTTGACCTTCACGACCGTGAGATGTAGCAGCTACAGGACAAACTGTCTCACAAGGTGCGTGATTACAGTGCTGACACATAACTGGTTGGAATGAAACTTGTGGATTCTCTCCAGCCTTTTCCATTTCATTAAAAGTAGATAATGAACTAGATAAACCGGCAATATTTTCTTTTCTTTCATTATCACCTTCAAAAGTACTCTCAGAAGAATAATACCTGTCAATACGCAACCAATGCATATCTCGGCTTCTTCTTACCTCTGCTTTACCAACAACTGGAACGTTATTTTCAGCATGACAAGCAATAACACATGCACCACAACCAGTACAAGCATTTAAGTCGATTGAAAGATTAAAGTGATGCCCTGTAGTACGATCAAAGGATTCCCACAAATCTACAGTTGTAGCCTCAACTTCCTGATGATCTAAAGATACCATTGGTTTTTCATTCCAATGTTCAGCATCTTTAGTATTAAAGATTTCAAGAGTAGTTTCTTTAATAATATCTCCTCTACCCATTAATGTTTTCTGACCCTGAACACAAGCGAACTCATGAACTCCATTTGCTTTCGCTATAGAAACAGATTGAACACTATTGAAGTTCTTATATAAAGTATAGGCATTTAAACCTACCTGCATTTCATCTTTTAAAGCTGCTTTTCGACCATACCCTAGAGCCAAACCAACTGTGCCAACAGCTTGTCCAGGCTGAACAATTACCGGAACATTTTCTAATTTACCACCATCAGCAGTAGTAATTGTAGCATAACTACCATTTAAACCACCGTTGGCAACAATTTCATTTGTCAAACCAAGTTTCTTAGCGTCAGCATTAGAAACAGTTACGTAATTATCCCACGAAACCCTTGTAATTGGATCTGGAAACTCTTGCAACCAAGGATTGTTTGCTTGTTGTCCATCACCCATTCCTGTTTTAGTATATAATACCAATTCAAAATCTCCGGCTAATCTTGACTTAGCTAAGGCACTTGCAGCAGCAGCATAATCAAAAGAACCTGCTGATAAGGCAGTAGAACCTATTACAAAAACACCATCATGTAAAACCTTATTCCAAGAAGTACCCACAATAATACCAGCTGAATTAGCTTTGATATAATCATAGAAAGTTCCAGGAATTCCGTTTAATGATAGTAAAACGTCTTGAAATTGTTTAGTATTGAATATAGGACGAATAGTTGGTTGAGTCAAGCTATAAGTTCCTTTTGTAATCACAACATCTCCCCAAGATTCTAAGTAATGAGGAGCTGGAGCAGCAATTGTAGTAAGTAAAGCAGTTTCATCCTCCTTTAAAGAAAATGCAACTGAAGTTTTTACCTTTTTTAATCCCGCTTCAAAAGAAGCAGCATCCGCTAAAGTGTAAGCCGGGTTAACACCACTCATTATCAAGGTATGAACACTTCCTGCATTCATATCTTTCAGTAACTGAGCAACAACAGCATCAGAACCTTTTCTAATTTGCCTAGTTCCGGCAGTACTAAAAGCTTCACTAGCCAGCACTTGGTTTATGGCTAAAACTAATAATTGAGCATTTTTATCTTCAAGTCCGGATACTAAAACTCCTTTAGAACCAGCAGCCTTAAGTTGCTGAGCAGCTTTTACTACTTCACCTTTAAAGTGAGCTTCTAAAGAAACATTAATATTCGCACCTGCGACAATATTATATATTTGAACTAAAGCTTGTTTTTGATCAGCTGTAGTCATTGGAACACGCTTGTCAGCAGCTGCACCAGATAAAGTCATATTAGATTCAAACTGAAAATGGCGAGACATTTTACCATTTTGAGGGATACGCCCTTTTGCATAACCCGAATCATATCCGCCACCTTGCCAGTCTCCTAAGAAATCTGCTCCGACAGAAACAATCAAAGAAGCTTTTGAAAAATCATAATCAACTAAAGCTCTTTCTCCATACACAGTTTCAAATGCATCTAACGCATCTGATGAAGAAACAGCATCATAAACAACATGCTTTGCATTTGGGTTTTTAGCAATAAACTCACCAATCAATTTCTCAGTTGACGGACTTGCCAGAGTATTAGTCAATAATACAACTTGCCCTCCTTTTGCTTTTGCATCAGCAAGACTGGATTTGATTTTTAAATCAACAGCTGACCAGCTACTATTTTTCCCTTCCAATTTAGGCTCTTTCAAACGCATACTATCATATAATGACAAGATAGACGCATGAATTCTAGCATTGGCCGAAAACTTAGCACCAGAAATAGTATTGTTATCAATTTTAATTGGACGACCTTCACGAGTTTTTACTAAAAGGTTAGCGAAATCAAAACCATCAAAAACAGTTGTTGCGTAATAATCAGCAACACCTGGAATGATTTGTTCCGGTTGTAACACATAAGGTATAGACTTGTGAACAGGACCTTCGCAAGCAGCAAGAGTTACGGCTGCAGTACTAAATCCTACGTACTTTAAAAAGTCACGACGTGAAGTTCCAGATGTAGCTAAAGCATCTGCATTTCCTAAAAACTCATCAGTAGGAATTTCTTCAACAAATTCGTTATTTCTAAGCGCCTCAACAATAGAACTATTTTCTAGCTCTTCAACACTTTTCCAGTATTTTTTGTTTGATGACATTGTATATAAATATTAAAATCTTAATAATTCGATTAATAGTGGCATTTACCGCATTCTAAACCTCCCATTTGCGCTGCAGTTAATTTCTCTACACCGTATTTTTTAGAAAGTTCAGCATGAATTTTATCATAATATGCATTTCCTTCCATCTTAACATCAGTTTTTCTATGGCAATCAACACACCAACCCATTGTTAATTTAGAATATTGCTTCATGATTTCAAATTCCTGTACCGGACCGTGACAAGTCTGACACTCAACTCCGGCAACAGAAACGTGCTGTGAGTGATTGAAATACACAAAATCAGGTAAATTATGAATACGAACCCATTTTACAGGCTTAGTTTTTCCAGTATACACTTGCTTAGTTTTATCCCAACCAACAGCGTCATATAACTTTTGAATCTCACCATCATAAAATGCCTTGGTGTACTCTGGCGTAGCAGTAGTTTCAGCAACTTCAGAAATATTTTTATGACAGTTCATACAAACATTCAAAGAAGGAATACCTGCATTTTTACTTACACGAGCAGCAGAGTGACAATATTTACAATTGATTTCGTTATCGCCAGCGTGAATTTTATGAGAGTAATGAATTGGCTGAATTGGCTCATAGTTTTGATCTACACCAACTTGCATCAAAAATCCATATACAAAATAACCACTTGCCAAAAGTAAAAAGATTGAAGTAACTAAAACTAAAAATTGATTTTTAGCAAATGCTTTCCAGATTGGAGTTTTGGCTTCTTTCGAAGATACTTCAATACCATTTTTATTTGCAACCTTAGTCAACACTTTGTTCACCATGAACAACATCACAACCAAAATAGCCATTACAAGGGCAAGAGCGCCTAAAATAATATTATTAGATATTCCACCACCGTCAACATTAGTTCCCGGAGGAGTAGCCGCACCACCAGAAGGAGGAGCAGGCTCAGCTTTTTCTTCAGAAGTATAAGCGATAATATTATCAATATCACCTTCAGATAATTGAGGAAAAGCAGTCATTACAGACTTGTTGTTCTCTTCAAAAAGCTTAACTGCAACAGGATCACCTGACTTAATCATATCAGAACTGTTATGCACCCACTTGTAAATCCAAGCCATATCATGCTTTCCGGCAATACCTCTTAGAGCAGGGCCTGTTGATTTAGCATCTAATTTGTGACATGCAGCACAATTTGCATTAAAAAGTTCTTTCCCTTTTACAGGATCTCCACCAGATGCAGCTACCGGAGCAGCAGCTTCAGTCGCCGCAGGAGCAGCAGGATCTTGAGCAAATGAAGTTAGGGAGAAAATCAGCGTTAGCGATAAGCTAAGCAGCAATTTTCTTGAGATCGAATTATGGTTACCCACCTTTTTCATATAGTATAAAATTATCTACTAATTTTTTGGTATGATTTTTTCTGTATCTAATTAGTCAAAATCGAACACCTTTTTTTTAAAACTTGCACAAAAATACAATTTAAGTACTATTCTCAAAACCTTAAAATAGTCTTAAATATCAATTTATATCAATTCTAAATAATAAGAACATTTCACATATAAACTTTAAATACTACTTTTGTACAAAAACCATCACATTATGAGAATTTTAACTCCTTCAAAAAAGATTTTCCTATCATTATCTATGTTTGCATTCACATATAATATTAATGCTCAAGACCAAAATATTACTCTAAACCAAGACCCTAAATTTGAGCAATTATTGAATGATAAACGTAAAATTAACACGTCAATTAGTACCAATGACACTTACAAAATTCAAATTTTTAGTGGTAAAAGCGAAGAAGCAAAAAAAACATTATCTAGCTTTAAAAGAGAGTTTAACCCGATAAATGGTACGATAATTTTCAATACTCCAAACTACAAAGTTTTGGTTGGGAATTTTAAAACCAGAATTGAGGCCGAACGAAATTTAGAAGAAATAAAAAAGAAGTACAAAAGCGTTTTCCTTATTAAACCAAGCAAATAAATTCAGACTTAATACTAAATTACGACTTCCCCATGGTTTTATTACCTGGCTTTCTTGTTTAAGAAAAGAAGTCAACATACAACTTTCTTAAAAAAGTCTTTAATTTATTGTTTTAATTCCATCTCAGATATTAAGACACAAGAAGAAGCTAGTTCCTGTATTATAATTTACAATGCATTAGAAACAAAAAAAAGCCCCAATTTTCATTGGGACTTTTTTGTTTTATTTCAACTTCTTTTTAATTGCTACCTCATGATAGGCTTCTATGACATCTCTTTCTTCTATGTCATTATAACCTTTAATCTGAATACCACAATCATATCCTTTTGTCACTTCTTTAACATCATCTTTAAAGCGTTTTAATGCCACCAGCTCCCCTGTATGTACAACAACACCATCTCTGATTACCCTAATTTTTGAAGCTCTCAAGATCTTACCATCTGTCACCATGCAACCAGCAATAGAGCCCACTTTAGAAATTTTGAATATTTCGCGAATTTCTGCAGTACCCAGAATTTCTTCCTTCATTTCTGGAGCCAACATCCCTTCCATTGCATCTTTCAAGTCATCAATTGCTGCATAGATAATCGAGTAGTAACGAATATCAATTTCTTCTTTATCGGCAAGTTGTCTTGCATTTCCTGCAGGACGCACATTAAATCCGATAATGATGGCGTCCGAAGCAGAAGCCAAGTTAACATCGGTCTCTGTAATTGCACCAACACCTTTATGTATAATATTAATTTGAACTTCTTCTGTAGAAAGTTTAGAGAATGAATCAGATAATGCCTCAACAGATCCATCAACATCTCCTTTAAGAATAACATTTAACTCTTTAAACTGACCAAGAGCGATACGACGTCCAATTTCATCAAGTGTAATATGTCTTTGTGTACGCACAGATTGTTCACGCATTAACTGAGAACGTTTGGAAGCAATTTGTTTCGCTTCTTTTTCGTCTTCAAACACATTGAACTTATCTCCGGCCGTAGCCGCTCCATCCAGACCTAAAACTGATACCGGAGTAGATGGTCCTGCCTCTTTGACATTATGTCCACGCTCATCATGCATGGCTTTAATCTTACCATGATGCTTTCCAGCCAGCATATAATCTCCAACTTTTAAGGTTCCGTGTTGAACCAAAATTGTAGAAACATATCCTTTTCCTTTATCTAAGAAAGCTTCAACCACAGTTCCCTGAGCTGCTTTATTTGGATTCGATTTTAAATCTAAAATCTCTGCCTCTAATAAAACTTTTTCTAACAATTCTTTTACCCCTGTTCCAACTTTCGCAGAAATATCATGTGACTGAATTTTTCCACCCCAATCTTCAACAAGTAAATTCATACCAGCCAGACGTTCTTTGATTTTCTCAACATTCGCATTTGGCTTATCAATTTTATTGATTGCAAATATAATTGGCACTCCCGCTGCTTGTGCATGAGAAATTGCTTCTTTTGTTTGTGGCATGATGTCATCATCCGCAGCTACCACTATAATAGCAATATCAGTAACTTGAGCCCCACGTGCACGCATTGCAGTAAACGCCTCGTGTCCAGGTGTGTCTAAGAATGCGATTTTTTGACCATTATCTAAAGTTACTCCGTAAGCTCCAATGTGCTGTGTAATGCCTCCTGACTCTCCAGCAATAACATTTTCTTTACGTATATAATCCAGTAAAGATGTTTTACCGTGATCGACGTGCCCCATTACTGTAACAATCGGCGCTCTTACTACCAAGTCTTCTTCTTTGTCTTCAACAACTTCGATAGCCTCTTCGATGTCAACAGTGATAAACTCAACTTCATAACCAAATTCATCCGCTACTATAGTCAAAGTTTCAGCATCCAAACGTTGGTTCATGGTAACCATGATACCAAGAGACATACAAGTTCCAATTACCTTAGTAATCGGCACATCCATCATTATTGCAATTTCACCTACAGTAACAAATTCAGTAACTTTAATAGTTTTACTTCCTTCATCTAGTGCTCTTTGCTCCTCATCAGATTTCTGACGATGGGTATCTCTTTTATCTCTTCTGTATTTAGCGGCTTTTGATTTTCCACCTTTCCCTTGAAGTTTTTCAAGAGTCTCTCTAATTTGGTTTTTTACTTCCTCTTCGGTAGGTTCAACCTTTGCTACAATAGCCGGTCGGTTACCTTTTACGAAACCGGGTCTTGCACTTCTGTTAGCATTAAAACCACCGCTACCTGTATTTGGTGTAATTTTATTAGGATTTGGTGTACCCGAAGCATTTCCTGTTGCAGGTTTTTGCGTGCCAGGAGCTCCTGGCTTAGGAGCGATTCTTTTACGCTTATTTTTATTAGCGTTATTATTTGCACCTGGAGTACCCGGTTTATTTGGTGTTATTTTTGGATCTTCCTTCTTTTTCTTAGGCTTATTAAATTGAGATAAATCAATTGTCTGACCTGTAAGAGTCGTTCCTGATAATTTTTGATATTGTGTCGTGATCGTTTCCTCTGCAGTTTCAGGATGAGTTGCAACAATTGGCTCCTGTGCTGTTTTAGAAACTTCAACTTTTACTTCTTTTTTCTCAGTAATAATAGGTTTTTCTATTTTGTCTTGACTTACTGGAGCTTCAGTTTTAACCTCTTCTTTTTGGATTGGTTTTTCAGTTTCAGCCTGAACAACAACTTTAGGTTCTTCTGCCTTAGTTTTAACAGGCTCTTCTGAAGGTACAGAAACAGCAACAGGTTTTTTGGGATTCAAGTCAATTTTACCAACCTGAACGGGTCCTGCAACAACAGCCTTTGCTTTTATAATTTCGTGCTGTTTTTGACGTTCTTCGTCTTGTCTGCGTTTGTCTTCAATTTCTTTCTCACGTTCAACACGCAATGCTTCTTTTTCTTTTCTTTTCTCTTCCCCTACCTCTTTAGAAGCTTCCTTATTACCCTTATCGCCCGCAAATTGGCTTTGCAGGATATTAAATTCGCTATCAGAAATTTTTGCATTTGGATTTGCATCAATAGCAATTCCCTTATCTTTTAGATAATCAACAGCTCTTTCTAACGAAATATTTAATTCCCTTAAAACCTTGTTTATTCTTATTACTCTCTCTTCAGACATATAACCTTTTTATTATTACCTTTTTCGTTGTGTTGCTTAGAGTAGATACAACTAGCTATCAAACTCTTCTTTTAGTATTTTCATAACATCAAGAATTGTTTCCTCTTCCAAATCTGTTCTTCTTACTAAATCTTCTACTTCTTGTTTCAAAATACTTTTTGCAGTATCCAAACCTATTTTCGCAAATTCTTCAATTACCCATTCTTCAATCTCATCTGAAAACTCTGTTAATTCAACATCATCTTCATCTGCAACCGTACCGGCAACATCACCTTCACGAATAACATCTAATTCGTAACCTGTTAACTGACCCGCTAATTTAATATTGTGACCTCCTCTACCAATTGCTTTTGAAACTTCTTCTAATTTCAAAAAAACTTCAGCTCTTTTATTTTCTTCATCAATTTTCACTGAAGAAACTTTTGCAGGGCTTAATGCTCTTGTAATAAACAATTGGATATTATTTGTGTAATTGATTACATCTATATTTTCGTTTCCTAGTTCACGAACAATTCCATGAATACGGGATCCTTTCATACCTACGCAAGCTCCAACCGGATCAATTCGGTCATCATAAGAGTCTACTGCTACTTTTGCTTTTTCACCCGGAATACGTACTACATTTTTAACCGTAATCAAACCGTCGAATACTTCTGGAATTTCCTGCTCAAATAATTTTTCTAAAAACTTCTCAGAAGTTCTTGACATAATAATCTGAGGCTTATTCCCTTTTAATTCAACACTTTCAATGATACCACGAACATTATCTCCTTTTCGGAAGAAATCAGATGGTATTTGTTTTTCTTTCGGAAGTACGATTTCGTTACCCTCGTCATCAACCAAGATAACTACTCGGGGACGTACATGGTGTACTTCGGCAGTATAAATATCACCGATAATATCCTTAAATTGTTTATAAAGATTTGTATTATCGTGTTCGTGAATTTTAGATATTAAGTTTTGACGCAATGCTAAAATAGCCCTTCTTCCTAAATCAATCAATTTAACTTCTTCAGAAACCTCTTCGCCAATTTCAAAATCTGCTTCGATCATTCTTGCTTCAGTCAGCGTAATTTCTTCATTTTCAAAATCCAGATCTTCGTCAGCAACGATTACTCTTCTTCTCCAAATCTCCATATCTCCTTTATCAGGATTTATAATAATGTCGAAGTTATCATCAGAACCGTATTTTTTCTTCAATGCATTTCTAAACACGTCCTCCAAAATTGCCATAAGCGTTACACGATCAATAAGTTTATTATCTTTAAACTCTGAGAATGAATCGATTAATGCTAAATTTTCCATGCGAATTCTTTAATTAAAATGTTACTGTAACAATTGCCTCTTTAATTTCTGTGTAAGGTATTTGTTGCTCTTTTTGAACTGTTTCTTTTCCTTTTCCTATTTTCTTCGGTTCTCTTGCCTCCCAAGACAAAATTATAAAAACATCGTTAGCTTCTACTAATTCTGCTTCAATTTTTTCATTATTTGTAGTAACAATCAATGTTCTACCAATATTCTTTATGTATTGTCTTGTAAATTTAAGTGGAGAACCTACTCCTACAGATGCTACTTCAAGAGAAAAATCCTGTTCTTCTCGATCCAGGTTATTCTCAATTGCACGACTGATATCAATACAATCCTGAAGTGCTACTCCATTATCCCCATCTAAACCTACACTAATTTTAAAAGAATCAGAAATACTTAAATCAATCAAAAAAATTGACGGCTTTTCTAAAAGAGCTTCTGTAATTAATGCGTTTACTTTTTCTTTAAATGTCATAATTTTATAAAAAGAGGGGACACTTAGTCCCCTCATTATTTAGATTTTAATAAATAACGGTGCAAATATAGTGTTTTTTTTATAAATCAAATAATTAGATTGCTCTATAATATTTCTTATCTTTATGAGAGCATTAAAATAATGCCTTATTCAATAATTTAACCTCAAAAAATTATGAAACGAATTTTAGTCCCTACTGACTTCTCAGAACACGCTGAAGACGCTTTAAAAGTAGCAGCACAAATAGCCCGTAAACACAATTCAGAGATCATCCTGCTTCACATGCTGGAATTACCCAGCCAAATGAATGATGCCATTACGGGTGGTGCGAGTATCCCGGAAACCATGCTATTTATGAAAAAAGCCAATGAAATGCTCGACAAAGCTACCGAAAAACCGTATCTACAAGACATCTCCGTGACTGAAATTTTAAAAATGGACAAAATAATCCACGGAATTTCGCAGGTCAGCAAAGAAAACAATATTGACTTAATTATAATGGGGTCTCATGGTTCCTCAGGTGTTGAAGAGTTATTAATTGGATCTAATACCGAAAAAGTTGTTAGAAATTCAGATATTCCAGTTTTGGTTATCAAAAAAGACATTTTAAATTTTAGCGCATCTACTATAGTTTTTGCTTCTGATTTTACAGAAGAATCTAAAAAACCCTTTGAAAAACTATTAAACTTCACACAATTCTTTGATTCAAAAATACATTTGGTTACAATTTGCACACCAAACAGTTTTAAACCAACTCATGTTGTTGAAAAAGCAATGAAAGATTTTGTAAAACAATTTAGCCTGACAAATTATTCGACACACATTTACAACGACACCAATATAGAAAAAGGAATTATTAATTTCTCAAACAGTATAAACGCTGATATTATTGGAATGTGTACTCATGGAAGAACTGGTTTTGCTCATTTTTTTAATGGCAGTATCAGTGAAGGATTGGTAAATCATGCTTCCAGACCCGTTATAACATTTAAAATTTGAAATACTTAAAAACTTATGAAACCATCAGTAAATACTGATGGTTTTATAAAATTATACTTTACGAATTGATTTTCTTTCTTTTACCTACATTTTAATGACAATATTTTCGTAATTCGGGCTCTTACCTTCTTTTTCTTCCAGCTATGGAATTAATTTAACTATAACAAATCTTAGAGCTAATTTACCCCAAAACAACACAGAAAATTGCAAACTAACCAATACCTTAAAGAAAAACAAAAGATATATGAGGTTTAAAGTTATTTACTTCCTAGTCTTTCAATATTTAGTGGGGAAATTTTAGAATCTAAAGAAGACGAAAAGTATTAAATAACCTTCTTTTAGCGATAAGCGAATATCCTTACAGTTTTATAGAAGAAGGATTTAAACTTATTGAGTTAGTCATTTAGTTTCTGTATCTTTATGCCTTTAAAATCATACGTTATGGAAGTGTTTGAAGGACAAAGCATACTAAACTTTATAAAAGAATTGCCAAATGATGAAGCATGCAAAGCTTAT
>NZ_QJHK01000023.1 GCF_003202435.1 Flavobacterium cheongpyeongense
ATAAGCTTTGCATGCTTCATCATTTGGCAATTCTTTTATAAAGTTTAGTATGCTTTGTCCTTCAAACACTTCCATAACGTATGATTTTAAAGGCATAAAGATACAGAAACTAAATGACTAACTCAATTCTTTTTTATTTCAATTAAAAGTTCTTCTTTTGTTTTAGTAGTGAATCCACTTTTTTCAGTTTTATCAATTTTTGATTGAATCTTTTTGATTGCTCTTTTGTTAATTTTGAATGATCCATAATAACTTATTAAATTTCAACAACTCTTCCTGATGGTAAAATCTTAAAATCAATTCCTTCAATTAAAGCATTAAAATTACTTGCTTTAAACTTAATATATGGAAAATCTTTAAAACTATCAATAACATCTCCTCCTTTTGGAGTAGTCAATCCACTTTCTTTGAATTTTACTTTTTTAATTAAGCCTTTTGAATCGTAAATATTATTTTCTAAATAATGTTTATTAAGTAAATCATTCAGATTTTTAAAAAAAATAGACTTTTTTATATTATCATTTTTAAAATCTGAAAAAATATTATCCCACAAACCTAAATTTTCAATTTCACTTCTTATTTGAAATAATTTTTGTTCATTTATGATATCATTCATATAAGCTATATTTTCTGTTGAGCCTTTAGCAGAAACACAATAAGTTAATTTTATTCCATCTTTATCTAATCCTGAAATCTTGTACAGCCTTTTAATTATGCTATTAGGATTATTAAAGTTGATTTCTTCCTTTTCGTTTTTGTATAAAATTACATTTAAACCCTTTTTTAAAATTATAGGTTTATTATTGGATTTTAACAAATCAAACCCTGTTTCTAAATGCTTTTCAGGAATTAAAGAAATAATATTTTTTCTTCTTTCATTTTTATTTTTTAATTTATAATAATAACCAGCATCCATATAATTAATTAATTCAAAAGCCCTTTCCGTATTTCCTTTTTTATCTAACCCTTCATAAATTGCCATTGCAAAATTTTCCTCATTTAATCCATAAACCATTTGTTTGTGTTCGTGACGTGATTTTGACAATAAACTATGCTCCTTAATTTCTAAAGGATTTTTAACTGAATTAGCGTAAATTCTAACTTTGTTAATGGAAATTTGTTTTTCTTCGTTCATCCAAACCTTTTCATTCTCGGCAATTTTATTTTTCTGTTGCGCATTGGAAGAAAGTAACAAAACTTTATTTGCAATGGCTTTTTTTACTTTCTCTTTTACAGTTTCATCAACAATGTTTTCAATATCGTTGGCTTTTAAACTTTCTAAATCTTTACGGATAACATAACGAATTTCATCAGTTTTTAATGGATTTTTAATTGCTCCATAAATACTATCCTGATGCAAAGAACCTCTTACTGTGTCACCTTGATGCAATCTTGGGATTTTTTCTCCTTTATCATTTACCTTATAGATTATTTTTCCATTAGCATCTTTTTTTGGTATTGCTTTTCCTTTTGCATCACGCTCTATTTCAGCTACATATTGCTTTTTCCCACGAACTCTAACAATCTTTTTAGACTGCTTTTTAACATTATCGGGTGTGAAATGGGAAACCAAAATTTCATCCTCAATTTTCAGCAAATCTTCTTTGAAGGTCTTCCAGGGTTTTGCTTGTTCTATTATAGCTTTTGCCTCTTTTTTGTTTTGCTCGTCTTCCAATTTCCATGCGTGAGCCAAAACATCGTATTTGTCTTTGGTCATACAGGCAATCGTTATGGCATCAATTGTATGGTGTGTATGTTTGCTTCGGTCTTTTTCTTTGTATTGCTTGAATCCGTTTTCATCAATATAACTTTCCTGAATTCCCCATTGTTTTCTAAATTCGGCGACCATTCCACCTTTTACACTTTCCACTCTTTTAAAATACGATTTTAAATAAGCTTGCGCATATTTGGTAATAATTCCTGTATCCGGGATTTGGCTGTTTTTGAATCCAACCTTTGGTTCTTTCCAAATAAATCTATCATATTTTCCTTGAAGATAATCTCGTTTCAAAGTCAGGTAATGCCTTCTTCGTATTTTTTTGTCTTTTATTTCTTTTGTTGATGCTGCTTTTATGGAACGGCTAATTATCTCGATTTCTCTTGATAAATTATCTGCTTCTTCTTTCCAATGCGCAATTCTTGGTAAAATTTCCAAATGATTACTTAACTCAATTGGCATTTTTTGCTTTTTTATTTCTCTGTTAAACCTCTGACTACAAAGCGTTTTATTCATTTGAGAATTATCCTGTGAAATACTTCTTGGAATGGTATGCTCTATATCATAAGCAGGATTACTCCCTATTATATCACATATCCGTATATTTTTGCCTTGTTCGTATATCTCACATTTATCTTGCTCAATCCAAAGCTGATATCTTAGAATATCGTCTTCCGTTGGTTCTACTTCTTTACCACATTCATCCAAATACAATTTCTTGATTTCTTTTATGGCATTGTCTCTGAAATCTTTATTCTCCTTTTGATAATCCTGAATTCCCTTTCTTCGATTGGCATCATTCAATTCACGAGCCATCTCAATGTGAATTTTTGTGTTTTCGTCAACTTCACCTTCAAGAATAAGCGTATTCAAAACTTTTCGCAATTGATGCAAAGCTCGCATTGCCATAGGATTTTTAATGGATGAAGTCAAAGGACTTCCTAAAACTACTTTTTCATTTCCAAACTCATCTTTGATAATTTTCTTTTTGAAAACCTCGATATCTGATGGATGATATAATTTTTTAATCTTTTTTTCATCAGAACAGTAAACCACTGCATCATTATTGTTTCCAAGTAAAAATTGAATTACTTTTTCATCTAATCTTGGAATAGGCAAAAACTTTCTTTCCTTATCATACTTTTTAATTTCCTCAATATAATCCAAATAAACTTCCTCAATAAATAATTCATTTATTTCTAAGTCTTCCCTTTTTTTAATTAAGTTTTCAATTGCTTTATCAAAATCTGATTTAAAAATACTTTTTGACTCTTCTGAATAAATTTCTCCTTCAGATTTACTGTTTTTAATTAAGCCATTAGCAACATTCAATATTTCTCTTTCAAAAACATCATTTTTGATAATATTAAAAATTCCATTTTTTACAATGTATTTTTCTTTTTCATCTTTCCAAATTTCATCATCAATAACGTTTTCGATATTTGCCATAAAAACAGCATGAGAATACAAAAGTCCTTCTTTAATGTAAGGAAGGATTTTAGTAATTGCTGACAAACTCAAACTGGCAAAATCCTTTTTTAATTTGATTTTACTGAATACTTTTGCATTTTTATCATCCAGTTTCAATTTCTCTTTTGCATATTCATACAAATAAATATCCGAAGTTGAGATAGAAAGCAAATGCCACAAATCCCTGTAATTAACCGTTTTAGTTACTTCTTCTTTTTTAGCATTTAGTGTTTGATACGTGAATGTTTTTGTTTTCCAATCGTCCCCGACAGTATTTTTCAACGAAGCTGAAACCTGGCAAGCAGAAACAGTATCAGTTGATTTGTAGTTAAACCAATAAAAATACTCGTTCTTCTTTGAGGATTTATAGAAGCCAAAACTTGCTCCTTTTTCAATAAGCTCTTTGGCTAAAACTTCAAAATTAAAATCGTTTTTTCTGTAGAATTTCGGAACCAATTTCAATTTTTCCTCTTGTGTCAAAAAACGCAATGTTTTTTCGCTTTGGGTTCCAATTTTTATGGTATTCAAATAAGTCCACATTCTATATTCCTCAAAATCCGGATGCGAAATAGCACAGCGGGATTTACTGGTTTCAAAAGAGCACTTTCCAATTAATCCTTTTTGAGATTTTAAAGGTCTTTGAAAAAAAATGGCTTTGTATAAATCTTTGGCTAAACCATCAAATTTCTTCTCAGGCAATTGCTCTTTATCACTAATGAAATCTATTCCCTGAACTTTACAAATCATTATGAATTCTTCAAGATAATGTTCTTCTCTTGAAGTGTATTGATTTCTAATTTTTTCTTTGTTATATAAACTGAAAAAGTATTGACCTAAAGTTTTAAAATTACCATCAAGCATTGCTTGAGAAATATCTTTTATTTTCCCTTTTACTTTTCCTAAATCTTCTTTTTTATTTAGCCTTGCAATAAGTTCTTCTTTACATTTCTCTACATTGTTTTCATTTTTCTTCGTTATGGCAACCAAGGAATTATAAAGTGTTTTTAGTTTTTTTTCACCTTCATCTAAATCTTTTTTAAAAACTCCTTTTTCAGCTTCTTCAATTATCCCTTTATCAACATAATAACTTTTTAACTCATTAAGAATTAGCTTCGAATCATCTAAATCTTCAATCAAACTTTGGATTTGAGGATTATGCTCTTCAAAAACACCTTCAGCAGATTGATCTAAACGATTGCTCAAAAAACCTCTTCGTTGCGCAATATGATAGAATCCGCGACCTAATTCAAACAAAGAAACTTTTTGTTTGCTAGCTTTATCTCTAAAAAAATAAGGATTGATGTTTTCTGCTTCATCAGTACGTAACCATTTTAAAAATTCAGGATTAAGAGGATATTTTTTAAAACCGGATTTTTTCCATTCTTCCACTTCTTCAATTGAAAGTGGACACATTCCATTTAAGGAAAGAACTTTTAGAGTTTCGTATTTTCTTAATTTTCTCCGGTATTTAATTTTTCTTGCGCTTCTGTATCCTGTTCGTTCAGCAGCACGGGAACTTTCTATTCCTTTTTCAGATTTTACTCCTTCTGAAAATATTCTGACTCCTTTGTCTATAAGAGAAAAATCTGTTCCATCTTTATCCACTATCGCCCATCCAATCGAGTTAGTCCCTAAATCTAATCCTAATATTTTTGCCATTTCAATCTATATTTTGTAAGAATTTTTAAATCTAAGAAAAAAAAATTTAACCTCTTTACGGTTTTCCTTATTCAAACCAAACTATTTTTTATTTACATTTGTCCTGATTAAAATTTCTAATCTTTAATCTTATCACAATAAGGCTATATGCCGTAGATGTAAAATCTTTAGTCCTGCTTCGGTGGGACTTTTTTTTTATCTTAACTTTGCAGGCCTGCAATAAGCAGCCAAATAGCAGAACTAAAAAAGTGGAAAACAAACCCGCAAGCTGGGCTATCTGTCAGGAATGTCAGGGACGTGGTAAAAAAAGCCGAAGAATAAGCAAAAAGGTACGGTTTCAATACCAGATCGCATTAGAAGAATTTGAAAAAATGCAGGGCGAAGGTACAGCTCCCCTTCGTCCTAGGGCAAACCTGTACGTATGCCCCAACTGTAACGGATCAGGGTTACTGCCTGCTCCCAACCCTCCCGAGGCAGACAATGAAAATTATCCGCACGTTGCTATTATTGGAGGCGGTATAGGCGGAATGGCTCTTGCGGTCGCCTGTCTGCACCGCGGGATTCCTTTTACACTCTACGAAAGGGATCAGGACTTCAATGCCCGGTCTCAGGGTTACGGACTCACTTTGCAGCAAGCCAGTAAAGCAATTCAGGGATTAGGGATTTTCTCTTTAATAGAAGGGGTAATTTCAACAAGACACCTCGTACATAGTCCGGAAGGGACAGTAATTGGGGAATGGGGAACCCGAAAGTGGATGAAGACGGATATAAAAACGTCGCCCAAACGCTCTAATGTGCATATTGCAAGACAATCTTTGCGTTTAGCGTTGCTGGAACAGCTCGGAGGAAATAATAATGTACGATGGGGACATCAGTTGATCGATTTTAAAGAAGATGAAGGTGAAGTTGCGCTGCACTTTCAGGTAAATGGGAAGATAAAGAAAACCAAGGCTGACCTTGTGGTTGGAGCTGACGGAATTCGCAGTGCGGTACGAAGACTGCTCATTGGTGAAGGGAATAGCCCTTTACAATATCTGGGCTGTATAGTAATATTAGGTATTTGTCCACTCAGTTCCCTGCATGATCTTAATAGTCCTTTACTGGACTCGGCTACTGTGTTTCAAACCGCCAATGGCAACGAGCGAATCTACGTTATGCCTTATGCCTCAGATGCAGTGATGTGGCAGCTTAGCTTTCCAATGCCTGAAAAAGAAGCCAAAGCATTAAGCTCGAAAGGAGCTCAGGCTCTCAAAGATGAGGCTTGCCGCAGAACCCAATGGCACCATCCCATTCCGCAGATTTTAATGGCAACACAGGAAGACCGGATTTCTGGTTATCCTGTTTATGATCGTGCATTACTCACACCTGAATTATTTGAAAGATCTGAAAAAATGACCCTGATAGGAGATGCAGCACACCCAATGAGCCCGTTTAAAGGACAAGGTGCAAATCAGGCACTGCTCGATGCACTTGCTCTTGCCCGGGCGATTTTTAAAGGATGTAAGCCTTTGTCTAACTGGAGAAAAGCAGGAATAAGAAAAAGTGTCCTGACAGGGTTTGAAGCCGAAATGTTAGAACGAAGCGCAACAAAAGTACAAGATTCCGCAGAGGCTGCACAGTTTCTCCATTCTGAAATTGTACTTCATGAAAGTGATGCGCCCAGAAGATGGTTTGTAAAGCAAAAAGATTCTTAATAATCTGTAACGATTTGGGTGTAATTCGTTTTGGACAATAATTTTCGTCAGTTTGGGGTATTCTATTGGAAACTCTCCAGATAACCAGACAGATAATAAATTGGATAAAAAGAGATCCCAATCATCTTAAACTTTTTGTATGATGTATTTGGATATATGTCTTGGAGAACGACTTTCAAAATCATACCATCGAGCCTCCACTAAAAATTAGTTAATCCTGAATAATAAAATTCAGTTGCTGCGGATTATTGGCAATTGCTATTAAAACATTGTAAATATATTGAGCTACCAAAGCACCTCCCTGTGTGTTTATTAAATCACTATCGTCTTCAGGAGTATGATATTCAGGGTGTCCTCCTGTATGAAATCCTACTGCAGCTATAGACGATTTATAAAATGAAACATGATCAGATCCTCCAACTTCTCCGGCATGCACAACAGGATTGAGATCACTGCCTTCTCCTAATTTTTTCATTAATGCTACTCCATTTGGAAAAGTTCCTGCGCCTCCCATATAAAGCTGCTTCTCCTGATTTAGTCTTCCCACCATATCCATGTTTAACATTACTTTTACAGCATCTTTTTCAACCGGTAAGTGTGACACAAAATATTTTGAGCCTAACAGTCCCTCCTCTTCCCCGCTGAAAGAAATAAAAATGATACTTCGTTTGGGTTTCAGAGACATTTTTGATAATTCTTCAAGTATGCAAAGCAGTGCGGATACGCCGGAGGCATTATCATCTGCTCCGTTATGAATTGCCTCTACTTCCTTTTTTTTACTACCTGAGCCTTTTCCTCCCCATCCCCAATGGTCATAATGAGCCCCTATTACAATAAACTCTTTTTTAAGTTTTTCATCTGATCCTTCTATATAACCTACCACATTTTGTGTTGCAACACTATCTGACTTCACTTTATTTATGCCTTCTTTTACCAATAAAGTAAAAGACTGATAGTAGCTTTTGCCGAATTTCTTAAGTCCATATTTTTTAAAATGTCTTTTAATATAAGCTGCTGCGTCATTATTTCCTTTTGTACCCGGAAAACGACCTTCCATCTTATCAGCAGAAAGGTATTTATCATGTTTGTAAAATGTATTGGCATTAATACCGCTCTGGGCATTAATAGCAATAGTATAAAACAATACACTAATGAAAAAGAGTTTACATTTTAAGTTTCTTAAAAACATCATCATTCCTTTTTTTAGGTAAATTTCAATATTACTTAAGTTCAAAAATCTTATCCATTAACCTCCACTTTTCGCCCGGTTTTGAACCCGGTAGTGCTTTTTGAAATTTCCACATCAAGGTTTCCCACTCCTGTACTCTTAAATTTGCGGCATCTAATCTTGCTTTTTTTTCAAAAGAAAAATCGGTATCAGCCTCTATAATCATAAATAAACGATCGCCAATAGTATAAATTTCAAGATTTTTTATGCCCGATTCCTTTATGCTTTCCTGAATTTCTGGCCAGACATTTTTATGAAACTGAATGTATTCAGCGATCAGATCAGGATCATTATTTAAATCTAAAGCGAGGCAGTATCTTTGCATAATTTTTTAGTTATTTGTTTAACTCAAATATAGTATGTTTGATAAATTTTCGGTCGTAGGTGTACAAAATGTGAATTTTTTTGTCTGTAGTCTGGATAATTGCCGGATAACTGAATTCGCCTTTTGGCTGGTTTTCCAGATCAAATATTTTTTTCCAGTTTACACCATCTGTTGAATATTCTACATCAAGTATATTTCTTCCATTAAACCAGTCTTTTCCCATTTTCAAAGGATTGTTTACCAATAAAAAAGAATCGTCAGACAAGGTCACTGCATCTACTCCTGAGTTGGAATTTACAACATTTATGCTATCTGTTTTCTGCCAGCTTTTTCCGCTGTCTTCAGACCAGGATGAAATCAATTTGTTATGTCGGCTTCTGCACAGAATCTGGATTTTTTGATCAGAATGCACTAAAAATGCAGGCTGGATTATATCAAAATTTTTCTTGTCGTTGATATTTGTAATCGTCCAGCTGTCATTAGCTTCTGTATAAGTTTCTATAAAAACCCTCCATTTATTATCATCAGTACTTTCGGTACTGCTACCGCACAAAATAGTCCCTGGAGTTATTTCAACAGGTTTGTTTCTAATGGGTCCCAAAATCCCTTTTGGAAGATATTTGGCTTCACTCCAGCTCTTTCCGTCATCTTTAGAAACCATCATGGCACCAAACCATTCTCTCGGATTTTTGCCAACTTTATAAAACAAGTATAAATTTTGAGCCTTACTTTTAAATAAAACCGGATTCCAGCAAGGCAGGGTATCGCCTTCTTTAATCAGCGGTTCAATGAGCTTTTTAGGACCAGACCATTTATTTTCTTTATAAGATGAAATATAAATACCGACATCTTTGGCTCCTTCATATTTTCCTCCAAACCAGGCAGCCATTAATTGATTTGGGCTAATTTCAACCAATGTTGAGGCGTGGCTTGCATTTGTTACGGGATTTGCAGCAACATATTCCTGAGTGCTATTTATCGCCTCAGGATGCTTTTTTAATGACGAGCAGGAAAAAAAAGCTGCAACTAATAAAAAAGATATTGGATATTTCAATTTTAAGATCATTGTGCATTGTAAATATTAATTATAAAATATTCTGTATTAAAAACTTAGAACCGTATTTTACTTTTATTATTTGAATTGGCTGTTAAAAACGTGGTATAAAACAAAAGGAGAGTTACCTCTCCTTTTGTCATTCAATAAGTAACGAATCTCTTTATCTTACTTGTTACATTTTTATTTAGTATCCCACCAAAGAGGAGTATTCCCTTTATCAGGGCCACCAAGCGCTGTTACTGCACTATTAACTGCATCTAAATTGGTACTATACTCATTAGGTAAATAGGTTATTCGTTTCATTACTCCGTAACCAATTGTTGCATCTAAAGTAGTAAGTAATGGGTATAATATATTTGCATCTGTTCTGCGTAAATCAGACCATGCCTCCCATGATTCCGGAAAAAGACCTAGATATTTTTGAATCGCAATTTGCTTTTTTTGTGCAGTTACAGTTCCTGCCCATGCTACCGGTACATTAACAGGAGGTGTAGGATCTGCATATAAACTTCCAAATACAGGTACGGCACCTGTTGTAGCACCAGCTATATAATCATTAATTGCTGTATTATCAGTAACACCCCATTGTTGCAAAGACAAACGAATACCGTCTTCATAAAGAGCTTGGGCTGTTCCAGACATATTCCAGCCTAATAACACTCCTTCAGAACGGTTAAAATTAGATTCTGAAGCTACCATCACTTCTATATTTTTTGTAACGTTATCTGAAAATGTAGTGGTTTGATTTGTACCACTAAAATCTTTGCCTTGCCATGTAATTGCTGATCCAATACCGTTTGGTAAACCAACATATTGATCTTTATAAGCCGAAGTTGCATCACTAACGGGAGCAAACCAAATTTTCATCCTCGGATCATTATACCCTTTAAGAATACTTTCCATATCAGCAGTCATATAAAACCCCCAATATTTCATAATATCTACAAAATTATTGTAAGTATCTTTAGTTACTTTGTAAACTGCACTATCATCATTTGACTGCATAACACCCGCAGCTACAGCAGCCTCTGCCTGTGTTTTTGCCTTTGAAGCGTCTCTATCTGAAATCCTTAAGGCTAAACGTAATCTCAATGAATTACCAAATTTTCTCCATTTATCAACATTACCACTATATATAGCGTCATAATCTTTAAATATACCAACAGTAGATTGAGATGTACTACTTAAAGTTGTATTGGCAGCTTCTAAAAGCTTGAAAAAATCAGTATACATTGCTTCCTGAGAATCATAAGCTACAGATGCTCCTCCAAGACCAGCCTGAGAGTAAGGAACAGGTCCCCATTCGTCTGTAAATCTATGAAACATATATACTTTCCAAATATCCAAAATAGCCTTTGCCTCTGCATTACCTTCAGAAGCTTTATAACTATTTAATAAAGAAGGAACTGCAAGAGTATAAAATCTCAACCAGCCTCTACTTCTCCATCCATCATTAATCCCGTTGGCATCAGTAGCTGCTGCCCATCCAGGCGACATATAGTGGGCAAATGTCATAGAATGTAATGCAGTTGCGAGTCCATATGTCCCATAATCATCATCTGGAAGACTCCATGAAGCATTACCTGTACCTTTATATAAGGCATTAGCAAAAGCAGGTCCTGCCAATGTTGCATCTAACTGATCAGATGTAAGTGTATTTGGATTTGTATTGGTTTCATCAAAATCCGAAGTACATCCTGTTACTTGAAACAGAAAAACGATTGCAAAAAATTTGATTATATTATTTTTCATGTTTTATTTTTTTAAAAGTTGAGTTTCGCATTAAATCCAAAATCTCTGGTAGTTGGAATATTGTAAGATTCGATCCCTTGAAGGTTTCCAACACTTACACCTTGTTCAGGATCAAAGTATTTCGCTTTATTCACAAAGAAAAACAGGTTTCGCCCAACAATAGACAAATCAACACTGGTAAAAGGAGAATTTGTTAATAATTTACTTGGTAGTGAGTATCCCAAAACTACTTCTCTTAATCTGATATTTGTGGCATCATAAACAAAGTCCTCAGCTGATTGTGGATCTCTGCTTGCTACTTGTGACCAATAATTTTCAGCAGTAATTGATGTTGTATTTGGCGAATAAGTACCATTACCGTTATCAACAACTCCATTAACTACAAAACCATCTCTTCCGTTTAGTGTAATATCACTTACACCAGCACCAGCCATTCTTGCCTGAGAATATGAAATTACATTACCACCAATGCGAAAATCTACAAGAAAACTTAGACTAAAATCTTTGTATTTAAATTTATTTTGTAAACCTGCAGTCCAGTCTGGATTAAAATTACCAGCAAGAACACTAAATCCTGAAGTAAACAACGGCAAACCTGTTGTAGCATTCACAATAACTTGCCCATTATCATTACGTTGGAAACCACGAATATACAAGTCACCATAATCCCCTCCTTTTTTAACAATGGTTTGTGCTAATCTTTCATAGCCTGTAGCAAGATTTAGCTCATTACGACCTTCAAAAATACTTAAAACCTTAGTTCTGTAAGTGGCAAAGTTAGCAGTTGCATCCCATGAAAAGTTACTATCATCAAAAATATTTGCATTCAAAACCATCTCAAAACCTCTGTTTTGAATTTCTCCACCATTAACTACTTGCTTAGAATAACCTGATGATTCAGGAACATTTATAGTAAATATCTGGTCTTTAGTATTTGTTTGAAACCAGGTAAAATCAAAACCAATTTTATTATTGAAAAGACGTGTATTCAAACCAAATTCCTGTGAAGAAGAAATTTCTGGTTTAAGATTAGGATTGTTAAGTAACGTAGAAGATTGTACTACCCCACCGTTAAAACCATAATAAGTAAGCTGATTAGCTAAAAGATATGGGTTTGTATCATTTCCTACCTGTGCATAAGATCCTCTTACTTTTAAGAAGGAAAGCACATCAGATTTAATATCAAAAATATCAGAAAGAATACCTGTTAAACCTACAGAAGGATAAAAGAAAGACCTGTTATTTGCAGGCAAAGCAGATGACCAGTCATTACGCGCAGTAACATCTAAATATAAATAATCTTTATAAGAAAGTTGAGATGAACCATATAATGAATTGATTTTCTTTTCACTATAATCAGGTGTAACAGTAGTAGTCTGAAGGTTTGTTAATGCAAAATAGTTTCTTCTGCTCAAAGTGCCTCCACTGCTTAATCCATCTCGTTTTTGAACTAAAGCATTACCTCCCGCATTAACATTTAGTCTAAAATCTCCAAATTGTTTTTTATAAGACAAAAGGAAGTCAGAGTTTAATTCTATATTTTCCGAAATTGATTCAGAATAGCTACCAAAATCCTGATTAAGTATTGAAACTGCTGCATAACGGGCAACTTTAGCTTTATTTGTAGCCTGATCAATACCAGTTCTTACCATTAAACTTAAATCACTAGTAAGATCATAAGTCAATGACGTAAAAGCAATAATCCTGTTTCTCTCGTCTGCTCTTAAATTTCTTTTAGCAAGCCAGAACGGATTGGATCCAAGTGTACTTAATACATCTCCATTTATATAATTATATTGTATTTGACCTGCATCATCAATATATTCGAAATCTTTATATTGATTGTAAGGTAAATTTCTTGGCATAGTATAAAGTGCTTCGCCAATTGATCCTTCACCTGCACCTACAGCATTTTCAATTTTTTGATTAATATAATTTACTTTGGCATCTAATTTAAACTTATCAGTCAAAGCACTCGTTAAACGTAAATTGAAATTATGTCTATTTAAATCATTTCCTACTATGATTCCTTTTGCATTAGTATTTGTATAAGAAAAATAACCCTGAGTTTTTTCATTCCCCATTGATGCTGTAAGGTTTTTTGATAAACTGTAACCTGTCTTAAAAAAATCTGTAGCATTATTTTGCTGTGGTGTAAATGCATAAGTAGCAGGTCCGGCATAATCAGGATTAGCCACAAGCTGCCATGCCGCAACTTGCTGACCTTCCATTTTAGGCCCCCAGCTGGTTACAGAAGCTGCATTATAAACACCTGCACTTCCTTGACCATATACATTTTGCTGGTTTAATAAATTATAGGCAGAAGAAGCCATAAAGTTTGAAGATACAGAAATACGAGCTTTTCCATTGGTAGATCCTTTTTTAGTAGTAATAACAATAACACCATTGCTTGCACGTGAACCGTATAATGCAGCAGCAGACGGTCCTTTCAATACGGTCATAGATTCAATATCCTCCGGATTAATATTTGAAATACCATCAAAACTGGTTGTCCCCCCAATATCAGTAGAAGGAGAAGAAACCGTATTATCCATAGGAATACCATCAATTACAAATAGCGGCTGGTTATTTCCTGTAAGCGATCTGTTACCTCTAAGTGTAATCCTAGAAGAACTTCCAACACCAGTACCAGTAGTAGAGAAATTAAGACCTGCTACTTTACCTGAAAGTGAATTGGCAACGTTAAGTGATCTGGCCTCTGAAAGTTCTTTTGTAGAAATTGTCTGTGCAGAATACGTTAAAGCCTTCCTTTCTTTCTTTATACCTAAAGCAGTTACAACCACCTCTGCTAATTGCTGGTTATTCGCACTTAAAGTTACATTAATTGTAGTTGATCCTGAAACTGAAATTTCTTTAGTAGCACTACCTACATACGTAAATACCAAAATTGCTGATTGATTAGGAACACTAATACTGTATTTCCCATCAAAATCTGATGATGTACTAGTTCTGGTTCCTTTAACATTCACATTTGCTCCTGGTATTGGCATTCCGCCTGCGTCTGTGATTGTTCCTTTTACTGTCACTGTTTGAGCCTGAAGATTCTGAAAACCAAACAGGAAAAACAAGAACAGTAATTTTAGTACGTTTTGATTCATAGTTTAATTGTTTTTGAGTTAATAACATGTTAAATTTAAGAATCGGTTTTGTTAACTAAATGATTATTTCGACAAATAACATCTTTCAAAAGGTGTTGGGTAAAATTTTACTCAGAACCCTTTATTTTACTATTAAAATCCCTACTTTTTAAGTGATATACATTATAAAGCCCTGCTATTTATTAAATTGATAACAGAATTCGAATCCATACATCTAAAAGACTAAATATTTTTCGATTTTACATTAATAATGACCTAATATAGCACTTTAAATTTTACTTTTTTGTGAATCTGCAGAATTCCTCCAGCTATGAGTTCAAAGTCATATTATAAAAATATTTTTATTCAACATTCAAATTAGTCAATTGCCCTACCAGAACTCCTGAAACATTCCAATGGTTTGTACTGGGACCTTCATTGGGACCTTGTTCTATGACTACCTCGATTACATGATTACCTTTTGGTAATTTATTTAGTGAAATAATATAAGGAATAGTTAAGGTTCCGGGACACCAATTTGACCGGCTTAAATCACTGGAAGATAAACCATCGGCAAAATTACCCGAAGCAGGATTAGATAATCGATATGTACCACAATCTGTTCGCCATGGAATACTTTTAAAAACTTCCTGACCATCAACAAATATTTTATTCATTCTTGGTACAAACTCATCCCCTTTTTCCCATCCGCCATGACCTGTAGTGGTATATAAAAGCTGCAGGTTTTGTACCTCCTCTTTTATTTCAAAATTCACTTTCAAAGTATCATTAGCAAAAAGACCTCCATAATTCTGACCAGACATTTCCATTGTGTTGACTGTCGAAAATAAAGGGTTTATGTACTTTTTTGTATTTGGTTTGTTCTCATTATTCATTAATGGATAGGCATCAAGTTCAAGACTTATTATATGCCCGCCAACATCATAATTACCAATAAAAACACCAATCCAGATTTCGTCTTCGTCAGTAGGAATAAGAGAACTTACATCTTCTTTATAAACAACTTCTTTTGCCCAGTTATAATTGTTTATTTTTCGTTTATCATTAAAATAATGAACTCCAAATGGTGTAAAAAACCTAAGTATTTCGATTGCCGGCGTATAGTCTTTTTCTTTTTTAATTCCCTGATATTTGTTTTTTTTATTATCTGAATAAATTGGTAGTTTATCTAATCCATGTAAATAAGCATCTAATAACGTAGTACTATTTTCCTCTTTTTTTGCAGGAATAATGAATACTGAACCAGTTCTGTCATACGCATCCCCATTTGAGCTGCAGGTAAGTTTTGCAAAAATGGCATTACTGTTTTTTAATTCCGGAGTAATTTTTATTTTTTTGAGTACTACGCTCCCTTTAGAAAAATGATAAACCTTGTCTGCAATAAGGTCTTTTTCATTTGGAATTGCAGTATCAGGATTAAAGTTTAAATTTTCATTCTCAAAAACAGGCAATTTAGTATATCTGGAATTAATGATTATCTCTTCAAATTCTGACTTATCCACTAATACTGCCTTGTCATCATAATTAAGAAGTGGCTCATAATTTTTGAGTTTAGTGATAGAATTAGCTGTCAAAGTCTGGTTTCCATTATAAACCATTTGCAGTACCAGTGCATTTTTACTGGGTAAATAATTACTATTTGGAGTTCCTTTTACTGCGGTCTTTTCGGTATACCAGACATCAATTCTATTTGAAAAATACGAAAAAGAAACGTGCTGACAATTATATCCTAGTATGACACGGGTATCATTTTCTTTTTTAGGAACAGGCAAACTGTCAAATGGAATTATTTTTTTGAAAATAGTATTTCCATTCTTAATGGTGCTAATGTTACACTTGTTTTTTAAATCGATGTATTGCTGTATTTTATCCGTTGGTTTTGATAAAAAAACTATTTGATTATAGACATAGATTGAAATACGCCCGTCTGATTTTTTTTCGTTTTGAAATTTATCATATTCGATTTTATATACTTCTGATTTGGTTTGGGCAAGCAGTTGTAATGAAAAAAACAACAATAGGAGACTATAAACATTTCTCATGTATTTACAAATAATTTATTTCTGTTCTAAAAAAAAATTAAACTGGAAGAATCTTTAAAAAACAGAGGTAAGAAATGCATCTTACCTCTGATTAAACCAATAAAAATATACACTTTAATGGTACTTTTTAATTGTTGATTGTTACTTTGTATCCCAGAATATTTTGGTGCTTAAGTTATCACTTGCTTTAACAGCATTATAATTATTGGCATTATAAACACTCTCTGAATTTGGATATGTCCAACGAGTTGGCGGTGTTTTCCTTACAGTACTTGTTTCATCTTCACGAAATGTTAAAACAGGAAGTTTTAATCTTCTTTGTTCAGCCCAGGATTCATCAGGCTGCATAATATTATAATGAATATACTTTTGAAAAGCAATCAACTCCAATTGCTCAGCAGGTGTCGCAACTCCCGCAAAGTTGATGGCAGCAATGTAATCATCAATTTCAGCCGTTGTAGGTTCTGTGGTTGGTTTCCAGGTAAGAACATCTGCTTTATCACCCAACCTTACATAATATTCAATGGATTGTCTGATAGCTTTCTCAAAATGAGTTTGAGCTGTAGTACCATTTCCATTTCTTGAATAGTACTCCGCAAGAATCAGGTTTACTTCAGCAGCATTAATCAATGTTCCTGGTAACCATTTATTTCTACTGATTACAGAACGATTATAGATTGCAATCTTACCATCATTTATTAATTCAGTTTGGTCTGATGAAGCTAACGCTGGATCAAGTCCTACATAAACACCTGACTCAAAACTAGCTGACTCAAACAACCAAGGCTTTCGGGGGTCAAGATTCGTATTCATGTGATCAATCATCGCTTTTGGGGCAAAGTTATTATTAAATCCTGCTGTCTCTAAAGCATCCATAAAACCTGAACTATTCAGTCCTGTATCAGAATTTTGATTATAGACTCTGAATGCAATATTTTCTGAATTTTCATCAACTATTTTTCCTTCAGCAATAATCGCAGCTATTTCGGTATTTGCCCTTGCTGCAAAAGCAGGAACGGCAGAAACTCTGTTCAATAATTTCAAACGCAAAGAATTACAATAATTTCTCCACATTACCAAATCTCCCTTATTGATTAAGTCTTGCTTTTTGAAATCAAGATCTACAGCAGACGACAATGTAATTGTATTCAATTCTGTAGAAAAAACCTTCAATTGATCCAACATCATGGTATAAAGCTCAGTCTGATTATCATACTTCGCCAATGCAAGAACATAATTACCGCCTGTTAAACTGATTTTACCTGCTTCAGAGAAAGGAATATCGCCAAAGTTATCAATCATTTTTGATGTATGATCGAATAAATAAATAGTTGAAGCAATAGTAAAAATCCTGTTATCAGCCTGCTCTGCTGGTGGTAATGAAGCCATCACCTTCTCCAACTCTCTATATTGAGCCATAAATTTATAATATCGATCCCATCTATTTTCAACAGCTGCCCCCGGTACATAACGACCAATGTCATTATAAATTCCATGTCCTTGAGTATAACTTAAAGAAGTTGTTCTTAAAACGGTAAAATAATTCCAATATGCCGGAATTACATCCTCATAATTGATCTTCATGAAACCGGCAAACTGCTTTGGAACAGTTGTTGTTTTCACAGTAGAAGGATCTCTATAAGCATCGCCAAACTCGTCTTGCGAACAAGAGCCAAAGAAAACAGCTATACTTGCCAGTGATATATATAATAATTTTTTCATTTTACTTTTTGTTTAAAATTATGCTTTATCAAATTAAAAAGATGCTCTCATCATTAATCCAAAACTTCTGGTAGATGGAGTCAATCCTGCATTGTTAACGTTTTGTTCCCATCTAGTTCCCGCAACAGTTCCTTCGGCATCCATATCCTTAATTGTTCTATAGATATAGAATAAATTACGTCCAAAAGCTGAAAAACTTAATTTAGTAGCACCAATTTTACTAGCCCAAGCAATTGGCATATTATAAGCCAATGATATTTCTCTCATTTTAATGTAATCGTTTTTCACGATATACAATTCATAACGTGAACTACTGTATTGAGGTCCTCCCCAGTTATAAGTCATGTTATAATAACCTGCCTGAGAGATAATATTAGTATTTTCTTGACCATCTGCTGTCACACCATTCATCAACATACCATCTCGATATAATGTTTGACCAGTGGGGCCACTTGTAGAACTGTTTGAAACCTGAACCCCTTTACCATTACTATCCATATAATAAGTTAAACCTCCACGCTCATTAGTACTATAATTCAAGCTTTTTTCTGTTAGCCCTCTTGCAGTCATCCAATTAATACCTGTTGGCATTAAATAACCTCCGTAAGAATAATCCATATTAACATCCAAAGTAAAATCTTTATAAGTAAAGGAATTCAATATCCCTCCTACTCCTTTAGGTGTGGCAGTTCCATATTTTTCCCATTTATCCCCATCAATCATATAAAATCCATCACCATCAACCATTTTATTTCCACTGGCATCTGTCTTAACTGGATGTGCGTAAATCCCCCCCATTGGCTGACCTACTACTGATTTCAATTGAGCAGCAGACCCATCATAATCAGCGTGTAAATATTCAGTTGCTCCATTAGCTAATTTTTCAATTTTATTATTATTTTTTGCCCAGTTTAAAGTAATATCCCAAGAAAAATAATCTGTCTGTATTGGAGAACCAGTCAATGAGATTTCAATACCCTGATTAGTTAAATCACCTACATTAGCTAAAATAGAAGTCGCTCCTGTAGTTGATGCCAATGTCATGTCTAAAATTTGATCTTTAACTTTTGCACTATAGTATGAAAAATCCAACCCCAGTCTTCTGCCAAAGAATTTAGTTTCGAAACCTATTTCAACCTCATCTTTCATCTCGGGTTTAATACCCTCATTTCCATAAAGCGCATTTGAAGTAGTAATCAGTACCGGAGCAGTTGTTCCCTGATTTCCTAATGTATTTTGATTAAAAGCTACATTAGACTTATAAATTTCAGGATAGTTACCCACAATTCCCCAGGAAGCACGTAATTTTGCATAACTGATTACTTCTGGCAATTTGACCGCTTCAGACAATACAAAAGAGGAGTTGACTGAAGGATATGTAAATGTGTTGTTATCAGGATGCATTGTAGAAGTACGATCCTTTCTTATAGTCCCTTCAAGGAATAGGTAATTTTTATAGCTTCCGTTGATAGTTCCAAATATAGCATCTTTTAAAAGTGTATATCTTTTATTACTACTTGTAGGGCTATTAACCGAGGCATTCAAGTCATACCAACCTTCAACACTTAAACCTCCATCAGTTGACCTAGATAAAGAAAAACCCGTTTCTTTAGTTGCATTATACCCAGCTTGAGCCCCCACCTCAAAATTATCATTGATTTTTTTGTTGTAAATCAACATCATATCTCCGTAAAGAACATTGTAATCATTTGATATCATTGAAAAAGCACCCGGGCCTGTTCCATAAATTAAAGGTCTTTCTACAGGATTTTTGTTTTCAGTATTAATTGAGGTTAAATCAGTAGAAACACGTCCGCGGACTTTCAAATCTTTATAAAGTGTGAGCGTCTCTGTAACACTTGCCATTAAACGATTTGTGATTTCATCACTTGAATTTTCATTCGTATTCCAAAAATAATCTCCAATATCAGATTTGAAACCATTACGGATGATATTTTCACTTGGAGTCAAACTTTGATTTGAATTAGGATTACCTTGAACATATTTATATCCTAAACTGGTCTTGTATTTAGCTTTGTACCAATCACCATTATCAAACGGGCTCATCATACCTGCAAAGTTATTTACCAAACGATCCATAAGAATTGCACGATTATGAATATTTTGATTCATATAACTCACAATTACATCTGTTTTCGAATACTTACCAGCATTAAATGATGCATTTAAATTAAGCGTATTTTTTTTATTCCTATTCCCCATAGTCAACGCTTGTGATTCATTGTGCGTATAAGAAAAACGAATGCTGCTATTATCCTTGTTATTAGAAACTGCAACATTTGTTACTCCGTCCCAAGAATTTTGGAACATATTTTTGTAGCCGTCTTTTTGAGCTGAATAAGGACGAACGACTCCATCCCAAGACATAATAGGCTGACCATCAAACCACATACCAAAATTAGATTGACTTGCACCCGAAACACCTCGTGTCTCATTAATACCATCACCATCAGTATCATAATGGGCAAAACCATCCGGTAGGACAAATCCTGAAGAAGCATAATTATTATTAGAATAGCCTGGTCCTCTTTCATATTGAAATCTGGGCAGGTATGCTATTTTATTCACTGCATAACTAGTACTAAAATCTATGCCTAAGCCTTTCTTCCCTTTACCTGATTTAGATGTAATTAATACCACCCCGTTTACAGCCTCAGAACCATATAATGCAGCAGCAGAAGCTCCCTTAAGGATAGAGATATTCTCAATATCTTCCGGATTAATATCTGCTAATCCATTACTTCTCATACGGGAATCTGTCCAATAGTCGTTATTTTTAGCCTCTCCGTCACGAATTGGCACACCATCAAGAACTATAAGTGGATTCGTTTTACCTTTAATAGAGTTAAGTCCACGAATGGTGATATTAATTACACCATTACCTCCTGGCGAGGAATTAATACGCACCCCTGGTGCTTTACCATACAAAGCATTAGCAATAGTAGGTGAACCTGTTTTAACGAGTTCATCAGATTTAATGACACTGGTAGCATATCCTAAAGCCTTTTTCTCTTTTGATTGTCCAAGTGCAGTAACAACAACTTCTCCTAATTGTTGACTGTCTGGACTTAAAGCTACATTAATAGTAGTTAGTCCTGCAACAGGAACCTCTTTTGTAGCAGAACCAACATACGAAAACATCAAAATTGCGGATTGATTGGGAACCTCAATACTGTATTTACCATCAAAATCGGATGATGTATTAGTTTTAGTTCCTTTAACATTCACATTCACTCCGGGAATTGGCATTCCCTCAGCATCTGTGATTGTTCCTTTTACAGTCGCTGTCTGAGCCTGAAGATTCTGAAAACCAAACAGGAAAAACAAGAACAGTAATTTTAGTACTTTTTGATTCATAGTTTAATTGTTTTTTGAGTTAATAACATGTTAAATTTAAATATCGTTTTGTTAATTAAATCATTATTTCGACAAATGACAATTTTGAAAAGGCGTAGGGGAATTTTTATTTTAAAATCTCTTCTTTAAAAATAAAAAAACTCACTTTTTCAATAATATCAAGTATTTTTTTAAAACAATTATTGATTTTATTAGAGAATAATCCCTTTTTCAATCAAAAACATATAAATCCTGCAATTCTCCATATCAATATGAAACCCTGAAGCTTGTTTTTAGTACATCAGCAGAATTCCCTCCAACCATAACTTCAAAGTCACCTGGCTCGACTACTCTCTTCATATCTCTGTTCCAGACAGATAGTTCGTCAGGAGTCAAGACAAATTCAACTTTTTTTGTTTCACCTTTTTCGATGAATAACCTTTTAAAAGCTTTGAGTGTTTTTCTTGGTGTAGTTACGCTACTGTAAACATCATTGATGTATAACTGTACCACCTCATCTCCTCCATAATTCCCAATATTTTTAACATCTACACTAATTTTCAATGCTCCATCAGGTTTAATTTCATTCGTATTGACAACAAAATTTGAATATTCAAACTTCGTATAACTCAAGCCATATCCGAACGTGTAAAGCGGATTTTCGCTTTCGCTGACATAACGGTGTATTGCAGATGGTTTTTGGTTGTAATATATAGGTAGCTGCCCAACTGATTTAGGAAAGGTAATAGGTAGTCTTCCGCCCGGGTTATAATTTCCAAACAAGACATCGGCCACAGCCTTTCCTCCTGCTTCACCGGGAAACCAGCCTTCGACAATGGCAGGAATATTATCGTTGATCCAGTTTACAGAAAGCGGACGGCCGTTTAACAATACACAAACTACCGGAGTTCCTGTTTTTTGGATGGCTTCGATCAATTCTTGTTGCATTCCGTGTAAATCTAAAGTCGCAACATCTCTGTTTTCTTCAACCAATTCGTTTGATTCTCCTAAAACCACAATCGCAACATCTGCTTTTTTAGCTGCGTCGATTGCCGGTTGCAAATTCACTCTTTCTAAATTCCAACGCAAGTGTGCTCTGGCACCCCAGCCGCCTTCCCACATTTCGATACGGACTTTGTATTTTTTGCCTGCTTCGATATTTTTTGGAGTTGTTACAATACTGGTTGCTCCTTTTGTCCAGTTGTCGATTACCAATTGATCGTCAATCCACATTCTGATTCCGTCATCAGAACTTAAACCTAACCAGCCGTCAAAAGCTTTATCTGATTTAATGTAACCCGTCCAGCGAATAGAAAAATCATCATCTGAAACTCCTGTTCCTGGAGACCAGGGCCAGTCAAACTCCAATTGATTATCGATGCGAGTTAATACTGGAGTTCCTTCTACATTTCTGTTATTGAAATATTCACCTTTCAATCCGTTTTGAGCTTCATCCGGAGTAAATAAATATTTTGACGGAATAACCTGTCCCATTACAATCAAAGGAACTCCTTCTTCATAAAGTACATTTGTATTTTTTCCAACAACTTGTTTTATACCTTCTAAAACTGTTGTTCCTACTTTATTATGAACCGAATATCCTCCTAATCTTGATGCATTTGCGTTTGGTCCAATAACGGCAACATTTTTTATATCTTTATTTAAAGGCAATGTATTGTTTTCATTCTTTAATAAAACCATAGACTTATGTCCTGCTTCCAGGGCAATCTCCTGATTTTCTTTGGTATGAAAACGATCTTTGATTAAGTTACTTGCTGTGTACGGATTTTCAAATAGTCCTAATAAAAATTTCAGGCGCAAAACTCCTCCCGCAGCACGGTCAATATCTTCCATTGTTAGTTTCTTTTCATTCACCAGTTCAATAACCGTTTTTTGCCAGAACTCATTTGTGAAATCATAAAATTGCATATCAACACCAGACTGGATGGCTGTCCTGATGCTTTCTTTTGGAGAATCGGTAACGTAATGAGTGGTCTGAAGGTATTTGATAGCTCCTAAATCTGAAACTACTATTCCTTTAAACCCCCATTCTTTTCTCAAAACATCTGTCAGGAGCCAGTGGTTGGCGGCACAAGGAATTCCGTCTAATTCTGAATACGCGCACATTGTTCCTAAAGCCCCGCCTTTTCTGAATGCTTTTTCAAATGATGGTAAATGGTCTTCTCGTGCCGAACGTTCTCCTACTAAAATTGGGGAAGAATTTCCACCCGCCTGCGGAATACCATGTACAGCAAAGTGCTTTGGCTCTGCAATTATCGATTTGTCTGAAGTTAAATCGTCTCCCTGCATTCCTTTAATGAAAGCCAAACCAATTTCGCTGTTTAAATATGCATCTTCACCAAAAGTTTCTGCAACTCTTCCCCAACGTGGTTCACGGCCAAGATCTAAATTCGGTCCCAGACCAAAATGAACTCCGTGTGCTCTGGCTTCTTTGGCAATAACCTGCCCTACTTTGCCAATCGTTTCTGTGTCCCAGGTTGCGCCAAGACCAATATTCATTGGGAAAGCCGTGCTTCCGTCATCCAGATAACCGTGAAGCATCTCGCACATAATAAGTGCAGGAATTCCCCATCTGTTTCCTTTAATAACATTAGTTTGCAAATCATTGATCATTTTTGCCGAACGCGGGTAAATATCATGAATCGCTCCAATTCCTAAATTTCCAATTTTCAATGCCGATTTTGTCTTCGAGAAATCTTCTTTTTCTTTGAAATATTCTCCTTTGTACATATCCATCTGGCGTACTTTTTCCTCAAGACTCATTCGGCTTAACAAGTCTTTTACTCTGTCTTCAACCGGTGTTTTCGAATCCTGATATGGGTATTTCTTTTGTGCCCCGGCCTGGTTAAAAAAACCTACAGCCATTACAAAAATAATGGCTGTTTTTTTTATTCTTAATTGTAACATAGTTGTGTGTTTTTTATTTTTGAATCACTTTAAGTATTTTTCCGTTCACCAGATCTTCGTGTGAAATGAAATAACTGTTCAGTGCTTTTCCGTCTATTTGTATCGCATTTATTTTACCTTCTTTGTTGCCTTCTTTTTCAATTACAATGCTTTCTTTTTGATAATATTCCGAATCTAATTTGATCGTCACTTTATCAAACATTGGCGTTGTGATTGTATAAACCGGATCTCCCGGAGATATCGGATAAATTCCCATCATAGAATAGACCAGCCAGGCAGACATGGTTCCGGTATCGTCATTTCCTGGTAAACCTTTTGGTTTGTTCTGAAAATATTCCTGAACCAGTTTTTTTACCAATTCCTGACTTTTGTATTCTTCTCCTTTTATATAATTAAATAAATAAGGATACGCAATATCGGGTTCGTTGGCCATATCAAATTGTTTGCTGTCAAATACCTTTTGCAATTGACTGCTGAAAGCTTTTTCACCTCCCATTAATTTAATCAGACCTTTAATATCGTGTGGCATCATAAAAGCATATTGCCAGGCATTTCCTTCGATAAAACCAACATTTTCTTCGAAATTTGCTCCAGAAACCGGATCAAAAGGCTCATACCATTTTCCGTCTGCTGTTCTTGGGCGAAGTAGTTTCAGATTTTTATCGTATAATTTTCTGTAGGATAAGGAGCGGTTTTTAAAACGTTCTGCATCATCCTTTTTTCCTAATGCTTTCGCTAAAAGAGAAATCGAATAATCGGAAGCGTTGTATTCCTGAGTTGTAGAAACCGGTCCTTTATTATCAGTCGTTAAATATCCTTTTTGGATATACTCTTTAAGTCCCGGACGAAGCGGATTATTTTCGATTTGGTCAGCTCCTTTCAACATGGCTTTGTAGGCTTTCTGAACATCAAAATCACGTATTCCCTTTAGATAAGTATCGGCAATTACAATACTTGCCGGATCTCCAACCATTGTAAAAGTCTCTGTCGAATTCAATTCCCATTTTGGCAACCAGCCATTTTCATCATACATTTCCAGCATGCTTTTTACCATATTGGATTGTTGTTTTGGATAAACCAAAGACATCAGCTGATGCAAATTTCTATAGGTATCCCAAAGTGAAAATACGGTGTAACGCGTTCCCTTGGTTTTACCAACTTTACTTCTTTTGATTTCCGGGTATTCTCCGTTAAAATCATTTAACGTATTGGGATGAATCAGCGTGTGGTACAAAGCGGTATAAAAAATAGTTTTATCGTCTTTGGATCCACCTTCAACTAAAATTTTAGAAAGTGCCGCGTTCCATTCGTCATAGGTTTCTTTGTAAACAGCGTCAAAAGATTTGTTTCCGGTTTCTTGTTCTAAGTTTTCGCGTGCGTTGGCAATGCTTACGTATGAAACTCCGATTTTAACTTCAACCGTTTCTTCTTTATCAAATTTATAAGAGAAATACGTTCCGATACTATCACCTACAACCGTTTTGATGGTATTTTCCATCATTCGGGTTTTTCCATTATACGTCATCCATTGCGCTTCGACACCTTCATATTTTGAGGGCTTTTTCCAAACTCCAAATTTATCTGCCGGTTTAGAAAATTTTGCCACAAAGTAAACCGGATACGCCTCTTCGGGACTGTTATAACAAAATGACCCAACACTTCTCATTCCTTCAATTTCAGTTGGCGACACCACTTTTACCATAGCGCCTTCCTCATTGGTTAAGCCTAAACCAAGATTTAATAATAGGTTTGATTCCCCTTTTGGGAAAGTGAATCTGCTTACTCCAACTCGTTTTGAAGCTGTAAATTCTGCTTTGATCTTGTATTTATCAATATTTACGCTGTAATACGCTGCTTTGGCTACTTCTTTAGAATACGTAGAACCGTATTTTAAATGATTGGTTTCTACAGCACCTGTTGTTGGCATTAGTAATATAACCCCTAATTCGGGGCAACCTACTCCACTTAAATTTACCTGACTAAATCCGGTCAGAAAGGTATTTTCATTTACATAAGGATTAGACAACCACTGACTGTCTTTTTCCATCGGTGTGTTTTTAACTCCAGCAACATTAAACGGACTGATACTTGCCATGCCTCTTGGTGCAATTGGCCCCGGAAATGCAGCTCCGTAATTTGAAGTTCCGATAAGAGGATTGACAAAATCTGCCGGTTGCTGTGCAAAAATGGTTATGCTAAAAAACAGCATGTAAAAAATACATGCTGTGTTAAACTTATTTTTAGTATTTAAAACCATAGGTTTGCTTTATCTGTTAATCGCTTCGATTTTTAAAGTCCAGGCTTCTTTTGCAGGCAGATTGTTTCTTAAACTTTCTGGAATAGTTACTGTAAATCCTTTATCAGATTTTACCCATTTCAATGACGTTTTAGAACCTAACATCGTGATTTTTGTTCCTTTTTTAGGACTGATGGATTTTACAGAAACCTCTGCAGGAATTTTATCTTCTCCTTCTTTAGCCAAATAAAATGCAAATACATTACCCGCTTTATTTTGTGTTAAACAAATATTATCTTCTTTAAAAGGCTCTATTGGTTTTGTATTGTAAATTGCTGTGCTGTTTACTTTCATCCAGTCTCCGTAAGCCTGCAATAAATCGTAAGCACCTTTCTGCCATTCTCCTTCCGGGCTTGGAGCAACGTTTAGCAATAAGTTTCCGCCTTTTGCTACAACATCAATCAACATGTGAATACCTTGTCTACCGGTTAAATAGGTAGCATCCGGAGTGTAAGACCACCCACCACCAGATGTAATACAAGATTCCCAGGGATATGGCAGCGTTTTTTCAGGGACTCTGTTTTCCGGCGTTAAATAGTTTTGATTGATCCCATGAACAGCTCTGTCAACTACGATTAAACCTGGTTGTTTCTGGCGCGCTTTTACTACCAATTCATCCATTTTTGGATCCTGATTTACCACTCTGTGTTTGATGAAACCATTTTTAGCTTCGTTTTCGGCAAACTTTTCATCGTAGTTTTCTTTGATATTTTGTTGGTCTCTTTTACGAACCCACCCTCCGTCTAACCATAAAATATCGACTTTACCATAATTGGTAAGGATTTCTAAGATTTGATTGTGTGTAAAATCAACATATTTTTGCCATTTTTCCGGATAAAGAGCCGGATCATAATTTACGTTTCTGTCGAATGGAGGAAAATACGGATCCCAGTAATTTTCGTTATGCCAGTCTGGTTTAGAGAAATAGGCTCCAGTTGAAATATTTTCAGTTCTAAAAGCATTAAAAACTTCTTTAAGAATATCTGCCTTTTCATTTGTACTAAAAGGACACTCTTTGTCAGTTACTTTATAATCAGAATATTTAGTGTCGTACATATTAAAACCGTCATGATGTTTTGTGGTAAAAACCATGTATTTCATTCCAGCGTACTTTGCTGCTTTTGCCCATTTTACAGGATCAAACTTTACAGGATTAAATGTTTTTTTTAAGCCTTCGTAATCTGATACATATTGATTATAATTAGCAGGATTACTTCCTTTTTTTCGTTCACACCATCCGTAATCTTCCGGACAGATTGACCATGATTCTACAATTCCCCATTGGCTGTAAGTTCCCCAGTGCATTAACAAGCCAAATTTTTTGCCCTGCCATTCCTCTAAATTTTTCAACACTGCCGGATCTGTTTCGGGTACATATCTTTCGTCTTCATAGATGGCCTGTGAGAACAATTGTGCCGAAAATAATAAGGCTATGATTGCTATTCTTTTTTTCATTTTCCCTTTATTAATTTTAAATTACTATTTTTTCGTTACTTTTTTAGAATAGATTTGTTGGTACAAAACTGCCGCTTTTTAATTTTCTGGTTTTCTTAATTCTTCTAATATAGGCTCATTCGTAAAAGTGATGTGCGTTTGTGGTTTTTCATTGAGCTGATCATAAATGACAATACTATTTTGACCTGATTTCAACCAACAACCCGGCACGTAAAGCGTTTGTTGTGGTCCCACTTTCCAATATCTTCCAAGATGATGCCCATTGACAAATACAATTCCCTTTCCCCAATCTGTCATATCAAGAAACGTATCAGCTGGTTTGTCTATGGTCACTACAGCTTCATACAAAACAGGTCGTCCAGGCTTAACCGATTCATTTTTAACAACTGGAGCTTCATTCATTGGCATTTTATACATTTCCCATCCACCACTAATTTCATAATCATTTATGAAAATTGGAGAAATAATTCCTTTGGTGTTATGTACTATTTCGGCTCCGTAATTGATACGCCCCATATTTTCGACTAGGATTTCCAAAATACCGTTAAAAGGAATAGAAACAGCCAATTCATATTTATTAAAAACTCTGTTTAATTCCCCAACATTAACTCCATTAACATAAACTACAGCAAAGTCTCTCAATCCTTCAACTTTTAAAGTACCAACGATGGGTTGAGTGAATCGTTTTCGATACAAAACATACCCATTTCCCTGACCCAATTTTTCAAATGTTAAAGGTTGATCACTAACGATCGCCTTTTGTTTTTTAATCCAATTCAAAACATCCATACTGGCTTTTACAGCTTGATCAGGATATTTAACAGATGGTATTTTTTCAGGAATAGGAGCTAATTTTGTTTTGGAGAACTGTTGCATCACTTCGCGGATGGCCATGAATTTTGGTGTTGCCCAACCTGCTTCACTAATGGGGGCATCATAATCATAACTCGTAAGATCTGGCTGAATATGACTTTCTTCATTATAATTAGCACCAGAAGTAAATCCAAAATTAGTACCTCCGTGCACCATGTAATAATTAAAAGATACCCCGGCATCTATATACTTTTTGGTTTGGCTTGCAATCTCATCGCTTCCTATTTTAACAAATGGTTCTGCCCAATGATCCAGCCAACCCGTATAAAACTCTGCAACCATATACGGTCCTTGAGCCTTGTTATACTTATTAACCTGTTTTTTTAAATTATCAAGATTGGTTTCTCCATTTGCTGTTGGCAAAACCCCTTCAACCGCACCACCTTCAAATAACCAAGTCCCATCCGAAGTAAAAAATGATCCCTGAAAACCAGTTTCTTTAAGCAAATTATAAATAGCCGTTTTATACTGTTTATGATCGCTGGCTTTAATATCTGTTCTTTGCGAAACATAAGAACCAAATTCGTTTTCAACCTGAACCATAATAATTGGCCCACCCTGACTAGCAAAAAGTCCTTTAACCTCTGCATACAAATGCTCAAGATAAGTTTTACAAGCCTCCAAAAAGGCTTTGTTGTTTGTACGAATCACTAAATCCGGATTGTTTTGCAACCACCAAGGGTATCCGCCGAATTCCCACTCACCACATGCATATGGACCTGGTCTAAGAATTACAAACAATCCTTCGCTTTTTGCAATACGAATAAACTCTGCCAAATCTTTATTGCCGGTCTCAAAATCCCATACACCTGGCTCTATTTCGTGATAATTCCAAAACACATAAGTAGCCACAGTATTCATACCCATAGCTTTGAGCATTTGTAACCTATGCCTCCAATACTCCCTGGGAATACGTTCGTAGTGCATTTCTCCAGAATGTATTTTTATAACTTTACCATCCTGACGAAATTCTCCATCAGAAATAGAAAATCCTTTGGTTTGTGCCCTATTAAAAAACGGCATCAAGCAAATCAATAATATCCCGAGCTTACATAGTATTTTATTCATTTTTTTTATTCCAGATTTTATGTTTTATAGTAAGAACTAGTTTAAAAGTTCAAATATCTTATACATTTAATAATTTATATTTTTTAATTTCTTAGAAGACATTTAAACACTAACAAATATTAAAGTCAATTTATTAGAATTTCATCAAAAAACATAAAAGAACTCTCTCCTTTCGGAGTTTTCTTCAGGTTACTGGCAATTACTTTTACGTAACGGGCATTCTGTTTTTGGAAATTGATTTTAAAATCTTTTAATTCCGGAATCGGGTTTACAGCATACGGACGGATTATTTTTCCAACCTGAACATATTTAAACCCGTCATTGGACACAAGCACTTTCACCTCAATAGGAAAATTAACTCCGGCTCCCTGACTTTCCAGTGCGCCAAGACTTACCTGTTCAATACTTTCCTCTTTTTCAAGGTCAATTACAAGCTCCATATCGTTTACCAGCCATGCCTGCCATTGTCCATCGTGAAAGTTTTTAGAACCTCTGATTGTATTTACCATTGTGTTGGCATCACCTTTATAACTCTGATTGTAAGGTGTTAAATATTTTACTTTGTGCGCAACGGCTTTGTGGAAAATAATCGTATCGGTAAAGGTTTTTCCGATTGGTTTATCATTTTGAAATAAAGAAGCTTTTAAAATTGTAGTCTCTTTAAACGTAATCGGGCTTACATATTTTACAGCATGATGATTTAGATCTTTATCACCTAATACATATCGAATATCCGGGTTTGGAAATTCATTCTTTAATTCAACTTTTACCTGTTTATTTCCTAAATCTGCCGTTGAAGAAGCAGTAACCAAATAAGCACTTTTTGCGTAATTGATTCCCAGATAATCATAGCGTCCTAATAATGAAGTTAATCTTACTGTAAAATCATTCCAGTTGCGCAATTCATTCGGGCTCCACAATGTTTCTGACAACGCAGCTAATCTTGGGAATAGCATGTATTCTGAATCTTTTGGTTCTGTAATGTATTCTGCCCATAAATTACCTTGCCCGCCCAGAACGTGAGCCGCTTGTGTAGGTGTCATTCCTGAAGCAGCATCAAACTCATAAACTTTATTTAACGGATTATAAGCATCAAAAGCCAAAGGTTCTTCGTTTTGAGGCCCTTGATAAAAGTTCAGGTAACAAGGCGTTTCAGGCGTCATGATGACATCGTGGCCTTTTTCTGCTGCTTCAATACCAATCTTCTCACCACGCCAGCTCATAATTGTTGCAGATGCATTGGCACCGCCTTCCAGAATTTCATCCCAGCCGATTATTTTTTTTCCTTTTGAGTTAACGTACTTTTCAATTCGCTTAATGAAATAACTTTGTAGTTCACCAACATTTTTTAAGTTTTCGTCTTTGATTCTTTTCTGGCAATGCGGACATTTTGCCCAATTGGTTTTTGTCGCTTCATCACCTCCAATATGAATGTATTTTGAAGGGAAAATAGTCATCACTTCATTTAAAACATTTTGAAGAAACTCAAATGTAGATTCCTTTCCTGCACAATAAATATCGGTAATTGGCCAAACACCGCCAGACGGAACCCCGATACGCTGATCAAAACAAGCCAGTTCTGGATACGATGCAATGGCACTGCTTACGTGAGCCGGCATTTCGATTTCAGGAATTACTTCAATATTTTTTGTGGCTGCGTATTTTACGATTTCTTTTAATTCTTCCTGTGTAAAAAATCCGCCGTACGTTCCTTTTTCATCCGGATTGTTTGTTAATCTGGCATTCCAGCTTGTATTTTCCTGATCTACTCTCCAGGCACCCACTTCGGTTAATTTTGGATATTTTTTAATTTCGATTCTCCAGCCCTGATCGTCAACCAGATGCAAGTGCAAAACATTCATTTTGTGCATTGCTAAACGATCAATTGTTGCCAGAATATAGTTTTTATCAAAGAAATGACGTGATACATCGAGCATTAAACCTCTCCATTTAAAGCGCGGTTCATCAGTTATGGTAACACTTGGGATTTCCCACTTTGCAGAAGTAACCGGATATTTGCTTTCTATTGCATCAGGAAGTAACTGTCTGATGCTTTCTAAACCATATAAAAAACCTGCGTTTCCTTTAGCAGAAATAATTATGCTGTTCGGATTTACATCTAAAATATATGCTTCATTTTTTAAGTTTGGATCAGTTTTAAACTGAATAAAATTCGTCGTTGGATTTTTTGTCACAATCTCCGGACGAAATGCAGCGGCAAGTTCAAATTTGTTTGCCAAAGTCATTACAGCTTCTTTTTGAAAATCGCTGTTGGCAACAAACTTAGTGTCTTTTGTAAATTCAAATATTCCCGACCGAATCAATAATTGATTTGGTTTAGGAATAATCTGAATGTCATTTTCTTTATATATTTTTTGACTGTAACCAGAACTTAAAACAGTTAGGAGAATTACAACAAGGAATGATTTTAATACCCTCATAATAAATTATTTTATATATGGTATAATTTTAAATTGATATTGATAGTTTTTTTGTCTCTTAGCAAATATTTTTCCATTGTCCATGCCTGCCAGCTGTCAGTTTTTCTAACACCCATTTGTTTAGAATCTATTTTTTTATTCTCTGTGGCTTATCTTTGAAACACATAAATCATAATTTCTAAAAACTAAAAAAGGTGGGCATACTCATCCAGACATCTATTGTTATGTAAGCCTAAGTATATGATTAATCCAAATTAGACAAAGTTCAAGTATAGCTATTTATCCCAGGACATTTTAAATTTGGCATCTTCCATCCTATGCCCTTTTTCATCATCAGAAACGGCGTAATTAAATCCGGATCGTAAACTGTAACCGGCATGTTCTCCGTTTTTATTCAGGGCAATAAAACCAACCTGCAGATATTCCATGTCTTTGTGGTTTTTATGTTTGTTGTAAATGCGTTCTGTGATTTCTTTACAGGCCTCATAAGGCGATTTTCCCTGGCGCATTAATTCGACCACCATAGCGCTTCCTGCTGTTCTGATCACGGCTTCTCCTAAACCGGTTGCTGCTGCTGCACCCACTTCGTTATCCAGAAAAAGACCCGCGCCGATGATTGGGGAGTCACCGACGCGACCATGCATCTTCCAGGCAGCACCACTGGTAGTACATCCTCCCGCAAGATTACCGTCTTTATCCAACATTAGCATGCTTATGGTATCGTGATTTTCTATATTTATGACGGGCTTGTATTTGGATTCTTCAAGCCATTTTTTCCAGTCTTTTTCAGACTCAGGAGTCAGTAAATTTTCTTCTTTAAATCCTTCTGATAAAGCAAATTGCAATGCGCCCTGCCCTGACAGCATTACGTGAGGTGTATTTTGCAACACTCTTTTTGCTACTGAAATTGGGTGCATAATACCCTGCAGGAAACTAACTGAACCACAATTACTATTATGATCCATAATACAGGCATCCAGAGTCACTTTGCCTTCACGATCCGGATATCCACCATAACCAACACTTCGGATATTTGGATCTGCCTCAGGGATTTTCAGGCCGGCTTCAATAGCATCTAAGGCCGGTTTTCCGGATTTTAATTCTTTCCATGTTTCCTGATTAGCAGGAAGCCCGTGATTCCATGTCGAAATTACCACTGGCTTTTTTACTTTTTTTGAAGGGAATTTTACTAAACCTTCTTTTTCTTCTTCCTTCTGTGCAAATCCACTAAGACCTACAACTGAAGTGAATGCTGCTGCACCTAAAGCCGTTTTTTTTATAAAATCTCTTCTATTTGACATGTTGCTTTTTTTTAGAAAATATTATTTTAAACTTGCCTTTGTTTCTTTGATGGTCTTTAAATTACTTTCAGACAATGCGTTTCCGTCAAAAAAAGAAACTCCGATTGCTCCATTTTGTTTGGCTAACAAAATTGCTTCCTTTAGTTCTGCATCGTTTTTCAGACCGGGAATATAGATTCCTGTATTGATTTTCGTTTTTTTACCTTCTAAATCAGCGGCACCTTGTTTTGTAGCATACCCGACCCAGTCAATTTCTTCATCATAAAAACTATGGTAAATCATGGGATAAACCTGATCTATATTCCATTTATCCCAACGCTGGCGCACCATGTGATCTGCCATCTCCGGATAAGGAAAAACGGCAGCAGTTAATTGTTTGTTCTGTTTGTGTACGATTTTATACGCATCGTCAACCACTGCTTTTATGGCATTCAGCCTGAAGTTTTTCCACTCCATGTCGATAGAAGTATTGTGGCTTTCTTTTGGGTTTTTATGATGGATTTTTTCAAATGCTTTTACGCATTCGTCACAATAACAGAAATCGAATTGCGGCAATTCTACATCCTGAACCAGATTGTATTTTGGCAATAAACTGATGGGTAAAAAAATGTCCGGAAAACGGATATAATCTAAATGGACGCTTTCGATTCCTTCGACTTTTGCCAGTTCTTCGACTAAATGTAAAACATGTTCTCTTGATTCTTTTCTGGTTGGACATAACCATTGGTAATAATCAACATAAGGGCGATTATCAAAACAGGATTTTCCATCTTTACTAACCTGATACCAGTCCGGATGTTGTAATGCAATTGAATCTCCAGGTCTGTTTATTGCCATAATCCAGGCGTGTACTTTTAGACCTTCTTTTTTAGCCAAAGGGACTAATCTCGACAAAAGTTTCGGATTTGTATTGGTATTGATCAAAACTTCGTCAATTCCCCCATCTTTGTACTTTTTAAACTCCTCAGTATACGATTCATTTGTTCTTTTAGCATCGGCTGAAATCCAAACACTAAAATCAAAAACGGTTTTACTTGTATTATTTTTAATCTCCGGATTACTGAAGGATACAAAAAAATATCCTATCATTAATAATGTGATATATTTCATATTCACTTTTAGTTTTATTTGTTTTTAGTACCGGCACTTTCATACAGTTTGTTTAACAGCACTTTTTTATTGTCTAAGCTGTATTCCCAAAACATCGCACCTCCTAATTTTTTTTGCTTAATAAATGCTGCTTTTAAAACAATTTCTTTTGGTGTATCGTAAGAAATAAAAATATTATCCTGAGCATTCCATAAAAACGAAGCTTTTGCAGCATCATCATAGAATTCCTGAAATTTTCCTGATTTTAATTCTTCTGCAATTTCCCAAGACGGTACAATGGCGCTCCCGGTTTGGGCAGATTGGTATAAACCATTACGTTCTGCGGTTACTTTTTCCCATTTCCTTCCGTAAAAAGGAATTCCAAGAATAAGTTTGTTAGAAGGCACCCCTTGTTTTAAAAATTTATCTATGGACTCACTGATACTGTTTCCTCCGAATTTTTCTTCTTTTGAAGGATATAAATTAGCTTGATGACCTGTTTGATAAAACCAACCGTTATAAAAATCGTAACACATCAGATTTATAAAGTCAAGATATTGATGTGCTTTTTTTAAATCAGTATGATTGAGATATTCCTGATCTGTTGCAGCAGCAATAGAGAGTAAATAATGCTTATTATCTGCTTTAGTTTCAATCTCTAATTGGGCACGTAATTCGCCTAATAACAAAGTAAAATTTTCTTTATCAGAAGGCCTGAAAACATTATCTTCTGCCCGTTGTCCGGGAAATTCCCAGTCGATATCGATGCCGTCAAAACCATACGTTTTCATTAGATGAACAGCGCTTTTGGCAAATTTTTCTCTTGATGAAGCATAAGCTGCTATGTTTGAAAACTGATCTGACCAAACCCAGCCACCAATAGAATACAATACTTTTAAATCAGGATTTTGCTTTTTAAGAGCCATTATGCTTTCTATTTTAGCCTTATCTGTCGCCAGTTCAAATTGAACATTTCCGTCGACAATATTGGCAAACGCATAATTAAGGTGTGTTAACTTTGCGGCATCAATTTCAGCTACGTCAAACTTCTCATATCCGGCAACATATCCAATTATTTTGAAGTCTTCTTTAGATTGGTTGTCTGTTTTTTTTAATGAAGTACAGGCAAAAAACATACTGACCATTAAAATGGAAAAAACTGATTTTATTGCCCTGTTTTGCGGTTTAAAATAAATCATTCGTATGTATTTTCTAATTAGTGTTTTGCTCTAAAAATTTACCATCTTCTTTCACCATCAAGGTTTTACCTGAAAAAGGGCTTTTTATAGCAATAGTATAACCTGATAAATGATTCTCTAATATCGGTATTAAAATCTTACCCTCAACTATTATATTTTTTTTAGTGATATTTTTAAGCGATTTTGACCAGGTTTTGTTTTTTTCAAAATATCTTTTTTGAGCACGGTACAAAGTATAGAGCTCCCATTTTACTTTTTCTTCCTGCGGAATAGTAAAGGTATCTTCGGCTTCTTTTGAAGAAAAATATACATAAGCCCATTTTTCGGGCTCATGCATATTGATGACTCCCATTGGCGACCAAACCCAATTATATTCAGGGAGAAACTTTCCTTCTTTATCTTTTTTGCGCTCATATTTACCATTGACGATATCATGCTGCCAGTTTACCCTGGAGAAATTAACCCTCCAGAATTGATCCTTCGGAACAACATCATCAAAATAAGATTTTTTATAAACTGACCACGGAATAGCAATCTCTAATGTCCAGCCTTTATCTGTATCTGCAGCATTGTTGATCGTTCCGTTTACTTTTACAGCAGATTTCAGACCGTCTATATTCCAGTCATTTAAAACCGTATTATTTTCTCTGTAAGGTTTGTTTATAAATAAATCCCAGGCGGTGTTGAAGGCGTTTATTTCTAATTCATAATAATTTTCAGTATCACCGTCGGGATCTATAAAAACTTCAAAATCATTGTTGTAAAAAATAATGGTATCACGCTGTTTTAGGTTTGCCCATACATGCGGTTCTTCTATTTTTGCGAGCAAATAGTAATATTTATCATCCCAAAGCATTTTTACCTGTGTATTGTACTTTGGTTTTATAACGCCTTCTATATCAATAAACGGCGATGTCCATGCTGCTTGTTCCCAAGCAGAATCGGTTTCATCCCCATCGATTAGTATTTCTTTTGACGTTTTAAAGGCAACGTAACTTTTGGGAGTTACTTCTTTTTCTGACTGCGCAAAAGCAGTGAGAGTAAAACACCCTGTAATTAATGATAAAATACAACTTTTTATTCGCATCATTTTTATAAACTATTATCTTTTGTAAATTGTATTACTTCACTTAGTTTACCAAATGCTATAGCTACAGCTGTATCTGCCGCACCATAATAAACGGTTAATTTATCTTGTTCGGTATCATGCAAAGCTGCACAAGGGAAAACCACATTTGGCACGTCTCCAACCATTTCATAAATCTCTGCCGGTCCTAATAAATAGGGTTGTGTCCTGTATTTTACCTGATCTGGTGCGTCAACATCCAAAAGTGCAGATCCCATTGCGTAACGAAAACCGTTACAGGTATTAATAACGCCGTGATAAATCATTAACCAGCCATCTTCAGTAAGAATCGGGATTGGCCCTGCCCCTACTTTTGTACACTGCCAGGCACTGTCTTCAAAAGGAGTTGGTTTCATTACTAATCTGTGTTCTCCCCAGTATTTCATATCCGGGCTGTAACTAATCCAGATATCTCCAAAAGGGGTATGTCCGTTATCACTTGGACGGCTTAACATGGCGTATTTTCCGTTTATTTTTTGCGGGAATAAAACACCGTTTCTGTTGAAAGGTAAAAAGGCATTTTCACATTGAAAAAATTCTTTAAAATCAAACGTATATCCAATACCTATTGTGGGTCCGTTGTACCCATTACACCAGGTTATCCAGTAACGGTCTTCGATAAAAACTACACGCGGATCGTACTTGTAAGCAGACTCAATCATTTCGGTATTACCGGACTGCATAACGATTGGTTCATGATTGATATCCCAATCGATACCGTTTTTACTAAATCCGGCAAAAATATTCATTTGCACCGCTTTGTTATCACATCTGAAAACACCTGCAAAACCATCTCCAAAAGGTACAACGGCACTATTAAAAATGCTGTTTGATGATGGAATTGCATATCTGTCGATAATTGGATTTTCAGCATATCTCCACATTACATCTTTACTGTTTTCGGGTCTGTCCTGCCATGGAATTGTATTCACTTTATTATTTTTTATTTGTTAAACTTCATTTTTTGCCCATTATGGGTGTAATTAATTTTAACTACACCCGGGCCCCTTTAGATTTGTGGTATTCTCGGCTATTTTTTATTTAATCCTTAATTTTTCGAACCTGATCTAACCATGTATATTTTAAAATGACCAATGTTATTAAAAAGATTAATAAAGTTATAATTGCTTTTGGATAATCTCTGATAATAAAATAAACCGGAAGCAAAATCATACTCGACTGCCAGATAATCCCGATCGCACAATTTAGCATATCTCTCCAGAAATCATTGTTTTTTTCGAAAGTCTGATCTTCTGTTTTTAACAATTTATAAACCGGACTCCAGAATCCCCATGGTCTTACGTTAGAATAGAAAGATTTCAAAACTTCCATATCTGTAGGTTTACTTAGAAGGGTTCCTAAAAGACATCCTAAAATAGAAAACCCAAAAATTAATGGAAATAAGTAAATGGCTTGTACTTGTGCTAAATCATATAAAAACGATCCTTCTGTTAAACTTCCTTTGGCCTGACCTAGGGCAAATTGTAAAGAAGCAATGATTAATCCGGCGAACATTCCCCAGAAATAACCCCAGCCGTTAAAACGCCACCAAATCCATTTTAAGAAATTGGCCGCTACGTAACCTCCGTATAATGCACTGGTAATCCACAAGGTTAGCGAATTAATTGAATCTGCAAAAAATCCCATAAAAACGCCTAAACCAACAACCAGAAAAGAAGAAATCTGACTTACTTTTATATAATGTGCATTTGTAGCTACGGGTTTGAAGTATTTTTTATAAATATCATTTACGATATAAGCTGGTCCTGCATTTACAAATGCTGAAAATCCGGACATAAACGCCGCCAATAAACCAGCCAGTAAAATACCTTTAATTCCAACCGGTATATATAAATTGACCACTTTTGGCATTAATAATTCTAAATCAGCTCCTGTTAATCCTGTATTCGCATTCAGTTCCGGTGCCAAATTTATCAAAGCAATTACCACGATTCCTGTAATTAATAAATATCTTGGAATGAATAAAATTAAGTTCGTGAAACCACTCATATAAGCCGCTTCTTTTACCGATTTGGTAGAAAGTACTCTTTGTAAATCATAACTTGGGGTTGGGCCTGCTATACTGGCAAAGAAGCCTTTAAACAAAGTCATTCCGATGAAAGCGCCAAACATTTTGTAACCTTCTGAATCAATCAAATTATTGAAAGTCTGAAATTTATCACTCCACTGAGTTTCAAACTGCCATCCGAAGAACACATTTTTCCATTCCTCAGTAATAATCGAATTAATCTGAATATCTGTATAGTTAATAAAAGCGTAACCCGCAATTAAAACACTGGCAATAATCATAATTAAATATTGTACAACCTCTGTTGCGACTACAGAGAACATGCCGCCTTTAACCGTATAAATTGTAGTTAAAAAAATGATTAACAAGGCATAAGAACGCTCGGATGTTAATAAAATTAAATCACCATAATGAAGCGTTAAATCCCAAGGAAGAATTATAGTTACAAATTTTCCGATTCCTTCGAAGAAATAAGCGATAAAACCAATAGTCGAAATAATAGCAAAAATAGCCACAATAATGTGCGATGCTTTTCCGGCTCTGTCGCTCCCGAAACGGGTTAAAATCCATTCAGAACCTGTCATTACTTTCGACCTTCTGATCCACACCGCAAGAAACATCATTACAAAAATCTGATTCCATATTGGCCAAAGCCACATAAACATGAAACTTTTTACTCCATATAGAAACAGAACCCCAATCATCCAGGAAGTTCCTGAAACATCAAACATTCCTGATCCGTTGCTTAGCCCCAATAGGTACCATTTTATTGTTTTTCCGCCAAGGAAATAATCATCTAATCCTTTTGATGCTTTTCTTGAAATCCAAATCCCTATACCTACTGTGAGGAAAATATAAGCTACGATGATTGATACGTCAATGATATCCATTAATTTTATTTATTAGTTAGTTATGCGGTTTATTATTATTTTAATCCCCAACTTTTATTTGGCTCTGCACCCATTACAAAATGAAGAACTCCGCCTTGCACTATTTGCTGATGTGTGATTACTGTTTTATTAAATGGAACACCATTAAGTGTTGCTGATTGTATGTAAAAGTTTTTGTCTGAAACATTTTCTGCTTCAATCGTAAACGATTTTCCGTCTTCAAGTTTTATAGTTGTTTTTTCGAAAATCGGACTTCCTATTTCGTATTCACCCGAAGCTGGATTCATTGGATATAGTCCCATTGAACTGAAAACATACCAGGCCGACATTTGCCCGCAGTCTTCATTACCGCTTAAGCCATTTGGCGTCGTATTGTATTGTGTATCTAAGATGTGACGAACCCAGTATTGTGTTCTCCAGGGCTGATTGGCATGATTGAACATATATGCAATATGATGACTTGGCTCATTTCCGTGTGCGTATTGCCCAATTAATCCTGAAATATCTGCCGAAACATTGCTTCCTGTAATTTCTGAACTCTCTGTAAACAGTTGTTCTAAACGTTTTACAAAAACTTCATTACTTCCGTGAAGCGAAATAAAATCTTCTACATCCTGTGGTACAAACCAGCTGTGTTGCCAGGCGTTTCCTTCGGTATAATCTGTATGTTCTCTGTGATTGGAATGTTTTGGATCAAAAGGTTCATTCCAGGTTTTTCCATCTTCCGATTTACCTCTCATAAATCCGGTTTTCGAATCAAAGAGATATTGATAAGCCTGAGAACGTTTTAGAAAAAACTGATAATCATCATTTTTGCCTAAAGCTTTGGCCATTTGGGCCACACACCAATCGTCATAAGCATATTCTAAAGTAATGGTTACTGATTCATCAAGTAAATTATAAGGAATGTAGCCGTATTTTTTGTAGAAGTTCAAGCCGCGTTCATCCTGCATCATTGTGGTTTTCATTGCTTCGTATGCCTTTTCAGCATCAAAACCTTTAATGCCTTTTTGGTATGCATCAACAATTACAGGAATTGAATGATAGCCTGTCATTGTATTGGTTTCGTTAGCATATAAAGTCCAAACTGGTAATATTTTTTTGGTATCATAATAAGCTAACATTGAGTTTATGATATCTGAAACTTTGTCCGGAGCCACTAAGGTAAGTAAAGGATTTTCAGCCCTAAAAGTATCCCATAGTGATAAGGTCGAGTAAGCGGTATAATCTTTTGCTGTAACAATCTGATCGTCCTCTTTTCTAAACTGACCGTTTTTATCACTATAGGTTACAGGTGCTAATTGTGAATGATACATTGCTGTATAAAACATTGTCTTTAATGAATCAATAGGTGTTTCTACTGTAATTTTACTCAAAGCAGTATTCCATATTGCGGATGACTGAGATTTTGCTTTTTCGAAAGTTGATTTTTCTCCGTCCAAATTATCTTTGGCATTAGCCACACTTACAGATGACAAGGCTACTTTTACAAATAATTCATCTGTAGTATTTGTATTGAAAAATAATTGTGCTGCTGTATTCTCTCCATCAGCTTTATTTCCTGTAACAATTTGTTTATTAGCTAATAAAACAGACTCTGAAATTGGTTTTGAAAATTTTACCACAAAAAATACTCTCTGATTTTTTGCCCATCCGGTACTGAAACGATACCCGCTTATGGTATATTCATCTTCAATTGTAATACCTGTTTTCAGGGTTTTGTCCCAGTTAATGGCGAATCCAAGATCCATCACAACGGATTGCATGTCATTTTTGGCAAACGTATATTTATGGAAGGCGGTTCTTTGTGATGCCGTTAATTCTACATTGATTTTAGGATCCTCAAGAAAAAGCTGGTAAGAGCCAGGTGCTGCTTTTTCGTTAACATGACTATAGGATGATTTATAAGGTAACTGATCGCGTGAAGTAGTTTTTGCTGTTAAATCGACTTTTTTATTGACCGGCATGAATAAGATGTCAGCCAGATCACCAATACCTGTTCCGCTTAGATGGAGATGGCTAAAACCTGCGACTATTGAATCTGAATGATGATACCCTGAACACCAGTCCCAGCCTGAAACACCATTGTCAGGACTCACTTGTACCATTCCAAACGGAACTGTTGCCCCAGGATAAGTATGCCCGTGCCCTCCTGTACCGATAAAAGGATTAACATGATCTGAAAAAAGTGTTTCTTGATAGCGATTTTTGTTTATATTTATTTTGCAACTTGCAGCCATAATTACAAACAAAAGTAACAGAGTAAATTTCTTCATATAAAACAATCTTAATTTAACATTAAATTTAAACAAATTCAACTTTCATCAAAGAGTAATTTAGACGGACGACATATAAACGGGGATAAACATCAAAAAAACTCAAAAACATATCATTACTATGCATCTTAATTCTGGCAAATCTTATAAACTACCATTGCATTATCATATCTTATTCTGGCTCACTTATTTTTTGTTTAATACATTTCGCTGGGGAAGTTATTTTAATGATTACGGTTATTCGTTAAAGACAAACTTATTAGGTTTTCCAATTCACATGACCTTGTGTTATCTGAATATTTTAGTCTTTATGCCCTATATGGTGTATCGAAAAAAGTACCTTTTGTATCTGTTTTCGATTTTATCCACCATCTTTATAATGGTTGTTATTAAATTCAATCTCACTTATCAGTTAATAACACATAATGTCTGGCCGGAAGGACCAGAAACTATAGACAAATTAACTCTTAATTACACTATCGATATGATGATGGGAGAACTCTATGTCATCACTTTCGTTACTGCTATTAAGATTACATTCGATTTCCTGAAGGAACAAAAAAGAGTAACCGACCTTGAAAAGTCTCAATTAGAAACCGAATTATTGTTTTTAAAATCTCAGATTTCTCCGCATTTCTTCTTCAATACCCTTAATAATATTTATTCTTTATCTGTAGAAAAATCAAATAAAACTCCAAAAATTGTCCTCAAACTTTCTGAATTAATGCGTTACATGCTTTACGATACAAAAGGCAAAAAACAAACTTTGGAGAACGAGATACTATGTATTCAAAATTACCTGGATCTGGAAAGAATTAGAAATGATGACCGATTAGAAATTAATATGTATATTTCAGGAGATATTCATGATAAAGAAATTAGTCCTATCATACTGCTTACCTTTATTGAAAATGCTTTTAAACATGGTGTCAATAAAAATACAGGGCCTGTTGTAATCAATATTAATTTTAAGGTCAAAGATGATTTTTTACATTTCACGATTACCAACCCAATGCCCGAAATCACTAAGCATAAGGATAATTTTAACAAATCCAGCGGTATCGGTTTAGAAAATGTAAAAAAAAGACTTGAATTAGGTTATAATAAAAATGATTATAAACTTTCATTTAAAAATAAAAAGGATATTTTTGTCGTAAAGCTTGTGATTAAGGTATAAGAAGCATTTTCTCTCTTTTTTACAACTACATTATTTCTCGAAAAAAAACATAAATAGGAATGAAAATAAATTGTTTAATCATAGATGATGAGCCATTGGCAATTAATGTTATTAAAAATTATCTGGAACCTGTTGAAAATTTCGAGGTAACAAACACTTTTAGCAATCCAATTGAAGGCTTAAATTTTTTAAAAAACAATAAAGTTGATGTTATTTTTCTGGACATTAACATGCCGGTTCTTGATGGTATAAATTTTATAAAGAGTCTGGAAAACCCTCCAATACTTATCATTACAAGCGCTTACAGTCAGTTTGCCATAGAGACTTACGAATTAGATGTTCTTGATTATCTCGTAAAGCCTATCGAATTTCCAAGGTTAATGAAAACCCTGAACAAGATTAGCAAACGACTTAACAATAACAACAATGTTCCGCAGGAAAATGCACCTGAAAGTCCTTTTATTTTTGTCAAAATCGACAAGAAGAGAATGAAAAAAATATTCTTCAATGAAATTTTAGTAATCGAAAGTTTAAAAGATTACCTGAAAATAAATACCCTGACCGGGAAATACATCATTCACAGCACCCTGTCCGACTTTACCGATTTATTACCCGAAAGAAATTTTTTGAGGATACACAGATCCTATACTATCGCTATTGATAAGATCGATGCTGTTGAAGGAAACAGTATTGAAATTGAAGGACTTAGATACGTAATTGGAAGATCTTATATCGATCACGTAAAACAAAGGATATTAAATTCTTCTATTTAATTTTAAAATTTATTTATTAAAAAAACTTTGTCAAGATTTGAAATTTACCAAAGTTTTTTTAGTTAAAGTATAATACTATTTATGCATATAAATAGCGTAAACATGCATAAATGGCATAATAATACCCCGTTGGTAAATTAGTTTTCAATGCTTTTTTTGTTGCACTTCTCTACGCAAAAAACACTCGAACTAACGTCTCCAAACAACACTAACTAACTACTTAACAGTAACTTATATTCAAAAGTAAAATCCCGGCTATTCCGTATAACCTCTTTTGTTGACAGCTATTGTAATTTCTCTTTTCATTTGAAATAAACAAAATTGAACAAAAAAACCTTTTACTCTTGGGAGTTAAACAAAAAAATGCAGCCATAAATGACTGCATTTTCAACATAATTGGCAACTAACTAACCAAAATAAACCACATGAATAGTTTATTATTTTAAAAACTTTTTTTCTAAAAGAAATACCGCTTAAATGCTTCAATAGCCGAATAATCTGCTAGCCCTAAAGCGTGATATTTTTCTGCTGTCAGCCTGTTTCTGTCTTCCACTCTTACCCAGAATTCCCTACTGTCATCTCCCTGAAACATTACGCCGTCTTTTTGAGATTGGTGATAGAAAATCGCATGACGTTTTTTAAGAACCTGATCCGGGCTCATTGGAACCGCCATTTCGATTTGGTAAGATTCCCATTCGTGCCATGCTCCTCTGTATAACCATACCCAGCAATCATCCATAAAACTTTTATGCTTTAGTCTTTTTAAAGCCTCAAATAAACTATCCAGACAAACCTTATGGGTTCCGTGCGGGTCTGCCAAATCACCAGCGGCATAAATCTGATGTGGTTTTATTCTCTCGATGATATCACACATTATTTGTATATCAGCTTCTCCCAGATTATTTTTCTTTACTGTACCTGTTTCATAAAAAGGCAAATCAAGGAAGTTAACATTTGAATCCTGCAGACCTAAATATCGGGTAGCTGCCAGGGATTCACTTCTCCTGATGAGTCCTTTTAATTTTCTAACTTCTAGTGAGTCTATATCATTCGCTTTTTTATTTTTTAAAAAACTGATGATATTTTCAGATTCGGAAGAATTTTTATTCAAAGCCATCGAAATTTCAGCAAACTTTAATGCTTCTTCATTAGAAACAGCAATGTTTCCGGATGTCTGGTACGCAACATGCACATCATGTCCTTGTTCTACCAGTCTGTCAAAAGTACCTCCCATCGAAATAACATCATCATCAGGATGCGGGCTAAAAATGATGATTCTCTTTCGTTCCGGAGTGGCTCGTTCCGGTCTGTAAGTATCGTCTGAATTTGGCTTTCCTCCAGGCCATCCGGTAATGGTCTGCTGCATTTTGTTGAACATCTTAATATTTAAATCATAAGCAGTTCCCTCATCGCTCAACAAACTTGACATTCCGTGATCATTATAATCTTTATCTGTAAGTTTAAGGAATGGTTTTTTAGTCAATTCACTTAACCAGGCAACAGCTTTAAGTTTTAATTCTTCTGTCCAGGTTACTGATTTTACTAACCAAGGTGTTTTTACTCGCGTTAATTCTGATGAAGCTTCTGTATCTAAAACAAATGTGGTATTGCTATGCTGTTGTAAGTAGGTAGCCGGAACGCGGGACGAAATTTCGCCTTCTATTGTTTTCTTTATAATTTCAGCTTTACTGATTCCCCATCCAAGAAGTACAATTCTTTTGGCGGTTTTTACAGTCCCAATTCCCATTGTGATCGCTTTTCTAGGTACATTATCAATTCCTAAAAATGAAGATGCCGCATCAATACGTGTCAGGTGATCAAGCGTAATGCTTCTTGTTCCCGAATTAACATGAGAGCCGGGCTCATTAAACCCAATATGCCCTGTTCTTCCAATTCCTAAAAGCTGAAAATCTAAACCACCATATGATTTGATTTTCATTTCATAATCGATACAGTATTGCTGTAAATCCTCATTACTAATGTTTCCGTCAGGAATATTAATATTTTCAGGAAGAATATCTACGTGATTAAAAAGATGCTCATGCATGAAATACCAGTAACTCTGAATGTTGTTTTTATCCATTGGATAATATTCATCCAGATTGAAGGTAACTACATTAGCAAAACTTAATCCTTCTTCTTTATGTAATCTTACCAGTTCTTCGTAAACTTTTACCGGCGAAGACCCTGTTGCTAATCCTAAAACGCAAGGTTCATTTAATTCCTCTTTCCTTTGGATTATGTTTGCTATTTCCTGTGCAACTAATACAGAAGCTTCCTGAGATGATTCGAAAATTACGTTATGAATCTTCTCAAAACGCGTTTCTTCAAATTTTCCGGCTTCTTTAAAATTTATGCCTTCTTTAATCATTTGCCTGTTTCCTTTAATTATATAGTATAAAATTAAGAATTAGTCCCTCTGTAAAATTAAAAATTCGACTAATAACCTCTTAACTTCGGCAAAAGACAGAATCAGAAACTTTTAAAAAAAATCAATGTTTGTTTCGGTTTTGTTTATTTACTTATCGATCACATTGATTTCACCAATCGAAAATGTCTGTGCTTTCTCTTCTGTTGATTTCGCAACAAAACGCAGGTATCTTGCTTTAGTTTCAGAAAATGTTTTTACTTGTTCTATGGGATTATTTTTAATGTTTGAAAATTCTCCCTGAGATTGCAGGATCCACTTTATATTATCCAAACTTGTGTAAAATTCGTATTTAGAGATTAAATTAAGATTGTTACCTACTTGTTGCGGAATATAAGTAAACCCTGTTATTTTTAGAATAGCTCCCATATCAATTACTACTTCCTGTGAAAGTTTATTACTGTCACTTCTAAAACTCCAGTCTGTATCAGGATTTCCGTCTATAATTCTATTTACGGAATTCATATCCCCACCTGAAGCGGTAACCACTTTCCATTTTTCTTTAGAAACCCCATACTTTGCAGTTGTAATGGCACTGCTGATCTTTTCATCTTTATTGATCGCTATCGCTTTTATCTGAACTGCTTTATTATATTTAAAGACACCTTTATATAAGGTGCTTTTTAAAGTGGGCTTAGAACCATCAAGAGTATAATAGATACTATTTCCTTCCTGCGATTTGATAGTAACATTTCCATTTTTATCCCTCAGAATTTCTGGGATCCGAACAAAAGTTGGTGCATTATAAGCCTGAATATTCGAAATCACAAAATTTGCTTTGGAGTCCGTGATATTAATTTTAAGTGCCGAAGCTGTAATTCTGTCTAGCCTTAAAATTCTTTTATAGCCAATAGTAGTTTCGTTGGCAATACTTTTCCATTGTCCGTCAATTTTAGCTTCAGCGGAAAAAGCCCTTACACGTTGTCCTAATTTTATATATTCCTGAAGCAAAATCCGATTGATAGCTGTAGGCTTTTCAAAATCAAATACAATCGAAGCTGTTTTTACATTATCATCTGTAGCCCAATAAGTATCTTTATTACCGTCTGTTACATTTTGAGCTGCGAATTCATTGCTGTTACCTCTGGTATTAGTTGCTGTTACTTTACTTGATGCTAATAATTCGGTTTTAAAGTCTTCTTTTATAACAGTAACAAGTTCTTTTAATCTGGTTTCATCATTTTCATGTACCAGTCCCCTTTTATCTACCGGAAGATTAAGTAATAAATTTGCATTACGACCAATTGATTCATAGTAGATATCGACCATTTCATCGAGCGAGCGTACTTTATCATCTTCAACAGCATGATAAAACCATCCTGGTCTAATAGAAACATCTGCTTCGCCTGGCACCCATTTTTCTCCATCCTCATGTCCAGACATGAATTCACTATAATGTACTTTTCCGGCCAACTCCTCTTTCTGACGCAAAAGGCTCCAGTTTGTTTTGCCTGCACGTCCTTCTTCATTTCCAATCCATCTGGCTTCTGAAGGACCTACACCCCACACCAAAGTTTTTGGTGCTGTTTTGTAAATTAATTTATAGGTTTCATCCCAATTGTAATATTCAAGCGTATTAATTTTTCGGGTTTCATTTGCCCCGCCATAATAACCATCACCGCCATTTGCACCATCAAACCACATTTCGAAAACATCGCCGTAATTAGTAAGCAGTTCTTTTAGTTGATTTCTGAAATAGGTAATGTATTCCGGTTTGCCGTATTCAGCATGATTTCTATCCCATGGAGAAAGATACAATCCTAATTTTAAATTGTACTCTTTGCAAGCAGCAGCCAATTCTTTTACTACGTCGCCTTTTCCATTTTTCCACGGAGAATTTTTCACAGAGCGTTCTGTGTAAGCTGACGGCCATAGGCAAAACCCATCATGGTGTTTTGCTACTAATATAATTCCTTTCATTCCAGCTTCTTTAGCAATTCGGGCCCATTGACGTGCATCAAGATTTGTTGGATTGAACAACTGCGGAGACTCATCACCATAGCCCCACTCTTTATTAGTAAATGTATTTAATGAGAAATGCACAAAAGCATACAATTCCATTTCATGCCAATCCACTTGCTTTTGTGTTGGCAATGGACCAAATGGTTCAGGAGCTTTGACCAATTCCTGAGAACAAACGGGTGTTAGTATTAAAAAAAAAGCAAGCAATAAAATAATGTTTTTCATTAGATCTGAAATTAATGTTTTGCTAGTAAGGTTGATTAAAAATATAAATTTAAGTAAATCAATATTCTATTTCATACTATTTCGACCAACAACGTTTTCAAAAGAGTATTGGAATGATTGTTAAGTACAAAAAAGGATTTTAGGATATAGAACAATCCTGTTTCTTTAGTTTTACTACTCCACAGATTTTGGGATTAATGCTGAATAATTAAATATTTTCGCTTTTTTTGTTAAAAAAAGAGCCACTTGATTAGAGTGGCTACTTGTGACTTTCTGTATTGAAATTAGCGAAATTAATATATTCAACTTCACCGGAAACAATCTTGAATAAAAGCTTAATTAAACCTCAGCTTTTAGATTTACCGTAAACAGTCAAACTTTTCATGTGTACCAGACCAAGAATAAGCCCGATTTACTGTTGCTTTTATTTCATTTTCAGCACTACTTTTCCTTTGGCTCTGCCACTCTCTGCATATTCCAATGCTTGTTGAGCCTGTTCAAATGGAAATACCTTATCTATTACTGGTTACAGACTATACTGATTAAGTTCTTCCTTCAAATCATTCACCAATTCATACATAGGCTGTGCAGAATCAATTGTACGACACATTACCGTGCCTCCTTCAATTGCAGCAACCATCTTAAATGCAAATCTTGCAGGGTTAAGCTTTGATGAAAACTCTCCATTATCTATTCCTTGTTGGAGAATATTGGAAAGTTCTTTCTGCCCTGCCAACAGTGACAAGGCTACTTTTTTTTTGATCTCAGGAAAATTATCATCTGCCTCAACTGCCGTGTTAAATATTGGACAGCCTCCGGCGATAAAAGTATTAATAGGATTTTTATAGAAATCGATAAAGGTAGTAATTTTGTCCTTGGCACTTTTTTCCCTCATCACAAGCGTGGTAAGTTTTTCTGTTAAATTGCGTAAAGAATATTCAATAACCTGTTGTGAAAGATCGTCTTTACCTGCAAAATGTCCGTAAATACAGCCTTTAGTCAATTTAGTTGCTTCCAGGACATCATCAATACTAACACCAGAAATCCCCTTTTCATTATAAAGTGGTGCTGCTGTTTCTAGTATAAATTGCTTTGTTCTTTCTGCTTTTGTTAACATTGATTCGGTATTTTTTTTGACAAATATATTAAAGGTTAAATTATAAATCAGGATAAACATACTAAATCTGCCATCTTGTTTTTTGATTACTTCCTATCGGATTCATTCCATGCGATGATACTTTAGTGCTATTTTTTTCGTGCATTTGAACTGATTATTTATATTATTAAATGATTTTGAAACATTGGATGTCAATTTACCGGTTTTTCTGGCTCTACATTTTCTTGCATGCCATTTTCTGCCCTGCTATTTTTGCGTCCATAATTCTAAAAATATCTATCGAGATATCATTTTCATGCAGCAGGTTTTAAGGAACGGGCCATAAATTATTATAATATGCCCGATTATGGTTACTGCCTCGTATTGGAAATCTTCTGGCAAAATTGGAATGAGTTGCTTAAAACTTCTTTATTTGGCATCTATTCAATTTAATTAAGATTTAATAATGATGAGTTTTTACTATTTCATCAGGTACAAAAAGTTGCGCTAGTTCTGCTTTACACACTTATTAAGTCTTTTTTTCCGGAACAAATATACTAAAAGGTATATTACTCAACCAAACAAAATATACTAAAAGTTTTATTTCAACATAACATTCTCAAATTTAGCGGATTTAGAAGCATCCTGTATGAGATATAAAGCTTACCTAATTTTCATAAAATTTATGTTGCTTTATAAATATAATCAAAAAATATTCTAATTTATAAAAGCCATAGCATCAGGAACCCTTCCTGTTCCAATGGTGCTTACAACCTTAAAAGTTTTCATGTCAATCACTTCAATTTTATTTGCGTTGGAATTGGCGACAAAAGCATATAAGCCATTAGGGTGCATCAGAATATTGACAGGGCGTGGTGTATGATAAAGTATTTTCTCTAATAGCGTTGTTTTGCCGTGAAGTATAATAATTTTTACTCTCTTTTTAGATTCTTGGTTGTATACATAAATATTACCATCAATAGCGTTGACAGCTAAACAATACTTACCGTCTATAGAAAATTTAAGTTTTAACGGATCTTTGCCTGTAATCAAAGTATTCGTAACTTTATAAGTCGAGGTATTTATTACAGTAATATTGTTTTCTTTATTGTTGGTCACCCATAATTCTGATCCATCAGGCGTTATATCGATACCTTTTCTTCCCAATCCACAAGGAATAATTGCAATAACTTTGTTTAATTTCAGATCAATAACACTTACTGAACCTGAATCGATATTGGTTACATAAGCAATTGCCTTAGTTGGGTGAAGTACCAGAAGATGGCTCTTTTTCTGTTTAGTTGGTAGTTGCTTTTCAATATGTTCGGTATCAATATTTATGATTAATATGTTATTACTAACAAAATCAATAACACCTACTTTATTTGGTTCTGGAAAAGCAACAATGCCATTTACTCTTATATTTCCCTTTAAATCTATTTCTTTTACTGTACTGGTTTTAGCATCTATGACTTTAATGACATTGCCATCACTAGCCCCATAATTAGTAAGCACCACTCTTTTTTCATCTGAAGTTGTTACAGCTTCGTGAGATAATATGTCAATAGGAATTTCTTCTATTTCTTTACCAGCAGATAAATCAAATACCTGAACATCCTTACTCACCTTACTCACAATATATAATTTTCCACTGGTTTTTATCGTGTAAGAAGGTAATCTGAAAATCAAAAGTGCCAGCTTTATGACTATGAAGAAAACAACAAACGACAGTAAGATATATTTTAAATACTTCATATTCATAGTATCAAATTAATTTACAAAAGCCAGACCGTCTGGAATTTTCCCAGTGCCAATGGTGCTTACGATCTCGAAAGTTTTCATGTCAATTACTTCAACTTCATTTGCATTTGAGTTCGAAACAAAAGCAAATAAACCATTAGGATGCATTAAAATTCCAACCGGACGCGGTGTATGATAAAGCAATCGTTCTATACTATTATTTTTGCCCCGAATAATTATGGTCTTAATTAGTTTTTTAGATTGCTGACCAAACACAGAAATAGTTCCTCCGCTAGAATTTGCAACCAGACAATACTTTCCGTCTATGGAGAATTTAAGCCGTAAAGGCTCCTTTCCCGTATTTAAAGTGTTTGTAATTTTATAAGTAGAGGTGTTAATTATACTGATAGAATTGTCTTTATTATTAGTTACCCAAAGTTCCGAACCATCGGGTGTAATGTCAATACCTTCTGTTCCTAAACCACAAGGTATAATTTGAATTACCTTATTCAGATCGAGATCAATAACACTAACTGAACCCGATTTTATATTCGTGACAAAAGCTACTGATTTAAAAGGATGAAGTACAATAAGATGACTAACTTCCTGCTGTGTTTGTATTTTTTTTTCTACAAGACCTGTTTTAATATTAACGATTGACAAATCATTCCCTACATCAGTTAGCACTCCAACCTTATTAGAATTTGGAAAAGAAGCAATACCGTGAGGCCTTAAACTCCCTTTTAGATTTATTGTTTTTTCGACTTTATCTGTTTTTGTATTAATAACTGTTATGCAATCTCGAGGCCCTTCAGGATTACCATAATTAGTGACAACAACTCTATTTTGATTTGGTATTGCAACTGCTTCATGCGGTTCAATCTGAATAGGGTATTCTGCTAATTCTTCTCCGTTTTTTAAATCAATAACTTTATAATCACTGCTTAATTTACTAAATATGTACAGTTTCCCACTAGTATGAATCGTATAGGAAGGCTGTTTAACCAGAAATGATATAACAATTATAGAGCCCGCAAATAGCAAAGCAAAAAAGAACACTATGTATTTTGTTTTTTTCATATCTGATTAGATTTAAGTTGATCGATTGCGTATCGGCAAGCTCTTACAGTAAGTGCCATATACGTTAAAGAAGGATTTTGACAAGCAGATGACGTCATACAACTACCATCTGTAATGAATACATTTTTCACATCGTGCATTTGGTTGTATTTGTTCAAAACGGATGTTTTTGGATCATTCCCCATTCTTGCCGTTCCCATTTCGTGTACAGCAGATCCTGGGGGCGGACTCGTTCTATAACTTCCTACATTTTTAAACCCTGCTTTGGTTAAAATTTCCTCACTTGATTTGGTCATATGTTCCATCATTGCCAGTTCGTTATCACCATATTTAAAATGAACCTTAACCAATGGTAATCCCCATTGGTCCAGATTTTGGGTGTCAAGAGAAATTTTATTTTCATAATTTGGCAATACTTCACCTCGACCACCAAGAGAGATCGTCCATTTACCGGGAGTTTGCAATTGTGCTTTTAGAGATGCACCAAAACCTTGCGTAGCTTTTGATTCCCAATTCTCCCGTTCTCCTTTTCCCTGAATTCCATATCCTCTGACAAAATCAGGGTTTTGCGTTTGCTTATTGATATTTTGAAATCTTGGAATATAAATGGTTCCTGGCGACCTTCCTTCGTAATATTTATCCAATAATCCATCAAAAGTTCCATACGTGCCTTCATTGACGATATGATCCATTAAATTGTGTCCGACTTGTTGACTTGAATTCCCTAAACCATTAGGAAAAGACGGTGAAACAGAATTCAATAAGATAGCAGCTGTGGCAATTGCCGAGGCATTTAAGAAAATTAGCTTGGCATAGAACGTCTGCTCTTCTTTTGAAATAGCATCAATAATTTTTATTCCGATAGCTCTTTTAGTTTTGGCATCATACAGCACTTCTTTCACAATAGAGTTGGCTCTCAACGTTAAATTCCCTGTTTCCTGTGCATCTATCAATGTTGCCGAATTACTACTAAAATAGCCAGCAAAAGGACAGCCTCGACTGCATAAATTGCGATACATACAAGGACCTCTTCCTTTCTTAGGCTGGGTTAAATTTGCCACTCTACCGTTTATAATAACCCGATCGGAATAATGCTCTTTTACTTTTTGTTTTAAATGCTGTTCTATGGCATTCAGTGGTATCGGTGGCAAAAAAATACCATCTGGCAAATGAGCTATGGACTCTGAACTTCCACTAATACCTACATAATCTTCAACATAGTCGTACCATTGAGCCAAATCTGCGTAGCGTATAGGCCAGTCGACTCCATAACCATCCTTTTTATTGGCTTCAAAATCTAAATCTGAAAGACGATAGCTTTGTCGACCCCAAGTGAGTGAACGTCCCCCAACTTGATAGCCTCTAATCCACTTAAATGGATCCACCTGAATATAGGGATGCTCTTTGTCATTTACATAAAAATGCTTGTCGGCGGCATTACAATGACTGCTTTGTACGGGTCGTTCCTCGAGTTCTTTATTGGTCAAATGCTTTCTATTCTTAAAATCCCAAGGATTCAGAAAAGCGGTTGTGTAGCCCGTTACGTGTTCAACTTTTCCGCCTCTTTCTAACACCAAGGTTTTTAAGCCGCCTTCTGTGAGTTCTTTCGCAGCCCATCCTCCACTGATTCCGGATCCTACAACAATAGCATCAAAGGTGTTTGTTTCTGTTTGGTTTTTCATACTATAGCTATTTTGTTGCCCAAGCTTTTTGATTGGGTTGTATGGTGGTGATTGCTTTGTATCTAGCAGGGATAGGTTCGTACACTAAATGTTGTGTCGCTCCCAATTCTGACGTGCAATATCCTTCTACAGTTAATGCTTTTAAAATGGTATAAAAAGGACGACCCGATATTTTATTTCTAATTTTAGAAAACAAACCCGAACCTTCATAAGTACTATCCAAATCCTTTACGATGGCTACTTGTTGTTGTAGCGTACATTTTTCAAAATTAGAGCCATAGGTACTGATGCATGTTTCCTGAAGATCAATTAAGCCATCAAAGAAATTATTATATTCTTTTACAGAAGAACAGGATTCCATATAATTAATAACAAAATCCTGAACGTTAGCTTGTTTGGCACCTGGAGTTTCGGTAGCAGGGATAATTACATCGACTAAGGCTGAAACTAAATTTTTATAATCATGGAGCTGACCTTTTCTGGATTTCACATAAAAAAGATTAAATCCAGTATAAGTAGCAATCCCAATTCCTGTGAGGGCTAAAATTCCGCCGATAGCTTTTCTTCTATTCATAATTATACTTTTTTGAAGTGAAATCTAATAGTTTACAAACTTTATTTTAGGCTAACTCGCTCGTTGTGCTCTTTCCCAGTTAACCGATTGTGATTTTTTCATATACCTAAAAAAGCCTAAAACCACGCATACATTCATTATAAAAAAGTAGTAAGGCACAAACAAAATCTTGACTCTGGTTTCTCTGTTTTCTAAAAACCAACCTAATAAAGCTGCAACATAAAAAAGAACCTGTAACCAAAAGAGTGTGGAATACAGTCCAAAAGAGAAAATCCCTTCGTTGATCGCTAAAATTGACAAAACAGGAATAAGAAGTATGAGGCATAATGGGGTTAAACTCCAGCGCAAAACGCGATGCGAAATGTATTGAAAGGAAAGCGTTCCGTATTTAAAAACATTCAGCAAAGAACGAAGTCGCACAATAGATTGAATGCCTCCTGCAGAGATTCTGACTTTGCGTTTAAATTCTTCTTTCACATTAGCCGAAGCTGATTCTATAGCATAGGCATCAGGATCATATTGAATGGTATACCCTTCTTGAGCCACTCGCAGTGATATTATAAAATCATCCAGTAAGGTGTCTTTTTCAACGTGGCGGTACAAGGCTGTTCGAATGGCAAAAAGTTCCCCAGCAGCTCCTACCACTGAGTACAATTCGGCATCCCATTTTTTCAATGCCGATTCATATTTCCAGTAAATGCCTTCTCCTGCACCAGAGGCGACATCGCTTTCTTTGTCAACAATTCGTTTTTCTCCAGAAACGCAACCAACCTTTGGATTGCTAAACAAGTTTACGATGCGTCTTATGGATTCTTTCCCGAGATTGGTATTGGCATCACTAAATATTACGATGGGTGTTTTCACAAAATCCATCCCTCGATTCATTGCTCCAATTTTACCATTGCGCTCATCTAAATGATAAACCGTGGTGTTGGGATATCCTTTTAATACATCGGGTGTGCCATCATCAGATCCATCGGTAACCCAAACGATATTGATTTTTTCTTTAGGATATTCGAGTTCTAAGGTGTTTTTCATTTTAGCAGCTACATAATCCTTTTCATTGTAAGCGGCAATAAACAAGGTCACTTCGGGTTCATAAGAGGGATCTATTGCTAGCTTTTTGCCCATCTTAAAAAACCTTCTGATTTTTATAATTGCATACAACAAAATACCGTAACCTACATAGGTATAAACAATTACAAAAAGTAAGATCCAAAATAGTATTGTTAATGTTATCATTTTTATTTGCTTAAAATTTTATCTTTGGATTTAGGACTTTCCTAAAAGCAAAACTCCGTTCAATTTATATTGGTAGACTACCTTCCTACTTTAAAGACAAAACAACTTCAATGATTTAAAAAATAAGTTTTAAAAATTCTAATCTGGCACTACGTAGTCAGGTTTTATTGACATCAAATTTATACCCGTGTTAGACCTTTTCCCATGCTTGGGTTTCATGATTGTATTTTTTCAACACTCTGGCGGGATTCCCAACCGCAACAGCATAACTTTCAATATCTTTTGTGACTACACTTCCCGCCGCAATAACACAATTTTTACCAATGGTAACTCCAGCCAAAACCACCACGTTAGCACCAATCCAAGTACCATTGCCAATAGTTATAGGTGCTGTAGATACTCCCTGAACATGAATAGGAAGGTTTACATCTTCATAATTATGATTTAAGCCCGAAAGGGTAATGTTTTGAGCAAGTCTAATGTCATTTCCGATAGTGACCGGACCAATGATGGTGTTACTAAGCCCTATTTTGGTTCTATCTCCAATAATGACAGGACCAACACCATTGTTAATTGCTGAAAAATCTTCAATAGTTGAATCCTCTCCAAGTTCAAATTTATTCCATGGTACAACGTCCAATCTTGTTCGGGGTCTAATTCGGGCTCCTTTTCCTTTTTTATGATAAAAAGGATTTACGAACCACTTAATCCATAGTCTTGGTCTTGTTTGTTTAGGAATAAGTATCGACCAGTGAACCATTTTTTTTAATTGTTCATTTGATTTGATTTTTTCTTTTAATCCCATTGCATTCTGTTTTTGGTTGCTTTAATTATTGCATTATAGATAGCACTAACATTGTTTTCCCAAGTATGACTTTTAGCAAAATTGGCTCTTTGTTCTTCTAGTGCTTTTGAGTTTTCTTCCAGAGCTTTTTCGGTTAAGGTAATGTACTCTTCATTTGAAGATGCCAGATACACGTACTCACTAAACATTTCCATTGCTTTGGTTTGCGTTGCAATTACTGGTTTTCCCATTGCAAGGTATTCGTCGATTTTTCTTGGATAATTCCCAATCGTTAAGTTGTTGGTCAACTGCGGATTGATGGCTACATCAAAACCTTTTACATAAGCCGGAAGTTCTGAACTATCTTTACTCCCAAAAAAATGCACATTCGGCAATTGATGTAATTTTGATTTTTTAAAATCGTCGTCCTCCGGCCCTACGAGAACAATACTCCAGTTTTTTCTTTGCTCTGCTATATATTCAAGTAAATTGATGTCTAACCTTAAACTGATAAGCGACCCCACATAGCCAATAATTGGTGATGGTACATTATTGAATGCTGCGGGAACTTGTATAGCACCCTCATTGTCACTAAAGTGTGAGACATCGCAACCTTGTCCAACCATATAACTATGAGTAGTGTATTGTAATCCAAAATCGGCAAAAAAATCAGAATTCGTCAATAAAACATCCGCTTGTTGTATGACTTCAGGTTCCATTTGTTCTCCGTGTTTTTGCCAATATGGTACTTTTACCAAATAATCTCGCATATAATAAGCGTATACTTTGGGCTGTAAAAATTCTTTCAAATGTCTTCCTAAAAACATGGAACTGTCATTAAAGAGAATGACATCCTTAAAATTCAATCGCTTGACCGCCGATGTAATATCTTCTGAAAATAAACGAGCATTTCTCCTGTTCAAGATTTTAAAAACAATATGAAGAGGCAACCAGTTAATGGATTCAACACTATTTTTAGGATATAGATTCCATAGGTTGGTTTCAATCTCGTATAAATCAGGTTCAAGCCCTTTTTTGATTCTGATTCTTTTTTGAATTTTTTCTTTATGCTTATCTTTCCCCATGGTAGCTCTATCCATCGGTGGATTTACATATAAAACCCGATTGTGTTTGGCAAACTCCAATGCTATATTCTTGCAATTACTACCTATTTCAATATCCCAGGCTTGTATGCCTACCACTATAATATCTTTCCCTTTTATCATGATTTCGTATTTTTTAATTGTTCGACATGAATTGATTCATAAAGTTTCAAATACTCTTTGGCCATATTTTTCCAGGAGAACTGTTTACTTCGCTCTAAACCTTTCTCACAAATCGATTGGCGATAGGCTTCATTATTTAGAATTGTAATTAATCCTTCTGTAATTTCTTCAGATTGAAACGGATTGACAATATGGGCAGCATCTTCTGCAATTTCAGGCATTGATGAAGTATTTGATGTGATTACAGGCACGTTACACGACATGGCTTCCAGCATAGGAATCCCAAAACTTTCGCGAAGTGACGGATAGAGAAAGATATCGCATTGAGAATAAATAGCTGGCAAATCAGAATTAATCACATAGCCTGTCAAAACAATATGATGAATGAGATTGGGGTCGTTAATTTCATTCAACAAGCTATTCAGTTCTGTTTTATCATAATCCAACATTACGAGTTTATGATTAGAGGCTGTACGTTTTAAAAAATCGGAAAAAGCTTTAAGAGTACCTTTTGTATTTTTTTTAGGGTCTGTATTTCCTAAGAAAAAGAAGTACTTGTCGGGCAAATTGTATTTTTCTTTAACACGTTTGAGTTCTTCTCTATTAGTAATGGGTTTAAAATGTTCGCTTACTCCATTATAGATAGCATCTAGTTTTGTATTGTCTTTAATCCCAAAGAACTCCCCAATTCTGTTTTTTTCAAAATGAGAAACAGTAATCACTTTTTTACTCTTGTTTACTACACGAGGTACGACCAATTTTCTATAAATGTTTCCAAATTTTTGATAGGTACTTGCACTACTTCTCAGTATTTTCAAATAACTACTTTCCATATAAATAATATCATGAAGAATCGTTATTAGAGGAATAGAGGTAAAAAAAGGTGCAGTATTACTGGTGCAGTGCAAGATATCGCAGCCATATTTTTTGGCAGCATTGGGCAATGCTATTTGCTCCCATGTAGGATACGGTCCTCCATTTAATTCAATAATCGTAAAATTCGAAGTGGCTGTAAGAGCAGATCGATCTTCATCAGGTTTTACAAAAATGAAATAGTCATTTACATGGTCTAGCTCTTGCAGGTTCTTTATCAGTTCTAAAGCTACCATGTCCATTCCATGTTTTTTCTTGCGAAAAAGTCGTTGCCCTTCTATACCTATTTTCATAACGCTGCTTTTTTTAGATTGATTGCTTCTTTATCCGTAGAAGAATGAGAAGTAATTACGATTTCATTTTTACATTTCTGGACTAATATCTTTTATGACATAATTTCAAGCCTGTTTTTTTGAACCTGAGGTATGCTGTGTGTGAATAAAAGTTTTATTAGCACCTTTAATTTTTAACAAAGACAACAACATCATGAACATTCCTTTTGGCAAACTCATTAATGCTTTTAAAGTTTTGCTATTGTAAAAGGATTTTGGCACAGAGAAAACAAAAGACAATACACAGGCTATTAACAAGACCCCCCAATAATCCGAATAAGAATTTTGATTATCTAGCCAGAAGTTTAGCATCACAAAACTAACGCTGCACAGTATAACGGCTCCGAGTAATAATATTCGAGGAGGCTGAATAAATTGAATTGCCTTGTCGAAATAATCGACATTACCTTTCATAACTAAATGCTTGCAGGCATTTAAAATATCTTTCTTAAAGTAATGCAATTGTGCTGACAACCATCTGCGACGTTGATTGCCAAACACCTCAGCTTTTTGAATTTTTTCGTCAAAAACCATTGCATCATTGAGATAAACAATTTTGTTTCCTTCTTTAAGCATTTTGAGTTCAATTTCTTTATCAAATCCCCCAACGGCAGTAACAGTAGCCATAAGTGTTTTAAAATAATGGTATTGAAAAGCCATCCCAGAACCAATTATTGCAGATGATAGTCCTAAAACCCGGTGTCCTTTCCTGAAAATATTATTGTTAATTTCTTCGCTAATAGCATCAAGAATGGCCCAGGAATTGTTCGTGTTCTTGGCAGTACGATGGCCTTGCACGGCAATAAAGCCATGTTCTAAAGCTGCATTTATTAGCTTCAAAAAGTCATTTGCCATAACATTATCAGCATCTAAAACCACTGCGATATCATAATCCCTTTCGAGAGTGGCCATGGCTTTATTCAACGCTTTAGATTTTGTGCTTTTTTCAAAACTTACCTCAATTACGCTAATCGGTAAGTTCTTTAGCTCCGATATGGTTTCTTTTTGAAAAGAATCGGCAATAATTACAACATCATAAAAATCAGACGGATAATCCTGCTGTAATGCAGCATTTGCAACTTCAACAATTACTTCATCTTCTTTGTAACCTGGAATAAGCACTGCTATTTTTTTTATATTTCCGTTATCCGAATATTTTTTTTGTTTATAAAACAAACTTGCAACGGAAAATATTAAAATATATAACGTTGCCAAACCCAGAAGGCTTAATAAAATAACTTGTATGATGTTAAATACTAGCATAATAAATTTTATAATTAAAAACCGTTAGGGTTTAAGATTAATTAATTTCTCTTATTTAAACTTTCTCAGTATATCTCTCATTTTTAAAGCATATTTTCTAAGGAAAGGCAAATGTTTGCCACTTTTAAGATTATACATAAAAGATTCCGATTCGAATATCATTTCAAAATTAGCAGTACACAAAACCGGTTTTTTTGACAACCTATTGATTTCAATAGCCTGATGGTATTCACTTTCAACAAAAAGCACGTATGGTTTTGCTAAATAGGCTTTTGCCTTATGATCTCCATGGCTGTTGGCTCGCTGTCTGGCTTCCATATTGGGTAAATCCAGCATAACCAATTCATTGTATTTGATATTGTTGGCCGCTAACCAAGTTTCGGTTTCCTTGCGGTATTTTTCCAGACGTGAGGTAACAATTGTCCCAATTTTACTCCCGGGTATAAACAATGGTGGGGCATTTAAAATAAAATCGATGTATTTTTCTCCATCGTCATTTTGTTCCGGCAAAGGATCTGCACACAAAACCCCATCAATGTCAAAACAGGCTTTTTCCAGAGTGGTATGATTGAGAATATTCCACTGAAAATACCTAGGTAAAGGCACCACTTCAAAAAAATAATCAACCATTTTTTCTTTTCCAGGAATGACATAAACTGCACAATATTTTATATTGAATTGATCGTTCAGATGTTTCAAACTTTCTTTAACCTCGATCATAGCAGCACCTGAAGCAATACTGTCATCGACCACAAGTATGTTTTTAAATTCTGAAATATCAAAAAACTGGCTTCTGGCACCTGCTTTATAGATATGTCCATTCAAAAAAGAATGAATATCTGTATAAGGCCTGTTAAGATATAAGGCCAATAAATTTGCAGGAAGCATCCCACTTCTCGGAACACCAACAATCAAATCAAAATTACGCGGAATTACACTTAATCGCTGAAGTATGATAGTATTTAAATCTTTTACATTTCTATAGTACATAGCTTTTGGTTTTAATAATTATTATCATGGCTTTACACGGTGGTTAGTAGGTTATAAGTTTTGTGCTGTACTTAATTCTGGTTGATTCTCTATGTTGCCTTTTTCAAAAATTTCAGGATTGGATATTATCGCTATAGTTGCATAAATAAGTAAGGCAGTAGGCATTTGCCCTAAAACGGCATTGCCATAGGAAGCCGCCATAACACCCGCCATTCCAGAAATTAGCGCACTCATTTTTAATTTGGTTATTGGATCTCGAATAATAAACATGACTTTGTAGGATGCTTTGCCTATTACATAAAACAAAACAAACAAATGAAATAGCAAACCTATAATACCTAATTCTGCCCAAATTAAAACGTACCAACTGTCTGTGGCTACATGCGAAAGAAAAGCATTTGGCAAAAATCGCTGCGCTTTATCGCCTGCATGGCCAATACCTCCTCCAAATGGTCTTGATGCCAAATAGGCTTTCAGTATTTTCTGATTGTTTAATCGTACTTGCAACGAGGGCTCATTGGGATCAAACGCACTTCGCATTCGTCTTATTTGGTCATTCCCATTAGCGATAGTTGTGTATTTGAAAAAAACAAAAAAAATAGCAAGAAATAGTACACCAAATGACAAAACTTTAATATTCTTTCTCAGTAAAAAAAAAGTCATTAGCCCCCCCAATGGAACTGCAATTGAACCTCTGGTTCCGGATATCAACATGCCGTAGAATCCTAATATTCCAACGATTGTAAAAAATACTTTAGCAAAACCTTTTTTGGTCATAGAATAAATAATAGCCACTACACCCGTATACCCTTGATTTCCTCCAAATTGCCCCGCATCACTGAAAAATGAAAAAACCCTTAATTTACCAAAAAGTACATGAGTCTGAGCGGCCCCCGCATTTAACCATGCCTGTTCGGCAGCATCTACCCCGATAAACAACTGCTTCATCCCGTTAAGGGTTGCAATTATGGAGAAAACACCCCAGACATACAACAGTATATCTAACTTTTTATGGGTATTTATAAATAAAAAGGTGAGAATAATAAAGAAAAAGAAATAAAACCCAAGGCCTCTGCCTGCAATCCAGGCCTCAACACTTCGGGCTTCTGGGTTTACAAGCTGAAATATGCAATATAGCAACCAAATACCTGCCAGATAAGTAATGTCTTTATTGGCAGGTGACCAATCAACCTTTTCCCTGAATTTGGAAAAAATTAATGCTAAAAAGGTTAAAATCATGACACCATCTATGGCAAAACCTAAAGGCAAACCTGTTACATAGCGTGTTAAGCCAAGTACCAAAAAGTTAAGACCAATAGCCGTATAAAAACCAAGAATTGGATACGTAAACAATTTATATAAAAAGAAAACCACAAACAGAAGTGCAACTAAAAGACCTATTCCAACTATTTTTAATTTTGTAATTACTAATGCAATTAACACTAGTGTCAAAAACAAAAACACAAGTCCCTTTGGACTAGACAAACTAGCAGAACCAGAGGATTTATCAAAAGGATTTATATTGTTGCTACTTGTGTTCACTTTACTTTAGTTTACTTGGTTTTTGCTGATTCATTCAGATTAGTATTAGTCGCTTTATGAATAAGGTCTCTATAAAAATTGATCCCACTTGAAAAAATTTCTTTATAAGCCAAAGTCAGTTCTTTGTTCAAAAAATACATTCCCATGCAAATGCCAACTAAAGTGAAAATTATTGACGCAACTGCAACTAGTAATAACGATTTGAACATAAAAATGGCTATACAATCACCTATAATATTTGCCAAAACCATAACAAATACCTTTATGGCATTAATTTTTGGTTTATTAATACTGTCTAAGCCAATACCTGTCATCCTGTCGATGGGCAATAACAATCCGTAAATAGAGAAAACCCGAACAATATGGACAACATTAAATCCTGTTTCTGGATCCGTTACTAAATATTGACTCCCACTTATTACCCATACAAAGAATTCTGCAAATACAAATGTGAATAAACTAAGTCCTGCAAAAAGATACGTTAAGGCTCCAGAATAGGTGTAAAACAAATTCCTTACTTCTTCTGTTTTTCCTTGAACACTGGCTTTAGACATTTTAGGGAATGCGGTTGCAACAAAGCTACGAAGAGGAATCTGCTGTAATTCGGTCAATTTTAATGGTATGCTATATAAAGCAACAGCGGCACTTCCTAATGGGCTTAAACTGATAATTATGGTATCTGCACTTCTTAACAGGTTCGTACCTATTAATGTGAACGTAGTATATTTTCCAAAATCTAACAAGGTTTTGTTTGTCTTTTTATTGGCTTTGAAAATAAATTTAGTACCATCCCAGCCCAAAACTATGCTTATTAATGAGGTAAAAGCATTTATAAAAAGTAAAGCAATGACTAATTTACCTACTGACATTGCACCTGTAAAAAAATTAATTAAAATCACCAAAAAAAACAAACCGCTGTTTATTGATTTCAAAACCAGTATTTTATCATACTTCCTATCTGCTTGTAAAACAACAAGAGCATTATTCCATGGGAGGTTTAGAAATGCCAATAACGGATACCATTTAAAAAATAAATTATATCCGGAATTACTAATTTCATGATTGAATTGCAGATAACAAAAAATCATGATAAGTGCAATTACAAGAGTTGCCACCAAACCAATCAAAGCATTAGAGCCAATTAGTTCTATTCTGGACGATTCATCTGCACCGGATAAAAAACGTATTAAACCATTATTAGTAATCCCAAATCGAAACATTTCTATAAAAGATCCTCCGGTAATAAATAAAACCCATTGACCAAAAACATCCAAGGACAAACCTCTCGCTAATAATGCAAAACCACCAATACCTAAAACGGCAATGACCAGATTTCCCGTTAATGACAGAAAATTATCTTCGCGTACTATAGCTTTAAGTGTTTTCATTAGCTCATGAATTAAATTTGGTTCTTAGAAAAAAATTGAAATTTGAACATGGCTTTTAATTTCCTTCTCAATAAGCTTCGTTTTTTTGGTAACTCTCCTAAAACTGCTTCAACCTCATTAATTGCAACGCCATTAATTATGAAATTAATTTTTGATTCAGAGGCCGCTACTACATTTTTTATGGCAGATTGATCTGCATCTGACCATACCCGATTAGAGCGGCAAACAAGAATATTTAAATCTGCTTGGTTTATTAATTCTATTGGATAGATATAATCAATGAGTGCAGGTAACTCGATAATTACAAAATCTGGGGTATAATTTAAAGCAATGTTATTTTGATTTAAAATGTCTGTGAAGTTTTGAGCATTATAAAAGTCATTATTTATTGCATAAGTATAATACTCTGAAGCATCAAGATAAGTAGAAACAGCTGCTAAAAATGGATTATCATAATCGATTCGAGGATCTGTATACCCTAAAAATTTATTTAATCCGGAAAATTTCAAATGTCTTTTTTTTACTGGTGTTTTTGTTCCTTCATAGGTAAGCATTACTATTTTCTTGCCCTCGTTCTTCAATGTTTTGGCAATATTACCCGCTATTACTGTTTTTCCCTCCTGTTTTTGAGTACTAAAAACAATAATGGTCTTTGTCTTTTTATCAGAGTGATGCGCTCCAAAATATTGCAGTACATTTTGCGTAATTATCTCAATTAATCTTTTTTGAATGTAGCTTAAATTGATGCTTCCGGGATCTAAAACCAGCTTAGGCATCATACCTAAAGAGTTCATGCCTAGTTTTTTACTTGCTATTTTAGCATTCTTCAAAGTGTCATCAAAATACTCCATTACAAAAATAATTGCCAGTGTTATAAGCCCTCCCAGAATGGCGGCTGCAATAATTAACAGTGTTCGTTTTGTTGGGTTAGGAGATAAAGGATAAAAAGGAGGATCAATAGCTTTCAGGTTGGATGTAAGTTCACTATCCTGCAATTTTAGTTTTGCCAAATTTAATCCGTGCAGTATTTCTAAATACCCTTGTTCTGATACCGAAATCTCCCGTTCAATTCTTTTTATAGTAGCTCCAGCCGGGGCATAATTTGCATATTTTACCTGAAAATCTTTGTTCTGTCCATTTATTGTCTTAATTTTTGCTTTAATATTTTCTGCTTCAACTACATTATCCATCCATTCCGGAAGTATTTTGGAAACAGGCAAACCGTCGATAGAATTTTGATAGGAATACAACTCAGCGACATTTCTTTCAATATCGTTTGATAATGTATCAGCTTTTTTATTTAGTTCTGTTATTTTTGCTAAATCTTCTTCATTATTATTGGATTCAAATCTCGCCTTGATCAAAGCTATTTTATAATTGAGGTCACCTATCTGTTTCTTTTTATCAAGAATAGCAGCCGTCTTTTGCTGTATCGCTTCTTGTATTTTCAGTTTTTCTTCCAATCGTTTCGTTGAAGCCTCGATACCAGCTAAATCTGCTATTTTTTTATTATAATCAACATCCATATCTTCCTTAACGACCGCAACAGCTTTACTCTGTTCATAGTAGTTAATTATATTAGACGATTTATTAAACTCCAGAAGAATATCTTCAGCTGCTGCTAATTTTTGTCTGGCATTTTCCAGCTGGCCTTCAAAGTATTTAACAACCGCATCAGATCTATTTTCCTTAACGTGCTTGTAATTTACAATACAAACCCGATTATAGATCGCTAGTGTTTGCTGGCAAATGCCAGGATCATTAACAGTGTAGCTTAACTTTATCAAATCACTATTTGATATTCTCATAGCGGTTACTGTAGCAATTGCTTTGAGAGAATAATGATCATCTTTGCCATAATTAAGCAGTTCATAGACATAATTAGTATTGCTGCTCTTCATTAAAGCCATTAAATTCTGAACTGTTTTTTCGTAATCTGCCCTATTTATTTCAGGTGGGAATAGCGCTTTATCAGTATCACTTATTTCCATTGAAGCAGGCACTGGTCTATTTTCATGAACTACATACTTGTACAAATGAGCAGGAACTTTATTTTTTAATTGGTCATAAAAAGTTTTGGATATATATCTAGGATTTGCCTTTGGAAGCATTAAATGCTGTGCTAGTAACCTGACAGCAACTTCTTCCTGAGTTTCCCTTGAGTTGATAATATTAATTAAATTATCAAATGCAGCATTCGATGCCTGATAATTAAATGTTTTGTCCATTTCAATAGAAGAACCCGTGGCGATACCAGTGTATAAAACGGTTTGGGAAGAAAATTCAAAGGTTGGATTCTTAGTAAGAAATATAACCATTGAAGCAAGTACTACCGGAACCAGTAACAAGAGCAACAAATGCCTTAAAATTAATCTCACAAAATCAATTATTTTCATCTTTCTAATTTGAATTTCTTAAATCGAATACAAGACCTGACATATCCTCAAGCAATTGTTTTGCAATAATAAATTCTGACTTTGCTAATTCATAATCAGCCTCAAAATTTGAAGTTATACTTGTAATTCTAACATATTCTGCTATTGGCACTATTCCATTTCTAAATTCTTTTTCGACCATTTCCATATTTACTTTTCCATTACCAAAGTTTTTAGACTTTATTAGAAGCATTTTTTGCTTAAGAATAACATCCTGATACAGCTTAATAACGGTTTGTCTTATTTCGTCTTCTTGAAATGAAGTCATACTTTTTGCTTCTTCAATCTCCAGTCTTGCCAGCTTAAGCTGATTTTTCCTGTTTAATATATCGAATACCGGAAATTTTAAATACAGGCCTATGCTATAATTATATTGGGTTGAAAGAGTTGAATTAACAGTATTAGAAACCCCATCATTATTATTTGAAAAATTATTTAATGTTCCGTATCTGCCATCAACCTGCACGCCAATATTTCTTGTCCAAAAAATACGTTCAGACTCTAAAGTAGATTCCTTTACACCAATATGATTTTTTCTGAATTTAAGCATCGAATTTCGTTTTAATACAGAATCGATAACCGTTTTAAGAGGTGGGAATTCAAATTCACTGCCGTTTATTGAAGCATCATTATCTCCAATTGTTTGTGCCTCTGCAAAATTCAATGAAAACACCATTAAAGCAAAAAGGATAATTATTTTGAATATCTTTTTCATATAAAATATTTGGAAGCTAACCTTTTTAAACTGAGCCTTTTTGTAGCAAGGCCGGAATTGTTCTTAAAATGAGTTTTAAATCATACCAAAATGAATAATTATCACCTTTAAAATGATCTGCATATTCATTATCGAGGCGCATTCTTTCCTCTTCAGACATTTTTCCGCCTTTGCCTCTTAACTCTACCTGCCATAAACCTGTTATACCCGGAGGAGCCAAAAATCTTTTTGATATATCGTCTGCAGTTAATAACTCAGCTTCATAAACAGGCAATGGTCTGTTACCTACAATCGACATATCCCCTTTCAAAACATTAATTAACTGTGGTAGTTCGTCAATACTGGTATTTCTAATGAACTTGCCAACTTTAGTAACCCGGGGATCATCTACAATTTTAACAAAAGTTGAATTGTTTTTTGCTGCTTCCCGCTTTTGGACATTAAACCAATAGTCACAAATCACAAAAGTTTCTATATACATTAAAGGCGAACAGGATTCTCCTTCTGGCAATTCACTGCATTTTGGGCAGGGAATATCCAGCGGATTGGTTGTTGCTGTTGCTTGTTCTTTTTTGTATTGGTTTTTTTCTTGAGCTAATTTTTTCAAAAGTTCATCTGAACCCGTTCGCATTGATCGAAGTTTATAAAAATCAAATGTCTTGCGACCTACCCTTTTAGATATGTAATATACTTTTCCTTTTGATTCTAATCGTATAGCAAGTATAATAAGCAGCAAAAATGGCGAGGCAAATAAAAGTACCATAGAGGCTACAAAAACATCAAAAACACGCTTAGACAAAGGCATTATGTAATTTTCCTCTGGTGCTTTTAGTGCTATTTTTTCTCTGAAAGGATTTTTATTGCCACAAAGAAATTCAATTCTGTTTAAAATATCTTCTGGCGCAGTTACAGAAGTTACATAAAAATCATCAATTTGTTTTTTAAATGCTGACTTATAAATATCAGCATTAAATTCCCTGGATAAAAGGATAAACGGGATACTGTCAAATTCTTTTTTTTCCCTGATCCAATCAAAAAAATAAATTCCATTGTTTCCTGCTAAATTATAATCACAAATAATGGCATCGGGATGCTTTTGGGTGTTTAGGTAATTAGTAGCCCTGGCACTATTTTCTAAAGTAATTATTGACCATTTATTTTTTTTTTCTATGTTATCAAAATAGGCAGGAACATTTCCAATGTATAAAATATTAAAATTGGGATTCATATTGATTAGGTCTTTAAATTAAATTTTAATTTCAGGCTGTGAAACCCTTACCATTCAATTGCATAATGAATTGGATACAGGTTTTTTTTAACCAATTCATCCAGTTCTTCAGGATTAAAAGGCTTTGTGAGATAATCCTGAGCACCTAATTTGTAACATTTTATGCGTTCCTTGCTTTCTGATTTTCCTGAAAGCATAATACAGGGAGTATGCTTTGTAAATCCACGCTGGCGAAGTTTTGTTAAAAATTCATAGCCATCCATGTTTGACATTTGAATATCGCTAATAATTAAATCCGGAATACTGCTGTCTAACCATATAAGGGCGTCCAACCCATTATTAATTGTAACTACCTCATAATTTTTGGAAAGAAAGTTATCTAACAAAAGACAAATACTTACTTCATCATCTACTACTAAAATTTTCTTTTTCATAATTTTTGCTTTTAAGTATTTTTAAACTATTCACCTCCGATGTACGACTCAAACAATTGTTTTAAAATAATCAATTGTTTTTATCAAGCCTTCGTCCAAATTTATCCTGGGTGACCAGTCGAGTTCTTTTTTTGCTAACGAAATATCCGGCTGTCTCTGCATGGGATCGTCTGAAGGCAGAGGCTTGTAAATAATTTTTGATTTAGAATCTGTAAGTTCTATTATTTTTTTAGCTAATTCAAGAATCGTAAACTCATTCGGGTTTCCAACATTTACAGGACCTATGAAACTATCTTTAGAATTCATTAGCCGTATCATACCTTCTACTAAGTCATCAACATATTGAAAACTTCGGGTTTGATTGCCCTGCCCGTACACTGTTATATCTTGATTTTGCAAAGCCTGAACAATGAAATTCGAAACTACACGTCCGTCATTTGGATGCATTCGCGGACCGTATGTATTGAAGATCCTAATGATTTTTATTTTGACATTATTCTGCTTGTGATAGTTTAAAAACAAGGTTTCTGCAGAACGTTTTCCTTCATCATAACAGGCCCGCTCCCCTATAGGATTTACATGTCCCCAATAAGATTCAGGCTGTGGATGAACTAAAGGATCACCATATACTTCACTGGTTGATGCCTGCAGTATTTTAGCATTTACGCGTTTGGCAAGTCCCAGCATATTAATAGCCCCCATTACCGATGTTTTCATTGTTTTAATCGCATTGTACTGATAATGGATCGGTGAAGCTGGACAGGCTAAATTGTAAATTTCATCTGTTTCTATAAAAAAAGGCGTGGTAACATCATGACGGATTAATTCAAAATAAGGATTATCTAATAGGTGTACTACGTTTTGTTTTTGTCCGGTAAAAAAATTATCTAAACAATACACTTCGTTACCTTCTTTTAATAAACGATCACATAAATGAGATCCGACAAAACCAGCTCCGCCAGTTATAAGAACTTTTTTTCGAGACATAAGCTTAGGATTTTAATTTTACAGCATTTTTAGCGGTATCAACACCAATACAGAAGTAATCAAAACCACTTTCTCTAATTTCTTCTCTGTCATATATATTACGTCCATCAAAAATCACAGCTGTATTAAGTAATTTGTGAACAATTTTAAGATTAGGAAACTTAAATTCAGGCCATTCAGTAAGAATGGCTAAACAATCTGCATCAATTAACGTTTCGTATTGGTCTTCGCAATAAGAAATGGAATTCCCAAAATGATGTTTAGCTTCGTTAATTGCAATTGGATCGTAGGCTTTTACTGTTGCACCAGCTTCTAAAAGATTTTTTACGATGCTTAATGAAGGCGCCTCACGCATATCATCCGTTTGTGGTTTAAATGATAGTCCCCATAATGCAATGGTTTTACCTTTAATTTCACCTCCAAAATAATTTATTATTTTATTAAAGAGTACTAGCTTTTGATCTTTATTAACCTCTTCAACAGCTTTGAGTACGCGTAAATCATAATTGTATTCACTGGCTGTTTTTATCAAGGCTTGTACATCTTTTGGAAAGCAGGAACCACCATATCCAATTCCTGCGTATAAAAATTTTTGCCCTATACGCGAATCTGATCCAATACCTTTTCTTACTTTATTGATATCAGCACCAACAATTTCACAGAGATTTGCAATATCATTAATAAAACTAATTTTGGTAGCGAGCATTGAATTGGCTGCATATTTTGTCATTTCGGCAGAAACAATGTCCATAAAGATTACTGGATGACCATTAAGGGTAAATGGCTTATATAAACTCTTCAGCAAATCCTCGGCTCTTTCACTTTCTATTCCAACAACAATTCTATCAGGTTTTAGGAAATCGTCAATCGCTGCTCCTTCTTTTAAAAACTCCGGATTTGATGCAACATCAAACTCTATAGTAACATTTCTGTTATCTAACTCTTCTTGTAATGCTTGTTTTACTTTTGCAGAAGTACCTACAGGTACGGTACTTTTTGTAACCACTAATAAGTAATCATTAATATGTTTTCCACAATCCCTCGCTACTGCAAGAACATATTTTAAATCTGCACTGCCGTCTTCATCTGGAGGTGTCCCAACAGAAATAAATAAAACTTCTGCACCTTGCAGTGCCTCTGCTATATTAGTTGTAAAACTCAATCGCCCCTTTTTCATGTTCCTGACAATCATATCTTCTAAACCAGGTTCATAAATAGGTATAATACCTTTATTAAGGTTTTCGATTTTGTTGTGGTCTATATCAACACAGGTAACATCAATACCAACCTCAGAAAAACAAGCCCCGGTTACAAGCCCGACATAGCCACTTCCAACAATTACAATTTTCATATATATTTAATTTTATAGTTGATTTAAATCTTCAGAACCACTATTTGTATTTGAATTGTATTAAGAAAATGGAACTTTGGATTTCTATTGAGTAAAACACATAGAATAAAATCCCAGTTCTTTAACTCAAATATAATAAAAAAAATATTACATTATTAAACATAACCACTAAAAATCAATCCTGTAACATTTTTTTTTGCATAACCACCATTTTTCTAAGACAGGCTGTTTAACACTAAAAAGATTATATATCCATTTATACCACAAAGCAGTTAAGTGGAGTTTAAAATAAAAGAAATTCAGGAAACTTTTGAGAACATCGACCCTGTTTAATAAAAACCCTTGTGCAAGAATTGATACTATTTTTTTTTAGCAAGTCCTTCAAAAAAAAGTAATTAGCCTTAAAAAGTCATGTCTTTATTAACTGAAAATGATTTAAAAGAAAGAGAACGGGAGAAAATCTTATTTGATGAAAAAACAGAAAAGCATTTTGATGGGAAAAATATAAAATTATTACAGTAAACAGCAGGTTCATTTGTAAAAGACTACTGCATATTTATACTTAGATTTTATCAAAAAATTGGGTCATGGTATTTAATATCTCATTAAAACTCTCATGTAGTACAGCGTTCCCGTCGCCTAAGTTTATCTCATGTGCTGATGCCAATTCATAACTTTTCTCAAGTCCTAACAAACTAATTTTATGTTTGATTTTATGTACATTATGCGACGCTAAATCAAAGTTAGTTTTAGCAATATTAGTTAGATATGTCTCCTTTTCATCAGGAAACTCCATTTTTAAAACTTTAAATATCTTTTCTTCAAAAACTTTATCCCCTCCAGAAAGCTGTGAAATATAACTGAAATTTGGTTCCTCCATAATCTATGTTTTTGTTAGGAAATTGAATTAATATTCTACAGGATTAACACCTAATTCCGTATGAAAGAAAATATAGTTAAGTTGGGACTCCTTGTTTAATATTTTGAGTATTAAGAAAAATGCAACTCCATCACCTAAAGCACTTTCAACCTCAACTTCACTATTATAATAATATTTTTTACTACAGAAAATCCCATTCCTGATGAATTCCCTGAACTGTCAAGTTTCGTAAAGATATTAAAAAAAATTATCGCTATAAACTTTATCTATTCCTATTTGTTATCTTTTTACATAAAACCCGGAAAGTTTTTTTGTGGTGAATCCGATTTCTATAATTCCGAAAAATACGGTTTTAGTGAGCCTAAATTAACAGGAAAGAAAAATATAAAAAAGAAAATTAAGAACTCTTTACTTATTGTCGATTCTCAAAAGCCATTCATCTATACCAATTGACTAACGGACTAATAACTCAAATAATATCCTGAAAACTAACCGACATTTGTAATGTAATAATTGCATTGACCCCCAACAGTAAAATTATACTCCAAAAACAAATTTAGTTACTTTAAAGCTCCTCGCCCCAGGGAGCTTTTTTATTGCCTTTATGAAATCAGATCTTATATCCTGTTTTTATTGGAATAACTTACCTGTAAAAAACATACGATTATACGTATTGTCGATTCTCAAAAGCCATTCATCTATACCAATTGACTAACGGACTAATAACTCAAATAATATCC
>NZ_QJHK01000024.1 GCF_003202435.1 Flavobacterium cheongpyeongense
CCGAAAACAGATTTAGTCGAAAAATACTTATTTTTACCCATCGTTATTTGAATTTTGCAACTCTAAATTACGATGTTTTTTAAGAAGCCATTAATTTGGCTTCTTTTTTATCGGACAACAATGAATAAAATTATAAATAGTATCAAATAATTTTAATTTTATCGATTAAGTACTTGTAAATCTTAAATAAATTGGAATGTCTTAACAATTAAAAAAAGAAGCGTAATTATCTAAAATATTCAATATAAATAACTTACACTTCTTTTTTTTATAATAGTTATTTTATAACCTGAACTCGGTGATAAATTAATTGATTTAGAGTTTTTTTTTGTATTTCTCCTGCAATTTTTTTTTTTTTTAACCTGTAGGTGTTTTGGCTAAATAAATTATATTTACAAGGCCGAAAAAGACCTTTCAGGATTAGCGAAGTGTTGTAATTACTTAGAAATCAAAAACTTTAAAACCTAAATATTAATCGAACTCAGGTTTATATTATTCATAAACACGAACATAATCAATATAGAATTTTTGAGGTAAAACGGTATCATCAACAGCCGGTCCTCCAAAATTTCCGCCAATGGCTAAATTAATAATGATATAAAATGGTTTATTGAAAGGCCATGTGTCATCATTTTTTATTTCGGGCTGAAATGTATAAACCAAACTTTCATCGACAAAAAAATCAATTTTATCTTTATTCCACTCAATTGCATAAACATGATAACCTTCTTCTATATTGGGGAACTCTGTTCTTTTAGTATTAATTGTATTTCCATGGCTGTCCTGAGTATGCAAGGTTGTATAAACCATATGCGGATCCCTGCCAACGTATTCCAGAATATCTATTTCGCCTGTTTTGGGCCATTTTACCTCATCAATATTAGCTCCTAACATCCAAAATGCGGGCCATAAACCATGACCAACAGGCAGTTTGGCTCTCGCTTCGACACGCCCGTACAAAAACTCTTTTTTTCCTTTAGTAGTGATTTTTGCAGAAGTATATTTTTCTCCTTCTTTTCGGGCTTCAATAACCAAATTGCCTTTTGCTATTTCATGATTCGTTTGGGTATAAATTTGCCTCTCATTATTCCCCCAGCCACAAAGACTTGGACAACCATCTCCGAGTTCGAAATTCCAAACAGATTCATTTATCTTCTTATTAAAATTTTCTTCCCAGACCAGCTTTCTTTTTACTTGTTGGGCCATGCTAAAACTAGTTATTATGAAAAGCAATATTACTTTTTTCATGTCTATATTTTTAAATTATAAATTAAGAAGGCCAGCAAAACTAAACTGACCTTCCAATTTTATTCTTACTAATTAGTTTATTTATTGATAAACCCTTACGTAATCGATCTCCATTGAAGATTGTGTAAAAGCAGGATCAATGTTTCCTCCCAGATTTCCTCCCATTGCAACATTTAATATCAAAAAGAAATCACTGTTAAATGGTAATGAAGCTGAATTAGCAACTGAATGTATGAGTGTCTCATCTGTATATATTTTTATGGATGCAGGACTCCAAACTGCTTTATATACATGAAATTCAGTTGAAACATTTGCTATTGTTTTACTGCCTGAGTCAGCATTTCCTCCAGAACGCCCAGGGTAATGTAACGTACCAAGCACAACATTCTGATTGTTTCCTACATGTTCCATGATATCAATTTCTCCACAGGCCGGCCATGGTTTTGTAGAGTAGTTTTGTCCTAACATCCAGATAGCTGGCCAGGTTCCTGCTCCTGTTGGGAGCTTAGCCCTAACTTCTACTTTTCCGTAAGTAAACTTGAATTTACTGTCGCTTACTAATCTTGCTGATGAGTAAGCTGCACCTCCTGAAGCTTCTTTTTTTGCCGTAATTTTAAGGCTTCCTCCCTGAACAATAACATTTGTTGCAGAATTGGTATAATTTTGTTTTTCATTATTACCCCAGCCATTATCTCCTGTCCCTAAATTATAACCCCATTTTGTAGTATCAGGAGCCCCATCCGTATTAAATTCATCCGACCAGACTAAATTGGTATAATCTACATTTGTATCCGTAACCTGCGTAGGTTTTGTGGTGGTAAAAATGTGATACCATGCCAAGCCAGTGTTTCCTCCCATAACAGCCCTAACAACCATTCTGTTTGCTGTAATAGACAAAATCTCGTATGAGCTCTGACCAATATAATACCCCATAAAACCTCCATCAGAAAAGTTTAACATAGTACCTCTTGTTTGTGTAGCATGGTTAGGATTCTTAGTTACCACAGACTCTGAAGGACTTAAGGATACCGTTTTTACTCCGCCTGTATTGTAGGCCAGACAAGCATCATCAGGTGAACTTCCTCCTGCAACACTTGCAAAGGAAGCATTAAAGAAGGTTGAACCTCCATTATCCAACTCGTATTTCAATTGTTCTCCATCCAGAGAAAAAGTTAATACATTCTCATATAAGCAACTACTGGCTGGTGAACCAGCTTTTTCAAATGCCCCTGCCTGATAATAATTGGAATAATAATTTTTAGTTGCATCCCCATCATTTTGCCCCACTCCTAAATGTCCTGGCTCAGAAGCTGACCAATACCATTTTTTAGATGTTCCTCCGGTCAGAAAATTAACTGCATCCGGGTCACTAAAGTTACTTAAAACCTCTACTTCAATTGTCGTATTGGTAGCAACACCGCCTTTTCCGTAAGCAACAGCGATAACAGTATATTTATTTATGCCTGTTTTGGTAAATCGTTTATCAAAATGCCCTCCTGGAGAATTTTCGGAAGTCCCATCACTAAATACATATTTATATGAAATAACATTCTCTCCGATTGCTACAAGTTTAACCATTCCTGATCCGTCCCCATAAGGTTCTGCAGCTGTTTTTCCAACAATTTCAGCTTTTATCTGGATATTTGTTGGAGCGGTTATATCTCCAAATGCGTAATCATCTTTCTGACAACCCGTCATCAGGAGAATCGCAAATAAGGATACTATTTTTATGATTATTTTTTTACTCATGATTTCTTTATTTAATTGGATTGTTTTATGTCATCAAAGTAGTAGACAGAACCTGTTCCGATTTGTCCAAAGTCCGGAAACAAAATTACTCTGTCGTATTTATTTGCTGTGCTGAAATTTGGTGCCGTAGTAAGATCAAACGTTAATACCTGCCATGCATTTGCCGTTGTGGTTGTTGCATGCGCCTCGAAAAATACTGTTGGATTTCCGTTTCCGTCTTTTGGCGATGTCGAAACTTCCATTTTGTATAAAATATCAGCACCTACTTTCGGCGACCATACATTTACTTTTACTGTCGTACCCTTAGTAAAATCAATTGTGTTTTCTAAATTTAAACTCGCACCAGCCCAAACCTGAGCTCCGGATGTTTTTTCAATTTTTACTACTTTGTTGGATATGTTTGCTCCGGTTTTATCAGGATTTGTTACGATTGAAGCAGGAATGGGGCCGAAACCTGCATCACCAAAACCGCCCCAGGCATAAGTTAATGTCGCTGATTCAAAATCAAGAGGTAATTGTATCGATTGAGCGGCTGTTTTATAAAAATAAATATTATCAATAAATACTGTTCCTCCAGCCCAAGGTGTCCCAACCAATTTTAACTGGAAAATTTTATCAACTGACAATCCCTGACTTGTAAATGCCGAAACCGGAATATCGATACTTGTCCACTGATTTGCCGTCAGTTCTTTTGTTACTGGTTTTTCAGAAGGTCCAATATTAATCAATGAAGTTTCGATTTTCTGCAGATCTGCTGTCCAGACATCCATATGTAGATACTCCATACCGGAAACGTCTATTGATGTCCCATCTGCCAATGCAATTCCCTGATAACTTAATTTAATATAATTCAGCATTTTATCTCCATTTAAATCAAACTCAGTCCAACTGCTGCCTTGTCCTGCCTGACCCCAATCCGGGAAATAATTAATTCCCGCAACATTGGTATATTTAGCACCATAAATAGCAATAACATCTCCCGCCTGTCTGTTTGGTGGAACCGGAGCAGCTGTTGTTGGATTAAGAACCAATTTGGCAGTAACTTCTGTGGAATATTCAGTAGTTTTAATAGCAGCGCTTTTTGAAACCACACGAATTGTATAGACTCCGGCTTCTTTATATGTATACGATACAGATTCTCCATTGTTTGCCGAAATTGGATCCGGCATTCCTGTTTCTCCAAAATATACATCATAAAACAAAGCATAATCAGCAGAGGCTGTAACTGTTATTTTTTTAGAAACTGATAAATCATTCGTTACAACAACAACTAAATTCTCCGGAGCTTTAAAAGAAACTACTACCTGTTGATCAACCTGAGTGGTTTCTCCATTTAATCCCATCGCTATAATTTTAGCGGTATAAACACCCTCTTTATAAACATGCGATACAGTACCTCCGGAAGAGAAATAATCTGACTGGGTACTTCCGTCACCAAAATCAACTTTATATTGCGTCACTCCTTCGCCTTTTGGCAAAAAAGTAACCTTACCTGAATTATCCTGTGTTACTGTGGTCAAAGCGGATATATTTTCCGGTGTAGGTAAACCATCCAAATCAATATCTCCGTTATCGTTTGCACATCCCATCAAGGTTGTCAAAACGAAAAAACTTATAATAAAATGTATTTTTTTCATAATTGATGTTATTTAATATATCCTGGATTTTGTTGCCAGTTTCCGTTTGAAAACTGAATCTCTTCAATTGGAATAGGAAATAATTCGTTTTTGTTTGCCTGAAAGCCTGGTATTGTTCCCACTGCCTTTCCGGTTCTTACTAAATCAAAGAAACGATGTCCTTCACCAAACAACTCGAGTCTTCTTTCTGCCAGAATAAAATCGGTCAATGCAGCTCCAGATGCCGAAATATTGTGATTGTTATCTCCAAAAGCACGTTTTCTAACTTCATTTAAATAAGTTCTGGCTTTACCATCGTCTATGCCTCCACGGTTGTAAGCTTCAGCAGCCATTAAAAGAACATCTGCATAACGGATTGCCCTGTAATTATTTGGATTGGTTAAATTCAAATCTCCGGCGGCGTTGGCACTTCTCTTTCTTGGCAAATATTTTCTGTTAAAAAATCCTGTATCTTCATTTCCTTTACCGTATTTAACACCTGTATTAGCTGCTGCCCAGGCTGCTATATCTAATATGGCAACATCTTTACGTTTATCACCCACTTCAAAAGCGTCGGCACTTTCCTGAGTTGGAATATTAAAACTAAAACCAGGCGAAAACAAAGGACCTTCATAACCACGTATTCCACTGAAACCAACAGCTACATTCCCTTCACTACATTGGAGGCATCCAAATCCAGCTCCTTCAACATCTGTATATTGGACTTCAAAAACAGATTCGGCTCCATTTTCTCCTTCCATTTCGAATATTGCATTGTAATCTGTTATCAGAGAATATGGAGAAGTACTGATTAAACTTTCTAGAGTTGTTGCTGCCTGAGCAAATTTATTTTGGTATAAATAAGCTTTACCTAGTAATGCCTGAGCGGCTCCTTTTGTCACTCTTCCCTTTTGAGCTGTGGTTGAAGACAAATTAGCTATTGCGTATGTTAAATCGGCCTCTATTGAAGCATAAACTTCTGCTACTGATGAACGCGGTATTTTAGTTTCATCCCCCAGTTTAAACCTTGCATCCCCCTTCATTGGTATACCACCAAACCATTTTACTAATTCAAATTGGTAATATGCTCTAAGAAAACGGGTTTCTGCAAGGAGTTGTGCCTTTCCTTCAAAGTCAATTTTATCTTTAAATTCAAGAATATAATTAGTTCTTTGTACTCCGGCGAACATCCAATTCCATATGTCATGTAAATTACTATTTACCGATGTATGAATCATATCATCTACCTGTTGAAAACCAACTACATCAGTAGGGCTCTCACCTCCTGCTAAAGTATTATCAGATGCAATTTCTCCTAATAAGACATTTACATACGTAGATTGCAGTATATCATAAGCCGCTACTAATGCCTGATCGTAATCTCCTTTTGAGTTAAAATAGTTTTCTGAATCTATAGAATACTGTGGTGTAGTTTCTACAAAATCATCTGAACACGAAATAAAAACGGTTGAAAACAGTATTCCTGCGAAAAGAAATAAGTGTGTATATTTTTTCATTTTGATAACAATTAAAAGTTAAGATTTAATCCCAGAAGATACGTTCTTGGTATTGGATAAAACCCGTAATCAATTCCTCCGGCAATAGGGTCTCCGGTAGAAGCTCCAGGATCAAAACCTTTATATTTGGTAAAAGTGTAAAGGTTATTAGCTCCAACGTAGAGTCTTAGTTTTGTAATTCCTGCCTTTTGAATTACTTTAGGATCTAATGTATAACCAATTTGTACGTTTTGTATTCTCCAATAAGAAGCATCCTCTACGTAATAATCAGAAAATATGCTATTTGCTGTAGCTCCTGTTGTCACTCTAGGTGTTGAATTAGAAGTTCCTTCACCTGTCCATCTGTCTAATATATAATCTAAATGATTCACATCAGAAAGGTTTCTTTCATAATTTCTTATCAAGTCATTACCCAAAGACGCATAAGTATAAACTCCTAAATCTAAATTTTTATAATTCATCTGGAAATTAAATCCCATAGTAGCATTAGGAATCTGATCCCCAATATTCGTTCTGTCTTTACTATCCAAAACACCGTCTCCATTAATATCTACAAATCTCAAATCACCGGGAACCGCTTTTGCACCTAAAGCCAGTTGAGAAGGATGAGCATCAACTTCAGCCTGGTTTTGAAAAATACCATCTGTTTTATATCCGTAAAAATATCCAATTGGTTTTCCTTCTTCCATCCTTGTTGGTGCTTGCTGACCTACAGAAAACGAACCTCTTTCTATATAATGTGTTTCATTTTTCACCTCGAGCACTTCATTTTTAAGGAAAGTAACGTTATAGCCCACGCTCATTGAAAAAGCATCTGTGAATTTTTCTTTGTAATCTACCGCAAATTCAAGACCTGAATTTCTAACTGTACCTGCATTTATTGTTGGAGCACCAGCACCAGGGGCTCCGATACCTCCGATACCTGTAACAGCAATACCCGGAATTAATAAATCTTTTCTGGTATCGATAAAATAATCCGCTACAACCGAAATTTTATTATCCAATAATTTCATATCAACACCGACGTCAAATTTCTTGGCCTCCTCCCATTTTACGTTTGGGTTTGCTAATACGCCCTCAGCCCTGCCGCTAACTAATTCATTATCGAAAACATACGTTGCCTCTCCGGAAAGCTGGCTTAAATAGCGGTAATCCCCAATCTGATCATTTCCTAAAGTACCGTAGCTCGCCCTGAATTTCAGGAAGTTAATTATTTTCGGTTCTCCAAAGAAATTTTCATCTGAAACCACCCAACCTCCTGTAAAAGAAGGAAAATATGCTATTTTGTTATCCGGACCAAATTTTGTAGAAGCATCACGTCTTATCATTGCAGATAATAAATATTTTCCTTTATAATCGTATTGTAACCTTCCAAAGTAAGACAACCTTCTCTGGTCATAATTGTACGAACTGTTAGTTAAAACCTTTGAGATAGTTGTTATCAGGCTAAGATCAGCAAATTCCCAGGAGTTATAGGGTACATCATAGCCTGTTGCAAAAAGTCCGTTACCCCAGGTTTTATAAACTGTAGTACCTACTGTTCCTGACATGTTGTGATTTTCCCCAATTTTTTTTGTGTAAGTACCATAAAGGTCAAATGAATAATCGTTGTCATTTACAGCTCCCTGTGTTACAGAACTTTGCTTTACATCAAATACTTTATCACCGTAACTTACCTGTTTTGCAAAATTTTTCGATTCGCTGTTTGAAGTATTAAAACCAATATTACCGGAAAGTACAAAACCTTTGAAAATTTTATAATCTACCCCAAAATTTCCGTTGATTTTTTTATAATTGTATGTATTATAAGTATTGGCAATTTGGGCTAATGGATTAATAATTTCATTTCCTAAACCTTCACGCGGTATTACAGTAAAGTTTCCGTCTGCATCATATGGGTTAATTGTAGCAGGAATATTTAATGCATTGAACAGAACAGAACCAAGTCCGTTTTCATTCAATGTTTTTCTTGTGAAATAAGTATAAATAACATTACTTTTGAACTTTAATTTATCAGTCACGTCTGCACCAACAGCAACTCTGGCAGTATTTCTTAAAAAACCTGATTTATCACCCCCAACAATTCCTTCCTGATCAAGATGTGATCCGCTAACGGAATAATTAATTTTCTCCGAGCCTCCGGAAATTGATAAATCGTGATTGATAATTGGAACACCATTCCCAAAAATCTCATCCTGCCAGTCAGTACCTTTTCCAAAACCAGTTACATTTGGATATTTTATTCCCTGTCCTGCATTAGCATAACTTTCATTTAACAAAAGAACATATTCTGTAGCATTTAGAGTTGGAAGTTTTCTTGAGGTTTCCTGAAACCCTGCGTAAGTGTTATACGTAAGTTTTGCTTTTGAATTTCTTTTCCCCATTTTAGTGGTAATCAAAATAACTCCATTAGCGCCAATGGTACCATATATTGCAGCCTGAGCATCCTTTAAAACCGTAATAGTTTCGATATCATTAGGATTAAGCAAACTCAAATCCCCAACATAACCATCAATAATCGCAGTTGGTTTGTTTTCTCCATTAGTAGCAATACCCCGTATGCGAATATCTAAACCAGCACCTGGAGCTCCTGACTGACTGGTGACATTAACTCCGGAAACAGTACCCTGTAAAGCTTGTTCTACTTTTACAGGCTTTAAAGCTTCAATAGTTTTGCTATCGACCAAACCTACCGCACCAGTTAATTCTCTTTTTTTCTGGCTTCCATAACCTATTACAACAACTTCATCTAATGACTTTGCATCATCGATCATCTTAACAGTAATCTTGTTATCCGAAACTGAAACTTCCTGAGTTTGAAAACCGATGTAACTTAAAACAATTACAGTTCCTTTCGAGAGACCTGATAGTTTAAAAGATCCGTCAAAATCTGTTGTTGTACTTTGTGACGAATTTTTAACTTTAACATTTACTCCAGGCAGCGACATCGACGAGCCATCGAGCACTGTACCATTTACATCAAATGTCTGCGAAAACGCAAAAGAGGTAAACAGCAGCAATGCCGTTAATAATAATTTTGGTTTCATAATTAGTTAGTTTTTATTTATTATAAAAGTATTTCATCTTTTTAATAATAAAATAAAAACAACCTCAACAAAAAACATACATCGCAAAAAAAACAACACTTAAATAAATATACCTTAAAAAGACCACTATTTTAAAACAAATTAAAAATGTTAATTTCATTAATAAATAAGTGTTAAATCCACAATAAAAGATTCATGTTGTGGTAATGTATAGTTATTTTCATACGTATTTCTGCGTCCTATACAGATAGAATATATTCTGTTAAACCGATTTCGTGCTGTAGCTCCATTTTTTTGCGCAATCGATATCTTTTTATTTCAACACTTCGTACTGAAATATTGAACAAGGGTGCAATTTCTTTTGAAGAAAGATTTAATCGCAGGTACGCACAAAGCCGTAAATCATTTGGAGTTAGTAATGGGTGAATTAGTTTCATCCTTTTTAGGAAGTCTTTATCTGCATTATCAAAAGCTTCTTTAAAAACTTTCCAGGAATCTTCCTCGGTAATATTATCATTTATCGTTCTGATAACTGACTTGATATTTTTATTACCATCCTGTGAAGTCTTTTTCAAATCTTCTTTAATAAAAGCTAAAAGTTCATTTTTACTATTTAATGTCATGGTCGAGACAGCCAATTCCCTATTTTTATTATCGACATCCTGCGACAATTGCTCGTTTCGGAGTTTCATTAATTGCTGTTCGTTTTCAAGTTCTTTAATCTCTAACAAAAGATTGTTCTCTTCAATTAATTTCTCTTTTTGCTTTTGATAAAAATTCCGATACCCTTTATTGATAAAATACCCAATCACAACCAGCATCAATAAATAAATAAGATAAGCGACATTAGTTAAATACCATGGTCTTAAAACATCAAAAGTATAAGTCGCTGTATTTTGCAAAAGTGTATTGGCATATTTTGCACGAACTTTAAATGTATATTTTCCTGCCGGTAAATTTTTAAAATTCACTGAAGATTTTGTACTCCATTCACTCCACTCTTCCTGAAAGCCTTCTAAGAGATACTGATATTCTGAATTGATATACTTATTGTATTCCGGAACAGTATAATATAAGGTAATATTGTTTTCATTGGACTTAAAACTTCCTTCGCCATTTAAAACAACATTTTTTAAAGCCTGGTTCTGCTTATTGATTAAAATTTCAGAAATCGAAACGGTATAGTTTTTAAAACTTACATCATCAATATTAAGTGTATAATAACCATCTGTAGTGCCGATTAAATAAGTCGATTTTGAAATCTGGGTTATATTTTCAAAACCCAGCATCGAATTAGTTAAAGATGAAGGAATTGGGATGACATTTTGCTTTAATTGATTACTTAACTTACTGGCAGAAAAATAATGGATATAATTTTTAGAAAATAACCAGATTTTATTCGACTGGTCAACAATTAATTTACCCGAAGTATATTCATCCTGTTCAAAAATAGAACTTAGCAACTTATCCTTTTCAAATTGTTTTGTAGCAGGATTTAATTTGAAAATACCGTCTTTATGAGCATAATATATAGCATTGTTAAATTTTGTCAGACTTGCATTTTTTCCTTTTTCAGGAAAAGAATAAGCATGAAATTGTTTTGCCTCTGAAAAAGAATTATCAAGTTTAAACCTAAAAATCCCTTTGTATTCATGACTTACATACACTTCTAGATTTGGAGTAATTTCAAAATAACGCGACGAATAATTAAAGCCCTGAATTTTATTTTTAAACTGCCACTGATTATTAATTTTCTCTAAAACCGAAATCCCGTAGTAATTTCCCTGAAGCACAATGTTTTTATTGCTTAGTAAAGACTCAAACTTCCACGTTCCGGAACTCCTGAAGATATTTTTGGCTGATGCATTTTCAATAATAAAAGTTCCCGAGTCGTGACCGCAGAAAAGTGTTTTTTCATATTCAAATAAGGACCAGACCTGACCTTTTGTTCCTTTTATAAACTGAAATTCACCCTTACTGTGATAATTTTTACAAAATAATCCCTGATTTGTTCCCACATACAGCATTCCATTATGTGTAATTGAAGCATAAACAGTTCCTAAAATACCTGTATCATCTGTAAAATTATGCACCGGCGTTTGTAAATTGATGCAATTAATTCCATTATCAAGGCCTACCCAAACATTCTGGTCTTTATCCTCAAATAAAGACAAAGCAGTATTATTGCTTAATCCCTTACTTTGTGAAATATGATAATTTAGTTTTCCTGTATCCGATAAAATAAAAATTCCGTTAGAAACGGTACCTAAAGCATAGCTCCCATCATGAAGTTTCTGGCTGCTATAAACAAAACTTGATTTGATCTGTGAATCCACTTCTGTTGCAACAGGAGTTAAAACACTTCCAACGAGTTTATAGAATCCGTCTAGTTGTGTGTGAATCAGAAGGCTGTCATCAAGTGCAAAGATATTTACAATTATATTTTTTTTAAGAATGGAGCTATTTGAAATCAATTTTCCTTTTCCTGCTTCTAATTCAAATAATCCTTCATTCATGGTTTGGTAATAAATCGAATTTTTCGTACCAAAGGATTTTACGACACCATTTTTAGGTGCAATAATTTTGAAACTTTTTGTTTTGGTATCATAAATATAGATTCGGTTCAAAGACTGAAATAAAATCCAATGGTCATATTTTAAAATGTTCCAAAACTGTTCGTCGTCCAGAATTTTGTTTTTGATTGTATCGCTAAGCGAAAAATATTTCAATTTCCCATTTGCTTGCCTGGTCCAGTAACCAAAATTCATATAGCAACCTGTATAAACTTTATTATCAATTACTTTTACAGATCGCATGATAGTTTCGTTTGGTGTTGGATACAATTTCCAATTGGTTCCGTTATATTCTAAAAGCCCTTCATTATTAGCAAAATAGACTATATTCTGATCATCCTGCGAAATCATCCAGCTCTGATTTCCTGCCCCATAAACAGTTGATGGATATTTTACAATTGGAGGTAATTCCTGAGAGAACAAGGAAAAACCAATCAAAAAATACAGTATAGAAAGTTTAGTTTTCAAATTTATATGATTTAAATTGTTACAATAACAGTTCTAAAATAGCTCATTTTAAATCAAACCAGCAATTTTTTTTATAAAATATATCATTACTAAAAACTTGTACTCTACTAATTTTTCTGTTAGAATTTGGAACAATCTCATTAACAAAACTCAATTCAAAATTGATTACTTTTGTAGAAATTGACTTTTTTTATGCAAATCGATCTTTCTACACTCGACCCAAAACATACTATTATCATTAAAGGAGCACAGGTACATAATTTAAAAAATGTAGATGTTGCTATTCCGCGAAACAAACTTGTAGTCATTACAGGGCTATCAGGATCAGGAAAGTCAAGTTTGGCATTTGACACTTTATATGCCGAAGGGCAGCGTCGTTATGTTGAAAGTTTATCCTCGTACGCACGTCAATTCTTAGGGCGTTTAGACAAACCAAAAGTTGAGTACATTAAAGGAATTGCTCCTGCTATTGCTATTGAGCAAAAAGTAAACACAACAAACGCTCGCTCAACTGTTGGAACTTCAACTGAAATTTACGATTACATCAAACTTTTGTTTGCCAGAATTGGCCGTACTTATTCCCCTATTTCTGGCAAGGAAGTCAAAAAAAATACCGTAACAGATGTAATTTCAGATGTAAAAACATTAGCAACTGACAGCAAGTGGCTTTTATCATCCCCTATACATTTGGAAGAAGGAAGACAGCTTGAAGATAAACTTAAGATTCTTTTGCAGCAGGGATTTGCCCGTATTTTGGCTGATAACGAAATGATTCGTCTGGATGAATTTACCCCTACAGATGTCCATAAATTAGACAATAAAGACATTTTACTGGTCATTGACCGAATTGTCGTTAAAGAGGAAGAGGAATTCTATAATCGCCTTGCAGATGCAGTGCAAACTGCTTTTTTTGAAGGAAAGGGTATTTGTTACCTTCAGGAGTTAGGCAAAGATAAAAGATTCACTTATTCTAATAATTTTGAATTAGACGGAATTACTTTTTTAGAACCCAATGTCCATTTATTTAGTTTCAATAACCCTTACGGTGCCTGTCCGGTATGCGAAGGCTACGGAAACATTATTGGTATTGACGCTGATTTAGTCATCCCAAATACTTCACTATCTGTCTATGAAAGTGCAATCTATCCCTGGAGAGGTGAAAGCATGAGCTGGTATAAAGACGAATTGGTAAAACATGCTTATAAATTTGATTTTCCAATTCACAAACCCTATTTCGAACTCACAGAAGATCAGAAAGATTTAATTTGGAAAGGAAATCAGTATTTTCAGGGATTAAATGATTTCTTTAAAGAACTTGAAGAAAAAAATTACAAAATACAAAATCGGGTAATGTTATCCCGGTACCGTGGAAAAACAAAATGTCACGCTTGTCGCGGAAAACGCCTGCGTGAAGAAGCTTCGTATGTAAAAATAAACGGCAAAACAGTTTCTGATTTAGTTGATTTGCCCATTAAACATTTAGTTACTTTTTTCAAAAATATCGATTTAAATGTTTATGAACAGCAGATTGCCAAACGACTGATGGTTGAAATTAATAACCGTCTCTCGTTTTTGACAGAAGTAGGTTTGGACTACCTAACCTTAAACAGAAACTCAGCCACACTTTCCGGAGGTGAATCCCAAAGAATTAATCTTGCCACTTCACTAGGAAGCAGTTTAGTAGGATCGATGTATATTCTCGATGAGCCAAGTATTGGTCTGCATCCCAAAGATTCTGAACGATTGATAAAAGTTTTACTTTCACTTCGTGATTTAGGCAATACGGTTATTGTAGTCGAACACGATGAAGATATTATGAAAGCCGCTGATATGATTATTGATATTGGCCCTGAAGCAGGAACTTTTGGGGGAAATCTGGTTGCGCAGGGAACTTATGATGAAATTCTAAAATCTGACTCTTTAACTGCTAAATATTTAAATGGTGATTTAGAGATTTCGGTTCCAAAAAAGAGACGAAAATTTAAAAATCACATTGCTATCATAGGTGCACGGGAAAACAATTTAAAAAACATAAATGTTACTTTTCCATTGGATGTTTTAACGGTGATCACCGGTGTTTCAGGAAGTGGAAAAAGTACATTAATAAAAAAGATATTATTTCCGGCTATGCAGAAAAAGCTGGAAAGCGCTGCAGAAAAAGCGGGTCAGTTTAGTGACATAACGGGTTCCTTTTCACAAATAAAACACATTGAATATGTTGACCAGAACCCTATTGGAAGAAGTTCGAGATCCAATCCTGTTACCTACATTAAAGCCTATGATGATATCCGTGATTTGTATGCCAAAGAAAAACTTTCTAAAATAAGAGGTTATCAGGCAAAACATTTCTCTTTTAATGTGGATGGTGGGCGATGTGAAACCTGTAAAGGAGAAGGAGCTATAAATGTCGAAATGGTTTTTATGGCCGATGTTTCTTTACCATGTGAAACCTGTGGAGGAAAACGATTCAAAAAAGAAATTCTGGAAGTTAATTTCGACGAGAAAAACATCAACGATATTCTGACAATGACCATTGATGATGCTATTTCTTTTTTTGAAAAAAACAAACAAACAAAAATTACTCAAAAACTGCAACCGCTTCAGGATGTTGGATTAGGATATGTACAGTTGGGACAATCTTCTTCTACATTATCGGGTGGAGAAGCACAACGTATTAAACTGGCATCTTTTTTAGTAAAAGGTGCTACAAAAGACAAAGCTTTGTTTGTTTTTGACGAACCTACAACAGGATTACATTTTCATGACATCAAGAAATTACTGGCATCATTTGATGCCCTGATCGAAAAAGGACATTCGATCATTGTGATTGAGCATAATCTGGATCTTATAAAATGTGCCGACTGGATTATTGATTTAGGGCCTGAAGGAGGTGAAAATGGCGGTCATTTATTGGCATCAGGAACTCCGGAAGAAATTATCAAAGTAAAAGAATCCGTAACAGGTATTTATTTAAAGGACAAACTAAAATAAACAAATCAGCCACGAATTACTTCTTTTCATATGATAAATAAAGAAATAACTCGTGGCTATTTTTTTTTAAAATTATTTAATTGCTATGCAACTAAACATCTTTCTTCAAAAGGAACACCATCTTCATCTATAGCAACTAAAATCTTTTTTTGTTTAGAAGCTTCTATTGTAAGATACAACCAAGCAACAGACCATAAACCTAATGTTAAACAAAAAATTATAAAATTGAATCCATGATCTACAGCTTTCCCTCCTTTTGAAAGTACAGCAAAAAGCATTTTGTCATTTCGCTCTTCAAGTACAAATCCGTTATGAACTTTTTTTGAAATCATATTAGAAAATACCTGCAAACTTTCTTCCCGGCTGAATTGATTGTTTTTCATAATAATTAGCTAAAAATTTTACTTAAATTCTTTAACATTAATTTTAACAAAAATACATGAACCTAATGCCTTTAACAATACCCACTTTTAGTGATTTATCACAGATTTTTCAATACAAAAGAAGATTTGTTATTAATATGAGAACATAAAGTTAGTTTTTATATTATAAAATACAAAATAAACAAATGTTAATTCCAACACAACAACTACTTAATCAACACATTGCAGTTGTAAATTAACATTACATTCTAAATCTTAACTTACCTAAAAAACCATCAATAACTTTATTTATATCAGGCGAAATATTGAATTTATAATTGAGGTAAAGATATAAAATCGTTACAAGAGTTGATTTTAATGCGATTCCAACTAAGGGATAGACCTGAAATTCCCAAAAATAAAAAACGAAAAACAAGGCCGTTGTAACTCCCAAAGAATATAAATTCTGTTTTGTAAAAGGATACAAATGAAGTTTCTTAACCACAAAAAGCAATTTAGCCAAACTATAAAACGTAATAGATAACAAAGTAGCAAATGCCGATCCCATAATACCATAAAGAGGTATGAAAATAACATTTAAAATAAACGTCAGCCCTACTAGCCCTAAACCCAGAAATAAGACGGTTTTGTAATACTTAGTATTAAAAATTATAGCATTATTATTTCCTAAAATCAAATCAAAATACTTTGACAAACCAATCATAAAAACAACCGGAACTCCTCCCCTATATTCTTTAGGAACGATTTCATATAATTGATTAATATTTACAAAAATGCATAACATCACAAAGCCGCCAACAATTTGCAGGTTAATAGACGTTTTTTTATACAAATCGTTTAGTTCGTCATGTTTGTTTTCATGCATTAATTTGGCCGTAATCGGGTACACAATCTGGTGCATCGCACGGCTGGGAACAGAAATAACCAAGGCAATATAAGTAGCAACTGAATAGTAAGCAATATTCTCAATTTCCATATATTGGTTCAGCATTATTTTATCCCCATCTAAAAGTAAATTAGCAACACTTCCTGAAAGAATGATATAAAAAGTATATTCCATTACACTCTTTACGTTTTCAGGTATTGTGATTTGAAAATTAGGCCTTTTGATATAAAAAGCATAAAACATGGTAACTAAAAACGCAACTAAATAAATCCCTGCGGTTAGATAAACAAACTCAACCAGCGTAATCCAATGAAAATACAAACCGATCAAGGCAACAGAGGAAAACAACCTTAACCCTACTTCTTTTATGAAATTTCCAAAAACCGAATGCATGTGTACTCTTGCCCAGGCATAAAAAATCTCAAAATAAGCCATACATATTCCGGTAAACGGAATTAGAAGCATAAATTCTTTTACAACCGGATTCTTCTTTGACACAAAGACAGTAATATCATCAAAGAAAAAGAGTCCGATTATTCCCAAAGGAAAACACATTAATACAGGAAACAATGCCGTAAATGACAAAAATTGTTCTCTTTCTTCTTCTGTTTTATATTGAGAATAAAATTTGACTAACGTATTCTGCATTCCAATAGCGAACAGAGGCATGATGACATTGGCCGCAGATAAAATATAATTTGTTAATGCATAATAGGTAGCCCCTAAAAAAACGGGATATAAATAAAGTGTATTTATGGCTCCAATACCGAAACCTATGTAAGTAATAATAGTATTTTTAAAAGACTGGTTTAAAACAATACCCATGTTTGGATTTATGAATTTAGATTTCTGTACGTTATGATTGCTTAATCAATTGCACCAATTGTTTGGTAAGACTTTTTCTTGAAAATTGTTGTAAACCAACACCATTAGCTTGTAATTTCCCTTCTAAGAATTGATTATAAAAGCCCAAAATTACACTTTTTAGCTTCGCTTTTTCAGAATAATCAAAAAATACTCCTGTATTGGTTTCTTTTATAATGTCAGCAAAATCAGAACCTTGTGGACCAATAGCGATTATAGGCCTTTCTGATACCATATATTCAAATAATTTGCCTGGAATAATACTTTTGGTTTCTTCAGAATTAATTTCAATTAAAAGTAAAACCTGTGATTTTTTTTGATGAGCAATTGCTTCATGATGCGAAACATATCCAAGAAGATTCAGATAAGCATTCAGATTAAATTCTCTAATAGAATCGAGTACTTCCTGACTTACTGCTCCAATTAATTTAATTTCTAAATGCAGTCTAAAATCAGGAATTTCATTTAGTAATTCTACAAGACACTCCCATAAAAATTTTGGATTTCGGTCAGATAAAAAGGAACCAATATGAGCCAGGGTAAATTTAGCATCCAAAACCTGATTCCCTACACTTTCAATATCATAACCGTTTGTAATAACCGAAATAGGTTTATCAGTTATGGCCTGAAATTCTGTCTTAGTCGTTTTACTGGTTACAATAATCCTATCTGCTGCATTAAGAACTTTATGTTCTAATTTTTTGTGCTTTTTAGATGCATAACCCGACAAACGTAATGCTTTATGATAGCCAATAGTAGTCCAGGGATCACGAAAATCAGCAAACCATTTTACCTTCAATTTATCTTTTAGTTCTAAACCTATTAAATGCAAACTATGCGGTGGTCCAGATGTTACAATAATATCAATGTTATTTTCTTTAATATACTTTTCAAGAAAAGAAACAGAAGGTTTTACCCAAAAAACCCGGGCATCCGGAATAAAAAGATTTCCTCTGATCCAAAGAAAAGTCTTATCCAAAAAAGTTTGTTTTTTTTGATGTGGAACAATTCCAGAACTGATTTTCTTAGTTTTATTTTTTGAAAAAACAGAGGCCAGTTGATAAGGCTCCCAAATTTTATTTTTAAGAACAATTACTTTATCAGAAATATCCCTCACCAAGCCTTCGTCAACAATAGGATAAGTAGGGTTTTCGGGAACGTAAACAATCGGCTGAATATCAAATTCAGGCAAATACTTTACAAATTTCAACCAGCGCTGTACACCGGGACCTCCGGCTGGTGGAAAATAATAGGTAATAATCAAGAGTTTTTTTTGTTCCAAGGAAAAATTGATTTGATTTAAATTTATTGATATAAATCTTTACCGAAAATATACAAATGATTTAGTTTATAAATTTACTTTCAACTGTGGTTCTTCTTTCTTTCAAAATAAATTCCTCCAATCAAAAGCAATAACATTCCAATAGAACTTACTAGTGCAATGGTGCTTCCGGTTTTAACAACCTCAGGTTCGAATTTAAATTCTATAGTATGTTTTCCGCCTGGAACTTCCATTGCTCTTAAAACATAATCAACAGGAAAATGATCTGTCAATTGACCATCAACATAGGCATTCCAGCCATTTTTGTAATACATTTCAGAGAAAACTGCCAAACCATTTTTTCCGTTATCAGACTGGTATTTAATATAATTTGGCTTGTATTGTAAAACTTTAATGGTTCCTGTTGTATCCCATTGTTTTTTTAAACGGGCACTTTTGAATTTTGCTTCGTAATCATGAACATTAAAAACCGCAACTTTTTTAGTATCAATATGACCTAACGCTTTCATTACATCATCCGGCTTATTTACAAGTTTTACAGTGCTTACAAACCATGCATTTCCATTAGCATCAGGATTTGCTACCGGAATCTCATTCCCTTCTTTGTCTGTTTGGATTACATACTTAACATTTAACATATTAAGAACTTCAACATTACCTTTTTGAATCTGATAATCCATTAACTGTTGCATTCTTCTTGGTCTTACGGCACTGTAACCACCAATTGTTTTGTGAAAATATGAAGATCTTCCCTGCAATTGTCCCTGAACATCAAAAACACGATAAATCGATTTATCTTCCAAAATCTTAGTATCAATTGGTGTTTCCTGAAAAGGAGCCGCAATTTGAACAGGACTGACAAAGTCTTTAGATGACACATATCTTTTATCGACAAAAAACAAATCAAAAATCATTAAAAGACCAACGATAAGTAAAGCTGTATTTTGAGCCAACTTATTTTTGATGAACATCCATAAAACTCCAAATATTACTACAATAAAAAAGCCTGACCTTAACAAATCCGCTGAATACAAACTCTTTCTGTCTTCTTTCAAAGCATCAACAAAATCTGGTCCGTAAGCTTGCAGATAACTTTGATCACTCATTCCTGTAAAATGAAAGAAGCTTTTTGCAAATAATAAAATCACTAAAACGCCTATACCAAAAACGACTGTCTGTAATAAAGCCTTTTGCTGTAATTTTGGTTGTTCTTTTGCTTTAAAGAAAGACTGTAATCCCATTACTGCCAAAACAGGAAAACAGAGTTCTAATATTACCTGAATAGAAGAAACAGCCCTGAATTTATCGTACATCGGAATGTATTCGATGAAGAAATCAGTTAAAAAAGAGAAATTTTTACCCCATGATAACATCAAAGTAAATAGTGCACCCGATAGGAATGCATATTTGATTTTTCTTTCGTCAATAAACAAAGCTAAAACAGCCAAAAAGAAAACCACCACCCCAATGTATGCTGGTGCAGAAACGATAGGCTGATCTCCCCAATAGGTAGGCATTCCGGAAACAAATTCCTTTGCCTGATCAGATGGAACTCCCTGTTCGATCATAAAAGAGTACATCCGGGCATCCGTACCTACATTTTCATGGCTTGAACCTCCAAAAAGCCTAGGCGCAATTAAATTGAAACTTTCTGCAATTCCATAACTATATTCTGTAATATAGTCTGTTGCCATAGACGCAGTAGTCTGATTTCTTGAGCCGTCCGGATTAAAAGTAAGCTCACTTTTATTTCGAATACTATATTTAGCATATTCACTGGTTGCGAGTAAATTTGTTGCATTTGCTCCAATGGCAAAAATTCCGGCAACAACGAGAACTCCAACTGCAAATGCAAGTTCTTTATATTGTTTTTCTTTTATAAAATTAAAGGTAAAATAACCTGAAAGAATTAATAAGAAAATCAACAAATAATAAGTCATCTGAAAGTGGTTCGCATTCACTTCAAGCGCAACTGCAAACATTGTGAGCAGACCACCCCAAATATATTTTTTTTGAAAAACCAATATAAAACCGGCAATTACCAATGGCATATATGCAATTGCATGGGCTTTTGCATTATGTCCAACTCCCAGAATAATAATTAAATAGGTTGAAAATCCAAACGCAATTGCTCCAATAAAGGCTTTTAAAGGATCCGTCTTTAAAACTAATAATAATCCGTAAAAACCTAAAAAATATAAAAATAAGTAATCAGCAGGGCGTGGTAAAAAACGCAGAAGATCATCCAGTTTTCCCACAAAATCATTCGGATAATTAGCTCCTAACTGGTAGGTCGGCATTCCCCCAAAAGCAGAGTTTGTCCAATAAGGCTCTGTATTTTCAGCTGCCCGAAAGTCATTTTGCTCTTTTGCCATTCCGGTATATTGGGCAATATCTGACTGAAAAATTTGTTTTCCCTGCAGAACAGGGTAAAAATAAATTAATGAAACAAGAATAAAGCCCAGAATTACAAGGGCATGCGGATAGAACTTATTTACTATTTTCAATTTTGGGTAGTTTGGTTAAATGATGAATCCTGATAATTTCAGGGTACAAACTTAATCTATTTCTTCGTAATCAACATAATCGCCTACTTTTTTGGTTTCGCGAGGCTTTTTTACATTAGTGGTATTGATGATAATCTCATCATTATTATTATTTTGGGTTCTTTGCCATGAATTATCCTGACTATATTGCTGTTGTCTCTGAAAATTCTCACCTGCTTTCTCAACCGCTTTTTTTACCAGTACAGGCAAAAAGATTTTAGCTAAAAATTTAAAAATATAATAAAAAGCTATTACCCACATGATGGTTTTAAGTAACCCTGAAAATGATGCTTCTTGCATAATCGTATAATTTTTTTCAAAATTAATAAAACCATAGTTCAAAATTAAAATTTGAATCTTAAATAAATAATAAAATATAGTACATTTGAAAACGTTATTACTTTTTAAACAAAAAATACATATATGTTAAAAATTAAAAACTTTTTAATAGCTTGCCTATTTTTATTTCCACAATATTTTTTTGCTCAGCATACAGATCTTATAAATTCAAACCGGCCAGGTGAAACTATGTCAGCTTTCTCTGTTGGAAAATCTGTAATACAAGCTGAAGTTGGTTTTTATGGAATAAATGAAAACCACAACACGCAAGATTATGAAGCTACAGGTTTTGGTACTGATTTTACACTTCGTTGGGGTCTTTTTCACGAACAACTTGAATTTATAGCAGATATTGAATATCAAAATGAAAAATTTACAACTCCAGCCACCACTTTTAGAAAAAGCAACTTCAGGCAAACGGTTTTAGGCGCAAAATACTTGATTTATGATCCATTTAAACGTTATAATAAAGACATCAATATTTATAGCTATAATGCCAATAAAAAATTCAGCTGGCGCCAATTAATACCCGCAGTTTCAATCTTTGCCGGCGCAAATTTTGTATTCAAAGACAACCCATACGCTTATAATACCAATACCCTCAATTATTATTCAGATGGTTTCAAGATCGCTCCTAAAATAATGTTGATTACTCAAAACCATTTTGGCGATGGAAGATGGGTACTGGTAACAAATATTCTCGCAGATTATATCTCATCAGACAATCCCGGATATGGATATATCCTAACCCTGACAAGAGGTTTTAATAGCAAATGGTCAGGTTTCCTTGAAAATCAGGGGTATAAAAGCGATTTATACAGTGATGCAATTGTAAGAGGTGGTGCTGCTTATTTATTATCAAGAAATGTTCAAATTGATGCTTCGGTTAGTAAAAATTTAAAAAACTCACCTTCAATACTTTATGGCGGAATTGGTTTTTCAATACGCTACGATGATAATCACAAAAACAAACTGGTAAATTATGGTAAAGCAATAAAGAAAAAAAGCAAAAAAAATAAAAATAAAGACAAAAATAAGATAAAAGAGCCAACAGAAGAAGAAATAATAGATTATCAGGAAAAAGAACGTGAAAGAAAAGCTAAATATGAATAAGCTTTTAAATTTCTTATACCTAAATCACTTCTCTCCCTTTTTTAAATTTTAAATACAAACACGTTAATGATTACAATTAAAGAAGCTAAAACAAAAAAGGAATTAACAGAATATATTAAATTCCCTTTTTCTTTATATAAGGACAATCCGTATTGGGTTCCTCCAATTATTGCGGATGAGTTAGAGTCATTTGATAAAACAAAAAATCCAGCTTTTGAAAATGCTGAGGCTTATTTCTATATGGCTTATAAAAACAATGAAGTTGTTGGAAGAATTACAGCCATCATAAACTGGTCAGAAGTAAACAACCAGCATAAAAGAAAGGTTCGTTTTGGCTGGTTTGATGTTATTGATGATATCGAAGTTACCAAAGCTTTATTAGAAAAGGTATATGAATTAGGAAAAAAAAACAATCTGGAGCATATAGAAGGCCCTATGGGATTCTCAAATTTAGATAAAGTTGGAGTCTTGACTGACGGTTTTGATCAGGTAGGAACTATGATTACATGGTATAATAATGAATACTATGTTACCCATTTTGAGCAATTGGGTTTTCAAGTAGAAAAACAATATATCGAAAGTATTTTTCCGTTTTCAAATGTAAAACCAGAATTCTTCTTAAAAGCACAGGAACTTATCAAAAAAAGATATGGTCTAAGATCCTTAACTTTTACAAAAACAAAAGACATTATGCCGCATGTTGACAAAATGTTTGATTTATTTAATGAATCTTATGAAAAATTAGCTTCATTTGTAGCCATATCCGATGTCCAAAAAGAATATTTCAAGAAGAAATACATCAGTTTTATCAATCCTGAATATATCAAGTTTGTTGTTGACAAAGACGATAATTTAATTGCTTTCAGCATTGTAATGCCTAGTTTTACAGAAGCTTTACAAAAAATCAAAGGAAAGCTTTTCCCTTTCGGATTCCTTCATTTATTAAAAGCAAAAAAACACAGCAAAGATGTCGTTTTTTATCTAATCGGAGTTCACCCGGACTATCAAAACAAAGGTGTTACAGCAATTATATTTGATGAATATTATAAGACTTTCTCAGAAAAAGGTATTCAGAATTGCATCAGAACTCCTGAACTTTTAGAAAACAATGCCATTCATTTGCTATGGAAAAACTTTGATCCAAAAATTCATTGTCAAAGAAAAACATACCGAAAAGATTTATCAGAATGGTTATATAAACAATCTTAAATTACTAAGTATAACATCAAAAAAAGCTCGAAATTAGACAATTTCGAGCTTTTTTAATTCTGGTAAAGAAAATTACTTCTTTTTATTTTGAGCTTTTTTAGCAGCTTCCTGCTGTTCCATTACTTCCTGAAGACGCTGTTGAAATTTACTTTGCTTTTTAGGCTCTTTCAATTTATTCTCCTGAATCTGAGCGTGAATTTTTTCACTATCTACAATATAGTTTTTAATAACAAACATAATCCCGATTGTTATCAGGTTCGAAATAAAGTTATACAAACTCAATCCTGCACCGTAACTATTAAAGAAAATTAACATCATTAATGGTGAAACGTAAATCATGATTTTCATCATTTTTGCCATATCGGGCATACCCTCCTGTTGTGGTGCAGCCATTTGCTGATCTCCTGAAGTCATTTTCATGTAGAAGAAAATCGCAATTGCTGCCAAAATTGGGAACAAACTGATGTGATCTCCATACAATGGAATATTGAACGGTAGTTTTATAACGGAATCAAAAGAGGACAAATCATCTGCCCAAAGGAAACTTTTCTGTCTCAACTCAAATGCCGCTGGAAAAAACTGAAACGAAGCATACATAAACGGAAGCTGAATCAATGCCGGAATACATCCTGCCATTGGGTTTACTCCTGCTTTGTTGTACAATTTCATTGTTTCCTGTTGCTTCTTCATTGGGTCTTTTTTGAATTTTTCTCCCAACTCTGTAATTTCAGGACGTAAAACTTTCATTTTAGCCTGAGACAGGAATGATTTATATGTAATTGGCGACATAGCCAATTTGATGATAATTGTGAAAATAATAATTGCAATCCCTAAAGATAATCCAACTGATGAACTTAAAAATCCGAATAAAGGAATGAAAATCCATTTGTTGATCCATCCAAAAATTCCCCAACCAAGCGGAATAATTTTTTCGAAGTTTTTATCGTAAGATTTTAATGTTTTATAGTCTGCAGGCCCCATATACAAACTCATTTTGTAATCGATCTCTCCATTTGAAAATGCTAAAGGTAAATTGGCTCTAAACTGCTTTGTAAAAATTGTATCGCTTTTTTCGTCTTTAACTAAATCGTCCGACTGTAATTTTGAAGTTTCAAAAGGTTTTTCTGTAGATAAAATAGTAGCGAAGAAGTGTTGTTTAAAAGCTACAAAACTCACTTTATTAGGAGTTTCTTCTTTTCCTTGACCACGTGAAGCTACATTATTATATTTTGAATCTTCGTATTTGTAATCAATTTGCGCATAACGATTCTCATAAGAAACGCTTTTCTCGTTTCTGTATGTTTTTAAATCCCATTGTAAATCTAATGGTTTAGAAGGGTTCAAAACTTTATTCAATCCTTGAGAACGAATATCAAAACCAACTAAATAATCGTTTGGCTTAAGGATGTATTTATATTCTAAAAATTCATTAGCTCCGGCTTTCAAACGCATAGACAAAACCTGATCTGCACCGATTTTTTCTAAAGTCGGCTCAAAATACAAATCTTTAGAATTCAAAGTTCTGTTATCTTTGGTAAGAAGCTGTAAATTTAAACTTGAGTTATTGTTTTTTATCAATTCAACTAATTCACCTGAACCCTTTTTTAATCTTTCGAATTCTTTTAGGGTAGCTTCAACAATATAACCACCTTTATTGGCAATTTTAAGTTTTATCTTTTCGTTCTCGATTGTTGTAAAAACTTCTTTTGCTGAAGGAAGCGTTGCAGAATAAGCAAATCCTCCTAAAGTTTTTTGCAATTTCGCCAATTCTAATGTATCTCCAGGAGTTACCGTTGCAACTGGTAATGATGTTGTTTTGGCTTTATCCGCTTTTGCCTGTGCTTCTTGTTTAGCAACTAACTCTTTCTTGGCTTTTTCAGCAGCAATTTCTTTTTCAGAAGGCTGATTTTGGTACATAATCCAAATCAAAATTCCGAATATTAATACAAAACCAATGATTGAATTAAGGTCTAATTTTTTTTCTTCCATATATTATTTTAAAAAAGTTATTCGTTAAAGGCTATTAGTTATGAGTTAAACTCAAAAGTTACACCCTTTCAGAATATTAATATTATTTTTTATGTGCAATTACAGCTGCTCCGACAAAGTTTACAAAAATTGGATGCGGATTGGCAACAGTACTTTTATATTCGGGATGGTATTGTACACCAATAAAAAACGGATGGTTTTCCAATTCTACAATTTCTACCAATCCTGTATCAGGGTTTACCCCGGAAGCAATCAAACCAGCTTTTTGCAGTTCATCCTTATACTTATTATTGTATTCATAACGATGACGGTGTCGCTCTGAAATTGTTTTTTGACCGTAAATTTTATGTGCTAAAGTATTTGGCTTAATATCGCATTTCCAGGCTCCCAAACGCATAGTTCCGCCTTTATCAGTGATCGTTTTTTGCTCTTCCATCAAATTCACAACAGGATGATTTGTTTTTTCATTCATCTCTGTAGAATTTGCTTCAGCGTAACCTAAAATATTTCTTGAATATTCGATAACTGACATTTGCATTCCCAAACAAATTCCGAAAAACGGAATATTATTTTCACGTGCATAACGAACAGCTTCAATTTTGCCTTCAATACCTCTTTCTCCAAATCCCGGAGCAACCAAAACGCCGTCAAGAACTCCTAATTTTTCGGCAACATTATCAATATTAATGTGTTCTGAGTGAATAGAAATTACGTTCACTTTGGTTTCGTTGGCAGCACCTGCATGAATAAACGCCTCTAAAATAGATTTGTAACAATCCTGCATTTCTACATATTTACCAATCAAACCGATATTTACAGTTTGCTTTGGATTTTTTAATCTGCGTAAAAAAGTATTCCATGTTTTAAGATCCGGAGATGCTTTTTTAGGCAGATCTAATTTTTTTAAGGCTACAACATCTAATCCTTCTTCAAGCATTAAATTTGGAACTTCATATATGGTCGAAGCATCGATAGACTGAATAACTGCCTCTTTTTTTACATTACAAAACAAGGCTAATTTGTTGCGCAATTCCTGAGATAATTCATGCTCAGTTCTGCATACCAAAATATCTGCTTTGATACCGCTTTCCATCAACGTTTTTACGGAGTGCTGTGTCGGTTTTGTTTTTAATTCCCCGGCAGCAGCCAAAAAAGGAACTAGAGTTAAATGAATAACAATTCCGTTGTTTTCTCCTAATTCCCAAACCAACTGACGAACAGATTCAATATAGGGAAGAGATTCAATATCTCCGACAGTTCCTCCAATTTCAGTAATAACGATATCATAATCACCTGATTTACCAAGCAATTGCATTCTGTCTTTGATTTCGTTTGTTATATGAGGAACAACCTGAACTGTTTTTCCTAAAAATTCCCCTCTTCTTTCTTTTTCAATAACAGAAAGGTAAACCCTTCCTGTCGTAACGTTATTTGCCTGAGATGTTGGAACATTAAGAAAACGTTCGTAGTGTCCCAAATCTAAGTCGGTTTCTGCTCCGTCATCTGTAACATAACATTCTCCATGTTCATAAGGGTTTAATGTACCCGGATCCACATTAATATACGGATCAAATTTTTGAATAGTTGTACGATACCCTCTTCCTTGTAACAATTTTGCTAAAGATGCCGCGATAATCCCTTTTCCTAATGAAGAAGTCACACCGCCTGTAACAAAAATATATTTTGTTTGATTCATTCTGTTGTAGTTTGTATTGTAGTTGTGTAAAAAACTTGGCAAAAGTACAAATTTAATTAGACAATTTATCAATTAGAGAATGAGATAATTTGCAAATTTTCAAACAGAATCAATACCTGTTTCAGTAATTGATAATTTTAACTTTTAATCTGCTGTTTTTTTAAATATTTTTGTTAATTGGGTTTTGGATACTGCTTTTTAATATTTCGGATTAACTCTTCCAATCCATTTAATTTTAATTCATAAATAAGCTGTAATTGCTGCCCTAATTCTCCTTTTGGAAAACCCTTATTATGATACCAGACCACATAATATTCTGGTAAATCTATTAAAAACCAACCTTCATACTTCCCGAAGGGCATTTTGGTATGGGCTAATTTTATGAGTTGTTTTTTGTCTTGTTCCATTTTTTAAAAGAAAAAAGAAGCAGGAAAAGAATAATCATTTTCTTTTCCTGCTTCTTTAGATTCTATACTTTTATTTTATTTCCAGTTGAATGTTATTTGTTTTTTGATGTCCGTGTTTAAACTCAGGAACACCGGGCAAGTCATGGCTGCACGTTCTAAGATTGTTTTATTTTTTTCATCAGCATTGCTTTTCATCTCAAAAACAATTTCAATTGCTCCAATTCTTCGCGGCTCAGCGTTCATAATTTTAGTCACCTCAGCTGTCGAATCAACTAAGTCCACATTCAAATCCCGGGCTTTGATTCCCATAATCGTAAACATACAGCTTGCAAGTGCATTTGCGACTGTATCTGTTGGAGAAAATGCTTCCCCTTTTCCGTTATTATCCAATGGTGCATCCGAGATAAGCTCGCTTCCTGACTGCACATGTATTGATTTTGTTCTTAAATCGCCTAAATAGGTTACTTTTGATGTCATTAATTTGCTACTTTTAAAGTTAAGTCTGAATCGTAATATAAAATGTAAACACCTTTATTTGCGTGCCCTCCATCTTCTCTTTTATAATATTGAAATTTATTATCAACGTGTTCAGTTGTCATCAAATCTGCTGTTTCCTGATACGTTTTTCCCTGAACCAGACGCATCATGGTATCAAAAGTAACGTCAAAACCCCGGGTAGCATAAGTATTTGGATTCACTTTATTTTTCAGGTTATACTCTTTTTCAAAAATTAATACAGATGACTCATCACTTTGACGGGTAACCGAAGGATACATCAATTTTAATTTTATCAGGTTTTCAAAATTAATTTCATCTGTATCCAAAGTACTGTTTGGTTCCAAAATCACCAATTGGATCTGACAAGTTTTCTGAGCATCAACTAACGCTTTTATAGTAGCTTTGATCATTGCCGTATTACCTGTTTCCATTACAACGTAATTCATTTTTCCCGGGAACAATAAACTTTTTAAATTCGCAGCATCTATACCTCCTGTTTCGGTGAGAGAAGTAAAAGCTACTCCTTTTTGATTTTGCTTGATATAACTGATTACAGATTCTTTTTTCTTGTCAACAACGGCAACTATATTACCATTTTTAGAACGCATATAATCAAAAACAGTATTCCTTATAATATCGCTGGACGGAACTGACTGATACAAATTATCAATTGGGGTAGCGGAATCTTTTGATAGTGGCGAAATCACCGGAACATTGTACAGTCGTAATAAATTTGCTGCAGCCTCTGCATTATTTTGATAGAATGGACCAATAACCGCATCTGCATTCTGCAACTTATTTTGAGCAATTAAGCCCGAAACATTCGAGGAATTTTTCGTTTCCTGTGAGTCATAAATCGAAACATCTATCGGTAATTTTAAAACTTTTGCTGAATCAATAGCCATCATTGCGCCTGAATAAAAATCCAGTGTCATATTCAAAAATTTGTCGCTTTTAATTCGGCTGGCAGAACTTAGTGTGTCATTTTGCATTTTTACCAAATTGAAAGGCAACAGTAAAACCAGTTTTTTACGCTCGTTCTGATCTCTTTTTTTAGTTAACTCAACCACTTGGGGATCTACAGAAACAGTCTCAGATTTTACCTTTTCAAGAATTTTTATACCAGTTGAAGTTTCAGTTGAAGTTTCAATTGACTTTTCAACCTCTTTTTCAATTGGCTGTGATTGCATTATAATTGGAGCAGGTGCTAAATATCCAGACGGAACTTTTAAAACCATTCCTTCTTTTACACCTTCAGAAAGCGCCGGATTCAATTCTGTTAATTCTTCCTGAGTGATATGAAAAGTTCTTCCTAAACTATAAAAAGTCTCTTTTGGTTTAACCTGATACTCCATATAAGTGGTCACTTTATTTGAAGTTTCAACAGGCTTTTTCGTATCGGCAGACTTCTCATTATTTGTAATTGTCGTTGATGCTTCTGTTTTTGGAGCCGTCCCTTTTATTGTTAATCTGTATCCAACTGGCAAATTCGATACAATTTCAGGATTACGTTTTTCTAAATCTTCAATTGTAGTGTTGTATTTTTTTGCTATTGAAAACTTAGTTTCTTTAGCTACTACATCATGATAAACATATTTTTCGTTCACCAATTTATTAGATAAAGATTTTTTTGCTGAATTTCCTTTTGGAATGATCAATTTTTGCCCAATTTGAACACCGTTTTTTTCCAGAAACGGATTTGCAGCTTTCAGTGCTTCGTCTGAAATACCATATTTTTTTTCAATACTGTAAAAAGTTTCTTTTGGCTGTACTTCGTGTATAACTTCTTTAGTGTTTCCTGTCTTTTTTGCAGATGTTTCGTTTTTTTGGGCAGTCGCTGATTTACTCGGGATCAATAAAACTGTATTTGGCTTTAAAGAGGTTCTAGCATCCGGGTTTAACCCATAAATATCATAAGGAGTAACCTTAAATTTTTGTGCAATCTGATTGATTGTTTCTCCGGCTAAAACAGTATATTTCACCACTTTCCCCTGAGAAAAAGCAGAACACGTCATAAAAAAAGAAATAGAAAACAGGGTGAAAAAATATTTCATAATAGATATTAAAAACAATTATTTTTTTTTAATGCGAACAAGATACTAATTTCTGCTTAAAACAAAGATCAGTCCGAAAGTTAATTCTTTACTAATATTATCGGAGGTCAATCTCTGCTTTAGCAATAATAACATTTTTATATAACTCATCTTCTTCCTTTTTCTTGCATTGATACAAGACTTCTTCCATAGTATCATAACTATCAGAATATACATAATACGAAAGACTGTTTATATTAAAAAAGAAACTAGCATTAAAATCACCAGAATCAATTAGCTTCATAATTAACTGATCTCTCGGGATCGCCTCTGTAAATGTGCCTAAAACCAAATAAAAACCATTTGAAACTTCTTTAAGATTGTCAAAAACTTCAATTTTTATATCTTTTTCATTTTTAAACGGATTCTCCTTCAGTTCCTGCTTCATTTGTTCTAATGATACTGCGGAGGTTTGGAAAGTTTCAGATTTATTTTTGAGGGCTTCATCCTGATACTTTTTTAATTTAATCAAAGCCAGTTTGTCATCAAAATTTCGGGCTTCCATGCTGTAGTAAGCAGCTTTACTAATATGTCTTTTAACTTCAATTTTTTTCTGATTGTCCAAAGAATCAATTTTAGCAATTAATAACTGATTCTGGGTATCTCCTTGCTCCTGTTGGATTCTATAACGTTTGATTTCTTCTAAAGAAAGCCTTTGCTGTATCGAAGTTGCATTGTTCTTTTTCTCGCTATCACGGATTTTTTTCTTGTATTCCTGATTTTCTTCTACGGCAATTTTTTCAACTTTATTCATTAAACCGGCGTACACTTTTCGGTTTTCAGCCAGTTCTTTTTTTAATTGAGAAGATAACTCACTAGTTTTACCGATATTTTCATACGATTGTTTTTCTAATCGCTTCGATTCATTAATATTCAAAACATCCATTCGTTTCAACTCGACCAAATCATTGTTCATCGTGTTGACTAAGGAATCTAATTTTACCATTAAAATATCCTGCACATTTTTATTCGCTTCTAATACCAAACGCAGTTTTTCAACCGAATTTTCTTTAGAACCATTCATGTCATTCAGATTTAGTTTCAGATCATTGATTTTTATAATTTTCTGGTTCATTTCTTTCTGAACAACCAGTCTGTCTTTTAAATCATCGATTTCAATTGTTTTGGCTTTTGTTTTTTCAACTACAACCTGCTTTTCGGCAAGAGCCAGCATTAATTCTTCGCTTTCGTTTGCCGGTTTAATTGCTGTTCTATTGATGGCCAGTTTATTTCCAACAAGCAGTCCGTTTACGATTTCCGGATTTTGAGATTCTAACTGATCGATTGAGATTCCGTATTTTTTTGCAATCGAAAATTTGGTTTCTTTTGGTTCAACTACATGAAAAACAGTTTCCTGATTGATTACACGAACTCTTCCGTCTACCGTTTTTCTTTTGTTCGGAATAGCAATTGTCTGACCAATCTGCAATCCGTTTTGAAGAATCTCTTTGTTTAAATTTTCTAAATCCTGAACGGAAACATTATATTGTCTGGCGATACTAAACAACGATTCTTTGGCAGCCACATGATGTGTTACCTTAACTGAAACCGAAGTTTCCTCCTTAGACAAATTAGCTGAATTTTGAGTGATTATTAATTCCTGTCCGATTTGAAGTCCACCGGAAAGAATTTCAGGATTGGCATTTTGAATAGCCTCAACAGAAACATGATATTGTTTTGATAAACCAAAAAGGGTTTCTTTGGCTGTGACTAAATGCGTTTGCTGTGTTTTTGGATTTGTTTTGGTTTCTTTATGAACGGGAATTTTTATAATTTGATTATCCTTGATCCCATTTTGCGATTCAGGGTTAAGCTCGTAAATCTCATCTACAGAAACCTTATACTTTTGGGCGATGAAATAAGCTGTTTCCCCTTTTTGAATTTTATGCTCAATAACTGAATCTTGCGCAGTTATTTTGTTAAAAGACAAAACAAACACAAGAAAAATCGTTAAAAGTCTTCTCATAAATAGTAGGTTATAAAAATTAAGGCCTCACAAATGTAAGACCTTAATTTTAAATATGGTACTATTCCCACTCAATTGTTGCAGGTGGTTTTGAACTTATGTCGTAAACTACACGGTTCACGCCTTTTACCTTGTTAATAATATCGTTGGATACCTTCATTAAGAAATCATAAGGCAAATGAACCCAGTCAGCCGTCATACCATCGGTAGATTCTACAGCTCTCAGAGCCACTACCTTTTCGTATGTACGCTCATCGCCCATTACCCCAACAGAGTTTACAGGAAGCAAAATTGCTCCGGCCTGCCAAACCTTGTCATATAATCCCCAGGATTTTAATCCTTCAATAAAAACCGAATCAACATCTTGTAAAATCTGAACTTTCTCAGGAGTAATATCCCCTAAAATTCTGATTGACAATCCGGGTCCAGGGAAAGGGTGTCTTCCTAATAATTCCGGATCTATCCCTAAAGTAGCACCTACCCTTCTTACTTCATCTTTGAAAAGCATTCTTAGTGGTTCTACGATTTTTAATTTCATATAATCCGGCAATCCACCCACATTATGGTGCGATTTAATTGTTGCCGATGGTCCTTTTACAGAAACTGATTCGATTACGTCTGGATAAATTGTACCCTGTGCCAGCCATTTTACGTCTTCGATCAAATGTGATTCGTCATCAAAAACCTCAATAAATACACGCCCGATTGTTTTACGTTTGGTTTCAGGATCACTGATTCCGGCCAGTTCAGAAAGAAAACGATCTCCGGCATCAACACCTTTGACGTTTAATCCCATTCCTTTATATTGGTCTAAAACATTTTGAAACTCGTTTTTACGAAGTAAACCATTATTAACGAAAATACAATACAGATTTTTGCCAATTGCTTTATTCAACAAAACAGCTGCTACAGTAGAATCGACTCCACCGGAAAGTCCTAAAACCACTTTATCGTTTCCTAATTTTTCTTTTAATTCTCCCACCATTTCTTCAACGAAAGCATTTGGTGTAAAATTTTGAGGAACTTCGGCAATGTTTACTAAAAAATTTTCCAGCATTTTTGATCCGTCAGTAGAATGAAAAACCTCGGGATGATACTGAATAGCATAAGTTGTTTCTCCTTCAATTTTATAAGCGGCATATTCAACATCATGGGTGCTTGCCAGTTTCACTGCATTTGTTGGCAAAGACTTTATACTGTCGCTATGGCTCATCCAAACCTGACTGTTTTGTGAAACACCATTAAAGAAAACTTCATCCTCCTTAATATAGGATAAATTGGCTCTTCCGTATTCTCTGGTGTTCGAAGCTGCTACTTCGCCTCCGCTAAAGTGAGCTAAATATTGCGCTCCGTAACAAACTGCTAATAATGGAAGTTTGCCCCGAATTTGAGATAAATCAGGATGTGGAGCATCTTCTGCACGAACAGAAAATGGGCTTCCTCCTAAAATTACTGCTTTATAAGGTGATAAATCACTAGGAAAGTGATTGTAAGGAAAAATTTCGCAGAATATATTTAATTCGCGAACTCTACGCGCAATAAGCTGAGTATATTGCGATCCGAAATCTAAAATAAGTACGTTATGTTGCATGCGCAAAAATACTTTTTATATTCGAATTTGAAAAATGGAATTTTGATTTTTTTTCTGTAAAGATTCTAAGACCTTAAGTCACTAAGATTCTGTTTTTTTTGAATCTGAATAGAAATCAGGAATGTTTTAATATATTTATAAACACTATTTAAGGAAATATACTATTACTGATCGATCAATATATTATGACTTTAGCCCAAAAAAGTGGAATACACCTTGTAATCATTTTCATCGTAGTGACTTTGCCCGTTATTGTATTTGAATTTATGTCTGCTCATCAATATCATGATTTTGCATTCATTGGAGGAATAACTTATTTTATCTATGCTTTTTACCTAGTTTTTAAAATTAAAAACGAGTATAAAAAAATTATTCTTTCAGGAATATGGTGTGGATTATTAGCATTCTACATTGGGATAATTTTGATTGACATCAGTGCATGCATACTGATTACACTACTAATAACAAATTTACTGTTTCAGGCTTTTTTATTAATTAAGAATATAAAATCCAAAAAACGTAGAGTATGGATGTCGTATTTAATTAATTTTATAATTACTGTAATCCTGTCAATCTTTTTTTCTTTTGTTTTGTTACTTGCGTTAGCTGCAAGTGGAATGCCTTCCAATCATTATTAATATGAAAAATACGATTAGAATACTACGATTATTATTCTTTCGTAACAATAATTGAAGCCTTAAAACCTGCTGCAAGATTATTCCAATAATCATTTGTTATTAATGTTCCTTTGTCATCATAAACCTGAATTTCGGCCGTATTTCCTCCTAAAGAACCAATGTTTAGCGCTTCAAAATCGAGTTTATTAAAGCCGTTAGACAACGTAATTTTTACTTGTTTGTAATTACTATCTAAAAATAACTGACTTTGAACCACCTGATCATTTGAGGTTATCTTAACCAAATCGCCATCAATAGCACCAAAATCCCTGAACTTTATAATAAAGTAAGCGGACTGGGTTCTAAAATCCCCCAACGAAATATTCTTCTTAACTAATTCTCCCCGTCCTTCTTTTAAACCAGCCTCCCTGAGTGCTTTATCCAGATCTTTTTCCATTTTAGGAACATAACGATCTCCGGGGTTAGCGAAATCTGTTTCTGTTGACATCGAAAACTTGCTTTTTTCTTCACCAATCTGAAATTTAGATTTTGGTGTTATTGTTGCGTTCTCAAAAATATTTGGTGTTTTAATACCCGGAATATCTGTACTTGATGCCTGTGGGGCTTTTATTTCTGGAGCAGGCATTTTTTTAGGTTTAGCATCAAATTTTCGGGCAGGAATGGGCTTAAAACCTGAGTTAAATTCAGCCTGAGCAGCAGCCGTCAGTACAGTGAAAAAAAATATGAATATTAAAATATGCTTCATTGAAAAAGTATTATCGAATCTGCTTTTAGAATTTATAATATCAAAAAGTACATCTACAAAAATAACATAATTATATTATCGACTGCTACTTTATGACTTTTATAACAATAAATTAGGCTAATTTTTAGAATCAAAAAACCTGCCAGATCTATTAACTCTTCAAAAGAATAGTTTCTAATTTTAAAGCTATACTACATAAACCAATGTCATTTTTGAACAAACATCTGATTAAATTTACTTTGGTAAAATCAATTCAAAATATCACAAAAAATTAAAATTAACGAAGTGATTTCAAATAATTTCAGCGCTTATCAGTTACATATTTTATAAATTGCAGCGTAATTTAATTAACCTGAATTTGATTTAAAATTCACAAATCAAATTCAATAAAACAGACGAAATGAAAAGAGAAAACATCTTAACAGGATCACCGTGGGAAGACAAAATGGGATATTGTCGTGCCGTAAGAATTGGCAACATTATTGAAGTTTCCGGTACTGTGGCTATTGTTGATGGCGAAAAAGTAAAGGCCGATGATGCTTATGCCCAAACTTATAATATTCTGGAGCGCATAGAAAAAGTATTAGAAGATTTGAACGTTGGAATGAAAGATGTCATCAGAACCAGAATTTTCACTACCGATATTAGTACTTTCGAAGAAGTGGCAAGAGCTCACGCTGCTTTTTTTAAAGATGTAAAACCCACTACCGGTTTTTATGAAATCAGCAAGCTGGTTGCCCCTGAATATCTGGTTGAAATTGAATTTACAGCTGTAGTGCAGGAATAATTTTTTTGCTACGAAATTATTTTTGCCACGAGTTTCAAAAATTCACACTAACTATTTTCAATTGTATTTTGAGCAAATTTGAAGCCTCACACCGAAAAGAACTTCTGTTCCTTTAAGACCTGACAAAAGACTTAAAACTAATTAAAAGATTAAAGAGTAAAAGATTTTTTGTTCTTCTCAATTAATACAAATCAAATTCATGTAAATTTGTGAAACTCGTGGCAAAAACTTTTCTAAAATAATTCATGACTCAAAAACATTTACTGACCGACATTTTCAAATGGATTTTCATTTGTGTTTTAATTGGTTTTTTTTCAGGATCTGCATCCGCTTTCTTTTTAGTTTCATTAGAATTTGTTACGCAATTTAGAATTCAGCACGACTGGATTATCTGGTTTTTACCGATTGGCGGATTATTAGTTGGATTCAGTTATTATCATTGGGGAGAATCTGTTGTAAAAGGGAATAATTTATTACTGGAGGAATATGAAAATCCTAAGAAAGTCATTCCGTTCAAAATGGCGCCTTTAGTTCTTTCAGGAACTTTACTCACACACTTATTTGGAGGATCTGCCGGACGAGAAGGAACAGCTGTACAAATGGGCGGTGCCATTGCTGATCAATTTACTAAGTATTTCAATTTAGATAATTCCGAAAGAAAAATCCTGATTATTCTGGGAATCAGTGCAGGTTTTGCGTCTGTTTTTGGAACACCTTTGACCGGTGCTATTTTTGCTTTAGAAGTCTTGTATTTCAGTAAAATCAATTTCAAAAGTATTATTTTATCATTTCTTGTTGCCTATGTAGCGTTTTTTACTGTTGAACTTTGGGACGTAAAACATACACATTACAGCATTCCTGTTGTTCCTGCACTAAGTACAGGCAGCTTGTTTTATACGATGATTGTAGGACTATTATCTGGCTTAGCAGCTTTGTTATTTGCCAGAAGTACTCATTTTTGGAGTTCCCTTTTTTCTAAAAATATTAAATACGCTCCGTTGAGACCTTTTGTTGGCGGAATCATTTTAGCCATTGCCTTTGCTGGTTTTGGGTTAACCAAATTTTCAGGCTTAGGTGTTCCGGCAATTGTAGATTCGTTTTCAAATGCTAATCCGTGGTATGATTTTTTACTTAAAATTTTATTTACCGGATTCACTTTGGGGGCCGGTTTTAAAGGAGGCGAAGTCACACCTTTATTTTTTGTTGGCGCAGCTTTAGGAAGCGCTTTATCACTTATTATCCCAATGCCAATTGCTTTTTTATCAGGTCTGGGATTCGTGGCGGTTTTCTCCGGTGCCACCCACACTCCTGTCGCCTGTACTATTATGGGAATGGAATTATTTGGAATTCAGCCTGGAATTTTTATCGCTATCGCCTGTACAATCGCTTATTTTTCATCAGGTTCTGTTGGAATTTATAAATCCCAGATTGTAAAAGGCGTCAAATATAAACTCTATCAGAAATTACAAAGAAAAGAGTTAAAAAACCTTTGATTATAAATCACAATACCTTTTCAGTGCATTAAGCATTCTGCAAAATAAGTCTCTCCTCAAAAACTTATCACTCTTAACTTATAACTTCCAACCCATAAAAGTTTGTTAATCCGTAAAATGTTTTCAGCATTACATTAAAAAAATGTAAATTCGCACACTATGAAAATACAAGATATTCAGGCAATACAGTTATTGCTTGCAGCTCCAAAGAAAATTGCAATAATTCCGCATAGAGGACCGGACGGTGACGCCATGGGTTCTACATTGGCACTCTACCATTTTTTATTAAAAAACAATCATCAGCCAACCGTAATTGCTCCTAATGATTTTCCTGATTTTTTAGCCTGGCTTCCGGGTTCTGAAACGGTAAAAATCTTTGAAAAAGATACTGAAAACTGTACCAGAATATTAGAAGAAGCTGAACTAATTTTTACCCTTGATTTTAATGCTTTGCATCGTACTGGCGAGATGGAACATACTTTAGCCAAAATGATAGTTCCGTATATCATGATTGACCATCATGAAAAACCGCATGATTACGCAGCTTACACCTACTCTGACACTTCTTTTGGTTCTACGTGTGAAATGATTTATAATTTCATTCTGTTTTTAAACAAAAAAGAAGATATAGACAAAACCATTGCAACCTGTATTTATACCGGAATATTAACCGATTCAGGTTCTTTTCGTTTTCCTAAAACTACAGGAAACACGCATCGTATAGTCGCTGAATTAATTGATTTAGGTGTAGAAAATACTGAAATTCCAGTTTTATTATTTGATAATAGTTCGTATAGCCGTTTACAATTATTAGGATGTGCTTTGCAGAATATGAAAATTTTATCAGAACATAAAACTTCTTATACTTCGTTAACGCAGGATGAACTTGATTCTTTTAATTATATAAAAGGTGATACCGAAGGCATTGTTAATTATGGCTTAAGTATAAAAGATATTGTTTTTACAGCTATTTTTATAGAAAACAAGGAAGAAAACATCATTAAGATATCCTTTCGTTCTCAAGGCGGATTTGATGTAAATCAGTTTGCCAGGGATCATTTCGATGGTGGCGGCCATGTAAATGCTGCCGGTGGAAGATCCGAAATTTCAATGGAGGAAACCTTGAAAAAATTTGAAGATTTAGTAATTAAACTAAAAATATAACCCAATGAACTACTTAAAACTAAGCATTTACACCTTGCTTTTTACTGTTTTATTTGTTAGTTGTAAACATCATGAAGAAGCCAGAAGACCTATTTCCCAAGCTTCTGGCACGTTTATGAAAAAATCAGCAGACAGAAACAAAAAACTGGTTGCCAGCGAAGAAGATGTGATTAAAAAAATCATTAAAAGCAACCCTAAAGTAAAATATTACGCAACCAGAAAAGGATATTGGCTGTCTTATGATGAAAAAAATCTAACCGATACTCAAAGTCCTAAAAAAGGAGATATTGCTTATTTTAATTTAGAAATAAAAGATATTGAAGGCAAAATAATCTATTCTGAAGCTGAACTTGGCCCGCAAACGTACTATGTCGATAAAGAAGATATCATGATGGGACTGAGAGACGGAATCAAATTAATGCATAAAAACGAAACCGTAAATTTTCTGTTTCCATCTCATATTGCTTATGGTTATCATGGAGACAATAAAAAAATAGGGACAAATCAATCATTAATCTGTACGGTTACACTTCGAAATTTTGTTCCGGATCCAAATGCTATAACAGCAACAAACACAAGCAATACAGCAAAGCCGGCATTAAAACCTGTAAACTCAAAACCCGCAGCTCCAACCAAAAAAGACACATTAACACCCTAAAAACAACATTTTAAAAATGAAAAAGAGTATTTTATTATTCCTGTTAGCCGTTACCTCATTTTATTCCTGTAAAGATGAACACAGTAATTTGCCAGATGGTTTATATGCCGAAATAGAAACTAGTAAAGGGAGCATCATTGTAGAATTAGATTATAAAAAAGCACCTGTAACTGTTGCTAATTTTGTAACCTTAGCCGAAGGTAAAAATGAATTTGTAGCTGATGAAAAACTTAAAAACAAACCTTTTTTTGACGGATTGAAATTCCACAGAGTTATCGAAAATTTCATGATCCAGACGGGAGATCCGCTTGGAACAGGCTCAGGAGATACAGGTTATAAATTTAAAGATGAATTTACTGATTTAAAATTTGACAAAGCAGGTGTTCTGGCAATGGCCAATAACGGCCCCGGAACAAACAGCAGTCAGTTTTTCATCACACATGTAGAAACTCCATGGTTAGACGGAAAACATACTATTTTTGGGCATGTAGTAGAAAAAGGTCAGGAAGTAGTGAATCAGGTAAAACAAGATGACCAATTAATTGCTGTAAAAATTATCCGAAATGGTGAAGCTGCTAAAAAGTTTGATGCTGTAAAAATATTTCATGATTATTTTGCTGAAATAGCAAAAGAACAGAGTAAATACGCTGATGTACAAAAAGAAAAAGCGGCGTCATTAGTTACCCTAAAAACAAAAGCGACAAAAACAAACTCAGGATTAGAATATGTAATTACTGAAAAAGGAAAAGGTAAAAAACCGGCAGCCGGTACACAGGTATACATTAGTTACTCCGGTTTTTTAGAAAACGGAACTTTATTTGATTCAAGTTCAGCAGAAGTTTCAAAAACATTTGGAAAATTTATTCAGGCAAAAGCTGATGCAAATGGCTATCAGGCAATTCCTTTTACTGCCGGAAACAAACAAGGATTGATCCCGGGATTTATTGAAGGGGTTGAACAACTTTCTTTTGGTGACAAGGCAGTGCTTTTTATTCCATCTCATTTAGCCTATGGAGAAACAGGAGCCGGTGGAGTTATTCCTCCAAACGCTAATATTGTTTTCGAAATTCAGTTACTGGAAAAACCATAATAATTATTGTTAACTAACATTGACTAAAATCAATACAAAATGAAGTTTAAATTTCTATTTTTATTTTGTCTGACAGTACTTAACATTCAGGCACAAACGACAAAAAAACCGGCTGCAAAATCAAAAACCGGCATAGCAAAAACAGCAGTAAAAGCAACTTCAAATGCTAATCCGGCTGAAGGTATTTTTGCTACCATTTCAACAACAAAAGGAGATATCGTCTTGACTTTAGAATACGAAAAAGCTCCGGTAACTGTTGCAAATTTTATTTCTTTGGCTGAAGGCAAAAATCCAAATGTAAAGGTGGAAAAGCTAAAAGGTAAGCCATTTTATGACGGACTAAAATTCCACAGGGTTATCAATGACTTTATGATTCAGGGAGGTGACCCTGACGGAAACGGAACGGGAGGTCCTGGATTTTCTTTTAAGGATGAATTTGTTAAAGAATTAGTTTTTGACAAGGGCGGAATTTTAGCAATGGCCAATTCCGGTCCTGCCACTAATGGAAGTCAGTTTTTCATCACTCATAAAGAAACACCGTGGTTGAACGGAAAACATACTATTTTTGGACATGTTGTATCAGGAATGGATAATGTAAATAAAATTGTTCAGGATGACATCATGACAAAAATCACGATTACCCGAAAAGGTGCCACTGCGAAAAAATTTGATGCTGCAAAAGTTTTAGCCAACGACGCTAAAAAAGATGAAGCAAAAAAACTGGAATCCCAAAAAGTAGTTAAAGAAAAAGCGGCTTATTTTACTGCCACCAAAGCAAATGCTACCACAACTTCCTCTGGATTAAAATATGTGATTACCCAAAAAGGAACTGGTGTAAAAGGTGCTGAGGGCTCTACGATATATTTTCATTATGCTGGATATTTTGAAGACGGAAATCTTTTTGACAGTAGTATGTCTAATGTAGAAAAAGCATACGGAAAATATAACCCAAACAGAGATGCACAAGGCGGCTACAAAGCTTTTCCTTTTACTGTTGGAAAAAAAGACGGCATGATTCCGGGGTTCATTGAAGCTCTTAATATGATGACAGACGGAGATAAAGCAATTTTCTTTCTTCCTTCAAATTTAGCGTATGGTGAAGCTGGTGCAGGAGGTGTGATTCCGCCAAATGCTACTTTGGTTTTTGAAATTGAAACCTATAGCAAACAACCCTAAGTATCTTTAGAATCATTTACAAAAATAAAAGAAGCTGTACGAAAAGTAAAACCCTGAAAAAAATTGATAATTTTCAGGGTTTTTTATTTAAAAATCTCAAAAAATATTGAATTTTATATCATTTCGGGAATGAATGAGCTATTAAGTACTAAAAAATCAATTATCTATAAAAGACATCGTTTAATAAATTCATTAAAAGATAATCCTATTTATAAATATACATTAAACTGTGAGAATTGTTTAGGGGAAATACATTGGATTAAATCTAAATCCTTAAGTACCAAAGCAAAAAATGCATTTAAAAAAGATTTGGAGGACAATAAAATAGATAAAAATAAATATGAAGGACAATACAATGGTGCCATTTTCTTTGAATTAACTGAAGATAAAAGTTTTTCACGCTGGATTTTTCTTAAAAACGGAAAATTGATACTTTGGCAATTACGTGGCAATTATTTAATGAATTTTCCGAAAGATTTTTTTGAAAACCAAGGTTATATATGCAAAGAAATTCAATTATAAAATAATCATACTCAAAACCTATTGATTACCAGAATCGCAACTGGAAAAAGTAAAAAGCAGGGATCCAATCTTCATTAATATTATTTTGTATTAATTCATTAATACATTTTATAAACAGTAACAAGCCCACACCTGATTGGTATGGACTTGTTCTTTAATATATTCAAAAAATTACTTATCGAATTTCATCTATTATTGCATTATCTTCCAGGACCTGTACTCCCTCCTATTTTCGTCACCATGGATGTCAACGTAAAACTTGATGATACTGTAGGATTACTAAATGTTCCTCCCAAATATAGTCCGTTAAAATCCGAAGCTCCAGTGACAGCAGAAACCGAAACCAATTTATAGGTTTTACCCGAACTGAATTTACTGCCGGATAACAGTAATGTTGTAAAACTCGCAGGGGATTTAAATGTCATCACCTCAGCATTATCACTGTCTAATATGCTAAATATAGTTCCCGCATTTCCACTCCCCAAAATGGCAGAAGCCTGGGTGGACACGCTGGCAGTTGGTGAGCTGGTTGCTCCTCCGGCACCAATCAGTAATCCTCCGGTAATCTTGAACGTATTATTATCACAATCAAAACCTTCTTCCGGACTTTTGGCTCCTGTAGAGAAAACTCTTCCTCCGGTTATAGTCATTGTACCATTAGAATCTATACCATCATTTGTCGTACTGTATGCAACAATATTCCCTCCATTGATATAGATAGCATCACCCGCATTGATGGCATCATCAACAGCTTTGATGTAAATAGTCCCGTCGTTGATGGTCAGGGTACTTTTGCTCTCTATTCCTTCGCCGCCTTCTCCTGTTGTCGTAATAGTAATAGTACCTCCATTGATTACAACATAGGGATCAATCGTTTCGTCGGTATCGTATGACGCAACTATCCCGTCATCGGCAACAGTAGCAGTAATGATTCCGCCATTGATGATGACATGGCCTTCTTCAGCTTCGATACCGTCACTCGACGCTGTGATGTTCAGATTACCTCCATCAATATAAACCCCGTCATTTGTGTGAATACCATCTGAAGAAGCTTTGGTTATAGTAATCGTGCCACTTTGTACACGTACATAGTCATCTGCTACAATAGCATGTTTATTATTACCAACAATAGTAAGGATACCGGTACCTGAAAAAATAAGCTGTCCTTCGCTAAAAAAGGTTCCCTTTTGGTCTTCTGCCGATGTAGCATACGTTACTCCGTCCTCTAATGTATTTGTTCCACTCAACACAACAAAAGCCCGCTTACCAGACTGAATGTTAACTGCAGGTCCATCATTGTTTTTGATGGAGACACCGTTCAGAGTCAGCTTATATTTTTTTTCACTGTATATTTTGAGCATTCCATCTGTGGTACTGCCAGTTACTTCATAAGCTACTCCGGCAACAGTAGAGGTAATTGTAACATCTGCTCCAGAAGTGTTAATGGTTACTCCTGTTACTGTATTTTCTATCGTCGCACTTGTACCACTAAATGTTATTTTTACGGTAGAAGCAAAGGTTGAATTGGCAAGTATATCCTCCTCGTTTGCTCCAGTTGCTGATGATCCCTCTGCTGTTCCCTTTGCAGCTGTTGCGCTAATTACAACAGGATCAGTTGTTGTAATATTGGTTGGGTCTTCATTAGTATCATTATCTTTAGAACAGGATAATGTAGAAATACCTAAAAATAAACAGAAATAGAAATATTTTTTTGTTTTCATATTCTTTGGGATTTAAAAGATTCATACTTGCAAAATATGCCATTAAATAGAGGTGAAAAAGGAATAAAATCGATAGTAATTTTATACCGATATTTCAATAATACCTATATCAAAGACTTATTTACAATAATATGTATATTCAAAAACTCTGACAATAAAATGAGGTCAATGTATTTTTTTTTGAGGCAAAAGAAATCATTAGCATAAATTCAATCTAATAACAGTGATTTAAAAAACTGACTTAAAGAGTTCTTTCTCTCCCCGATTGTATAAATACATAATCTAATACTGAAAAAAGAATCACCTATTTACACTTAATCCTAAAAAGATGTACAACTTTGTGTTTAAGACTATACTTTTCATACTAACTAAAAAGACAAATACGGTCCTTATTCAGAATACCGTATTTATCAACTAATTCAATCTTTATAGACTTGCTTTTACTTCACCGCAAGTCAGCATATTTTTCGGATAGTAAGGATTTTTGATTTCTTTACTGTCACTTGTCCAGACAGCTCCTGTCATTGGACAGACCTGAAGATATAATGTTGCATCTGCGGCTTTGAATTTAGCAGCCTGATCCCAATATTTAACAGAAAGCGTTTCGAAAAATTTACGCTGTTTATTGATGTTTTTAGTCGCTGCCATTTGAGTTGCCAACTCCATAATTTCTTTCCTTGATGTAATAGCTTCATTCATTTTTTCAAGGCTTAATTTTTTGAATTTGAATTTTTTTAAGGAATTCTTCAAAGCTTCTGCATTTTTAATAACGGCAAGACTATCTGAAATTATCAGACTGTTTTTTAAAGCCAGGTAATTTTTTGTGATTTCTTTTTTTTCTGCTTCACGCTTTTCTGCCAATTGAGGAGCTACTTCTTCCTTAGAGGTTATTTGCGCCTGCGTAAAATTACTTACGCAAATGAACGCTATAATTAATAAACTTTTCATATATCTGTTTTATTTAGTTTTGAAACTATTTTATCTATTTCTATCAAAGTACTTTCGAAATGATCTTTATTTAGTCCTGTTGAAGCATCCATAAGTTTTTTAACATCAGCTCTTAATTGTATGAGATGCTGCTTGCCATACAATCTGACATCGCTGCGCTGTGCAGTATTCAATGCTTTACCAGGCTCAACTTCTTTTGGCAATAACAGCATTCCTAATTTCTCAATATAGCTGCGCTGTAAACCTCGTCTGTAAAAATCCTGCTTTGTATTTCCACTGAAGTCCTTCCATACGGTTTGCTTCAAATCATTTAAAAACTCTGGTACTGTATAAGCCCCTTGGGATTCCATTGCTTTAAGGCTGATATTGTATAGCATACCAGAACTCAAAAGCATATTTAATACTTGATTTTGTTGATCTGAAATCTGATCCGCTGCTTTTAAAGAGATGAGTTCATCAATTTCCTGAGGGTACATCCAAAGCGGTGCTTCAAACAATTGCCTTCCAATGTACCCGATAGCAGCTTTTACTTTTGCTTTTGGAACTGGCTTGTATACGATTTCTTTTTCGTTAACCGTTCTTTTGGTTACGTAATCATTTCCAATATATTTTAGTACATGATATAAGTACAAACCATATTGTTTTACTACTGCTTTATGCATATCTGATAAATTATCATAAGCATCGTTAGGCTGATAGGTCCATGAAATAAGATTTGGCACTACTCTCTTTAAATTTTTAATACCATAATCACTCGCTAATACTGCATCATCTCCCAGATCTTCTGTCTGGCTGCGGGGATCTTCTTCTTTTCCTTCTCCTCCAAACCATAATTTAGGATTAACAGACAAACTATCAGTAGTCATTTTGCTCAGAATATTTTCTTCTTCAAATTCATCTTTTGCATTTGGAAGATAGCTATACCCCCACTTAATAGCCCATTTGTCGTATATTCCGATACGCGGATAAATGCCCGCAGGACCAATATTATCTTCCGGTTGCGCGACATAGTTGAAACGTGCATAATCCATTATCGAAACAGTATGTCCATTAGCTTCAACCCATTTTTTATCTCTCAATTTTTCTACCGGGGTAGCACTGCTCGCTCCCATATTGTGCCGTAAACCAATAGTATGCCCTATTTCATGTGAAGAAACAAAACGAATTAACTGTCCCATCAATTCATCATCCAGATGCATTTTTCTGGCTTTCGGGTCTAAAGGCCCTGCCTGAATCATGTACCATCTTTGTACCAATTTCATCACGTTATGGTACCAGCCTACATGGCTTTCGATAATTTCACCACTTCTAGGATCGCTAACACGTGGTCCGTAAGCATTAGGTGTTTCAGATGCATAATAGCGTACTACTGAATACCGTGCGTCTTCCAGACTCATCGTCTTGTCATCTTCAGGCCATTCCTTACCCACAATAGCATTTTTAAAACCGGCAGCTTCAAAGGCCCTTTGCCAGTCGTTAATTCCTGCAATTAAGTAAGGTCTCCATTTTTTGGGCGTCGCCGGGTCAATGTAGTATACAATCTGTTTTTTGGGTTCAACCAATTCGCCACGCAGGTATTTCTTAACTTCTTTGTCTTTAGGCTCTAAACGATAACGCTGTACAATAAACTTTGTCTGGGCACGCTGTTCATTATCATCAAACAAAACATATTTATTAGCAAAAAAACCTACTCTCTCATCTTCAAAACGTTTACGCATTGGTATTTTAGGAAGCAGTACAATCGAAGTATTTAATCGCAGCGTTATGATTCCGCTGCTTGCTATCGAACTTAAATATGTTTTGGTTGTTTTGACCTCAATGTTAATTGGATAGACATCCATTGCCTCGACAAAAGATTTGTCATCAGCTAGTGATGTTAGTTTTTTTTCTGTCTTCTCTTTATTCTCTAAAGAAAACATAACATTATCTTTTTTGAAAACATCTGTTACCTCAATCACGACATCTCCATTATCTGGATTAGTTGTTTTTATCGAAAAAGCGGCCACAATTGGATTTTCGTTACTCCCGGCTAATGCTTTTGCCAACATGGAATTTGCGTTTCGGACATCCTGTTTGTATTGCAATGCTCTCAGGTACACGTTATTGTTTGATCCCTTTTCAAAGTAAATGGTCTGTTCGTTTACTTTTTCTCCTCCAAAACTTCCGAAACCTTCAGGAGTTGAAAGATACCGGGTTACTACCAGCATATATCTGTTAAAGAGACTATCCGGAATCTGAAAGTAATATTTCGTATCAACCTGGCTAATCGTAAAAAGACCGGTTTTGTTTTTAGCCTTATCAGTGATTATCTTGTTGTAAGCCTGGATGCCTTTTGGTTGCGTGCTGGTACTGTCTGCCTTTTTTTCAACCGGATTTTGTGAAAAACCATGCTGCTGTATCGCAAGCAGCATGATTAATAAAATAAATAATTTATTCATCAGAATTAAAATGGGACTTTTTCGTCTGTATTTAATGTAAGTTTTGGATTTTTTGTAAGTGCCGCTAAAGGAAACGGAATAATATATAATCTGGAATTAGGTAATAATGTATACGTTTTTTGCGGAACAGTTTTGTTGACAAGCGGAAACAACCTTGTAATTGTTTTTGCATATTCCGTTTCGGTATTTAGCCTTTTCAGGTCAAAAAAGCGGTTAAAACCAAACATCAATTCTTTTCTGCGTTCATTTATTACGAGTTCCATGGTTTCTTTTCTTGTAGTTGGGACATCCAAATTTACAATACCAGATAAAATTCGTTTTGCTCTTAATGTATTCAAAACAGCAACTGCTTCTGTAAGCTTATCTTCACGGGCGTAACATTCTGCCAGCATCAGATAAACCTCTGTAGTTTTCATCCCAACAGTAGAATAAAAATATTTAGTATAAGTAGTAGCCCAGTAAGCCGTGTTGGATCCCTGATCCAGATTTGTCGTGCTGGTTGTATTGAAAAATAAATTAAAACGTGCGTCATTTGTACCAAACAACATTCTTAGCTCGGGACTTATAATATACTGATACGCAAAGTTCATTTCGTTATACCCTGTCATGTACTGGTAGCTAAGTACTTCAATATTATTTGCAGCAGGTACACTTACTACATTTGGTCCTCCCTGTGCATTATAAGCTACCATATCAAATATCTGATTATTAAAGCTTAAGGATTTTTCTGCAGCTTCTTTTGCTTTCGCTATTTCACGTTTGAACAAATGAACCTTGGCTTTAAATGCATAAGCAAACGCTAGTGAAGGGTGATAAACATCAAGTGGTTTTTCCTGAAGATACGGCAACGCATCCTCTATATCTTTTTGAATAAAATCGTAAACCTGTGCGACAGTAGATTTTTCTGGCTGAGCCTCTAAATCAAATTTATCCATGATACAAATACCTCCGTCTGTAGCAGCTGTTTTGGGATCATAGCCCTTTGCATAGTGGTTTACCAATAAAAAATGATCGTATGCCCTAAAGATTTTAGCCTCTGCTTTTGCCAGCTCTTTGATGCTCCCATCTCCTTTACTGTCATCAACTAACGAAATAATGGTGTTCCATCTATTAATGTAGGTATAAGCCTGATTGTAAAAACTAGAATTGTTAATCATAGAAACTCTGTCTACAGTTTCATCAAAAGTAAAATTGATCGTATTGATATTTGGTGTTACCCCTATTACATTGGACTCTTTCATCCATTGATCATCAGACAAATACTGAAAGTTGTTGATTGGGTATCCTCTGTTTGGCAACGAGACCATTTCATGAAACTGTTCAGCAGTTTCTACTACTAAAGCACCTTTAGGGGTCAGATCTGTATATTCTTCGCAGGATGTCACAGAAAGCATGATGAGTGACAAGATTGTAATATATATGTATTTCATTTTTTTAAAGGGTTAAATTAAAACCAAATAAGTACGTTTTAGGCAATGGCAAATTACGTATACCAGAGTTTGCAGAATAAACTTCCGGGTCAATACGATTGCCTGCCGCACTCCAATACCAAATATTATTTACCTGAAAAGTAAATTTTGCTGATTCCATTTTTATTTTATTTGCAAAAGTTTTAGGAAGGTTATAACCTAATGAAATGTTTCTGAGTTTGATATAATCTCCATCCACCACGTTTACATCAGAGTTCCTCCACTGACTGCTGATCGTTCCTGCATAACTTCTGATATTTTCTGCAAGATCAACATATAAACGTGTATTGCCATTTTGTTGTGTATCTGTATAACGATCTGTGATGCCTGAAAGGTTTACATCATCAGTACTCATATCAATTGTTTCCCTGCGCATAACATTCCCGCCTGAGAAAACAAACAACATATTCAAATCGAATTCTCTATACGAAAATCGCTGTGATAAGGAACCTGTATAAGTTGGTGTTAAACTTCCCATATTTACCAAAGCTTTAGGATTAGTAACTGTTTTTATGCTGGTTGAGATTGGATTTCCATTATCGTCAAACGTAATTGACGGATTTCCGTTTTCATCCAAGACATAAGGATAACCATTAATTGTGCCACCATATTTGTAAGCATACAAACTATTATATACTTCTCCTTCAAAAAAGTAATTTGATGGTGCGCTTACATAGACTGATGCACTCGATTCAGCTCTGGTAACTTTATCAATCGTAGTTTTATTAAAACCAAATACTACATTAGAATTAATTCGGAAGTTACCGCTGTTATACCATTGAGAACCTACACTGAATTCGATTCCTTTGTTTAGCAAAGCCCCGGCATTAATTCTTCTGCTCGTTGCACCAACAGTAGGATCTAAGTCAGTAGTAGCTAATAAATCACTACTATATTTACGATACACATCAATGCTACCGGTTAGTTGATTCTGAAATAAGGTATAATCCAAACCTAAATTGGTAGTTTGTGTTTTTTCCCATCTTAACAATGGATTAGGTTGTGCTGTGATGTTGATGTATTGTAATGACTGGTATAAATTATCGTTTCTTCTTGTAGCAGTTACGTACGGTGTCGTACTTTGATCAATATTTCCGCCTATTCCGTAAGTTGCCCTGAATTTAAGCATGTTGACCCATTTTACATCTTGCATGAACTCCTCGTTGCTTACATTCCAACCTAATCCTGTAGACCATAATGGACGGTTTTTATACTTAGAATCTACTCCAAATAAATCTGCCCTGTCAACACGGTAACTTCCTGTAACATTATATTTTGACAGATAGGTGTAACCTGCGGTACTAAAAACTGAAAAATAATGGTGCAGGACTTCTGTCTGTGTTCTGGATACTGCCGCTAGTGTAGTGTTATTTCCATACATATAACTCGGAACACCTGTTTGACTGAGTGCCAGACTATTCAATACAGCAGACGTAAGTGTAACAGGATCATATCCATATCGTATCTGTTCCATACCTCTTGGAACGAAAGTTTCGCGCATTTCAAAACCCGCTATAGCATTGACAGCATGTCTGCCTTCACTAAAATCCCGATTAAAATCTAACTGATTTCTAAAAGAATAGTTGCTTGCCTGACTGCTCCATTGTTTGTAACGGCCACCTGCAGAAAAGCCATCTATGTAAGTGTAGGCATTTGTGGCAGGATTATAGCCCGTTAAAGCATTAATTGCATAGCGCATTTTATAGGAGTCTACAGCATAATACTGATCGTTGTCATTTTTTCGCAGTTCATATTGAAATTGGGTGCTAAAACTTAAACCTTTCCATATTTTGGCATTCAGGTTTGTGAAAGCTCTCAGATTTAGCGAATTTTGATGTGTAACACCTTCCTGAAGCGCATCTAAAACATTAAAGCTCATAGATTTAAAACCACTTAAACTATTTATTTTTGCTGCCATTGCCGGATTAATGACACGGCTGCCCGTAAATCCGTCCTTGATACCTACAAATGGAGCAATTACAAGTTCTCCATTATCATCGGTGATACGCTCATATCGTTTTTGAATATTATAATTACCAAAATCAGAGTCCGTAACATCGTCATTACTATAAGTAGCATTTAATCCAAAAGTCGCATTTAACCAGTTGTTGACCTGAAAATTGCTTTTGGCATACATATTAAACGCACGGCTTGTATTGTTTTTGATTCTGTTTTTTGAATCGTCATAATTTAGCGACACATACGTATTTTGCTTTGAAGTACTTCCTGAAAAAGCAATATTGTAACGCTGTCTCCATTCATTTTGCCATACATTATCACGATAATCTTTTATATAGTCATTATTTCTCCATTGTGCAATAGTGCTGTTGTAATCAGAATTGCTAATTATGCCGTTCTCTAAATCTCTGTTGAGCTGGTACAGTGGACTATAATATTTTGAGCTGCTGCTTCCGATATCGCCATAAGCATTGAACATTGTCGCTATATTGGCAAATCTCGCTCTCTCCCTGTTATATACTGCCTGTTCAAAATCAAGTATATCGCTGGTAGAAGCATAATTCATATCCTTAATATCTGGCTTAGTAGAAATAAAGAAATCAGAGTTGATGCTTACTTTTAATTTACCATTTCCTTTTTTGGTAGTTAAAACGATAATTCCGTTTGCGGCTCTGGCGCCATAAATAGAACCGGCGGCGGCATCTTTCAGAACATTTATACTTTCAATATCATACGGATTAATTTCGTCCAGAGTCAATTCGGTTGGCAAACCGTCTATTACGACCAGAGGACTATACCCTACTTCCAGCGAAGAAAAGGTACCTATACCTCTTAATATCGGCGTATCTGCTGAAGCTCCGTTTGGATTTTTCTGAAACATCAAACCTGCCACACGCCCTTCTAATGCACTTGCTAAATTAGTATTGATGTTTTCATTTAAAGTTTTCTCATCCACTTTAGCAATTGCTCCGGTAGAATGTGTTCTGTTAAGCGTCTGAAAACCAGTAACGACTACTTCTTTCATTGCAGAAACTTTGTCTTCGACAATTAGTGTTAATGGATTACGCCCGCTGACAGCAAAAGTTTTTTTCTCAATAGTCAAACCGGAACATTCGATGATACAATGCGCAGACACATTATCAAAAGAAAAACTTCCGTCAAAATCGGTTATGGCATGCCTGTTTGTGCCTGTTATATAAACATTTACCCCTGGAAACGGCTCGTTTTTACTGTTTAGTACTTTTCCTTTCAGGGTAGTTAATTCGTTTCCCATGCCGTCCCTCTTTGACGCTGTTACCACTATAGTTTGATTGGTAATAGAGTACTTTAAACTTTGTGCATTAAAAATTTGGTCAAGGGTTTCTTTCAACGTTGCATTTTTAATGTTGATGGTTACAGGTTTTGAATCTTTCAACAGCTTCTGTGTATAAAAAACTTCAAAATTGGCCTGTTTGGCAACTTCTTTCAAAACGGTTTCCAGTGGCGCTTCTTTAAAATTAACAGTAACATTTTGCGCATGGCCCGTAAAACTACATAGCAGTAGAATAACGGTACTCAGGAACAATTTGTAGTGGGAGAAATGGAGTCCCGGAATTTTTTTTCTGAGTTTTTTGTAAGGTTTTTTTGGTTGTAAATTAAATTTCATACATTTACATTTAGTTATAGTTAAACAATGGTGGAAAACTTATATTGGCTATAAACCTTTTAACAACCAGAAGCATCGAAACTGCTTCTGGTTTTTTAGTTTATAGTCCAGCATAATTGGTTAAATTTAAAATCAGGGATATACAATAATCGTTTTTCCTTCGACCTTAAATTTTATATTGCTAAGCTCAAGCACTTTTAGTACTTCAGACAAATTTTTATTCATAAACGTACCTCCGCTAAACCTCACATCTGATACATCTCCACGGTATTCTACCTTAATTCCGTACCAGCGTTCCAATTGTTTCATGACAGACTTCAGGTCGGCATTATCAAATTTAAACCGGCCGTTTTTCCAGGCAACAGCAGCCTCTGTATCTACTTTTCGAATGACAATTGTATTAGAATTATAAGCTGCGTTAGATTGCTCTCCCGGTTTTAAAAAAGTTTTTTGATTTTTATACGTTACCGAAACACTTCCTTCTAATAAAGTGGTTTTTATTACTGGTTCATTATTATAAGCATGTATGTTAAAATGTGTTCCAAGAACTTCAACAGACTGATTTCCGGATTTTACCATAAAAGGTTTCTCTTTATTTTTAGCCACTTCAAAATACGCCTCCCCCTCTAATTCGACCAATCTCTGGTTTCCATTAAAACGGGTTGGATATTTAAGCGATGAAACAGTATTAAGATATACTTTTGTGCCGTCTGCCAGCACAATATTATATTGTCCTCCTGTGGGGGTCGAAAGAGTATTGAACGCATTAGCATTTTCTTTAGAAATCTCTGCATTCGGATTCACAGTATAAGTAATAACGCCGTTTGCATCCATCTTAATGGTTACTTCGTCATTTTCACCTTCTTTTGCAATAGTATCTTTTGCAGAAATATCAGACAATACAATTTGTTTTCCATTTGAAAGGGTCAGGATTCCTCTTGTTCCTCCCGGGACAATTTCTTCCGTTTTTTCGACAATATGAACCATTTTCTCTTTTGGTTTTGTCCAATATAATATTCCTGTTCCCAGTAACAAAGCAATTGATGCTGCCGCAACAATACGGGGCCAGATCTTAATAACTTTCGTTTCCGCATGTAAAGGCAGTTTTGATTTGAGGTATCCGTAACTGTCTTCTAGCTCATACTCATTAAGGTCTCTGTTACTGTTAGATGCTGCATACAAATACCACGCATCGAGTTTATCCTTATCTTCATCTGACAGGGTACCCTCCTGGTATTTTTGAAGCAACGCTAAGATTTCAGTTTCTTTCATAATTACAATGCGATATTTTTCCTTTTTTTAGTAAGACAGCAACAAACGACTTTTGTCATAGGCACTGACTAAAAAAAACAAAAAAATATTATTATATCGTTAAGAAATCAGCGTGAATGCTATGTTTTTATTTACCAATCAGGGGGTTGCCGGCAAATTTTATCGTAAAAATTAACAAAAACGTTCCTATTACTTTACCAAATAAAAATACCAAAAAAGGGTTTGAGTTTTTGGCGTAGTATTTTCATGGAATTGTAGACCTGCTGTTTTGCGGTTTTATCTGTAATATTTAACTGAAGTGCAATTTCATCATACGATAATTCTTCTACCTTTCGTAAAAGAAAAACTTCACGCATTTTTTCCGGAAGTAAACCAATTTCTTTTTCAATTATGGCTTCTAATTCTTTTTCCCTTATATTAGAATCGGCTAAAACGTAGTCGTTTTCTATAAAACTTGAAATAGAATCAGCATATCGGGAAACTACTTTTTCGTGAGCGATATGATTTAGCACTCTGTTTTTTACCGCTTTATACAAGTAAGACGAAAGAGAGCCGGTGAGCGTTATTTCGTTGCGTTTATTCCAAAGAGTCAGGAACACTTCCTGGACAACATCATTGGCTTCATCCTGACCAAGCATTTTATAAGCATGATTGATAAGAACTCTCGAATATCTTTCGAAAATTTCTGTATACGCTAACTGATCGTCTTCTTTAAGAAGATTCAATAAAATATGATCAGCATATTTACTATAAACAGGCATGAATTAAGGGGGTGAAATCTAAAAAGCAATATTAAACATTTTTTATATCAAAAACTATATAAAGAAGGTTCCATTATAAAAGCAGATTTTACGAGCAGTAAGTACAATTAAAAAATAAACATAAAAAATCACTAATCTTCAATACTAATGATCGCAACAGTTGCAATAGTTTGAGAGCCGAAATCCTGCGAATTACCAGTTCTCTAAATTTTTTCTTATTTTAAAAAAAAGCTGTCTCAATACTGATACAGCTTTTTTTGGTTATCTGATTATTTTAACATACGCACTATAAATAGTGTCAAGGATAGACGTTCGCATATACATTACATTTTCGTCTTTTCCTTCTAATTCATATTGAATTAAACCGGCATCACAATAATAATACAAGGAATCACCCACAGGAAATTCAAGATTTGAAATAGGCATCGTTGTCAATTTTGTTTCGAATAACATTTCACCATTTAAGTCTAATTGAAAAAGTTTTCCTTTACGGGTGTACCCCCAAATATTATCATCCAGTTCAGTCATATATTCGATACTGTCTTCTTTAAAATCAGTTTTCCAAATCTGGGCACCGGTTTTTGAATCAACAGCGTATATCGAAGAACCCGTAGTGCCTTGTGTCCCAAAATATACTTTGTTGTCCTTGCAGAATATACGTTCCCTGATATTATTTTGGTTTTCTTCTATTTTAAATTGCCATAAAACATCCAGTTTATCAAGGCTTAAAGCAAAAAGCATATCTTTATCACTTGCTACGAATACATTTTCTCCATCCGTTACAGGTTTTCCGGACATATTCTGATCCAAGCTTTTTTGGTTCAGGACTTTTCCTGTAGCAGCATCAAAACTATAAAAGTTAGGGCCACTTGGCGTAAAAACTTTGTTACCAAATGATAGTACTGGAATATCATTATTTACAACATCCAGTTTGTATTTCCATGCTAAACTGCCATCCTTTAAATTAAGGGCATAAATAGTCTGATTTTGGGCAGTTACGTATAGTTTTCCGTTACTTATAACCGGTATTTGATCTTTTAATATAATCTGATCTTTACTGTCCCCTATTCTTGCTTTCCAAAAAACACTTCCGTCCTGATTGTCAACTGCGAAAATTTCACCATTTATAAACGGAACGTACACAACTCCATCATGAAGTGTTATTTTATTACCACACATTGGAGTATGTGCATCGGCAGCCTTTACAGTCCATACAATCGTTTCGGAATCCAGATCGTATGAAAAAAGGTTACCATCATAATCATAAATTAGGATGCCATTTTCATAAAGCGGAATTTTCGCAACAGGCTTTATGCTTTTATAGGCAAGCGCATCACTAAGCGGCAAAACTTCAGCCGCAGCAGGATTGTTTTTTTCTGGTTCCGCAATAATCGAAATCTGAGCAAAGACATTTATAACAGTAAATACAAATAAAAGAGTTATGAGTTTCTTTTTCATTTTAAATTGGGGTTTTATAATTTCATTCGGGCAATTATTGAAGTTAAAAGACCGTTTTAAATAGATCCAAAAACACTTCAATAAAAGATTTAACTCCCGAAGCAACAATCTTTATGCCAAATATAGTAAAAAAATTATTGCCCATTTTTTGAAGTTATCGGCTCTAAATTGCAAGTTTCAATACCTGTAAATAATTAAAGTTTAAAAAACCTTACTTTCTTAAGGAGTTTCCTGCTGATCTTTAGAACCTGTTTACCAACCATTTTTTTGCTGGATTTGAAGAAACTCTATTTAATTTAAATAAAGAAAAAAAACAGGTTAACGTCAGGATTTCGCTATTCCCATGAAAGCTTTACACAATCTGGACTTTTTTGATATTTTCTTGTAGACAGGGATGGCAAGAACTCTTTTGATAGCCTATATTTTTCATGCACTATCTTTATCTGTGTTTTATTATCCTCAATTTTTAGTACCCCGTATTTAGACCTTAAGCGTGAACAGTAACTAAAACCATTGGTTATTTACATCATGTCTAAACAATAAATTTCTTATCGGATTATACAATTTTTGCTTAAATTTGATGTGTGAAAAAATATCTCTCCATATTATTTTTATCTGTTTACCTGCTGTCAATTACCCAGTCAGGTGAACTAATAAAATTACCGTTAATGGTAGAACATTATTTGGAACACAGGCAACAAAGCAATAATTTGACTTTTTGGGAATTTTTACGTCTTCATTACCAAGTACAGGAAGTTTTTGACGCAGATCACGAAAAAGACATGAAACTCCCTTTTAAATCTTATACAAGTATCTGCACGGTTGTGTTTTGTCCGCTCACACAAGAATATCAAGCACTTCAAAAAATACGTTATAAGTATAAAAATGAAAATTTAAAGAATTATTCTTTTTCGTATTGTTCAACTTTTCTTTGCTCAATTTGGCAACCTCCCAGAAATTGTTAATCGTTTTTTTTAGCTAATACACTTTCGCATCTAATTGCGTGTGTCTTGCTATTACTTATTTTTTATAACTACGATTAACAAAATAAACTTATGCTTAGTAAAATAATTGAGTTTTCCGTAAGGAATAAACTCATTGTAGGGCTTTTTATAATTGCCCTGATTGGCTATGGCTCTTATCAAGTCACCCGCCTTCCTATTGACGCTGTTCCGGATATTACCAATAATCAGGTACAAATTATCACAATGGCACCTTCATTTGGTGCAACTGATATTGAGAGACTAGTCACTTTTCCGATAGAACAGGCCAATAGCAACTTATCCGGACTCAAAGAGATCCGCAGCTTTTCCAGATTTGGATTGTCCTTAGTAACCATTGTATTTGAAGATGATATTGATATTTACTGGGCAAGACAGCAAGTTGCCGAACGATTACAACAGGTGCAAAATGAGATACCGCAGGGTATTGGAACACCTACTTTAGGACCAATATCTACAGGCCTTGGCGAAATTTACCAATATGTTGTAAAACCGAAAATAGGATATGAACAAAAATTTAATGTAACTGAATTAAGAACCATTCAGGACTGGATCGTGAGACGACAACTGCTGGGAGTTAAAGGAGTAGCCGAAGTGAGCAGTTTTGGCGGCAAACTAAAACAATATGAAATTAGTATAAGCCCCGATAAACTCAATGCATACGGCTTAACAATCCATGATGTTTTCACAGCTGTTCAAAACAACAATCAAAATACAGGTGGTTCCTATATCGAAAAAGGACCTACTGTACTTTATATCCGAAGTGAAGGCCTTATTGGAAATATTACCGACATAGAAAATATTGCAATTACCAATAAAAACAGCGAACTACCAGTGTTTATAAGAGATGTTGCCCAGGTAAAAGCTGGTTTTGCTACCCGTTACGGAGCAATGTGCTACAATGATCAGGGTGAAGTTTCCGGAGCAATTGTAATGATGCTCAAAGGTGCTAATAGCAGTGAAGTCATTAAAAATGTAAAAGAAAAAATTACTCAAATACAAAAAACACTGCCCGACGGGGTCGAAATAGAACCGTTTCTCGACCGGACAAAAATGGTTAACAATGCCATTGGTACAGTTGAAAAAAATTTACTGGAAGGTGCTCTTATTGTGGTATTTGTGCTGGTACTGTTTTTGGGTAACTTGAGGGCTGGATTTTTGGTCGCCTCGGTAATTCCGCTGGCCATGTTATTTGCTGTCTGCATGATGAATCTCTTTGGCGTAAGCGGTAATTTGATGAGTCTTGGAGCTTTGGATTTTGGATTAATTGTAGATGGTGCGGTCATAATTGTAGAAGCCATTATGCACCAACTCTCATTCCCAAAGAAGCACAAAGAAAATGCTTCACTCACAATCTCTCAAATGGATAACACTGTAACAAACTCGGCTAGTAAAATGATGAATAGTGCCGTTTTTGGACAAATAATTATATTAATAGTGTACCTTCCTATTTTTACATTACAAGGTATTGAAGGAAAAATGTTTAAGCCTATGGCACAAACAGTTGCTTTTGCTCTGCTGGGTGCTTTTATTTTGTCTCTCACCTATATTCCTATGATGAGTGCTTTTTTTCTGAGTAAAAAAACAAAACAGAGAGAAAATTTATCAGACAAAGTAATGAAACGCCTTGAAAACACCTATCAGCGTACATTAACAAAGCTACTTCGTTTTCCTAAAGCCGTTTTGGGTACTGTCGTACTGCTGTTTGTATTGGCTGTAATAACCATTACTACATTGGGAGGAGAATTTATTCCTGCATTAGAAGAAGGTGATTTTGCTGTTGATACCCGGGTACTTACCGGCAGTAACTTAAATACTACCATAGAAAGCACGCAAAAGGCAGCACATATCTTAAAAAGCCAATTTCCCGAAGTATTAAAAGTTGTTACAAAAATTGGCAGTGGCGAAGTACCTACTGACCCAATGCCTATGGAAGCCAGCGATATGATGGTGATCCTGAAAGACAAAAAAGAATGGACATCTGCAAAAACTTTTAAAGAATTATCTGCAAAGATGAGCAAAGCCCTGGAAGATGTCCCGGGAATTACTGCCGGATTTCAATTTCCCGTGCAAATGCGTTTTAATGAGCTCATGACTGGCGCACGCCAGGATGTTGTTCTTAAAATATTTGGAGAGAACCTTGATACACTAGCCGCTACAGCGGATAAGCTAGGTAAAATTATCGCTAACGTAGAGGGAACTGCCAACTTGTTTATAGAACCTGTTTCAGGTATGCCTCAGGTAATTATAGCCTATAACCGACCTGCAATAGCACAGCATCATTTGTCAATATCAGATATAAATAAAGTAATAAATACTGCTTTTGCAGGACAAAGTACCGGATTAATCTTTGAAGAGGAAAAAAGATTTGATCTGATTGTACGTCTAAATGCCAATGAAAGAAAAGATATTGAAGACATCCAAAATCTTCTTATTCCTACGCCAAATGGCAACCAGATCCCTTTATCACAACTCGCCAGTGTAACAATTAAAAATGGCCCTAACCAAATACAGCGTGAGGATACAAAACGCAGAATTGTTGTAGGCTTTAATGTAAAAGACAGGGATGTACAAAGTATCGTAAACGAACTGCAGGGTAAAGTAAACAAAGAATTAAAATTACCTGCAGGTTACTATGTGACGTACGGAGGCGCATTCGAAAACCTAAATCAGGCCAAAGACCGTCTCATGATTGCCGTACCTGTTTCTCTGGTGCTGATTTTTATTTTACTGTTCTTCGCATTCAATTCGGTTAAACACGGATTACTAATTTACACAGCAATTCCGTTGTCTGCAATTGGGGGGATTTTCTTTCTCGCCCTTCGTGGCATGCCTTTCAGCATAAGTGCCGGCGTAGGCTTTATTGCTTTGTTTGGCGTAGCTGTCTTAAACGGAATTGTATTAATAGCTGAATTTAACCGACTTAAAAATAACGGAATGAAAAATCTGGCTCAAATTGTTTTAACAGGTACAAAATCAAGACTACGACCTGTATTAATGACTGCTTTTGTTGCCTCTTTAGGCTTTTTGCCAATGGCATTAAGTAATGGTGCAGGTGCTGAAGTACAACGGCCTTTGGCAACAGTTGTAATTGGCGGTTTGCTGGTAGCTACATTTTTGACATTATTTGTATTACCGCTACTTTATATATTGTTTGAAAAAGGTTTTAAAATAAAATATTTAACAAAAAAGCTTACATTTTCAGTAGTTTTCCTTTTAATCGTTAGCGGTGCAGGCGCACAGGAAAAAATAAGTCTTGCTACCGCATTAAAAATGGCAGTTGAAAAAAACAGCACTATAAAAAACGAAAAACTCAAAAGTACTTATGCGCAATCACTCATAAATTCCAGTACTGATATTCCTAAAACAGTCGTTTTTGCTGAAACTGGACAAATAAACAGTGCTTATAATGATAGCCGTTTTGGTATTTCTCAAACTATTGCCTTTCCTACTATTTATAAAAAACAAAAAACACTTTTATCCGAACAATGGAAAACATCCGTGTGGAATGCTTCTTTGAAGGAAATGGAAATTAAAAAAGCTGTAACCCAAGTGTTCTATACTTTTTTGTATCTAAAAGAAAAAGAGCAACTACTACAGCAAGCAGATACCCTATTCACTAATTTTTATGAAAAAACAAAACTTCGACTGCAAAAAGGAGAAAGTAATATCTTAGAGAAAACAACAGCCGAAAACCAGCGCACGGCCATTACTACCCAATTAATGCAGCTGCAACAGGAAATACAATCCCTCTTATTAGAACTGCAAGTACTTGTAAACTCAGAAAGTCTTGTTGTGCCTTTAGAAAAGAACATAAAACATCCCCTTGCCCAGATGAATAACGGAATCGAGAATCATACTCTTTTAAAACTATCGCAGCAGCAGAAAAACAATGCCGCAGCCCAAACTGCACTGGAAAAGTCCAGATACCTTCCTGACATTACTATTGGATACTTTAACAATAGTTTTAAAGGCATGGGACCTGATAATAATTATTATGATGGAAGCAACCGTTTTAGCTCGATACAGGCCGGACTAGGATTTCCGATTTTTACAGGAAGCCAAAAGGCAAAAATAAAAGCATCGAAGATTGGCGAAAGCATTGCAGAAAACGAGTATGAAATCCAAAGGCAAATTTTGCAGGCTCGCTATAAACAGTTAATAAGTACTTATGAAAGCAACAGCAGGATAACACAATGTTTTGAAGATACAGGCTTAAAAAATATCACTTTAATCAAAGAAACAGCCCATAAACAATTCATTAATGGCGAAATTAATTTCTTAGATTTTGTAATGGTGGTCAATCAGGCTATTGGCATACAAAGTAATTATTTAGAAGCCGTAAGAGCGCTTAATGAAAGCAGTATCGAACTTAGCTTTATCACTTCAAATTAAATATTAAATGAAAAATATATCACTATTACTTAGCATGTTGTTTATCTTAAACGGCTGCAAAAATATTACCGAAAAGCAAGAAATCAAGGTAAAACCTGAGCGGGAAAATAGTGTCACACTTACCGATGCGCAATTCAGGAACGCAAATATTACGACTACACAACTAACGCAGGAAAATATTGCAACAACAATTAAACTGAATGGAAAAATAGATGTCCCACCACAGAATTTAGTGTCTGTCAATGCTCCAATGGGAGGCTATTTGGTAAACAGTAAGCTTTTACCGGGTATGCTTGTAAAAAAAGGAGAAATTATAGCTACCTTACAAGATCCGCAATATATTCAGTTACAACAAGATTACCTGATGGCAAAATCAAAACTGCATTTTGCAGAATTAGAATTCTCGCGCCAAAAAGATCTTAATCAAACCAAAGCCAGCAGTGATAAGGTAACACAACTCGCCGAATCTGAAGTAAACAATCTTCGAATAACAGTCAACGCTTTATCAGAGAAACTCAAATTGATTAACATTAAAGCTACTAATTTATCTGCAGATAAAATTTCTAAAAACATCGTTATCTTAAGCACCATAACTGGTTTTGTTAGTAAGGTTAACATCAATATAGGTAAATATATCGCTCCAGCTGAGGTAATGTTTGAACTAATTGACCCGGATGATATTCACCTCAGCCTAAATGTGTTTGATAAAGATATTGCAAAACTTGCTATAGGACAAAGAGTAATATCCTATAGTAATGCAGCACCCAACAAAAAACACGAATGTAACATTATACTAATCAACAAAGACCTCAACGTTACCGGCAATACACAAGTGCATTGTCATTTTAAAAAATACGATAAAGATCTTCTGCCTGGTATGTACATGAATGCCGAAATAGAAACAACATCTGGGTTAGTCAATGCTTTACCCGAGTTAAGTATTGTGAACTTTGAGAGTAAAGAGTATGTTTTTATAGAAACTAAAAAGCAACAGTATGTGATGACAGCAGTTTCGGTGGGAGTCAAAAAAAATGGCTATTTGGAAATTCTAAACCCAGAAGAACTTAAAAATAAAAAAATAGTTAGAACCGGAGCCTACACTTTATTGATGAAAATGAAGAATAAAGAAGAATAAAAAAATCTAAACTAAAGCAAAAGGCAGCTTTTTATAAGTGGGCACAATACGGCACAGAAATACATTATACAATATTCCGGATTGCATCACGCTATCAAAGCTACCTGACACAAAAATCAAAGCCTCTTAAACTGTATGATTTAAGAGGCTTTTTTATACCATTTATAATTATCCCAGATTACACGATAGGATTTTTTTGAGATCAATCTAAAGGATAGTCCCATAATCCTAAGAACCATTTTCTTCGTTTTTTAGTGAGTGCTATTTTGAGTTTTAGAGAATCTCCATTTTTTTTCAAAAAAAAGCTCCAATGGCAAAGGTTCTGTATCTGAGAGTTGAAAGTGTTTTCTGTGTTTTTTCTTGTAATACCAATATCCTAAAGATGGACATTAGGTTATAAGCTATCATTGGCTCTCAAACCCCTCAATTGTGAGTTTGTTTTTACTCACATATTTTAGTCGAGATGCACGGTCTTTTGAATGCCTTTTCATTTTCCCTTACAGTTGATTCAATAAAAATAATCATTAACCACTAAAAATCAAAGCAATGTACTTTCTCAGCAACCCCTAATTAAATAACTATTTTTATTTACGACAAAAACAGGTAAATAAATAAATATCCCTAATAATGAAAATAACAATCCTCCTATAGAACCTACAGCAAAAGAGAACCAAAAAGCCTCATTTTGACCTCCCCATATAAAAGGGATTAAACCTGCGATGGTAGAGATAATCGTCAACATTACAGGAATTATTTTATAATTAAAAGCTGTGAAATAGAGTAATTGTGGATTTCTAAAAGGATATTCTTTTCTTAAATTGTTATAATCATTTATGATGTATAAGGCAGCATTTACACTAATACCGCACAATAAAATAAACGATGCATAACCACCTTGATCAAAATTGAAATCAAAAGCATAAAATGTTAGAAAAACTCCAATAAAGGAAATTGGAATCATGCTTATTATGGCAAAAGGTTGTTTCAAAGATTCGAGTAAAATTGAACAAATGAAGAAAATGATTAAAATAACTACAAAAATAAAATAATATAGAACAGGCGACACAAAAAAACTATCCGATTTTTACACCCTGTTCGGGTTGACTTTTGAGTACCACCAACACGGAAATTCGCCCTTTCATTATAGTGCGACTATCGGAAAAACAGTTTTAGAAATTTATCCTTTAACAAAGAGCTCATAATAGCTCTTTTTATTATTTTTTTTTAGACTATCAGTTTAAAAACAATTCATGGTTTTTACCGAGTATACTATAGTTGATTTGAATATTATAATCTGCAAATAATTTTTTCAGACTTACATTTGAAAGAACAAGCGTATTATCCAAAAACATTTCTACATCTAGATTTAAATAGCGTAATTCCAGATGAGTTCTTACAATTTTTAATAAATCGTGAATCATCGGTTTGTTTACGACATCATATTGAATACTACTACCTTTGTCGAAAGACCAATAATCATTGTGATTAAATTGCCAGCCTAAAATTTTACATTTCGGATTAGTAACCTCATTTCCAGCATCAATACTGTTGGTTGCAAAATCATTCTCAAGTTGAAATTCAAATGTATAATCTACAAACGGATGTTTAAATATTAATTTCATACCCTTGCAAAGTATAATATCTAACTTAGGAATCGGATAATTATCATAGATCTTTTGAACTAATGTAAAAACTCTTTCTAATTCTAACTTATAAACGGGCAAATTTAAATTATAATGTGCTGCTGGATTAAGTATTAATAATTTTGATTGTTTAAAACAATCTTTAATATCAAATGTAATTTCTTTACCTAACTTTTCAAATCTCTCAACAAATAATTTCCAATAATGCTCTAAATTATGAAATTGTCCATCTATAGTTTTAGTGTGCTCTTCAGGTAATCTTTCAATAACTAGTTTTTCTAGTTCTTTACGTAAATATAATGAACAGGTCGTGTAATCTTTAGCCTCAAAATATTTTACCGCTTTATCATAGGGAGATATTGTTGAGTGTATCATTATGGGCTTATTACCATTATCCCCAGAATGGATATCCATTATTTGCCACTCTTTCTTTTGCTTTCTTTGTTCAATTTTAAAAACACAAAAATCAAAGAAACCTTTTTCATGAGTAAGAAAATAAATTTTATATCGCTTTGCGTAAACATCTAATATAGCATCAAGAACGATATCCCTATTACTCATATCCAAGCTAATCAATAAATCATCAAGTGCTAAAAACTGTCCTGGATAAGTAGGCTTGATTGTTTCATGCAATAAACTGAAACGAATAGACAAAGCTATTTGAGTAATTTTTGCTTCATTTAAATACGCTTGTGGTCTGTGGATTAATGAATATGTTCCATCACTATTTTGTCTTCTGATATTGAGAATTAATTCTGGGTCATTAAAATCGGCATAGCCAGTACCTCTAACATACTTTTTACCATTTCTTTCAATCACATGGTCTTTGTAATGATCGTAGCGTAACGGATCTTTGTATTTTAAAAAAATCTGAATATTGTCATTAATCTTCAATTCATTACGGTACACCTCATTGGCAATGTTATTTATACGACCAATCCAATATTCTACATCTTCATTGAATTTTTCTATTTTCGTTTTTATATTTTTTTGCCAAGATTTGCTACGAGAACGTTTAAAAGTACCACTTATTTCATTTACATTGAATGGTGGATTACTTTCAATTTCATCTAACTTCTGCCATAATGTTTCATTACCATTTCCTTTATTGACTCTTAGAAATGGAAAGAAGTCACGCACAAAAACCTCCCAAAGATTGATTTCCTTGGAGTTTCGGAAATTGTAAAAGTTGACTAACAACCTGTGAGTGATAAAATCACTATGACGGTGCAAATCTTGTATTTTATTTGCTGCACTTTCATACCTTCCGTCTTTATCTATTTTTAAAGAAGTTGTATCTTTTAGCAAAACTTCAATCTCGGCATTCTTACCGATATCGGTCGGGTTTGTAATTTTACCATCTCCATCAATTGTAAAATCTGGCCTTTGATTGAGGTAGTTGAAGTTTAATAGTTGCTCGTCATGAGTTGGCGTAAAATATTTTGCAATTTCATCAGCTGTTTTTGTTTCCGATTGGAACAAGGTGTATAATGCCCAGTAAATAGAACTTTTACCACTACCGTTTTCTCCAAACATTAATAAATGTTTGCCATCTAAATCTATTTGGTCAGGTTCTGTACCAGTATAAAACGCCTTGAAATTATGTATACTAATTTTATCTATGTTACTCATACTAACTTTGTAAAATAGGTTTTAGGATATCAGGGCTTTTGGTTGCAAAATCGGTCATTTTTACTTGAACAACCCCAGTACTCATAGCTTTATACAACTCCCAAATTTTCTGTTTTTTTAATTCTTCGTTTAAACTTTCAAAACTGTCATTAATACCACTTTGCTCTAAATGATTTTTTACATCATCAATGATATTAATACCGTTTTCTTTCATGTGATCTTTAAAATACAATTCAAATACACAGCCATCTATTACTTCTTCAAAGAAATTGGCAATTTGGTCGTTTTTTATAATTTCAAAAATTTTATCATCCTTATTAAGGATAAAAAAAACGATATTGACTAGTGATTCTATTATTTTTTGTAAACTTTGATTAATAATAGGAATTGGAAATTTTTTACAATTTGCTATTAAAATTTTTGGAAAAGTATTTTTCTCAATATCTATAAATTTATATTTGTGATAAAAACTAATAGTTTGACTATTTAGTAATCCTAAAATATATTTCAGGCTTTGTGTAGAAGATTCTTTTGAAATGATAGAAAATCCAATTTGTGTAAAATAAACTTCTTCTTCCGTATAACCTGCAATAATTGACAAATCACTACCATCCAAAATTTGTCTTATAATTATTTTAGGTTCGGTGAAAAATTTAGAATTTCTTGAAGCCCCCAGCCATGAACCATATTTGAGGTATTCATCAAATTTTAAAGTAATATTATATCGTTTAATGTTTTTACCACTTATTAAAGGGACATATTCATTTGATATTTTACTGCTACTATGAAAAACCCTATTTTTTATTTGTTCTTGAGAATGACCTTTAGCCTTGTCATAGGGTGTTATACCTAGAGAAAAATCAACTTCTTGAATAAGTTCTGTTTTATTTTCTTCTATTAATTCTAAAATTTTTGATTCTTCAGTATTCTTAAAAATATTAAATTTTGTTAGAGAATCGGTTTTCCATAATTCTTTATCTTGTTTATCAAAAACTAAATTTTTCAAATCCGTTTTAGAATCATTTTTAAAATAAATACTATCAATAGATTTAGTTTCAATTCCTCTGTTTAAAATAAGAATAATTGTTTCAACAATTGCATTTTGAAAAATTGCATCAGGAAGTTTTATTATTTGTTGTAAATCCTCTAATATATGTTTTCTTATTTTGGAATATGAATCATTTATCAATAATGAGTTAGGGACAATAAATGACAAAACCCCCCTTTTATTTAGTAATGATGTTGATTTTTCAATAAAAATAGAGTATAAATTAATTCTATTGAAAGCTGTTGGATAAAGACCAACAAGTAGTTTTACTAAACTATTATCTAGACCTTTAATATCAACATATGGTGGATTTCCTATCACAATATCAAAACCGCCGTTTTTAAATACATCAGCAAAGTATAGATTCCAAAGAAAATACGGGCGTTCGTCGGTATTTTGAAAGTCAATCAATTCTGCTTCAATAGTTTCAATTTCATTGAAACGTGTTTTTAAAAGCTGGTAGTTTTTAAACTCTTTGCTTTTGGTATTGAGTTTTTCTAGATCGGTTTCTTTTTTAATGTTGAATTTGTATTCAAAAGCTTTTATATTATCTTCGGTAGCTTCTTTTTCTTTAAAGAGTTGAGCGTGTATTTTACCCTCAATTATGCTGTTAATTTGTTTTTTAACTGCCAATTTATCCACCTTTTCTTTGGTTTTCTTTTCCCATTCTTCGGGTGAGAAGTATTTATCCAATAACTCTTGGAATTTCTCCATGCTTACGGCATCAAACAAGGTTACTTTAGTAGCAAATTCATCACCAAAATTTAAAGTAGCCTGCTCTTCTATAATTTGTTCATCAGCTGTAGCCAGATTCGATAAATCGATACCCGCATAACTCTCCAACAAGCTATTACCCTGCATGATTTTATAGTCTAAATTAGGCAAGGGTTTTGGCAAATCTTCATCTACTACCAGCGATAACCAAAAACGTAAACGGGCAATATCTACCGCACCACCTTCTAAATCAACCCCATAAATGGAGTTTTGAATGATGTCTTGTTTTATCTTAGCCGGGGACCAAACGGCATAACCCATTTCGTAATGAATCAGTGCTTTTAGGGCAAAAATTTCCTGTAGCAATCCCATAGGAAATGCCCCTGAACCAATAGCCGGATCGCAAATTTTCACGATGTCAATTAGTTTTTCGATTTGTTTCAAATTGTCTCGGGTAAAATCAGATGTTAAATGATTTTTAATCAGGTTTTCTATTGCTTCTCTGGAATGTGGCAAATGGGTATTGAGGTATTCTATCAAACTCTCTTGTGTCATGTAATGCACAATCTCTTTTGGAGTATAGAATGCTCCTTTGTCTTTGTTGTCTTCCAGTAAGTTTTCAAAAATGTGTCCGAGCATTTCGGGATCAACCGCTACAGTATGGTCTTCGGGACTGTTTTCGTAAATGGTAAAGTTGTAACCGTTGAAGAATTTAAACAGTAATTCAAAAAATGTTGGTGGAAATTGAATTTCACGGTGTTTTTCCGGTTCCTGATTTTCATCAAACAAACCACCATTTAAAAATGGAATCCAAACAGAATTCCCATCGGCTAGTTCGAAACCATCATTGAATCTGTTGGGTGTGTTCAGTGCATTAAAAAACAAAGGACTGAGCCATTTGTTGTAAAAATAAACACGACTTTCTTCGTTGTAATTGAACAAATGGAATAAGAAATCGGTATCGCCATCGTCATAATTTTTGTTGGATGCCCCGAGCCAGCGTTTCTTTTGCAGGAAATACAAAAACACTAAACGGCCTAATAGTCGTTTTACAAAGTTGCGGATGTCTTTTTCGAGTTCATCTTTGCTAATGCCATTTTTTTCAAAAACAGCTCTACTTTGTTTGTTATTGCTGATTTCGAAAACGAAATCCTGATAAAAGTTTTTGTATTCTTTGAAGAAGTTATTGGAAACAGGTTCTACATTAAACGCTTCAAAGAAATCTTCTAACCTAAAACGTGATTGCTCTAAATTGTATAATCGTTCCAGAGCGGTACGATGTTCTTCAGGAGTACCGAAAATGTAGGTGTATTTTTTAGGATTAGTTTCTATACTTTCCGCCTCAGCAAAATAATCGCTACCAAACTTACTTATGAACGAAAAACGCCATTCTGGTTTATTGTATTCCTCTCGGTAATGAAAGGTGACAATTGCTCCTTTTATAGCATCTTTAAGAATATGTGTTTTTAATAAATCATTTACCCCAACACGGTTGTATTCGATTTTAATGCCATCCTGCAGAGTCACATCATAAATTGGTAAGCTGACACCATCAGTGGTTTTTAAAGTCCCTAAACGGACTATTTCTCGGACAATTTCTTTTGCCTTAGCCGATTTTATTTCTTCGTGTTTGGGTTCTAATAAAATAGTTAACAGGTTTTTAGTTCCTGAAAGGAACTTTAAGGTATTCACCCATTTTTCCTGACTGTATGCGCTTTTAAGTATTTCTTTTAACTCGTTTATCTTCATTATGCAAAGGTTTCGGTAATGACAATTTTTGGTTCTTCGAATTGGTTGTTTTGCTCTTTTTCGTTTTCCCAACGCAGAGCATCCATACGAGCAATTTGCTTGATTGGGTAGTTATTCATGATAGCGTTTAACTCCTGAACAATTTTAGCCAATGGATATTTTTTCTTTTTTTGGCGTGCTGCCAAAGTAGCTATCTCATTACGAAACTTTCTGAATACTCCCATATAAATGATTTTGAGCGCTGTTTTGATTAGTTCTTCAAATTCATCTGATATTTCATTTGGAAAGCTTCTTTTTAAATCAATGAAACTATTCAGGAACATAACCGAGTTACGTTCTTGAACTGAAAGGTTTGATGTATCGTATTCATCGTTTGTGAAAATCGTATTATAGACTTTTTTGAAGTGTTGGGTTGCCAAGTTTACCGCATCAAAATGATTTTCAATTAATGCTGTACTCTTTTCTTTTTGCGAAGCTTCAAATATTTTTACAGCTTGAATGAAAGTGATTTCAACACAATTTTTATCGTTGCAGATATAGAAACCTTCTTTGATGGTATTACGTAAATAACACAAAACTCCTTTTTCAATAGTTTGACCGATGATGTCTTTAGCTACTTCATTTTTAACAGTTGCTAAACGGCCTACACGGCTTTTCATTGGCAAATCACGTAAGCGTTTGTATTCTTTGTGATTTTCGTTGTATAATTCACGTACAATTTCCAAATATTGCAACCTTTCATCTACCTCTTCTTTGGGTTGCAAATTCCCTAAAGTGCCTTCAATCAATTCCTCCTGTTCGGAGTAGATTTTACTATCTTCTCCAAAAGCAGTATGAAAACCTTGCAGTTTTTTTAAGGCTTTTTCATTTAACTCAATCAAACTATTGGATTGCGCCGTTGGGTAAAAATTGTATACCAAAATTTCTTTTGCTTTTGTACCAATACGATTGACACGACCAATACGTTGCATTAATCGGGTTGCATTCCACGGAATGTCGTAATTTAAAATTACGTTGCTACGGTGCAAGTTGATACCCTCTGCTAATACTTCGGTAGTAACGATAATATTAAATTCATTTTCGTGTTTCTCAGGGTAATTGGCATCGAAGTTTTTACGGATAGTATTATATCTTTGTTTTTGGTTAGCAGCACTGATAGCCAATACGTCTTTACGACCTACTTTTTCGAGTTCGCCTGCTAAATAGTTTACAGTTTCTTTACTTTCGGAGAAAATGACAATTTTCTTTTCCAAGTTTTTTTCGCCCAATAAAGTTTCGTTTAAAGCAGCAATAAACTTTTTAGTTTTAGGATCTATTTCAATATCCTGCCATTGATTGTATAAGTCGGTAAGAATTTGTTGGTCTCTTTTTAGACCTTCCAATAATTGCGGGTCAAAATCACTGGCTTTATAAACTTTGTTATTAGGCGAACTCTCGTTTAGTTTGTTGATTTTATCTTCAATTTCATCTTCTTTTCCTTCATCATACAATTTATTTAATTGAGTTAGTCATTTAGTTTCTGTATCTTTATGCCTTTAAAATCATACGTTATGGAAGTGTTTGAAGGACAAAGCATACTAAACTTTATAAAAGAATTGCCAAATGATGAAGCATGCAAAGCTTA
>NZ_QJHK01000055.1 GCF_003202435.1 Flavobacterium cheongpyeongense
CGACCTCTAAGGTTACCATAACGGCATCAGGCGGTACACCGGGTTATACGTATGCTTACAAGCAAGATGGTGTTGCTCCGGTTGCAGCAGATTACGTTGCCAGCAACGTTGCGGACTTGAACCCGACTACAAATGCGAACTGGGATGTTTACATAAAAGATGCTAACGGATGTATATTTCCATTAAATGTTGCTATTGATACAGATGATACCCCTGGAGTTACCGCTTTTGTTAGCAACCAGTGTTCAGGCTCAGGCAGCAGTTTTACTATTACAGCGACTCCATCGGCTACAAGTTTGGCACCGTTGACTTACGGAATAGGAGGAACTACTGGTGCATTCCAGTCAAGCCCTGTTTTTAGTGTTTCAGCGGGAACATATACAGTTTGGATAAAAGATGCCAACGGTTGTACTTCTCCATCAGCAGCGGTAACGGTTTATCCACAGCTGACAGCAAGTGCAGCTGTAACCAGAGAGCTTAGCTGTTCACCAAC
>NZ_QJHK01000025.1 GCF_003202435.1 Flavobacterium cheongpyeongense
TGTCCGAAAACAGATTTAGTCGAAAAATACTTATTTTTACCCATCGTTATTTGAATTTTGCAACTCTAAATTACGATGTTTTTTAAGAAGCCATTAATTTGGCTTCTTTTTTATCGGACAACAATGTATTGAAACCTAATTTTATAAATTCATTCGATTTTTGAATCATTGAAGACTTTTCGCTTCCATAATCATGAAATAAAATAATTGTTCCTTTTGAGTTTCTGGCTTTGATTAACCAACATTCAATTTCTTTATTACTTTTAAGTTTTACAGTGTGATATTGTTGAGGTGGGAATGCGACGTTTTTTGGTTTGGGATTATTAACACCAAAAAATAAAGCTTTTACCTTTTCAAACGAAGATAGTTTTCAGGACTTTTAGTTTTTTCAGATTTGTTTTCTGAAAAATGTGTGAATTTATAAGCGTGAAAAAAAGCAATACTATTCATTATTATAAAAATAACGAATAGTATTTTAAGAATTTTAGTTCCGTATTTAAGTAATTTCATTTAGAATATTATCTGAATTTTTGTATCTAAAATAATAATATTCTAAATCAAAAAGTTTAAATCAGCCCTTTTATTTTCGCATACTGCAACAACATAATTGTTTTGGCATCTGAAATCTCACCAGATTCAATCATCAAATAAGCTTCGTCAAAAGTATACTCAAGAACTTCAATGTGTTCTTGCTCAGCATCTAGTCCACCACCTTCGCTTACTTTTTTGCTCTCGTCATATTCGCCTGTAAACAAATATAAAATCTCTGTAACGGCTCCTGGTGACATATAAGTTTCCATCACTTTCTGTACTTTATCAAGTCGGTAGCCTGTTTCTTCTTCGGTTTCACGAATGATGGCCTGTTCAGGATTATCCTGATCTAAAAGACCTGCGCAAACTTCGATCATCATTCCGGTTTTATTTCCGTTAAGGAAAGTGGGTAAACGAAATTGTCGTGTTAGAATGATTGTTTTTTTGTTTGAATTATAGAGTAAAATAGCAGCACCATTTCCACGATCATAAATTTCACGGATATGAGTTTGTGGTGCTTCATTTTCTTTTTGATAGCTGTAGGTTATTTTATTCAAAATATACCAATTGTCAGATAGTAACTTGGTTTCGTTTATTTTAATTTCGGGATTTTTTCTCATTGTGAAATAGTTTTGTAAAAAAAACGCCCTGATTATCAGAGCGTTTAAATGTGTTATTTGGTTATTGTTTGTTTTCTGTCTGGTCCAACAGATACAATCTTGATTGGTACTCCAACTTCTTTTTCAATAAACTCAATATATTCTTTTAGCTCAATTGGCAATTCGTTATAAGTTGTCAAGCCCGTTAAGTCAGCTTTCCACCCTTTAAATTCCTTATAAATCGGCGTTACATTTTCCGGTTCGATATTGTAAGGAAAGTGAGAAATGTTTTGTCCTTTATAATTGTATTCTGTACAAACTTTTAAAGTTTCGAATCCTGAAAGAACATCACCTTTCATCATCATTAACTGGGTAACTCCGTTTACCTGTACCGCATATTTTAACGCTACAAGATCTAGCCAGCCACAACGTCTTTGTCTTCCTGTAACAGATCCAAATTCATTTCCAACTCTTGCCATTGTAGCACCAACTTCGTCAAAAAGTTCAGTTGGAAATGGTCCGCTACCAACACGTGTAACATAAGCTTTAAAAATTCCGTAAACTTCTTTGATTTTGTTAGGAGCAATTCCTAAACCAGTACAAGCCCCGGCAGCAGTAGTATTTGATGAAGTTACGAAAGGATAAGTTCCGAAATCAACATCTAACAATGAACCCTGCGCTCCTTCGCATAAAATAGATTTACCTGCTTTTTGAGCCTGGTACATATATTCTTCACTGTCAATAAAGTCTAATTTTTTTAATTCTTCAATAGCTTCAAAAAACTCTTTTTCAAGTTCAGCTAAATTATATTGAATAGCAACATCATAAAAAGCAATCATGGCTTCATGTTTGTCTGCTAATGCTCTGTATCTTTCTTTAAAATCTTCTAATTCGATATCTCCAACACGCAATCCGTTTCTACCGGTTTTGTCCATATAAGTTGGTCCAATTCCTTTTAATGTAGAACCAATTTTTGCTTTTCCTTTTGATGCTTCAGAAGCGGCGTCAAGCAAACGGTGTGTTGGTAAAATTAAATGTGCTTTTCTGGAGATAATTAATTTGCTTTTGATATCAAGGTTGAATTTCTCCAGACCTTCAATTTCTTTTTGAAAAACTACCGGATCGATCACAACTCCATTTCCGATGATGTTTACTGAATTTTTATGAAAAATTCCGGAAGGAATGGTTCTTAGTACGTGTTTTATTCCGTCAAATTCTAATGTATGTCCTGCATTTGGTCCTCCCTGAAAACGTGCAATAATATCATAATTTGAGGTAAGTACATCTACAATTTTTCCTTTACCTTCATCTCCCCATTGTAATCCTAGTAATAAATCTACGGTCATTCTGTTTTAATTTGCGTTGAGACAATTTAAGTTGTCCTACTGATTAATGTAGTTAATTTTCTTTTTTTTATTTTTTGAATAATGCCCTTTCCGGGAATTATTGATTTTGTTTTTTGTTTCCGTAGAAATAAAGTGAATGATTCGTAATTTCGATATCAAATATTTCTTCGATTGTTTTTTTGATTGTTTGAATTCTTGGATCACAAAATTCAATAACTTCTCCGGAATCAGTCATGATAATATGGTCATGCTGTTTGTCAAAATATGATTTTTCGTAGTAAGCCTGATTTTGCCCAAATTGATGTTTTCTAACCAATGCGCAGTCTAACAATAACTCGATCGTGTTGTATAAAGTAGCCCTGCTCACACGATAGTTTTTGTTTTTCATTTTGATATAAAGGTTTTCTATGTCAAAATGTTCTTCGCTGTCGTAAATTTCCTGAAGTATGGCATAACGCTCAGGAGTTTTGCGATGCCCTTTTTGTTCAAGATACATTGTAAAAACATTTTTTACAATTTCTTGATTCTTAGTGTTGTCAGTTGAAATGAGTGTCATATCCTGCAAAGATAATTTTTTATTTTTAATCAATAAAAGTTTCGGGTTTAAAGTTTAGTTACAAAACCCTTAGAGATAGGTTAAAAAGTTAGGTTCTGTATTCTCTTGTTACTTTGTCCACGCCATCAATTTTCTTAATTGCGCTGATCATTTTTTTCAAAATGGTATTGTTTTTTACAATTACGGCAATTTGCCCATGAAAAATTCCGGCATCTGTACTCAAGGAAATACTTTGAATATTGACGCTCATATTGTTCGAAATTACTTTTGTAAGCTGATTTGTAAGTCCTAAAACATCCATCCCGGTAATGTTGATAATCGCTTTAAACTCTTCCTGTGAAGAATCGATCCATTTGGCACTCATGATACGGTAAGCGTAGTTCGACTGCATCCCTATGGCATTCGGGCAATCTTTTTTATGCACTTTTATTCCTTCGTTTATGGTTACAAATCCAAAAACGTCATCTCCCGGAATTGGGTTACAGCATTGCGAAAGTTTATAATCGAGTTTATCATGCTCAGTCCCAAAAACCAGCATGTCATAATTACTGCTAATGACAGGCTTGTGAATATCCTCGGCAGCGGTATCCTTTGTTCTTTTAATTTTATTTTTGAAGAAATTGATAAAAGTATTGCTCTTTTGTGCCGCATAATCTTTTAATTGTTGATTTTCGATAGCGCCGATTCCAACACGATAAAATAAATCTAAACTTGTTTTTAGTTTAAAAAAATTGACTAATTCGTTTGTAACCTGTTCATTGAGCGTAACTTTTAAATGTCTTAATTTTCTGGTAAGTAATTCTTTTCCTTCTTCGGCAATTTTTTTGGTGTTCTCGTTAAGAACATTTTTGATCTTATTTTTAGCTCTTGAAGTTGTTACATAATCAAGCCAGTTTACGGTTGGTTTTTGATTGGCGGAGGTAATAACTTCGATTTGGTCACCGCTTTTGAGTTCGTGATTTAACGGAACCAAACGTCCATTGACGCGTGTTCCTCTGGTTTTTATTCCAATTTCTGAGTGAATACTAAAAGCAAAATCCAATGAAGTAGCACCTTTTGGCAATGATTTGATTTCACCTTTTGGTGTAAAAACGAAGATTTCTTTTGAATATAAATTCATTTTAAAATCTTCCACAAAATCAACTGCATTGGTTTCCTGATTTTCTAATGCTTCGCGCAAAAGGTTGAGCCATACATCCAGACCGCTTTCTTCTGAAGCGCCATTTTTGTATTTGTAATGTGCAGCATAACCTTTTTCGGCAATTTCATCCATACGCTCGCTTCGAACCTGAACTTCGACCCAACGCCCTTTTGGTCCCATAACGGTAATGTGTAGCGCTTCATAACCAGTTGATTTTGGAGATGAAATCCAATCGCGCAAACGGCTGGGACTAGGCCTGTAGTGATCTGTGACGATGGAGTATATTTTCCAGGCAATAAATTTTTCTTCGTGTGAATCACCTTTATAAACAATCCGAAGAGCAAATTTGTCGTAAACTTCATCAAAACTTACATTTTGGACACGCATTTTTCGGCGAATCGAATAAATTGATTTTGGTCTTCCTTTTATGATGTAATCAATATTTTCGGCATCTAAGGATTTTTTTAATACATCCGAAATGTCTTTAATGTAGGCATCCTGTTCTTCTTTGGTCTCTCTTATTTTACTTACGATATCTTCGTAGATAGCCGGTTCAGTATATTTTAAGCCTAAATCTTCTAATTTGGTTTTGATGTTATAAAGTCCCAAACGATGTGCAAGGGGAGCATAGATATATAAGGTTTCAGATGCAATTTTGGTCTGTTTATGCTCTACCATCGAGTCCATGGTCTGCATATTGTGAAGTCTGTCTGCCAGTTTAATTAAGATAACACGGACATCATCGTTCAGGGTCAGGATCATTTTTCGAAAATTCTCTGCCTGCATAGAAGCATTCAGATCCTTTTGAACCATTGAAATTTTAGTCAATCCTTCTACTAGTTGTGCTACTTTAGGATTAAAAATACGTTCAATATCTTCAACAGTAATAGGGGTGTCTTCTACAACATCGTGCAATAGAGCTGCAGCAATAGAAGTGGCTCCCAGACCAATTTCTGAGGCTACAATTTTTGCAACTGCAATAGGATGAAAGATATACGCTTCCCCGGATTTGCGTCTTTGCTCTTTATGGGCATCAACAGCTACATCAAAAGCTTTACGGATTAATTTTTTATCAGTGGGTGTTAAAGTTTGATAACTTATTCGGAGTAATTCTTTGTACTCTTGTGCAATTGCTTTGTTTTCTTTTTCTATATCTATTTCTGTCATAACGGCATGGTTCAAGTCCTAAAAATAAGGATTTGTTTGAATATACACAAGGAATGGAGTGTTGATTTTAGATCTTGGATTTTAGATTTTTTAGCTTGTCGAATCGAGTAAAGTCGAGATTGTTTTGTGTTTCAAAAGGACTTCGACTCCGCTCAGTCTGACAATATAAAAGTTGTCTTTTGTTAGAAAAATAAGTAAAAAAATATTTTAAAAAGGAGAAAGTAAAGTCGCAGACTTCTAATTTTCAATCTAAAATCTAAAATCTAAAATCTAAAATCTAAAATCTAAAATCTAAAATCTAAAATCTAAAATCTAAAACCCTCTTTGTCTTTTAGCTTCAAAAATCAAAATAGCGGCAGCCACGGAAACATTCATACTGTCAATTTCGCCCTGCATCGGAATAATGATGTTTTGTGTAGCGGCATCACGCCATTCCTGGGTTAATCCGGTGGCTTCTGTTCCTACCACCAAAGCAGTTGGAATGGTAAAGTTTTGTGTATGGTAGGAGGTTGAATTTTGTAATGTAGCGCAATAAAAATTAATTTTTTTATCTTTCAGAAAAGCAATAATTTCTGCCGTAGTTCCGGTTGCAATTTGATTGGTAAATAAACAGCCAACGCTCGAACGTACGATATTCGGATTGTATAGATCACTTTTTGGGTTTGCTATCAGAACAGCATCCAGGTTGGCTGCGTCGGCAGTTCGTAAAAGTGCGCCGATATTTCCCGGTTTTTCAGGTGCTTCAGCTACCAGAATCAATGGGTTTTCAGATAATTTTAAATCAGATAATTGTAGTGATTTAGTTTTAGCTACAGCCAAAATTCCTTCTGTAGTATCGCGATATGCCAGTTTTTGATACACCTCTTTATTGATTTCTATCATTTGAAGAGGCGAATTTACCAATTTATTGATTTCATTTTCTGAAACAAGTTCTGGTAAAAATAAAACAGATTCTATTTCATAACCGCCTTTTACAGCCAATGAAATTTCACGTAATCCTTCAATCAAAAAGGTTCCGGTTTGCTTACGGGCTTTTGATTTTTCCTGCAATAAAACAAGCGATTTTATAAACGGATTTTGGATTGATGTGATTTGTTTCATTGTTTGAGCAACTGAGTTTCTGAGGTGCTAAGGTACTGAGATTTTTATAAAGTTATAAAGATTTAAAAAGAATGATTTTTTATACTTTTCTTAATTTTTTGAAATTAAATATAGTTTTTGCAATCACAAGGATCAAAATGATAACTAAGGAAATCTGAATTCCTACACAGGTGTAGTAAATGTTTTTCACACCATTATCCTCATGTATTTGTAGATTGGCGGATAATGGCGGGTAAATTGTCCATCCTGCTTCAACAATAAGTAATTTTGTAACCGAAATTAAGTATGACATTACTATAATCATCAATGTGTTTGAAAATAGAAATATTACATTAATTATAGTGTTTTTTAATCTTGAAGTTAGTGCTCGTATTGAATAAACAATAAACAAAACGAGTGCGGTAGTTAAAAAAAGAATATTAACAGATCCGATAACAAAATAAGTATCATATCGTGGAATATTTACATCAATTGTAGAAGTGAAATCAGAGAAATTAAAAGGTAAAAAAGGATGCCAGATCACATAACTAATTACCAATAATAGGATTATCCAAAGTATTTCTTTTTTTAATATTTTCATGTCATTTTACATCTCACATTTTACAACCTTCATTTCACAATTTCGCTACAAAATCCCCCTCGACTTAATTTCCAAATACTTATTTATCGCATCCAAAGTCAGATTCTCTGGTTGTGTTAAAACCGAATGAATTCCGTATTTCTTCAGTTCATTCGCAATTAAACGTTTTTCGAACATAAATTTTTCGGCAATTACTTTGTCGTAAACTTCCTGAATCGTGTCGGTTTTTTTGTTGATGATTTCGTTCAGTTCTGTGTTACTGAAGAAAACGACAACCAATAAATGGCTTTTCGCAATTCCTTTTAAATATGGTAATTGACGGTTTAAGCCATCCATCGTTTCAAAATTGGTATATAGGATTATTAAACTTCGCTGGTTAATATTTTTCTTGACATCAACATATAAACGGCTGTAATCACTTTCAAAAAAATCGGTTTTGATATTGTATAAAGTTTCGAGGATTTTTTGCATTTGCGAACCTCTTTTTTCGGCAAAAACCCTGTTTTCAACCTTTTTAGAAAAAGCAAAAATTCCGGCTTTATCTTGCTTCTTTAAAATTACATTCGCCAAAACCAGCGTAGAATTAATAGCATAATCCAGTAAACTCAAACCGTTAAAAGGCATTTGCATGACACGCCCTTTGTCAATTGCAAGATAAACCGACTGCGATTTTTCATCCTGAAACTGATTGACCATCAATGAATTCTTCTTAGCAGTAGCTTTCCAGTTTAAAGTTCGAAGATCGTCTCCCTGAACGTATTCTTTGATTTGTTCAAATTCCATTGTATGCCCAATTCGGCGGATTTTTTTGATTCCGTATTGAAACAGATTATTTGAGAAAGCCAGTAAATCATATTTCCTTAACTGGATATAAGACGGATAAGTGGGTACCATCTTATCTTTATCGAAAGTAAAACGTCTTGAAATCAATTTTAAAGGCGAAGAAACGTAAATATTTAAATTTCCAAAGTAATATTCTCCACGTTCTGTTGGCCGTAAATCATATGTGGTTTTATCTTCGGCAGAAGCCTTAATTGTTTTTATGATTTTAAAATCACGAACCTGAAACTGAAATGGAATTTCATCAATTATTTTGACCGAAACAGGAAAAGTGTAATGATTTTTAATTGAAATTTTTAAGGGATTCAAATCGCCATTAGAAAGTTTTTCAGGCATTTCTCTCGAAGCTTCAATTCCGGTTCTGGCTGTATATAAAATCAAAATATCGAGTGCCATAAAAGTAATTAGTACCAAAATAACAAACCAGGCTCCGTTGTATAAAATCGAAAAAAAGAAAGCATAAACAAACAATCCGATGATGCCCAAAAGCACATAGAAAAAGAAGTTATTGAGATAAAGGCTTTTTATAAATTTCACGTTTTTATAATTTCAGTTTTTATTTCTTGATTTTACCCTGAGCGAAGTCGAAGGGTTTTTAAACTTGAAAGGGCTTCGACTACGCTCAGCCTGAAAATTTTAGTTTTCGGTTACAGTTTTCAGTCACAGTTTTTACTCATTCATTTTAGATGAGACTGAAACCTGAATGCTACCTTGGAATCTCTACTGCTTCAATAATCTGTTTAATGATTTCAGAGCTTGTAATTCCTTCCATTTCACGTTCAGGAGCAACAATCACACGGTGTTGTAAAACCGGTACAGCAGCTTCCTTAATATCCTCAGGAGTTACAAAATCACGACCATTAATGGCTGCAAAACCTTTCGAAGCATTCAAAATAGCAATAGAGGCACGAGGAGAGGCTCCTAAATATAAAAAGGCATTTTCTCTTGTGTTTACAACGATTCTTGCAATGTATTCCAGTAAATTTTGTTCCACTCTTATTTGTTTAATCAAAGCTTGGTACCCTTTTATTTCTTCCGCAGAAAGAATCGTTTTGATGGCTTCTAATTTTTCGTGATCCTGTAAAAGATGTTCTCTTTGGATTATCAGGATTTCTTCATCTAATTTTGGATAATCAATTGAGATTTTGAATAGAAAACGGTCCAATTGTGCTTCTGGCAAGCGATAAGTTCCTTCTTGTTCAATCGGGTTTTGTGTCGCAATTACCAAAAACGGAGTTTCCAACTTATAAGCTGAACCATCAATCGTAATCTGACGTTCTTCCATCACTTCAAAAAGAGCAGCCTGCGTTTTGGCCGGGGCACGGTTGATCTCATCAATCAAAATAAGATTTGAGAAAATAGGTCCCTGCTTAAATTCGAATTCGGAACTTTTTAAGTTAAAAATCGAGGTTCCCAAAATATCCGAAGGCATCAAATCTGGTGTAAACTGAATTCGGCTAAAGCCAATATTTAAGGTCTTCGACAATAATTTGGCTGTAATGGTTTTGGCAACTCCGGGAACACCTTCCAGTAAAACATGTCCGTTTGATAAGATAGCTACCAAAAGCTGGTCAATCATTTTATGTTGTCCTACAATTACTGTTTCAAGTTCTTTTTTAATACTGTTTACGTGATCTAAGAGCGGTGCCAGATTAAGTCTGGTTTCAAAATTCACATTTTCGTTAGTGATTTCAGTTTCTGTTGTATTGATATCGTCCATGTTTTGGTATGTTTTTCTTTTTGAATGAATTGCTGTTAAAAATATTAATGTAAAACTTTTTCTATGGCATTATTGATTCTGATTAGATCTTCTTCAAGACTGCCGTGGTAACTTTTTCGATGTTCGTTAATCAAAAATACAAGTTCCCTGATGTCGTTTTCATCTTTACCAGATTTTTGATGCAGTTTTTTAATAAAATCATCATCCAGTTTTGAAGTATCCATCAAATATTCATTTCGGATTCTTTCCAGAAGATAAATAATTTTTTTATCAATAATATTATCGTGATCGCCTTCCTGATAATATAGATTTCCGATTGTTTTGGTGAAATCAACAGTTAAATTAGGCAACGGCTTTAGTATCGGAACAATTCGTTGTTTTCGCTTGGCGTTAAAAAGAATAAAAATCACGATTGCAATTAAGGCCAGATAAAATGCTGATTTTAAAGCGGGCTGACTTAAAATATAGCGTAGTGGAGAATCCGATATTGATTCGCTGTTTTGTCCTTTTGTGTACCAGTAAACATCTCCTTTTGGGATATAAGAAAGAACGCCCTGAGCATATTGATAATGATCGTCTTTTAATAAGTGAAAATTAGAAAAAGCAGCGGGTTGGGTGTGTAAATAAAAATATCCGTTTACGTATGGAATCTTTATGAAATTGATGCGTTTTTGATCTCCTTTATTTCCCTGATAACCTAAAACGGTGGTGTTTAAAGTATCAATTTTCGAAAAATAATAATTCCCCATGCCTTCCGTCAGATGAAACTTTTTGGGATTTACTTTTTTATTAGCAAGCCAGACAGAGGTACTGTAGGAGTATTCAAAATCGGTACTGAAATCCACTTTTAAACTGTCTAATATGGGTTGAGGAAAGGTTTTCATACTCAGAAAAGCACTATTTCCATGCGAAACAAAATAAAACAGCTCTTTCATGGACTGGTCGTCAATCGAAGCAAATTCTGTGATATTAAGGAAAGTTCCTTTTATTTTATAAGTACCCACAACGGTATCAGGCACGTATTTGGAATCTAAAAACTCGTAAGGTGTCAGTGCTGAAACCCTTTCGAGTTTTTGCTGTTTTAAAAGTCCGTCAATTTCTTTATTGAAGATGTATAATCCAAACGGGATTTTATCGTTTACGGAATAGGTTGGGGTCCAGTCAATTCTTTTTTGGGAATTACTGCCTGCCAGTAAAATCAGGGCAAAAACCAAAACCAGTACAGCGATATAAATTTTCATCGATTTACCCATGGCTAAAGGTTTTTAGTGATTTTTTAAATTTGTTTTCGGCTTTTATGAAAGCGGTTTCATCAATTTCAAATTCGCCATACCAGATATAATTGTATAAATACGATAGGTAAGTAAATTCTTCTTTGTGGGTTGGGCTTTTGATTTCGTATAAATAATCGGAATTTGTTTTTTCGATGTCCCATTCGATATAATGATTTTTAGCCATTACTTTCAATAGCCAAAGATAGTAGTATCGAATTGCAATTCGTTTTTCTCCGGATTCAATGCTTTCTTTAATCAGTTTTTCAAAATCCAGAAGATGGATGTTTTTTTCCATATCAGAATAATGAATTACTTTTTGTTTTGCTTCTTTGCTGAAAATCCATTGTCCTTCTTTGTTAATTAAAGCTTTTACAATTAAATAAATTACAAAAATAATAATCAGTGCAGCTAATACTTTTAGCAAAATTGCGACAAAATTAAGTGAAGCCTGTGGGTTTTTAAATGAGAATATATTTCTGAAAATGCCAGCCAGCCATTCTTTAAAATGATCCCACCAATTTTTTTCAGGAGTTTTTTGTTCGTATATAAAGTCGTTTCCGGTATATTCTTTTTTAAAATTTTTCTCGAATGTTTTTTTCTCAATGGTATCTTCATCGACATAAATATCTGCTTCTGTATATTTTACAGAGCCGGATTTGACCAATGTATCCTGTGCATTTGAGCTGTTGCAGCAAAAAATAAAAAATAAAATAAGTAAAAATCTCTTCATTATTGGTTATGGTTAATTCAATTGACTTATAGTTGTTGTGTTTTTTTGTGAACAATAAAAGGATAAACCAAATAATAAAAAGAGATAATTCCCAAAGTAAAAAGAATGATAAAACTACTAAGCCAATTGGGCATATCAATAGAGTATCGGGTAATGAAACCTTCAAGAAATCCGGCACTAATTGTAAAAGGAAATGTACTGAGGAATATCTTGAAACTGTTTTTAAAGCCTATTTTAAAAGAATTTGCTCTTGAAAATGTTTTAGGAAATAAAATAGATGCTCCTAAAATAAATCCGGAAGCTGTTTCAATGACAATAGCAAAAATTTCCATTGAACCGTGAATCCAGATACCACGAACACTTTTCCAGAATACATTTTGTTCGTAAAAAAAATATTGAAACGCTCCTAGCATAATACAGTTTTGAAGTGAGATGTAAAGGGTGCCAATACCACCAAAAATCCCCCAGATATAACATCTTGCACCCACATAAAGGTTGTTTATGGTAATGCCTACGAAACTGCCCCAGTTACTTCCTGAAGCATAAACTGCTACAGGATTTCCTTTTTTAATATTGTCTAGAGTCATATTGACATATGCGTCGCCCAAAATCAACCTGACAAAATCCTGGTCATATCTCGCAGAAACTACCCCAATAGCGACGGTAACAAAAAATAAGGCAAACGCATACAGCAAATACCTTCTGTAGTCATAAACCAGTAAGGGGACTTCAGTCTTAAAAAATTCCAGAAACCTGTTTTTTTCTGCTCGTTTGGTTTTGTAAATCTTCTGATAAATCTGTGAGGCAAGATGATTTAAGTAAATAACGGTTTTACTTTTTGGATAATAGGTTTGCGCATACGACAGATCATTCATCATTTGAATGTACAAATTAGCTAACTCATCAGGATTTTTTTTAGCTTTACCAAAAATAGCCAGTTCAAATTCCAGCCATTTTTCTTTATTTTGTTTTATGAATGCAACTTCTCTCATCGAGGGCTAAAATATAAAATATGTCAGAATTATCTATTAATACAACGCAAAATGTTAAAATAAATTTTATTGCTGCTTCAGCAGGCGAACGAATAGGCTCTTATTTTATCGATTTGACTATTAAAATTGCCTATGGCATAGTGGTTTATCTTATTTTTTTCTATTGGCTGAATCTGGATCGTTTATTCCAAAAATTAGATCAATGGTCCGTTGGGACAATTTTTTTAGGGTTTTATTTTCCGGTTATGATTTATTCCCTCATTCTTGAAAGCATTTTTGAAGGACAAACGATAGGAAAAAAACTGATCAAAATTAAAGTAGTAAAAATTGACGGTTATCAGGCCGGTTTTGGTGATTATCTGATGCGTTGGTTTTTCAGGCTGATCGATATTTCTATTCTCAACGGAATTATAGCTCTGATTACGGTAGTTTCCAGTAAAAAAGGACAGCGATTAGGAGATATGGTAGCAGGAACATCAGTAATCACCTTAAAAAATAAAATTGATATCAGTCATACGATCTTAGAAGAAATAGGAGAGACTTATGTGCCTACTTATCCTATGGTGATAAAACTATCAGACAATGATATGCGTATTATAAAAGAAACATTTTTACGGGCAGAAGCAAAAAATGACTACGAGATCATTTATAAGCTGGTTCATAAAATAGAAAGTGTTGCGGGAATCAAAAATCAATCTATTGGTAATCCTACAGAATTCATCAGGACAGTTTTAAAAGATTATAATTTTTATACTCAGAATATGTAGGTTGTAAATGGCAGTATCAATGACAATATTAATATCAAATTCAATGAAAAAATGTTGATGTTAATCTCAGAAGCTTAGAATCTTAAGAAAATGTTTTATCTCTTAGATATTATCGGTACAATGGCTTTTGCCATGTCAGGTGCTTTAACGGCAATGCATAAAAGACTGGATCCGTTTGGTGTTTTTATCATTGCTTTTGTTACTGCAGTTGGTGGCGGAACGCTTCGTGATGTCCTCATAGGAAGAACTCCGGTGGGCTGGATGCTGGATCTAAAATACGTTTATGTGATTATTTTAGGCTTTGGATTGGCGGTTCTGTTTAGAAAAAAGTTTGATAAGCTTCGTACCTCCTTATTTTTGTTTGACACAATCGGGTTAGGCGTTTTTACCTTAATTGGTCTTGAAAAAGGAATCTCAATTGGTCTGCATCCTGTAATTTGTATCGCTCTAGGAACCATAACTGCCTGTTTTGGCGGTGTAATTCGTGATATTTTGTGTACAGAAATACCAACTATTTTCAGAAGGGAAATTTATGCTACGATTTGTATTTTCGGCGGAATTGTATTTTTTGCTCTGCAAAGTCTTGATTTGGATAAAGATATTCTATATTTAGCGACTTCTGTTGTCATAATTTCAGTACGTTTGATGGCTGTAAGATTCAAATGGTATTTGCCGGCACTCGATCATAAATAAAAAAGAAATTGAATAGATATTCTGTAAAAAAGTATACTGAAAACCATTATAAAACCTGGAATGACTTTATTGCTCAGGCCAAAAATGCTACATTTTTGTTTCATCGTGATTTTATGGAATATCATAAAGATCGGTTTGAAGATTATTCATTGATGGTTTTTGAAGGCGGGAAACTGGTTGCAGTTTTACCAGCAAATATAGATCAAGATACTGTCTACTCGCATCAGGGACTTACTTATGGAGGTCTGGTTTATAATGAGAAATTTAAACTGGCATCAGTAATTCAAATTTTTAAATGTATTTTGTTTTTTTTGAATTCCAGTGCTATTCAAAAATTACAAGTTAAATTGCTTCCTTCGGTTTACCATCAAAAGCCGTCTGAAGAACTGAATTATGCGCTTTTTTTGTCAGATGCACAATTAATTCGGAGGGATACTTTAACGGTTATTGATTTATCAACTTCTTATTCCTTGTCAAAAATTAGAAAAAGAGGTGTTAAAAACGGAATTTCTAATCGTTTGATTGTTAAAGAAGTGGATGGTTTTTATGATTTCTGGAATGAAATATTAATTCCTAATTTAGCCCAAAAACATCAGGCAAAACCCGTACATAGTTTAGAGGAAATAACGAAATTGAAAGCTTTGTTTCCTGAAAAAGTCCGTCAGTTTAATGTTTATCATAATGGGACTATTGTTGCAGGAACTACTGTTTTTGAAAGTTCAAATGTAGCTCACAGCCAATATATTTCAGGTATAGAAGATAAAAATGAATTGGGTGGAATTGATTTTTTGTTTTACATATTGATTACTGATGTTTTCAAGAACAAACGATTTTTCGATTTTGGAATCTCAAATGAAAGTCAGGGCAGAAAACTCAATGAAGGGCTGTCCTATTGGAAAGAAAGTTTTGGAGCTAGTACCATTGTGCATGATTTTTACGAAGTTCAAACATCAAATTATAGTTTATTAAATAACGTTTTGATATGATTTCCTTTTTAGATTTAAAAAAAATAAACGAACCTTACGAAACTGCTTTTCAGGAAAAACTGAAATCGGTTTTAGAGAATGGCTGGTATATTTTAGGAAAGGAAACAGCGGTATTCGAAAGCAATTTCTCCAGTTATTGCGGAACAAAATATGGTATAGGGGCCGGTAACGGTTTTGATGCCCTTGTTTTAATTTTTAAAGGGTATATCGAATTAGGAAAACTTAAAAAAGGGGACGAGGTAATTGTTCCGGCAAATACCTATATTGCAAGTATTCTTGCAATTTCACAAGCAGATTTAATTCCGGTTTTAGTTGAGCCAAGGCTCGAAACGTATAATATCAATCCTGATTTAATTGAAAGTAAAATCACTTCAAGAACCAAAGCTATTCTGGCCGTTCATCTTTATGGACAATTAGCCGAAATGAATGCTATCCATAAAATTGCAAATCAAAATAATTTATTAGTAATCGAAGATGCTGCTCAGGCACATGGTGCTGTTTTAGCCGAAAGCCGAAAGCCGAAAGCCGAAAGTAAAAAATCCGGAAACTTATCAAATGCTGCAGCTTTTAGCTTTTATCCCGGAAAAAATTTAGGTGCTTTGGGAGACGGGGGAGCTATTACCACCAATGATGCTGAACTGGCAAAAGTGCTTTTTTCGCTTCGAAATTATGGTTCTGAAAAAAAATATCATAATGAATTTATTGGTGTAAATTCAAGATTAGATGAGTTACAAGCTGCTTTTTTAAATTTAAAATTGCCCAATTTAGATAACGAGAACCAAAAACGCCGGGAAGCTGCCAAACGCTATCTTACTGAAATAAAGAATGATAAAATAATAGTACCTTTTTGGGATTTGTCTGAAAATCATGTGTTTCATTTGTTTGTGATCCGAACTGAAAATAGGGATCAATTACAGCAATATTTGTTAGAAAACGGAGTTCAGACGATGGTTCATTATCCTATTCCGCCACATCAGCAAAAAGCTTTTTCAGAATGGAATACTTTATCTTTTCCAATTACAGAAAAAATACACAATGAGGTTTTGAGTTTGCCGATGAGTCCGGTTTTGACAAATGATGAGGTAAGTTTTGTTGTTGAAATTTTAAATCAATATTAAAATTGAACCCTATAAAAAAAATAATAGAAACAGATCTGTTTAAAATTACCTCTTTAAACAGTCTGAGTGTATTATTGAAAATTGGGATAGGATTGATTACCTCAAAATTACTGGCTGTTTTTGTTGGTCCAAGCGGAATGGCTTTGGTCGGCAATCTTCGAAATTTTTCATCATCATTAGAAAGTATTACTACTCTTGGATTTCAAAATGGGGTTGTGAAATATGTAGCTGAACACAAAAATGATAAGTTGCAACTTCAAAAAATAATTGCTACGGCATTTATCAGCTTATTATTTTTTGCTGTTGTTTCAAGCTTTATTTTGTTCTTCTTAGCAGCGTTTTGGAACACACAAATTTTTGGAAATAATTTTGATTATCAAATAATTTTTAAAGCGATAGCTTTAGTATTACCCTGGTATGCAATTTCGGCTTTTTTGCTTTCGGTTATTAATGGCCTGGGAAAGTTTAAGGAAGTAATTTGGACAAATATCACAGGGAATGCAATAGGTTTGTTGGTTTCATTTTACATGATTTGGAATTATAAAACCTTGGGAGCTTTGCTTTCGATAGTAATTTCACCTTCATTATTGTTTTTTGTTACGTTTTATTTCATCAGTAAAGAGCTTAGTCTTTCATCAATAATTAAATTTCGAAATTTTGATTTTGAAACTATAAAAAAGTTATCATCTTATTCCCTTATGGCTTTGGTTTCCTCTGTGTTAGGGCCATTAGTTTATTTGGTCATTCGAAAAAATATAATTGAAGTGGTTGGATTGGAGCAAGCCGGTTTTTGGGAAACGATGACCAGGATTTCAACTTATTATATGATGTTTATTACCACAATTTTGAGTGTTTATTTTTTTCCAAAATTGTCAATAGCCGAAAATAACAAAGAGACACAAAATATTTTCCGTACTTTTTATAAAAATATTTTGCCACTATTTGTACTTGCGGTAACCGTTATTTATTTTGCTCGATTTTTTATTATAAAATTCCTCTTTACTCCTGATTTTTTGCCGGTTACAACCTTGTTTTTTTGGCAATTAACGGGCGATATTCTAAAATCTGCTGCATTGGTTTTGGGATTTCAGTTTTTTGCAAAAAAAATGACAAAGGCTTTTATTCTTTCAGAAATAGCTTCACTTACTGTTTTGTATTTTTTGAGTCATTATTTTGTTGTAATATTCGGTATCCAAGGGATCGTTATGGCTCAGGCTTTGGATAATTTTATTTATCTGCTGGGGTTAGCTGTTTATTTTAGGAAAAGTTTGTTTGGATAGTTTTTTAGATTTATCATTTGTGATAGATGTCTTTGTAGAGATAATTATATAAGTAATTGGTACATTTTGTAATGAAATAGTGTTTTTTTCTTGTGAAATTATATTTAAAATAATTATGAGTTTGTTTTTTTAATGAAAATTCATTTCTATATTTTAGATTTTTTTATTAAGAATAATTCCTTCTTTATTTATTAATATTGCACTGCATTACAATAAATAAATTCAGACAAAATGAAAAATAAAATTTCACTGCTTTTTTTTGGAGCTCTTTTTTTAAATACAACTCTACATGCACAAATTAGTACAGGTGCAGGAGGAGTGGCAAGTATATTGCCTAATAGTACACCTACAAATACGAATGTAGGTATAGGAACTACTGATCCGGCATATAAATTAGAGGTAGTAGGCAGTATAAAAGCTAACGAAGGAGAATTTTTTAAGTCTCTTCCGGATGGATCAACTTATACGGATTGGAAAGATAGAAATATTAGGGATAGGGTTTTGAATTTAGGTACTCTAAGAGACCCTTTAGACAATGGTAGATTATTACGTTTTGTTGATCATCCACAGTCAAATCTTGATGCAAAATCTAATTTTGGATTTGCTATTGATGACAGGAGTAATCATACAAGAATTTCTATAAATGCAGAAACAGGTGGTACCGGAACATTTACATTGCTCGATCGAAATCAAACAGAATACCTTAAAGTGTTTGAGGATGGTACAGGAAAGGTATATCAGCAAATGGGTAAGCCAGATTCTAAATTGTGTATTGGTGGCTATTCTAATTATGTCCCTGGCCTTCCTCATAAATTGGTAGTGCAAAATGGTAGTGCCTTAATAGAAGGCAATATTCTCACAGATGCCAGTATCGGCATCGGAACCTCGAATTTCACAGATGGTTCAGAAAGCTACAGACTTTCAGTAAAAGGAAAAGTAAGGGCAGAAGAAGTAAAAGTGTACAACACCTGGGCCGATTATGTTTTTGCCAAAAACTACGATTTGAAACCACTTGCAAAAGTAGAGGAGTACATCGCCCAAAACGGTCATTTGCCAAATGTGCCATCTGCAAAACAAATTACTGAAAAAGGCCTGGAATTGGGTGAAATGGCAAAAATTCAGCAGGAAAAAATTGAGGAGTTTACATTGTATTTGATTCAGCAGAATAAGCAACTTGAAGAGCAAAAGCTGTATTTAATACAACAGAACAAAGAAATGGAAGAATTAAAAGCTCAGGTTAAAGCTTTATTGGCTTCTAAAAAATAATCATAATATTTTTAATACTTATTTCTATCAGTAAAAACATTATAAGACTAATAAAATCATACAATGAAAAATAAAATTACAGTACTTTTTTTTGGAGTTCTTTTTTGTAACATAGCCGTAAATGCACAAATTAGCACTGGTGTAGGAGGAGCAGGAAGTATATTGCCTAATAGTACAACTACAAATACTAATGTGGGTATAGGAACTACTGAACCGACAGCGAAGCTTGAAGTTGTTGGTATTGTCAAAGCAAAAGAAGGAGAGTTTTTTAAATCTCTTCCCGATGGTGCAACTTATACCGATTGGAAGGATAGAAATATTTCGAATAGAGTTTTAAATTTAGGAACTATAAGGGATCCTTTAGAAAATGGCAGATTATTATGTTTTTATGATCATCCACAATCAAATATCATTAATTTAACTAAATCTGCTTTTGTTTTAACTATAGATGACAGAAGTAATCATACAAGATTTATTACTAAAGCAGATACTGGAGGAGAAGGTTATTTCTCGCTTATGGATAAAAATCAAACAGACTATTTTAAAGTTTATGATTATGGAAATGATATTTTTACTTTGACTATGCCTAAACCAAATACAAGAGTAATTATAGGAGGACTTGCTGATTATGCTAATAGTTTAGGCCATAAGTTGTTTGTACAGGGAGGTAGTGCTAAAGTAGAAGGAAATATTCTGACAGATGCCAATATTGGTATCGGAACCTCAAACTTCACAGATGGTTCAGAAACCTACAGACTTTCAGTAAAAGGAAAAGTAAGGGCAGAAGAAGTAAAAGTCTACAACACCTGGGCTGATTATGTTTTTGCAAAAAACTATTATTTGAAACCACTTACAAAAGTAGAGGAGTACATCGCTCAAAATGGTCATTTGCCTAATGTACCATCTGCAAAAGAAATTACTGAAAAAGGGCTGGAACTTGGAGAAATGGCAAAAATTCAGCAGGAAAAAATCGAAGAGCTTACACTTTATTTAATTCAGCAGAATAAAGAAATGGAAGAGTTGAAATCTCAGGTAAAGTTATTATTGGCTGCCCAAAAAAAATAAGTTTATCACTTTAAAAGAATCAGTTTAATGAAATATTATATTACCCTATTGGTATTGGTTTTTTCGCTATGGTCCAATGCCCAAAACCAAACGAAGATTAAGTTTAGTTATGATAATGCCGGGAATCAGATTAGTAGAACATTATGTGTTAACTGCCCGCCGGAAACAGGCAAACAAGTCAAGGAAATAGAAGCCATTGTTGAAGAAGACCTTGAAAAAATAGAAGGAGAGGAAATGATTTCCTATTACCCGAATCCAGTAAAAGAAGAGTTGTATCTCAAGTGGGAGCTTACGGATGACAATTATGTAACTTCAATTCAGTTGATTTCATTGGCGGGGCAGGTTTTAAATACATTTCGGGAAACTAAAAAGAATAACAGTCAAAACATATTGTTTCAGTCATATCCGTCGGGCGTGTATGTTGTTTTAGTTAACTACAAATCAGGTGATCCTAAAACAATTAAAATTATTAAGCAATAAGATTTAGACATGAAACAATTTTACTTTTTCATTATAGTTTTATTCTCCTCTTTTTCTTTTTCTCAAAATTTCACAGATACTAAAGGAGAATTACAAATAGCAGCTTCAGGTACTGCTACCTATACTTTGCCAATAGCGATGCCGCCCAGTATAAAAAATGTGGCACCTATTATCAATCTTACCTATAGCAGCGGTGCAAGAGGCGGAATTGCAGGTCAAGGCTGGAGCATTAATAGTATTTCGGCCATAAGCCGTATAGCTACGCGTCGTGATATTGACGGTTTTGTAGACGGAGTTGATTTTGATGATAATGATAAATTATCCTTAGATGGTCAACGATTGTTAATAAAAACAGGTACGTATTGGGCACACGGTTCTACCTACGAAACCGAGTATAAAAGCAATACCAAAATCGAATTAAAAATCGAAGGATCTGTAACGTATTTTATAGTCACGGCACCAGATGGCTCACGAAGCTGGTACGGCTCAAAAGGAGATGGGACGCTGCAAAATTCGGTATCGGTTAATTCCTGGTATATTGTGCGTTTTGAAGATACGTATGGAAATTTTATCGATTATACCTATCAAACGGTTACCTATAACAGTACAAACCAGTTGTATATTGATTCCATTATATTTAGCGGCAACACAACAGCAGGAATTGCGGCTCAGGATAAAATTGCTTTTAAATACGATAATGCAAAAAGGGTAGAAAGAGATTATATGAAAGGGGGTGCAGTCTATGCCACTAAAATCTTAAAATTCATAGAGGTATATGCAAACAATGCTATTTTCAGAAAGTACCAATTAACGCATGCGACTGATGATTCAGGATATGAACGAGTAACAAATATAAAGGAAATCAATGCTCAAAGCGAAGAATCAAATCCTGTAGTTTTTGCATATCATGGTGATGGTATACCCACTACAACTACAAAAACAGAGAAACAATATACAAATAATCTGAATTTCTCTCAAGCTTCCTTAGCAGGAGATTTTGATGGGGATGGCAGGTTGGATTTTGTAGCTGATAATAAACTGTTTACTAATTTATTTAATGGTGATACGGGCAATGCTCCAATTGATTTACCTGTATGGATTCGTTACAAATTTGCTGCCACTACACTCACTGATAATAAACTAAACCAATTCCAATCGATTGTTTATATTAATGAAACTTTGACCACAATAGAGTTTAAAACGTATAATTTATCTGGGAATGGAGTCGTCTTGAGCCACAATAAGATAATAGATTTTAATAATACGATGATTATTGATCCAGATTCAGATTCATATTGTAGTAGTATTGCAAATCTTTTAAAATTTAATGATTATTTTGAAGGAGATTTTAATGGAGATGGTATAAGTGAATTTTTAATACAAAGTCAGAGAAACCACAAAACTTTAATTTATCCTTATGCAGTATATGACGGTAACGGTTATCTAATAGATGAGTATTGTACTGAAAGTCAGTCGTCTGAAGGATACGATTTTCATTTAATGAATCTTGATCCCAATGCATCTACAGTCCTGGGTCAGAAAGAATTTGTTAAGTTGGAAAACAGTTCTGTTTTATTAGGTGATAAAAAAATTACGGCAGATTTCAACGGTGATGGAAAATCAGATATATTAGTAATTAATTACGATAAAACGTATAAAATAGTTAATTTTAAACAACTAACTGTAAGCCCTTGGATAGAATTAGAAGTAATTGGAATGGGCGTTCTGGATAAATATTCAACTACAAAGCAATTGTTATTAGGCGATTACAACGGAGATGGAAAAACCGATATCATGCTTCCTGATGGAGAAGGTGGAGAAGGACAGGTGAAATGGCATATTTATTACAGTAATCCAAAACCGACCGGAGGAGAATTTTTCGTAAAAGAAACTCACGACAATATCGTAGAATACTGGCCTAATACAGGTACACATTTTGATTCTCAAACCCATTTTAGCAATTATTATGCTATTGATATCAACAAAGATGGTAAATCCGATATTGTGCGGGTATGGAGAAGGTATTACAAGCCAAAATGGACTATTAATAACCATAATACAGAATGGTGGGTTAAAGGCTATACGAATAATATAGGAAATACAGCAAGTACTAATAAGTTTCCTATGACTTATGATTCTGGTGTTTCCTTTTCAGGTTCTCCTGATATCCCAATTCCTTTAGTTTCCAATTACAGATACGATGGTGCCAATACCGATTTGGTTATTGTTCGTGGACATTCTAACAAAATCGAATATTACCAATTCAATAAAGATTTTGATAAGGACAATCGATTAAAGACAGTCACAGAAGCCAATGGGAAAATCATTCAGACTATTGATTATAAAGCAATGGAAGCCACAGACGGCAAATTTGGAAATAGCAGCACTGATTTTTATTCCTCCGCAGATGCTGTAAACTATCCCAATATTGAGATTGTCAGAAACTCAGGAAGTTATTTGGTTTCTAAATTAACCGCTACCATCAATGGAGTTTCGAAATATCAGGATTTCAGGTATCGCGGTTATGTATCCAATTTCAACTACGGAACTGTTGGTTTTACCAGAACCACAAGAAGCAGCTGGTATTTATCTCCGTCTGATACCAAAATATGGACAACACAGCACAATGATGTGAATCTTAGAGGAGCCAATACCATAACCTGGTCAAGCACCAACGGGGCTACGGTTTTTGATGCAGTACCTTCTAATTTGTTAAGCACTAAAACGAATGTCTTTTCAACTTACACCAATCCAGCATCAAAAGTATATAATGTTTTGCTGGATTCACAAACGACTCTTGATGCATTGTCGGGCGTAAAATCAGAGACTGCTTTTACCTATGATGGCACCGTGACCTCTGTAGATTATTATGGTTTGGAAAGAAAAGCGGTTACCAAAAAGTACACTGGCTCAACCGAGCAAGGAAGCACAACAGTGGATACAGAATATGACAGTAACCCATCAGGAGGAGGAAGTTCGTATTACATCGGAAGGCCTAAAAAAGTAAATACTTCAACCAACAATGTTGCTTCCGGTGATACCCGAACATCTGAAGAAATACATACTTACACAGGAACAAACCTGACCCGCACAGAGAAAAAAGGACACAATACCTATGCCATTGTCGAAGACATGACTTATGATGCAGTAGGGAATCTGCTGACCAAAACGGTTTCTGCCCCTAATGCATTGCCGGCACCGACAGCCCGAAAAATAACAGATGAGTACGATGCCACCAAACGTTTCGTGGTCAAAAAAACAGATCATCAGAACTTTGTAACTAATTTTGTTTACAACAGACTAGGGCAGGTAACACAATCAACAAGTCCTTTTGGAGTAGTAAGCGATTATACATTTGATAATTGGGGAAAACTGACCAAAACCAAAACGACCGGTGTATCTGCCGTACCATTGGAAACCACCATTACTTATGCTAAATTATCAGATGGAGGCTACACTGTTACCAGCCAGAATACAGTAGGCGATAATGCCAAAAGCATCACGCAGTACGATGTATTGGGAAGAGCGGTTATCACAACAACAAAAGGATTGGCAGTCAATTCGACTATCTCAAAACAGGTGGTTTATGACGGTCTGGGAAGAAAAACAAAAGAAAGCGAGCCTTATTTTTCATCTCCAAGCCGATGGGTAGAATATGAATATGACTATCTGATGCGTCCGACCAAAATAACACAGCCAACGGGCAGGATACAAACGCTGTCCTATTCAGGTCTGACTACCACAAGCGTTGATGACGGAAAAACAACAACAGCAACAGTGGATGCCCTGGGCAATAAAACACAGACGACAGATCCGGGAGGTACTATCACTTTTACTTATTATGCCAATGGGCAGTTGAAAGAATCAAATTATGGCGGGCACAAAGTAAACATTACCATCGACGGCTGGGGCAATAAAACCGCCATGACCGACCCTAATGCGGGAACCTATACCTACAGTTATGATGCCTTTGGACAATTAATCACAGAAACGACGCCAAAAGGGCAAACAGATACTTTTTATGATGAATTTGGTAAAGTAACCAAAAGAAAAGTGTCAGGCGATGGGGCAGATATCGAGACAGAATATACCTACAACTCTTTTGCTCAGCTTACAGGTGAAACCAGTAAAAATAGCTTGGGAGCAAACATAGATAGTTTTGGGTATACCTATGATGAATACCACAGAGCTGTAACCAATACAGAAACCAATGCCGCTTTTACGCAAACTAAAAACATAACCTACGATAGCTACGGAAGACCAGTTACAGCGACCAATGCAACACAGGATCTGACATCGGGGGTAAGCGAATCTGTTACCACAAAAAACGTGTACAATGCCTACAACGGTATGATGGATAAATTGACAGATGGCAATGATGCCGTTTTATGGCAGCTCAATACAGCCAACGAGAAGATGCAGCCGTTAACCCAAACCTTGGGGAACGGAGTGGCCATAACCAATGCGTATGATGTGCATGGGTATTATACTTCTCAGACACATACCAAAAACAGTATTAATATTGTAAACAATACCTATAGTTTTAATGCCATAAAAGGAACATTGAGCAACCGTCAGAATGTGGCTTTAGGAACATCAGAAACGTTTACCTATGATGCTTTAGACCGACTGACCAACTGGACCAACCCGTTGACAGGTATTGTCGATTCGAATACCTATGATGACAGGGGAAGGATCACCAATAACAACAAACTGGGGGCAGTTACCTACAACGGTAATTTCAATACCGGGATTTACCAGAAGAAAGAAATAGAACTGACGACAGAGGGTGAGGCTTATTACAACAATCTGCCAAAACAATTGGTAACCTATAATATGTTTAAAAGCCCTATATCGATAAACGAAAGCGATAAAGGCAGTACAACATTTACGTATAACTCCCATCTGTCAAGGCAGGCGATGAAATTTGGCTTTCAGATCCCCACACCGGGAGCAGATGGTGTGTATACCAAAACCAAGAACTATACAGATGACGGTACGGTAGAGATTATAAGGACTCCTACAGAAGTTACCATAAGAACTTATATCGGAGGTGATGCGTACGGAGCACCTCTGTATACAGAAAAAACAAAAACGGTCGCGACAGGCGCCATTACAGACAAAAAATATTATCTTCACAGGGATTATCTGGGAAGCATTATCGCTATTTCAGACAACACAGGTACAGCGGTAGAAAGACGCCAGTTTGATGCCTGGGGGAATCTGGCCAAACTGCAGAAAAACGGTGTTGCGATCACCCTGCCGACAAACGGCACAGGAGCAGCCCTGATGATGCTCGACCGTGGTTATACCAGCCACGAACATCTGGCAGAGGTTGGTCTGATACACATGAACGGCCGTTTGTACGATCCTGTTTTACGTTCTTTTTTAATGCCGGATAATTTTATACAGCAGCCTGAGAATACCCAGAATTACAACAGGTATTCCTATGTGCTGAATAATCCGTTGATGTATACGGATCCTAGTGGGGAAGTAGTTATTGGTTTTGCTGGTGCTGTGATAATTGGTGCAACTATAGCAGCATTGACCTATACAGTAACCGCTTTGTTAGCCGATGTGCCGTTTAGTGTTGGTGGTTTGGCAAAAGCTACTTTTATTGGAGCAGCAAGTGCAGCGGTAACATATGGTATTGGTAGTGCTGCTGGTACAATTACCAATTTCTATGCTAGTGCAGCGTTTAGTGCTGTGGCACATGGAGCGTTTCAGGGTAGTATGACAGCTATTTCAGGAGGTAAATTCTGGAGTGGTTTTGCAGCTGGTGCTTTGAGCAGTATTGCGGCGAGTGCCTGGAGCGGAGGAGGACCAAATAGTAATTATCATGGAGCAGGAAACTTCGCAAGTTCAGGAGCTGGTATGATTGCATTTGGTACAGTTTCCGGTGGAGCTGGAGCTGCTCTTACTGGAGGTAATTTCTGGCAGGGAGCTGTTACTGGGCTTGTGGTTTCTGGCTTGAATCATTATGCACATATGATACAGATCAAGAATGAGATTGAAGAAAAATATCCGGGGCTATATAAAGTCCTTTCAAAATTAAAAACCTATGTAAAAGATCATCCATCTGTTTTAGAGTCTATGTCTTTGTATAGTGGTTATTCAAACAAAGAAATATTAAGTTTATTATCTGTAGGAAATCTTGTCAATATGGTAAAAGTTGGAGGAACAGATGAATGGGGACAATTTTTTGGTTCAAAAGACAACACGAATATTCATATTAGCGAAAGTTTAGTATCAAGTTTAGATAAAGGCGGATTTGATTATACAAGGTTTAAAATATTTGACAATTTGAATGGAAGATCTTTTTTGGCAGGAATCACAGTTTTGCACGAACTGGTTCATTATGGTAGGTACTGGAATGGATTACCTTCATTAGTTGGAAAGTATGAAGCAGGTCAAATGTTTGAAAAAAGAGTTTTTGGATTAGTTAACGGAATTATTGGTTCAACAAAAAATGCAACAATATATGATTGGAAATTTTAAAGTATTAAGAATAGTAATTATTTTGCTATTGTTAGGTTGTAAAAAACAGAATGAAACAGAAGATAGTAGAAAACTGATAACACAAAATATAAATGTTTTAATAGACTCTGTTGAGAGTTTTGATATCAGCAAAATGCCTGTTTCATCAGTTTCCCATAAGGATTTTAAAAATTATAAACCTTTGAAGGTGAAACAAATGACAATTGGCTTGCTAGATTCAATTTTAGTAAAAGAAAACAAATTAAATAAAAATAATGAGACAAATTATTTGAGATTTAATTTGCAAAAAGAAGATTTGGTTAATTTTAAATCACATTACAAAATAGAGATTGTTAAAGTCAATAATTATGATACTAATGTTTTGTTTGTGAGTTTTTTTAATTTTAGTATGAAAGGAAACAAATCAAGCATTGAAGTGAAAAAAAGAATAGGGATAAGTATGATTCATCATAAATATTATTTTGAAAAAGAAAATGATACTTGGGTCTTTAAAAAGAAAGAGTTTTTTGGAATGGGGTAAATCTGGCCAAACTCCAGAAAAACGGCGTTGCCATCAACCCGTTTGCGCAGATTCTCATAGGCAACGATAGCGCGGAAATTCTTTCCGTGCCCGCTAAAGAGAATATACAAAGAATAGAAGTACAAAACTTCGCAGCAATGTGAGGTTTTGTGTTTTTAATAAAATGGTCAACAGTTGTAGTAAACTAAGCCACTGGAGCTAGTCTGTGATTAGTAACTTAAATTAGGGATTACTAACAATTGAAAAAATAAGATAATCTTATAAGCTGATTTTAAGTGGCCGAAGCCGTTATTGCACATTATAAATCCCCCGCTCCGCAAAGTCTCATGACTTTGCGTATTTTAAAAGTTCTTGAAAGCCATAAAATAGTATAAAAGTCCCGCTTTGCTAGCCGATGTGCCGTTTAGTGTTGGCGGTTTGGCTAAAGCTACGTTTATAGGTGCAGCGAGTTCAGCTGTGACATATGGTATTGGTAGTGCGTCAACTAGTTTATTTACCAATTTCTATTCGCAGGCGGCATTTAGTGCAGTGGCTCATGGAACTTTTCAGGGTAGTATGACGGCGATACAAGGAGGTAAGTTTTGGAGTGGTTTTGCGGCCGGCGCTTTGAGTAGTATTGCTGCTAGTGCCTGGAGTGGAGGTAGTACAACTGAAACAAATTTTGAAACCAATAGTAGTTTGACCGAAGGACATTTTGTAACCTCTACTTATGCACATCAGGGAATAAGTGGAGCTTTAGGAGCTAATAATGTTGCAGGTATGATTGCTTTTGGTACAGTTTCTGCTGGTGCTGGTGCGGCACTAACTGGTGGTAATTTTTGGCAGGGGGCTGTTACGGGATTAGTTGTTAGTGGATTGAATCATGCAATGCATAAAATGGATGAAGCATTTGCAAAACATAAGTTTGATAAAGAGATAGATAATGCTTATGGAAGTAGCGCTGATAGTCCTGCTCCAGCAAATGAGACTACTTTAAATACTATGGCTGAAAATGTTCCAACATTAAAAAATTGGCATAATAAGTCTGGTAATCCTAAAATGTATGCTCAACCAAAATATGCTTATGCGCCAAGTGATGGAATTTCTGAAGCAAAGACTTTTGCATATGATACTGATAACTATAAATCTTCAACTATTACTTTCTTTAAATCTTCTTTCGCTTCTTATAGAACCTTAGCTCATAATATGCTTCACGAATTTGGTCACGCATATTTCAATTATACGGGACAATTAGCTCCATTAATAGCTAAATATGGGGATTATAGTAAAAAGCCTCAAGCTTATTCAGAAGTTTATGCTTTTAAGTTTGCTTTTCAATATGGTGGCATTCCTTACTCAAATAATGGTTGGTATCAAGTTAATAACGCTAGAATACATTAATATGCAAAATATTTTTTCAATTTTAATTAGTTTATTCATAATGAGTTCTTGTTCAAAAAAAGAAGAACCTAAATTTCAAAAAATAAAATATGATTTAAGTTCTAACTATAAAGACAGTTTAGGAACTAAAATTATTCCTAACAAAAAATATCAATACTGGGCTTATATGTCTTATTATCAAAATTCAGGTAAAGAAAAACATACAGTTTTAAAACAAGGTGGAGATACTTTAGAAAAAAAACATATAAATATAAATCACAATATATTAGGCTTTTTTGAAGGTTGTCATCCAAATTATTGTTGTAATTATGCTGTAACTGTCGAAAGTGATAAACTAGAATATTTGAAAACTAAAGAGCAGTTTAGAAAATTTTTAGGAACAATAGACAATTTAGAAGAAGCAATGCTTTTAGCAAGAACCTATGATTATATTTTAGATGCAGATATTAAGGGAAGTGCTTATAGGATAATTAATGAATATTATGAACTTCATTTGATGAAATTCCACGAATATCCACCACAAAAAGAATCTATAGAAATCAAAATTGATAAAAAAGGTAATATAAAAACCAAAAGTTTAGGTTTCTATTGTAAAGGACAAAAGTGTTACGAATAAAATCATAAAAAAAACAAACTCCCCCAGCTGGCGCGAGCAGAAATAAGTTCAACGGCTAGCGCGATGCCTCTGGCTCGTGCCCGCAGAGACACTATAAAGTATATAAAAGCAAACCCTCGCAAATTGCGAGGGTTTACTTTTATATCAAACTTATTTTAGTATACTTTATAAAATGGTTAACTTGTTGTAAGTAAAAATTCAGCAGTTCACATACATGAACAACGTTAGTAAAGAATACTTCGAAAAACAAGGTGTTATTTACTGATTAGCTTTTCAAGCCTTGCCATCATTTCATCTTTCTCTTTCAGCATACGCTCATATAGTGCGATCTTTTCTTCATGAAGTGAAATCAATTTGTCGATTGGATTATTATTGAAAGTTGGGCTGTAATTTATTAAGCCTTGAGTATCATGAAATGTATTAGAAATAATATTTATTGCCTGCTCCTCATCAAAATTTTGAAATGCCTCAACAGGGATTCTTAACGAATTTGATATTTGTTTAAGCAGACTATCTTCAATAACATCTTTCTGCTCCAGCATAGAAATTTTCTTCTGGTTCCAGTCATCTCCCAGATCATAAGCCAAAGCCTCCTGTTTGATGCCGAGCATTTCTCTAAAACGTTTTACGTTTCTTCCCTGATGTATTTTCTGTTCCATAATGAGTGTTAGTTTTCTTAAGGCTCAAAGATAAAGCCATTTAGTTTCAAATATAAAAAAATGTCAGGTAAAACGTGTTTTTTATCAGATATTATAGATCATAATTTTAAAATTATAATTTGTATAGTTATTTTAGGACGACACAAGGACGACACAAAAGCATAGATAAAGCATAGATAGTGCATGAAAATTACATTTTCTTTTTTAGCAGATTAACTTTTTAATAATTCTGATACTAAGAAGATTTATCAGGTAGTGGCAGGAAAAATAAGAGATGCCAATAATAATTAGCTTTAATTAAGTATAAAAAATAAAAAGAATAGTATAAGTTAATTTGTAGGCATATACATTATGAATTTACTTAAATTTAGGTATTTTTGAAAAAAAATACGTAAATATGATTCCATTATATTTTGATCCGGGAACGGGCGCTTTGATTGTTCAGTTTTTAGCGGCTGCAGTAGCAGGAGTATTATTGTTTTACAGAACAGTTATACATAAAATAAAATCTGTTTTTGGAATCAAAAACAAAGCAGAAGATGATTTAATGGATGATACCGATACTAAGGAAGATCAGCAATAAATGAAAAACACAAGAACGACTTCTTCATTTAGGGATCCGTCCGGATATGTGTTTATAGAAGACGGAAGCATTAAAAGAGTAATAAAACCGGTTTATTTCAGTCAATACAAATCTTTAACAGAAAGTGGTTTCTATGATACTCTTTTTGAAAAAAAATATTTAATTCCGCACAAAACAGTTCAGGAAAATCAAAATCAGATCATTATAGAAGCACAAAAAATTCCCTTTGTAACTTATCCTTACGAATGGAGTTTTTTACAATACAAACATGCGGCTTTGCTGACTTTGAAAATCCAAAAGCTGTCTCTGCAAAATAATTTTACGTTAAAAGATGCTTCAGCGTTTAACATTACTTTTCATGAAGGAAAACCTGTTTTTATAGACACCCTGTCTTTTGATTTTTATAAAGAAAATAATCCATGGCTGGCCTACAAGCAGTTTATAATGCAATTTTTAGGTCCTTTAGTCCTGGCAAAATATTTTGGACAGGAGCATTTAAAAATGCTGTCTCAAAACCTTGACGGTCTTTCGTTACAAAAACTGTCACTCTTACTGCCTGTCAAAAGCTATTTTAGTCCTACATTATTGACCAACATTCATTTATTGGCTAAATATGATAAGAAATACGAGTCAGATAAAAAAACAGTAAACAATAATTTATCGAAAGCTTCTCAAATTAAACTAATTGACGGTTTGTATGATTACATTCTAAATTTATCGGTTAACGAAAAAACAGAATGGGATCATTATTACAATCAGATCAATTATAATGATGTTGCGTATCAATTTAAGAAAGAGTTTGTTAAGGATTGGTTTTTATCCATAAAAGGAAAATCTTTAATTGATATTGGAGGCAATGATGGTACCTTTTCGCGCGAGTTAAAAGAGCAGGCAGAGTTATTAATTGTAGCAGACGTTGACGCTAATGCAGTAGAACAAAATTACAGGCAGGTACTAAAAAATAAAGAAAAAAACATATTACCGCTCGTTGCAGATGTATTAAATCCGGTAGCAAATTATGGTTTTAATAACGCAGAGCGTTTTTCTTTTGTTGATAGAGTGAAAGCGCAAAATCTTGATGCTTGCCTCGCTTTGGCCGTAATCCATCATATTACTTTATCCGGAAATATTCCATTTTCATTTTCGGCTCAGTTTTTCTCAAAAATGGCTTCGAACCTTTTGATTGAATTCCCTGCAAGAACAGATTCGTGGGTTCAGTTTTTATTGGACAGTAAAAGAGAATTTGCAGGTCATTTTGACTTTTATAACGAAGAAAATTTCGAAAAAGAATATACAGTTTATTTTGAAATCATAAAGAAAGAGAAAATTGAGTCTTCTGAAAGAATTTTATATAGTTTGAAACGTCTTAATCCATAAAAATGAATTCTGGTATCAAAACACAATTTGACAATTTTATCAAAGGAGAAAAGGATTATCCTTTGCTGGTGGGTTTTTTTTCCGGTTTTTATCCAATAGTTTTTTATTATTCAAATAACTTTGAAGATATTAATTCATTAAGACATGTGGTTTACTTTTCTTTTTTGTTTTTGATATTGCCATCAATCAGTATATTTTTATTGTATCATTTATTCATCCGCTTCAAAAAGTTACAGCCTTACAGAAAACACTTTTTATTTGTTGTAGTTGTTGAATTAACGGCTGCTTATTTTTCACAAGTATATTTTTTAACAATCAAGAAAAAGCTTTTATTAGGATTATTAGTTTTTGTTTGCTTTATTTCTTTAAAACTTTATATGCATTACAAAAAAATAATAGTTTTTATTTTATTACTTTCAGTAATTCCAGTTTTAAAAGTTTCTGAAATAATTTGGGGCAATCTTAGAAAATCTGCTTCATGGCAGCAACAGCCTGATCATATTCTTAATACCAGTTTTAAAAAGAAGCCTAATGTATATTACATTGAGACAGATGGATATGCAAGTAACGAAAACCTTAAAGGTATTTTATATCGTTTTGATAATTCAGAGTTTGATGAATGGTTAAAAGAAAAAAAATTTACATTATATAATGATTTTAGAAGTAATTATGAATCGACTTTAACGTCAAACAGTTCTTGCTTTTTCATGAAGCATCATTTTTATAATATAAATTCGAATTTTAAATATTCCAGAGATTTAATTACAGGAAAAAATCCGGTTTTAAAAATATTTAAAAAGAATACTTATAAAACATTTTTTTTAACAGAAAGCCCTTATTTACTTGCTAATAGCCCGAATGTTGAGTATGACTATTGTAATTTTAATTCAGACGAAGTTCCTTATTTTAATGTTTTTGAGTCAAAACGAAATCTTTCAAGTGATTTAAAATATCAAATATTAAAAAATAGAGGTACTAATAATTTTTTCTTTATTGAAAAATTTGCACCTAATCATATAGCAGTTTATAAACAACAATCTTTGGGGATTGAAAAAGAAAGAATATCTTATATAAAAAGATTGCGAGAAGCAAATAAGTGGTTAAAAGAAACAGTCTCTTTTATTGAAAAAAACGATTCAAATGCTATTATAATCATAGGGGCAGATCATGGTGGTTTTGTTGGGTTTTCACATACTTTGGAAGCTTCAAAAAAAATTTCGGATAAAGTTCTTTTAAAATCAGTTTTTGGCGCTAAACTCGCGATAAAATGGAATACTCCCCAATATACAGAATATGATTCAAAATTAAAATCATCCGTAAATTTATTCAGGGTCTTATTTTCTTTTTTGAGTGAGGACAAAGAATTGCTTAAAAATCTTCAGTCAGATAAAAGTTATAATTTATATCAGCCTAATGACTTTTCTAAAATTTATATGGCAATAGAATGATTTTAGATTTCTTTAATTTATTGTGAACTCCGTATGATTTTCTTAAAATAATAATTACCTTTTTTATTGTTTTTTTCAAAAAACAGGTAATTCTGGAGTAAGAAATATTTATCAAGTTCGTCTCTTTAAGAGAAGTAAAGTTGTTAAAATTTAATTATTTTCCCAGATTTTTAAATATTTCCGGGCAATTTTTATATAATCATGTTCTTTTTCGACAAAAGATCGGGCACGTATCCCCATAGCTACTATTTCTTGTGGATTTTCTATTAAAAAAGACAATTCATTGACCAGATAGTCAACATTAGGAATAGCATTGACACAAACTCTTTCTGATAAATTATAATATTTCGTAAATTCTGTTTCAGCTCCTGTAAAAACTACCTTTCCCTTAGCCATTGCTTCGAGTGCATTATATCCCTGATCGCGAGACGTGCATTGATCTAAAAGAATATGTGATTTGTTATAAAGATTTATATATTCTGGATACGGAATAGTATTTACGATAATTATCTCGACTCTTTCAGCATATTTTTTTTTAATCAATTCCAAAGCCTTTTCAAAGTAAATTATTCCTTTCTGGTGGTAACTATACCGGCCTATTCCAAGAAAAATCACAATTTTATTTTCAATGAATAATTTTTCGAATTTCAGTTTCTTTATATTAACAGGATAGGGTATAAAACCTTTATAAATAGGACTATTTCTGTTTGCTTCGACATAGTCAAAATCAGTTGGTATCAACCCGTTAAAATTAGTTGTGATAAAATTGTGGATCTTAATATGACCTTTGCTGAAATAATCAAAAAACTGAAGATGTTCTTTTAGTTTTGGATTCTGAAAAAAAGGAGTCATTAGTGATTTGTAATTTTTATTTTCCATGTAAAATTTTAAAGTCAAATAATCAATGCCTGCAGATAATACAAAACATTTTTTATTCGAATTAAAAATCTTTCTGATAAAAAAATATTCTAAAGATTTAGAAGTTTTAATTGGGGCTTCATTAACAAATTGAACAACATCAAAATTTTTCAATTTTGATAAATGAAGATAAAAGCGAATTCCATATTCGATACCTAATAATTCAAACTTAAACAAACGGAAAAATATTTTCCTCGGAATTATAAAGATTTTTTTTGTTAGAAATTTAGCTTCGTGATCATAATCAACAGGATATGATCTGTAGCCGTTGCTATTTCCGATTAAAGTTACATTATGTCCTAATTCAGTTAATCCACTTTTTAAGGAATTATGTAATAAGCTATATTCTCCAACAAGTAAAATATTCATTATCATTATATTTGTTGCTAAAATAGTAATAAAATGAACAAATTAAATATGCAAAGAAGTATTTGCATTGTTTCTGACCAGCTAGCAGGTGGAGGGGCTGAGCGTTGTTCGGCATTGCTTTCTGTTTTCTTTGAAAGAAATAATATAGATGTTTACCATATTATTGTTGTAGATAAGGTCGAATATGAATTTTCAGGTAAACTTATCAATCTTGGAAAGCTAAAGAATAAAAGAAATGATTTTTTTAATAAAATTAAAAGATTTTATATATTGAGAAAGTTCTTTAAAGAGAATAAATTTGATTTTATAATTGATACCAGAGTCAAAAATCATAATTTACAAGAGGTTTTTATTTCTAAATGTATATATTCTTCACCTCTGATACAGATCATTCATAGTTACATGGTTAATTTATATTTTCCAAATATTAAATTTCTGGCAAAATACATTTACAAGCATTGTTATAAAATAGTAACCGTATCTGAAAAAATTAAAAATAAAGTAGAATTTGACTATAAATATCATAATGTCAAAACAATATATAATCCTGTTGATTTTGATTATATTAACAAGAAATTGATTGATGGTAAAATGTTTTCTTCAGATCAATACATTTTGGCTGTTGGGAATATGCAAAATATGGTTAAGCAGTTTGATAAATTAATATATTGTTATTCTAAATCAGATTTGGTAAATAAAAATATAAAATTAATTATTTTAGGAGAAGGGGCTTTCAGATGTGAATTAGAAAAGTATGTCAGGGAAATTAAATTAGAACATTTAATTATATTTAAAGGTAAAATTGATAATCCATTTCCATATTACAAGAATGCTTATTTTACTGTTTTGTCAAGTAAAAACGAAGGATTTCCAAATGTGTTATTAGAATCATTAGCATGTTCTACACCAGTTATAGCATTTGATTGTTTATCTGGTCCTAAAGAAATTATTTTAAATAAAGAGAACGGATTACTGGTAGAAAATCAAAATCTTGAAAAATTAACAGAAGCCATGAATTTGTTTGTAGAAGATAAAGAATTATACAGCTATTGTAAAAAGAATGCTTTCGACAGTATTCAGCAATTTTCTTTAGAGAATATTGGAAAACAATGGTTAGATTTGATGAAAATAGATCTTTATAATAAAACGAATACCCAATAATGAAAATAGAAATTATAGATATTCCAAAAATAGAAAACCGATTGGGTAATATAGCTGTTGTTGAAAATGAAGTTATTCCGTTTGATATAAAAAGAGTTTATTATCTGTATGATATTCCAAGTTCATCCATACGCGGCGGTCATTCGCATAAAAAACTGCAACAAGTACTCATTGCTATTTCCGGAAGCTTTGATGTGGTACTTAAAGATGGAAATGATATAAAAACGGTTACTTTAAATAAACCGGATAAAGGACTTCTCATAAAAGATAATATATGGAGAGAGTTAGAAAATTTTTCTTCGGGTGCAGTATGTTTGGTTTTAGCATCTGCGGTTTATAAAGAAGATGATTATATAAGGGATTTTGATGAATTCCGAATGTCTAAAAAATGAAAATTCTATATATAACACCAGACATCAAAAACTCTGGTGGAATTGCGAGGGTTGTTGCTTTAAAAGCGAATTATTTAGTCTCAGTTTTGAATTATAAGGTTGATATTCTAACTGTAAATGACTGTGATGGGGATTTTTTTTATCCATTTGACTCTAAAATACAATGGTTTACGATTGATAAATGTAAAAATAAAGCCTTGTTTTTGTGGAGATATTTACAATTAATCAAAAAAACAATTTATGATCAAAAACCCGATATCGTGATTGTTTGTGATGCTGTTTTGTGGATTTTTATACCTTGGCTAATAAAGTCTAAAACACCATTAGTTTTCGAAACACACGTTTCTGTTAATCTGAAAAAAATACAGAAAAAAGGATTCTTAAATAAGATAAGATCTGAAATTATTTTATTCCTAAAAAGAATTACCTCCAGAAAGTTTGATAAATTTATTGTTCTAACAGAAAGGGCTGCTAAGGAATGGAAGATTAACAATTCTAAAGTGATTCCAAATCCAGTCAGTTTTATTTCTGAAAATCAGGCAAGGCTACAAAACAAAAAGGCAATAGCTGTTTGCAGACATAGTTATGAAAAGGGCTTAGACAGGTTATTGTTAATCTGGAAAGAGATATTGAAAAAATACCCTGATTGGATTCTTGATGTATATGGGCAGTGGGATGCGGATTTAAAGTATCAAAAAATTGCTGAGAAGATGAAAATTGCTAAAAAGATAAATTTCATTTCTCCTGTTGCAGATATTGAAGATTGCTACAATCAGTCCTCCGTTTTTTTAATGACTTCCCGTTCAGAAGCCTTTCCTATGGTCCTTTTAGAAGCCATGAATTGCGGTTTACCCAGTATAGCTTATGATTGTAGTTCTGGTCCTGGAGAAATTATCCAAAATAACCAAAACGGATTTCTAATTGAAGATGACAATATTGATTTATTTGTAGAGAAATTAGAACTTTTAATCAAAGATGAAGACCTGCGTTTAGAACTTGGTAAAAACGCAAAAAAAACTACAGAACAATATGAAATTCAGTTAATAATGAATACCTGGATTGCCCTTTTTGAAGATTTAAAGAAGCCCTCGTGATTCTTTTTCAAGTTTCGCAATATACCCTAAACGGTATAAATCAAAAACATATAACATTGGGTATTTACCGGCCAGGTTTTTTAGAAAAAGGTATTTGGTCAATTTATGGAATAATACAAGAAGAGAAATTAGTTTTAATTTCGTAATCGTCGAAAATAATTTAGAAATCCGAACGTAATCTTTTGATATCAGTTTATTATCGATTAAATATTTTAAAGCAGTTAAGGATTCATTTTCCTTTCTGATGGCAATTTCAAAATCATCCATTCCATAATGGTAAACAGGATTGTCAATATGTTCAATTGTAATGTTTTTTCGCATCAGGTTATACGAAAACAAAGTGTCTTCATGTCTAAGATTGGGTATTGTTTCATTAAACGAAACCTTTTCAAAAACAGATTTATTTATTAAAAAATTGAGTGTTAAGAAACTTAAATAAGGATTTTTTTTTCTTTTTTCGAAGGGTAATGCTTCTCTTCTCTTTCCATAGATCCAACGAAAAAGTTTGTTTTTTTCAGGTTTATTTTCAGGATATAATAAACCTCCATTAACTGTTTTCTCTTCGTTATTTATACATTGAATGTAAGCTGAGATAAAGTTTTTGTTTTTAGGAAATACATCTGCATCGAGAAAAAGTAACCATTGATAATTTCCTTTTTGAGCCAATAAATTTCGGATTTTACTCCTCCCAATATTAGACTTTAATTTTTCGTAGCTGGAATATGATAAAGTATTTATTTTTTCATTTTCTAAAATTCTTGTATTCGACCCATCATCAATTACAATAATTTCAAAAATTATTCCTGATTCCAAACATTGTATATGTAATTCCAAAACAAGATTGTAAACATTATAATTATAAGTCGGAATAAGTATAGAAAGCATTAACAAAACTTTTTAGTAATATATTTGCAAAGCAATAATACGCCAAAAATATGGAATTTATAAATAGAATTGAGTTTGCTGAAATTATTTACAAAAAGGTCAGTGATAATAAAGTTCTTCTTTCAAAACAGTTTGAAGAATCGAATAAAGTAATAGGCTATTTTTTTTTAGATGATCTGCTCCCTCAGGAAATAGCAATCGAATTGAACAAAGTTTTTCCTGAGCAGAGTCAAATGGTTCTCAAAAAAAGTATTAAGGAAGATAAATATATTGCTGTTCAGATGAATTTATATAATCCTGTACTTGAAGAAATTATTTATGCTTTTCAGGATAGAAGAATTGTAGAGCTAATTGGTGAAATTTGTCAAATTAAAGATCCAATTCCAGATGAATTTCTGTATGCCGGAGGACTTTCTATGATGGGCAATAAACAGTTCCTGAATCCGCATCTGGATAACTCACATGATAAAGACCGGGAACGCTGGCGTGTACTGAATTTGTTATATTACGTAACTCCCAATTGGAAAGAGGAATATGGAGGTAATCTGGAGTTATGGCCGGATGGTTTAAAAAACAATCAAATTACAATTCATAGTAAATTCAACAGGCTGATCGTTATGGCAACACATAACAAATCATTGCACTCTGTATCGCCAGTTGTGTATGAAGGATTTAGATGCTGCATTTCGAATTATTATTTTTCAAAAAACCCTGTTCTTGCCACGGATAAATTTCATGTAACTTCTTTTAGAGGAAGACCTGAACATAAATTTACCGACATAGTTTTGAAAATGGATACTTTCCTAAGAATGAATATTAGAAAAATATTCAAAAAAGGAATTAAAGAAAATCCACACATTTATAAGAAATAATTACACGGACCGCTGCACCACTTCAAAAATTCGCTCATCCTCACATTTCAGTGTTTTAGATGGGAATTTCATCAACAAAGCATAATCGTGAGTGGCCATGATAATGGTTTTACCGTTGGCATTGATTTTTTTCAATACTTCCAGAACTTCAGAACTCGTTTGTGGATCAAGGTTTCCGGTAGGTTCATCGGCAAGTATAAATTCAGGATCGTTTAACAGAGCTCTTGCAATCGCAACACGCTGTTGTTCACCTCCAGAAAGCTGATGCGGCATTTTATTCATAAAATCTTTCATGCCCACTTTATCCAGAACTTCATCGATTTTGTGCTGCATGGCTTCTTTTTCTACCCAGCCAGTTGCTTTAAGAACAAATAACATATTGTCTTTTACCGTTCTGTCAGGAAGCAATTTGAAGTCCTGAAATACAATTCCGATTTTACGTCTCAGATACGGAATCTGACTTTCTTTTAACTCAGCCAAATCAAATTCAACTATATGTCCTTCACCTTCAGAAAGAGGCAAATCACCATACAAAGTTTTCATGAAACTGCTTTTTCCGGAACCTGTTTTTCCAATAATATAGATAAACTCTCCATGCTCAACTTCTAAATTGATGTGTGATAAAATTTTTCTTCCTTCCTGAAATATAGTGACATCTTTAAGAGATAGTACGGTTTCTGACATAATAAAATTGATTTGAATGTAAAAGTAATAAGTTAACGGTTGGATTCAAAATAAATTTTAATCATTTGGACAGAAAAAAAATATTCATAAACAGTATGTGTAATATTCTTTATCGATAAACTATCTTACTATAAACGAATCGGTTTGAAATAATTCTAATCAGGATTTTAAAGCTCCTGAAGGCTCAAAAAATAAAACGGTATAACTTTTGTTCATAATAAAAGCTTAAAACGTTTCGTTATAAACGGTATAAAATGATACATTTGAATACTAAATACAATTAAAATGCGTAAAATTTTCTGGTTCTTTTTAATACCATTTGTCTTTTTTTCAGCTATGGTTTCGGCACAAAAATCAGCTATATATACATACGACTTAAAGGATTTTGACAAAGCAGTGGCTTTGTATAATGATAAACAATACGTTTCGGCCCAGCATATTTTTGAAAATGTGAAAAATCAGGCTACTACAGAAGAAGTAAAATCAGATTGTGCCTACTATATTGCCAATTGTGCCATTAGAACCAATCAGGCAAATGCTGATGAGCTGATGGAAAAGTTTGTGGATGATTATCCAACAAGTACCAAGCAAAATCAAGCTTATATTGAGGCAGCACATTACTTCTTCGAACAGGGAAATTACCCAAAAGCATTACAATGGTTTGATAAAGTAGAAGAAAGTTATATGAGTAAATCTGAGCGGGATAAATTTAATTTTCAAAAAGGTTATAGTTATTTTAATGCTAAAAACAAAAAACAGGCAACTGCCTATTTTAACAAAGTACTAAATTCTCCTGAATTTGGTTCTCAAGCCAAATACTACCTTGGGTTTATGGCTTATGAAGGCGATGATTATAAAGAAGCTACCAAATATTTTGATGAGGTTTCTGGCGAAGAAAAATACAAAGAAAAACTTTCCTATTTTCAGGCGGATATGAATTTTAAACTGGGAAATTTTCAAAAAGCAATCGAATTGGGACAGGCAGCAATGGCTAAATCGAATGCTGTTGAAAAATCTGAACTAAATAAAATTATCGGAGAAAGTTATTTTAATTTAAAACAATATGGTAAAGCTATTCCGTATTTAGAACAATACGCAGGAAAAAAAGGAAAATGGAATAATACCGATTTTTATCAGCTAGGTTACGCTTATTATGAGCAGAAAGACTATGAAAAAGCGATTTCACAATTTAATAAAATCATTGAAGGAAAAGATTTCGTGGCGCAAAATGCGTATTATCATTTAGGTTTGGCTTATCTCAACACAGCAAAAAAACAAGAGGCTTTAAATGCCTTTAAGAATGCTTCCGAAATGGATTTTAATACGCAGATTCAGGAAGATGCGGCTTTAAATTATGCCAAACTGAGTTATGAAATTGGAAACGCCTACCAAACAGTACCAGGTATTTTACTTGATTTCCTGAAAAAATATCCAAATAATTCAAACAGACCGGAAATTGAAAAATTATTGGTAGATTCTTATATCTCAACCAAAAATTACAAGGAAGCATTGGTTTTATTAGAGAAAAACAGGACACCCGAAAATAAATCAGCGTATCAAAAAGTGCTTTTTTACAGAGGAGTTGAATTATACAATGAATCTAATTATACAGAAGCACTAAAAATGTTTAATGGTGCTGTAAAAGAACAGAAAACTCCTGATTTTACAGCTCGTGCTGCTTTCTGGAAAGCAGAATCGGAATATGTAACAGGCGATTTTAAAAATGCATTATTGAGCTACAAGCAATTTGCAGGTTTATCGGAAGCAAAAGCAACCGACGAATATAAAAATATCAATTACAACATCGGGTACACCTATTTTAAACTGAAAGAATATGATCAGGCACGAAATTCTTTTCAGGAGCAGATTGATAAAGCACCGGCAGACAAAGTGCGCCTGAATGATTCGTATTTGCGTTTGGGAGATTCCCGGTTCGTAACATCTAAATATGCTGAGGCAATGGAAGCATATGGCAAAGCAATCACTGCGAAAAGTACTGATGCTGATTATGCACAGTTTCAAAAAGCAATTTCATACGGATTTATGTCCAGAAACGATAAAAAAATTGATGAGCTGAATAATTTCCTCCTGATGTATAAAAAATCAGAATATCGTGATGATGCTTTGTTTGAATTGGCCAATACGTATGTTGCCGGAAACAAGGATGATCAGGCTGTTAAAACGTATGATCAGTTGATTTCAGAATACAAAAACGGCTCGTTCACCGCGAAATCTATTTTAAGGCAAGGATTGATTTATTACAATTCAGACCAATATGAACTGGCCTTGCTAAAATTTAAGAAAGTCACTGCAGAATTTCCTAGAACTCCTGAAGCTCTTGAGGCGGTATCCACAGCCAGACTGATCTATGTTGATTCAGGAAAAGTAGACGAATATGCAACCTGGGTACGAACATTGGATTTTGTTTCGGTTACAGATGCAGAACTGGATAATGATACGTATGACGCTGCTTTTAAACAATACAGCCAGAATAACAGCAAGCAGGCAATTACAGGTTTTGCAGGTTATGTAAGTAAATTTCCGTCAGGATTACATTCATTGGAGGCTAATTTTTACCTGGCACAGTTACTTTATGCCGAAGGGTCAGAAACGAAATCAGTTGCGAATTACCAATACGTAACCGATCAACCCAGAAACGAATTTACAGAACAATCACTAAACAGACTGGCTCAGATTTATCTAAAAGCAAAAGATTGTGATAAGGCAATTCCAGTTTTAATTCGCTTAAGTGAGGAATCTGATGCTGCTCAAAATCAAAATTATGCACAGGCAAATTTGATGAAATGTTATTACGATAAAAAAGACTACAGTAATTCCGTAAGATATGCTGACAAGGTGCTTCAAAATCCTAAAGCAGATGCAAATGTAAAAGCAGATGCACAAATCATTGTAGCGCGTGCCGCAATGCAAACAGGTGACGAAGAGAAGGCAAAAGCTGCTTACGCAAAATTATCGACAACATCAAAAGGTGAACTGGCTGCCGAAGCACTGTATTATGATGCTTACTTTAAAACCAAAGAAGGCAAATTTGATGCATCGAATGCTTCAGTTCAGAAATTAGCTAAAAATTACTCAGGTTATAAATACTACGGTGCGAAAGGTCTTGTTTTAATGGCTAAAAACTTCTACGGACTAAAAGACAGCTATCAGGCGACTTATATTTTGGATAACGTAATCAACAATTTTACTGATTATACGGATGTAGTTGAAGAAGCTAAAAGGGAGTTAAACGTAATCAAATTGGAAGAGTCTAAAACCAATTCGTCAATTACAAAATAGTTTTATAAGTAAAAAGTAAGATGTTATCTGTAAAAGGAACATAAAGGAAATTACATTTTACATCTCACAAATCACATTTTACAAGTTATGAGTTTACCTTTTTATATAGTTGATGTTTTTACAGATAAAAAATATGCCGGAAATCAATTGGCAGTTTTTTTAGATGCTGGAAATTTGAGTTCAGATGAAATGCAAAAGATTGCACGCGAAATTAATTTTGCAGAAAGCACTTTTGTGACCAAGCTGGATAAAGAAAATAATAAGGCAGAAATTAAAATATTTACACCCTCCCAGGAAATGCAGTTTGCGGGTCATCCGATAATTGGAACCTCATGGGTTTTGATCAATAAAATATTCGATAATTCGCCTGAAAATATAAAATTAAATGTTCCAATTGGGCCAATTGCTATTCATCAATCTGAGGATTTGATCTGGTTAAAAGCTGCACAGCCAAAATTTTGGGATATTTTCTCGAAAGAAGATTTTACATTATTCAGTAATCTGAAAAACAGTGATTTTGAAAATCAATTTCCAATTCAGGAAGTGACAACCGGAAGTGCCTTTGTTATGGTTGGGTTAAGCAGTAAACGAGCATTGGAAAATTTGGTTTTGGATAAAGATAAAACGCATAAGTGGTTGAAAAACAATTGTAAAACAGCTCACCAAGGTTTGTATTTTTATTATTTGGAAGGCTCAAAACTATTTAGCAGAATGTTGTGTATTGAACATAATCAGTTAGTGGAAGATGCGGCTACAGGAAGTGCAAGTACCTGTTTGCAGGCTTATCTGTTAAAAAATCATAAACCAGAATTAGAATTAATCAATTATCAGGGAGATTATATAAACCGTCCCTCGCAAATTCATTTTAAAGGGAAATTAACCGGAAATGATTTTGACATAAAAATAGGAGGAAAAGCTCAGTTTATTGCCAAAGGCGAGTGGGAAGTTTAGTTAAATTAGAAAATAGAATAAAGAGTCAAGAATAAAGATTTAAGTTAAGAATAAAAAAACAAGGAGGTATTGCAAAAAGAGTTAAGATATAGAGATAAGTCTATCTTCTTTCTTCTTTAATCTTTGTTCTTAAAAAAATAAAATATGAAAATTAATTTCCAGAATAAAACTATCGTTTTGATTTTGCTGTTTGTTTTTCAGCTTTCATTTTCGCAAAAGAAAAATGAAAATATCGGAACCGAAACCGTAAACGTAGTAAAGCCGTATTCACCAACACTATCAGATGCAGATAAAGTAAAAGAAAACCCTTCGCTGGATGACAGTGGCAATCAGCCCAAAGAAATTATTAAATACAGTATTCTGTCTGTTCCCGTGGCTTCTACTTTTACACCCTCAAAAGGAAATGCCCAAGGAGTAGAAAGATCGAAACAGGAACGTTTGTATAATAATTATGCTACTATTGGAGCAGGAAATTATAGTACACTTAATGCTGAATTGTTTGTTAATCAGGATTTAGGGAATGATGATTTTGTGTCAGGAATGTTTCGCCACCATTCATCGCAGGGCGGAATTAAAGATGTGCTTCTAAATGATGAATTTTATGATACAGCATTAAACATTGGTTATGGTCAAAATAATCGGGAAATGTCCTGGAATATTGAATTAGGATACCAAAATCAGATATACAACTGGTATGGTTTGCCAGTTGATTTTGGTTCGGCTTTACTTCCTGAAGAACGTTTTGATTTAATCAATAAAATTAATCCAAATCATTCGTATAATACGATTTCTTTGGGAGGAAATATCGAGTTTGATGAAAGTGTTTTTAGCAAAATAGCAGCAAAATTCACACACTTTTCGGATAGCTTTTCTTCTTCAGAAAATCGTTTTTACTTAAAACCGACTTTTAAAGTGGATGTAATGGATCAGTCCATCAATACCAATGTCATTATCGACCACGTAAGCGGAAGTTTCGAAAATAATTACTTAAAAACCAATACAGATCCTGTAAAATACAGCCTGACCAATTTTGGAATTGAACCAAGTTTTGTAGTCAATGAAAACGACTGGACTTTAGAATTAGGAGCAGGATTATTTTATGCATTGGATGCTGAAAATAGTGGGAACAAGTTTTATATCTATCCAAAAGTAAATGCTTCGTATAGATTGGTTGGAGATTTAATGATTTTCTATACAGGAGTAAATGGAAGTTTAAATCAGAATTCATACGCTGATTTTGTGACCGAAAATCCGTTTTTATCACCAACATTAAACTTGACACCATCAAGTACTCAATATAATGTTTTTGCTGGTTTGAAAGGAAAATTAGCGAATAATGTAAACTATAATTTGTCAGGTTCTTATTTAAATGAAAAAAACAAAGCCTTGTTTAAAAGCAATGATTATACAGAAGATGTTGCAAATGAGAGTTACGCTTACGGAAATTCTTTTGGAGTTGTTTATGAAGATATCAGGACATTTCGTTTTTATGCAGAATTAAAAGCTGATTTTTCTGAAAACGTTACTTTTGGAATCAACGGAACTTTTAATAGTTACAAAACTGATGAACCTGTAGAAGCGTGGAATTTACCCACAATCAGATTAAGCTCTAATCTGGATGTAAACATAACCAAACAATGGTATGCAGGTTTGAATGTTTTTTATGTGGGAGAACGTAAGGATATGCAGACTAAACAAACTGATTTTACTGTTCCGATATCAGGAGTTCCAGTTACCTTAAAAAGCTATTTTGATGCCAATGCACATTTGGGATACAAATTCAGCGAACGTTTGACATTCTTCTTAAAACTAAATAATATTGGAAATCAGGCTTATGAAAAATGGCTGAATTATCCTGTTCAGGGATTCCAGGTTTTAGGAGGAGCAAATTATAAATTTGATTTTTAGAAAGATTAAACCGCAAAAGTCAGCAAAGTTTTTATTGTATAAAGAGAAAACACAAAGTCCGCAAAGCTTTTTTATATAGCTTTGCGGACTTTAACTTTCAATTGGATTAAGCGAAGTTTTAAATCTCTTTGCAGTTAAATTTTCAAACTACATTTGCTTTTTTATTCCATAAAAGGAATAGCTATTCTTGTTTTATCCCAGCCCATATTCAAAACAACTCCTTTGTCAGCTTTAGTGAAAACCATTGAAAAAGCTTCAAGTGAATCTGTTCCTTCAGTAACAGGAATGCTTAATCTGGCAACGTCATTCGCATCTTTATAAGTATAAGAACCCCATACATTCAAATCTTTACTAATGATTACTGTACATGCATTTTTTTCAGGTAAAAGAAATAAAGTGTAAGCTCCGGCTTTTATTTTTGTATCACCTAATTTCATATCTTTATAAAATGTAATTTCAGCAGCTTCATTAGCTCCCGTTCTCCAGACTTTACCTTCAGGAATTAAAGTGCTTAATTCTCTGCCTTTCAATTGTGGACGGCTATAGATAATTCGAACAAGTTTAGCAGAATCTTTATAGTCATTAGGATAAGAAGCCATATCCATTGGACTTTTATCTAAATCAGGAAATTTTTGAGCATTGGCGTTAGATGATAAAAGCATAGTAATTCCAAATGCAACTGATGTAATAAATGTAGATGTTTTCATAGAATTGATTAAATTAATTAATTTGTTAAAATTATAGATTGTTTATCAAAAAATAAAAAACATCGTGTTAATTTTTTATGACTTTGAAATATTAATCTATTTTTACAGAATTACTTTAGATTAGAATTTGAATAGCAAAAAAAAAAATGACTTTCAAACAAAAAATACATACTCATTATTTAAAAATGGTTCAGGACCGAATAGATGTTTTTAAAGACATGATTTTGGCTTTGACCGAAGATTCTAAAAACGATGCCAAAGGATCTGCCGGTGACAAACACGAAACGGCTTTGTCGATGATGCACATCGAACAGGAGAAGCTAACCAACAAATTAAAAGAATCGATTGCTCAAAAAGCAATTTTAGATAAAATTGATTCTACGAAAACAACAGAAAATATTATTTCAGGAAGCCTGGTAAAAGCAAACGGAATTTATTTGTATTTGAGTGTGGCGCTTCCTAAAATAGCTATTGATGGAATAAATGTTATTGCACTTTCTCCGCAATCTCCTCTTGGTTCTCATCTGATGGGAAATAAGGCGGGTTTTCAATTCGAAATTAATAAGACGCATTATATAATCGAGAGCGTTGAATAAGTAATTAAAAAAGAATATTATGAAAAAGTTTTTTGGGCTTGTATTTTTGATTTGCATGAATTTGAATGCTCAGGATAATGAATTTAAAGTTTATGATAATGGTTTGATTTATTCGGAAAACGCTGTGGTAAAACTCAAACATATTGTTGATTCATTAAATTTAAAGTTTAAGGTATGTGAATTCAATAAAACATTTCTTTCTTGTGCTCAGACAAAAGCAAATTTTGTAAGATTAGAAAAAAATGACGTTTTAAAAGCTAAAAAGGATTTAGAAAACAATATTTCATATTTAGAATTTAAAGCTAAGTATCCTAAAGCAGCTTTTGAAGAAAATGTAGTTGTTTTAAAGTCTTAATTATACGAATTATAATAATGTAAAAAGTGTAGAATTTTCAAATTTACAATTGGGAAAAACTCAAAATGAAGTAATTACTTTTAATCAGAAAAACATAGATTCATATAAAAATAATTTTAAAGGGAGATGGGTTTTTGAATTTCAGGAAAAAACAGAATATTCAAAAGAATCATTAAATGCTTTTTATTTTATTGAAGAATTTAAAACTAAACCAATTTCAGATAAATATGCAAAATTAATTCAATATTCGGATTGTTTGGTCGATACAACAGCACAAATTTTTTATGATGAGGCAAAGGATTCAGGTGTTAGATATTATGATACTTTGCCAAATAAGGCTAAGAAATTTCAAGAATACATAAATAAAGTTTTGAAAAAACCAAGTTTTAGCGAAGAAAAACTTTCGCTTCTTTATCGTTTTGATCAAATAGATTTTGAAGATAATCCGAAGAAAAAAAAGAAAGGAGATGTTGTTACCAGAGAGGGTATTGAAAAGGAATATGAAGCTTTTCATAAAAAAACAAAAAAATGGGAATTATCAAAGCTGGTTCGAATGGATTCTTTAAAAAAAGCTGACATGAATTTTGATGTGATGCTCAAGGATGCATTAGTAGAGTCTAAAATAAATAAATCCTCAGATGATGAATTTGAAGAATATGTAGGGCGTTATATTGGTAGGAATGAGGAACTTGAATTAAAAAGAAACAGACGGGTAATTGGCGGTTGTAGCATGGATAGTAGTCCCAGAATACACGCCTTGAACATAGCAATGTTATCTGCGGAAACAATAAAATGGGAAATTTTTCTACGTTCTCATCTTAATATAATGAACGATCGTTTTGAGAGGGTAAGCGATGGAAGTTATGCCCAAAAAGAAAGAAATACATACATAAAAGAAATAGAAGTTTTAGATATAAATGTCCTTGATTTGATACTGGGAATATCTTTAAGAATAGAAAATCCATCTAAAAATCATTATTTTTCCAGTATTAACAGGGTTGGTCGTGCACTTTCTGAAAGCACTAATTCACAATTAGTTGAAACAAGTATTTTGGATATGATTTCTGATAATGAGTTAGATGATTACAATAGAATATTAATGTATTATTTGTTTGATAATTATAATTACAATTTAACAAATGAAAATACAAAAAAACTGAATAAATCTAAATTACAAAAGGCAGTCGCTACGATGCCTGATTATATTTCTTCCAGAATTATTTTTGAAAATTAAAATTTTTAAGTTTGAGCCTTTTTTTGATGTTAAAATTTTACATTTAATAAGTAAATTGATTGTTTTGATTGATATTTGTAATTGATAGTGTTGTTTGTGTTTTTCAATTGTAACTAATAAGCCATCTTTGCCCTGTCAAAACAAAATTAAAAGAAAAAAAATATAAAATTATGTGTGGAATTGTATGTGCCTTTGATTTAAAGCAAAAAGCCGAGACCTTAAGACCTCAAGTATTAGAAATGTCTAAAATCATTCGTCATCGCGGACCGGACTGGAGCGGGATATATAGCAATGATAAAGCCATTCTTTCGCATGAGCGTTTGGCAATTGTTGATCCGGCTTCAGGAAAACAGCCTTTGTTTACAGAAGATAAAAAATTGGTTTTGGCTGCAAATGGCGAAATCTACAACCACAGAGAATTGCGTAAACAATTTGAAGGAAAATATAACTTTCAGACTGAAAGTGACTGCGAAGTTATTCTGGCTCTTTACAAAGAAAAAGGACCTCATTTTGTGGATGAAATGAATGGTATCTTCGGATTTGCAATTTATGATGTTGAGAAAGACGAATACTTCATTGCTCGTGATCACATGGGAATTATTCCATTGTACATCGGTTGGGATCAGGACGGAACTTTCTATGTAGCATCAGAATTGAAAGCTTTAGAAGGATATTGTACAAAAATCGAATTATTTCCTCCGGGACATTATATGACAGGCAAAGACGGTGAATTTGTACAATGGTACAAAAGAGACTGGACAGAATATGATGCAGTAAAAGATAATGAAACAAGTATTCCTGCAATTAAAGAAGCTTTAGAAGCAGCGGTTCACAGACAATTAATGAGTGATGTTCCTTATGGAGTTTTACTTTCTGGTGGTTTGGATTCTTCTATTACTTCGGCTGTAGCTAAAAAATACGCACAAAAACGTATTGAGTCTGATGATACTACTGATGCATGGTATCCACAATTACACTCTTTCTCAGTTGGTCTGGAGGGTTCTCCTGATTTAGCTGCAGCAAGAAAAGTAGCAGATCATATTGGAACCATTCACCACGAAATTAAATTTACTATTCAGGAGGGTTTAGATGCGGTTCGTGATGTAATTTATAATTTAGAAACGTATGATGTAACTACTGTAAGAGCATCAACTCCAATGTGGTTAATGGCAAGAGTGATTAAATCGATGGGTATCAAAATGGTACTTTCAGGAGAAGGAGCTGATGAGTTGTTTGGAGGATATTTGTACTTCCATAAAGCGCCAAATGCGAGAGAATTTCACGAAGAAAACGTTCGCAAATTAGGTAAACTTCACATGTACGACTGTTTGCGTGCCAACAAAAGTTTAGCAGCATGGGGAATTGAAGGTCGTGTACCGTTCTTAGATAAAGAATTTATGGATGTTGCAATGCGTATCAATCCACAGGATAAAATGATTAACAAAGAACACCCGATGGAAAAATGGGTTGTTCGTAAAGCTTTTGAAGACATGCTCCCGGAAAGTGTGGCATGGAGACAAAAAGAGCAATTTAGTGATGGAGTAGGGTATAGCTGGATAGACACTTTGAAAGAAGTAGTTGCAGAAGCAGTTTCTGATGAACAATTGGCAAATGCGAAATATAAATTTCCATTACAGACTCCAACTTCAAAAGAAGAGTATTACTACCGTTCTATTTTTACAGAACATTTTCCAAGTGATGCTGCAGCATTATGCGTGCCTCAGGAAGCAAGTGTGGCTTGTAGTACAAAAATTGCTCTGGAGTGGGATGAAGCTTTCAAAAACATGAACGATCCTTCAGGAAGAGCAGTGACTAGTGTGCATGATGATGCCTACCAAAAAGCATAAAAAAGTTTAATTTTAGAACTTAATATTTATAGAAAAACGTTCTCTTTGAGGGCGTTTTTCTTGGTTTATAAAACTATTTAAATCATTTTATTTTGTGAGTTTAATCGTTTGTAAGTTCAATGTTTAGTTGAATTTTTTATATTTGGCTTTTTGCTGAAAAATGAAAATTTTTAGTAATTTAAGAAGGAAAGAAATAAAATATATAATAAAACAGAATAATATGGGTGGGATATTGTCCGTTATTGGTAAAGGAAAAGACCCGCAACTCGTAAAAGAACTTTCTAAAAGAATGTCGCATCGGGGAGCAGATGATAGTGATTTACATATTATGCAAAATGGCAGCATTTTAGCCAGTGAACGTATGTCTATTATAGATTTAGATTCAGGCAAGCAGCCAATTCAGGGTTCTAAAAACGCCTGGATGATTCACAATGGAGAAATTTACAACCATAAGGAATTAAGAGAAGGGATTTTAAAAAACCACACTTTCAGAACAAAATCAGATTCGGAAGTAATTGTACATTTATACGAAGAATTTGGTTATGATTTTTGTAATTTACTAGATGGGGATTTTGCCTTTGTAGTTGTTGATGGTGATGATTATATTGCTGGTAGGGACCCAATTGGAGTGAAGCCGTTATATTACGGGTTAGACGAAAGAGGAAGAATTTATTTCTCTTCAGAAATGAAATCAATTGCTGATCAGTGTAAGTCGTTTTCGACTTTTCCTCCGGGACATTATTATACTGCAAAAACAGGTTTTGTGAAATATTATGAGCCTGAATATGAGGAATATGAGAATGCTAATCAGCCACTTGACTTAGATTTGATAAGAGAATCTTTGATTGAAGCAACCCGTAAACGATTAATAAGCGATGTGCCGGTTGGAGTATTGCTTTCAGGTGGTCTGGATTCATCATTAACTTCGGCGATAGCTTCCCGATTATTAGCCGGAAGTAACGATAAACTAAAATCGTTTTCTATTGGTTTAGATGCTAATTCTCCGGATAATATCGCAGCAAGAAAAGCAGCAGGTTTTTTAGGAACCGAGCATCATGAGATTTATTTTTCTGTTGAAGAAGGATTTGAAATTTTAGAAAAATTGATTTACCACATTGAAACTTATGACGTAATCTCAGTGCGTTCCGGTGTACCAATGTACTTGCTGGCTAAAGTTGTGAAAGAAAAAGGGATAAAAGTAATTCTTTCGGGAGAAGGAGCTGATGAAGTTTTTGGTGGACATTTGTATTTTAGAAATGCACCATCATCAGAAGAGTTTCAGAAAGAAACTATTGAAAGAGTTCAAAAGCTCTTTACAGCAGATATATTACGTGCTGATAAATCGACAATGGCACATAGTTTAGAGGCTAGGGTCCCATTCTTGGATAAAGATTTTCTGAATGTCGCAATTCGGATAAAAACAGAAGAAAAACAGCCAAAAACATATGAAGCGGTTGAAAAATATATTCTAAGAAAAGCGTTTGATACACCTGGAGATCCTTATTTACCATCAGAAATTTTATGGAGACAAAAAGAGCAGTTTTCAGATGGAGTGGGGTATGAATGGGTAGATCGGTTAATTGAATATTGTACTTCTCAGGTTTCAGATGAGCAATTAGCTGGTGCAAGCATAGAATTTCCTTATAATTCACCAACAACCAAAGAAGCTTATTTATACAGGTCCATTTTTCATAAACATTATCCACAAGTCAGTGCCGCACAAACAGTAAGAAAATGGATTCCAAAATGGCAGAATAATCCTGATCCAAGCGGAAGAGCAAATGCTGCACATGTAAATGCAGATACCGAAATTGCAAAACCCGGAGTAACTGTTTAAATTGGAATTGAAAATTTTGTAATTTGAAAAGCTGAAATCACTTTTAAATGATTTCAGCTTTTTTATGCTATTCCTATTTTTAGAATTTATAATTTGATAAAATTGGAATTTAAAGTTGGCTTTAGGAATATTTTTTTATTTTTCAGACAATTGTGTTAATAACTTAGGTCTTTAAATAGTATTTTTAGGAGGTATATAAATTGCGTTTTTATATATTTGCGTGTTAGACAATTATTACATTTTTTAGAATAAATTATATGAGCGAAGAAATCAAGAAGAACAATTATTCAGCAGATAGTATTCAGGCACTAGAAGGAATGGAGCACGTGAGAATGCGTCCATCGATGTATATTGGAGATGTAGGGGTTCGAGGGCTGCACCATTTGGTATATGAAGTTGTGGATAACTCTATTGATGAGGCGATGGGAGGACATTGTGATACTATTGGTGTTGCAATTAACGAAGACGGTTCGGTTACAGTTGAAGACAACGGTCGTGGTATTCCGGTTGATTTACATAAAAAAGAAGGGGTTTCTGCACTTGAGGTTGTAATGACAAAAATTGGTGCCGGTGGTAAATTCGATAAAGATTCTTATAAAGTTTCGGGAGGTTTGCACGGAGTTGGGGTTTCGGTCGTAAATGCCCTTTCTGTTCACATGAAATCTACTGTTTTTAGAGACGGAAAAATATACGAACAAGAGTATGAAAGAGGTAAATCTTTATATCCGGTTAAACAAATTGGAGAAACTGATAAAAGAGGTACACGTCAGACTTTTTACCCAGACAATACTATTTTTACCCAGACAACAGAATTTTCTTATGATACCCTGTCTGCTCGTATGCGGGAGCTTTCTTTTTTGAATAAAGGAATCACAATAACTTTTACAGATAAAAGAGAAGTTGATGAAAAAGGAGAGTTTAAAAGCGAAGTTTTTCATTCTACAGAAGGACTTAAAGAATATATCAGATATTTAGATGGCAATCGGGAACCGATTATTTCTCACGTAATCAGTATGGATCATGATAAGGGTGAAATTCCGGTTGAGGTAGCCTTGATTTACAATACAAGTTATACAGAGAATATTTTCTCTTACGTGAATAATATCAATACACACGAAGGAGGTACGCATTTACAGGGTTTTAGAAGTGGTTTGACAAGAACACTTAAAAAATATGCAGATTCATCCGGAATGCTCGATAAATTGAAATTCGAAATTGCAGGTGATGACTTCCGTGAAGGATTAACAGCTATTATTTCAGTAAAAGTTGCAGAGCCTCAATTTGAAGGACAGACAAAAACAAAATTGGGAAACAGAGAAGTAGTTTCACCAGTTTCTCAGGCTGTAGGTGAGATGCTGGAAAATTATCTGGAAGAAAATCCAAATGATGCAAGGGTAATTATCCAGAAAGTAATTTTGGCTGCCCAAGCTCGTCATGCTGCGAAAAAAGCACGTGAAATGGTGCAGCGTAAAACCGTTATGGGTGGTGGTGGATTGCCAGGAAAACTATCAGATTGTTCTGAACAGGACCCGGCAAGATGTGAGGTTTACCTTGTCGAGGGAGATTCGGCGGGTGGGACTGCGAAGCAAGGCCGTGACCGTGCATTTCAGGCGATTTTGCCCTTACGAGGTAAAATTTTGAATGTTGAAAAAGCAATGCATCATAAAGTATTCGAAAACGAAGAAATTCGAAATATTTTTACGGCACTTGGCGTTACAGTCGGGACAGAAGAAGATAGTAAAGCATTGAATCTTTCAAAACTCCGTTACCATAAAGTAATCATAATGTGTGATGCGGATGTCGATGGTAGTCATATTTCTACCTTAATATTAACATTCTTCTTCCGTTTCATGAAAGAATTGATTGAGGAAGGTCACGTTTATATTGCAGCACCACCTTTATATTTAGTTAAAAAAGGAAACAAAAAAGAATATGCGTGGAATGATGTTCAGCGCGATCAGGCGAACGAAAGAATGGGAGGAAGTGCAGCAATTCAGCGTTACAAAGGTCTTGGGGAAATGAACGCAGAGCAACTGTGGGAAACTACAATGGATCCGAATTTTAGAACTCTGCGTCAGGTAAATATTGATAGTCTGGCTGAAGCAGATCAGGTTTTTTCAATGTTAATGGGAGATGAAGTACCACCGCGTAGAGAGTTTATCGAGAAAAATGCTGTTTATGCAAATATCGACGCCTAATAAAATTTAACCGTCAATTCGTTTAATTGTTTAAATTTACCCAAACGATTAAACGAATTGTTGATATATCAATAAATTAACTAATAACCAATAAAGTATAAAATATGAAAGTTACCATTGTAGGAGCAGGAAATGTTGGAGCCACTTGTGCGGATGTTATTTCTTATAGAGGAATAGCCAGCGAAGTAGTATTGTTGGATATTAAAGAAGGTTTTGCTGAAGGTAAGGCGTTGGATATTATGCAATGTGCGACAAACACAGGTTTTAATACTCATGTGTCAGGTGTTACAAACGATTACTCCAAAACCGCAGGAAGTGATGTAGTAGTAATTACATCAGGAATTCCAAGAAAACCGGGAATGACTCGTGAAGAATTAATTGGTATCAATGCAGGGATTGTAAAAACAGTTACTGAGAATGTATTGAAATATTCGCCTGATACCATTATTGTTATGGTTTCTAATCCAATGGATACTATGACATATCTGGCTTTAAAATCTACAGGATTGCCTAAAAACCGAATAATAGGTATGGGAGGAGCATTAGACAGTTCCAGATTTAGAACCTACCTTTCCTTAGCTTTAGATAAACCTGCAAATGATATTTCAGCAATGGTAATTGGCGGTCATGGTGATACAACGATGATTCCGTTAACACGTTTGGCCTCTTACAATGGTATACCTGTAACGGAATTCCTTTCAGAAGAAGTATTGCAAAAAGTAGCAGCCGATACAATGGTTGGAGGAGCCACTCTTACAGGTCTTTTGGGAACATCAGCCTGGTATGCTCCCGGAGCTTCTGTTGCATTTCTGGTAGATAGTATTTTGAATGATCAGAAAAAAATGATAGCCTGTTCTGTTTATGTGGATGGAGAATACGGACAAAAAGATATATGTATAGGTGTGCCATGCATAATTGGAAAAAACGGAGTTGAACAAATTTTAGAGATTCATTTAAATGAAGAAGAAAAAGCGTTGTTTGCTAAAAGTGCAGATGCTGTTAGAGGGATGAATGATGCTCTGAAATCGATTTTAGTATAGAAAATATCGTAAAAAAAGAAAAAGGCTGCACTTTTGCAGTCTTTTTTTTGAGATTAATTAATAAATAAATTGGTTAATCTTTTCGAGAATTATATATTTGCTCGGTTTAAAAAAAATCTGGTAATTCGTGATTTCGTTTTTTCGTTTTTAAAAATCATGTCAGGGCTTATTTTATGGGACTTTAAAACAAAATGAACAATAAAACATAATTAATTTTTAGTAATAATGCAGAATAAAGGACTTATTAAATTTTTCGCAATTCTATTTGCATTGGTAAGTATTTACCAACTTTCGTTCACTTATGTGGCAAATAATGTCAAAAGTGAGGCTAAAGCTTTTGCAGGAGGTAATCCTGATAAAGAATTAAAATATTTGGATTCTATTGGTAAACTAAAAGTTTTTGATCTTGGCTTTACGGATTTTACCTACAATGAGGTGAAAAATAAACAATTGAATAAAGGTCTTGACTTAGAAGGAGGAATAAACGTTATCCTTCAAATTTCTATTAAAGATGTTTTGAAAGGATTGGCTAACAATTCTAAAAATCCTGTATTTAATAAATCATTAGCTGATGCAAGTGCAAATTTAGAAGGAAACAAAACTTATTTAAATAAGTTTTTCGAAGCTTTTGATGCGAATTCTAATGGAACTGTAAGATTGGCTTCTCCGGATATTTTTGCAAACAGAAGTTTACAAGGAGAGGGTGGGATCGATTTTCAAATGTCTGATCCACAAGCTCAAAAAGTAATTAAAAGAAAAGTTGATGAGTCTGTTGAAAGTGCTTTTAAAGTATTAAGAGAGCGTATTGACAAATTTGGTGTTACTCAGCCAAATGTTCAAAAATTAGGTGAAACAGGAAGAATCTTAGTAGAACTTCCGGGTGCTAAAGATGTAGACAGAATCAAAAAATTATTAGGCGGAAAAGCTCAGTTAGAGTTTTGGGAAACTTATAAAATGGATGAAATTGGAAACTTTTTAGTTGCAAGTAACGAAGCTTTAAAAAAGACTGAAATCAAAAAAACAGAAACAAAAGCTGTTGCGAAGGATTCATTGAATGCTTTATTAACTGATGCTAAAGATTCAGTTGATACTAAAAAAGGAAATAATCCATTATTCGACAAAATGATTGTTCAGGGTGGCGGACCTGTTTTAGGTTATTTTGCACCAAAAGATACTGCAGTTGTTAACGAGTATTTTAAAAGACCTGAAATCAGAATTTTATTGGCTGCAGACCAGCATAATGCAAAATTTGTATGGAGCAAGCCAACTACTACAAAAGATGCGAAAGGAAAAGATATTGAAGCTGTTGAATTATATGCTTTAAAAGGAAACAGAGATAATGCTCCTGCTATGAGCGGTGGTGTTGTTACAGATGCAAAAGATACTTTTGACCAATTAGGAAAACCAGCTGTTTCTATGCAAATGAACAGTCAGGGTGCCAAAATTTGGGAAGAATTGACAGGTAGGGCTTTTTCTCAAAAAAGTTATATCGCTATTGTTTTGGATAATGTAGTTTATTCTGCTCCAGGGGTGACAAGCGGTCCTATTGCCGGAGGAAGATCAGAGATTACTGGATCTTTCGATGTAGCTGAAACCAAAGATTTAGCAAATGTATTAAATGCAGGTAAATTACCGGCTTCTGCAGATATTATTCAGTCTACTGTTGTAGGTCCCTCTTTAGGTCAGGCTGCAATTGATGCGGGAACAATTTCTTCTATATTAGGCTTTTTATTAGTTTGCGGATGGATGGTATTTTATTATGGTAAAGCAGGTTGGTATGCTAACCTTGCGTTATTATTAAACTTACTTTTCCTTTTCGGAATTATGGCAAGTTTTGGTTTTGTATTAACATTGCCAGGTATTGCAGGTATTGTACTTACATTAGGTACTGCGGTAGATGCGAACATCATTATATTTGAAAGAGCAAAAGAAGAATTGCGTGAAGGTAAGTCATTATCCGAAGCCGTAGCAGCATCTTACGGATGGCATGGTGCAATGCGTTCTATTATTGATGCAAACGTTACCCACGTATTGACCGGAGCAATCTTGTTTATATTTGGAACAGGACCAATTAAAGGTTTTGCTTTAACATTACTTATTGGTATTGTAACGTCATTGTTTACATCAATCTTTATTGCAAGAATTTTTATTGACAGAAACATTGCTGGAAAAGGTGATTTAACTTTCTCTACAAATATTACTAAAAACTGGTTTACTAATTTCCACTTTGACTTTATCAAAATTAAAAAATTCACTTATATCTTCTCTTCAATTGTAGTGGTTGTAAGTTTAATTTCTATCTTCTTCGTGAATGGTTTAGATGAAGGTGTTGATTTTGTAGGAGGAAGAACCTTTCAGGTGAAATTTGAAAAACCAGTAGACGCTACAGTTGTTTCAGATGAATTATCAGCTGTTTTTGGAACTCCTGTTGAAGCTAAGATTTTAGGGGATGATGATCAGTTGAAAATCACGACTAAATATAAAATCAAAGAAGACGGAGTTGCTGTTGATGAGGAAGTGAATCAAAAATTATACAATGCATTATCGAAGTATTTCCCTAATTTGTCTTATGATAAATTCACAAACACTTTTGATGGTAAGACAGTTGGGGTTTTACAAGCTTCTAAAGTTGGAGCTTCTATATCAGAAGATATTAAAACAAATTCATATTGGGCTGTTTTAGGCGCAATGGCTGTTATTTTCTTATACTTAATGATCTCTTTCCGTAAATGGCAATATTCATTAGGAGCGATTGCTGCTGTAGCACATGACGTAATCTTTGTGTTAGGAATCTACTCTTTATGTTATAAATTCATGCCTTTCCATATGGAAATGGATCAGCACTTTATCGCTGCGATCCTTACCGTTATAGGATATTCTATGAATGATACTGTAATCGTATTTGACAGAATTAGAGAGTTTATTCTAGGAAACCGTAAAGGAAGTTTTGAAGATATTGTAAATGCATCTATTAATACTACATTATCAAGAACATTGAATACGTCATTAATGATGATTATTGTATTGTTAACGATGTTTATTTTTGGTGGAGAATCCATCAGAGGATTTATCTTCGCAATGTTGGTAGGTATTATAGTGGGAACTTATTCTTCATTATTTATAGCTACGCCAGTATTGGTTGATACAATTTCTAAAGATGATAAACATATTATCGAAGAAAAGCACAAACAAGCATAATCCAAGCAAGGTTTATACATACAGAAAGATCCAACGAAAGTTGGGTCTTTTTTTTTGGAATTTTAGATGGTTTTAAGATTTTAGAATTTTATAAAAAAGAAAAAATATATTATTCCTTAGCAGCATAAAAATCTTTAGGACGACTCTAAGTTATTTGTAGAGTTTGTATAATTATATCATTTCTACCATGAAGGTGAAGCTAAAAAAGGAATCCTTATGATGGAAAATTCAGTCAGAAAAGAACCAATACCCGAGGCAAATGTCGTTTTGGCAGATTCCATATTCAGGGCAGAAAAACTTCTTAAAAACGGAACAATTGTTAGTATTGAATAATGGTATTGAACCTTTTCGCTTTGAGCCCAAAGAAAATCTATTCCGATTTTATATTCAGACTAAACAAAAGGAGAAAAGTATAAAAATAGCCAGGGAAATAATTAATCTGCCTGTAAAAATTAAATCAAATAAAATCGATATTTGTAAAACAGAGGCTGAAAAATATTTGAAAAATAATCGATAATTTACAGATTTAGAAAGCTCTGATTCCTGAAAAAGCAATAGATTTTAGGGGTATCTTTTACATTGATTTTTAATATCATTGCTTCTACTTTTAATATTTATACGTATTAAAATTTGCTTACTATGATATATTTAGAAACTCTAAACGATGCTGAAAAACAGAGCTTTCCGAAAAATAAAACCATGAAAATTATCAATAATTTTCATGGTTTTTTATCAACTATATTTAACTGAAATTCTTTGAGAATACAATGTTTGATTAAATTATCATCAAAATAGAGAAATATAACAAATCATTTTACTTTTTGGACAGCTTCTATTTTTTAGATATTTGAACTAAATACCTAAGAAGTTGCTAAAGGATTTCTATGAGCTCTAATAATAAAGAAAAGACCAATAATTATAAATGGAATACTCAGCCATTGTCCTGTCGAGAAGTATCCTAATTCGTTTTCAAAACCTCCCTGACTTTCTTTTACAAATTCTACAATAAAACGCACAACAAATAAGAGTACTAAAAATAACCCAAATAAATAGCCAGATTTAAGCCTTGCATTCGTTTTCCAATACAGGAAAAATAAGATGGCAAATACAAAAATGTAGCAAAATGCTTCGTACAATTGCGTTGGATGTTTGGCAGGTACCTGAGCTAATAAGTCCGCAAATTTAGGATCGTGTACAATTGCATTATAAGCCTCTTTGGGATTGCCAATCTGAGTGGCATTTACAACCTCATTTTTACTGAACTGGTCGTGTAAAAAGCGAATTCCAAATGCAGAAGTTGTTTCGTTTCCGATAATTTCAGAATTCATGAAGTTTCCTAACCTGACAAAAATAGCGCCACTGGCAACCGGAATAACTACACGGTCTAAAATCCATAATAGCGGACGTTTTAATATCATTTTGCTGTAATAATACATAGCAATAATAATGGCTATGGCAGCTCCATGGCTTGCTAATCCCTGAAATCCTGTAAATTCAAATTTTGGCTCAAATCTAAAGGGCAGGAAGATTTCAAGTAAATGATTTCTAAAATATTCCCAATCATAGAATAAAACATGACCTAAACGTGCACCAATTAAAGTAGCCAAAACGGTCCATACAAATAGCGAATCTAATTTGTCGATTGATTCGTTTTCGCGTTCGAAAATCTTTTTCATAAGGAACCAGCCCAAACCAAAAGCAATTACGAACATTAAGCTGTAATAACGAATCATAAAAAAACCTAAATCGATTCCTTCTGAAGGATTCCAAACGATATTTAAAGCGTGTGTCATGTAGTATTATGTTTTTTAGATATGAGTAAAAATAAATATTTAAAACAGATTGAGTCTTTATTTAAAGTTAATGTTTGTGTGAACATTTTTTTTCAGGCACAGGATCGTAGCCGGTTCTTCCCCATGGATGACAACTTAGGATTCTTTTTAATCCAAGGTAACCGCCATGAAATAACCCATGTTTCTGCAGTGCTTCAATCATATAGCTTGAACATGTTGGTTCGAACCTGCAGGAAGCTGGTGTAAATGGCGATACTGCATTTTGATAAAATCGGACTAATAAAACAAATGGAGTGATGACTTTCATGGTTTATTAGGGATAATTTGATTATATCGAAAAAGTAGTGCCTTCTTTTCCATCTTTCAATTGAATGCCTAAAGCAATCAACTGATCACGAATCTGATCAGACAGTGCAAAGTTTTTATCAGCTCTTGCCTGATTTCTCATCCCGATAAGCATATTTACGACACCCTCTAATTTATCATTATTGCTATCAGTAACTTTTTCATCGCTTAAACCTAAAACATCAAAAACAAAAGCATTAACCGCATTTGTAAAAGTTTTTAGATCTTCGGCCGAAATGGTTTCCTTTGCTTCTTTCAGTAAATTGATATAACGTACTGCTTCAAATAATTGAGCAATTAAAATTGGCGTATTAAAATCGTCGTTCATGGCATCGTAGCACAATTGTTTCCATGATGCAATGTCTATAGAACTTGAAGTACTTGTTGAAATAGCTGGCAGTGAATCAACAGCTTCCATTAATCTTTTGTATCCTTTTTCTGCAGCTACAATAGCATCGTCAGAAAAATCCAGAATACTGCGGTAATGTGCCTGTAACATAAAAAATCTCGTTACAGAGGCTGAAAAAGCTTTACTTAAAATATTGTTATCTCCACTTAAAATTTCGCCCGGTAAAATATTATTCCCGGTTGATTTTGCCATTTTCTTTCCATTTAAAGTCAGCATATTGGCATGCATCCAGTAATTTACCGGAGATTGACCCGTACAAGCTTCGTTTTGGGCAATTTCACATTCGTGATGTGGGAATTTTAAATCCATTCCACCTCCGTGAATGTCAAAATGATTGCCAAGATATTTGGTGCTCATGGCAGTGCATTCAAGATGCCAGCCCGGAAAACCATCACTCCAGGGTGAAGGCCATCTCATAATATGTTCTGGTTCTGCTTTTTTCCAAAGGGCAAAATCCTGTGGATTCCTTTTGTCAGACTGTCCATCCAGATCACGGGTATTGGCTAACATGTCGTCTATATTTCGACCACTTAAAATCCCGTAATTATTGGTTTCATTGTATTTCACGACATCAAAATAAACAGATCCGTTGGCAACATAACCAATTCCGGTTGCAATAATTTTCTTGATGATTTCGATTTGTTCAATAATATGACCGGTTGCAGTTGGTTCAATACTTGGTGGCAAAAAGTTGAAAGCTTTTAGGATGTCATGAAAATCTACGGTATAGCGCTGAACAACTTCCATTGGTTCTAATTGTTCCAAACGTGCTTTTTTGGCAATTTTATCTTCACCTTCATCAACGTCATCTACAATATGCCCAACATCCGTAATATTGCGAACATAACGCACTTTGTAATCAAGATGTAAAAAATACCTGAATATGACGTCAAAGGACATAAAAGTTCTCACATTTCCTAAGTGTACATTACTGTAAACTGTAGGGCCGCAAACATACATTCCAACATTTCCTTCATGGATAGGTTTGAAATTTTCTTTTTCCCCCGTAAGCGAGTTGTATATCTTTAGATGTTGATTAGTGTATAAAGGCATGTTCTTTTTACTGTTTAATCGTTTAATTGTTGATTTGTTTAAACGTTAATCGTAATTAAGAACTACAAGGAAGCGATTAAACAAATTAACGATTAAACTAAAATTGAGTGTCTAATTTAATATAATCAAGAAATTCTCTTTTGGTTTGTGGATCTTTAAATTTTCCACCAAATTCAGACGTAACCGTACTGCTTTCGATATCCTTAATTCCTCTTGAATTTACGCAAAGGTGCTTCGCATCGATAACACAGGCAACATCTTCAGTGCCTAAAGCTTTTTGAAGCTCCTGAACAATTTGCATGGTTAAGCGTTCCTGAACCTGAGGTCTTTTAGCATAATATTCTACGATACGGTTCATTTTTGATAAACCGATCACTCTTCCGTTTGAAATATATGCTACATGAGCACGACCGATGATTGGCAGTAAGTGGTGTTCGCAGGTAGAATAAACAGTGATGTTTTTTTCAACGAGCATTTCACCGTATTTATAATTATTGTCAAAAGTAGAAGCTTTTGGCTGTTTTGCAGGATTAAGGCCTCCAAAAATTTCTTTTACAAACATCTTCGCAACCCGGTTAGGAGTTCCTTTTATGCTGTCATCTGTTAAATCCATTCCAAGAGTCTGTAGAATGTTTTCAACATCTTTTTTTATTTTTTCTATTTTTTCTTCATCGCTTAAGGTAAATGCGTCTTCTCTTAAAGGGTTTTTTGCATTACTGCTGAAATGATTGTCACCTATTTCGTCTAAAAAATCTTCGTTATTTATCATTAAAAACTACTATTATAATGGGTATATCTTTTTAAGTTGGTAAAGATAATTAATAAATAGGAAACCTTTTCTATCGTTTTTACTATTTAATTATTCCTTTTTGGATATGATTTAAATTAAAATCAAATATTCGTTTATTAAAAATACAAAAGACAACAACTTAGGGAGTTATTGCCTTTTTAAGATTGTATTTTGTACTTTATTATTTTTTATTGTAAACCAAGAGTGCTTCTTTTAGTATATTGACTGCTGTAATCAAATCCTGTTTATTTAAAACATAGGCAATTCGTACCTGATTTAGTCCCATTCCGGGGGTCGAATAAAAACCGGCAGCTGGTGCTACCATTACAGTTTCACCGTTCAGGTCGTAACTTTCCAGAAGCCATTGTGCAAAATCTTCAGAATTTTCTATTGGCAATTGTGCAATACAATAAAAAGCGCCTTTAGGTTTGGTTACGATTACACCGCCAATTTTATTTAATTCAGTAATCAAAGTATCACGTCGGCTTTTGTATTCTGAAATTACTTCATCAAAATAGCTTTGAGGTGTATCTATTGCGGCTTCACAAGCGATTTGCTCAATTGTTGGCGGACTCAGACGTGCCTGGGCAAATTTCATTACCGTTGCCAAAACTTGTTTGTTTTTTGTGACCAGACAGCCAATTCTTGCGCCGCACATGCTGTAACGTTTGGAAACAGAATCGACCATGATTACGTTTTGTTGTACGTCTTCTAAATTCATTACAGAAAAATGTTCATCGTCTCCATCGTATAAAAACTCACGATAAACTTCATCTGCAATTAAATACAAATCATGCTTTTTTATTAAACCAGCCAATTGTTTAATTTCTGCTTCAGAATATAAATAGCCAGTTGGATTTCCGGGATTGCAAATCAGAATGGCTTTTGTTTTAGGCGTAATTAATTTTTCAACTTCGTCAATATTTGGCAAAGCAAAAGCAGTTTCAATTGTAGAAACAAGAGGTATTACAGTTGCGCTTGTTGATGATGCAAATGCATGGTAATTTGCATAAAAAGGTTCCGGAATAATGATTTCATCTCCAGGATCTGTAATTGTGGCCAGTGCAAAAAGTAAGGCTTCAGAGCCACCAGTTGTTACAATGATGTCTTCTGTGTTAACGTTTACATTTTGGCGCTGGTAAAAATGAGCTAATTTTTTTCTATAGCTTTCATATCCGGCAGACGGACTGTATTCTATAAGAGTTAAATCAATATTTTTTACCGCCTCGATGGCCACTTCCGGTGTTTTGATATCCGGTTGACCAATGTTTAAGTGATACACTTTATGTCCTTTTTTCTTTGCTAAATCTGCAAAAGGAGCCAGCTTGCGTATCGGTGATTCGGGCATGTTTCTGCCCTTGTGTGAAATTGTTGGCATGAGTATAAATTATTGAAGTGCAAATTTGCATTTTTTTTTCCAATTTAACGCCAACAATACAAGTACTTATAAAAATGTAACAATAATCAATATTTTTAGTAATTTTATAATAAAAAATTGTCAATGAAAAAATATATCCTGTTGTTTTTTGGACTTTTGGCACCTTTTGCACTAAAAGCTCAGGATGATTTTTTAATTGAAAAGAATAAAAATAGAGTGGTAATCCCCTTTAAGCTAATTAACAACTTAGTTTTTATCCCAATAAAAGTGAACGGTATAGAGCTGAATTTCTTGTTAGATTCGGGTGTTGATGAAACCATTTTATTTAGCATGGAGGATAAGAAAGAGGTGAGTTTTAAAAATGTCCAAAAAATTAAACTTCGGGGATTAGGAAGCGAAGAGGAAATAGAGGGTTTAAAATCAACAAATAATATTCTTGAAACGCATGGTTTAAAATCTGTAAATCATTTGGTTTTTATCATTTTAGATCAGGGATTCAATCTATCCTCACATATTGGAATTCCGGTCAACGGAATAATTGGGTACAAATTTTTTAATAATAATATTGTAGAAATCAACTACCAGAAGAAAATAATTTTTGTCCATCACAATAATAAAAAATTAAGGGATGATTTAGGTAAGAAATTTAAATCAATACCGATTTCTATTGAAAGATCAAAACCATATGTGATGGCATCAGCAATAGTAAAAGATGAAAACATTCCGGCGAAATTGCTTGTGGATATTGGTAACAGTGATTCATTTTGGGTTTTTGAAAACAACAAAATAAAATTACCGAAAAAGAATTTTCCTGATTTTCTAGGAAAAGGATTCAGCGGAGATATTGAAGGACACAGGGCAAAAATTTCCAGTTTTTCAATTGCTGATTTTAAATTTCAAAATCCAATTGTTTCATTTCCTGATTCAAGTTCCATAAAGAACGTAAAAATGGTTGCTAACAGAATAGGGTCTGTTGGAGGTGAAGTTTTAAAAAGATTTACAATTGTTATGGATTATGCGGATAAAAAAATGTATTTGAAAAAGAACAGCAAATTCAATGAATCGTTCAGTTATAATAAAAGCGGAATTACAATTCAGCATAATGGCCTGCAGTGGGTGCAGGAAACTGTACATTTAGAGACAGTGCGTTTAAATGCCTCAAACGAAGAAAATTTTAACGATAAAAACAACAATGATTTCAGATATAAATTTCAATTAAAACCCATTTATGAAATTGTAAACGTACGTAAGAAATCAGCGGCAGAGAAAAGTGGTCTTCAAAAAGGAGATGTTATTATTAGTATTAACAACAATAAGCCTTATAGATATACTTTACAGCAAATTAACAATCTGTTAAAATCTGATGATGATATCTGGATTAATTTAGAAGTTGAACGTAATACGGTATTGTTAAAATTCCGTTTTCGATTAGAAGATGAATTATGATTTTTTTCATATTTATCTTGTGTTGTACTGACAATTAGATGGTTATGTTCTTTTTTTTCTAATTAAATAAGCTAAATAAGAACAGTGATATGACAGATAAATCAAATAATTTAAGTATTTTTAACAAAAATTTAATGACGGTTTATTGTGAAAAAATATTTTTCTCTAATTTCGTGTCTTCTTATTTTTATTTTACCACCAACTAAAAGTTTTGCTCAATGTGGGGGTATGGACTCTTCTACTCCTTTTGAAGTTTGTGATATATCCAATGTTAATAGTCAGGCAATAGATTTGTTCCCTTTATTAGGAGTTACTGCAGTTGCTGGCGGTACATGGTCCGATGATGATAATTCTGGAGGTTTAAATGAAATTACCGGCGTCTTAAATGCACAGGTAATTCCAGTTAGTGGGACATATCACTATACGTATACGGTGACTGGTGTTAATGGCTGTGCAGATCATTCTGCAACTGTCGAAGTTATTATTGGGGGATATGCAGGGGTTGCAGAAAAAGCATCAGCATGTAGCGATGACCGTTCATTTAATCTTTTTCAGATATTTAATGCTACTACTTATTTGAGGCCACAATCTGGAGGGAAATGGTATAATGATAAGGGCATTCCTGTAAAAAGTGTCATTGATGCAGAAATTTTAGGCCTAGGTAATCATCAATTTACATATTCTATTCCAGCCATCGGTAGTTGTCCGGAAGTTTCTTCAACAGGATTTGTAACTGTTTTTAAATCTCCGGAGCCAGGAAAGCCTTCGCAATTAATAGTATGTGAAGACAGCGATTTTTCAATATATTCTAATCTGGATTTGAATGACTATTTAGAGGGAGAAGATAGTGGAGGTACATGGACGGATAATAGTGGTACAGGCCAAATTAACTTTATAAAAGATCATAATATAGATGTTCAGTATATCTTTAATAATTATGGTATAGGAACTTATAATTTTACTTATACTGTTTTGCCTACAAGTCCGGTATGTACAATAGAAACAGCTGTTGTAAAAATTAAGATTGAAAAGAAATACGATTTCACTGGTGCAACTTTAGAAGTCAGAAAGGATATTTGCGAATCTGATATTCAGACAGCAACTTATTCGGCACTACTAACTCAGGGAATTCACAATATTCCCAATGGACAGTATTTTGTTACTTATAATGTTTCCGGACCAAATGGTGAAACAAAAATAATTCAGAGTACATTTAATAATGGTGTTTTAAGTTTTCCGCTAAGCAAAAATTATTTTCAGCAGTCAGGGAATTTCACAATTAGGGTTACAAAAATAGAGGCGTTTGGAAGTGAAAGTGGTTGTGTAAACATTATAAATGATATATCTGATATTCTGCATGTTTATAAAATACCTGTTTTAACCGGAGCTGTTTTGACGCTGGAAACAACCTGTCAGAATAAAAGTTCTCAGGGTATAATTTCAAATGCTTTCGGATTAGATGACGGTTTCTATACAATCAGATATAATGTTTCAGGTTCAAATATGGCAACAGCACAAACTGCAACCATAAATGTTTTGGGTGGAAATGCAACTTTCACTATCCCTTCAAATTTAAATTCTAATAGTGGCAATTCAATTATTACAATTACTAATATTACCAATGTCGCTACTCCGTACTGTACTAATGCGGCTAACTTAAGTGGCAATTTAATTATAAATAAACTTCCAGAAGTACCAAATCTGAAAGTTCAGGTTTTGGATGATTGTTTTGATAAACCTTTTACAGCTTCAGTCACCGGTTTAGGTATACTTACGAACGTTACTATTTCATATGTATTATCAGGCAGCAATGTTTCAGTTGTACAGACTGTTACTTTAGCAGTTGTCAATGGAAAAAGTGATTTTGTAATTCCTGCTGTTTTGTTACCAAATACGGGCTCAACTGCAATTTCGATTATTAATCTCGTAAATAATGATACAACTTGTGACATCAATTTAACAACAGTTTCTGATGTATTTGCTATAAATCCTATTCCGGCAGTACCTGTTTCTGTAAACCAGTCTTTTTGTAAGACCAACGCTGTAACTATTGCGAATTTGGTACCAAATGGGGTTCAATATAAATGGTATAATTCGGCAGCACTTACGACACCTTTAACTAATAATTATGTTTTAAAATCTGAGAATTATTGGGTAACGGAAACTTCTGCGGCCGGGTGTACTTCTGCAGCAACCATGATTACAGTTACGGTAAGCAATTTGCCAGCACCGGTTTTAGATACGGACGGGCAAAATTTTTGTGGTTTAGAGAATCCTACTATTTCAGATTTGTCTAATAAAACGAATGCTTCTTCTACGATAGTCTGGTATGATGCGATAAATAATGGTAATTTGCTGGTTTCTGCAACACCCTTGACAGATAATACAATTTACTATGGTTTCGATTTTTCGCCAGTAACAGATTGTTTATCTGAGGATTATTTAGAAGTGAAAGTTTCCCTGAGTCATTGTGAAGAGACTGAATATGAAACATTTTTTATTCCGGATGGTTTTTCGCCCAACGGAGATAATGTAAATGATACTTTTAAAATCCTTAAAATTGATTTTTTGTATCCCAATTATACCCTCGAAATTTATAATCGATACGGAAATGTTATGTTTAAAGGAAATAAAAATAAGTTGGATTGGGATGGGAAAAACTCTGAGGGAAGTATGGGGGATCGAATAGCACCAAACGGAGTCTATTTTTATGTTATTCATTTTAATAAAGATAATAAACCGCCTCAGCAAGGCCGTCTTTATTTAAATAGATAAATCTTCATTTACATTTAATATAATCTAATTGAGTTATGCACTTAATATCTGTTTTATATTTTTTTGATATATCGGTTTTGCATTTACCATTCTTTCTATGGATTTATGAAAAATACTTGTTTTAAATTGAGAACGGTTTATCCTAAAACAAAAC
>NZ_QJHK01000056.1 GCF_003202435.1 Flavobacterium cheongpyeongense
TAACAGCGCGCAAAACTTCATTGCTAAGTTTTCGGTAAGTTGTTCGTTCTTTTTTACTATTTTCGTTTTGTGCTAGTGGAGAAATCTCGGTTGCCAAGCCGCAACGAGTTCTGCGCGCGAAACGTTAGCCGTCAGTTTACCGCAGAACGTGAAAAATCGCACAAATTAAATATTTAATGATAATAAAAATTAAACTAGTTGTTTTGATAATAATAATGACAATTATTATTGTCTATTTTGACTACAAAATATCAACATTTGATATGAGATTTTATTCAGGAAAAGATGACGGTCTTTTTATCGTTTTTGAATCAATAGTATTATTCAGTGCAATATTTTTTCTAATAATGAGTAAACAAAAAAGAATTTTAAATCATTGTTGTCCGATAAAAAAGAAGCCAAATTAATGGCTTCTTAAAAAACATCGTAATTTAGAGTTGCAAAATTCAAATAACGATGGGTAAAAATAAGTATTTTTCGACTAAATCTGTT
>NZ_QJHK01000026.1 GCF_003202435.1 Flavobacterium cheongpyeongense
AGTGGTGATTCTTTCACAGGAGCTTTAAGCAGAACTGCTGGAGAGAATGTGGGTGTTTACGCTATCACACAAGGTAATTTAAGTGCCGGTGGAAATTATACCATTATGTATAATGGCTCTAATTTTATTATTACAAAAGCAGATCAGGTAATTACCTGGAATGAGACTTTGGAATTAGGTTGTAATGGAGAGACTAGTATTGTTTTGAATGCTGTTGCTAATAGTGGTTTAGCAGTAAATTATACTTCTTCTAATACTAACATTGCTACTGTTTCAAATAATTCATTAATTTTTCAAAATTATGGGTCGGCGACTATAACAGCATCACAACCAGGCAACATGAATTACAACGCAGCTCCGGCTGTAGTTTTACCAGTAGTATCTAGTCAGCCTAACCTGATTAGAAAACAGTTTGAAGATGTTATCTTCTTTGACAATAGTTCTAAGAGTTTTAAATCGTATAGCTGGTATAAAAATGGGGTTTTAGTTCCGGGACAAACTTTACAATATTTCAAAGAAAGTGGTCCCTTGAATGGAACTTATTATGCAGTAGCAACAAAACTAGACGGAACATTAATTACAACCTGTACCTTGACTTTATCTCCAACAATAGAAGAAGAGTACATAAGAATTGTTCCAAACCCTGTTAGAAGTAATGCGACTTTCCAATTGATAACGAATGTTAGTTCAGGCAGATTACAAAATGCACGTGTTGAACTTTATAATTTAACAGGTAACTTGCTGACTACTATTACAAACCCAAGTCAAAATACTATTGACATGAGTGCTCCGAGCGTTGAAGGAATTTATATTGTAAAAATGACCTTAGCAAATGGTAAATATTTTACAAAAAACCTTCTCGTTAAAAATTAAAAATAATTTACAGAATATGACATCCTCATTTTTAATGAATGAGGATGGATTATTCTAATTTAAAAACAAGTATGAAATCGTCATTAACAACAAATTTGTGTGAACAAAAAGCAAGGAGTAAAAAGGCGATAACGTATAGGGACACTAAAAAATAAATTTTACATCTATGAAACTCAATATTAAAAACATAATTGGAACTATAGCTTTCTTAATTTCCCAAGGAATAGCTGCACAGTTTTATGTAGGTATACAGTCGGGAATAGGAAATATTCAGAGTGATATTACTGGTATACAAACAGCTAATCGCCTTGGCGGAGCCGTAAAAGCAGGTTATATCTACTCTTTAAATACTCATTTTGGTATCGGTTCAGGGCTAGAGTTCTCACAATACAAACAAGAAGTTTCTTTGTCTCAGCCTTCTGCAACACTCACTAGTTTTGAAGTTGATGCTTCCACTTCGGCATTTGTTTATAACGTTACAACCAACAATTATAGAGAAAAACAAACTTTACATGCTCTGCAAATCCCTCTTTTTGTCCAGTATAAAACAAATATTAATAAGGGGATTGATTTTAATTTTAGAGCCGGAGCTAAATATTTTTTACCTGTAAACTATAAAATTAAAGCAACAGCCGATTACGTAAATGGTAGCGCTTATTATCCAGATGTAAACCTGACTATTGATGATTTACCAGAATATGGTTTTGGTAGCCAGGATAATTATTCCTCATCAGGAGAGTATAAAACCAAAGGAATTATAATGAGTTCTTTTGAGTTAGGATTTACATTTGATGTAGGCAGAAAGAATTCGTTATATGCGGCAATGTTTCTGGAAAATGGATATGGTTCAATTTTAGACCAAAACAAGAATGAATCCTATATTGGTTATAACCCAACATCTGCATCTGATAGGGAAACTAATGGATTGTATAGTACGGATAAAGATGCTGAAATTAAACCTGTAGCTTTTGGTGTAACACTAGGATGGAATTTTAAATAATCTGTATAGTTTTTTTAGGACGGCACATTATAGTTATTTTATGACGACACACCCTTGAATTTCATGTATAGATAAGGCATAGATAAAGCATGGATAGTGCATGAATAATACATGAAAAAAAATTGTGCTTCTCTAATTGTATTTTAAGGTTTGCCGGTAATGCTTTTTCAGCAGCAATAGTAGTATATTTATAATCCGGCTTTTGTAATTGCCCAACGAATTGTTCTACTAAAATTTCTTCGGATTACTTAATCATTTCTTATGGTTTAATTTATCATTTTCCCACACGATCGGATTTTGTATAATGTAATTCGCTATTCTTTGATATTCAAAATCATTTCTGACAATATGGTCGTGGTAATTGGGTTGAAAAAAATGATTTTGTTTATTGTATTTTGGTATTGGTAAATGATGTTCGTCAATATAATCATCAATTTTGGTATTTACCGCCGATTTGAATCCGGCAATAAACGATGAAATGGATTTGGGTAATCGGACAGGACGATTCGGTTTTATGGATTGCAATTGTTGAACCACACCGTTGGGGTGTAGAACCGCACGGCCGTGCGGTTCTACAACGTACCCGTGCGGTTTTACGTTGTCGCCGTGCGATTTTACATTATCAATCAGATCGTTTGATTCATTGCCGGAATCACATATTTCCACAATCATATGTAAATGGTTAGGCATTATGATACATTCGTGCAAAAACAATTCATTACGAATTTCAAATGATTTCAAAAATTCATTTTCTACAATTTTGCCCATTTCGGATAATTGTATTTCCCCGGCGATAATATCACCCAAAACACATTCCCTGTTTTGGGTCACAATGGTAAGAAAATACAAGGCATTTGAAGAATAATCCCAATGACGTAATCGGTGTGATCCTATTCTATATTTATTCCTGAATTTAGCCATTTCAAAATGATAGTCTGCGAAAATAAATAAATTATACAAATTCTATAATCATTTATCTTACAAATCCTGATTGAAGTACTATCTAAAGTGGATTAATTGAAAGTGGAGGATTCGTAAAAAGAGTAGATAATCTGAGAAAATCTTAATCCATAAGTTTAGGAAATAAAAAAACTCCAAAATCGCAAGACTTTGGAGTTTTTGGTACTTTGTGGGGAGAGCAGGATTCGAACCTGCGAAGTTCACACAGCAGATTTACAGTCTGCCCTCGTTGGCCGCTTGAGTATCTCCCCAAATTTGAGTGTGAATCTACAATCTTTCAACACTCTGAAAATCGTAAAAAAAAACTCCTCAATTTCTTAAGGAGTTTCTTGGTGGGCGATGAGGGGTTCGAACCCCCGACCCCCTCGGTGTAAACGAGGTGCTCTGAACCAGCTGAGCTAATCGCCCTATTTTACTAGGCTGCTATCATTTTGTGATTGCGAGTGCAAATATACACCTAGAATTTGTATTTGCAAGCCTTTTTGATAAAAAATATAAAATAAAATTCACGAATACTTTTAGAAAGCTATTATTCAGCTCTTTAAAAACGAAATAAAATTGCGCCTTGTCTTAGCATTTAGTTAAAAACGAAATCCGAAAAGCTAATTTTAATTATTCCTTTTGTATTCACTTACTATAGTCATACATTTGCATACCTTAATTGTATACTCAAATGGCAAGATTTCAGGAAAATGATTTACCGAAAGCTAAATTAGACGCTAACTCCCTTCAAAAAGCAATCCGAATTTTTAAATATGCTAAAAACCACAAATGGAAATTTTTCCTCGGTCTGGTTTTTTTACTCTTAACCAGTGCTACTGCCCTCGCCTTTCCGAAATTAATGGGAATGCTGGTCGATTGTGTAACCAATAAAGATCTCGATAAAGCAAATGAAATTGCAATCGCCCTAATGGGAATTCTGGTTTTACAGGCCATATTTTCGTTTTTCAGAATTTCTCTTTTCGTCAATTTTACTGAAAATTCTCTATCCAATATTCGGTTTGCACTGTATGAAAATCTGGTCAAACTTCCCATGTCTTTTTATGCTCAAAAACGAGTGGGAGAATTGAACAGCCGGATCAGTGCTGATATTTCGCAATTGCAGGATACTTTTACTACAACAATAGCCGAGTTTCTTCGCCAGTTTATTTTAATTATTGGCGGGTTTGTTATTTTAGGAAATATTAGCCCAAAACTAACACTGATGATGTTGGCCATTGTTCCCGTTGTTGCTGTTGCTGCTGTTATATTTGGAAGGTTTATTCGCAAATACGGGAAAAAAACGCAGGACAAAGTAGCCGAAAGCCAGGTCATTGTGGAAGAAACGTTACAGGGAATCACCAATGTAAAAGCTTTTGCTAATGAATGGTACGAAATTCAGCGTTATAAAAACAAAATCAAAGAAATTGTAAAAATCGCAATCAAAGGCGGTCAGTACAGAGGTTATTTTGCTTCGTTTATTATCTTATGCCTTTTTGGATGTGTGGTTGCTGTTGTCTGGTACGGCATTACCTTAACGATAAAAGGTGAAGTTGAAGGCGTTGGTGATTTAATTTCGTTTGTACTTTATACCACATTCATTGGTGCTTCTTTTGGCGGAATAGCCGAAATGTATGCACAGATTCAAAAAGCGGTGGGAGCCACTGAACGTGTTTTTGAATTACTGGAAGAAACTCCTGAAGCGATTAATGCTAATCCAAAAGCATTTCCTATAGAAAAAATCAAAGGCAATGTAACTTTCAAAAATGTAGCTTTCAGTTATCCGTCAAGAAAAGAAGTTGAAGTTCTTAAAAATGTAAGCTTCACAGCTGGTTTTGGTCAGAAGATTGCGCTTGTAGGGCCAAGTGGCGCCGGAAAATCGACTATCTCCTCATTATTACTACGTTTCCATGATATTACTTCCGGAGAAATTTTAGTAGATGAGAAAAATATTTATGATTATGATCTGGAAAACCTTCGCGGCAATATGAGCATCGTTCCGCAGGATGTGATTTTATTTGGAGGAACCATCCGGGAAAATATTGCCTACGGAAAACCGGATGCTTCTGATGAAGAAATAATGCTGGCAGCGAAACAAGCCAATGCACTGAACTTTGTGGAAGGCTTTCCAGAAAAATTTGAAACCCTGGTGGGTGAACGTGGTGTAAAATTATCAGGTGGTCAACGTCAGCGTATTGCAATCGCAAGGGCTTTATTAAAAAACCCAAGTATTTTAATTTTGGACGAAGCTACTTCTTCTTTAGACAGTGAAAGCGAAAAATTAGTACAGGAAGCCTTAGAGGTTTTAATGGAAGGAAGAACTAGTATTATTATCGCGCACCGTCTTTCGACCATTAGAAACGCTGACAAAATTTTAGTTCTGGATAATGGAAGAATCACCGAAGAAGGAACACATCAGGAGCTGATAAATCTTGAAAACGGCATTTATAAAAACCTGAGCAATCTGCAGTTTAGCAATTCTTAGCAGGTTTCGAAAATCAGTAATTCAAATGCAACAGAACATCGACCGTTTTGTTGCATTTTTTTTCAGTTACACAAACGAAATATCAATAATAATGGCAAAACGGTAAAGGAAACAAAATCTTTTTTTGCCCCAAAAGCCCTAGCCCTGAAAGCGACATCCTTTTGTGCCGGGGTTCGGCATAAAAGATACAGCGTACAACAGGATTAGCTTTTTAAAATGATTTAAAAAAAACGATATTTCAATTAAACTTTTTTTCAAAACTTAAGTCATAAACTTTCATGTCCAAAAAACACTTGTACGTACAAGTGTTAAATAAACAGTAAGCCCTTTTGTTTTGCTACCAAAAAACTAAATTTGTAATTTCCAATTCAATACCTAAAACATATTTACCATAAATTTTCATGAAAGTAAAAAATCTAATTTACGCCTTTATAATTATAGTCCTGGGAGGATTTATCGCCTACCGTGTGATCTCTAACAAAAAGAAAAACGACGAATCTAAAAAATTTGGGGATAAAGACAAACCAACAACCGTTACCGGAGTCGTAGTTAAAACCTCTATTTTTGATAATACTTTATCTTTATCAGGATCTATCGAAGCGAATGAGCAGGTAGAAATTCACAGTGAAATTTCTGGAATTGTTGAAGGCATTTATTTTACCGAAGGTAGTTATGTAACCAAAGGTCAGGTTCTTTTTAAGGTAAATGATACTGAGTTGCGTGCACAACTCAGACAGGCTCAGACAAAAGAAGGTCTGGCGGGTGAAAATAAAAGAAGAGCCAAATTATTATTAGAAAAAGAAGCTATCAGCCAGGAAGAATTTGATGTTGCCAACGCCGATTATGCTTCCGCAAAAGCGCAGACCCAGTTAATCAGGGCTCAAATTGCCAAAACTGCTGTTAAAGCGCCTTTTTCAGGAAAAATAGGTTTACGTTCAATTTCTCCTGGAACTTATATAACTCCTACAGTTTTAGTAGCAAAACTGGTCAATACCGGCAAATTAAAAATTACCTTTTCTATTCCTGAAAAATATGCTGCTCAGGTTACATCAGGTTCTGTTATTGATTTTACAGTTTCAGGATCAGATAAAATTTATAAAGCAAAAATATATGCAATCGAACCAGAAGTAGAAGTGGCAACCCGTACTTTGAAAATACGTGCCATTGCAGAGAATACTGATGGTAAACTGTTCCCGGGAACATTTGCAGACGTAAAATTACCTTTAAATATCATTAAGGATGCAATCCTAATTCCTTCGGAAGCTATAGTTCCAATTCAGGATGGCAAAAAAGTTTATATTGCCAATATGGGCAAAGCCAAAGAAATTAAAGTGGATGCAACTACCAGAACAGATGCTTCAGTTTTAATTTTATCCGGATTAAAAGCAGGCGACACTTTAATCACAAGTGGTGTTATGTCCTTAAAAGATGAAGCTCCGATAAAAGTTAAAGTTAAGTAATTTTAAGTTATGAGTTTGGAGTTATAAGTTTTGAAATTGATATTATCATTTCAGGACTAATAATTCGTAATTCATAATTCATAACTAATATTTTATAATTCAACAAAATGAGTTTATCAACTACAAGTATAAAGAGGCCTGTTTTAACGATTGTACTGAACCTTCTGATCATTTTATTCGGTTTCATCGGGTATACTTTTTTGGGGGTTCGTGAATTTCCGTCAATTGATCCGGCGCAGGTTTCGATCAGAACCAATTATACGGGGGCTAATTCTGATATTATTGAGTCCCAAATTACTGAACCATTAGAAAAAGCTGTAAATGCAATCGACGGAATTCGAAATATTACATCATCGAGTAATCAGGGAAGCAGTACTATTACAATCGAATTTAATTTAGACAAAAATCTTGAAGAGGCTGCAAATGATGTTCGCGACAAGGTTTCGCAGGCTGTTAGAAATTTACCTCAGGATATTGATGCACCACCGGTTGTATCAAAAGCTGATGCCGATAGTGAATCTATTATTTCGATGACAGTCCAGAGTGATACCCGAAACTCATTAGAATTAAGTGATTATGCCGAAAATGTAATTTCCCAGCGTTTAGAAACTATTCCGGGAGTAAGCGGTGTTCAGATTTGGGGACAAAAACGCTACGCCATGCGTTTGTGGATAGACCCTGTAAAATTAACCGCTTATAAATGCACCGTTGCAGACGTACGTAATGCTCTGAATGCACAAAATGTAGAACTGCCTTCAGGAAAACTAACCGGTAACAATACCGAATTAACCGTAAAAACGATTGGAAACTTATCCAGTGCCGAAGCATTCAATAATATTATAGTTCGTACAGACGGAGATAAAATTGTTCGTTTAAGTGATGTTGGGGGTGCCGAATTAGGGCCTGAAAACATTGAGACGTCATTAAAATCATCAGGACTTCCGATGATTGGTATGGCCATTGTACCTATGCCGGGAGCCAATTACCTTGATATTTCATCTGAATTTTATAAAAAATACGAAACCCTTAAAAAAGACTTACCAAAAGACATCAAACTAAATATCGCTCTAGATAATACTCAGTTTGTAAAAAAATCAGTATTAGAGGTTGTCGAAACTTTGGGCATTTCTATCCTGTTAGTAATCATTATTATTTATCTTTTTTTTAGAGATTGGGCAATTGCTTTCAGACCCTTAATTGATATTCCCGTATCCCTGATTGCCACATTTTTCATTATGTGGATGCTCGGATTTTCTATAAATGTATTAACCTTGCTGGCGATTGTATTAGCAACTGGTCTTGTGGTTGATGACGGAATTGTGGTAACCGAGAATATCTTCAAAAAGGTAGAAGAGGGAATGTCACCAATTGAAGCGGCAATTAAAGGTTCTAACGAGATTTTTTATGCTGTAATCTCTATTTCTGTAACGCTGGCAGCTGTATTTTTACCTGTAATTTTTTTAGAAGGCTTCGTAGGAAGGCTTTTTAGGGAATTTGGTGTTGTCATTGGTTCTGCTGTTTTAATTTCTGCCTTTGTATCCCTCACTTTAACGCCAATGCTAAATGCTTATCTGATGAAAGGCGGTGAACAGAAAAAATCTAAATTCTACGTTAGGACTGAGCCTTTCTTTGAAAAAATGAATAGCACTTATGCAGAAAGCCTTTCTAAATTTATGGATCGAAAATGGATCAGCTTCCCAATCCTGATTGTTTGTTTCGGATTGATTTATCTGTTTTTTACCATCCTTCCAAAAGAAACAGCACCTTATGACGACCGAAGTTCTGTAACGATGCGAATGACAACTCCAGAAGGTTCTTCGTATGAATATACAGATCGTTTTATGCAGGAAATTTCAAAGCTGGCAGATGATTCTGTCCCTGAGAAAAAAGTAAGTCTGGTTGTTACGGCACCTAGCTTTGGAGCTTCTGCAACAAATACAGGGTTTATCAGACTTTCTCTTAAAGAACCTGATCAGAGAGAACGTTCTCAAAAAGACATTGCAGACAAATTAACAAAATGGACAAAACAATATCCGAATGCCAAAACATCTGTAATCCAACAACCCACAATTGCTGTTAACAGACGTGGAGGACTGCCTATTCAGTACATCATTCAGGCTCCGACTTTTGAAAAGTTACGAGAAAAAATTCCTGTTTTCATGGAGGAGGTCGGTAAAAGCGACTTATTCTCAATTACCGATGTAAATCTTAAATTTAACAAACCGGAAATAAATGTCAGTATTGATCGTGAAAAAGCAGAAAGTTTAGGGATTTCTATCATTGATATAGCCCAGACTTTACAGCTTTCCTTAAGCGGTCAGCGCTTTGGCTATTTCATTAAAAACGGAAAACAATATCAGGTTATTGGTCAGTTCGATCAAAAAGACCGTTCGAAACCATTGGATTTAACCTCTATGTTTGTAAAAAATAAAAGCGGAGAATTGATTCAGATGGATAATGTTGTAAAAATAGAGGAACAAAGTAATCCTCCGCAGCTCTACCACAATAACCGATACATGTCGGCAACTGTTTCGGCAGGTTTGGCACCCGGCAAAAGCATCAGCGACGGTATTGAAGAAATGGACAGAATTAAAGCTAAAGTCCTGGATCAGAGTTTTACCACGGATTTAAGTGGGGAATCGAGGGATTTTGTGGAAAGTAGTTCTAATACTTCATTCGCCTTTGGGTTGGCTTTACTGCTTATCTTCCTGATTTTAGCGGCTCAGTTTGAAAGTTTTATTGATCCTTTTATCATCATCCTGACAGTACCAATGGCAGTTGCGGGAGCGCTGTTCTCCTTGTGGCTCTTTGGTCAGACCTGGAATATTTTCAGTCAGATTGGTACTGTAATGCTTATTGGTCTGGTTACCAAAAATGGTATTTTGATCGTAGAATTTGCCAATCAGCTCCGCGAGCAGGGAAAATCAAAATATGATGCGATTATGGAAGCTTCGGAGGCGCGTTTGCGTCCTATTCTAATGACGAGTCTGGCTATTGCATTAGGAGCTTTACCAATCGCAATGTCGCTGGGAGCTGCTTCTACAAGCCGAATCGGAATGGGAGTTGTTATCGTAGGGGGCACCATTTTTTCTTTGGCACTGACACTTTTTGTAATTCCGGCCATTTATCTGATGTGGTCGAAAGCCCGTAAGCATTATCCGGAATTTGACCATATTGAAGCATACGAAAGAGAAAGCAAGGTATAGATTCTTAATTTTTGAAATAAAATATCAAGAGTTTTGAATTGTAGAGTTTACAATACAATTCAAAACCAAAATTTATAATATGAAAACTAAAACAATATTAAAAAGCCTTATTTTATTTTTGTTTTGTATAGCAAAAAGTAATGCTCAGGAACTCCTGACTATTGAAGAAGCGATGAAAATAGCTTTAGAAAATAATTTTGAAATTAAAATTGCCAAAAACAATTTAAAGATCAGCGAAACGAATGTTACCCTCGGAAATGCCGGAATGTTGCCAGTCGCCACTGCTTCGGTTACAGACAACAACAGTATTCAAAATTCATCCCAAACCCGTCAGGACGGAACATCTGTCTCTTTGGATAATGCTAAAAACAACAATTTAAACTATGGAGTAAGCCTTGGCTGGACTGTTTTTGACGGAATGAAAATGTTTGCCCGTTTAGATCAGCTGAAAGAGCTGCAAAAGTTAGGCGATTCAGAATTAAAAAGAACAATTTTAATTAAAATCGGTCAGGTTAATTCGGCTTATTTTGATCTAGTTCAACAGCAGCAACAACTGGCAGCCTTAGATACCACCATTGTAATTTCAAAGCAAAGATTAGAATTGGCACAAAACCGTTTCACTATTGGAAAAGCTTCAAAATTAGAAGTTCTAAATGCTCAGGTGGACTTAAATACGGATCAGGTTACTTTATTAAAACAAAAAGAAGCATACGCAAATTCTAAAATTTTACTGAACCAATATCTGGCACGTGATCCAAAAACAGTTTTTACTGTTTCTAATGTCATTACAGTTGATCATAGTCTGGTTTTAGCTGATTTGATGGATTTGGCACAAAAACAAAATCCTGCATTAGAAGCTCAGGTCATTAATAAACGAATTGCCGAATTAGAGCTAAAACAAATAAAAGCAGACCGATACCCTGTAGTAAACCTAACCTCCGGTTATAATTTTGCCGAAAGTCAGTCGAGTTTAGGATTTACAAGTCAAACCTCAGCAAGGGGTTTAAATTATGGTTTTAATGCAACTTTAAATATTTTTGACGGTTTTAATCAGCATCGAAATGAAAAAGTGGCAAAATTGGAAATTGAAAACTCACAAATCGCTATTGAACAACAAAACATGATTTTAAATACACAAATCAGCACTGCTTTTCAAACCTATCTGACCCATCTTGAATTAATTGATCTGGAAGAGGACAACGAAGCAATAGCAAAACAAAACCTGCAGATTACGCTGGATAAATTTAGAATAGGAACCATTACTACACTTGATTTCAGAGCGGCTCAATTAAATTATGTCAATGCAAAAGTGCGGTACAGCAATGCGCAATATCAGGCAAAATTATCTGAAATTGCTTTGAAAGAATTAGCAGGAAATATTCGTTTTTGACCTCAACTTAATTTAAAATTTTCATATGACTTCGTACAACCCAAAAGACTGGTTTAGTTTTATTTTTCATTTAAGTAAAGCAGATACATTTCGCAAATTAATTCCTGTAATGTTTTTTATAGGGATCTACTGTAGCGGAATTGCGTATCTCGAAATAGAATATTGGGCTTTACCAGAAGACAGTCATGTTAAAAACATCTCAATAATGCACGGAATGTTAGGTTTTGTAATTTCATTATTGTTGGCATATCGAACTAATACGGCATACGATCGATGGTGGGAAGGGAGACGTATGTGGGGAAATCTGGTAAACAGCAGCCGCAATCTGGCGATTAAACTTTCTGCCGTTTTAACAGATGAAAAAGACAGGACTTTTTTTAGAAAAATAATCCCTGGCTATGCCTCTATCTTAAATAAACATTTGAAAGACGAAGAAACAGGTAAACAACTTTTCGATGATGTTGATTTAGAAATTGATCATCATAAACACAGACCCAATCAGATAGCTAAAATAATGTACCAAAAAATACAGGATCTTTATTCTGCCAAAAAAATTTCAGGTGATCAATTAATAATCCTTAATAATGAATTAACCTCTTTTACAGATATTTGTGGTGCATGTGAACGAATCAAAAACACACCTATACCCTACTCTTACAGTGCCTTTATCAAAAAATTCATTTTTATTTATGTCCTTACATTGCCCTTTGCATATGTTTTTACCTTAGGCTATTATGTAATTCCTGTTGTGGTTTTTATTTTTTATGTTTTGGCTAGTTTAGAATTAATTGCCGAAGAAATTGAAGATCCGTTTGGTATGGATGCCAATGACTTGCCTACGCAAAAAATATCGGAAAACATCAAAAAACATGTAGAAGAATTAATTTAATCTCAAAGCAAAAAAAGACAAGACTATAAAAACAAATTTTATAAGAATCGGTACAACTTGTAACACCCCTTAAAATGCACTTGCTTAAAAGTTGGCTCTACTTTTCTATAAATTTTAATTTGGATTGTACATGACAGAATTTGTACATCCAAATAATTCAAAACCAATAAAAGTGACCATTTTGTTACTGCCTTTTTTATTAGAATTTTGAAAAACGATCTTAATCCTATTTGATTTTTAAAAAATAATACCTGCTCAAAAAACAAAAAAATAGTTTCCAACTCCCGCAATCTATCCTTATATTTACACCTTTATTTAAGAACAATAAAGTTAACATGAAAATATCTTATAACTGGTTAAAACAATTTATCAAAACAGACTGGACATCAGAACAGACATCTGAATTATTAACAGATTTAGGTTTAGAGGTTGAAATTGTCGAAAAATACCAATCAGTAAAAGGAGGCTTAGAAGGAGTTGTTGTAGGACACGTGCTTACTTGTGAAAAACATCCTGATGCTGACAGATTAAAAGTAACAACCCTAAACATTGGTTTAGAAACTCCTATACAGGTTGTTTGTGGTGCAGCAAATGTTGCGGCAGGTCAAAAAGTACCGGTAGCAACAATAGGAACCGTTTTATATGATAAAGAAGGCTCAGAATTTACTATAAAAAAGGGAAAAATTCGTGGACAGGAAAGCCATGGAATGATTTGCGCTGAAGACGAATTAGGTCTTGGTACAGGGCATGATGGGATTATGGTTCTGGATGATGCTTTTGTTCCCGGGACTCCCGCTTCTGAGGTTTTTAAAATAGCAAATGATGAAGTTTTCGAAATTGGGTTAACTCCAAATCGTGCTGATGCAATGAGCCATTTTGGTACAGCTCGTGATTTAAGAGCCGGAATGCTGCAACGTGGTGTAAATGTAGAATTAATTACGCCCTCTGTAAGCAATTTCAGAGTTGATATGCGTACCCTGAAAATTGACGTAAATGTCGAAGAGCCTCTTTTGGCACCAAGATATTGCGGCGTAACAATTTCAGGTATTACCGTAGAAGAATCCCCAGCCTGGCTGAAAGACCGCTTAAAAGCCATTGGATTAACACCAAAAAATAATATTGTTGATGTTACCAATTATGTCCTACACGAATTAGGTCAGCCTCTACATGCATTTGATGCGGCAAAAATCAACGGAAAAGTAATTGTAAAAACACTTCCGGAGGGAACTAAGTTTGTTACTTTAGATGATGTTGAAAGAACATTACACGCCGAAGATTTAATGATTTGCGATGAAAAAGGACCACTTTGTATCGCAGGTGTTTTTGGAGGAAAAAAATCAGGCGTTACTGAAGGAACTACTGCTGTATTTTTAGAAAGTGCCTATTTTGATGCCGTTAGTATTCGTAAAACAGCCAAAAGACATCAATTAAATACAGATGCTTCTTTTAGATTTGAAAGAGGCATTGATCCAACTATTACTGAATATGCATTAAAACGTGCTGCACTTTTAATTCAGGAAGTCGCAGGAGGAAAAATAACCTCTGATGTAATTGAAGTGTATCCTAAAAAGGTAGAAGACTTTTCTGTTTTCTTAAACTTTAGCCATGTGTCAAAAATCATCGGACAGGAAATCCCAAAAGATACCATTAAGAAAATACTGGTTTCTTTAGATATTAAAGTAAATAGTGTTTCTGATTCCGGTTTAGGATTGACAATTCCGGCCTATAGGGTCGATGTTCAGCGTGAAATAGATGTTATTGAAGAAATTTTAAGAGTATACGGATATAATAATATTGATTTCTCTAAAAAATTTAATGCAACAGTATCCAATTCACCAAGAACGGAAGATTATAAAGTACAAAATGTAATTGCATCACAGTTAAACTCACAAGGTTTTCATGAGATGATGGCAAATTCATTAACAACAGCTGCCTATGTAAAATTGTCAACATCGTTAAAAGAAGAACATAATGTTACGATGCTGAATCCTCTGAGCAGCGATTTGTCTACTATGCGACAATCTTTATTATTCTCTGGTTTAGAAGCGATATCATACAATATCAACCGAAGAAATTCAGATTTAAAACTGTTTGAGTTTGGAAAAACATATCATAAATACCTGAATGGTTACGAAGAACATAAACACTTGAGTTTGTTAATTTCAGGAAACAGAAACAAAGAAAGCTGGACAAGTCCACAAAAAAGCACTGATTTCTTTTTATTGAAAGGGTATGTAGCCGGTATTTTAAATCGTTTAGGAATAGACAAAATTTCAAATATCCCTGTGAAAACTGATATTTTTTCAGAAGGAATTTCAATTTGCTACAACAATGATACGCTGGTTGAACTGGGAAGTGTAAAAAAATCAATTTTAAAACATTTCGGAATAAAACAAGAGGTTTATTATGCCGATTTTAACTGGGATTTGGTTCTGAGAATAATCACCGGAAAAATTAAATATTCTGAAATCCCAAAATATCCTGAAGTTCGCAGAGATTTAGCTCTTTTGATTGATCAGCATACAACTTACGAAAGTATTTATAATTTAGCCAGACAAACAGAGAAATATCTTTTGAAAGACATCAATTTATTTGATGTTTATGAAGGTAATAAACTCCCTCAAGGCAAAAAATCGTACGCTATGAGTTTTACCATTCAGGATAATACAAAAACACTAACAGACTCGCAGATTGACAAGATTATGACCAAACTGCAACAGACTTTTGAAACTGAACTTGGAGCGACTTTAAGATAATCGGATAAAAAAAACACCAGTGATTCTGGTGTTTTTTTTATATATTACTAGATATAGCTTACGCTTTTTTTTCAAAAATCTTTTTAAAGATATTTACGATTACTAAAACGATAAGCCCTAAAACCAGTCCAATAACAAACTCTTTTATTACAGAAGGAAGTTGAATTGCGGGTACATAATGATGAAAAAACGGGATATAATGAACAAAAATCCCTCCGGCTACTAAGAGCAATGCAATTGTACCAATAACAGTTAGACTCCTGATTATTAACGGAAGTGCTTTTACCAAAATATTACCTATAAATTTTGACACACTTTTTTCTCTTTTACTAAATTTAATAAGTCTGTAACCTGCTTCATCCATTCGAACAATAAGAGCTACAATACCGTAAACACCAATTGTGGCAATTACTGCAATTATTGAAGTGACAATAATCTGCTGCATTAAAGGTTCTTCAATGACGGTACCCAAAGCAATTATTACAATTTCAACAGATAATATAAAATCAGTTATGATAGCTGATTTTATTTTTCCTTTTTCCATTTCCAAAATTTCTTCCTCCGTAAAGGTTTCCTCCGATATTCCTTCTGATTCTTCATGTGAATGCGGAAATATAAATTCATATATTTTTTCGGCACCTTCGTAGGCCAAAAATAATCCTCCCAAAACTAGAATCACAATAATAGCAACTGGTAAAAAAGCACTCAACAAAAATGCTATTGGAAGAATAATAGCTTTATTAAGTAGCGACCCTTTGCTGATTGCCCAAAGTACAGGAAGCTCTCTGGAAGATGCAAACCCAGAAGCTTTTTCAGCATTTACTGCTAAATCATCCCCTAAAATACCCGCAGTTTTCTTTGCTGCAATTTTACTCATTACTGCAACATCATCCATAATTGCTGCAATATCATCTAATAGTACGAAAAACCCTGATGCCATTATAATTTACTTTTAGTATATAAATCCATTTTTTAGTTGTGCGAATCTAATACTTTTGATTTAATTTTCCTCGAAAAATCAACTGCATTGCCCAAGAAGAAGCCAAATAATGATAAAACCAAAATAGTTTCAAAACAACCTCCATCAATTTTTTTGGCACCATAGCCTGCGATTAATCCTCTGAATATATTGTTTCATAATCTTATGTTTTTAAATTATTTTTTTTTCTAGTAATGTAAAGTTGAGAACTAAATTGAAAATAGTTTTTATATTACTTTAAAAAAAAATTGCATGATTTACGTTTTATGAATCTTCCATAAATAAAAAAACCAGCCTTATTTATGACTGGTAATTTCTAAATTTATCAATAGTTTAAATTTTAATCAGTTATAACGTTATTACCTGTATTAATTAAAGTTGTCTTATTAACAATTCCTTGTCCTGTAGGAGGAGCTGGGGGGATTTGACCTCCTATATTAATATTTTTTCCGGTCGCAGGAGTAATATTTAATATTCTGCTTAAGATCAAATTAACCTGGGAACTTGATAGTGCATTTTTATCAAAACTAATACTTCCCAATCTATAAAGGGAAGCTAATAATGGCATATCAATAGAAGAAAGAATAGAATTATTTCTAAAAAAAATCACTTGAGCTTTAGTTAATAAAGGCAAAGAAATTGATTGTAACGATGAATTACCAATAATATGAGAATCACCATTTACAGTCTTCAAAACAGGAAATAAAATTGTGTTCAGTTTTTCATTATTTCCTATGCTTAGATCGTTATAAACCTCGGTAAGACCATTTAAATTTATAGAAACTAATTTTAAATTATCACTTATATTTATATCAATTAAACTTTTAACTACACTTAAATCTAAAGTTGTCAAATTTGTTGTATTAATAACATAGACATTTTCTGTATTTGGTCCATACTCAGTTGCTATTTTTACTGTTGCTTCTGCATCTGTAATATCACCCGTTATTACAATACTTGTCTTCCCTTGGTTCTTACTACTTCCGGCATATAGTGCATAAGGCACACTTAAAAGCTGGCTTGTACCACTAATAGTATAATTACTCCCTCCTGCTGGATCAATTTCAGTCTTAATAAAATGTGATCCAGCACCCCAATCGACACCTTCAAAAGTACCTGTAACAGGTGTTCCGCCTCCTATTTCTATAGTTGCTAATCCGTTATTGTTCGTGGTGGTTGTTTGCGTTTCAACATAAGACGCTGTGCCGCTTGCTGAACCTAATAAAATACTGCTTTTTATACTTACTAAAGTATTTACAACCAATGTTCCGTCTGTTTTACGAATAACCGATTGGTAACTCATTTTCTGTGGAGCCTGAGCAAATAAAATACTAAAAGAACTTAATAATAGTAATGCAAGAGTAATTTTTTTCATATATTTTCTACGATTTAATTGTTATTTTTTTATGATTTTAAAAGTTTTTATTGTTTTGTTACCATTATTTATTGCCAGAAAATAAATTCCCTGATTCAATCCTTGCATGGATACACTTGTTTCTGAACTTGTTATTTTTAAATTTTTAGATACTATTTTTCCACTAATATCAAATAAATTATACGATAATTCATTCCATTTATCAGCTGCTACAACTAAATTAAATACATCAATAGCAGGATTTGGATAAGCAGTCATTATTAGATTAATATCAGTAAATTCATTGTTTCCTAAGGTAATGATTTCATAAGGCTGTTGAATACCTTGTAGAACATACCCATCAGCTCCGGCTAAAGTTGTATAAACTGTTTGCCCAATTGAATAACTCGAGGTACCTCCCGCACCAGTGGCACTTCCTCCGGCAACTACTACGCTCTCTTGCGAATAACTACTGAGAAATGAAATACCGGTAATAAATAAAATAAAAAAAGTTTGTTGGTTTCCTTTCATATAATTGATTTAATAGTGAATTATTTTATGTGACTCAAGATTTAATTTTATTCATTAACTTAAATCTAAAATCTAAATTTGGTCGTTCAAATATACACTAATTCTTACAGTAAAATTTTACGATAAAGAAAAGAAACATAAAAAAACACCAGCTTTACAACTGGTGTTTTCAAACTATTAAAAACCAAATATTTAGTTTTCTAATTCACCTGTCTGATTCCTGAAGACCAGTTTACCATCAAAAGCATCAATTAAAATAATACTGTCTGTTGTTATATTTCCTGCCAGAATTTCTTTAGACAATTGATTCAAAACTTCTCTCTGAATTACTCGTTTTACAGGTCTTGCACCAAACTCTGGATCATATCCTTTATCTGAAAGATATTGGATTCCCTCAGGAGTTGCATCCATCGTAATACCTTGCAATGCCAGCATTTTACTAACACTTTTAAGCTGTAAACTCACAATTCTGGATATATTGTCGACTGTTAAAGGCGTAAACATTACAATTTCATCGATACGGTTTATAAACTCTGGACGAACGGTCTGTTTCAACAAACCTAATACCTCCACTTTTGCAGCCTCAGTGGCGGCTTCGACACTTCCTTTTAGATTTTGAAACTTCTCTTGTATGATATGACTTCCCATATTAGATGTCATAATGATAATTGTATTTTTAAAATCTGCCAAACGTCCTTTGTTATCTGTCAACCGCCCTTCATCCAAAACCTGTAACAGAATATTGAATGTATCTGGATGCGCCTTTTCGATCTCGTCTAATAAAATCACAGAATACGGTTTTCTGCGCACCGCTTCTGTCAGTTGACCTCCTTCGTCATATCCAACATATCCTGGAGGTGCACCAACCAAACGACTCACACTGTGGCGTTCCTGATACTCACTCATATCGATACGTGTCATGGCATTTTCATCATCAAAAAGATATTCGGCCAATGCTTTTGCTAACTCAGTTTTACCCACTCCGGTGGTTCCCAGAAATAAAAACGTTCCAACTGGTTTTTTCATATCCTGTAACCCCGCACGGCTTCTTCGTACAGCATCACTAACAGCCTCAATAGCTTCTTCCTGCCCTACTACTCTTCTGTGCAATTCTTCTTCAAGATGCAGTAATTTTTCTCTTTCGGTCTGAAGCATTTTCATCACCGGAATTCCAGTCCATTTAGCAACAACCTCTGCAATATCTTCACGGGTCACTTCTTCTTTAATTAATGAATTCCCAGATTGATATTCCTGTAGTTGCTTTTGTAAAACATCAAGACGTTCCTGCGCCTCCTTAATTTTTCCGTAACGGATTTCGGCTACTTTTCCGTAATCCCCATCGCGTTCTGCACGTTCTGCTTCATATTTAAAGTCTTCAATTTCAAGTTTTACTGCCTGAATTCCATCTACAATATCTTTTTCAGATTTCCATTTGGTATAGATTTCGTTACGCTCTTCTTTTAAATTTGCCAAATCCATACGAAGGATTTTAAGCTTGCTTTCTTCTTTTTCTCGTTTAATAGCTTCAATTTCTATTTCCAATTGCATGATTTTACGATCCAAGACATCCAGTTCTTCTGGTTTTGAATTAATTTCCATACGTAACTTAGAAGCAGCTTCATCCATTAAGTCAATAGCTTTATCCGGCAAAAAACGATTCGTAATATAACGCTGTGAAAGCTCTACTGCAGCAATAATTGCCTCATCTTTTATCTGGACTTTGTGGTGTGTTTCATATTTTTCTTTAATTCCGCGTAAAATAGAAATCGCACTTTCAGTATCCGGCTCATCTACCAGAACTTTCTGAAAACGACGTTCCAAAGCTTTATCTTTTTCAAAGTATTTTTGATATTCATCTAAAGTGGTAGCTCCAATCGCCCTCAATTCTCCACGAGCCAAAGCCGGCTTAAGGATATTTGCTGCATCCATGGCTCCTTCGCCTCCACCTGCGCCAACTAAAGTATGAATCTCGTCAATAAATAAAACAATATCACCTTCAGCAGCCGTAACCTCTTTAACCACTGATTTTAATCGCTCTTCAAATTCTCCTTTGTATTTTGCACCAGCAATCAATGCCCCCATATCCAAAGAAAAAACAATTTTGTCTTTCAGATTTTCAGGCACATCACCATCAACAATTCGGTGCGCCAAACCTTCTGCTATCGCCGTTTTACCAACTCCTGGTTCTCCAACCAGCATTGGATTGTTTTTTGTTCTTCGTGTCAGAATCTGTAACACACGGCGAATTTCCTCATCACGTCCAATAACAGGATCCAGTTTTCCTGTACTTGCTAATTCGTTTAAATTTTTAGCATATTTATTCAGGGCATTGTAAGTTTCCTCCGCCGAAGCCGAGGTTACTCTCTCACCTTTTCTAAGTTCTTCAATAGTAGCTTTCAGACCTTTTCCGGTAACACCCTGATCTTTTAAAATTTGAGCTACTTTACTTTTCGAATCAAAAATTGCTAGTATTAAATGTTCGATCGAAACATATTCGTCATTCATTTTTTTTGCAATAATTTCAGCTTCATTCAAAGTTTTATTTGTTTCTCTGGAAAGCAAAATATCGCCTCCTGAAACTTTTGGAAAACTCTGAATAGTTGAGTCTAAAATTTGCAAAAACAAGGGCACGTTTACATTGAGTTTTTTCAAAATAAAAGGCACTACATTTTCATCGACTTCAAAAATAGCCTTAAAAATGTGTTCGTTTTCAATTTGTTGCTGTCCGTATGTTTGCGCCAGTTGCTGAGAAAGCTGGATAGCTTCCTGTGATTTCGTTGTAAATTTATTAATATTCATAGCTGTTCGATTTAGGATTGAATTTTACATTTTTTGTTTTGATACCACCAAAATTAGAATCTATTGCATTTAATTATAACTTTAAATACGATACCTTTGTACTTAATTCAAAATACATTCCATACTAAAATTACAGACAAAATGACACTTAAAACTGGCTTTAGCTATTTTTTAAACGTCAAAAAGTCATAAAACAAGCCAATTATGAGTTTTTTAAATTCAATCTTCGGAAATTCAGAGAATACAAATTCTCCCAAAAGCAATGTAAACTGGACTGAATTAACTGATATTTTACAGTTAATGGAAATTGAAGCAATATCGAACGAAAAACCGGTTATAATTTTCAAACACAGTACCAGATGCAGTATTAGCAGGATGGCCTTGAAACAATTTGAACGTGAGTTTGATTTAAACGATACTGTCGATGCGTATTTTCTCGATTTGATTGCACACCGTGACGTTTCAAATGAAATCGCCAAAAAGTTTAATGTTTATCATGAGTCACCTCAATTAATTTTGATCAAAAACGGAAAAGCTGTTTATGATGTTTCACATAGCAGCATTGATGCCGAAACTCTAAAAAACAAACTTTAATTATAGAAATATGCCCTCTTCTAAATTTACATAGTACTCAAGGTGGTTTGCCTATATTTGACTTTTTTTACAAAAAAATGATACAATTAAATTAAAAGAGTCAAAGCAGCTATTTTTCTATTATCGATTTATAAATTTGAAATAACAAATATCCCTTAACCAGGATTATAAATAAATCTTAATATGAACTAAGGTTCTTCGCTTTTTCATAAATTTGACAAAAATTAAATCAATTGAATAAATTATTCTTTTTCATATCTTATTGTTTGCTTTTGGTAAGTGTACAAGGCGTATTTGCACAGGCACCTAAAAAAATAATAGTCGAGAACTCAGACTTTTCAGATGTCAACGAAGTAGAAATTCCCGGGGCACTTTTACTTACGGGAAATGTAAAAATAAATCACGATGGCGTAGTCCTTACTTGTAATAAAGCTTATTTTTTTCAAAAAGAAAATTATATTAAAGCTTTCGGAAACGTACAACTTGTTCAGGGCGATACCTTATTTTTAAACAGCAAATATGCCGAATACAGCGGTAATGTAAAAAAAGCTTTTGCAACCGGAAATGCAGTAATGACCTCTCCAGACGCAACCTTGCAAACAGACACTATCAATTTTGACAGAAATGTACAGGAAGTTTTTTACAATACAAAGGGTACTATTGTCAACAAAGACAATACCTTAGTGAGTAAATCCGGAAGATATTATGTAGCGCAGAAAAAATTTCAGTTTTTAACCGAAGTAACGCTCACAAACCCGAAATATGTCATAAAATCTAATCACTTAGATTTTTACAGTAACTCTGGACACTCTTATTTATTTGGACCGTCAACTATTACAAGCAAAACAAATTATATCTACACCGAAAATGGTTTTTACGATACCAAGAAAAACCTCGCACACTTTCTGCGAAAATCATACATAAAATACGATGACAGGAGAATAGAAGGTGATAGTCTGTTTTACAATCGAAATACCGAATTTGCTTCAGCAACCAGAAACGTAAAAATTACCGATTCTATAAACAAAGGAATCGTAAAAGGTCATTATGCCGAATTATACAAACTAAAGGATTCTATGTTTGTAACAAAAAGGGCAGTTGCTATAAATTTGGTCGAAAAAGATTCTGTATATATTCATGGTAAAAAACTAATGGTTACCGGGAAAGAAGGAGAAAGAATCATCAGAGCTTTTAATAATGTCCGCTTTTACAAAATCGATATGAGTGGAAAATGTGATTCCCTTCATTCAAACAGTAAAACAGCATTAACAAAACTAATAGGCAATCCAATTTTATGGAATGCAGAAAGCCAGATTACCGGCGACCTCATGCATTTAATTGGAGATAATAAGACCCGGAAAATAGACTCGCTTAAAGTTTTTAACAATACCTTTCTAATATCAAAGGACACGCTCGGCACAGGATATAATCAGGTCAAAGGCCTCAACCTGTTTGGGAAATTCAGGGACGGAAAACTACATGATGTCGATATAATAAAAAATACAGAAGCGATATATTATGCACGAAATTCAGCAAACGAACTTGTGGGTATCGACAAAAGTGTAAGCAGCAGAATTAACCTTATTATAGAGAATAATAGAGTGGAAAACATCACTCTTTTTAAAAATGTTCAAAGTGATAGCTATCCTGAAGACGAATTAGCAGAAAATGACAGGAAATTAAAAGGCTTTGTCTGGCGAGGAGATGAACGCATAAAATCAAAAGATGCTATTTTCCCTGCTGAAGAAAACGAACTCAACGATAAATTAATCAAAGAAGGTAAAACGGCAGATGCCAAACCAAATGTTCCAATGAAAGTCAGGAAGGAAACGTTAAATTACGGTAAGAAGAAACCTGTAGCAAAAGCCAGCATATCGACTAAGACAAAAGCTAAAAAATAGTTTTTGGCAACAGTGGTTTTTAAGCAACCGAAAATAACTCCGAATATCAAATCTTAGTTTCTTAAAAACTCAGAAAAATGAATCCAGATTTTATAAAATACCAGGCACAAACTTCTCCTTACCCACTCGGAATGGAAGTTTCGCATGCAATCGGCTCTTACATTTACGATACTACTAATAAAAAATATTTAGATTTTGTAGCCGGCGTATCAGCCTGTACACTAGGTCACCAGCATCTTAGAGTAAATCAGGCAATAAAAGATCAGCTGGACAAATATTCACACGTAATGGTTTATGGCGAATATTCACAAAGTCCGGCCGTAGAATATTGCAAATTATTAGCTTCACTCCTACCAGATTCGTTAAACAAAACTTATTTAGTAAATTCAGGAACAGAAGCAATCGAAGGGGCACTTAAATTAGCAAAACGAACAACAGGCCGCAGTCAGCTCATTTCATGCAACAATGCCTATCACGGAAATACGATGGGCTCTATGAGTGTTATGGGATTCGAAGAACGCAAACAAGCCTTTCGCCCATTGCTACCGGATGTTGATTTTATTACATTTAACAACGAAGACGATTTACAAAAAATAACGACCAGAACAGCAGCCATTTTACTCGAAACGATTCAGGGCGGCGCTGGTTTTATTCAGCCAGAAAACAACTTTCTGCAAAAAGTACGAATACGCTGTAACGAAGTTGGTGCGATGATGATCGTAGATGAAATTCAGCCTGGATTTGGCCGGACCGGAAAATTATTCGGTTTTCAAAACTACGATGTTATTCCTGATATTGTTGTAATGGGAAAAGGCATGGGTGGCGGAATGCCGGTAGGTGCTTTTACGGCAGCTGCTGAAAAAATGGATCTTTTAATGGCGAACCCAAAATTAGGACATATCACCACTTTTGGAGGTCATCCTGTCATTGCGGCAGCCTGTCTGGCAACTTTGAAAGAATTAACTGAGACTAATCTGATGCAGGAAACTTTAGCCAAAGAAAAACTCTTCAGATCACTTTTGGTACACCCTTTGATAACAGAAATCAGAGGAAAAGGATTAATGCTTGCCGCGATGACTGAAACTGCCGAAATAACCAATGAGGTAATTTTAAACTGTAAGGACAAAGGACTCATTTTATTCTGGCTGCTGTTTGAAGGATGTGCCATACGGATAACACCTCCATTAACCATTTCTGAAGAAGAAATAAAAGAAGGCTGCTCCATAATTCTAGAAGTTATGGATGAAATTTTAAAAAAGGACAAAAAGTATAATTAGGAGCCATTTCCAGCTATCCACTTTATCTTTTGTTTTTTAAAGAAAAAAATAAAAGGATATCGTTTCTATCTGGGCTAACAGATGAATTTTAAAAAAAAAATCAGAATAACAGACAAATCATCTTTTATATCAGAAGATTATAATTTAAAAACAGCATCAAATTCTGTCCATATTGTTAATTAAATTGTTCAAAACAATTCATTTCCTTTACTAACTAAATAATATGGTTACCTAAATTTATAACAGGCTAATTTCAAAAACACAAAGTATGCAATTAAGCAACGAAGAAGAAGATTATAACCTATCCCTATCCAAATTTGAGTCGATGTTAAAAACTAACAAAGTACTCTTTTTTGATTCTGAAGAGTTCGAAGAAATTATTCTTCATTATTTAGACATAGGCAAGGCTAATTTAGCAAAAAAAGCCTTAAAACTTGCATTAGACCAACACCCAAAATCTACAGGCTTAAAATTAGTACAAGTAGAAATGCTGGTTTACGACGACAAATTAGAAATCGCCGAAAAACTTTTAAACGAGTTATATGCAATCGAACCCAATAACGAGGAAATTTACATCCAGAAAGCCAATATCTGCTCTAAAAGAGACCAGCACGAAAAAGCAGTAGAATTACTTAAAATTGCCTTAAAATATACTGACGATTTCGCTGATGTGTACAACTTAATCGGAATGGAGTATCTTTTTATGGACAATCTGGAGATGGCCAAAGACAGCTTTATCAAATGCCTTGAAGAAGATTTAGAAGACCAGTCAGCTTTATATAATGTGGTTTATTGTTTTGAATTTTTAGATCAAAATCAGCAAGCCATTGTATACCTTCAGGATTATATCAATAAAAACCCATATAGTGAAATTGCCTGGCACCAGCTGGGACGCTTACATTACGGCATAAAAGAATACGAAAATGCCATTCGCGCTTTTGACTATGCAACCCTGATTGACGAAGAATTTTTAGGGGCATTCATGGAAAAAGCAAAAGCTTATGAACGACTCAAAAAATATACTGAAGCAATAGAAAGTTATAACCGTACTATCGAATTAGATGATGCAACTTCCTATGCTTTATTGCGTATTGGTAAATGTTATGAAAAATTAGGAAATACCGTTTTAGCCCTTAAATATTATAACCAAACCGTTCATGAAGACCCTCTTCTGGACAAAGGCTGGATTGCTATTACCGACTTTTATGTTCGTCAGAAAAACTTTCAGAAAGCTTTATTTTTTGTCAATAAAGCACTAGCAATAGATAATCAAAATCGTTTGTACTGGAAACGTTATGCTACTATAAATAAACAAATGAATTTTTTTGAAGAAGCTGAGTTTGGTTATAGAAAAGCAGTAGAATTTGGCGATTATGCATTAGATACCTGGTTATTCTGGGTAGATATTTTGCAATTTTTAGGAGAATTTGACAGTGCCGTTCAAACTTTACTGCAGGCTTCTGAATATTTCCCGGAAGAAAATGAAATCGAGTATCGTCTTGCCGGATTGTATTTTATGATTCAGGACAATACAAAAGCTAAATTCCATTTAAGTAACGCATTACGTTTAAACTTTGATAATTACATTTTAATTGAAGATTTATTCCCTGTAGTCTGGACAAAAAAAACAGTAAAAAATTATATTGAAAAACACAGAAAACAATAATGATTCATAATATAAGAAGACGATTTGGTTTATTAGGCCGTAACATTAGCTATTCATTTTCAAAAGGATATTTTACAGAAAAATTTAATGATGAAGTTTTCGCAGGCAACAGTTATGAAAATTTCGATATTTCGGAAATTAATTATTTTACTGAATTAGTAAAAAACAACCCCGATCTAAAAGGTCTTAATGTTACGATTCCCTACAAAGAACAGGTAATACCATTTTTAGATAAACTTTCAAAAAAAGCAACTTTAATTGGTGCAGTAAACACTATTAAGTTTACCAAAAAAGGAAAATTAAAAGGATACAATACAGACTATTACGGTTTCAAAAAATCATTAAAACCATTATTAGAACCACATCATAAAAAAGCACTTATTTTAGGAACTGGTGGAGCTTCAAAAGGTGTTGCTTTTGCTTTAGATGAACTGGATATTCCTTATACTTTTGTTTCCAGGGAAGCCAAAGAAAATATTATTGACTATAGTTTAATTAATGCAACTACTTTTGATAATTTTCAAATCATAATTAATTGTACTCCTGTCGGAACCAGCCCAAATACTGAAGCCTGCCCAGATCTTCCGTACGATTTTTTTACCGAAAAACATATTGCCTATGACTTAATTTACAATCCTGCTGAAACTCAATTTTTAAAAAATGCCAAAGAAAGAGGTGCAGTAATAAAAAATGGTCTTGATATGCTTATTTTCCAGGCAGAAAAAGCATGGAAAATCTGGAATAAATAATTCTTCGTAAAACAATTATAATTTGAGGCTGTCCGAAAAGTATGGACAGCCTCTTTTTTATACTAAAATAGTTGGACTCCTTCAGAAAACCAAGCCCAACATTTACTAAAAAATGAATTCATTAGATTTAAATAAGTTTAAAGATTAAATAATGTAAGATTTTAAATCAAAAAAACATATAAACAAACGATTTATTTTGTATTTAGAAACACCTTTACTATCTTTCGCAATCTTTAAATAAAAACCTTATACATTTAAAATGTTAGAAGAAAAGAATGATAACCTGCAGGAAGCAGATGGAAAATCAGGAATCGACGTAAATGATTCTTTACAAAATAATGAAATAGAAACATCTATTTCTGAAACGACAACAGAAGATAAAATTTCTCTTCCTGAGAATGGAACAGAAAATATTCAGGTCGAACAAACAAGTCATCAGGAAGCATTAGATGCAATAACAAATTCTAATGCTGAAGAAAGCGAGGACGAAACATTAAAAGAGCGTCATGATATTCCTATGCAGGATTATGATACATTCTCATTAGACACACTTGTCGATGAATTAAGAAAACTTGTAAATACAGACAAAGTGATGTCTGTAAAAGATCATATTGAAGAAATTAAAAAATCTTTTTTAATCCAGTTTAATCATCTCATTGAGGAGAAAAAGGAAGAATTTAATGCAACAAATCAGGACCCAAATGAAGATTTTCAATACCATTCTCCTTTAAAGTCAAAATTCGATGAATATTATAACATTTTTCGAGAAAAGAGAAATGCTCATTTTAAAAATCTGCAAAGCAATTTAAAATCAAATTTAGAAAACCGACTTGCTATCGTTGACGAGCTAAAAGAACTTATAAATCCGCAGGAAAACATCAAAGACACACTTAAACATTTTAATGAATTAAGAGAAAGATGGAAAAATGCCGGAGCAATTCCAAAAGATAAATACAATCACGTTTGGAATAATTACCACTTTCATGTTGAAAATTTCTATGATTATCTGCATTTAGACCGTGAAGCAAGAGATTTGGATTTCAAATATAATCTGGAACAAAAACAAAAAATAATTACCCGTGTTGAAGAATTAGTAAATGAAACCGACATTAGTAAAGCATTTCGCGAATTACAGGATTTACACAGAATCTGGAAAGAGGATATCGGCCCTGTATCTAAAGAATATCGGGATGTAATCTGGAATAAATTTAGCGAGCTAACAAAAAAGATTCATGATAAGAGAGAACTTTTATTTGAAAGCCAAAGAGCGAACGAAGAACAAAATCTTGAAATTAAAAAAGGGATTATCGCTACTATTGAACTTTTAGCTACAGAAAAAGTGGGTTCTCATTCGCAATGGCTGGTACAAATACAAAAAGTTGAAGCACTTAGAAATGATTTTTTTGCTGCTGGAAAAGTTCCAAGTGATGTTAACGAACAGACTTGGGCAGCATTTAAAACTGCAGTGAGAAACTTTAATTCTTTTAAAAATTCTTTTTATAAAGACATTAAAAAAGACCAAAACGAGAATTTAAATAAAAAAATAGCTTTAGTTGCAAAGGCTAAAGAACTACAGGAAAACACAGATTTTGCTGCTACTACTCCAATAATGAAACAAATTCAGGAAGAGTGGAAACAAATTGGTCATGTTCCTAAAAAATACTCAGACAAAATCTGGAAAGAGTTTAAAGATGCCTGCAACCATTATTTTGACAAATTAAAAGAACACAAATCTGAAGAAAACGAAGAAGAAGTTGCTGCATTTGACAATAAAAAAGCATACTTAGACACCTTAAGAGCATTCGAACTTACAGGAGATCATAAAACAGATTTGGACGCTATTAAATTACATATTGAAACATGGAAAGGATTTGGAAAAGTTCCTTTTTCAAGACGTCATATTGAAGGTAAATTCAACAAAATCTTAGACGCTCTTTTTGAAAAATTAAGCCTGAGTAAAAAGGACACTGAAATGATGCGTTTTTCGAACAGAATAGATTCTTTATCTGAAAGTAATGATACGCGAAAATTAGATAATGAAAAGATTTTCATAATTCGTAAAATCGAAGAAGTTCAAAATGAAATATTCCAATTAGAAAATAATATCCAGTTTTTTACTAATACAAAAAATGCAAAAAAAGAAAACTCTATAGTGCTTGAAGTTCGTAAAAATATTGCTATTCATAAAGAAAGTCTGGAAGTATGGAAAGACAAACTGAAACAATTGCGTAATTTAAACCAGGAATAAGGCTTTAAAAGCCATAATTTAAGAAAGGGTGTAATGATAATTTCCATTACACCCTTTTTTATTTATTTTTTATTTCAGGACAAATTGATACAACAAAACCACAAAATAATAACTATATTTGAGCAACACATTACCAACTGATAATCAACAATATATCAGTTCAATTATAAATTTTAATAACAACGAAAATGAAATTCACAAGAAAAGCCAACGCCAACTGGAAAGGAACAGGTATGGAAGGAACAGGAACTATAACGACACAAAGTACAACCTTAAATAATGCACAATTATCTTTTAAAACAAGATTTGCAGACGGAGTAGGAACCAATCCGGAAGAACTTATTGCTGCGGCTCATTCCGGCTGCTTTACCATGCAATTAAGTTTCCTATTAAACGAAGGCGGATTTGTTGCTGATGATTTGTCTACAGAAGCCACAGTTACTTTTGAAGATGGTTCTATCACTTTAATCCACTTAGAACTCAAAGGAAAGGTGCCTTCAATAACAGCCGAAAAATTTGTAGAAATTGCAACAAAAGCAAAAGAAATTTGTCCAATTTCAAAGTTATTGAAAACCGAAATTACATTGGGAATTAATTTAGTTTAGAAATCCTTTTAACCCTCATCCATAAAAAAAGCTCCGATATGACTCGGAGCTTTTTGTTATTTATTCTGATACAGATTTGCTTTTTACTACTAGTCTAAAACCTTCTCCGTGAATGTTTAAAATCTCAACATCCTCATCAGCTTTCAGATATTTTCTAAGTTTTGCAATGTAAACATCCATACTTCTTGAAGTAAAGTAGTTGTCATCTCTCCAAATTTTTGTCAACGCCAATTCTCTGGGCATCAGATCATTTTCATGTAGAATTAACATTTTAAGCAATTCATTCTCTTTTGGAGATAATTTTATTGGTTCATCATTTTCAAATGTCAAAAATCTTAGTTTTGAATTTAAATGAAATTTACCAATATTGAATTCAAACTGAATCTGTTCTGCTTTTGTATCAGATGATTTTCTTTGAATGATCGCCTTGATTTTCATCAATAATACTTCAGAATCAAAAGGTTTGTTCAGATAATCATCAGCACCTGCTTTGTATCCTTTCAAAACATCCTCTTTCATTGATTTAGCTGTCAAAAAAATAATAGGAACTTCACTATTCTTTTCTCTGATTTCTTTTGCTAAAGTATACCCATCTTTATAAGGCATCATCACATCAAGAATGCATAAATCATAAACATCCTTTTTGAACTTTTCGAAACCTTCCATTCCATTTTTTGCCAAAGTGACATCAAAGTCGTTAAGCATCAAATAATCTTTAAGAACTGCACCAAAATTAAGGTCATCTTCTACTAAAAGTATTCTTTTATTAATATTTTCCATATTTTAATTTATTAGTGGTATTTTTATTATGAAGGTACTACCTTTTCCCTTTTCGCTTTCTACATAAACCTGACCATTGTGATCTTCTACAATTCTTTTTACATAAGCAAGACCTAAACCATGTCCTTTTACATTATGTAAGTCTCCGGTATGTTCTCTGTAAAATTTCTCAAAAACTCTTTTTTGAGCCACTTTACTCATTCCTAATCCATTATCTTTTATTTTTATAAGAATCATGTCCTTTACATTCTCCGTAAACACCTCTATTTCAGGAATATCCGGCGAATATTTTATAGCATTTTCTAATATATTAACCAAAACATTTGTAAAATGCACTTCATTAATTAGAGAAGTAGTTCTTGCTGCATTCAAATGTTTTACAATAGTACCCTTTTTATCTTCTAAAATCAGGTTTACATGTTCTATAGCATCTTCAATTACATCATGAATTACACTTGGTTCCTTACTGATATCAAGTTCTTTTTTCTCTAGTTTTGAAATTCTTAGTACATTTTCAACCTGAGCATGCATTCTTTTGTTCTCATCTCTAATCATTTGCAGATAACGAAATACTTTCTCCTTATCTTCAATAATTTTGGGGTTTCTAATTGCATCAAGAGCTAAATTTATTGTCGCAATTGGTGTTTTAAACTCATGCGTCATATTGTTTATAAAATCGGTTTTAATTTCAGATATTTGTTTCTGACGTATTAACTGATTTAGAGCACTTGTATAAGCAATAATTATGATAAGCGTAAAAATTATCGAAAGGATAGTAATACTAACCAGTTGGGATAATAGAAATTTCTTTTTGTGCGGAAAAGTAACTAATAATTCATATTTACTATTTCCCTCAATATCTTTAAAAACCGGAATATTATAAGTGGCTTCCTTATCATACAGAAAACCATCAGATTTTATTTTCGTAGGAACGTTATTACTGTATATACCAAATTCAAATTTAGTTTTTATCCCATGTTCAGCAAGTTCCTTTTTCAGGAGGCCTCTTAATTTCTCTTGTGTAACCCTTTCGTCAATAGGCAATATAGCAGCTATATCTTTATATGAAATTTTTAATTGTGCCTCATTCAAAATATCAAGGTTCCCGTCTTTTTCAATTTTGATGTCAGGAATACTACTCTGCGTTAAGGATGAATTATCAATGATATTGTTATTGTTGTAAATCTCTGTTAGCCTTTTTGAACTAAACCTTTTAAATCCATCCGAGTTAAATTTTTTATTAAAAAGTGACGAATTATTTATATCGTATTTTTCAGAGGTTATACTATTTTTATAAACAATAGTTTTGTTTGTTTTCGTATTTCTTTGCACAAATAAAATCTCCAGTAAATCTTCCTTTTGAGGAATCTTACCCGTACTATCTTTTATACGATTAATTTTATCCGAATAGAGATACTCTTCTTGTTTTTCAAGCTTATCTGAAACATCGCTAATTACCTGGGTAACATGATATTTAAACTGCTCATCATTATTTTCCAAAGAAGAATTGAACCAATACACCTGAACAAGAATTATCCCTATTAAGGACAAACTCATTAGCAAAACAAGTATTCTAAAAAATAATTTATTCATCGAAACAAAATTAATATTTTAACAATATACTGAATAATACATTAACCAAATATTAACATTTAAGACTGATTTTGTTTAATATTTAAAATTTTAAGAATTTTAACAACCTCCTCTTTTGCTTTTTCAATATGTTCATTATTTATAATAAAATTACTCTTATGAATGCGTTCTTCGTCTTTCCACTGCATTTTTATCCTGTTTAAGACTTCTTTTCTACTTGTGTTATCACGTTTAATAACTCTTTCAATTCTTACTTCTTCAGGTGCTGTTACTGTTATAACAATATCACAATCTTTATATCTGCCGCTTTCAAACAAAATTGCAGCTTCATAAATGACATAATTATACTTTTTATTTTCCTGCAGCCATAATTCAAAATCTTTTTTAACTGCCGGATGTATGATTGTATTTAACTGATTTAATTTATCACTATTTGTAAAAACAATTTCTGCCAACTTCGATCTGTTAAGAACTTCATTTTCAAACACATCTTTTCCAAAAACTGATTTAATATCTTCAATTATAGACTTTGACTGCATTATTTTTTTTGCCTCATCATCAGCAATATAAACAGGAACCCCCATTTCCTTAAAATACTTTGCTATTGTTGTTTTACCGCTTCCTATTCCGCCGGTCAGTCCAATAATCTTTGCCATATTATATTTTAAAAAACATTTGAGGAAAAACTTCCTGAGGTTTTTTCTTTAAAAGAATAATTTTCACAAATGATTCTAAGAAACCTGTTCCGTAACCATAAAATTGTTTCCAAACAGCAATTACAGAAAGATATCCAATTTTAACACTCTTATTCCCAATGCTGGATGTAAGAAAAATTATAACGAAATATACAAAATATATTTGTAATAAAAGATCAAAATTAAAAATTAACAATAAAAAAGCTAATAATAACCCCAACATAAAGAATGTAGGGAAGAAATAAGTCAATTTATTATACTCTGGATACCAGCTATTTAATATCGGTCTTGCTTTACCAAATTTATTAACCTGAACAGAAAATTTTTCCCAATCTATCCGACGTTTATGATAAACATAAGCATTAGGAAACAATCTTGTTTCAAAACCCAAATTCCATAGTCTGATAGATAAATCAGGATCTTCACCAGGATGAATATTTCCGAAACCTTTGGATGCTTCAAAAGCTTTTTTTGAAATCCCCATATTAAAACTTCTGGGCTGAAATTTATCAATTTTCTCAGATCCTCCCCGAATTCCGCCTGTTGTTAAAAAGGAAGTCATTGCAAAATTAATTGCCTTCTGTATATTCGAAAAACTATCCAAAGCTTTATCCGGACCACCAAAACAATCCACATATTGTCTGTCTAATTCTTTCCTGACTTCTGTTAAATAATTTGAAGGAATTATACAATCTGAATCAAAAATAATAAAGTAATTGCCTACCGCATTTATCATTCCAAAATTCCTTGAATCTCCTGGTCCGGAGTTTGGTTTAAAGTAATAGGATATATTTAGTTTTCCCTGATAGCTCTTCACGACTTCTTTACATGGAATTGATGACCCATCTTCAACAAGAACAATCTCAAAAGCTTCATTATAATCAGATTTTGACAAACTTTCCAAAAGTTCATCAACTTCATCAGGGCGATTATACACGGGTATAATTAAAGAAAAAACCATAATAGAATATGTGGTATTAAGAAGGTAATTTTGTGAATTTCAAATTTCGTGCAAAGATATGTTATATTCATAAAAAAACCATCAACTTTTGGTTGATGGTTTTGATTTATAATGATTCAGTTATTAGCTGATACTTTCTATTTCAACCACTTCATTTGCTTCTGCATTATAATCAACTCCTGAGAATTCAAATCCGAAAAGGTTCAAAAAATCATTTCTATATCCTGCTAAATCTCCGATTTCCGATAAGTTTTCTGTAGTTGCTTCCATCCACAATTCAGCTACTTTTGCCTGTACATCTTCACGCATCTCCCAGTCATCAATCCTGATTCTTCCTTTTTCATCTACAGGAACCTCAGAACCTATGTATAATCTATCCTTGAATAAACGCTGAATTTGCTCAATACAACCTTCATGAATTCCTTTTTCTTTCATAATTTTATATAAAAGTGATATATACAACGGAATAACCGGAATTGCTGAACTCGCCTGTGTAACAAGTGCCTTATTTACAGAAACATAAGCTTTTCCTCCTATTGATTTTAAACTATCCGTAATTGTAAATGCAGTAGCCTCTAAATCATCTTTTGCACGGCCAATTGTACCTTTACGGTAAACTGCTTCTGTCAATGATGGGCCAATGTATGAATACGCCACCGTTGTTGCTCCATCTGCCAATAAATTTTCAGATTTAAGAGCTTCAATCCACATAGCCCAGTCTTCTCCACCCATAACGGCAACTGTGTTATCAATATCTTCATCATTAGCAGGAGCTATTGAAACCTCAGAGACTTTTCCTGTATGAAAATCAACTGTTTTATTTGTAAAAGTCTGACCGATTGGTTTTAGAACAGAACGATGAGTCACTCCGGTATTAGGATTTGTACGCACTGGAGAGGCTAAACTGTAAATCACAAGATCAACCTGACCTAAGTCAGCTTTAATCAAATCTAAAGTTTCTCTTTTTATTTCGTTTGAAAAAGCATCACCGTTGATACTTTTTGCATATAAACCTGCTGTGTGCGCCTCATTTTCAAAAGCTGCTGAATTGTACCAGCCCGGAGAAGCTGTTTTTCCCTCAACTGGTGGTTTTTCAAAAAACACTCCAATTGTTGCCGCATCAGACCCAAAAGCACTGGTAATTCTTGAAGCCAAGCCAAAACCTGTTGATGCACCAATTACCAAAACTTTTTTTGCTCCCTCGATAGGACCTTTTGATTTTATATATTCAATTTGATTTTTAACATTTTGCTCTGCTCCTTTTGGGTGGGCTGTCAAACAAATAAATCCTCTCATTCTAGGTTCTATAATCATCTTGTAATTATTTTTTTTGTATTATTTCAATTTCAGTTTTAATTTTTCAAAAATAGACATTTTATCTTTAACCCTTTTCATATTGGCCTTCATATTGTCAATAAAATTTGGGTTTAAAGCATTCTTTTTTGCTAAATTATAATATTTGTAAGCAGCTATATAGTTATTCTCATACTCCGCCATCCTTCCTAATTCACTATTATAAGATGAGGAATCAAAATTTTCCAGCGTCTGCATGGTAAAGCTAATATGCTCTTTCGCTTCTTCATACCTTCCAATATCAATAAGAAGGTAAGTATAATTTAAATAAGGTGCAGGATATTTAGGTTCAAATTTCATCGCTAATTTATAGTGATAAATGCCTTTTTCGTAATCACTTAATTTATTGTAGTAAATCCACCCTAAATGGTTATGGGCCTTACCAAAATCAGGATATTGCGACAAAATTTCTTCCAAAAGTTCTTTTGCATCTGCAGAATTACCTTCAGAAATTAATGAATCTGCTTTTATAAACTGATTCTCATAAAAACTCAAACTCTCCATAAATATATTTAATTCAACAATTGTTTTGCGTGGTTTAATGCTGAATCAGAAATATTAGCTCCGGAAAGCATCTGAGCAATTTCTATAACCCTTTCATCCTGAGCCAAAAGCTTTAATTCTGATTGTGTATCATCATTGGTTGTAGACTTAAATACCTTAAAATGTGAATCACCTTTAGCGGCGATCTGAGGTAAATGCGTAATAGCAAATATTTGCATTTTTGTACTCATCTCTTTCATAATTTCTCCCATTCTAATGGCAATTTCACCGGAAACCCCTGTATCAATCTCATCAAAAATTAGCGTTGGCAATTTAGAATATTGCGCCAAAATAGCTTTAACTGCAAGCATTATGCGTGACATTTCTCCACCTGAGGCTACTTTTTTAAGCAATCCAAAATCAGTTCCTTTATTGGCAGAAAATAAAAATTGTAATTCGTCTTTCCCGTTTATAAAATAGGTTTCTGATTGTAACAGTTCCATTTTAAACCGAACATTTGGCATTCCTAAAGTTTCTAATATAGAAATTAACTGACCTGATAAAACTGGAATTGCTTCTTGTCTGTTTTGATGAATTTTTGCTGAAAGAGTGTCTAACTCTTTTGTTTTTTCTTCAATTGATTTTGATAAAACAGTAATTTCTTCTTCGATGTTACCTAATTCTAAAACTGAATTTTCCAGATTAACCTGAATTTGTAACAATTCATCTACTGTAGTAACCTGATGTTTTTTCTGTAGATTATAAATAAGCTGCAATTTCTGATTGGTCAACTCTAATTTTTCAGGATCGTTTAATAATTTTTCAGAAGCATTTTGTAACTCTCTTGAAATATCATCAAATTCAATTGTCACACTTGTAATCCTCTCAAACAAACTTTGGTATTCTGATGAAAAAGTCGCGATTTTTTGCAATGAAGTCTTAATTTCATTCAAGTTATGAAAAACACCAAATTGCTCTTCATTGCCAATTAACAATGCTTTATCAATTGATTCTTTTATAATTTCAACATTATTTAACTTCTCAAAATCTGCTTCAAGTTCTTCTTGTTCTCCAGTTTTTAATTTAGCGGCAAACAGTTCGTTTAATAAAAAACTGTTATACTCCTGCTCTTTTCCTGCATCACTTTGTTTTTTAAGTAATACATTTAATTTTGACTTATCTGATTTGTATCGTTTCAGAACATTTTGATAAGAATCAATAATGGCTGTGTTTTGGGCAATTGCATCAATTATTTTAAACTGTACAACTTCATCTGATAGTTCCTGAGTTTGCTGCTGTGAATGAATATCTATCAAAAAGAAACTTAAATCTTGTAATTCCTGAAGATTTACAGGACTGTCATTAATAAAAGCGCGCGATTTTCCTGAAGGAAGTATTTCACGTCTAATTATCGTTTCATCCTCATAATCCAGATCATTTGCTTCAAAAAAAGCAGCCAAATTGTATTTAGAAATTTCAAATTGTGCCTCAATTATGCATTTTTCTTCTTTATTTTTGAGAGATGTTAAATCAGCCCTTTTTCCTAAAACCAATCCTAAAGCACCTAAAATTATTGATTTACCAGCACCGGTTTCTCCTGTAATTATAGAAAAACCTTTAGAAAAATCTATAGTTAGTTTTTCAATTAATGCGTAGTTTTTAATTGATAATGAAGTAATCATATAGCTTTAAAAGTAAATTATTTGGAGTAGTAAAATTGGTCAAAAATCGAATTAATATTTAATCTGCGACCATTTTGTTGAATTTATAGGCGAAACTTTATTTAAATTTTCCGCTAAATCTGTAATTGTAATACTTGGTCCGCCAGAAAAAACAGATATTATTTCATCTGATTTCGCATCAAAGAATACTCTTGTCAAAAAAGCATTTGGCTTAACGGAATTTAATTTTCCTATCAGCATTAATGAAGCTTTTATTTGCTCTTTTGCTGCTTTCAAATCCTGACTCATTATATCCAAACCTGTATGGTATAAAAAAATTGTTTTTCGCAAATCAGAATACGTTGGAGCCAGCATATCATTTATAAAAAAATAACGATTCTGAAGACCATCAGACTGAGTCCAGCCTTTAGAACCTCCTTGCTGTGCCACATTTGAAATATTTAGTGCAGTTTCAAAATAAGAATTCCCTCCTGCAAACTGAAAAGTATCCGCATCCATACCTAAAATCATATAACTGTAAAATGATATTACCGATATTAAGTTAGATTCAAAAGTAGCAGGATTGTATAATAAAGGCTCAAATTCTGTATATCTGAAATTAAAATCCTTATCATTAAAATTTAAAACTGGTGAAGAATAAGTTGAATTATAAATCAATCTTGATGATTGTATTTGTATTGTCCCCGAAAACTGATCCGAATTATTGGACAAAAGTGTAATATACATTGAGCAATTAATTCGTTCATTTTGCTTTAGAACAGATCCTGTCCAGTCCGTTTTATTTACAAACTCCGACAATGATGTCTGAAGTGTTTTATAAACCTGCTGATTTGGATTTGGTAATCTCTCGGTATTGATTGTTACTGTACAATTTAACTGTTGTGCCTGAGCAAAACCAAAAAACAAAAACGTTAAAAAAGTAACTAATTTACACATAAAAATGTTCTATAACTTTGTTTAAAATATCAACTGCAACAGATTCTTTTGACTTTAAGTCCATTGGTTCAATTTTAAATCCTTTATCAATAAAAGTCACTTTATTAGTGGGTTGCTGAAAGCCTGCACCTTTATCCTGCAATGAATTTAAAACAATCAAATCTAAGTTTTTTTTCTGAATTTTCAACTTAGCATTTTCAATTTCATTTTCAGTTTCCAACGCAAATCCAATTAAAAACTGTTTTTTCTTGATTTTGCCTAACGATAATAATATATCTTTTGTCTTTTCGAGTTCTATTGAAAAGTCTTCAGCATTTTTTTTTATTTTTTGATCAGCAACAACTTTAGGTTTATAATCTGCAACTGCCGCTGCTGCAATCGCAACATCAACATCATTAAAATGCAAATGACAGGCATCAAACATTTCCCGGGCTGAAACTACATTTATTATTTCGATCGAGGAATTTTTGACTTTTAGATTTGTTGGTCCTGAAACCAATATAACAGAAGCTCCCAAAGCAGCTGCTGCGTTTGCAATATCAAATCCCATTTTTCCTGAAGAATGATTCCCTATAAAACGTACAGGATCTATAGCTTCGTATGTCGGCCCTGCTGTTATTAGGATTTTTTTTCCTTTTAAAGGCAATTTACTTTCCAAATCGGCTTCTAAGAAAGCAATAATATTTTCAGGCTCAGCCATTCTTCCCTCGCCTGATAGGCCACTTGCTAATTCTCCATTTTCTGCCGGAATCATTATGTTTCCAAATTGTCTTAAGGCAGTAAAACTTGATATTGACGAAGGATGCTTATACATATCTAAGTCCATTGCCGGAGCAAAATAAACTTGACATTTTGCCGATAAATAAGTTGCAACAAGAAGATTATCACAATTGCCGGTAGCCATTTTTGATAATGTATTGGCAGTTGCCGGAGCAATCAACATTAAATCGGCCCAAAGCCCTAATTCAACATGATTATTCCAGACAGCATCCTGATCATCCTGATTAAAAAAAGCGGAGTGTACAGGATTTTTTGATAAAGTAGATAAAGTAAGTGGGGTTACAAAATCCTTAGAAGCAGGTGTCATGACCACCTGGACATGTGCACCTGCTTTTATAAAAAGTCGTACTAATGAGGCTGTTTTATAGGCTGCAATTCCACCGGAAACACCCAGTAGAATTTTTTTTCCTTTTAAAACTGACATTATACTATTATTTGTTTGAACCTCTGTGGTATGTTTTACCGTCTAACCATTCCTGAACGGCTAAAGCGTGTGGTTTAGGTAATTTTTCGTAAAATTTAGAAACTTCAATTTGCTCTTTATTTTCAAAAACTTCCTCAAGACTGTCATTGTAAGTAGCAAATTCCTCTAATTTTTCAGTTAATTCTTTTTTTATTTCAGAATTAATCTGGTTTGCTCTTTTAGCCATAATGGTGATTGCTTCATACACATTTCCTGTTGGCTCTTCAATAACTGTTTTATTATAAGTTATTGTATTGACAGGAGCATTCGTCTTTTTTAAATCCATGACTTTATTTATTTAGTAAATTTTTGTAAATCTGTTTCAACTCTTGCATTCATTTCTTCTGCCTTCAATTTGTATTTTGTATCGCTTTTAAACTTCAATAAATTATTGTAAGCTACTTTAGCAACATTCAAACGTTCCTCCATTTTTTGAGGAATACTATTTATAGCCAATTGATATGCTGAATCGTATTTATAAAACAAGGCATCTTCTTTAAAAGGAGTGCCCGGATAATCTGCAATAAAATTATCAAAAGCAATTAAAGCTGATTTATAATCCGAAATAGTGTTGTATCCTTTAGCATTTTCATATGCTTTTTTCTCAAGTTTTCCTGTTAGTATCTTCACAGCCTCATTTGCCTGAGCTATGTATTCTGAATTTGGATAATTATCAATAAATGCCTGCAATTTATCCAATGCCTTAACTGTGTCTGTTTGATCTAAACTATAAACAGGAGCCAATTTAGAATAACTGTAAGCACCTAAAAAAGCAGCTTCCTGAACTTTTTCACTTCGTGGATAGCCCGAAACAAAGCTTTCAAACTGATATCCTGCCAAATAATATTGTTTTGTTTTATAGTAGGACTGGGAAAACATATAAAACAGTTTTTCTGCCTGAGGTTTACCTCTGTATGTTGGTGCTAACTGTTCAAAAAGTCTGATTGCTTTATTGTACTTGCCTGCCTCGTACATTTTGGTTGCAATTTCGAACTTTGCTGCAACATCTTCATTTTTTAATGCCTTTTGATAATCACTACAAGAACAAAAAAGGGCAACAACAATTAAAAGCGATACTATTTTTTTCATTTTCTTACTTTTATTATGATTCCTTAGACAATTATGCCTAAGCAAAATCACACCGAAGTTTCGGTGGCAAATTTAGTTATTAATTTAGCTACTACAAAATATTTTTTGGTATAATAAAATACGTGTTTTTTTATTCTATTTTAATGCTGCTTTTACAAATTTATTTAATCGGTCCGCTAATGATTGATCTACTGACACCAATGGCAAACGGACTGTATTATCTGCAATTCCAAGTGATTGAAACACATGTTTGATTCCGGCAGGATTTCCTTGCTCAAAAATCATATCGATACAATCTGATAAAAAATATTGTGTTTTGAAAGCCTCATTTACTTTTCGGTTCAGGCCTAAACGGATCATTTCTGAAAATTCTTTTGGAAAACCTTGCCCTATAACTGATATAACTCCGGCTCCGCCAGCTAAAACGACAGGTAGAGCAATCATATCGTCCCCAGAAATTATTAAAAAATCTTTTGGCGCATTTTTGATCAATTGTAAAGCCTGAGCCATATCACCTGCTGCTTCTTTTATAGCCACGACATTATCAAATTCATTTGCTAAACGAATTACTGTTGATGGCAACATATTACTTGATGTCCTGCCAGGAACATTATATAAAATTACCGGAATCGGAGAAGCTTCAGCAATAGCTTTAAAATGCTGATAAATCCCTTCTTGTGTAGGCTTATTATAATAGGGAGAAACTGAAAGAATGGCTTCAAATGCTGAAAAATCCCTGGTTTTTAATTCTTCTACAACCTGCATTGTATTGTTGCCTCCAACTCCAAGAACTAATGGTAATCTTCCATTATTAACTTCTATTACTGTCGAAATAACTAATTCTTTTTCTTCTTTTGTTAAAGTTGCGTTTTCTGCAGTCGTTCCCATTACAACCAAATACTCCACTCCGCCATCAATTGAAAAATTAACAATTCGCTGTAAGGCTTCTATATCAATTGAAAAATCTTTTTTAAATGGAGTGACAAGGGCAACACCGGTTCCTATTAATGATTGCATATTCTAATTTATATTTTATTTTATACTTTTTAAATATTTAAACAATTCGAAAACGAAAAGTTTATAATTATCTAAAGAAGTATTTATCATCCAACGATTTATACTCTTATCGATTGATGCAAATCCAACTTTAAATTTAGCTTTTGATTGATTCGTAATCAGCTTCAAAATGGGTTTTTGAACATCATAATAACTAATCAAAAGATCAAATTCTGCTCCAATAAATTCAGTTAAAAAACTTACTTTACTATCCCCTTTCCAATCTATATGTTTTTTTGAAAAAGTTGGAAAATGATACAATTTCTTTTCCTTGAATTTATTTCTGTACACAACGGCTTTTATATTTTCAGTATCAATGCCATAAGAAATCAATTCTTCAATAAGTGCTTTCGAATGCCTGAATTTACTCTCGTCAATCAACAGGCCTATTGTTTGTACATTACTGGTAAAGGCTTCATTTTTTACATTGAATACATTATTTTTTAATGTTTTTTTTATAAAAAAATCCTTTAGATAATTTAAAAACATACTACTTTTACCAGATTACAAAATTAATTATTTAAGTCGCATTTAAGATGGTAAAACTAAAAAAGTATAACGGATTTTTAAAACTTTTTGTTATATTCTTAACACTTTTTTTTGTGTTTTCATGCAGTAAGAAAAATTACAACTTAGTTAAGATAGAAGGAAAACAACTTCCTGTTACCGAAAAAAATCAGGTACCTGAGATTGAAAATTTTATCAAGCCTTTTCGAAATCATATCAACAAAGATTTAGACAGCGTATTAGCTTATTGTCCTGAAACGCTTGATAAGAGCATTGGTGAATGGCAAACTACTATCGGTAACTTATTGACTGATATTTGTTTACAAAAAGGGAATCTGATTTTTAAAGCCCGTGAAAAAAAAGACATCGATTTATGCTTTTTAAATCATGGAGGAATAAGAGCCCTATTACCAAAAGGAAATGTGACAACAAGAACGGCTTTTGAAATTATGCCTTTTGAAAACAATTTGGTTGTCCTCGCTTTAAAAGGTGAACAGATTCTTGAAATGACATCTTATATAATTAAAGAAAAAAAAGCTCATCCTTTATCAGGAATGACTTTTACAATTACAAAAAACAATACCGCTACAAATATTCAAATTCAGAAAAAACCTCTTGATATCAACAAATTGTATTATGTTGCTACAAATGATTATCTCGCAAATGGAGGTGACAACATGAATTTCTTTCTAAAAAATGCTCAAAAATTTGATTTAGATTATAAACTTAGAAATGTGTTGATTGATTACTTTAAAGATGTAGATACGATTCCGTTACCAAAAGACATCCGAATTACTGAAGAATAATCAAAAAAAATGAATCTAAATTAAAACACCAACTTTTCTCAAAAAACAGACCCAATGAAAAGAAGAGAATTTATCGAAAAAACAGCTGCCAGTACCACCTTGTTAGGTCTAGGCCTATCATTAAACAGTTTTAAAACAAACGATGTAAAACAGCTAACCGTTCTGCATACCAATGATGTGCATAGCCACATAGATCCTTTTCCGGCTGATGATCCCCGTAATCCAAATAAAGGCGGTGTAGCCCGAAGAGCTGCTCTTATTGAAACTATCCGTAAAGAAAATCCAAATGTACTTTTATTAGATGCAGGAGATATTTTTCAGGGAACTCCTTATTTTAATTATTATGGCGGAGAACTTGAATTCAAGTTAATGAGCATGATGAAATATGATGCTTCTACTATTGGAAACCATGATTTTGATAATGGACTTGATGGATTGTATGCGCAAATGCCACATGCCAGTTTTGAATTTATCTGTTCAAATTATGACTTCAAAAATACAGTCATGAACGGACTTGTAAAACCATACAAGATCTTCAATAAAAACGGAATTAAGGTTGGCGTTTTTGGATTAGGAATAGAACTTGAAGGACTGGTTGATAAAAAAATGTACAAAGAAACTATTTATAATAACCCTGTAGAAATTGCAGAGGATATGAGTCAATTGTTAAAGAAAGAAGAAAAATGCGACGTTGTTATTTGCCTTTCGCATTTGGGTTATAAATACAAAGATGATACGACAAAAATTTGCGATTTAAAATTAGCCGAATTAACTCAGGATATTGATTTAATCATTGGCGGACATACCCATACTTTTTTAGACAAACCTACGATTGTAAAAAATAAAGCTGGAAAAGATGTCCTTGTAAATCAGGTGGGATGCTACGGAATAAATTTAGGCAGAATCGATTTTTATTTTGATAAGAATAAGTCACATACAAATGAAGGAAAATCAATTATCGTGTAATTTCCGATAATTGATTTTCCTTTGATTTTTCAGCATCAACAATTTATTCGCTTTGATTAAGTTTAGCGATGAAATCTTCTTCAGACAATATTGGAATATTTAGTTTGGTGGCTTTTTCTAATTTAGCCGGCCCCATATTATCTCCGGCTACTACAAAATCTGTTTTGGCTGAAATGGAGCTTCCTACTTTACCACCGTTATCTTCAATAGTCTTCTTTAATTCATCTCTTGAAAACTGAGCAAAAACACCTGAAACCACAAATGTTTTTCCAATGAATTTTTCAGTAGCATTAGGGTTTATTTTTTGGATAATTTCAAACTGTACTCCATAACTTTTTAAGCGTTCAATTATTTTCTTATTTTCTTCATTCTCAAAAAATTCAATTACGCTTTTGGCAATTCTTTCTCCAATTTCATCCACTAAAATCAAATCCATTAAAGAAGCTTGGCTTAATACATCAATATTTTTGTAATGTTTGGCTAATTTTTTTGCAACTGTTTCTCCCACAAAACGAATTCCTAAGGCAAATAAAACACTCTCAAACGGAATTTCTTTCGATTTTTGAACTCCATTTACCAAATTCTCAGCTGATTTTTGTGCCATTCTCTCTAAAGGCAAAATTTGTTCAACAGTTAATTCATAAAGATCCGCATAATTATGAACCAATCCGTTATTAAAAAGCAAAGCAACTGTTTCTCCTCCAAGTCCTTCAATATCCATAGCTTTTCTTGAAATATAATGCTGGATTCTGCCAATAATCTGGGGCGGACAACCATAAAAATTTGGACAATAATGATTCGCTTCTCCTTCGTTTCGAACCAATTCCGAATCACATTCCGGACAATGAGTAATATAGTGCGTTTTTTGTGAATTTTCTGGACGTTGTTCTAAATCAACAGCAATAATTTTTGGAATAATTTCGCCTCCTTTTTCTACAAAAACCGTATCATTTATTCGAATATCTAATTTTTCAATTTGGTCGGCGTTATGTAAAGAAGCTCTTTTTACAATTGTCCCTGCCAATTGTACAGGTTCTAAATTTGCAACCGGAGTAATTGCCCCTGTGCGTCCTACCTGATAGGAAATAGACTTCAATTTAGTCGAAACCTGTTCTGCTTTAAATTTATATGCGATGGCCCAGCGAGGTGATTTTGCAGTATAACCTAATTCTTCCTGATGTTGGAAACTGTTTACTTTTATAACCACACCATCAGTTTCGTAAGGCAGTTTATGACGATGCTCATCCCAATAATCAATGAAATCGAACACTTTGTTCATATCATTAACTAATTTGGCTTCCATTGGAACCTTAAACCCCCAGTCTCTTGCTGATTGCAATCCTTCAATTTGTGAAGAAAAAGGCAAATTATTACTTGTTACCGAATACAATAAACATTCTAAAGGGCGTTTGGCAACCTCTGCACTATCCTGTAGTTTTAAACTCCCTGAAGCTGTATTTCTTGGATTTGAATAGGGTGTCTCACCAATTTCAATTAAGTCCTGGTTCATTTTTTCGAAACCTTTAAATGGTAAAATGATTTCTCCTCTAATATCAAATTTCTCAGGATAATTCCCTTTTAATTGTAACGGAATTGATTTAATTGTTTTGATGTTATTTGTAACTTCATCCCCCTGAAAACCGTCCCCACGGGTTAAAGCCTGAACCAATTTTCCTTTTTCGTATGAAATACTGATGGAAGCTCCATCGTATTTTAATTCACAGGTATATTCTAAATCAACATTTCCCAAAACTCTCTGGATTCTGTTTTCCCAATCTAATAGATCATCTTTGGAATAGGAATTATCCAAAGAATACATTCTGAACTGGTGCGGAATGGTTTTAAAATTTTTCGTAACAGTTCCACCAACTCGCTGTGTTGGAGAATGCTCGTCAAAAAAATCAGGGTGTTTGTTTTCTAAATCCTGAAGTTCTTTTAGTTTAATATCAAAATCATAATCAGAAATTGTAGCATTATCAAGTACATAATAATTGTAGTTATGCTGATTAAGTTCGTTTCGTAAAGCCTGAATTGTTTCTTGAATACTCATAAAATAGTAAAATGGTGCAGATTATAATTTAGAAAAACTGAGTCTTAAAATTAGGATTATTTTATTGAAAAATATTAAAGCCAAAAAGTTTTAAAATCAAGATGCAGAATATTTAAAGTTTCATTTCTGATTATGCCAATATTCCAAATAAGAATCAAAGAAAAAGAAATGCACCTATTTCAAAAAATAATACACTATGATTCTATGATCGAATTAATTTGCTTAAACAATTGTCCATCACTCAAAAATGCGCCTTGCTGAATTAATTCAAAAATAGAAGAATTTCGATCTTCAGTAAAAAGCTTCTTCCCGGTTTTCATTTCAATCGTATCTGTAAACATATTATCACTTAACCATTGTAAACCGTCTTTAGTCAAAAAATCAGTTTCCGGAACTAAAGATTTCAAAACAATAGACTGCACATGAGTTTCAAAACACTGAAATAAAAATATATGATTTTTAGAAAAATGCTCTAAAAATTCTGCTCTGCCCAAAACACCTTCCCAAATCAAATCCGAAAAAACATCCAATTCCTGTTCGGCAACTTCCGGTTTTTCTATTTTTATCTTATCCCATTCAGCCTTATCTATCGACTGAGTTGCTAAAAATTTGGTAAATTCCGGATGCAATTCCTCGAACTGTTCTTTTGTTAATCTATTATATTTCATTTTGTGGATATAAAACGCTTCACTTTTTAAGCTTGCAAATTTAGACTTTTTAGAAGTTAATCAAATGCCTTTCTTAAAAAAAAGACTTCTCTTATTGAAATAATATTTAATGGGAATTCAATAATAACATGAAGCATACTTAAAAAATATAAAACCATAACTCCTATCTTATAACTATAAATATACAAAGCCACAGATGCTAGCCATAAAATCAAAATGCATACTAAATATGATCTAGGCATGTTTCTATCCCATCCAATTATTGATGTTTTAGAAAACCAATTTAAATAATGATAGGTATATGAAAAAGCAATAAAAGTTTGAATTTTTATAATTACAACAGCATTAAAATCAAAGTATGAAATTGAAATATTGTTTAAGATTTGATTTAAAGATACAATAACATTTTTAAAACCAGTCTCTAAAAAAATATCTTTCACTAATTCAGATGTATGAAATACAAACTGAAAAGGATTATACGAAATAAACAAAGGAATCAAAATCAAAATAACAATTGTAATTACACTATAAACAGAACGCCCTTTTAGAGTTCCAAGAATCATAAATAATAGCGTAAAAAAATACACATGAATAATAGTTGGCAAAAAAATACTGATAATAAAAAAAGAAAAGGGAAAAAATTTCAGGAACAATAACCCAAAACTAAAAGCGAAAATTAAAGTCAAAAAAATCTTTTTAGACTCTTTAAACAATACTAATCCGATAGAAAACAAGAAACTAGTAACAAGAAAAACACCAAACAACAACATGAAATAGTTACTTAAATAACCAGAAAACAAAGCCTCTAATTTTAAATATTTAAAAAGTACAAGAAAAGTTATTGCTATGGCAAGCACTATTAAAATTGAGATATATTTTCTTTCTTGAACAAAATAACTCTTTTGATGAAGCCAATTAATTTCAGTCAGGTAATGTAATGGCCCTAAAACCGCATAAGAAAAAAGAAAAAGCTCAAATGGGATCATTAGAGACAAAAACAAAGATATTAGAATCAAAATAATATTCAATACCTCAATTTTATTTGCTTTAGTCATATTAAATATTTTCTGAAATATAAATATAAAAAAAATCCCGAACTCATTTTTTAGAACGAATCGGGATTTAATTTATGGTAAACTTAAAAAATTATGCTTTTTCAGCAACAATTTCGTATGGTAAGTCAACGATAACATCTCTGTGTAAACGGATGCTAGCAGAATATTTTCCAGTACGTTTTACGATACCGCTTGTGATGAATTTTCTATCAATAGCGTTACCTGATTTCTCTAAAGCTTCAGCAATATCGATGTTTGTGATAGAACCAAAAAGTTTTTCTCCACCCGCTTTTGCCGAAAGTTTAATTTCAAGAGCTTTTAATGTTTCAGCTAATGCTTTTGCATCAGCAACTACTTTAGCTTCTTTATGTGCTCTTTGTTTTAGGTTTTCAGCTAAAACTTTTTTAGCAGAAGGAGTTGCTAATGTAGCAAACCCCTGAGGAATCAAAAAGTTACGACCATAACCAGGTTTTACAGATACTACATCATCTTTAAATCCTACGTTTTGCACGTCTTGTTTTAAAATAATTTCCATGTTGTTGTCCTTATAAGTTAGAAGTTAGGTTCCATTTGACCGGAAACCAACAACTTTGTTTTAATACTATTTTAATAAATCGGCCACGTATGGCATTAAAGCTAAGTGACGAGCTCTTTTTACAGCTACAGAAACTTTTCTTTGGTATTTTAATGAAGTTCCTGTTAAACGACGAGGAAGAATTTTTCCTTGCTCATTTACGAATTTCAATAAGAAATCAGCATCTTTATAATCAATATATTTGATACCTGATTTTTTGAAACGACAATACTTTTTAGTTTTGTTAGTTTCAATGTTCAAAGGCGTAAGATATCTGATATCCCCGTCTTTTTTTCCTGAAGCAGATTGTTGTAATGTTGCCATAATAATTAAGCTTTTGTAGATTTAAGTTTCGCTCTTCTTCTTTCAGCCCAAGAAATAGCATGTTTATCCAAACTTACTGTAAGGAAACGCATAACTCTTTCGTCACGTCTGAATTCAGTTTCAAAAGCAATTAGAACTTCTCCAGCTACTTTGAATTCGAATAAGTGATAAAAACCACTTTTTTTGTTTTGGATTTCGTAAGCCATTTTTTTCAGGCCCCAATCCTCTTTCGATACCATTTCAGCTCCTCTACTAGTAAGAAATTCTTCAAATTTCGTTACTGTTTCCTTCACCTGAACTTCAGATAAAACGGGATTTAAAATGAAAACAGTTTCATAATGATTCATAAATACAATATTTATTTGTTAAAATTGGGTGCAAAAGTAACTATTATATTTTAATTACCAACATTTTTTTTCTTTTATTCGTTGAAATGCAAAAAACAGACCTTCATCTTAGTTTTTTTTCCAAAAAAATAATACATTTACTATTGTAACCTGAATTTATTAAATTTAACTCTTATGAAACTAAACTGTGTTGTTGTAGATGATAGTTCTATACAGAGGGCAATTATTGCAAAATTAGTTAACAATCATCCTGGTTTACATTTGGTTGGTGACTTTTCTAACGCAATTGAAGCAAAGAGTTGTATCTCTTTAAATAATATCGATTTGATATTTTTAGATATTGAAATGCCTGTTATTAATGGTTTTGACTTTCTTGATGGTTTAAAATCAAAACCTCAAATAATATTTATTACTTCTAAAGCTGAATATGCTTTAAAAGCCTTCGATTATGATGCCACAGACTACCTTCAAAAACCTATAGCTGTTGATCGTTTTAATGCTTCAGTAAAAAGAGCAATTGACTTATACATCCTCAAAAAAGAGGTGAAAGAAGAAGAAGGTGAACATATTTTCATTAAAAGCAACTTAAAAAAGCTTAAAATTTTTACATCAAAAATTAAATGGATTGAAGCTTTTGGAGATTATGTAAGAGTTGTTACAGAAGATGACAGCAACTTAGTTTTATCAACAATGAAATCTTTTGAAAATGATTTATCAAAAGATAAATTCATTCGGGTCCATAAATCTTACATTATTAATATTGATAAGGTGGAACGCTTTAACAGTAAATTTGCAGAAATTGGCATTACGAAGATTCCTCTTAGCCGAAACAAAAAAGAAGATTTAGTAAGAGCATTATCAACATCATCATAATTAATAAAAGTCGACATTCACAATTAACTTTATAGCTCTGTATTGAGCAACAGACTCAAAACTATTCAACATTTTCTGAATAGTTTTTTTTGTAACTACTAACGGTATGTTTTGCGGAATTTTAATCAAAATTGTCCTTATATATTCGTTTCTTATTCTGTTAATCGCAGGCTCTTCGGGTCCTAAAACAGGTATGTTTAAATTTTGACTCAAAACCTGATACATCCACATTGTACCTTCTTTTAATTTATCAAAATCACGGTGCTTTAAAGTCAGTTTTATAATTCTAAAATAAGGTGGATATTTATAGATCTGTCTGTCGTACAATTGTTCCTTATACATACCTGCATAATTATGCATTGTGACCTGTTGAATTGTATTATGATTAGGATTGTAGGTCTGAATCACAACTTTTCCTTGTTTTTCTGATCTTCCCGCTCTTCCTGCAACCTGTGTCATCATCTGAAAACTACGTTCAAAAGCTCTAAAATCGGGATGATACAACATGTTGTCTGCATTCATAATCCCGACCAGGTTCACATTATCAAAATCTAATCCTTTAGCCAGCATTTGTGTACCAACTAAAATATCTATTTCCCTATTTTTAAAAGCATCAATAATCTTTTCAAAACCAAATTTTCCCCTTGTCGTATCCTGATCCATTCTGCCGGTTTTAGCTTTGGGAAAAAGTAACATTAATTCCTGTTCGATCTGCTCTGTTCCAAAACCTTTTGTTGTCAAGTCAATACTCGAACAACTATGACAATGCGTTGGTTTTGCAATTGAATACCCACAGTAATGACAGCGCAAATGATTTTTGTGTTTATGGTAAGTCAAACTTACATTACATTGTTGGCAATGAGGCACATGACCGCAAGTTAAACACTCAATTACAGGCGAATACCCTCTTCTGTTTTGGAATAAAATTACTTGTTCTCCTAAAGACAAAGCTTCTGCAATTTCTTCTATTAAAAGATCACTAAAGTGTCCGGTCATCCTCTTTCTAAAGTGCTTGTCTTTTAAATCAACCAAAACGACTTCCGGCATTCGGACATTATTATAACGTTCTGTGATCGCAACTAAACCAAATTTCCCAATCTGAGTATTGAAATAAGTCTCAATACTTGGAGTAGCAGATCCTAAAAGTACTTTGGCACTATGAAAATTTGCCAAAACAATTGCCGCATCGCGTGCATGATATCGTGGAGCAGGGTCTGTCTGCTTGAAAGTCTGTTCATGCTCTTCATCAACAATTAACAAACCAAGATTATTAAAAGGCAAAAATAAAGCCGTTCTGGTTCCTATTATAATTTGAGCCTTATGCGAATTTTCGAGTGTTCGCTTCCAGACTTCTACCCTTTCATTGTTACTGTATTTAGAATGAAAAACAGCTACTTTATCCCCAAAATGAAGCCTCAAACGAGAAACTAACTGCGTTGTAAGTGCTATTTCAGGCAAAAGATATAAAACCTGTTTTCCTGTTTCTAAATATTCCTCAATTAACTTAATATATATTTCTGTTTTACCGCTTGAAGTAACACCATGAAGAAGACAAACTTCTTTTTCTAATAAAATGTTTTTAATTTCTTCGAAAGCCGTTTGCTGAGCCTGACTTAACAATAATCGCTTTTTCGAAGCCTTTCCATCAAAAGAAACCCTGTCATGCTGCAAGTAATATTCTTCAAAAACTTCTTTTTCAATTAATGCTTTTACAATTGCCGAAGTCGAATTTGAAACTTCAACCAATTTTTTAACTGTAATTGGCTTCTTTTCTGAAGCACTAATTTGAAAATAGGCCAAAACAATTTCTTTTTGTTTACTGGCATTTTTCAATACTTCTAATAATTCATTTAAACCGCTGTCTGATTCGTATTTCGAATGCAATCTCACATACCGGACCAATTTTGGTTTATAATTTTCTTTTATTTCTTCTTCTAAAACAATAATATCTTTGGCTATGAGTTTTTGAAGAACCGGAAGAATATTCTTTTTGTTTAAAATCGAAATAATTTCCAATACCTTTAATGAACTTTGCTGTTGTAAGGCTTCATAAATCAAAAACTCTTCATCTGAAAGTTCATCCGGATTCACAGCAGCATCTGCCTTGTGCGAGATAATCGTTTCGCTTTCCAATAATAATCCGCTGGGAAAAGCACCACGATAAACATCGCCAATGCCGCACATATAATAATTTGCCACCCAGACCCAATGTTTGATCTGAGTTTCGGTTGCTATTGGTTTTTCGTCTAATATCTGATGAATTTCTTTGGCTTCATACAAGTTTGGCTTATTCTGATGTATATCAATAACCAAGGCAGTATACATTTTGCTTTTACCGAAAGGCACAGCCACCCTCATCCCTTTTTTAATAAAATAGAATTCGGCCTCAGAAATACGATAGGTAAAAGTTTTGGCTAGAGAAAGTGGCAAAACAACTTCGACAAAAAACATGTAATTATTTTAAAATTGATGAATTATTTATTACCCGAAGTTTGCGCAGTATTGTATCTCTGAACCATTTTCAAAGTATGATTTAGAGATTCTAAATTTTCCCAATTATCATGGCCCGGTATAATATAAATTGGATTTGCAAATTTGTTTTGTACTTTTTGGATTGATTTCTCCCATTCTTTTACATCTGCATCACCTAAATATCCTAAATCTTTTGACTCTGTACTTTTTATAAAGCAGCCTCCATAAAGCACTTTTTCTTTGTCAAACCAAACTATAATATTGTCGGGAGCGTGTCCTTTTCCGGGATAATAAACTTCAAAGTTATGTTGTCCTACTGCAAATGTAGTATCATTTGGAATTATAAATTCAGATCTTTTTTCGTTTTTCGTTTTAAGAATTTGATCCGTCTCTTTTATAGTGTAAGTTTTAACTCCTTTTTGTTTGTAAAATTCCAGACCTCCTGCCCGATCTTCATGAAAATGGGTTGCCAAATACATTATAACATTTTTCTTGTGTTTTGCTTTTATGGAATCCAACAAAGGCTGATATTGAGTTTGATCCCAAGGTGCATCAAACAATACGACACCGTTATTTGTAACAAGATACATAGCATTGGCAGAAATTAATGTCCCATTATAATCATGAAAGGTTTTATAAACATAAAAGTCACCTGTAAGATGACTTATTTGTAATGGCAAATTCTTAGATTGTCCAAAACTAATTGAAAGCATGGTTAGGAATAAAATTATTGATGCTAATTTTCGCATTTTTATTTATGAAATTAATTTTTCAGCCGTGTCCAATATTGTGTCCTTCCTACAATAGAAATCCCAATATAGCCACGAAGTTTTAATTTATCAGGAGCATCTAATGCAATATAACATTTGTATTTTTTTCCGTTTGTTGGATCCAAGATAGTCCCTCCATTGTATTCAGAGCCCTCTTTTTTTAGACCGTTTATAATGATCATGCCCATAATCGGTTTATTTTTTTCGGCTCCTTCACATTTTGTACATATATCTTTTTTATGATCAGCACGAAGTATATCTACTACTTTTCCGTATATTTTTCCAGCTTTTTCATAAATTTCTATTATTGACTTGGCCTCACCAGTTTCATCATCAATTGTCTTCCATTTTCCTGTAACACTTTGGCTGTAAACAGCTCCAAATGTCAGAAAAAAAAATCCAATTATTAACATCAATTTTTTCATACTATTTTATTTTTGTGTCTTAATTTCTTAATAGTCGCATTAAGTTCGAATCCTAAAAGAAGAATCATACAGTTTATCCAAATGTAAAACATTAGTATTAATAATGTCCCAATAGAACCATAAAGTTCGTTGTATTTTGAGAATTTTATAACCCAAATCCCAAAAAAGAACGAAGATATAACAATTAGCACCGTAGTAAAAACAGATCCAATACTAATAAAAGGTGCTTTACTATACTGTTTTGTACCATATCGCAATAATAATGAAGAGGTTATCAAAATCATCAAAATAACAAATAGGTAACGTCCTAAAATAATCAGGGGAATTCGGTCACTTAATACATCCTGAATAATTGTTTTTTGAATAAAAACTTCAAAAACAACTATGGTAGCAACTGTTACGAATAATATCAGGGTCATCACAAGTGAAATAGCCAGCGCTACTAAATATTGATGAAAAAAACCACGTTTATCAAAAACATGTTTAGAAGATTCAAAACCACTCAGAATTCCGTTAATACCATTTGCCATTAAAACAATAGACAACAGAAAACCTGAAGACAGCAACCCCGAATGGCTATTATTTAAAATATCGCTAATAATTTTACTAATTGCATCATAAGTATTTGGCGGTACACTTTGCTGAACAAAAAGCAAGAAATCCTGTTGAAAATTTTCTATAGGAATAAATGGAATTAAGTTTAGAATAAATAATGCAAAAGGAAATAAAGCCATAAAAAAACTAAAAGACACCGCGCTTGCATGGTAGGAAAAAGCACCTTCAAGAATGCCCAAAATATACATTTCGAGCAAATCATACAATGAAAAGCCTTCTAGCCATGGTAATTTTATGTTCTTTAAAAAGCGGACTAACAAACGTACAATTGGTACTTTTTCAAGCCTGTTTTCTATCTCTTTGGACATATTTGTTTAGATTATTAGATATTAGATTATTAGACTCCTAAGCTTTCAAATTTTAACAATTTAAAAAGCTTTCAGACTCAGATCCATATTATACACAGAATGTGTCAAAGCGCCTGATGAAATATAATTTACACCACAAAGTCCATACCCGCGAATTGTTTTTTCACTGATATTTCCAGATGACTCTGTCTGGCATTTTTTACCAATTAATGCTACTGCAGTTTTGGTATCTTCGTAATTAAAATTATCAATCAGGATTCGATGAACACCATCACTTAATAAGATTTCACGAATCTCATCCAGATTTCTGGCTTCTACAATAATCTTTAAATCCAGATTTTGAGCTTTCAAATACTCTTTGGTTTTGTTTATTGCAAGTGTAATACCTCCGGCAAAATCAATATGATTATCTTTCAGCATTACCATATCGTACAAGGCATATCGATGATTTTCTCCTCCTCCTATTTTTACCGCCCATTTTTCTGCTGCCCTAAAATTAGGTGTTGTTTTACGAGTATCTAATATTTTAGCCCCTGTCCCCTCTAAAAGCTGCATCAACTGACTTGTTTTTGTAGCAATCGCCGACATTCTTTGCATAGTATTCAAAACCACTCTTTCTGCTTTTAAAATAGATTGTGAACTTCCGGAAACTTCAAAAACAACTTCCCCATATTCCACATAAGTTCCATCTTCAATAAAAGTCTTTACTTTTAGTTTTGGATCAACATATTCAAAAATCATTTTAGCTAATTCAACTCCTGCAATTATCCCCTGATCTTTTACCAACAATTTAGCCTGCCCATTTGCCGTATCAGGAATACAAGCCAACGAGCTATAATCTCCAGGTCCCACATCTTCCCGAATCGCATTACTGATTAATAATTGTAATTCGGTTTGAAATTGTATCTTGCTAATCATTTTCTCAAATTTTATAAGATGCTAAAATAGGACATATTTTGTGGATTTGAAAGTTTAAGCTCTGCCAAAAATAAAATTTCGAAAGAAAGTTCCTCTACTTAATTTAAAAAAAATCAAAGAACATTAAATATCTTTGAAATTCATTCAAATAAAATCATGGGCTTAATTAAAGATATTTACTCGCTTTCTTTTTACGAAAATTTTAGTCAGGCTGTCGCCGAAGTACATCCGGAATTCAATAAACAAAAATTTATCAAAGCCATTTATGAAGATGACTTTGAAAAAAAAGAGTGGAAAGAACGAATGAAACATACCACAGTTGTTTTTCGTCAGTTTATGCCTGAAAACTTTCGTGAAGCAGCTGTTTTGATTGATAAAATCATTAAAAATCTTAAAAAAAACAAATCTGTAAATGGCGGTTTAGAATATATCTTTTTTGCCGATTATATCGAAATGTACGGTTTAGATGATTTTGAAAATTCGGCGAAAGCATTTCTTATAATAACACAATTTATTAGTTGTGAATTTGCTGTTCGTCCTTTCATTTTAAAATACAAAGAAAAAATGATCGACGAAATTACAAAATGGTCTTTACACGAAAACCATCATGTGCGCCGATTGGCAAGTGAAGGTTCAAGACCTAGGTTACCATGGGCAATGGCGATTCCGTTCCTCAAAAAAGATCCTTCTTCTATTCTTCCAATTTTAGAGAACTTAAAAAATGATCCTTCAGAGTACGTCCGAAGAAGTGTCGCAAATAATTTAAATGATATTGCTAAGGATAATCCTCATGTCGTACTTGAAATTGCTTCAAAATGGAAAGGCCATACAAAAGAAACAGATGGAATTATCAAACACGGCTGTCGTACTTTGTTAAAACAAGGGCATCCTGAAATTCTTAGTTATTATGGTTTAAAAAACACGAATATTGAGCTTTCATCATTCGAAATCAAAACTCCGACTGTAAAAATTGGAGATTACCTTCAGTTTCATTTTCATTTAACTAATAAAAATGAAGAACCAAAAACGGTTCGTCTAGAATATGCTGTTTATTATAAAAAAGCAAAAGGACATCTGGCAAAAAAAGTTTTTAAAATTAGTGAAAAAATTTACCTTCCGAATCAATTAACAAAGATCGAAAGAAACCAGTCTTTTAAATTGATTACGACCCGGGTTTTTCATATCGGAACTCATCAATTGTCAATTATAATTAACGGAAAGGAAAGTGATCCTTTAGAATTCGAATTGATTAATTAAAACACAAATATTACAAATGGAATAAAATGATTTATTACATTTTACGCAATTCATCTTTCTTTTATTTCCTGTTTTATAAAGCAAATGCAAAACAATTTTTCTTAATCTAAATTAAGTTACAGATTAACACTACTGCTGTAATTTTGTTTTCAAATAAAAATAACCATGTCAAATATCAGTTTAATTATCGAAGAACGCGCTGCCAATATTGGCAATTTTATGGTAGGGAGATTATTGCCTTTCCGTGAAAAAAGAGCCGTTGGCCCATTTGTATTTATCGACCATATGGGACCTGCACATTTAAATCAGTACCAAAATATGGATGTTCCTCCTCATCCCCATATTGGACTCTCAACACTCACTTTTTTATTTGAAGGAAGCATCATGCATCGTGATAGTTTAGGAACCGAATTAGAGATAAAACCTGGTGCCGTAAACTGGATGACCGCCGGAAAAGGAATTGTACATTCTGAAAGAACGCCAGAATATTTAAGACATTCAGATAAAATGCTTCACGGGTTACAAATTTGGGTGGCACTCCCTAAAGAATTAGAAGGAATGAATCCCAACTTCACACATGTAGAGGCTCAGGATATTCCTGCCTGGGAAGAAAACGGGGTTTCATACAAATTGATTGCCGGTGAAGTTTTCGGAAAAAAATCTCCGGTTCCTGTTTATAGCCCGTTGTATTTTATTGAAATCAAAAGCCTGGACTCTCAAAAAATCAATATCGGAAAAGATTTATTTGGCGAAAGCGGTTTGTATATTTTAGAAGGAAGCATCAAAAGCGGAGAACATATTTACGATCCAAAACAAATTCTGATTACTAATGACAGTACGCTTTGCGAATTCGAAATTGCAGCAAATTCAACTGTTTATATTTTTGGAGGACAACCTTTTCCTGAAGAACATTTTATCTTTTGGAATTTTGTCTCATCTGATAAAAATCTTATCGAAAAAGCCAAACAAGACTGGATAGCACAAAACTTCCCAAAAGTTCCGGGAGAAACCGAATTTGTACCCTTACCAGAACCCAGAATTCAATAACTATGGAGACATTATCAGCTAAAATTGATACACGTTTGTATCGAACAGAAATAACATCAGCCAGCGGTAACATTGTAATCGCAGATGAACCACAGGAAGCCGGAGGAAAAAACCTAGGTTTTAGCCCATCAGAACTTTTGGCTTCAGCATTAGCTTCGTGTACTTTGATTACCTTAAGAATGTACATCAATAGAAAACAATGGAATGTTTCTGAAATCAGTATAAAAGTAGATTTTGAGAAAGACATCGAACAAAACATTTCCTTATTTACCCGAAAAATTAAAATAACGGGAGAGATCGACGAAAGCCAAAAGCAAAAATTGCATTTAATTGCAGAAAAATGCCCTATTCATAAAACACTTACCAACGCTATTAAAATACAAACAAATTTAATTTAATCATCATGGAAATCCAACAAATAAACGATATTAGAAAAGGCTATTTTGAAGCTGTAGAAAACGACAAACAAGCCGGAAAAATGACTTATACATGGGCAGGTGACACCAAGTTTATCATCGACCACACCGAAGTTAACGAAGAGTTTAACGGAAAAGGTGTTGGTAAAAAACTGGTTATGGCTGCTGTAGAGTTTGCCCGAAATAATAGTCTTAAAATCATTCCGCTTTGTCCATTTGCAAAAAGTGTTTTTGACAAAACAGAGCAAATTCATGACGTTTTATTTCGTTAAGAATTGAGTCCCAAAAAAATTGTAATCTCTAAAGGCAAGTCAAATTCATTTTCAAAAAATATCAACTGCCTTTTGTAAACGGTTTCAATTAAATAGTGGTTTCCTCTGAAATAAGTTCTTCTGATTTTTACTTCTAAATCAGAATGCTCTACCATAATTAGTTGATGTGGATAAACTAATGATTTTACATTTACATCTTCGCAAAGTTGTAATAAATGAGTAGGAATCTCATTTATTTCTCCAAAAAGTGAAGCTACATATTTCGAAGATGGATTTTTATAAATTTCTGTTGGATTTCCTTTAGTGATAATTTCTCCATTACGCATTACAATTGTGGCATCAGCAAAAGACAATGCATCAGTGCTATCGTGAGTTGCTATAATACACGTTATTTTTTTCTGCTTTAAATATTTAAACAAATTTCTGCGTAAAGCATTTTTACGAAAAGCATCAATCTGGCTAAAAGGTTCATCCAGCAAAATTACTTCGGGCTCTAAAGCCAAAACTCTGACTAATGCGACTCTTTGCTGTTGTCCTCCACTTAAAAATTTAGCCTTAACATTAGAAAATTGTTCCATTTCAACCATCTCTAATAACTCCTGTACACGGAGCCTTTTCATATTTGCAAAACCGTTGGAGAGAAATTTCCCTACGTTTTCGGCTACAGTCTCGTAGGGTGACAAATCAAAATCCTGTGCCAGATATTTCATGTACGGCATTCCGGGAATCAAATTGTATTTTGGTCCTAAAACTGGTTTTTCTTCATAAAAAATACGTCCTTCATCTAAATCATACAAGCCGTACATTAGTTTTAGAAGCGTACTCTTTCCACAGCCGCTTTCACCAATAATAGCAATATTTTCTCCCTTGTTTATAGCAAAAGAAACGTTCTTTATAACGGGTTTATCAGTATACGAAAAAGAAATATTTTGAATATCAAGCATGAGTTGTAATTGAGAGTTCAAATTTACAATCTTTAATTTCGAATGCAAAAAAAAGCTGCTTCTAATATGAAACAGCTTTTAATAAATTTATTGTAATTATTATTTTCCAGCTTGCGCTTTTGCATCATTAACCATTTTGTCATTTGCAGTAATTGCAAACTCAACACGACGGTTTTGAGATCTTCCTTCCGGAGTATCATTTGTTGCAATTGGATCAGCAATCCCTAATCCTGAAGTTTTAAATCTGCTCGACTTTAATCCTTTGGAAACCAAATAAGCTTGCACTGACGCTGCTCTCTGTCCTGAAAGTGTTAAATTATATTCAGGTTTACCCGTGTTATCTGTATATCCAAAAATCTCTATATTAGTATCTCCATAATCATTAAATACCGGAACTAATTTATCTAAATTTGCTTTTGCCTGAGAAGTCAAGGTTGATTTGTTAGTATCAAAACGAACAGCATTTTCATTAAGTGTCAAATGAATTCCCTCACCCACTCTTTCTACTGCTGCACCAGGCAAAGCCTGATCAATTTCACGAGCCTGTTTGTCCATTTTATTTCCAATAAGCGCTCCAGTTCCGCCACCTACTGCTGCTCCAATTGCAGCTCCTAAAGCAGCATTACCACCTTTACCTAAATTATTCCCCAGAATACCCCCTATAATCCCACCAGCAACAACTCCAATTCCGGCACCTTTTTGTGTATTATTTGCATTTTTAACTGAATCACAGCTTGAAAACAAACTAACTAATACTAATAAACTACTTAAACTTAATGCTGTTATCTTTTTCATCTTTATTATTTTTAATATTAATTAGCTCTTTGAAATTGGTAAGTCACATCTTTAGACTGTCCGCCAACATTGATCTTATCAATTAACTGGAATGAATTATCAGTCAATCCTGCCACTTTGAGCAAATATCCTGATCTTACATTTTTGGATTTTGTTCCCGGATCAACAATTTTCAATACAAAAAGCCCCTGATTATTGATACTCCACACAATAGGAGAACTAAATGGCGTACAACTCGTAGCATTCAAGGTCATTGTTCCTTTATTATTATTTGAAATAAAATTCCATGAACTACCTATAAAACATTTTGAATCTGCAAGATCGAAAGAATTCACTTTGATGTAATCAGACCCTGCGTAGGAAACATTTGTGAGTATCCAATTGCCCTTAATAGCCACCTGAGTAGGTCTGTCAAGTTTAGTTGAAAGTTCTGTAGCTTCAGTTGAAACTGTTGTAGACGAAGCTGATTTACACGCAAATAACATCGTGAACATCAGGCAAATGAAAATAATTTTCTTCATTTTGTGTTATTAATTTAAGTTAATACTTACAATTTTTACTTTATTGTAAAACAAAGATACAATCAACCAAATGTATTTTGTTCTAAAATCCGATTATTTTCTTTCAAAATTAACAGTTACGACATTTTGTCATTTGAAATAAATTGGTATTCTATTTGAATGAATTAAAAACATCTTATTAAACTAAAAAATTAAAAATATGACAACAGGTAAAATTAATGTTTCTGTAGAGAACATCTTTCCCTTAATCAAAAAGTTCTTGTACAGTGATCACGAAATCTTCTTACGTGAATTAGTTTCAAACGGAACCGATGCAACTTTAAAACTAAAACATCTCATTAGCCTAGGCGAAGCTAAAGTAGAATACGGCAATCCGGTCATTGAAATCAAAATTGATAAGGAAGGCAAAAAAATACACATTATCGATCAGGGTTTGGGGATGACTACTGAGGAAGTAGAAAAATACATTAATCAGGTTGCCTTTTCCGGAGCTGAAGAGTTTCTGGATAAATACAAAGATTCTGCTAAAGATTCCGGAATTATTGGTCATTTTGGTCTTGGTTTTTACTCTGCATTTATGGTGGCAGAAAAAGTTGAAATCATCACTAAATCTTATAAAGATGAACCTGCTGCTCACTGGACATGTGACGGTAGCCCAGAATTCACCTTAGAACCGGCTGACAAAACTTCACGAGGAACTGAAATTATCCTTCACATTGCTGAAGATTCTCTTGAATTTTTAGACGATTCAAAAATCAGTGGGTTATTAAATAAATACAATAAGTTTATGCCTATTCCGATTAAATTCGGAACAAGAACAGAAACACTACCTAAACCAGAAGATGCTCCCGAAGATTACGTAAATGAAACTGTAGAAACAGACAACATTATCAATAATCCGAATCCGGCATGGACAAAACAACCTACTGAACTCTCTGATGAAGATTACAAAAACTTCTACAGAGAATTGTACCCAATGCAATTTGAAGATCCTTTGTTTAACATTCACTTAAATGTTGATTATCCTTTTAACTTAACTGGTATTTTGTATTTCCCAAAATTGGGTTCTGATATGCAAATTCAAAAAGATAAAATACAATTATATCAAAATCAGGTTTACGTTACAGATAACGTAGAAGGAATTGTTCCTGAATTCTTAACAATGCTTAAAGGAGTTATTGATTCTCCGGATATTCCTTTAAATGTTTCTCGTTCTGGTTTACAGGCTGACGGAGCAGTTAAGAAAATTTCAAACTACATTACTCGTAAAGTTGCTGATAAATTAAAAGCATTATTTAATGAAAATCGTACAGATTTTGAAGCAAAATGGAACGACATTAAAATCGTTTTAGAATACGGAATGCTTTCTGAAGATAAATTCTACGAAAAAGCTGGTGCGTTTGTACTATACCCAACGGTAGACAACACTTACTTTACTTTAGAAGAATTAAAAGAAAAACTAAAAGAAAACCAAACAGATAAAGATGGTAAACTTGTCGTTCTTTATGCCGGTAACAAAGAAGATCAACATTCTTATATTGAAGCAGCAAAAGGTAAAGGTTACGAGATATTGCTTTTAGATTCTCCTATTATTTCCCACTTAATTCAGAAAATCGAAAATGACAATAAAGATGTTACTTTTGTTCGTGTAGATTCTGATCATATAGATAATTTAATCAAAAAAGAAGAAAACACGATTTCTAAATTATCCGATGAAGAAAAGGAAGCTTTAAAAACTTCTTTAGAAGCCTATATTCCGAAAGCTTATAGCGTTCAATTAGAAGCAATGGATAGTCAGGCTGCTCCATTTATAATCACTCAGCCTGAGTTTATGAGAAGAATGAAAGAAATGAGCCAGTCAGGTGGAGGAGGAATGTTTGGCATGGGAAATATGCCAGAAATGTATAATTTGGTTGTTAACACCAATTCTGATCTCGCAACAAGTATTTTAAATACCGAAGACAAAACACATCAGGAACATTTGGTAAAACAGGCTTTAGACTTAGCAAAATTATCACAAAACCTATTAAAAGGTGAAGCACTTACTGCTTTCGTGAAAAGAAGTTTTGAAATGATCAAATAAAAATTTACAAAAATCTACTCTCAGAATCCTGTAAGCAAATGTACTTACAGGATTTTTTTTGCAATTTATTCAAATAAATAGTTTTTTAATTATACCATTTATAATTCTCTAACTGTTCGAAAATTTTCTGATGTTATACCGATATAATATAAAAATAGGTTAATTCTTATTGACTATACAGAATAGATAATCGATAATTAGCTATGGGAGTCTCAAGACCTAGATATATGATGATCCGTAAATCAAACAGAACGCGCCAAATAACGGGTCATAATTATGGCGTTTCCCCGAGGGCCGGGCTGTCCGCTGTATCTTTTGTTGAGTCACACTTGTTTAATTCAGAAATCTAAGTTCACACAAAAGGATGCCGCTTCCATCCCTAACGCGGCTTTGGGGCAACTCAGGAAATTTAAGAACTCAAAAGCGTTTTGCCTAATCCCAGCTTCTGGACAAATTGAAAATCCTTATCTATTTCAGAAAATAAAAAAGCGTAATAACTGATATAAGTAATTACGCTTTTTGTTTGTACTCAGAGCGGGACTTGAACCCGCACGAACATTGCTGTTCACTGGATTTTAAGTCCAGCGTGTCTACCAATTTCACCATCCG
>NZ_QJHK01000027.1 GCF_003202435.1 Flavobacterium cheongpyeongense
ACCGGATAAAATTCGATAGAACAAACCAAAAATTATATTTTTTAGTACATCGAATTCTCAATAAAGTAGTCGAAAACAAGCTGAACTAGGTTAAAACCTCGTAAAGCCTTGAAGAATAAAGAAAAAATAACGTTCCGATTATTTATATCGGACAACAATGATCTTTAATAAAAAAAGCAATGAATTTATTTAGTTTTACAGCAAATTTTGGGAGTAAGAATCTTGTAGAATTCATTTTAAAGAAGAAAGAGACAAGATCGGAATTCAATGCAAATGTGGATGCAAAGAACATTTTTGGATAAAAAGCAGATGGAGTTATGAATGCATAGAATGTAGAAAACGAACTTCGTTGCGTAGTGGGACTATACTGTAAAGTTCAAATTTATCGTTCATGATTTGGTATAAAACAATGTTTTTATTGACTGCAACTAAAAAAGGATTCTCTACTAAAGAAATTCAAAATCAACTTGGTTTGAAAGGGTATGAACCTGTTTGGGCGATGGTTCATAAGTTACGAAAAGCAATGGGAAACAGTGATTCTCGTTATAGTTTGGAAGGAATGATAGATTGATAAAGACTATTTCAGTATTGAATCATCAGTGATTGAACACGAAAAGGTATTAGAGGTTGTAAAGCTGTGGGCAAATCAAATGTAGCCATTATAGCCGAATCTACTCCTTTAGAAGATATTGAAACTGGAGAAAAATCAAGTGATTGTCGATGTTTCTAAGCAAAAATACTTACAGACCATATTGTAGATAAAATTAATGAAACAATTCAAGAATCAATTTCAGAGAAAAGTGTTGTTTTTTCAGATAAAAGTACCTCTTATGTTGATATTTCAGATTATGTTGAAATACATATTACTGAAAAATCAGATAAACACACAACAAAAGAAACTTTGTGCTACGTTCATATCGCAATTAGTAATGCAGAACGAAATTTTCTGGAAAATCATCACAAAATCAAAAGAGAATATCTGCAATTCTATCTAAATGAGTTTGTTTACAAGTTAAATCGAAGGTATTTTGGAGAAAGACTTTTCGATAGACTAATAATAGCAAGCATTACGGGAGTATGATACAAAGCAGAGAATCATTTATTTTTTTTACACTTTCAAATTTTAACGTTTAAGACTTACAAAAACACTCCAAAACCATGAAAATCTCAATTCCCTTATTGGTGGTATTCACCTTGTTCAACTCTAATTTATTCAGTCAGACAATAGCTGATTTAAAGCTAAAACCTAAAGAAATTCCAAAAGGCTATACCATCAGCGACGGAAACAACTGTGTTTCTATACAGGCCTGTACTTTTTACAATGATATTGAAACATACAGTAACATTGTTGGGACTTTGAAAACCAAAGCAATGCAAAGTTTTAAAAGCAGACCGGATAGTGGATCAATCATGTATTTTGAATTTGAGCACGTATTTAAAGGAGAGCGTTTTCTGCAGGGATTGTTGTGGGGAAAAGCCGGTCAGCCTACAGATGAACATCCTGAGGAATATATCGTAAAAGGAAAATTTCTCGTCATTTGGAGTTTTCATCCGGACAGCCCAGTAAAAGAAAAATCAGAAGCTAAAATTGATGGGATTTTGCAGTAAACCTCAAAGAAGCGATTATGTAAATGATATTCTGATTCTTAAAATTAAATTTCAAAAAAGGTATAGTTGTTGAAAGTTAAAAAAGATATATTTACATCTTTAAAATGATCCGTATGCAAAAAATTACTTTATTAATAGCTATATTATTTCTTGCTTCATCATGTGGCGTAAAAACTACACAATCACTTATTAGCGATGGTAATTATGATGCTGCAATAAACCGCGCTGTAGAAGCATTAAAAACCAACAAAGATTCTAAAGGAAAACAAGAGTATGTGTATTTGCTGGAAGAAGCTTTTGTAAAAGCAAAAGACAGGGACTTGAGAAATCTTGAAATGATGGAAAAAGAAAAAAATCCCGCCAATCTCGAGCTCATCTACAATACCTATCTGCAGCTAAACAATCGGCAGGAAAAGATCAGGCCTATATTACCGCTTCAGTTGTTGAAGCAGGGAAAAAATGCTCAATTTCTTTTTGATAATTATTCTGATCAGATTGTAAACAGTAAAAATGCTTTATCTAAGTTTTTATATGAAAATGCGCAAGTTTTAATAAAATCTCCCAATAAACTTGATGCAAGAAAGGCGTATGATGATTTGGCGTATGTAGAAAACATTAATCCAAATTATAAAAACGCCAGAAAATTAATGAATGATGCCCAGTTTAAAGGAACTGATTTCGTGAATGTTTATGCTACTAACGAAACCAATATGGTTATTCCGAAGCAATTGCAGGATGATTTACTGGATTTTAGTGCTTATGGACTAAACGACAAATGGACAGTTTATCATAACGTCAAACAAAAAAACATTCATTACGATTATGGTCTGATTTTAAATTTCAGGGAAATTTATATTTCTCCGGAACAAATAAAAGAAAAGGAATTTGAAAAAGAAAAAGAGATTAAGGATGGGGTTAAAACCCTTTTAGACAGCAGAGGAAAACCGGTGAAAGATAGCTTAGGGCGCCCGATTAAAGTGGATAATTTTAAGAAGATTAAAATTAGAATTTTCGAATTCAGACAATTTAAAGCATGTCAGGTAACTGCTAAAGTGGATTATGTAGATTTAAAGAGCAATCAGCTACTACAATCATTTCCTTTAGCAAGCGAATATGTTTTTGAAAACGTTTATTCGACTTATCGAGGTGACAGAGACGCATGCGACGAAAATTATTTAGGTTACTTTAATAAACGGTCAGTACCTTTTCCTAATAACGAACAAATGGTTTTTGATACCGGTGAAGATCTAAAAGCCAAATTTAAAAACATTATAGTCAGGAATAGAATTAGAAGATAAAATACATTTCGAAAATCAAGTTTTAAATAGTGTAATGCTTTAAGTAACAACGAACGAAATTGAAACAAAGATTTCAAGCGTTCTGATTGTAATCTTGCTTTATTTGAATATGAAATTTCGCTTACTTGAGATGGGATTTTGTTTTTAAATTGATAATATTGTTTAATTGAAATATGATTTTAATTTGTATTTTCGGTTAAAAATATTTTTTTATATGCTTAAAAAATATCTGCCTTTTGAAGAACTAGTTTACCATTCAAATTTGACAAAAGAAGAACTGTTAAAACAGCTTCAGAATGAAATTGAAGTTGAAAAATCTTTTGGTTTTCGAGCTAATAATTATTGTTATAGTAAACCTTATGTTGGTAAAATCTACAAGAATAGTTTTGAAATAAAAAGGGCAATTAATTATCGAAATTCCTTTTTACCTGTCATAAAAGGATATATTAAAGATGATTTAAACGGTTCTAAAATCGATATAAAAATGAGTCTTACAGATATTGTAAAAGTTTTTATGATTATTTGGTTAGGTGGTGTTTTTTTAGCTTGCCTGGGCGTTACTTATACTTTAATTTTTAATAGTGGTTTTAATACTGAAGCAGGATTTTTTATGTTTATTCCCTATTTAATGCTTTTAGGTGGAATTGGAATGGTTATTTTTGGTTTTAAAGCGGAAAGCAGAAAAAGTGTAAAAGATCTGAAGGAAATTTTACAGGCAAAACTCGTTTAAAGAGGAAACCTTTAAAATGATTAGCAGGTGGGTAAACAGAAAATGCAAATAAACTTCAATACCAAAATGAATAATTTTTTTATCCTTGTACTATTAATAGCTACCACAACAGTTTTTAGTCAAAAAGAAAAATCAAAACCTGCTGAAGCCACTAAACCTTTTGTTTTAGGTGTTATTGACGAAATTCAGTCAGAAGAGCTAAACGAAAAAAGAGTTTTAAATATTTATCTTCCAGAAGGTTACAAGGTTGAGGATGCAACAAAATATCCGGTCATTTATTTATTGGATGGTTCTGCTGATGAAGATTTTATTCATATTTCTGGTTTGGTGCAGTTTAATAGTTTCGAATGGATTAATCAGGTTCCAAAATCAATTGTAGTGGGTATTGCGACTGTAGACAGAAGGCGGGATTTTACTTTTTCAACAACTATTGAAACCGATAAAAAGCGTTTTCCTGGTTCTGGACATTCAAATAAATTTATTGCTTTTATTGAAAAAGAATTACAGCCTTTCATTGATAAAAAATATAGAACTACCGAATCGAGAACCATAATTGGGCAGTCTTTGGGAGGATTGCTGGAAACTGAAATTTTACTAAAAAAACCTTCACTTTTTAATAAATATGTAATTGTAAGCCCTAGTTTATGGTGGGATAATGGTTCTTTACTGAATCAGGATTCTGAAATTTTTCAGGAAAGCTTTAAAGAACCAACGGAGGTTTATATTGCTGTTGGAAAAGAAGGACTTACGCCTACAGAAATCCCGAGAGTAATGGAAGTGGACGCTAATCTGTTGGCGGAAAAAATAAAAATATCAAAAAATAAAAGTATTAAAGTCTTTTTTGATTATTTACCTAACGAGAATCACGCTACTATTTTACATCCCGCTGTTTCAAATTCTTTTCGTTTTTTTTATCCTCAAACTCAAAAATAAAAATGAAATTTCCGACAACGGCTGAAGATCTTAAAGAGGAGTTTTTTAAATCAGTTGATATGATGGATAAAGTTGGGGATTTACGAATACGGCAATTAATTCAAATTTTGCCCAAAGTAGAGGGGCAGGTAATTATTGAAGGCATTATCCGGATTTTTGAAAATGAAGAAAGAACTGATTCTGTTTATACAGATCAAAAATATGTAGGAAGAATACTAAAAAGTTTGAACCCTAAAACGAAAGATACCCTAGATTCAATAATGAACAGGGTTTTGAAAAACTGGAATAAAAGTGTTGAAGAATTGCCTTTTTGGCTCAAAGACAATTATGGAGTTGAAAACCTTGAAAAAGCATTTGATGAAATAGAAAAAAGGGATTTATCAAGCTTAGAATCAGATAAATTACAGACGATGAAATGGTGGTTAAAAAAAAACAGTAAAGATCGCCTTTAAAAACTCAGCAATTTTTTTAAACTCGTAATGTTGCTTAAATCGAAGGAATGAAAAAAATTAAGCGATATCTTAAGGCTCGTTCCTAAAATACTCTGGACTCAAATTCATTCAAATTAGAATCTTTTTGAAGAATGTTTTTCACATGTAAACAGATATAAAAACAATCTCCCATTTCTTTAAAATCAACAATATCAAAATCAGATAACAATCCTTCTTTCTGGTAGAAATGAGGAAAATGCCGAAAAATTCTTTTGTTTTTCACGAAAATTTATCACTTAACGTATCTCCAACTTTTTATAGGAACCATTTATGACTGCAATTTCAGTCCATAATTTTTAATTGAAAGCAACGGATTATTTAGTTAATAAAAAGGCTCCTCGTCTAGATGGAGCTTTTTTTATTGCCTTTATCAAATGAAATTTCACACTCGATTTTAACAGAAAACGTGCCTTGCAAGATAAAGAAACGCGCTATCGTGCTTGTTAACGATTTTCAAAAGCCATTGGTCTACAGCAAGGAGTTAACCATCTAATAGTTAAAGAAAAAGCTTAAAAAGTAATCGACATTTGTAATGTAATAATTGCATAGTGCCCCAACTATAAAATTATTACCCAAAACAACTTTAGTTAATTAAAAAGCTCCTCTCCCCAAGGAGCTTTTTAATATTCCTTTTACAAAATTATTAATTGCAATTAAATTCTGTTAAAAAAAAAATATTAAATATGTTTTACTTACGAAATATAACTACAAAAAAAAACAGCACGTTTGTTATTTTTCTCATTACTTTAATTTCATTCTCTCAGGAGAAGTTTACATTAAGCGATACTATCACTGATTTTAGTAATAATGAAACTCTAATAGTGGAAAATACGCATATTCCAGCTTTGAAAATTGGATCTTATTCGCTGGCACTACCAGCTGGTGAACATCAATTAAAAATAAACCATTTAGGGTATCAGGAAGCCGAAAAAATCATGTATTTAGGGCAGGATACAAAAGAGAGTTTATTCTTAAGAGGAAGGACTGAAGAACTTCAGGAGGTCATAATTAAGGATGGGAGATATAAGGTCAATATTAAATCGTCTGAAATGAGTGTTAATAAACTGTCTATTTCTGCTATCAAAAAAATGCCTGTGGTTTTAGGCGAAGTCGATGTCTTAAAATCTATTTTACTATTGCCGGGAGTAACAAATGCAGGCGAAGGAGCTTCAGGGTTTAATGTCAGGGGAGGTGGTGCTGATCAGAATTTAGTTTTATTAGATGAAGCGACTATATTTAATTCTTCACATGTTTTTGGTTTTTTTTCTGTTTTTAATCCCGATGTTATTAAGAATTTGAAATTGTATAAAGGAGGGATTCCCGCACGTTATGGAGGCAGGGTATCCTCAGTTTTGGATGTTGATCAAAAAGACGGAAATAGTAAAGAGTTTCATGTAAAAGGCGGAGTAGGGCTGGTCTCTAGCAGAATCCTTGCCGAAGGTCCTTTGGTAAAAAATAAGGGCTCATTTTTGGTAGGAGGAAGAGCATCTTATGCTCATTTATTCCTAAAACTATCGGAAGAGCAAAAAGGCAATGCGGCTTATTTCTATGATTTAAACACCAAATTGAGTTATAAACTAAACGATAACAACAGCTTGTTTTTTTCAGGTTATTTTGGGCGTGACGTTTTTAAACTTAATGAAGTCTTTATGAATACTTATGGTAATTCTATGTTGAATTTACGTTGGAGTCATTTGTATTCGGATAAAATCTTTGCAAATTTATCTTTGATCTACAGTGATTATTATTATGGACTTGATTTGAATTTTGTAGGTTTCAAATGGAATTCCGGAATAAAGAATTATACTGTCAAATACGATTTTGAGAACTTTATTTCGGATAAATTCAAATTAAATTATGGTTTAAACGGAATTTATTATGAGTTTAACCCCGGAATAATTAAACCTTTAAGTGATGAATTTACAATCAATCCTAAGCAATTAGATAAAAAATATGCATTAGCAATGTCACCTTACATTGGTACTGAAAGTCAGCTTTCTAACAGGATTACGGTTTACGGTGGTTTAAGATTTAGTATGTTTTATCGTTTAGGAGCTTCGACAATTAACCTGTATGAAAACAATACTCCGGTTGTGTTCAATTCAGATATGCAGATTTATGAAAAAGCTACACCAATTGCTACTCAATATTACAAAAAAAATAAAGTTGTTGAAAGTTATAATAATTTTGAGCCCCGGTTTTCAATTTCCTTTCAACTTAATGATGATGCTGCAATAAAAGCGAGTTATAACAGAATGGCACAATACCTTCAGTTAATTTCTAATACATCATCCCCAACGCCTCTTGATGTCTGGATGCCAAGCGACAACTATATCAAACCGCAAATTGCAGATCAGGTCGCTTTAGGTTATTTTAGAAACTTCAATGACGGAGCGTATTCACTTGAAACAGAAATTTATTACAAAAAAGTTAAAAACAGGTTAGATTATATTGATGGGGCTGATCTGATTGCAAATGACGCAATTGAGCAAGTAATTTTAAATGGGCAAATGCGCTCCTATGGATTAGAAGTTATGCTTAAGAAGAACGAAGGTAAATTCAATGGCTGGATTTCGTATACTCTTTCAAGATCAGAACAACAAACTTCTGGCAGAACGCCAGAAGAATCGGGAATCAATAACGGTCAATGGTATAATTCTGCTTATGATAAATTACATAATTTGGCCATTACATCTTCTTATAATTTAAATGAAAAATGGACATTTGGAGCTAATTTTACCTTGCAGTCCGGACAGCCGGTTTCCTATCCCAATAGTCAGTATGAATATTTAGGAATAACTGTTCCGGGTTATGGATTACGAAATGAAAATCGGCTACCTGCTTATCACCATCTGGATGTTTCGGCTACATTAAAACCGGCAAATAATAAAAACAGAAAATGGAAAGGTGAATGGGTTTTTAGTTTGTATAATTTGTATAACCGAAAGAATGCAGCTTCAATTAACTTTCGTCAAAATATGAATACCGGTTATAATGAAGCAGTAAGAACATCTATTTTTGGAATTGTACCGGCAGTTAATTATAATTTTAAGTTTTAAAATCATTTTCTGTAAAAAGAAATAAAATATAAAGTATGAAAAAAGAAATCTTATTTTTAGTGTTTTTTATCTCTACACTCTTTACGGGTTGTGAAGAAGTAGTTGAGGTTGATTTAGATACCACTGCTCCAAAATTAGTAATAGAAGCAGCTATCAATTGGCAAAAAGGAACTTCCGGAGCTCAGCAAACAATAAAACTGACAACTACAACAGGTTATTTTGAAGATGAAATTCCAATGGTTTCTGGAGCCACTGTTTATGTTAAAAATAGTACTAACCAACAATTTAATTTTACAGAGGTACCAAATTCAGGGAGATACGTCTGTACTAATTTTAAGCCGGTAATAAATGAGACCTATACTTTAACTGTGATGACCAATGGGAGTACTTATACAGCCAGTGAAACGCTAAAATCAGTAACTCCAATAACACGTATTGAACAATACAATGCAGGCAATATTGCAGGTATCGTCGTTAGAGCTTTTTATAATGATCCGCCAGATGTAGAGAATTATTATTTATACCAATATGTATATTCAAATAAAAAGACCTCTACCTGTTATGCTAATGAAGATGAGTTATATCAAGGTAACGAATTTTTCAGCATTTCTGATCAAGAAGATTTAAAAGCCGGAGAGGAAATCGAAATAACACATTTTGGAATTTCAAAACAGTATTATAATTACATGAATATATTAGGTAGTATTGCAGGCAGTAATATTGGTGGTCCTTTTCAAACTCCTCCGGCAACAGTAAGAGGTAATATTATCAATACAACTGATAAAAGTAATTATCCGTTAGGTTACTTTTCTATGAGTGAAACAGTCACAAAAAAATATACGGTCAAATAATTAATTCGGATGGAAGCCAGAATTGAAATTTTAACTCAGAAAAAACTCATTGGTAAACACGTTACAATGTCGTTTGCAGAAAATAAAACATTCCAGTTATGGAGCAGCTTTATGCCGAACCGAAAAGAAATCAAAAACTCAATGAACACTAATTTGTATTCACTGGAAGTTTTTCCTGTAGGATATTTTGATTATTTTGATGCAAAAAACACTTTTGAAAAATGGGCGGCCATAGAAGTTTCAGATTTCAATGAAATTCCATCAGATATGGACATTTTAGTAATTCCGGACGGATTATATGCTGTTTTTGTGCATGTCGGTCCGGCGATTGAAGGAGATAAAACGTATCGTTACATTTTTACAGAGTGGCTTCCGTCTTCAGAATATAGGGTTGACGACAGGCCACATTTTGCTGTAATGACTGAAAAATATAAAAAAGATGATCCGGATTCTCAAGAGGAAATCTGGATTCCTGTAAAAAAATAAAATGTAAAATCATGTTAATTGAAACCCTGAAAGCACTTTTCAACCGCGATCTCAACAAATTAAAAGAAGAAATTATATTGTACCAAACCGAAAGTCAGCTTTGGGTAACTGATAAAAACATTTCTAATTCTGCAGGCAACCTGTGTCTGCATTTGCTTGGAAACCTCAATACATATATAGGTGCAACACTTGGCAAAACGGATTATGTTCGTAATCGTCCTCTGGAATTTTCTGAAAAAGATGTTCCAAAAGATCAATTAATAAATAAAATTAACGACATTATTTTAGTTATAAATACAGTGCTGGACTCTTTATCCGAAGCCGATTTAAACAAGACTTATCCTCAAATTGTTTTCGAAAAAGAAATGACAACCGGCTTTTTTCTGGTTCATCTTTCCACACATTTAGCCTATCATTTGGGGCAAATCAATTATCACAGACGACTAATTCAGTAAAAAAAATCAACCATTGAGTTAAAATTGCATTCCAAAATCTAAAATCTAAAATGGTTAATCAACATTCAAAAATCCCTTTCTTTCGTACATTTGCATCAACTCAAAAAACAGTAATTTAGCATGTCATCACACCATATTGTACGCGACGATCAGGAACCCGCATTAATTATTGCCAACGGAGCCGCTTGCAACGCTGAATTATTAGGACAACTGCTCGAATGGTCACCGCTTGTTGTAGTACTTGATTCTGCGATCGAAAGAGTTATAGAATTAGGGATAAAAGTAGATGTTCTTTTAGGGGATTTCGATCGGGGCTTTGATCCTGAAATCTACAAAACAGCACAATATCCAATCGAAATTGTACACACCCCAGATCAAAACAAAACCGATTTAGAAAAAGCTTTTGATTACCTCATCGACAGAAAAATTCCCGCTGTAAACGTTGTATGGGCCACCGGAAAACGCGCAGATCATACCATTACAAACCTAACCAATATCGTTCGTTACCGCAATTTGCTTAAAATCGTAATTCTCGATGACCATTCCAAAATATTCTTGCTGCCCAATAAATTCGAGAAATGGTACACCTCAAAAACGCCAATTTCACTCATTCCTATTGGTGTTGTAAACGGCATTTATTCAACTAATTTAGAATATCCGCTCCAAAATGACACCCTGACAATGGGCTATAGAACGGGTAGCAGCAATTCAGTCGCAAAAGACGGCATCGTTACTATTATCCACAAAAATGGCGATTTGTTGCTAATGGAATGTATGGATTAGTCATTGAATTTGACGAAGCTGTTTCCGGCTGTACGCTATATCTTTTATGCTCTCGTTTTAAAAAAAACAAGAGCATAAAAGGATGCCGCTTCCATCCGGGCTAGGGCTTTCGTTTTCGTAAAATCAATTATCGATGTTGATAATCTTTAAATTTCTCAAATATTTACTTTGTATCTTTGCAGCTTAGAACTATTCAAGAAATAAAATGCGAATTGATATTATTACGATTTTACCAGAATTACTAAAAAGCCCTTTTGAAGCTTCGATTATGAAACGTGCCATTGACAAAGGTCTGGTTGAGGTTCATTTTCATAATTTACGGGATTATACAACCAATAAACAAAAAAGCGTAGACGATTATCCGTTTGGAGGAGGAGCCGGAATGGTCATGACAGTTCAGCCCATTGACGACTGTATTACACATTTGAAGAGCCAGCGCGAATACGATGAAATCATTTATATGTCGCCTGATGGTGAAACACTGAACCAGAAAATGGCCAATACCATGTCGATGTATGAAAATATCATAATTTTGTGCGGACATTATAAAGGTGTAGATCAGCGTGTTCGCGATCATTTCATTACCAGAGAAATTTCGATCGGGGATTATGTATTATCGGGTGGAGAATTAGGTGCTTTGGTTTTATCTGACGCCTTAATCAGATTGATTCCAGGGGTTTTAAGTGACGAAACTTCTGCATTGACAGATAGTTTTCAGGATAATTTGCTTTCCGGACCTATATATACAAGACCAGCAGATTATAAAGGATGGAAAGTCCCCGAAGTTTTAACCAGCGGACATTTTGCTAAAATTGACAAATGGCGCGAAGATATGGCGTACGAGCATACAAAAAACAGAAGGCCGGATTTACTGGAAGGTCATTAAAAGGTTTCAGTCTCAGTTTTCAGTTTTCAGTCCCGGTCTCGGTTTTCAACAAATCCAGATTGAAAACTAAGGCAAAGACAAAGACTAAAAACTGAGACTGCGACTGCGACTAACCACCAATTTATCAGTAACTTAAAATAATTTATTAATTTATAATTCATAATTTATAATTATTTTCTACCTTTGCACCCGAATTAGACTAACCTCTGGCGAGATCCGTGAATGTTGCTCTAATATAAAATCATAATTTAAATTATCATGGCAGATTTATTGAAATTCGTTCAGGACGAATTAGTTGCTAGAAAAGATTTCCCTGTTTTCGGAGCTGGAGACACTATCACAGTTTTCTACGAAATTAAAGAGGGTGAAAAAACAAGAACTCAGTTTTTTAAAGGAGTTGTTATTCAAAGAAGAGGTTCTGGTAATACAGAAACTTTTACTATTCGTAAAATGTCTGGAGCTATTGGTGTTGAGCGTATCTTCCCGGTAAACTTACCAGCTTTACAAAAAATTGAAATCAACAAGAAAGGTGCTGTACGTAGAGCAAGAATTTTCTACTTCAGAGATCTTACTGGTAAAAAAGCTAAGATTAAAGATAAAAGAAGATAATTATTTATCTCTTTGTTATAAAAAACTCGTTTCAGGTAATTTGAAACGAGTTTTTTTTTCGACCTATTTTTCAACCTGTTAAAACTGTAATTTTTTAGCATTAAAATCATTAATTCAACAATTAAAGGTCACTCAAATAACAATCTGTTAATTTCAGGATTTCTCTTCAAAACTACACCGTTTTCGCACTGTTTTTACTATATTTGCTCCGCTCATTTTGAGCCGAATATACCTTTTCACATTGCCATTCTCTGGTAATACGATTATAAAAAAAAAAGAAATGACACAGAATTCAAAAATTTTTTACACTTTAACTGACGAGGCGCCATTATTAGCGACTTACTCTTTACTGCCTATTGTTCAGGCTTTTACTTCGACAGCAGGTATTGCAATTGAAACAAGAGATATCTCTTTGGCAGGAAGAATTTTATCTAATTTCCCTGAATCTTTAACAGATGCTCAAAAAACAGGAGATGCTTTGGCAGAATTAGGTCAGTTGGCTACACAACCTGAAGCTAACATTATCAAATTACCAAACGTTTCTGCATCTGTACCGCAATTAAAAGCGGCAATTGCTGAATTACAATCTCATGGCTACAACGTGCCAAATTTTCCTGAAGATCCGCAAAATGATGCTGAAAAGGAAATTAAAGCAAAATACGCTAAAGTTTTAGGATCTGCTGTAAATCCTGTTTTACGTGAGGGGAACTCTGACCGAAGAGCTCCAAGAGCAGTAAAGAATTTTGCAAAAGCAAATCCACATTCAATGGGGGCATGGTCTGCTGATTCAAAAACTAAAGTGGCTTCAATGCCAAACGGTGATTTTTACGGAAGTGAAAAATCGGTTACTGTTTCAGAAGCTAATGATGTAAAAATTGAATTCGTTGCAAAAGACGGAACAACAACTGTTCTTAAAGCAAGCACTCCGCTAAAACCCGGAGAAATCATTGATAGCTCTGTTTTAAACTTAAAAGCTTTAAAAAGTTTTGTTGCTGATGCTATTGCTGATGCTAAGCAAGCAGGAGTTTTGCTTTCTGTGCATTTAAAAGCTACCATGATGAAAGTTTCAGACCCAATTATATTTGGTGCTATCGTGGAAGTATATTTTGCTGATCTTTTCAAAAAATATGAAACTTTATTCAGTGAATTAAACATTGATACTAAAAATGGTTTAGGCGATATCTATGCAAAAATTTCAGGAAAACCTGAGCAGGCTGAAGTTGAAGCTGCCATTAACGAGGCAATTGAAAATGGACCAGCTTTGGCAATGGTAAATTCTGACAAAGGAATTACTAACTTACACGTACCTTCTGATGTAATTGTTGATGCTTCTATGCCTGCAATGATCCGTACTTCAGGTCAAATGTGGAACAAAGAGGGGAAATTACAGGATACTTTTGCTGTTATTCCAGATCGTTGTTACGCTGGTATTTATACTGCAACTATCGATTTCTGTAAAAAACACGGTGCTTTTGATCCAAAAACGATGGGAAGTGTGCCTAACGTGGGATTAATGGCTCAAAAAGCGGAAGAATACGGATCTCATGATAAAACTTTCCAAATGAAAGCTGACGGAGTTGTTCGTGTGGTTGATGCAAACAGAACTGTTTTAATGGAACAAAGCGTTGAGGCTAATGACATTTTCAGAATGTGTCAGGCTAAAGATGCCCCAATTCAGGACTGGGTTAAACTGGCTGTAAACAGAGCTCGTTTGTCAAGTACTCCTGCTGTTTTCTGGTTAGACGAAAACAGAGCACACGACAGGGAATTGATCGTAAAAGTTCAAAAATACCTTAAAGATTATGATACTACAGGTTTGGATATTCGTATCTTAAATCCTGTTGCCGCTACTGAATTTACTTTAGAAAGAATCATCAAAGGAGAAGATACAATTTCTGTAACAGGAAATGTATTACGTGATTATTTAACTGATTTATTCCCAATTTTAGAGTTAGGAACTTCTGCAAAAATGTTATCTATCGTTCCTTTAATGAATGGCGGTGGATTGTTTGAAACCGGTGCCGGAGGTTCTGCCCCTAAACACGTTGAGCAATTTACAGAAGAAGGCTATTTGCGTTGGGATTCATTAGGAGAATTTTTAGCACTTGGTGCTTCATTAGAACATTTAGGGCAAACTTTAAACAATTCTAAAGCTATCGTTTTATCTGAAACTTTAGATCAGGCTAATGATAAATTCCTTGCTAATGATAAATCACCTGCCCGTAAAGTTGGTCAGATTGACAACCGTGGTTCTCACTTTTATTTAGCATTTTATTGGGCTCAGGCTTTGGCTGCTCAAAACAAAGATGCCGAATTGAAAGCTATCTTTACTCCAATTGCTGCTGAATTTGAAGCAAATGAAGCTAAAATAGATGCTGAATTGATTGGTGCTCAGGGTAAACCTCAAAATATTGGAGGTTATTACCAACCAACTCCTGAATTAACCAGCAAAGCAATGCGTCCAAGCGAAACATTCAATTCTATTATTGCTAAAATAGCGTAATTAAGAAATAGCTAATTTATTTATATTTAAAAGACAACTGGAAACGGTTGTCTTTTTTTTGTGCTGATAGTAAAAGAAAATGAAAATTTAGTCCAGCGATTATGGAATAGATTTTAGATAATAAAGTTCAGCTTGAATTTTAGAAATTTCTAGTGAATACCATAAGATATTTAGATAAAACTACAAGTCTTTCTTCGTACAGTTTAGTAAACTTGAAATTTTCTTTTGCCTTCAATGCATTAATTTCAGTTTGAAACTGAGAAATTTCAATTAAATGTTCTTTTTTTACTTCTTCAAACTTTTTATCAAAAGATTTTTTTACACTAGCTTTGACATGTTCAGTTACATATAAAGCGACTAAGGTTGGAATGACTGAATAAACAACTAGATAACAATAAAATAATATTTTTCCATATTCTCTTTAGTTAAAAACTCTTGATGATTTATTAATAAATAACTGATTTAGTACTTCTTTATCAAATCCCACTTCAATAAGAATTGCCGCAATTAAAAGTCGTTGTAGTTTCATATATAGCTCCACTAAATTTATACCATCTAAAGCATTCTTTTTAACACTTGGATTAAAATGTGTATAATAATTTCTTGAATGTTTGACTTGTTTTACAAACAATTCAGTATCGCCAATAAAATTTGAAATTGAAGGAATTGAATATTTTGCAATAAGCTCCTTTAATCTCATTTCTAAAATTAAATTATTATTGAGTTGCATATTTATCCAATCGTATAAATCATCATCATTTAATGATTCTTTAATTTTCTTTTTTCTTTGTTCAAATTCAGCCTTTGGTAATATTCTACATTGTTTATTATTTATATTTAACAAATAATGAAAGCTTTCTGCTGCTTGTGCTAAATTCAAAAAGAAAACATCAATTATTTTTTCATTCATATAAAAATGATAAAATATCAAATTAAAAGTAGCATTTAAGTTCTTATAATTTTCAAACCAATTATTAATTATTAAAGGAAAGTTTTCTTTTATATCATCATAAGTGAATAACATTTGAAAATGAGTTCTCGGTATTTCATTTACGATGTTTTTTCGATGACTATAATACAATTTAACTCGCTTAGGAATTTGGATGTGTTCTATTTCACCAGTTCTAACATCATCAAATATTTTATCGCATATTAATTCAATATTTGAAGGATTGGTATGCCTGTATAAGGAAATAACTAAAAAATTTTGAAACTTAAATAAATAATGAATACAATCAGTAAGAGATATTGAAACTTTTGATAATAATGTTAAATATGTAGTTTGCTTTACAAAATATTCTTTTTGAAATGTTGATGTATTAGATGTAGTTGTATTAAATCTAAATGCTCCATTTAATTCTTCATTAATTTTAAATTCAATAGATGTTGGTTCAACATAATTTAGATTAAGATTTAAACTATTATCTCTTTCAAAATTAGTATCTATATTTGAAAATCCGTGAACACCAAGCCATTCATCAAGATTAAATATCTCAGAGAGAATTTCGTTAAAGGATAATTCATCATAATTTTTTATATGCGCACCTTCAAATATAAACTCTAAAGCATAACTACTTGATTGTTGACCGCTCAAATTACGCATTCTTAATTTTTGTTCAGGATTTTTTGGCACACCCCTTATATTACGAATGTAGCATTTATGTAAAGTAATTTCAGTTCCGTCAAAACTTCTTCCTAAAATAAAATCGATATTATCAGTATTTTCAAATTCATAAAAACTTCCAAATAGTTCAAGTAAACTATATTTCTCATTAGGTTTAAATGTTAGAATACCTTTGATTTTCTTATCTAAATTATCAGGCAAGAACCATTCACCTTTAAATACTATTTCTTTATCCATAAATTGACTATATGCAAATACTCCTGAATAAATATCAGAATTAAATTATTTAAATAAAAACTATAATTCGTTTCATTCTAACCTTATCAAAAACCCATATGAGAACTTTTAAAGATTTCGATTTTGACACAGATAAAAAAACAATTCCCTTTTATCCCAACCAACCATCTCGATCTAAACTCCTGTATTGAATCGCCTCAGCAATATGAGAGGAAATTATATGCGGCGCAGCATCCAAGTCAGCTATAGTTCTCGAAACTTTCAAAATTCTGTCATAAGCTCTTGCTGAAAGATTTAAACGTTCCATTGCTGTTTTCAATAGTTGTTTGGATTGATCATCCAAAGGACAAAACTCCCGGATTAATTTACTGCTCATTTGTGCGTTGTAATGAATATTAGTCATTTCTTCAAATCGGACAGACTGAAGTTCACGGGCTGCCGTGACCCTTTCCCGAATAGCAACACTACTTTCTGCTTTGTTATCATCTGATAATTTTTCGAAAGGTACGGGTGTGACTTCAATATGAATATCAATTCGGTCTAATAAAGGGCCGGAAATTTTACTCATATAGCGTTGCATTTCATGGGGTGATGAAGTATTTGGCATAGATGGATCGTTAAAAAAACCACTCGGACTTGGGTTCATACTGGCCACCAGCATAAAAGAAGAAGGGTAGGTTACTGTAAATTTAGCTCTTGAGATAGTCACTTCTCTGTCTTCCAGAGGCTGACGCATCACTTCTAAAACATCTCTTTTAAATTCGGGCAATTCATCCAGAAACAAAACACCATTATGAGCCATTGAAATTTCACCTGGCTGTGGATAACTTCCTCCTCCGACTAGGGCTACATTTGAAATAGTATGATGCGGACTACGAAATGGCCGCTGATTCATCAAACCAACTTCTTTTAATTTTCCGGCAACACTATGAATTTTGGTGGTTTCTAATGCTTCACGCAAGGTCATGGGGGGTAAAATGCTTGGTAAACGTTTGGCAAGCATTGTCTTTCCTGCTCCTGGAGGACCAATCAAAATAATGTTGTGTCCTCCGGCTGCCGCAATTTCCATACAACGTTTAATGCTTTCCTGCCCACGAACATCAGAAAAATCAAACTCAGGAAAATCCAGGGTTTTATAAAATTCTGCACGGGTATCAATAACTGTCGGTTCCAAAGTTCCTTTTCCTTCAAAGAAATCAATGACCTCCTGCACATTTTCAACTCCATAAACATCTAATCCAGCAACTATAGCGGCTTCTTTTACATTTTGCTTTGGAAGAAAAAAACCTTTATAGCCTTCTTCTTTAGCCTTAATTGCAATGGAGAGCGCACCATTTATGGATTGTAAGCCGCCATCAAGAGAAAGTTCTCCCATGATAATATAGCGGTCAATTTCAGTTGCTTTTATCTGGTCTGAGGCTACTAAAATTCCAATTGCTAAAGTCAGGTCATAAGCAGAACCTTCTTTGCGCAAATCGGCAGGTGCCATGTTTATGGTTATTTTTTTTCCGGGAAGGGCGTATCCATTATTTTTAAGTGCTGCTGCGATACGATAACTGCTTTCTTTTATGGCGTTATCGGGTAAACCTACCAAATGATACCCAATTCCTTTATCAATATTTACCTCTACGGTAATGGTGGTGGCTTCAACTCCAAAAACAGCACTTCCAAAAACTTTAATTAACATATGAAGGTCTTATTTGTAAATAATTTTTTAAATATAATAAAGTAAAATTATATTTTAACAAATAAAGTATCACTATTAAGAAATATTTTTTTACTACCAACTATTAATGAAATTCTAAACCAATTTGATTTTTGACCTTTTCAACCATGCTGCTTAAGTCTAAACTGTTTTGATGCGACCAGAATTGACTTTCAATTTGATTTTCCCTGATACAGTTGTGACATTCAATTGCTTCATGAGCATACCCTTTTCCAATATTGGGAATCTTAAATTTTTCTTCCTGTCCATCTTTAATAATTGAATATCCTTCGGTCATAAACCAAGGGGAGTTAATGTCGATTCTCCCTTTTGTCCCGCTAATGGTCGCTTTCATGTCAGAAGCCGAAACTAAACCCGCGTGTAAAACTGACTGGGACGATGGGTATTGTAAAATCATAGTGGTCTGCAAATCGACTCCTGTTGTATGATAAGTTGATTTTGATATGATTTCTTCTGGAATTCCGAGTATTAGGTAGGATATAAATAGAGGGTAAACTCCTATATCATAAAGGGCTCCGCCACCCAGTTTTTTGTCTGTCAGTCTAATTGCTAACTCATTATTGTAATAAGCGAAATCAGCCTTGAGGTATTTAATTTCTCCTATCTCGCCATTTTTTACTTTGGACAGAAGTTCCTTTATTGACGGGATAAATCGTGTCCAAAAAGCTTCCATGAAAAACTTATTGTATTTTTTTGACGCTTCAATCATGTTGAAAGCATCGCTGTAAGATAATGATAAAGGTTTTTCACATAATACATGTTTTCCGTTTTTCATTGCCAGAATTGATAATTCTGTGTGTGAATTATGGGGTGTTGCTATATAAACGACATCTATGTTATCGTCTTCAAAAAGATCATTATAGGATCCATAATATTTATTGCAATCATACTTTTTGGCAAATTCATTTGCTTTAGTAATGTCTCTGGAAGCCACAGCATACAATTCGGCATCTTCTATTAATTCTAAATCGGCAGCAAACTGATTGGCAATATTTCCTAAACCAATGATTCCCCATCTTATTTTTTTTACACCACTCATGTTTAAATTATATTAATAAAGAATGTTAAACAATCAAATATAAATCAAACTAATTAAAAAATAGATGTATTTTTCATAATGAACGTATTATTTCTTACATATTATGTGTAATAAATATGCTAAAAGGTTAACCTTTTTTTAAGTTGGGTTTGATATTTTGTAAATTTACCATTGTTTTAAAGTAATACATTCAAAATATAGGGGTGTAAAATGAAAAATTAGTAAAAGTTGGGCAACATGTGGTATTTTTTATGGGGGTTGTGTAATGATTTCATATTTTTACCAAAATTTTTAAAACTAAATAACTATGCGAAAAATTATTTTAAGTGTGATCCTCATCACAATTTTGTTACTCTCAATTTTTTCAATTTCATTTGTTACTGAATCAAAGACATTAGGCGCTCATGTTGTTGAATTAAAAATGGATACAGGTGATACTGCATGGATGGTTGTAGCAACTGCCCTTGTATTATTAATGACTCCAGGTTTAGGTTTCTTCTACGGAGGTATGGTAGGCAAGAAAAACGTAATCAGTACCATGCTGCAAAGTTTTATGGCCATGGTAATTGTTACTGTTTTATGGGTAGTAATTGCTTTTGGGCTTTGCTTTGGACCATCAATAGGCGGATTCATTGGAGATCCTACTTCAAATATATTTTTCCAGGGTGTCAGTGCCAATACGGCATGGGAGTTAGCACCAACAATACCTTTTTTGCTTTTTGCATTATTTCAGGCAAAATTTGCAATTATTACTCCAGCCTTAATTACAGGAGCTTTTGCTGAGCGTGTACGTTTTTGGGCTTACTTATTATTCATGGTTTTATTTATTTTGTTAGTATATGCTCCATTATGTCATATGACTTGGCATCCAGATGGATTATTCTTCGGATGGGGAGTTTTGGATTTTGCTGGAGGAACGGTAGTTCACATGAGTGCAGGATGGGCTGCATTAGCCGGAGCTATCTTCTTAGGGAAGCGTAAAGTTCAAAAAGTAAATCCTGCAAGAATCACTTATGTACTATTAGGTACAGGTTTATTATGGTTCGGATGGTTTGGTTTCAATGCTGGTTCTGCTGTTGGAGCAGGAAGCCTTGCTGCTCAGGCTTTAGGAACTACAACTGTTGCTGCTGCTTCTGCTGCTATGGCCTGGGTTTTCCTTGATAAGATTTTAGGTCACAAATTATCTGCAATGGGTGCTTGTATTGGTGCAGTTGTTGGATTGGTAGCAATTACACCTGCTGCTGGATTTGTATCAATTCCTCACGCTTTAGCAATTGGTATTATTGCTGCTGTAATTAGTAATCTTGTTGTTAGTAAATTCCCTAAAGGAAAAATTGATGATGCACTTGATGTTTTTGCTTGTCACGGTGTTGGTGGTATGGTAGGAATGTTATTGACTGGAGTTTTTGCTTCTAAATCAGTAAATTCAATTGTAGGTGACAACCAAGGATTAATTTTCGGAGACGCTACTTTATTCTTAATACAATTAAAAGCATTAGTATTGGTTTCAATATTTGCTTTTGGAGTTTCGTATGCATTATTCTTCATCGTTAATAAAATTACTCCTTTAAGAGTTTCTGAAGAAAAAGAAGAACTAGGATTAGATATCTCTCAACACGGAGAATTCTTGTAAAAATAAACAACCATAACCAAAAAATAACCACAAAAAAAGAGGCTGTCCTAAAAGTAAGGACAGCCTTTTTTTATACTATTTGGACTCCTATTGGAGACGAATTTTATTTATGTAATTCTCAGAGGCCTAGCTTCGATTTTCGGACAGCCTCTTTTTTATTTGTATTGTAAACAAAGACTAAATGAACAATAACGAAAACATTATTATATCCTTTGTTCTGTTTTATTCTAATTTAACGCGTTGGATTCATTAGTTTTAATGGTAATTTTTCGTCAGTTCGAATTTTCATAGAAAATGTAACGTGAAAAGAAAAAAAGCATTGAAAACGATTTCGGATACTTTTTTTGTTCCGTTTCCCTACACAAAAAGATGCTAACTGACTTTTGAATACAACAGGTTAATTATTTTGAGAAGAATTAATTCACAAAGACCCTCCCTATTTAAAATTTGAAATTCCTTCTTTAAGCCATTTCAAATATTCTTCTGTACTAACGTAACTAATAGTAGGTTTTGAGCTGTTTAAATTATTTCCTTTCAAATCTGTGATAACATACAAAGGCTGCGTATTAGTCTTGTATTTTGAGATCATAAAATCTGTCCATTTATCCCCTACGGTTATAATTTCATCACCATCAGCTGTTACAAATTGTTCACTTTTTGGCAATTCTCTTTTATCATCAACATACAAGGAAATCAAAACTACATCATTTTTAAGAATAGGTAAAACATTAGTATCAGACCAAACATTGTTTTCCATTTTCCTGCAATTAACACAGGCATAACCGGTGAAATCAAGCATAATGGGTTTGTTAATTGATTTCGCATAAGCCAAACCAGCTTCATAATCATGAAAAACCATAATTCCGTGTGGTCCTAATTCAGAACCTTTAGGCAAACCTTCATCCGAAGTAGCACCTGCATTATCTGAGCCACCTAATCCAAACGGACTTTCGCTATATTGTGGTGGTGGAGGAAAAGCACTGATTAACTTTAATGGAGCTCCCCAAAGTCCTGGAATCAGATAACATGTAAATACAAGTGTAAGCAATCCTAAATACAGCCTTCCAACAGAAATATGTTGTAATGGACTATCGTGAGGCAATGTTATTTTTCCAAATAAGTACAATGTCAATGCTGCAAAAATGGCTATCCAGATGGCTATAAAAACTTCTCTTTCCAGAAAATGCAATTGTAAAACCAGATCCGCATTTGATAAAAATTTAAGAGCTAAAGCTAATTCCAAAAAGCCAAGAACCACTTTTACCGTATTTAACCAGCCTCCCGATTTTGGCAATGAATTTAACCATCCCGGAAACATCGCAAATAGCATAAACGGCAAGGCCAATGCAGATGAGAATCCCAACATTCCAACAACCGGAGCGATTCCACCATTAGAGGCCGCTTCGACCAATAAGGTTCCGACAATTGGTCCGGTACATGAAAATGAAACGATAGCCAAAGCCAAAGCCATAAATAATATGCCAATTATACCGCCTTTATCTGCCTGCTGATCCGCTTTATTTGCCCATGAATTTGGAAGCATAATTTCAAAAGCGCCTAAAAATGAAGTAGCAAAAATAATCAGTATCACAAAGAAAATCAGGTTAAACCAAACATCTGTTGACAATGCATTTAAAGCATCTGCTCCAAATATCTTTGTTACAATTAAACCTAAAATTACATAGATAGCAATAATAGAAAGTCCGTAAAGAATAGCATTACGAATTCCTTTTGCCCTGCTTTTACTTTGTTTGGTAAAAAAACTTACCGTCATTGGTATCATAGGGAACACACAAGGTGTTAACAATGCCGCAAAACCGGATAAAAAAGCAATAAAAAAGATAGACCATAAGCTTCTTGCCGGAGCAGGCTTTTGTAAATCGTCTACAACTTTTGCCGTTGCATTATCTATTTTTTCTAATTTAATTACTTTAGAATCTGCTTCTTTTTTAACTACTGTATCAACAACTAAACCTTCTTTTTGGGTTTCGTCCTTTTTAGCTTCTGTTACAGCCGGAACTGTCTCCATTTTAAAAGTTGCCGGAACAGCTATAGAGAATTTTTTATTCGAATTGATGCAAACCTCTTTACAAACCTGAAAATCAAATTCAGCTTCAACGGTTTTTAAATTAGGGTTTATAACTTTGATTTCCTGCTCAATATGTGCTTTGCCTTCAAAGAAAGTTTCGTTAACACCAAAGACATCATTAAAAGCTGTTTTTGTCTTTCCTTCTTTGGCCTTGCCAATTAATTCATAATTTCCTTTTTGGTTTTTAAAGGAAATTTCTAAAGCGAGAGGACCTCCGTCTGGCGTAAATTGTGAGTACATATGCCAGTCCTTTTCTATAATTCCGTCAAAAATTAAAACTAAATTGGTTTCAGATTTTTTCTCGATTTTAGAAGTCCATTTTACGGGTTCTAAAACCTGAGCGTTTCCTTTTGCAAAAGCAAAAATCAAAATCATTAAAAATACAGTAAGTTTATTCCAAATATTCGAAATTATAACCTGACAATTTGTGTTTGATTTCATTGTTCTAATTCTATTTTAAGTATTTTATTTGAGGTGTTTGTTATTTTAAATCTTTCATCCTGCCTGATTCCAACTACCCATACAATCTGATTATTTGAACATAAAAGCCAGCAGTTTTCTTTTTCTATTAATGATAACTTTTCATCCTTAAAAAGTTTACTGATTTTTTTTGACTTTCCGTTCATTCCAAAAGGCTGAAAAGAATCGCCTTCTTTCCATTTACGTAAAATCAAAGGGAAAAGGATTTTTTCAGCATCGACAAATATAATCTTATTTGATCCTTCTGTAATGTGACTTACGTTACAAAGACGCAACTTTAAGGGAATATTAACCTGCGTATCCGTTTTATTAATTTCAAATTCTAATTGTCTTATTTTCGAAATCGGACTTAATATCAACGTATCCCTGTTTTTGAGCAATCTGAACTCTGTCGAAAAAATCTGTTTCCCTGATTGTCCATCTGTTAAATCGTAAATATCTTTCCAGGCCAGAAATCCAAATTCATTCAGCCATTGGTATAAATACGATTTGTAATTGGGTAATTTTTTAAGCTGATTCAAATCAAAATGTATTTCTTCTCCGTATTCTTTTGCAACTTGCTGGTAAATCATAATAGACGCATCTTCGGCCATTTCATTAGATTCCTGCAAATAAGATTGTGTTTTTTGGAAAGCTTTCAGAAATTTCGGATTGATTTCTTTTAAAACAGGAACGAGATCATGACGGATTTTATTTCGCAGATATTTATTCGAAGCATTGCTGCTGTCTTCCCGCCATTCGATATTGTTTTCTTTCGCATAATTCAGGATTTCTTCCCTTGAAAAAAGTAAAAGTGGACGAATAATTTTGTCATTCTGTTCCGGAATACCAAGCAAACCGTCCAATCCTGTTCCACGGCTGAGATTGATGATAAAAGTTTCCAGATTATCATCTGCGTGATGTGCTGTCAGGATATAATCGAAATTATGAATTTCAAGAAGTTCGTAAAACCAGCTGTATCGAAGCTCACGGGCTGCTATCTGGGTAGAAAGTTTATAATCTTTTGCAAAAGCTTCGGTGTCGAACTGAGTTGAAAAAATAGAGATTTTATTTTCTTCGCAGTAATTTCGAATGAAATCCTGATCGCCAAAACTTTCTAATCCACGAAGCTGAAAATTACAATGTAAAACCGCAATTTTATATTCTAATTGCTGTAATAAATGCAGTAAAACCATACTGTCCAATCCGCCACTAACAGCAAGAAAGAGCTTTTTGTTTTCCAAAAAAGGGAATCTTGCCGAAATATGATTTTTAAAATTTGAAAGCATCTGTAAAATTAAAAGATGGATATTGTAAGAACTCCAAAATTAAGGTTTTTTGAAAGAAACATAAAGGTTTCTAAGAAAGTTGTTCCTGTAATTTTTTAATATCATCACGTAATTTGGCCGCCTGTAAAAAGTCTAATTCTTTTGCCGCTTTTTCCATTGATTTACGTTTTTCACGAATCATCTTTTCTAATTCAGGTTTTGATAAGTAGGCTGTTTCGGGTTCTGCAGCTGCAGGTAAAGTATGTCCCAATTCATATTCAACCAATGGATTTTTGGTAAAAGCACTTTCGATTTTTTTGTTTAATGCCTGTGGTGTTAAGCCATTCTCGGTATTGAAATTAATTTGTTTGGTTCTTCGGTAATTGGTTTCATCAATTGTTTTTTGCATACTGGCTGTGATTTTATCCGCATACATAATTGCTTTTCCGTTTATATTTCTGGCCGCACGCCCAATAGTCTGTGTTAAAGACCTGTGATTACGAAGAAAACCTTCTTTATCGGCATCTAAAATAGCCACTAACGAAACCTCTGGCAAATCCAGGCCTTCACGAAGCAGGTTGACACCAATTAATACATCAAAAATTCCTTTTCGTAAATCCTGCATGATTTCGATGCGCTCTAAAGTATCTACTTCTGAGTGAATGTAACGACAGCGAACTCCTACTTTAGTCAGGTATTTGGCTAATTCTTCGGCCATTCTTTTGGTCAGGGTGGTTACCAAAACCCTTTCATCCAATTCACAACGTACCTGAATTTCTTCAATTAAATCATCAATCTGATTCAAACTGGGTCTTACTTCAATAGTAGGATCCAATAGTCCGGTTGGACGGATAATCTGTTCTACATAAATACCATCTGATTTTTGCAATTCATAATCGGCAGGAGTTGCAGAAACATACACTACCTGATTTTGTAAGGCTTCGAATTCTTCAAATTTCAAAGGCCGGTTATCCATTGCGGCGGGCAAACGGAAACCGTATTCCACCAGGTTTTCTTTTCGGCTGCGGTCACCACCATACATAGCATGCACCTGTGAAACAGTTACGTGACTTTCGTCAATTACCATTAAATAATCACTTGGAAAATAATCCAGTAGACAGAAAGGTCTTGTTCCGGCTTCTCTTCCGTCCAGGTAGCGGGAATAATTCTCAATTCCGGAGCAATAACCCAATTCACGAATCATTTCCAGATCAAAATTAGTACGTTCCTCCAGACGTTTGGCTTCGAGATGTTTTCCGATTTCTTTAAAATAATCCACCTGTTTTACTAAATCCTGCTGGATTTCCCAAATAGCGCCTTGCAGGACATCAGGAGAAGTCACAAACATATTGGCAGGGTAAATCGTCAGTCTTTTGAATTTTTCAATAACCTGTGCAGTTTTTACATCAAACGATTCAATTTCCTCGATTTCATCTCCAAAAAAGTGAACTCGATAGGCATCATCGGCATAACTTGGATATACTTCGACAATATCCCCTTTAATCCGAAAAGTTCCGGGATTGAAATCTGCTTCAGTTCTGGCATATAAACTTTGTACAAGACTGTGTAATAATTTAGTTCGGGAAATAACCTGATCTCTTGATATTTCAATTACATTTTTTTTAAATTCAACGGGGTTTCCGATACCGTACAAACAAGAGACCGAAGCAACGACTAAAATATCCCTGCGTCCGGATAGTAAAGAAGAAGTTGTGCTTAAACGCATTTTTTCCAGTTCTTCATTGATAGATAAATCCTTTTCGATGAAAACACCAGTCACAGGCATAAAAGCTTCGGGCTGATAATAATCGTAGTAAGAAACAAAATATTCTACGGCATTATTAGGGAAAAATTGCTTGAATTCTGAATACAACTGAGCAGCCAAAGTTTTATTATGCGCCAAAACAAGAGTAGGTTTTTGAACTTCCTGAATGACATTAGCAACCGTAAATGTTTTTCCTGAGCCCGTTACACCCAGCAAAGTCTGGTATTTTTCGCCATCAACAATACCTTGTGCTAATTTTTGGATTGCCTGAGGCTGATCTCCTTTTGGACTATATTCTGAGGATACCTGAAAATTCATTTTGGAATGATGAAAAAATTAGTTTTGTAAAGATACAAAGTTTCAATTCTTTTAATGTTAAGTTGTCCTTATTCTAAGAAATCTATCATGGCATCATTTTTAGCATACTTGAATTTGACCCGGCAATATAATGTGAGCCATTCCAAAACTGGTTTTGATGTTTTCTTCAATCTAAGGTATATTTCAAAGTTTCCAGGACTTTTGTTGTGCTTCACTTAAAAAAGTCCAGGCTACAATTCGGCTTGTTTTTTGGCCCTGAGCCATATCAATTGTTTTTATAGAAGCAGCATTTACTTTGTTTAGGGTTTTGTAAATGCTCGAAAGATTATCTCTTTTAGAAACCAAAGTGGTAAACCACTGGCACTGCATGGCATATTTGGCACTTTCATAAATCATTTGAGTTATAAAACCAATTTCACCGCCATTGCACCATAATTCGGCATTATGGCCTCCGAAGTTTAAAACCGGATTTGTTATTTTCTTTTCTTTCGGATTTAAATTGGCAACTTTTCTTGTTGTAGTTTTATTAGCTTCTTCGGCTGACGCATGAAAAGGCGGATTACACATCGTAAAAGTAAACCGGTCTTCTGGTGTGATAATATTTTTGAATATAAAACGGGACTCGGTTTGCTGTTGTAAACTAATTGCTTCAGTCAGTTTTGGATTTTCCTCAATAATTTTTGCGCAGTTTTTTATTGCTATTTCATCGATATCTGTACCTACAAAACACCAATCGTAAATTGCATTTCCTAAAATTGGATAAATGCAGTTTGCTCCGGTTCCTATGTCTAAGCCCAAAACATAGGATCCTAGCGGAATATTTCCGTTGTTTGCTTCAGCCAATAAATCGGCTAAATAATGAATATAATCGGCTCTTCCAGGGATAGGCGGACAAAGGTAATTTTTCGGGATATCCCAATTTTGAATATCGTAATAGGTCTGCAATAAAGATTTGTTAAGAACTTTTACAGAATCAGGATTACTAAAATCAATTGTTTCAATTCCGTGAATGTTGATGAAAACATGTGTTTTTAACTCCGGGCAATTCGAAATAAGAAGTTCGAAATCATATCGCGAACGGTGAAGGTTTCGAAGATGTAAGTTGTTCTTTCCGGAATTGTCTTTTGCTTTCATTTTGTGAATTTGTATACAAAGATAGTCATTCCATTTCAGAAAAAAATTTGGCTATTTGAACCTGCAAGAATAGTATATAAAGGACCGGTAATGCAATAAGGAGCATTAAAAATCCAGTTATTTTTTTGTAATCAAAATCTTTAAACACAAAAATTAAACTCATTATAAATAAGAAAATTCCATAAAAATAGTTACGGTTTTAGGTTTCGATTATTTATTTTTGGCTTTGATAAGCCCCAGATTTATATGAAAAAAATAGCACTTCCCATAATCATACTCATCTGTACTACATGCGTTAAACAGGATGGAGATGAATATTTCGATCAGATTAAAAAAAATGATGTTGAATTGGCAAAACCGGTTGAGGGTGATTGGTTGTATTCTCATAAAGAGAAAGGTCAGAGTTATGAGCAGTTCATGAATTCAAAACATATTGTTCCCACTACTGGATCCAATATTATTTACATCAGACCCATTGGGAATTTTAATTCCCTGCAAAACAAACAAATAGAACTACTTAGAGAATATCTCGAAATTTACTTTCAGTTAAAAACAAAAACGTTGGAAATAGTTTCCAATGATGTAATTCCTGAATCTGCACAAAGAATGGGACATGAAAATAACCAACAGTTTTTAGCTGGATATATTTTAAATAATGTTTTGAAACAAGACAAGCCTTTAAACAGAATTGCCCTGATGGGATTAACAGAAGTTGATTTGTATCCTAAACCCGAATGGAATTTTGTTTTTGGATTAGCTTCTTACCGAGATAAGGTAGGAGTAAGTTCTATTTACAGATTACAAGATGGAAAACTGGCTCCTGATAATTTTAATCTTTGTTTATCACGGCTGCTAAAAATAAGCTCCCATGAAATTGGTCACATGTTTGGTTTACACCATTGTATTTATGCTGATTGTGTAATGAATGGAACCAATAGTATGAGTGAAACAGACAAGGGGTCTATAAGATTATGTTCTGTTTGTCAGAGAAAATTAAATTCGGGTATTAAATATGACAACAATAAAAGACTGTTGGAATTAGAAATGTATTTTAAAAACAATAACTTGACAGACGAACTGAAACTCATACATAAAGATGTTGTAGCTATTCAATAAACATTAAAATAAAGGTAAATTCGAAGAATGAAATATTTGAAAGTCTGGCCGAAATTCCACATTTTAATCCGGATCTTGATACAGATTATCCACCGAAAAATGTGGTTTTATTCAGAGATAAAATTATAGCTGCTGAGGGAATTATAATATGTACTTCCGAATATGTTTTTAGTTTGCCGGGTAGTTTAAAAAACGCTCTCGAATGGTGCGTCTCAACGACCATTTTTTCAACTAAACGGGTTGGGCTTATTACGGCTTCTGCTTCCGGAGAAACGGTGCATGAACAGCTTTTGTTAATCATGAAGACGCTTGAAGCTAAGTTTCAAAAAGAAAGGCAGCTTTTAATAGCAGGCATAAGGGGAAAATGGATACCGAAGGAAAAATTGTAAATAACAAAACGCTATCGAACTTCAAACCTTTCTTCGTAACTTTGAGAATCAGTTTTTTATAATAAATTACTTTTCAAATAAATTGTTTACCGTAATTATTTGTTTTTTTCAAAATAAAGATAGTTGCCGTTACTCTCATCACGCAAGTGTATCAGGGAATTATTAAGTTCGAACAATTTCCAGCTGTAATCTAATTTGTGAAGCAATAAGTAATCATAGCTAAAACTGATTTTAAAATTTCTCACACCGTATACAACATTGCTTTCCCATTGCCCTGTTTGAGAAACGCCTGCTTTTGTAGCGATCACAGATTTATCACTTTTAAAAACAAAAGAATAATCAGCGTATTCGGATGTTTTTTCTGCCTTATTATAAAAATAGGATATGTGCCATGAACCCTTTGTAATAATTTCGTCAAAGTCAAAAGTATTTAGATTGTTTTCTGTGCAATAATCCATTGCATATTTAATTGCATTTTCGAACTCTAAATTATTTCTAATCGATTTTGTCTGGTAATTATAATCTGTTATGGAAATAGGATAACTTAATGAAATATACTGGCTCGAATTCAGGTTTTTTATAAAATTAAAAAAGACCTGATCACTTGTAATAGAGACAGAACTTGCGACCTGATTATAACTGTTATAAATGTTTATTGTTATAGGATAGTGGATGTTTAAACCATTTATTTTAGATAAAAGATCAGGGTAAAGATTCCAATAATCAATTAATTCATCAAAATCGGCTTCAGTTGGCAGTAATTTTTCTATATAGTTATAATAAACCATTGTTACTGGAAAATCAATTTTTACAATATCATCATCAGTAGTACTTGCGTTGATATTATCCAGTACTTTTTGGTAATCAGCAGTAGTATTTATAGCAATCTTAGCAGTATTGACAGTAATTGTATACGGTAGTTTGATAGTACAATAAGTGGAACCATCTATAAAATTATCCTGTACCGTTTTTACCATGGCAACCCTTTGTAAATAAGAAGTAAGGGGTGTGGTATTCGTAATGGTCTGGGTATCTTGATTCTGGTCTTCTATCTCGCTTTGACAAGAAAAAAAGAACAGTAACCCCACTATCGATAAATATTTTTGGAAGCGTGACATACATTAATTTTTACAAAGATAATTAAATTAGGAATTCTGGTTTTAACAATTTTTACATCAATTTTTAAATTCTTAAAATATTTCGATTAATGAGCTTTAATTTTTTCCAAAAAAAATAGTATAAAAATACCTAATAGTCCAGACAGAATAAGGTTTTAGGTTAGCTATGATACAAAATGCCTATATATATTAATAAAAACAATTTACTTTGCATTTACCCTACTTAAATTAAAAAGAAATACTTTTGCAAAGTCCAAATTGAAAGATATTACTGCTAATGCTAAACATAAACCAATCAAATACCTGTAACGAAATAGTTTTTTCATCTTTTTTTAGAAGTCATATTAAAGCACTTCGGAATTTTCTTTTTTATAAATTTGGTAATAAAGACCAGGCAGAAGATATTGCCCAGGAGGCGTTTATGAAACTTTGGCAAAACTGCTCTTCCGTACCTGTAGAAAAAGCAAAATCGTATATTTATACTATTGCAAATAACAGTACTTTAAATGAAATTGCACATCAAAAAGTTATTTTACGTTATGAAAAAAACTTCAATACATTAGACAGAACCAATGAAAGTCCGGAATATATCCTTGAGGAAAAACAATTTCAGGATAAACTTTTGAAAGCTATTGGAAATTTAAACGAAAAACATCGGGTAGCTTTTTTGATGCATCGGATTGACAAAAAAAAATATAGCGAAATTGCCCTTGAATTAGATATTAGCGTAAAAGCAGTAGAAAAACGCATTCATCTGGCTTTGTTAAACTTACGTAAAGAAATTGATTTATAAAAAGTAGGGTAAATCTAACCCTGATTGTTTTAATAATATAATGAGTAATACAATGAAAAAAAATGATTTGCTAGCCCGATGGTTAAATGATGATTTATTGGAGAAAGAATTAGCCGAATTTGAAGCGAGTCCCGATTTCGAAAAATACCAAAAAATAAAAAACTATACGGCTCATTTAGAAGTAGATGATTTTGATGAAAATGCGATGCTGTCGAACATTCTTCAACAGAAAAAAAGAACTCCAAGAGTAGTTCCATTATACAAGAAGTGGATGTTACGTGTTGCGGCTATTTTTGTTTTGGCACTTGGAGTAACTTTTGTGATGAAAAATTTCGTACCAGAAACACAAACATCAAATTTCGGCGAAAGAACTACTTTTTTATTACCTGATAATTCTGAAGTTGTCCTGAATTCGGGATCAGAAATAAGTTATAAAAAATGGAACTGGGACAACAACAGACATCTTGAACTGGAAGGAGAGGCTTATTTCAGGGTTTCTAAAGGCAGACGTTTTGTCGTACAGACGAATCTTGGAGAGGTAGCTGTTTTAGGCACCCAGTTTAATGTCAGAGCCCGAAAAAACAGGTTCGATGTGATTTGTTATGAAGGCCGCGTAAAAGTAAATTACGCCAGTAGACAAATCATACTGACCCACGGTCAAAGTGTTACTTTCGAAAACGGAAAGCAGTTTAATACTCGTGTTAAATCAGTAAGGCCAGAATGGATGAACAACCAAATCTGTTTTAATAAGGAGAATATAAAAAGTTTGTTAGACGAAGTTCAAAGACAATACAACATTACGATTGAATTAAATTCAAAAGATACAACTTCATTGTTTACGGGCAAATTGCCTACTAAAAACCTGAAAGTAGCATTACAAATTATAAGTACAACCTATCATTTAGAAGCAAAAAAAGTTTCAGAAAATAAAATAATTTTTGACGAAAAATAGATGTTGGCTCCCAAACAATTTCATTTTTCGTTTTTTTTGTTTTTCCTTGTCCTTAGCGTTTTAGCTCAGGGCAAAGGAAAAACAATGCCATTGAAAAACATACTGATTGAAATTGAGCAGCGATATCATGTAAATTTTAATTATACCGAAGAGAATGTTGCAGGAGTACAATTAATTCGCCCCAAAAAATCACTTTCCTTTGAACAAATTCTGCAATATCTTACTGAAAAAACCAATTTGTCTTTTGAAAATCTGGATAATAAATTTATTAATATTTATAAAAAAGAGAAAAATTCAAAAAAAATATGTGGATATGTTTTTTCAAATACGGACAGAAAACCTATTGAAAATGCGAATATTCATTTAAATGACGGAACCCGAATTACAACGGATTCAAATGGTTATTTTGAATTTGAAAAAGATGCTGAAAATATTTTTTCGATTAGTCATATTGGTTTTATAGCAAAAAAAGTGATAATACGGAATTTCGATTCTAAAAACTGCCTGAAAATACTACTAGAATCTGAAATTACAGAACTTGAGGAAATTAAAACCAACACGATCCTGGCTTCTGGAATTTCAAAAAACATTGAGGGTTCGTTTGAAATTAAACCAAAAAAATTTGGGATTCTGCCCGGACTTATCGAGCCAGACGCTTTGCAGGCCATGCAGCAGATTCCAGGGGTAAACAGTCTGGACGAAAGTGTATCAAGTATTAATGTTCGTGGCGGCACCCATGACCAGAATTTATTTTTATGGAACGGAATTAGAATGTACCAAACGGGACATTTTTTTGGTTTAATATCGGTCTTTAATCCTAATTTGGCACACACGATTTCTATTTTTAAAAACGGAAGTTCTGCTTTTTACGGAGAAAGTGTTTCGAGTGTGGTAGCTATTTCTTCTACTCCGGAAAAGACAGAAAAAAATACTTTTAGTGCCGGAATCAATATGATCAATGCCGATGTGTATGCTAAATACAATCTTTCAAAAAAGAGTTATATTGAAGTTTCAGGGCGAAAATCAATTACCGATTTTGTAGAAACTCCAACTTACAGGGAATATTTTAATAAAGTATTTCAAAATACAACGATTACTGATTTTTCTAAAACCCAAAATATCGATTACCAAAGTGACAAAGATTTTGATTTCTACGATGCAACTTTTAAATACGTACAAAAAATAGGTACCAAAGACCAGTTGATAGTTGATTTTATAACCATAAAAGACAACCTGAAAGTATTTCAGAGTGCTTCTGTAAACAGCATAAACAAATCGGAGAACAATATTTTGCGTCAGCAAAATTATGGTGGAAATGTATCATGGAAAAGAAAGTGGAATAGCTTCAATACAACTAAAATCAATATTTGCAACTCTTCTTATGAACTTTTGGGAAACCAAAAAACAACGAATGAAAATCAGATAGTTATTCAGGAAAATACAGTTGACAACAATGGAATTAATTTAGAAAACAACCACATAATCAATTCAAAATTCAGTTTTAACAATGGATATCAGTTTATTGAAACCGGTGTCGCCAATTTAGAGAGAGTAAATAATCCGGATTTTTATCGAAAAACTAAAGATGTTTTAAGGACTCATGCCTTGATTTTAGAGGGGAAATTTAATGATACACTCTCTAGGATCCTATGGAGTGCGGGAATACGATTAAACTATATTGAAAAATTCAAAAAGTATATTGCAGAACCCCGAATACAATTTAATTATGCTTTTAATAAAAATTTGAACCTGGAACTGCTGGGAGAATTAAAAAGTCAAAATTTCCAACAGATTATTGATTTGCAAAAAGATTATTTTGGTATTGAAAAAAGACGTTGGATTATTTCGAATAATTCTACAATTCCAATTCAGAGAAGCAGGCAGGTATCCCTGAATTTATTCTATAAAAAGAATGACTGGCTCCTGGACATCGAAAATTTTTATAAAAGAGTAAACGGAATAACAACTGCCAGTCAGGGCTTTCAGAATCAGTTAGAATTTGTACGAACAACCGGTGATTATGAAATTGTAGGAACAGAATTTCTGATTCAAAAGAGAATGAATCATTTTCTGACTTGGCTAAGTTATACTTATAATAATAATAATTACCATTTTGATAATTATGAATACCCGGGTTTTCCAAACAATTTTGAGTTGGCACACACGCTATCATGGGCAGGAATCTATGAAAAAAACAATTTTAAAATTGCATTGGGAACAAAATGGTCCTCTGGCAGGCCCAAAACTTCTCCCGATATTTCAAGAATGGATCTTGCAAACCCTGTATTGATTTACAACAAGCCTAACAATACGAACTTGAATGTTTTTTCACAGGTTAATTTTTCCTCAACTTATAAATGGGAATCATCAAAAGGGATTCAATACAAATTAGGAATTTCAATCCTGAACATTCTGAACAGGAAGAATGAAATTAGTGAGTATTACCGAATAAATTCACTTTCAAACTCTATTGAGGATGTTGAAACATTTTCATTGCAAAGGACTCCTAATCTGAGTTTTAGGGTTTCTCTTTAAGTACGTCAGTATTTCTTTTAATTTTTTTTTCAAAAAACAATAATTCTTTGGTAGGGTAATTCGTATCAGGGCTGTTTTACTATTGAATCTCTTTAAAAGAATAAAAAAATGAAAAGAAAAATAATAGTAATAGCTTTAGTAATCACAGTTTTTGGGCTTTGTGGTTATTATTACGTATGGTATGGCGGTGCCAGAAACGTCTCTTCAGAAGAAGCTGTTTTTAATGTTTCCTCAAAAAGCATAACAGCAGAGTTTAATTCGGATATCGACAAGTCAAATGCTAAATATCTCGAAAAAGCAATTACTGTCAATGGAGTTATTAGCAAAGTAACAGACAAACAAGTTATTATAGATAATACAATTGTTTGTGAATTCAAAGAATCGATCCCTTCAGTTAAAAAAGACCAACAAGTAACACTGAAAGGCAGAGTAGTGGGATATGATGACCTGATGGAAGAAATAAAATTAGATGAGTGTTCAGTAGTAAATAATAATTAATAAAATAAAAATGAAGAATTTTTTAGGCTTTATGCTTGTGTTTTTTTTAACGGGAAATTTATTTGCCCAGGGTGATTTACTCAGTGAACTCGATACTGTTAAGTCAAGTGAAAAACAGATTGAAATTGCAGCTTTTAAAGGTTTACAAATAGCCAACATGCAATCAACAAAATTACCGGCCAAAGGAGAGTGGTACATGCTTGTTTCGCATCGTTTTGGTGACCTGTCTGAGGGAATTAATAATTTCTTTGGTCTGGATAATGCCCTGACAAAATTTGGAGGGATTTATGGTGTAACAAACTGGCTGAGCTTAGGGGCTAGCAGACATACGTACAATAAAACGTATGAGGTAACTGCTAAATACAAAATGGCTAATCAGGAAGTAAACGGATTTCCTGTTACAATTGTAGGATATAATACGGTGGATATTAATACTGCTTTAGAAAAAGATTTATATCCAAATATAAAATTTTCTGATCGTTTGGCTTTCACTACGCAATTATTGGTTTCCAGAAAAGTAAATGAAAAATTCTCAGCAGAAATAGGTTTGATCAATGTTTACAAAAACCTATATGACGACAAGGCAGAGCAGCAAAATGTTTTTTCTGCCGCAGCAGGATTGCGATACAAAGTAGCCAAAAGAATGAGTGTAAATCTTGAGTACGCAGCTAGGGTGATAACAGAAGAAAAGGACCTGGATCCTTACCATAATCCACTTACAGTTGGTTTAGATATTGAAACAGGCGGACACGTATTTCAATTGGTAGTTTCTAATAGCCAGCCAATGAATGATGTTGCCGTATTCTCTACCGCATCAGGAGATTGGAATAAAGGCAAGGTTTACTTTGGATTTAACATGTACAGATCGTTTTAAAAAAAGATAAAAAATATGAAAAAGAGCATACTAATACTACTATTTACCTGTGCAGCATTTTTGGTTTCCTGCACAACCAGAACTTACGAAGAAATTTCAGAAGCAGAAGCAGCTACTGCACCTAGTTATACAAATAATGTAGCCCCTGTCATACAGTCAAATTGTTTGGGATGTCATGCTGATGGCGGGCAATATCCAACTTTACAAACGTATGAACAAGTAAAAGATGCAACCCAAAACGGAGATTTAATTTGCAGAATAGATCAAACCCAATCCTGTGGAAGCGTAATGCCCAGATCAGGAGCCATGCCCAGACAAACGATCGACATGATTATACTTTGGCAAAAAGAAGGATATAAAAATTAAAAGAAATATAAAATGAAAGAAGTAATAGTATCTGTGTTGTTTTTATTGGCCGGAAATCTGGTTTTTTCACAAAAGATGATAACCAGAGCGGGAGAAGTAAAATTTGAGGCATCAATGCCTGCTTTTGAAGAAGTGGCAGCAACAAACAAAACAACTTCCTGTATTCTTGAAAAGAATACGGGAGATTTTGTAGCGTTGACTTTGATAAAATCATTCAAATTCAAAGCCCCACTGATGGAAGAGCATTTTAATGAAAATTATATGGAATCTTCCAAATTTCCAAAGGCCACTTTTAAAGGAAAGATTTTGGATTTTGATGCCAAAAAGCTATCTGCTTCAAAGACTGTTTATGACTTAGAAGGTGATTTAACCATTCATGGTGTAACAAAAAAGATAAAAACCAAAATCAATCTTACCTTAAACGGAGCAAAAATTTTGGCTACAAGTGCAATTTCGGTGAAACCACAGGATTACAAAATTGAAATTCCAAGTTTGGTCAAAGGAAAAATTGCCGAAAATGTAAAAGTTTCAATGAATTTTGTTCTTGAAGCTAATTAATTCGATAACTCTTTAACGATGAAAAAATTAGTTTTACTTACTTTGTTTCTGAGCTTTCTAAATAGCAAAGCACAAGACAAAAGCGTTTTTGATATTGCCAGAAGCGGAACTTTAACAGAGATTCAAAATCTGAACAAATCCAATCCGGATTTAATTAATTCTCTTAACGAAAGTAATACTAGTCCTTTGATTTTGGCTTGTTACAGAGGAAATGTTGAGGTTGCGAAATTCTTAATAGAAAATGTAAAAGACCTTAATTATAATTCTGATATGGGAACGGCAATGATGGCTGCTACCTATAAAAACCAATTTGAATTAGTAAAATTATTATTGGATAAAAAAGCCAATCCAAATGCAGCAGATGCTAATGGGACAACGGCATTATCCTTAGCTGTACAATTCAAGAACAGCGCTTTGGTGAAATTGCTTTTAGAATATAAAGCAGACAAAACAATTAAAGACAGTAAAGGAAAAACAGCATTTGAATATGCTGTTTTTTCTCAAAATGAACAAATCATCAACCTTTTTAAATAATTGATTATGAAGAAAATTACTCTTTTAGGACTTTTAATAATTAATATGAACTGTTTTGCCCAGCAAAAAACTACAGGAGATGTCACTTTGTCTACCAATATGACGGCGAATTTGACCTTAAACAATACCACCCAAAAAGCAACATTAAAACTTACCGGGCCTTCAGACAGGTGGTTTGCTTTGCAGTTTGGGAGTTTTGGAGCGGGAGGCGGAATGCTAGCAGGAGAAGATTTTGTGTATGTTAATGGAACTACAAATACATTAGTTGATGGTAATTTGACCGGAAAAGGTAACTCTCCAAATACAGATGCAACACAAGACTGGATAGTAACTTCTGATGCAGTAACTTCAGGAATCAGAACTATAATCGCTGAAAGAAAATTTTCTACCGGAGATGCAAAAGATTATACGTTTACTTATGGCAACAGTACTATTGATTTTGTCTGGGCAAGAAGAGGTAATGCCGGATATGCGTTAAATAATCATGGAGGTAATCGCGGATATAATGTAAGTGTTCCATTATCAGTTACTTTGGGTGTCGAAGATTTTAGTTTAAAAACGGCTGCTGTTTATCCCAATCCATCAAACGGCAATTTTAGTATTGAGAGTGAAAGAGGGTTAGATACAATAAAAGTTTATTCCCAAACAGGAATATTGGTTAAAACCATTAATGTTGAAGGTAAATCTAATACTGTAGATGTATCGTTGAAAAGTTTGCAAGCAGGAATTTATTTGATTGAATTGCAAAATGATCAGGAAAAAACATGGAAAAAAATTATTGTTAACTAGTAGATAGGCTGGTAATTAGTCAGATAAAATTATTTTTTTTAGGTGAAAAACGTCAGGCATATTCCTTAAACGGGATAATATGTCTGGCGTTTTTAATTTATAGGAGGATTGCTTTACTGAGTGCATACAAATTATATTATTTCAAAGTTAATTTGTCAAAATGCACTATTTTTGTTTTGTAATTAATTTTCAAAAAAGCAATATGGATCATTCTATGACAAGTGCTGAATTTCTTTTTGGAGAAGAAATTCAATGGGAAGTGGTTGGAGAAGGGGTAAAACGCAAGATTTTAGCCTTCGATAATCGGGTTATGCTCGTAAATGTCTATTTTGAAGCAGGAGCTATAGGGTCTTTACACGAACACTATCATACGCAGGTTACGTATGTAGCAAAAGGAAAATTTGATGTTACCATAAACGGAGTGACAAAATTACTGAAAGAAGGTGACAGTTTTTATATTCCGCCACATGCAATTCATGGTGTTTTGTGCCTGGAAGAAGGAATGTTGACAGATGTTTTCAGTCCGATGCGTGAAGATTTTATGAAGTATTAAAATTAGATGAATTGACAAGATTTAGATCCTATTGAGTTCTAAATTTGAAAATTTTATACATTTTTTAAAGTTTTGCTAAACATTAGATTGGTATTTTTGTAACATGAATTTATCCAGAACGAATGTCCTTTTTATGACAGTTTGCACGGGTCTTATAGTTGCAAATCTGTATTATTGCCAGCCCTTAATCGTTTTAATAGCCAATGAGTTTAAAATTCCCGAGGCCAAGGCCGGAACCATAGCCTATCTTACACAGGCAGGATATGCTTTAGGTTTGTTTTTTATGGTTCCGTTAGGGGATAAAATTGAACGAAAAAAACAAATTTTAATGACCACTTTTGCTTCTGTAATTGCATTAATCATTGCAGCTACGGCAAAAAGTTTTTTTATCGTACAAATTGCCTCCTTACTTATTGGGATCACATCCATTGTACCACAGCTTATTTTGCCATTGGCCGCAGCATTAAGCAGTCAGGAACAAAGAGGAAAAGTGATAGGGACAATTATGAGCGGCTTATTGGTTGGTATTTTACTATCCAGGACTTTAAGCGGTTTCATTGGTCAGCTTCTCGGATGGAGGTCCATGTTTTATATCGCTGCCGGAATTTGTCTTTTGATCTTTTTTGTCATTCAGAATACATTTCCTCTCAATAAACCTCAGTTTCAGGGCTCATACGGCCAGTTAATTCAGTCACTTTTTACATTAATAAAAACACAACCCGTACTGCGTGAAGCAACTTTAATCAATATATTCAGCTTTGCTCAGTTTGGAGCTTTCTGGACCACTATGGTTTTATTGCTTTCCGGAGAACCGTTTCATTTTAATAGTGCAACAATTGGTTTGTTTGGAATTGTTGGGGCTTCGGGAGCTTTGGCAGCACCATTAGTGGGTAAAATAGGTGACAAAGGAGGTTCAAGGGTAGCAGTTGGCTATGGCTGTTTACTAATATTAATCAGTTTTTTGATTTTTTATTTTTCAGTAGAAAGTGTAATTGGAATTGCGATCGGAATTGTATTTATTGATATAGGAATTCAGGGAGTTCATATTTCAAACCAAACCCGTGTATATTCTTTACTTCCGGAAGCCAGAAACAGATTAAATACCGTTTTCATGGCGTTTAGTTTTCTGGGAACTGCCGCCGGATCTGCTTATGGATTGTTATTATGGAAATTAGGAGGCTGGCACGCTGTAACAATCGGATGTGTTGGGTTGTCAATATTAGCATTAACCGTTTACGGACTTACTTATAAATCAAAAGCTAAAAAATAAACTGCTAAATGAAAAAACGGATCCTGGTTGTACTATTCTTTTTATGGATTATAAATGTAAATGCCCAGACAAAAACAACTGCACCAGCCGAAGTTGTAGTTCCGGAATTCGGAAAAATCCTGGATAGCTTAAAAATAAAAGGCTCGGTTTTAATTTTTGATCTGGGTAAAAACAGCTTTTATTCCAATGATTTTACCTGGGCAAAAAAAGGACATTTGCCAGCATCGACCTTCAAAATTCCTAATTCGATTATTGCTTTAGAAACAGGAGTTGTAAAAAATGATTCGGTAGTTTTTAAATGGAACGGTGAGAAGAGAAGCCAAAAGGCATGGGAGCAGGATTTAACCTTTAAAAAAGCATTTCAGGTTTCCTGTGTGCCTTGTTATCAGGAGATCGCACGAGGAATAGGTTTAAAAAGAATGAAGTCTTACCTGAAAAAGTTAGCTTATAATACAATGGTTTTTGGTCCCGCAACTATTGATAACTTTTGGTTACAGGGAGAATCAAAGATTTCACAACTGCAGCAAATTGATTTTTTGAGAAGATTATATTTCTCTGAATTGCCTATTTCTGATAGAACACAATCTATAATGAAAGACATTATGGAAATCGAAAAGACAGATCAATACGTTTTAAGAGGAAAAACAGGCTGGGGATTTAATAATAAAATAGATAATGGATGGATCGTTGGTTATATCGAAAAAGACGATAAAGTTTATTTTTTTGCCACGAATATCGAGCCGGGTGAAAGTTTTAAAATAGATGACTTTCGCACAGTTAGAATCATTGCCACAAAAGAAGCTTTCAGAAAGTTAGAAATACTAAAATAGAAAGCATAAATTGATAAAAAATTAATTTGTAAATTTGCGTCCAATTAAAAAATAACAACAATGGAAAACGGAATATACGCTAAATTCAATACTGGTAAAGGTTCGATTTTAGTAAAATTAGCACACGAATTAACACCAGGAACTGTAGGGAATTTTGTGGCTCTTGCAGAGGGAAATATGGAAAATAAAGTAAAACCTCAGGGGCAAAAATTCTATGACGGATTAACTTTTCACAGAGTAATTCCGGATTTTATGATTCAGGGTGGTTGCCCTAAAGGTACAGGAACAGGAGATCCTGGATATAAATTTGATGACGAGTTTCATCCAAGTTTAAAACACGATCGCCCGGGAGTTTTGGCAATGGCAAATTCAGGACCTGCAACCAACGGTTCTCAGTTTTACATCACGCATGTTCCAACTTCATGGTTAGATAACAAGCATACCGTTTTTGGTCATGTTATCGAAGGTCAGGATGTAGTTGATGCAGTTGCTCAGGGTGATGCTTTAGAAAATGTAGAAATCATCAGAGTGGGTGAAGAAGCTCAAAAATGGAATGCGATTGAAGCTTTTATTAGCTTAAAAGGAGCGCGTCTAAAAAGAGAAGCAGCTTTGAAAGCAGAATCTGAAGCAAAAATGGAACAATTAGCAGCCGGTTTCGATAAAACAGAAAGTGGTTTACGTTACAAAATGATTCAAAAAGGAGAGGGTAAAAAAGCAGAAGCAGGAAAAACAGTTTCTGTTCATTACGAAGGTTCTTTAGAAAATGGAAAAGTTTTTGATTCTTCATATCCAAGAAAAAAACCAATCGAATTCAGATTAGGGCAGGGTCAGGTTATCGAAGGATGGGACGAAGGTATTGCTTTATTACAAGTTGGGGACAAAGCCCGTTTTGTAATTCCATCTGATTTGGCTTACGGACCAAGTGGAGCTGGTGGAGTTATTCCTCCGCACGCAACTCTGATTTTTGACGTTGAATTAATGGACGTCAAATAATAAGATGTTTAATACGAATCATTATTTTTAAATACTATCCCATTCGATTGCCGAATGGGATTTTTTATGTTTATTTCCATTTAATGTTGCAGCCTATACTTGGTTTTTGAGTTTCGTTTAAGCTTCTGTTGTAAATCAAAGCATCAATAGCACTCCGTAAATCGTTTCCGCTTAACGGAATTCCGTTTCCGGGTCTTGAATCATCTAATTGGCCTCTGTAAAATAAACGGTTTTGACCATCAAACAGAAAAAAATCAGGAGTACAGGCCGCATCATAAGCTTTGGCAACTTCCTGGGTTGCATCAAATAAATACGGAAAATCTATTTTATTTTCAAAAGCAAATTCAGTCATCATTTTTGGTGAATCCTGCGGAAATTTTTCAATGTCATTACTGGAAATAGCAATAACTCCAAGTCCTTGTACGCGATAATCATTTGCAATCATCACAATTTCTTTGATTACATGAAGTACAAAAGGGCAGTGATTGCACATAAAAATGATAAGTGTACCTTTTGATCCTTTTAAATCTTCAAAAGAGTATTCATAATTAGAATTGGTGTCTTTTAGATAGAAGTTTGGAGCAATTGTTCCAAGCGGAATCATATTTGAAGAAGTTCGGGCCATTTTTTCTAAGAATTTGTTATTCAAAAATAACTTTTAATTCTGAAAAGAAAGGTGACACCTTTAAAAATATATCCAAAGAAATTTAGAACAATAAAGTTCTTTTGGATATAAATCATCTTTATGCATTTAAGAAATCGAGTAAGTCCTGGTTCAACCGATCTTTTTCCGTGTAAAATAATCCGTGTGGTGCGCCTTCATAAACGATAAAAGTATTGTTGATGATAGTTTTAGCAGTTTTTGTGAGCTTACTATAATTAAAACATTCTTATTAGCATCTCCATGAATAATCAGGCCTCTAAGGGATTTATGAATATTTAAAAGACTATTTTCTATCTAAGCGCTTTTAGGTTACCTTAATAATTTGTTTTGTAAAGTTAAAGCCGCAACTAAAAAAAAAGGTTATAGGATTAATGTTATTACTTACAAAAATGAATAGGTTTGCAAATAAACTTATTATTACAAATAAAATGGATTTAACCTGGAATGAATTTGAAAGAACCGATATGCGTATCGGAACCATAATCGAAATAAATGATTTTCCCGAAGCAAGAAAACCAGCTTATCAGCTTACAATTGACTTTGGTTCCGAAATCGGTATCCGAAAATCATCTGCACAAATTACAAAACGTTACCAAAAAGAAGATCTGTTCAATCGGCAAATTGTTGCTGTGGTAAATTTTCCTAAAAAACAAATAGGAAAATTCATGAGCGAATGTCTGGTATTGGGGGCTGTAGGCAAAGAGGATGATGTGATTTTACTCGCACCCGATTTTAAAATAGCAAACGGATTACGAATTGGATAGTGGTTTTGAGTTACAAAGTATGTGAAATAAGACTGAAAACGCTTTAAAATCACTTTGTTTTATTTATCAGTTGGTTCAAAATCAATTGTCCTTCTTCCCAATATTTTAAATCAGAATCAGAGTTAATGTGTCCTTGCTGACCCACATTTACAAAATCACTTCCCCACATTTTTGCAAAATATTGTTTTCTTTCGAAAGTAGCGTAGGGATCGTTTTCACTCGCGACAACAATTGATGGAAATGGTAGTTTTGAAATGGGCATTGGAGAAAAGTTACGAATACATTCGGGTGTGTGTTGGGGTGAATCTACATCAGCAGGAGCTACCAGTAAAGCTCCAATAATATTTTTGTTATTGTTTGTTTCTGCCCAATGTAAAACCAAAGAAACTGCCAGACTATGCGCTACTAAAATTGTTGGTCGTTCCAGTTTACTTATTTCTTCATTTAATCTTTCCAGCCATTCTTCACGAATAGGCTCGTCCCAATTATCCTGAACCAGCCTAATTGAGTTTTTAAATTTTTTATGCCAAAAGGTTTGCCAGTGTTTTTCTCCTGAATTTCCAAGTCCGGGTAATATTAATAAGTTTGTTTCCATTGCCGTGGATTTATTGAAGGAACTATTTTTTTGATGATTCAAATATATAAAAAAAGCCCAAAATGCAGGACATATTGGACTTGTACTTTAAAAAAAGTTATATACTGGGACTAAATATCATCAAAATCAATATCGGTAAAGTTTGATCTGTGCTCTTCCGTTTTATCAGAACTATATTCTTTTTTAAAATCTCTTTGGTGTCTTTCAGATATTACTTCTTCGCCTTTGTGATTCAGTACGTAAGAAGTCATTTCTTCTAAAATTTCTGCAAAAGCACTAAAATCTTCTTTGTACAGATAAATTTTGTGTTTTTTAAAATGAAAAGAACCATCCTCTTCAGTAAATTTTTTACTTTCAGTAATCGTGATATAGTAATCATCAGCTTTAGTAGCTCTCACATCAAAGAAATAAGTTCTTCTTCCTGCTCGTAATACTTTAGAAAAAATCTCTTCTTTTTCTAACATGTCGTTTTCTCTCATAATACGTTCTATCATTTTGGAATTAATAGTAACCAAAAATCATAAAAAAATATCTATTACGCAACATTTAAAGTAATTCTTTTTCTGAAAGTTGTTTTAAATATAAAGATGAATAATACCCTTCCTGATTTATTAATTGATTATGAGAACCTTGTTGTATGATTTTGCCATTTTCGAGAATGATTATTTTATCTGCATTTTTGGCTGATGAAACACGATGGCTAACAATAATGGTTGTTTTGTCTTTGCAAATTTCAAATAAATTATTCAGAATTGTTTCTTCGGTTTCGGTATCAACAGCAGACAAACAATCATCAAAAAGCAAAATTTCAGGATTTTTAATGATCGCCCTCGCAATAGAAACACGCTGCTTTTGTCCGCCTGAAAGTGTGATACCTCTTTCGCCTAAAACAGTATCGTACTGTTTGTTGAATGCGATAATATTATCATGAACCACAGCGTTTTTGGAAGCCTGGATTACTTCTTCATCCGAAGCATTCTGGTTGCCGAATTTGATATTGTTTTTAATAGTATCAGAAAACAAAAAGGCATCCTGAGGTACAATTCCTATGTTGTTTCTCAGATCATTCAGGTTTAAAGTGCTGATTTCGTTTTCGTCAATTGTGATTTTCCCTTCGGTAACATCGTATAGTCTTGAAATTAAAGATAATATTGTTGATTTCCCGGAACCTGTTTTTCCTAAAATGGCTAATGTTTCGCCTTTTTTTACAGAGAAGCTTACATTTTTTAAGGCTTTAATATTAGTGTCCTGATAAGTAAAGCTTACATTTTCAAAAGCAATTGAACCATGAATGTCTGATGAATTCGGATTGTTGTTTTTGATTTCAGGTTCGATTTTCAAAAATTCATTTAGACGTTTTTGAGAAGCTTCGGCTTCCTGAACCATCGATGAAACCCATCCTAAAGAAGCAACGGGCCAGGTAAGCATATTGACGTATAAAATAAATTCGGCTATAGTTCCAATATTCGGAATGGTTCCGTTTATGTACATCACGCCCCCAAAGTATATTACAACCAAATTACTGATTCCGATAAGGGCTATCATCAAAGGACCAAACAAAGACTGAACCCTTGCCAGACTTAAACTTTTGCTTTTACTTTCGTCAGACAAGGCAATCATATTATTCTGATTCTGATTTTCTAATGAATAAGCCTTTATTACCCGGATTCCGGAAAAAATTTCCTGTGTAAAACTGGAAACTTTAGATAAATATTGTTGAAAAGTGGTACTACGTTTATTGATTTCAGAACTCAGTTTAAAAATACAATATGATAAAATCGGTAAAGGAAGAATCGTATATAATGTCAACAAAGGCGAAACGTTGTACATATATAAGATAACAATCGTAAAACGTATAAATGTATTGATAGTGTACATAACAGCCGGACCTACGTACATTCTCACTTTTGAAACATCCTCGCTGATGCGGCTCATTAAATCTCCGGTGCGGTTTTGCTTGTAGAAATTCTGGGAAAGATTTTCATATTGTTTAAAAACCTCATTTTTTAAGTCAAACTCAATATGACGGGACATTACAATTAAGGTCTGACGCATTAAAAAAGTTAGAAAACCTGCTACTATTGCACTTCCTATGATTAACAGTACATTATGGATTAATTCTTGTCTGTAATAGCTAATTAGGATAGAAGATTTTTGATCATCAGCAGCCAATTTAAGAAACCGCTCTATAACATCAAAAGAGTGACTTACCAGTTTTGGGGTGAAGAGAAAAAATATTTGTGCGATTATAGTGGTTAAAATACCAAAGGAAAAACTGTATTTATACTTAATGAAATATTTGTTTAAATAGCTTAATTCTTTCATTTTTTTAAGAGATTCGATATTGAGTTGATTTAAATCTTTGAATTATTCTTAATTAAAAGTATAATAAAATGAAATTTAATCAAAACATTTATATTGTAAAATTATTATTTTAAAGATAAAAAAAATATAGCATGTGTATTTTTTAATTATGTTTGAGATGTCTTTTTGACAAATTCATAAAATTTAACTAAATAACACGAGTGCTATGGATGCAACTTTCGCAACTGGAAAAGAACTTCAAAAAATGGATCCTGTCTTTGGTCAGTTATCTTTTAACGATCACGAACAAATTGTATTTTGCAATGACAAAGATACAGGATTAAAAGCAATTATTGGTATTCATAATTCAGTTATGGGCCCTGCTTTGGGAGGTACCAGAATGTGGAATTACAAAACAGAATGGGAAGCCCTTAACGATGTTTTACGTCTTTCAAGAGGGATGACGTATAAATCTGCTATTACCGGATTAAATATTGGTGGAGGTAAGGCAGTTATTATTGGTGATGCTAAAACACAGAAGACGCCTGAACTGATGCGTAAGTTTGGTGAATTTGTTCATTCGCTTAGCGGAAGATATATTACAGCTGAAGATGTTGGTATGGAAACAAAAGACATGGACACCGTTAGAGATGTGACGCCTTATGTTACAGGGATTTCTGAAGAAAGAGGTGGGTCTGGAAATCCTTCACCTGTAACGGCTTACGGAGTCTATTTAGGAATGAAAGCGGCAGCTAAAAGTCAGTTTGGTTCTGATATTTTAGAAGGTAAAAAAGTTTTGGTTCAGGGTATTGGACATGTAGGTGAAACTTTGGTTGAATATTTAACTAAAGAAGGAGCACAGGTAACGATTACGGATATTAATGAAGAAAAATTATATCAGGTTGCTCAAAAATATAACGCATCAATTTATACAGGAGACGATTTGTATACAGCAGATGTTGACATATATGCACCATGTGCAATGGGAGCAATCATCAACGATGATACAATAGAAAAAATTAAGGCAAAAGTGATTGCAGGTGCTGCAAACAATCAGCTGGCAGATGAAAATGTCCACGGAGCCAGATTACAGGAAAGAGGAATTTTATACGCTCCGGATTTTCTAATTAACGCTGGTGGAATCATCAATGTTTATGCAGAATTGGCCCATTATGGAAAGGCTGAAATCATGAGTAAAACCGAAAACATCTACAACACAACTTTAGAAATTATCGATTATGCTGTGAAAAACGGAATGACAACACATAAAGCGGCGCTTACTATTGCTCAGAATCGTATAGATCAGAGGAAAATCGAAAACGCCACGAAGAAATAATTTTTAGTTTACAATTTACAGTCTCAGTATTCGGTCACAGTTTCGCAAGTGAAAACTGAGACTGAAAACTGAGACTTTTTTTAATCTGAATACTGAGACTGAATACTAAAACTAATTTTTTTTGTTCGAAAATTAATTGGTTTAAATTTTAATATAATCTGTTTAATTCTTATTTTTGCAGACTAATTTTTAAAAGTTCTTACAAGGTGGTAAATAGAAGACACTTACGCGTTAAAGTCATGCAATCCATTTATGCAATGCATCAAAGCGGTTCTGATAATCTGGAAAAAGAAGAGAAATTCCTATTTTACAGCATAGATAATATTCAGGATTTATATCTTATAATGCTTTCTTCATTGATTGAAATCTGCAAAAAAGAATCGGTTTTTTTACATCTTTCAAGCAAAAAACATCTTGCAACTGCTGCAGAACGCAACCCAAACGAAAAATTTATCAAAAACAAAATTTTTCAGCTTCTTGCCGAAAGCAACTCTCTGAGTATCGCTTTAGAAAACCGAAAAATCAACAACTGGTCATTAAATGATGATTATATCATTTTGCTTTTAAATGATATTAAAGCGAGCGATTTGTATGCAAAATACATGAGCAATAATGTGAACACTTTTGAAGAAGACAGACAATTTGTAATTGATTTGTTTACTGAAGTGATTGTTCCAAATGAAAAATTATATGAATATCTGGAAGATGATAAGTTAACCTGGGTTGATGATATTCCGGTGGTAAACACACATATCATCAAACAGTTAAAAGCGATAAGAACAGAAGATCCGGATGCCTTCAGAGTCCCTAAATTGTACAAGGATGTTGAAGATAGGGATTTTGCAAAAGATTTGTTCAGAAGAACAGTTTTAAACGAGTCGGTTCTGGCAAAAGAGTACGATGACAAAACTCCAAATTGGGACAGTGAAAGAATTGCGGAAATTGATACCATTATCTTAAAAATGGCAATCTGCGAATTTTTAAAGTTTCCTTCAATTCCGGTAAAAGTAACGCTGAATGAATATTTAGAAATTGCCAAAGAGTATTCTACACCAAAAAGCAGTATTTTTATCAACGGAATTTTAGATAATCTTGTAAAAGAACTTACTGCTAATAAAAAGTTGGTTAAGGTTGGAAGAGGGTTAATGTAAAAATGCATAAATTCCAAAAACAAGACAACAAATTTTAAAATAATATTAAATATAAATCAAAAACAGAATTTATTATGGGACAATTAGGTCAATTTGCGCCATTTCTTTTAATGTTTGTGGTAATCTATTTCTTTATGATCAGACCACAGCAAAAAAGAGCAAAAAACGAAAAAGAATTTGAAAGCAGCCTGAAAGTAGGCGACAAAATAATTACTAAAAGTGGTTTTCACGGGAAAGTTGTTGAGCTTGCAGAAACTACAGTTGTAATCGAAACAATGTCAGGAAAGTTAAAATTAGAGCGTTCTGCTATTTCTATGGAGATGAGTGCTGCTTTGAATAAAAAGGCATAAATTTTCAAAAAACAAAAAAACATAAATCCCAAATTCCAAAGCTGTAAAAGCTGGAATTTGGGATTTTTTCTTTGAGATTTTCATTCTATTCAGATATTAGCACTACAGTAATCTCATCTCTACTCTACATTATAATAATCTGCTATTTTTTGTACTCTCACAAGTAGAAAATATTTGCGAACCTTGGGTATAAAATTCTGGATTTCAAGTTTAACGATGAGTAGATTCTAATTATCCTCTTCTTTTAATCTTTTCAGGAGCATCAAAAATTTCAGGAATTGCAGTAAGTTCCGCGATTTTCACAATAACTTGTGTTGCCTTCTGGATGCTTTCAACCGGAACATATTCGTATTTTCCATGGAAATTATGACCGCCCGCAAATATATTCGGACAGGGTAATCCCATAAATGATAATTGAGATCCGTCTGTACCTCCACGAATTGGTTTAATAATTGGTTTGATGTTTAGTTCTCTCATTGCTTTCTCTGCAATATCCACAATATGTTTTACAGGAAGTACTTTTTCTTTCATGTTGTAATACTGATCTTTTATTTCAGTCATTACAATATCTTCTCCAAATTGCTTAGCGAATTTTTTATTGATTTTTTTGGCAATTTTTTCAATTAAAGCTTTTCGTTTTTCAAACTTATTCTTATTATGATCACGAATGATTAATTCTAAAACTGTTTCCTCAATGTTTCCTTTTATATGATGAATGTGAAAAAAACCCTCATAACCTTTCGTGTTCTCTGGTGTTTCTCCTTTTGGAAGTTCATTGATAAAGTCATTCGCAATCAACATCGAGTTAATCATTTTTCCTTTGGCATAGCCGGGATGAACGCTTTTGCCTCTAAAAGTGATTTTAGCTCCTGCAGCGTTGAAGTTTTCATATTCTAATTCTCCAATCTGGCTTCCGTCCATTGTGTAGGCCCATTGCGCACCAAATTTTTCTACATCAAAATGATGGGCGCCTCGTCCAATTTCTTCATCAGGAGTAAAACCAATTCTGATTTTTCCGTGTTTGATTTCCGGATGCTGAATCAGATATTCCATTGCCGAAACGATTTCTGTAATTCCTGCTTTATCATCGGCACCCAGTAAAGTAGTACCGTCAGTTGTGATGATGGTTTGTCCTTTATATTGTAATAAATCCTTGAAGTAATTCGGAGATAAAACGATATTTTTTTCAGCATTCAAAACAATATCTTTTCCATCGTAATTTTCAACAATCTGCGGTTTTACATTTGCACCGCTAAAGTCAGGTGACGTATCAAAATGCGAAACAAATCCAATTGTTGGAACTTCATGATCTACATTACCAGGAAGCGTCGCCATGATGTATGCTTTATCGTCTATTGTGACGTCTGATAAACCAATTGTTTTTAGCTCCTCAACTAATTTATTGGCAAGATTCCATTGTTTTTCTGTACTTGGTGTTGTTTGGGAATTTGGGTCTGACTCCGTATCAATTGTTATATAACTGATAAAGCGATCTATGATATGTTGCATTTTCTTTAATTTTTAGCAAATATAAGCATTTTTTTTGCTGATATAATTGGGGATTAAGGTCTAAGAATCATAAAAAAGGATTCTGTTATATGAACTTTTTTCACAGTATTATTTTCCTTTAAATATTTTTCACACATCTAAAACCAAGATGATTTGCGGCAGATCGTACTTCTCCTTTTCCTCTTGTGCCCACCATATAGCGTGTGCAATATTGATCTGTACATAAAAACGAGCCTCCACGATGTACTCTTTTTATTTGAGTCGGATCATTAGGGTCATTGTAAGCGTCGGGACCTTGTGGGTTTTTAGTTATTTTTTTGCTTTTACTTAATGATTTATAATAGTCTACGCTGTACCAGTCATTTGTCCATTCCCAAACATTTCCTCCCATATCATACAATCCATAAGCATTTGGCTGGTATTGGGCTGTTGGTGCAATGTCTTTGAAACCATCTTCTCCCGTGTCTCCATCTTTGACAGGGAAGTGTCCCTGATAAATATTGGCCTGGAATTTTCCTTTTGGTTTTAAGGTATTTCCCCATGCATAAAGTTCCCCTGTTTTTCCACCACGGGCTGCAAATTCCCATTCGGCTTCAGTAGGCAATCTTTTTCCTGCCCAATTAGCATACGCAACAGCATCTTCATAAGCAATATGTACAACAGGGTATTTTTCTTTGCCTTTTATAGAACTTTGCGGACCTTTGGGATGTCTCCAGTCTGCGCCCCCAACATAGCTCCACCATTGTATGTAATTGTTTAAATCTACTTTAGCAGGAGTAGGGGTAAACACAGCTGATCCGGCAATCAGATTCTCTACAGGAACATTAGGATATTCTTCAATAGTTGGTTTTTTTTCGGCTAATGTTACATAACCTGTGGCTTTTACAAAAGCTTCAAATTGCTCATTTGTAACTTCAGTTTTGTCCATATAATAGCCGTCAACATACACACGATGGACTGGAGATGCATCTTTGGTAATACCTTTTATACTGCACAAACTTTCGTCTTCAACATTGCTCCCCATAGAGAATTCGCCTCCTGGAATCCATACCATGCCTTTTGGTGTTTTATTAGTTGGAGGTGTATTTTTATTTTCTATTGTTGGTTTGAATTGTGATTCTCCGGAAGTCTTAGCCGTTTCTGTACAATCCATTGCTTCTGGTTTATCTTTTACTGCATCAGGTTTTGTAAAACCATATGTAATTGCAAGGACAGATATTGCCAATATTGAAAAAAAACAATACGTTTTATTTTTCATTGTAAACAGATTTAATTGAAAGTAATTGTCAGTGGCAAAATTAAGTTAAAACAAAAAAATAACCCTATAAAATTCTATTTGTTTTATAGGGTTAGTGAGGTTAAGTTATTTTGCTTATTTATCTTCTTCAACAAGAACAACTTCGTATTTATCTTTGCCATCAACCTGAACAGGCTGGTAGTAAGTTTCTCCAAATTTTATGTATTTTACATCTCCAATAGTAACTTCTTCACCACCTTCCGGAAGACTATCAACCAAAGTTCCTGCAGTTGGCGCTACTACTCTATATTCATTTCCGTCTTTTTCATAATAAGTGCCGCCGTAATAATAATTGTTTACTGTACCGGTATAAACCGTTTGCGCTCCGTTGGGGATATTATTTACAATTCCTCCAACAGGGGCAGGTACTACTTCATAACCACCATTGTACGGTGCATACCAAACTCCCTGATCGTAATGATATGGTGTGCTTTCTATGTTAATTACAATTGCCGTAACAGCCAGGGTTGTTGCAAAAAATCCCCATGGGTGCCAAACCGGTCCCCAGTAATAAGGTCTGTATGGATGATAGTAATACGGATGGTACGCATGATATCTATAACCGCCATATCTGTAAGCCGGACGTGTATAGACTACCGTATTTCTTCTTACAATTGTATTGCGATTGTTGCGAATACGAATATTGTTATTTACGTTAATGGTAACGTTGTTTTGGCTTCTATTTACAGTATTCCTGCGAATGTTCGTGGTTTTATTATTTCTGTTAGTTGTAAAAGCAGCTCTGTTGTTAGTGAATTTTTTATCTCTAATTTTTGATATTGGGGCATTTGATGGCATTGCTGCCCTATTACCATTAAGAGTTTTGTTAACTGTAGAAATTTTGTTGTTTACAGATGGTCTGGCATGTATTGATCTTTCAGTTTTTTGTGTTCTGCCATTGTCGCGACGTTGTGCGAAGCCATCTGTTGAGATCAGAAAAAATGATCCTGTCATACCTATCAGAATCATCTTTTTAAGGGAATTTAGAGTGGTTTTCATTTTTATTGTATCTATTGGTTATATAGGTTAGATAAACAAAAGTAGTTTTGGTTTAAACTTCCCTGTGAAATTGATTGTTCTTTTTGAAACGGAGTAAGTAATTATAAATGTTGGCTCAGAAGGAACAATGTAGATTTTTTTGTTTTTATAACTATTTGTTTTAAAGTGAATTATGTCTAATGTACTCATTGTAATTTCAAATTTATTGAAAATAGTGTTCGGGATTTTGATGCTTGGATTAAACTATAAAATTTGTTTTTTGTAAAAAAGGGTCATTTTCAAGTATTATAATTAAATTTGCAACCGAAAAAATAACAATCTCTCACCATGTATAAATTGCTAATCCGCCCGATACTTTTTTGTTTTGATCCTGAAGAAGTACATTACTTTACTTTTTCATTTGTAAAATTCATTTCAAAAATTCCGGGAGTTTCATCAATTATACGATCTATTTATGAAGTAAAAGATACTCGTTTAGAAAGAGAGGTTTTTGGAATCAAATTCAAAAATCCGGTTGGACTTGCAGCAGGATTTGATAAAGATGCGAAGCTGTTTAAAGAACTTAGCGATTTTGGTTTTGGTTTTATCGAAATTGGAACTGTAACTCCGGTTGGTCAGCAAGGAAATCCAAAGAAACGTTTATTTCGATTAAAAGAAGACCAGGCAATTATTAACCGAATGGGGTTTAATAATGGTGGAGTTCTGGAAGCTGTTGAGCGTTTAAAAAAGAATTCAGGTGTTTTAATCGGAGGAAATATTGGAAAAAATAAAGTAACGCCCAACGAAAATGCTGTTGACGATTACATTATTTGTTTTGATGCGTTATTCAATCATGTAGATTATTTTGTTGTGAATGTAAGTTCTCCCAATACCCCCAATTTAAGGGCTTTACAGGATAAAGAACCTTTGACGGCATTGCTTCAGACCTTGCAGGATAGAAATGTAGAAAAACAAAAAACAAGCAGTCAGAAAGTAAAACCAATTCTTTTGAAAATCGCTCCGGACTTAACAGATGACCAGTTATTAGATATTATTGATATTGTGAAAACTACTCAGATTGCCGGTGTAATTGCAACAAATACAACCATTTCAAGAGATGGTTTACAGTCTGATAACCAGTTAGAAACAGGAGGTTTGTCAGGGAAGCCATTAACAAAGCGTTCGACAGAAGTCATTCGTTTTCTTTCTGAAAAAAGCAATAAAGCATTTCCGATTATAGGAGTAGGAGGGATACATTCTGCCGATGATGCGATCGAAAAACTGAATGCAGGTGCAAGTTTAGTACAATTGTATACTGGTTTTATTTATGAAGGACCAGCTTTAATAAAAGCAATAAACAAGAAAGTTTTAGGACAATTGTAAAAGAAGTGCCTGAACGATTAATCCAGCCAATACTGCAATCCCAAAACTGATTAGCGTACCAATTAAAACATATTCGGTTAGTTTTCGGTCTTTGGCCTCGTTTAAATCTCCAAATCTAAAAATAGATTTTGCAGCCAATAAAAAACCGATGGCTTCAAAATGGCCGGTTAAAATAAAACAAAAGATAAATAAGCGTTCTAAAATACCAATGTCATTTCCTGCGTTGGCAAGTGAATTATCTGTAGGTGAATTTTCATTTTCCGGACTCCAAATAGATATGATGGTTTTAATTATAATGGAAACTGGTTTGGTGATAAATACGATTCCGGTTAATAGCATCCAAAATTCATTATTCTGCCAAAAATAAATAATACTTTTATTTCCATACAGGAGCATAATTCCAATTAGAATCAAAATATAGGCAATTTGGTCTGCAACAAACCAGCTGCGTTTTGTTTCTGGTTTCTGAAAATTTAATTTGATTGCGTCAATAACACCATGCGTAAGGGTTATTAAAAACGCATAAGGAATAAAATTGATCTCCCAAACTAAAAGCGCTGCCAGAACTCCGTGTAGCAGAATATGAAGGTACAAATAAATGCTTTTGTGTTTTTAAATTTCCTTATCGGCTACCCATGAAGCTGGTTGCCATATAAAGTCACCTAATAAATGCACTAACAATAGTTTTATAAATAAAATCATGGGGCTGTAAGTTGTTTTATTTGTGTTCTGAAATAACGATCGAAATTCATGACCAGATCAAATTGCGCGCGTTTTTGCCTACGGCTTACCGCAGCCTGATTAATGCCTAATTTCTGTCCCAATTCTTCCTGCGATAAAGTTGGATTTTCTATGGCAACAGCGACAAATTCAGCTGATTGTGCAAGCCAGCTGTCCATAAATGTTAAAGCGAGCTGAATCATTAGATTCATTTTCTCATCGATCTCATTATTTCCAGTTCGTATTGCTAAAGTTATTTTTTGTTTTTTCAAAGTTTCAAAAAGTTCGCCCGAATGTACAAAGGCTTCACCATTACTTTCAGAGATTTTTTCGGCATTATGTGTTTTATCTCCAAAGCCAATACTCATTCTGGCATCTAATTTTACGGCTCTTAAATGTGCTTTAATTAAAATGGCCGTTAAAAGAGCTTCTTCGGGATTTTGTATTTCAATCTGAAATTCATCACCTCTGTATACTTCCCATTGGCCGGGTGTTTTACCAAAAGGAGCCAGAGTTCTTTTCAGGTCTTCAACCCAATTTTTAGATTTTTGTTGTCTGGAACCAATTATATCACCTGTAAGTACACTAGTCATAGCTTCAAATAGAATTAAATATAAAATTTATATTACAAATATAAAGAATGTTTTTAGATATTACGTTTTTATGTAATAATTAAATATATTACATTTTTTGGTAATATATTATTTTATTACAGTTTTGAGTAATATATGTATATTGAAAATTATAACTTTTATTTCTTTAAAAAAGAGCCTAACTTAGCCTTTGCAAAACAATAAGCTTTGAATAAAGAAATCAAGATCATCGAATGTCCACGAGATGCCATGCAGGGTATCAAAACTTTTATTCCTGTAAAAAATAAGATTTCTTATCTGCAGGCTTTACTAAGGGTGGGTTTTGATACGATTGATTTTGGAAGTTTCGTATCGCCCAAAGCGATTCCACAAATGCAGGATACCGCAGAGGTTTTAGCAAAGCTCGACTTATCGCAAACAACAAGCAAACTTTTGGCGATTATAGCCAATACACAAGGTGCAGAAACAGCCTCGCAATATGAAGCTATTCAGTATTTAGGATTTCCTTTTTCTATTTCTGAGAATTTCCAGATGCGGAATACGCATAAAACTATTGCGCAGTCTTTGGTTACTCTAACAGAAATTCTTGAAATCGCAGATAAAAAAAATAAAGAAGTAGTAACCTATCTTTCTATGGGTTTCGGAAATCCGTACGGAGATCCCTGGAATGTTGAAATCGTAGGCGAATGGACAGAAAAATTATCTGAAATGGGTGTGAAAATTCTGTCACTTTCAGATACCGTTGGTAGCTCAACCCCCGAAGTAATTACCTATCTCTTTTCGCATTTAATTCCGAAATATCCTCAAATTGAGTTTGGTGCGCACCTGCATACAACACCAAACAGCTGGTTCGAAAAAATTGATGCGGCACATAAAGCTGGCTGCACACGTTTTGATGGTGCAGTTCAGGGTTTTGGAGGATGTCCAATGGCAACTGACAAACTAACTGGAAATATGCCTACAGAAAAACTCATTTCTTATTTTACGGCCAATAAAAAACATACAGGTTTAAACTCTTTAAGTTTCGAAAGTGCCTATAATGAGGCTTCAAAATTATTCGGCAAATTTCATTAAGATTTTTGAAGCTATTCCGGCTCTCCATTACAAGCACTCGTGCAAAACCACTTTTTTCCATGGCTTTAAAAGAGCTTCCGCTGGGCGCTTTTTAAATCCGGGAAAAAAATGTGTTTTGCCTCTCGTGGCTTTTCATTTCCATCCGGGCTAGGCAGTAAGGTAACGATTTCGTTAAGAGTTCAAAAAAAATCTGAATAAGTTAATAGGCAAGTTTCCAATTTATTCACTACATTTGCACGCAATTCAACTACAAATTGCAACATGATAGCACACAACTCCAAGATCATCGGCGAAGGTTTAACTTACGATGATGTATTATTAGTACCCAACTACTCGAATGTGCTTCCTCGCGAAGTGAGTATCAAATCAAAATTTTCAAGAAATATAACACTAAACGTTCCAATCGTATCTGCTGCTATGGATACAGTGACCGAAAGTGCAATGGCAATCGCTATGGCGCAGGAGGGAGGAATAGGTGTTTTACATAAAAACATGACCATCGAGCAACAAGCAGCGAAGGTTAGAAAAGTAAAACGTGCAGAGTCAGGAATGATTATAGATCCTGTTACGTTGCCAATGACCTCTACCATTGCAGACGCAAAAGCGGCTATGAAAGAATTCGGAATTGGAGGTATTCCAATTGTTGATGAAAACAGAATCTTAAAAGGAATTGTTACCAACCGCGATTTGCGTTTTGAGAAAAACAGTTCAAGACCAATCGCTGAGGTTATGACAAGTACTAACCTGGTAACAGTTGCCGAAGGAACTTCATTAGAACAAGCCGAAGTTGTTTTGCAAGGTCACAAAATTGAGAAATTGCCGGTTGTAAATGCAAAAAATGAATTAGTAGGGTTAATTACCTTCAGGGATATTACAAAACTTACTCAAAAACCAATAGCTAATAAAGATACATTTGGCCGTTTAAGAGTTGCCGCCGCCATTGGAGTTACTGGTGATGCTGTAGAAAGAGCAGCTGCGCTAGTTGCTGCCGGTGTAGATGCCATCATAATCGATACAGCTCACGGACATACAGAGGGTGTTGTAAATACATTAAAAGAAGTGAAATCAAAATTCCCGCAAATAGATGTTATTGTTGGAAATATTGCAACTCCTGAAGCGGCTCAATATTTAGTAGCAAATGGAGCTGATGGTGTAAAAGTAGGTATCGGTCCTGGCTCTATCTGTACAACACGTATAGTGGCAGGTGTTGGTTTTCCTCAGTTCTCAGCAGTTCTTGAAGTTGCTGCAGCCATCAAAGGTACCGGAGTTCCTGTAATAGCAGATGGTGGAATTCGTTATACAGGAGATATTCCAAAAGCTATTGCTGCAGGTGCTGATTGTGTAATGTTAGGTTCATTACTAGCCGGAACAAAAGAATCTCCGGGCGAAACTATTATTTTCGAAGGTAGAAAATTCAAATCATACCGTGGAATGGGATCTGTTGAAGCAATGGAGACAGGATCTAAAGACCGTTATTTTCAGGATGTTGAAGATGATGTTAAAAAATTAGTTCCGGAAGGAATCGTTGGACGTGTTCCTTACAAAGGAGAATTAAACGAAAGTATGCTTCAGTTTATTGGTGGTCTTCGTGCCGGAATGGGATACTGTGGCTCAAAGGATATTCCGACTTTGCAGGAATCAGGACGTTTTGTTAGAATTACGTCAAGCGGAATTACAGAAAGTCATCCCCATAACGTAACTATCACAAAAGAAGCTCCAAATTATTCAAGATAATTTTAGTTTTAAATATTAAAAAAGGCATAAGAGTTTAATATTCTTATGTCCTTTTTTGTTTTACAAAGTGTAGAAATGTTTTTTAAAGAGCAGCAGTCTGTTTTTCTGTTTCTCTAACTTTTTGATTTTCTAAAATCGTCTGAATAAAAGGTTTCACCTGAGTTGCAATTTCAGCTTCAGAAATATTTAGAGCTTTAGGATTAGTAGCTAGTTTTAACCACGGTTTTGAACCATCAAAATCATATTTTCCAAAAACAACGACCGGAGTTCCTTTTACTTTTACATTTTCTTTATCTTTCAAAATCCATTCGTCAGCAAATTTATAAAGATATTTGGCATCTTTTTCTAATAAACGCAAGCACGAATGCGAGGCCGGATAACCGGGTAATTCATATTGATGAAAACCAACTCCAAGTTTATTATCGATATTAAAATTCCATTTTAAATCCCATTCATCATTAAAAGTACTGGTGGTTTTTTCGGCTTTCCAATTAGTAAAAAACAGTCCGGTTGGGGTTTGATCTTTTTTTCTTCCCATATTTGTTGGTCCTGTATAAACCAATTCACCATTTTCATAAGCAGCAAAAGTTTGTGTAGGGTAGGAGAAAATAATGATTTTAGAGACCTCTCCTAAAGCCGAAACATGAAATGGAAAAGGAAGATAATAAGGTAAGTCACCGCTAAAATCACTCGGAATTACAACCGAATCCATTTTAGCGAAATTTGCTTTGTCAGTTCTGTTTAAGGCATAAACAATATCCAATTTGCTGCTGTCGGCTTCATTAGTTTTAAGCCATTCTTTTGTATTCTCAAAGTGATAAGAAACAGAAGATTTTGGTTTATTGTATTCAATAGTTTTGTGAGCTTTGGTTTCAGTTGCTTTTGTAGTCTCGCTTTTTTTGCAAGAGCCTAATACCAAAACCAATAAAAGGAAGATATTTGATGTGTAATATAACTTTTTCATACATAGGTTTTTATCCTTGTAAAGTTATTTTATTTGCCATTTATCTGTGTTACACAATTTTTTGAATTGTTTGTCTGATTTTCATTTTTAGCCTTTATTTATAAAATCTGAAATACTTTTAACCCATTCATTTTTATTTTTTTTCAAATAGTTTTCATGTCCGGTATTTTTGTAGATGTTTAATTTTTTTGGACCTTTTAGGCTTTTGAAAATCTCGTCAATTTCTTTTCGGTTTACACTTTTGTCCTTTTCACCGTACAATAATAATGTTGGACAGTTTATATTTTTTGCATATGCTGTTGGGTTGTGGCTAAATCCCCAAAAACCATTTTGAATGCCTACTCAAAAAACTAAAATTCCTGCCATAGGGAAAGTTGGTGCATTCATTTTTTTAAATCTCGCACAAACTGTTTTGTACATCGAGCCAAACGGACATTCTATAATTATTCCTTTTGGTTTGATTTTATTATCATTAATGCATTTCATAATTGCGACCGCTCCCATAGAAGTGCCAAATAAATAGATGTTGTTTTCTCCTGTTTGAGTTATGTAATCAAAGGCAGTTTTCACTTGTTCGGCTTCTTTGTAGCCAATAGTAGTTTGATTTCCTTCAGAGTTTCCACTTCCCATGAAATCTACAAGCATAGTATTGAAACCATTGTTGTCCGATAAATAATTTCGTTTTGTTAAATATTGTATATTTTTAGATACTTAACGAGGTTCTATCTTGCTTTAGCTTGTTTTTTAGTATTGTCATTAGAATTCAATAAATGGAAAATATAA
>NZ_QJHK01000028.1 GCF_003202435.1 Flavobacterium cheongpyeongense
TTTGTTTTAGGATAAACCGTTCTCAATTTAAAACAAGTATTTTTCATAAATCCATAGAAAGAATGGTAAATGCAAAACCGATATATCAAAAAAATATAAAACAGATATTAAGTGCATAACTCAATAAACTTATTTTTAATACATTTTCAATCGAGAGTTCAAACTAAACAAGTCAAAAAAAACAAGAATTTACTGAAAAAAACATACTAATTCCTAATTTATAAAAGCTATCTTGTTTTGAATTTTATTTTCAGAATAAAAAGAACCGTTAGCAGACTGAATTGGAAGCTAAAAAAATGAACGGAGGATACATTAATAAGATTTAATTTTTATCTTTAGATGCCATAAACAATTTATTTTAATGAATGTTTTAAAAACTATATTATATTTCTCTATTTTTAGATATCCTTTAAAATTAGAGGAGATTCATGATTACACAAACCATGACAACAAAGCCAATACCGCTGAAGAATTAGATCTTTTAATCCAAAAAGGAATCTTATTCATGGTAGATGAATTCTATGTTTACGGAAATGATTTGGATAGTGTAACCAAAAGGTTAAAAGGTAATCTATATGCATCAAATATAATGACAAAAGCCTATAAAAGAGCTAAATTCATTTCAAAATTCCCCTACGTAGAAGCTGTTGGCATCTCTGGTTCTCTTTCAAAAGGCTATCATGATGAAAACAGTGATATTGATTTTTTTGTAATTACAAAACCTGATCGATTATGGATGTGCCGAACGCTATTGATATTATTTAAAAAAATATTTTTACTAAACTCCCGAAAATATTTCTGTGTTAATTACTTCATTTCAACTTCCAGCCTTGAAATTGAAGAAAAAAACCGATTTACTGCTACTGAATTAAAAACTCTCATTCCTATTACGGGAAAAGAAGTTTTTGAAATATTTTATACTAAAAACCTTTGGGTCAATGATTATTTCCCAAAATTTAAGCCTGATCTATCTCCTATTGGAAATCAAAATAAGCCATTTTTTACTAAAACACTAGAATTTGGCCTAAACAATACCTTGGGTGAATTTGTGGATTCTGGTTTTAAAAAAATCACTATAGCAAAATGGAAATCGAAATTTAAAAATATCGCCACAGAGGATTTTAAAATAGCACTTAAATCTACCCAAGATATATCAAAACATCATCCTTCAAATTTTCAGCAAAGAGTAATTCTGGCTTTAAACGAAAAATACAGGGAATTTCAAAAGAACTACAATATTGAATTAGCAGAAGAACATGCTTGATATCCTTTTTTCGCATTCGTATTATTACAAACTCGACCCAAAGCAATGGAAAAACAAAACGCCTTTTCCTCCTTTGGGGACTTTGTATGCGGCTTCGCTACTGCGGGAAAACAACTATTCGGTAGATTTATTTGACGTGAATTTATTAGAAAACCCTCTTCCGATTCAATCTGTTTTAGAAGAAAAAAAGGCTAAATATTTGGTGATTTATGATGATGGTTTTAATTATCTAACCAAAATGTGTCTGACTAATATGCGCGAGGCCTGTTTTGAAATGATTTCATTTGGCAAAAAAGAAAACTGTATCGTGATTGTTTGTAGTTCAGACGCGACGGATCATTACAAAGAATACCTGGAAAAAGGTGCCGATTATATCATTCAAGGCGAGGGCGAATTAACCTTGCTAGAACTCATAAACGCTATAGAAAAAGGGAATGAAATCGAAACTGTTAATGGAATTGTATTTCAAAAAAAAGGAATTGTAACGCAAAATCCGAAGCGTACTGTTTTCGAGAACCTTGATCAATTGCCCTTGCCGGCCTGGGATTTGGTAGATATCGATGCATACAAACGCATTTGGGCTAAAAGTAATCAATCCTTTACCTTAAATTTAGCAACCACCCGAGGCTGTCCTTTCAAATGTAATTGGTGTGCAAAGCCCATTTATGGGAATAGATATAATGCTCATTCCCCTGAATATATTGTCAAGGAAATTGCTTTTTTACAAGAAAAATTTAACGTAAGTCGTTTTTGGATGTGTGATGATATATTTGGATTGAAACCCAATTGGGTTCAAGAATTCAATGCCGAATTACAGAAAAAAAACCTGAAAATCAGTTATTACATTCAAAGCCGCGTAGATTTATTGCTAAAAGAAAACACTATTGACGCCTTGGCAAAATCAGGATGCGAAGAGGTTTGGGTGGGTGCCGAAAGTGCTTCTCAAAAAATTCTCGACGCAATGGACAAAGGCACAAAAGTAGCAGAAATTTATGAAGCCACAAGATTATTGAAAGCACATAAAATTAGGATTGCCTTTTTTCTTCAATTTGGCTATTTGACTGAAATCAAGGAAGATATTCGAAAAACAATTGCAATGGTAAAAGAATTATTACCTGATAGCATTGGAATCTCTATTTCGTATCCTTTGCCAGGAACTCCATTTTACGAAAAAGTAAAAGAGGATTTGAAATTAAAAGCCAATTGGACAGATTCTGACGATTTTGAAATGATGTTCAACGGCAGTTTTGATTCTGTTTTTTATAGAAAACTGCAACGATTTGTACATAAAGAATATAGAAAAAGCCAAGGTTTTTACAACTTGAAATCCTTGTTAAAGCATCCACTAAATTTGAATTTTCAAAACCTGAAATCAATTGCAAAACTCGGATATTATATCCCGAGCGCTTTTGTTGATGGCTTGATTTTAAAATTATCAAGAGATGAAATCTAAATTCGACAATGCCGCAGCTAATTATGACCATACGTTTACCAATTCTGTTATTGGAAAAACACAACGCAGGTTTGTTTATCATCACGTATCGAAATTTTTAAAAAACAATCCCGTCAAAAACATACTCGAAATCAATTGTGGAACAGGCGAAGATGCTATTTGGTTAGCCAAACAAAACTTTGAGGTCGTTGCAACCGATATTTCTGAAGAGATGATTTTAATTGCACAAAGCAAAGAAAAACTGGACAATTTAACCTTTGAGCAGTTAAACATCAATGAAATCAGCATCCTTTCTGGAAATGAAAAATTTGATTTGATCTTTTCGAATTTTGGTGGTTTGAACTGTTTATCTAAAGAAGAATTAAAATCGTTTTTTGAAAGCGTACCAAATTTAGTTTCAGAAAAAGGGTATTTGGCTTTGGTGTTTATGCCTAAAAACACCCTTTGGGAAGCATTTTATTTTTTTGCGAAAGCCAAATTTTCGTTAGCTTTTAGAAGAAAAAAAGAAAGCGTGATTGCTAATGTTGACGGAGAAAAAGTAAACACTTTTTATTATAATCCAAAAGATATTGTAAATTTATCGGGAAATGATTTTGAAATTATTTCTATTAAACCAATTGGTTTTTTTATTCCGCCATCGTATTTAGAACCATTTTTTAAAAATAAATTAAAACTGTTATCGATTTTAAAAAATTTGGATGAGGCAATTAAAAACTGCTCATTTCTATCAAAATATGCCGATCATTATTTAATAGTTTTTCAAAAAAAATGAGTATTCTATTTACACACGCCTATTATCTTTCTGGAGATTTAAAGGAACAAAAGATAATGAAACCCTATCCACCGTTAGGGCTGCTGTATGTTTCCGCATATTTGACGAGCAAAAACATTCAGAATAATGTCTATGACACTACTTTTTATTCGCAAGAAGATCAACTCAGCTATATTTTAGAAAAAAAACCAAAAGTCATTTCCATTTACACCAATTTAATGACAAAAATAGAAGTTGTAAAACTCATAAAAATACTAAAAACAGAATTGTATGGTTTTCCAAGAATTATTCTCGGCGGACCAGATATAACTTACAATATAGAAAACTATTTGAAATCCGGAGCCGATTTCCTAATTATTGGTGAAGGCGAAGAAACTACTTATGAATTGTATAATGCCATTATCAATAATGATAATTTTAACGAAATCGACGGAATAGCTTTTTTTGAAAACAACAACGTCAATCAAACTCAGGCGAGAACCAAATTTAGGGAATTGGATGAATTACCATTGCCAAACCGAGATGCAATACCAATTGAGAAATATCTTGAAACCTGGAAGAAAAATCACGGCGAAAGCTCCATGACCATTTCTACGCAACGGGGTTGTCCTTATACCTGCAAATGGTGCAGTACCGCAGTTTACGGACAAAGTTATCGCCGAAGACCGGCACATTTGGTTGCTCAGGAAATGAAAATGCTTAAAGACAAATACAATCCAGACGCAATTTGGTTTGTTGATGACGTATTCACAATTAGCCACAAATGGCTCATTGCTTTTCATGAAGAAGTTGTCAGGCAAAATGCCCAAATCCGCTTTGAATGCATAACCAGAGCTGAACGATTGAACAACGAAATTCTGCAACTTTTGAAAGAAGCCGGATGTTTTAGAATTTGGATTGGTGCCGAGAGTGGTTCTCAAAAAATTATCGACTTGATGGATCGCCGTGTCGACGTAAATCATGTAAAAAAGATAATTCAAGATACAAATGCTTTAGGAATCGAGACCGGAACATTCATAATGCTTGGATATCCTGGGGAAACTGAAGAAGACATTTCTACTACGATTCAGTACTTAAAAGATGCAAATCCTACACATTATACTATTACAATTGCATATCCAATAAAGGGCACTTCATTATATAACGAAATTGAAAACAACATTACCGTAAAACCAGATTGGGAAACGTCAACTGACAGGGAGATTGATTTCGAAAGAAGTTATAGCCGAAAATATTATGATTATGCCGTAAAAAAAGTGGTTAACGAAGTAGAATTTCATAGAGAAATTACAAAAGCAGGAAGTCGGAATTATGTGAAAATTTTAAAACTGAAAACAAAATCGATTTTAGCTGGCGGATTGATGAAAATTAACAAATGAAACGTATGAAAAAGCTCCTTTTTGTCTCTTTTTTTTTATTATTTATATCATGCGAAACTAATACTTATGATGAACTGCAAAATCATGATAATAATACTCTTCTTTTAAAATGGAACAAAGCCTATCCGGATGATACAATTGATCAATCTCTAATTGGACTAAAATGGGGATTGTCTTATGTTGGTGCCAAATTACCAAAGACATTAAACGGAATTTCAACTTCAAACAATATCATTTCAATAGATATAAACAAACTCGGCTTTTCAGAAAGTGCAATTGAAAAATTAACAAAACTGAATTTTAAAATTAAGGAATCACAAGAATATCGAACTACAAATACTATAGATTTAGGAAGATATATAACTTTATTGTTGGGCGCTTCCGAGCATTATTATGAAATCACTGGAACACCTCAAACTCTAACAGAAATCCTGAATCGATATACACTGCTTCCACAAAAAGGATACATAGATAATTCGAGCGTTTCGTTTGAAAACAGAATCATTAAGTTTTCAGAACAAAATGGTTTCACTCAGATTTTTCTATCTGAAGAAGTAAATCCCGTTTCTGGTGAGATTTTTGAGTACGAGACAATTGAACTATTGCCCAACGGCCAGTTGCGCTTTGGTATTTTTGATGCGAATGGCAACCGAAAAAACAATACCGATGCCTCTCATTCTAATGCAGGTAAACCGGGAAAATGTATGTGGTGTCACGAATCAAACATCAATCAAATGTTTAGTCATCAAAATGATTATGCCGGTTACTTGACATATAACGAATTACAAAACACTTTAATCAGTTACCGCGAAAGTAACCGAAAGCAAAAATTAGCCCTGACAGATGGCGTCGATTTTTCGCAAAGTCAACAACATACCTTAACCGAATTATTATACATTTCGTTTATGGAACCTTCAGCAGAACGTCTGAGTCTGGAATGGAAAATGCCTTTGACGCTAGTTCAGGGTCTATTATCAAATTTACCAACCCATATTTATACCGAATTCCCTTTCTTGGGCAATTTATATTATAGAAAAGATATCGAAAATTTGGCTCCATTCCAAGGATTATCAGTTTCTTCAAGCGTTCGGGAACAATCTGAAATTGAAGTTAATCATTTGAATTGATGATAAATAACAAAATAATAATAGTAGTGCTCCCAGCATACAATGCAGCAAAAACACTTCAAAAAACCTTTGAAGAAATTCCGTTTGATATTGTTGATGAAATAATTATTACTGATGATTTCAGTCACGACAATACGATTGCCATCGCTAAAGAAATTGGCATCAAACACGTCATCGTTCACGATAAAAACAAAGGTTACGGCGCCAATCAAAAATCATGTTATAAAAAAGCTTTACAGCTCAACGCCGACATTATTGTGATGCTGCATCCCGATTACCAATACACACCAAAACTCATTCCTGCGATGTGTACGTTAGTCGCCAATGATTTGTATGATGTTGTTTTGGGGTCACGTATTTTGAGTAAAGGTGCTTTAAAAGGCGGCATGCCGTTGTATAAATATATTTCCAATAGGATTTTGACTTTCGTCCAAAATGTTTTGATGAATCAAAAACTTTCCGAGTATCATACCGGTTATCGCTGTTTTAATACTCAATTGTTGCTGAAAATTGATTTCGAAAACAACTCGGATGATTTTGTCTTTGACAATGAAATACTGGCACAATGTTGTTATAAAAAGGCCCGAATTGGCGAGATCTCATGTCCCGCAAATTATTTTGAAGAGGCGAGTTCCATTAATTTCAAAAGAAGTATCACTTATGGATTGGGTGTTTTGAGAGTTTCAATATCCTACTTTTTGCAAAAGACTAAACTGTTTTCATTTTCGCTTTTTTCAAAAATATGAAAGAATTTTCAGGAAAATATTACGGGTTATTTCCGCTGATTTTGCTTTGTGCTTTTTACACATACAAAGCGATTAATTTCCCTGTTCACGATTTTTCAAATTACTATTTTGGCGGCAAATTTTTAGCCGATGGCAAATTTAATTCGGGCATCTATTTCCCTTATGAATTCAATAAAGCCATTTCTAATCTTGGATATTCCGGATTATTTACAAGTTATGCTCCAAATACTCCTTTTTTAGCTTTAGTTTTTTACCCAATATCTTTTTTATCATTACCGACAGCCAAACTGGTTTTCAACAGCATAAGTGTATTGCTTTTTGCTTACAGTTTGAATCGATTGGTTTTGTTTTTTAAAATAAATGCAAAGTACATTTTACTTGTTCCAATATTATTTTTTGTGCCCATAAAAAATGAATTACTGTTTGGACAAGTCTATTTTTTACTTTTCTTTTTATTAAGTGAATTTTGGTTGGCTTACGAAAAAGAGGAACCTAAAAAAATGGCGATATTTTTAAGTTTGGCAATATTTCTTAAAGTATTTCCAATACTTTTAATTTTTGTTTTTTTGTTTAAAAAACAATTCAAACCCTTGATTTATATTGCAATTTCTTGTTTGCTGTTGTTTTTAATTTCAGTGCTTTTTACTGGATTTGACATTTGGATTTTTTATTTTAAAAATGTCTTGACAAAAGCTTCCAATGGCGAAATTGCCGGAGCCTTTGTTGACAATTACCAGTCCGTTTTTATGTTTTTAAAACGATTAATGATTTTTGACGAAATTGAAAATCCAGATGCTTTCCTTAATTCTCCCTTTTTATTTTTTGCCTTAACTTCTGCCTTAAAAATTGGATTAATAATCACGGGTTATTTCGTTTACAAGAGAGTTTCAAATTCCCTTTTCATTTTCTCTTATTGGATTTTGACTACAATTTTAATTTCGCCTTATGGAAGTACATATACTTTCATTTTACTCTTGTTCCCATTTTTCGTTTTGACAAAAAGTGATATTTCAAATGTTAAAAAAGTCCTTTTTCTTTCTCTTTTATTACTGATAAATAATTTGCCGATCGCCTATTTTATTGAAAATAGATTTCCGTTCTCTTATCTTCGATTGTTTGCTTTGGCATTATTTTTTATTCTCTTTTTATCATTAATTTACCGAAAAGTAAATTGGAAAATTATTACACTTAGCACAATTGTTCCCTGCCTTTTAATAACTTTATTTAAAAAGTCAGAAATTGTAAATTCAACTTATTTTCTTCATAAAAATGCTCCAATTTTGGTTTATGATTATAAAATTGCAAACAATCAATTGACTTATTTTTATTGGACAGAAGAAGGCGAAAAAATAGAATCTGTTCCGCTTGAAACACAAACTGCCATCAATGTTGAACTAAAAAACAATCAGGCTTATTACAACAAAAAACAGTTTACATTTGAAAAGGGCAATAAGCTAAAACCAATATTGATAAACAACAAAACACTTCTTTATCTTTCAGACTATGATCGGGGAATTGGGTTTTATGCGTTGAGAAAAATTAAGATAAATTGAAAAAAACACACATCAATAGGATTGGATTTATTTCATCAAATGCATTGCGGCAAATATTAGTTTCTGCATTTAGTATGGCCATTCCTTTTCTGGTAATTCATTATTCTTCGAAAGAAGTTTGGGGTTCATTTGTATCAATTTTATTATTCACATTGTTTGCTTTACAAATTATCAATTGGGGGAATAAAGAATATTTATTGCGGGAGTTTAGCAAATATCCAAGTAAAATAAATCAGAATTTCTCCGAAAACATGATTACCAGATTACCATTGGTTGTATGCTTTTCAATTGTTGGATTCGTGATTTTTCCAATCTATTTTGGGTTTTGGATTATGATTTGGATCATTGGAAGGTATTTTAATCATTCCGTAGAATCACTAATTCTTTATCAAAAGAAATTCAAGTCTTCATTAGTCATAGAGTTTATGAGTTTTGCCTTATTTGGCTTATTTTTTTTCTTTTTAAGATCAAAAGTTGATGTTTATTTACTTTTAATAATTTACAGTTCTTATCAATTTATAAAAGGGTTTCTTTATTTTGTTTTGTTCAAAAAATATTTATCATTTCAAAAACTTATATTCAACATTGGTTATTTCAAAGTTTCTTTCTCCTTTTTTCTGCTCTCGATTTTAGGGTTTTTAGGTTCAAAAATTGATGTTTGCATAACTGATTACTTTGGAAACAAAACAATTACTGCCGAATATCAAATTATCAATAGTCTTTTAGTCTTTACAATGTCAATTACATCGTTTATATATGCACCTTTCACAAAAATGATTTATAGAAATAATGACGATGTAATGCACAAATCTAAAAAGACCCTAACATTTCTTGGGCTAATTATTGTTCCAGCATCATTATTGGTCATCTATTTGATTCTGAAATATTATTTAAAAACAAATTTTTCAATTGTTTTTTACTTAATTGCTTTTATATATGTTTACCCATCTTATCTTTTTTGTTTAGATATTGTAAATTTGTTCAAACAACACAAAGAAAAAATTGTCGTTCTATTCCTTTTTATTGGAGTTGTCTTGACTGCTGTTTTATCATCTCTTTTTTTATATTTAGATTATGGAATAATTGGAGTTTTATTAGGAAGTGCAATTGCCCAGTTGACAATTTTAATTTTGTTTAAATTAACAAATAAATATGTATTATGAAAATACTAAAAGAAACAATTACAATAGGTTCTCTGCTTATCCTCTCTCTTTTTTTCATGGTATCATGTGAAAATTCTGAAGAAAACATTACTACACTTTCTTCCATTGAAATATCAACTGGAAAAATTTATCCAAATTTTAGTCCTGAAATAAAAGATTATTACATAACATCCCTAAACACTTTAAATATAATTGACGTAACAATAAATGATTTTACTCCAAATAAAACTATTTATATCAACAATATTAGAGTCAAAAATAAAATCACTAGTTTGAAATTAAAACCTGGCGATGACATTGTTGTAAAATCTGGAAAAAACAATGAAACCAGTAGTACTTACACCATTCATTATTTACCACTGGATCTGCCTAAAATTAATGTTATTACAAAAAACAATCCTTCCAATGGTTTTATTCTTGTAAACTTGTTTGAATTATCTTCAACTATCATAAATAATTTTAGCTACATCACAATTTTAGACAATAATGGCTATCCTGTTTATTACAAAAAACTCCCTTACAAAGCTGTGATTAATTTTAAATATTTCAACATAGGAAATAATCAAAAAAGGTTTTCCTATAACGTCAATGACCTTGGAAAGGTGGTTGTAATGAATGAAAAATTTGAAGAAATAAAACAACTTGAAATCCTTCCCCATAATGGTCACGGAAGCTACCCAATAGACAATCATGATTTTATTTATATAAACGACAATCACTATATAATTCCAGGCATCATAACCCGAAAAAGTGTTGACATGACAGCTTATGGAGGAAAAAATTCTGTTGATTTAACCGAATTGATATTCCAGGAAATAGTAAATAATCAGGTAATATTCGAATGGGAAAGTTCCGATTACCCTGAACTGCTAAGTGCTTCTGACCCTATTTATTATAACCAATATGCTACGAGTTCAAAAGTAGACTATTTTCATTTTAATTCTATTTGTATTGACCCTAACGACCAAAACTTTGTGATTTCTGCCAGACATACTAATCAAATCTATAAAATAAATAAAACTACCGGAGCCATTATGTGGCGTTTCGGAGGAAATAATGATGATTTTAAACTAACTGGCAATAAAATTATTTCGCATCCTCATCATTGTACAATCTTAAGCAATGGAAATCTGCTATTGTTTGACAATGGTGTTACTAAAACTCCTCAACAAACCAGAGTGGTCGAATTTGCCTTGGATGAAAACAACAAAACCGCAAATTTAGTTTATGAATATGAAGATACAGGTCGCTATTTCGATATAATGGGGTCAACACAGAAATTGGAAAATGGAAACTATTTCATCGGTTGGGGAGGAAATATCACTTCACAAATTAATGCCAATAAATCAGACATAACAGAAGTAAATACAAGCGGAAAAATTGTTTTAGATATTAGCTTCAGTAATAATCCCAACAGTTTCAGTTATTCCTATCGAGCTTTGAAATATAATATTACATTCTAATGAATAAAATCATCCTATTCAATCCCAGAAGTGCCAATGGCAAGCATCGAATTCCCAACTCGATTTTACAGGTTGGCGCATCCATTCATGGAAAATACGAGTACGTTTTTGTCGATGGAAATCTGGAAAAAGACCCTTGGTTAACCATTGAAAGTTATTTAAAAACAGGTGAATTCAAATATTTTGGATCCACCGTTATGCCTGGACCTCAATTAAGGCAAGCCATTCCTTTCACCAAAAAAATCAAAGAAACCTATCCAAATGTGATTACCGTTTGGGGCGGTTATTTTGCTTCAAATCAATATAAGGTTGCATTAAATTCGGGTTGTGTAGATTATGTAATTAATGGCCCCGGCGACAATACTTTTCCGGAATTGGTTAACGCATTGGAAGCGAATGAAGATTTAAGCTTTATTAAAAACCTGATCTATAAAGACAATGCAAATCAAATCGTAAAAACAGCAGTCGAAGCTTTACTGGATCAGGATACTTTACCCAAATTTCCGTATGACTATTTAAATTCGTTTTATCCGGTTCAGGATTATCTGGCTAAAACATTTATGGGAAATAAAACCTTGTCTTATCATTCGAGCATGGGTTGCCCTTTTTCCTGTTCATTTTGTGCCATTGTTCCTATTTTTAATGCCAAATGGAAAGGCATGTCGGCTTCCCGAATTTATGAAGATGTCAAATATTTCAAAGAAAAATACAACATTGATGCGATAGAATTTCACGACAACAATTTCTTCACTTCAAAGAAACGAGTTTTGGAATTTTCAGAATTAATAATGAATGACAATATTAGTTATTGGGGAGAAGGCCGTATTGACACTATCAATATGTACAACGATGACGAATTAAAACTGATGAGGAAAGCCGGTTGTAAAATGATTTTCCTTGGTGCCGAAACAGGTAATGATGCAGTACTAAAACAAATGAACAAAGGCGGAACACAAACAGGACAAATGATTAAAGATTTTGTGCTCCGAATGAAAAATGCCGATATTGTTCCTGAACTGTCTTTTGTTTTAGGTATGCCAGCCAAAACTGAAAAAGAAGTCTACGATCAAATTCTCTGGGATATTAATTTCATCAAGGAAATCAAAGCCATCAACCCAAACGCAGAAATCATTATTTATCTTTTCAGTCCCGTGCCCACAGAAGGTTCGCAACTTTACAAACAGATTCTCGATGCTGGTTTTTCATTTCCTGAACAACTTGAAGAATGGATTTCTCCTTCATGGGAAAATTTTGATTTGCGAAAAAATCCACTAACTCCCTGGCTAAAGCCCTACATGATTGACACAATTAAAAATTTTGAAACCGTCCTGAATGGTTATTATCCTACTGTTTCTGATTTTAGGATTCGAGGATACAAAAAGCGATTGTTACAAATGGTTTCAGCCTTAAGGTATAAATACAATATTTATCATTATCCTTACGAAATCAAAGCTTTACATAAAATATGGAAATACCGTCAGCCTGAAATTGAAGGATTTCATTCTGAATAATTAGTAATTCTTAAACTTTAAAAGCTGTGGCAAATTAATTTTGTATAATGAAAGCATTAATAAAAAAAATAATCAGTCCATTTCTGAAAAAAGCAAGTGCGATTTATTTGTCGAAACCCAGAGAATATACCTATAAAGAAATTATTGTTTGGGTAGAACCAACGGTATTCCCTCCCTTTATAACTTTCAGTACAAAATTACTTTTAGAATTTCTCGAAACGCTTTCATTAAAAGGAAAAAAAATGCTTGAATTGGGATGCGGATGCGGAATAATTTCAATTTTAGCGGCCAAAAAAGAGGGAATTGTAACTGCAACCGATATTAATAATACTGCATTGGAAGCTTTAAAAAAGAACGCTTCAAATAACAAGGTTTCAATAGAAATTATTCATTCAAACTTGTTTGAAAATATTCAGGACAAGAACTTTGATTTCATTGTAATAAATCCTCCTTATTATCCCAAAAACCCTAACACAATTGCAGAAAAAGCCTGGTTTTGTGGCGAAAACTTTGATTATTTTGAAAACTTGTTCTTCCAGCTCCCAAATTTTATCACTTCTGAAAACAGCATTTTCATGATTCTTTCCGAAGATTGTGAACTGGAAAAAATAAAAGCTATTGCATTAAAAAATGAAATAGCTTTTGAATTATTATTGGAGAAAAAAAATATCGCAGAGAAAAATTATATTTTCAAACTACAAAAACTACAACTTGCTCGTTGACTCCCGTTCTTTTAGCTTTGTCTTAATAATAATTGTTTCGTAATCAGAAGTCTCTCCCTCCTTTTCTTCCAATCTTGAAATCAATCGTTTGGCTGCAACTTCACCAATTTCGATTCCGTGCTGACTGACAGTAGTCAGACTTGGCGATAAACGTCTTGATGCTAAAATTCCATCTGCAAAACCAATAATCGAAATATCTTCAGGAACTTTATACCCCTTTTTAAGACTTACTCTTAAAGCAGCTACGGAGTCATTTTCATCTAAAGCAAAAATTCCATCAATTTTGTGATCGAAAAGTGCCTCTATTTTACTTTTCATCTCATCTTCTGAATTAGTACGAAGAATTATTTTTTCGTTTATCGGAATATTATTATCATTTAAAGCTTTCAAATATCCATCAGCTCTTAGTTTTCCAACACTTAAATTATCTACTGAGGAAATTAAGGCGATATTTTTACATCCCAAATTAATCAAATGCTGCGTCGAATTTAAAGCCGAATCAAAATCATCAACCACCACTTTATCACATTCAACTCCATCTGCAATTCGGTCGAACATTACAATTGGGGTTCCGTCATTAATAATTTCAGAAAAATGACTGTACTCTTCTAAATTTTGTGCCTCTTGGGAAACAGAAAGGATGAATCCGTCAATAGTTCCGTTACTCAGCATTTCAAGCGTATGAATTTCCTTCTCTAACGATTCGTTGGAAATACATGTAATTACATTATACCCTTTTTTATCAGCTACTTTTTCGATTCCGCTAAAAACTTTTGCAAAAAAGGAATTTAATATATTGGGTATAATTACACCTATTGTTTTGGTCTTGCGATTCTTTAAGTTAAGCCCAATAACATTAGGCTTATAATTTTTGAGTTTGGCATACTCCTTAATCTTTACCTTGGTTTGTTCACTAATTTCAGGGCTATCATTTAACGCCTTAGAAACTGTCGACACAGAAACACCAAGTTCTTTTGCAATTTGTTTTAGAGTTGCTTTAGCTTTCATTCAATTCAATTTTATGTAATTAATACAAATATAATAGAATTGCCTAAAATAAAACAAAAAACACCTGCCAGAATTTAAAATCACGATACCTTTTCAAAATAAAAACCACAAAACACATAATATATCAAACAACTCATGATATATCGTTTACACCTTACTATAATATTACTTACCATTAAAAATTTGGATTATTTAACGAAAATATATTTCCGGGACTAATGGATGTTAAATTATATACCCTAATTAAATGGTACTCGACTTTTATTGTAAAAGCCGTTTTTATATTGTCTAAAAACAAAAAACTGACCCCCTGATTTTCAGCATATAAAATAATCTTTTCATGTATTTGGATTTAAAATAATTAATTGTACTTTTGCATCCCCTTTATTGGGGATGGAATGTTTAATTAAAATAATATTATGGACGCATTAAGCTACAAAACAGTTTCAGCAAACAAAGGCACTGTAACTAAAGAGTGGATTGTTGTTGACGCTGATGGTCATAACTTAGGTCGTCTTGCTTCAAAGGTTGCGATGATCTTAAGAGGTAAGTACAAGCCAAGTTACACACCACACGTTGACTGTGGAGATAACGTAATTGTTATCAACTCAGAAAAAATTAACCTTACAGGTACAAAAATGAATGACAAAATTTACATGCGTCATACAGGTTACCCAGGAGGACAAAGAACTTTAACTGCTAAAGTATTGCAATCTAAAAACCCTGCATTATTAGTAGAAAAAGCTGTAAAAGGAATGTTACCTAAAAACAAATTAGGAGCTGAACTTTTTAGAAATCTAAATGTTGTTGTAGGTGCAGAGCATACTCACGGAGCTCAAAAACCTAGAACTGTTAACCTTAACGATCTTAAGTAATGGGAGTTATTCACAAAATCGGTAGAAGAAAAACCGCTGTTGCACGTGTTTATGTTTCTGAAGGAACAGGTAAAATCACTGTAAACAAAAAAGAATTCGCAACTTACTTTCCAACTGCAACTTTACAGTATAAAGTATTACAACCGCTTTCTATGACAGAAAACGCTGGTAACTTTGATGTAAAAGTAAACGTTTACGGAGGTGGTTCAAATGGTCAGGCAGAAGCTGTAAGAATGGCATTAGCCCGCGCAATGTGTGAAGCTAACGCTGAAAACAGAGCAATCCTTAAACCAGAAGGATTATTAACAAGAGACCCTAGAATGGTTGAACGTAAGAAATTCGGTCAGAAGAAAGCTCGTAAGAGATTCCAGTTCTCTAAACGTTAATATTACCTGTTTTGTTCAGAAAGGACAAGACATTATCAATTATTTATTGAAATTAAAAAACACAGTTATTGTTGCTCTCCTACCGAGGTAGGAAATAGTTTAGCATCTAAATGTATGAAGCCTGGGATTCGAGCAAATAAAATTTGCAAGAACGTTAGTCAAAAAATATTAAAACCTAACGAAACCGCCATTTATACATTGCTAATCAACAGAACGTAAACTAGTACAAAAATGGCAAACAAAATAGAAGTAAAAGAATTACTAGAAGCAGGTGTTCACTTCGGACACATGACTAGAAAATGGGATCCAAACATGGCTCCTTACATTTATATGGAGCGTAATGGTATTCACATTATCAATCTATATAAAACTGCAGCTAAAATCGAAGAAGCTAATGAAGCTTTGAAAAAAATCGCTGCATCAGGTAGAAAAATCTTATTCGTAGCTACCAAAAAACAAGCAAAAGACATCGTTGCTGATAAAGCAAAAGCTGCAAACATGCCTTATATTACTGAAAGATGGCCAGGTGGAATGCTTACTAACTTTGTAACTATCAGAAAGGCAGTTAAAAAAATGTCTTCTATTGATAAAATGAAGAAAGATGGTACTTTCAACACCCTATCTAAAAAAGAGCGTTTGCAAGTTGATCGTCTACGTGCTAAATTAGAGAAAAACTTAGGTTCAATTGCTGATATGTCAAGACTACCTGCAGCATTGTTCGTAGTAGATATCAAAGCTGAACACATCGCAATAAAAGAAGCTCAAAAATTAAACATTCCAGTTTTCGCAATGGTTGATACGAATTCTGACCCAAGAGAGGTTGATTACGTTATTCCAGCAAATGATGATGCTTCTAAATCAATTGACAAAATTTTATCTTTAGTAACTGCTGCTGTAATCGAAGGTCTTTCTGACAGAGGTTCTGAAAAAGAAGCTGACGTATTCACTGAAGAAGCTCCAGCTGCTGAAGCTGCTGCTCCTGCTGTAGAAGCTGCCGCTCCTGCAACTGAAGAATAAATCAAACTTTAAATTCCAAAATTTAAATTCCAAAATCCAAAATAAAATTAAAAACGTTATGTTGATAATTTATTAAAATTGGAATTTGGGATTTAAAAATTGGAATTTTTACTTTTAACATTAAAATTCAAAATATTATGGCAACAATTACTGCTGCAGATGTAAATAAATTAAGACAAACTACAGGTGCCGGAATGATGGACTGTAAAAAAGCTTTAGTTGAAGCTGATGGAGATTTCGATAAAGCTATACAAAACCTTAGAGAAAAAGGACAAAAAGTTGCTGCTAACCGTTCTGACCGTGAATCTTCTGAAGGAGCTGCTGTTTCTTTTGTTAATGCTGACAAAACTAAAGGAGCTATCATTACTTTAAACTGCGAAACAGATTTCGTAGGTAAAAATGAAGCTTTCGTTACTTTAGCTAAAGATTTAGTTGAAAAAGCGATTAATTTCTCATCTAAAGAAGAATTCTTAGCTTCAGATTTCAACGGAATTACTGTTGCTGAAAAATTAATTGAGCAAACTGGTGTTATCGGTGAAAAAATCGAAATTGGTGGTTTTGAAATCTTAGAAGGTGCTTTTGTTGGATCTTATGTTCACGTTAACAAAATTGCTGCATTAACTGCAATTTCTGAACCAATTGCTAATGGCGACGTTTTAACTAAAGACATCTCTATGCAAGTTGCTTCTATGGGAGCTGATACATTATCTTACAAAGATTTTGATCCTGCTTTCGTTGAATCTGAACTTGCTGCCCGTATTGCTGTAATCGAAAAAGATAATGAAGAAGCTAAACGTTTAGGAAAGACTTTAAAAAATGTTCCTAAATATATCTCTTTCTCTCAATTAACTGAGGAAGTTTTAAAACAAGCTGAAGAAGATGCTAAAGCTGAATTAAAAGCGGAAGGTAAACCAGAACAAATTTGGGATAAAATTATTCCTGGAAAAGTACAGCGTTTCATCTCTGACAATACAACTTTAGATCAGGAAAAAGCTTTATTAGATCAAAACTTCATCAAAGATGATAGTAAAAAAGTGGGTGATTATGTTAAAGGATTCAACGTTGAAATTACAGGTTTCAAAAGAGTTACTTTAGGTTAATATATTATTTCCAATACCCTAAAGCCCGAATAGTAAATGTTCGGGCTTTTTTTATTCACCGTTTGTTATTATTTTTTATCTGCAACAGGGAAATTTCTAGCTCTCATTAAAGCATCTGATTTAGGGGATCTGCCTCTAAAACTCTCATATGCTTTTTCCTCATCTCTAGTGTTTCCTATACTAAATACATTTTCATAAAGCCTTCTTGATACTTCTTTATCATAAGGTCCTTTTCCTTCTAGGAACGCTTCCCAGGCATCTGCATTTATAACATCTGCCCATAGGTAACTATAATATCCTGCCGCATAGCCATCACTTGAAAAAATATGTCCAAATTGTGGAATCCTGTGCCGCATTACTATTTCTGAAGGCATTTTAAGAGTCCTTAATGTTTCTTTTTCAAATTCATGAGGATCAATTGTATCAGTCGCCAGGTGAAGTTTCATATCAACCAAAGAACTTGAAATTGTTTCTACAGTAGCAAAACCTTCACCAAAATTGGCTGCCTTTTCTATTCTGTCTACTAAAATTTGAGGAAGCGGTTTACCTGTTTTATAATGTAGGGCAAATTTATTTAACACTTCAGGAGTGGCCAGCCAGTGTTCCAGCAATTGTGATGGAAATTCAACATAATCTCTGGCAACAGAAGTTCCTGCTAAACCTGGATAGGTTACATTCGAACACAATCCATGAAGTGCGTGCCCGAATTCATGAAATAATGTACTGGCATCATCCCATGAAATTAAAATGGGTTCGTCGGCAGTTCCTTTAATAAAATTACAATTATTAGACACGATTGTAAGAACCTCATGATCTAACTTTTGCTGATCACGATAAGCATTCATCCACGCACCGGAACGTTTTCCTGCGCGTGCATAAGGATCAAAATACCATAATCCAACAAGTTTTCCGGTAATTTTATTACTCACTTCCCAAACACGGACATCCTGGTGATAAACGGAAACATTTGTAATTTGTTTAAAATCCAGATCAAACAATTCGCCTGCGACCCAAAACATTCCTTCACGCAAGTTTTCTAATTGGAAATAAGGTTTAACTTCATTTTGATCTAAATCATATTGAGCTTTTCTGACTTTCTCTGCATAATATCGGTAATCCCAAGGCTGAATTTTAAATTTACCTCCTTCAGCATCCACAATCTTTTGCATTTCGACAACATCCTGCTGTACTTTTTCAACTGCAGGTTTCCAAACTGACATCATTAAATCTAATGTTTTTTGAGGATCTTTTGCCATTTTATTAGACAAACTCCAATGAGCAAATGTAGGAAATCCGAGTATTTTTGCCTTTTCTGTTCTTAATTTCAGGATAGAAATTAAAATTTCATTATTGTCGTATGCATTTCCGTTATCGCCTCGTTTTATAAAAATATGGAAAGCTTTTTCTCTTAAATCTCTGTGGGTTGAAAAAGTTAAAAATGGTTCAATAGAAGAACGCGTGTTAGCAATACAGCCTAAAACATCCAACTTTCTTTCTTTCGCTTCGGCTATTGCCGCATTTTTAACTTCAAGAGGAAGCCCCTCAAAATCAGCTTCTGTATTTAATTCAACATATTGATTATCCTCTTCAGCTAATAAATTTTGACTAAAACGAGTAAAAAGTGTTGCCAATTCTGAATTGATTTTAGCAACCTTTGCTTTATCAATCTCATTCAATTTAGCTCCCTCCCGCACAAAATTAGTGTAATACTTCCAGATCAAACGTTGCTGTTCACTCGTTAATTGTTTACTTTCTTTTGAGTTATACAAAGTTTGAATTCTTTCGAAAAGCTTTTTATTTTGGTTAATTTTATCTGTAAATTCAGAAAATTTAGGAGACATTTCAGTATCTACTGCGTTAAATTCCGGACTACTTAAATTAGATCTGTAAATTCCGTAGACGGCAGATATTCTTTTTATTGTCTTTCCTGAACGTTCTAAAGCTGCAATTGTATTATCAAAAGTAGGGGCTTTTGGATGAGTTGCAATAGCATCGATTTCGTTTAGTTTTTCCTGAATCGCAAATTCAATTGCCGGTTTAAAATCAGAAACTTTGTACTCATTAAAAGCAGGAACTCCTCCGTAAGACCCTTGCCATGCTTTTAATAACGGATTATCCGAATTGTTTTGTGCAGTAGCTGCAAAAAAGGTTGTACTCATGATAATAATTGATATTATTTTTTTCATTATTATAATTTGCAATTTTAAAAAACAAAGCTTATTGTTTCAAAAATAACCAAAAATCACTAATTGTAATAAAAATTTAACAGCCACACCGTTATAATGAATTTTAAATTTGATTCATCATTTGATGAAATTATATAAAAATGTCTTAAATCTGATAGGTGATTTAGTGCTTAACAATGTTTTAAAACCAAAAAAGATATTTGTTGTGACACAAAAAAGTACTTTTGAACTGAAAATCGCTTTTATTAGCTTTTTTTCAAGGTTGACTCACGAACAATCACCTCTGTTTCTAATTCAATTATTTTAGGTTTAAATGACTTTCCTTCTTTACGGGAAAGGATTTCTTCCAGCAATAAAGTAAATGCTGCTACACCCATATCATAACTTGGCTGATTAACCGTACTTAATTTGGGCGTAATTACCTGTGAGACTAACCAATTACTAAAACCAATAACAGCAATCTGATTAGGCACCTCAATTCCTTTTTCATTAAAATGTGCCAAAACTCCAACCGCTACCAGGTCTGTAATTACAAAAATCCCATCAATACCTTTATCTTCCTCCAAAATTTGTTTTGCAAATTCTACGCCCTGGTCAAAAGTGATTGCTTTACAGGAATATACCAGACTAGAATCAAAAGGAATTCCGTTTTTTTCCAGTGCTTTTTTATATCCCAAAAAACGATCAATAGCGTTTTGAGGATTTTCAAGCCCCCGAATATGAGCTATTTTCCTGCACCCCATATCAATCAAATGCTGAACTGCTTCCATGGCCGCTTTTTGATCATTTATGATAACTTTAGAGCTTGGAATTAACTTTGAGATTTTATCAAACTGCACAAAAGGAATTTCTTTTTTAAGAATATCTTTAATATGAACATCATCATTGGATTCATTAGAAAGCGACATGATAATTCCATCCACTCTTTTATTAATCAAAAGTGCTACTTGCTTTTTTTCTAACTCTAAAGATTCATTAGACTGAAGAATAATGACCAAATAACCATTTTTCTCTGCTTCAGCAATAATACCATTTACAACGCCTGAAAAAAAATGATGTACTACTTCAGGAATAATAAGACCAATTGTTTTTGATTCTTTAGTCCGCAAATTAACGGCAAAACTATTGGGTGTATAATCAAGCTCCTGAGCCAAAGCAATAACAGCTTTCTTAGTTTTATCACTAACATCCGGATAATTTTTCAATGCTTTCGAAACAGTGGTAATAGATATACCTAAAGCGGAAGCTATTTCTTTTAAAGTAGTTTCTCTCATTAAACAAATATCATAAAAAAAACTGATTATAATCGAAAACGTTTTCGGAAAAATCGAAAACGTTTTCGTACAAAAAAAACATTTATTTTTTATGGTAATATATACATTTGATAAAAAATGACTAAATAAATTATTAACTAAATAAATAACCACGATGAAAACAAATAATTCATTATTTAAAAAAATAGGAATAATTATAGCATTATTACTATTTAACATCAGTTTTTCTCAAAATTCAACTTTATCAGGAACTGTTACTGATGCAACTGGAGCTGGAATTCCAGGAGTAAATATTACAATAAAAAATTCTGATAAAGCAACCGCTACAGACTTTGATGGAAAATATGCTTTTACAAATCTAAGAAACGAAACAGTAACTATTATTGCTACTTACATCGGATACAAAACAACTGAAATGAACATTCAAATAAATGGCAATGCTATTCAAAACATTTCATTAGTTGAAGATGCAAATGTTTTAGATGATGTAGTCGTTACTGGAGTAGTAAACCCTAAAACCAAAATCAAATCCAGCGTTTCAATCACTACTCTGGGAACAGAGCAGGTTACACAATCAGCACCAAGATCGACAGCAGAAATCTTCAGAACCATTCCTGGTATTCGTTCAGAATCTTCAGGAGGTGAAGGAAATTCAAATATTTCTGTTCGTGGTGTGCCAATTTCTTCTGGTGGTTCTAAATACCTACAACTTCAAGAAGACGGACTTCCTGTATTATTATTTGGTGATATTGCATTTGCAACAGCGGATATCTTTACAAGATTTGACGGAAACATCGCTAAAATTGAAGCTATTCGTGGTGGATCAGCATCTACTTTATCATCTAATTCACCGGGTGGAATTATCAACTTTATCAGTAAAACCGGTAAAACTGAAGGAGGTAACATCAGTACATCATTTGGATTAGATTACGGAAATTTCAGAACCGATTTGGATTATGGATCAAAAATTGGGGATGGATTGTATTTTCATGTTGGTGGCTTTTACAGAACGGGTGAAGGAGTTAGAAAAACAGGATTCAACAGCAATAATGGAGGCCAAGTAAAATTCAACATTACAAAAGAATTTGAAAATGGTTCTATTACTCTTTATGCGAAATTCTTAAATGACAGAGCCGCTGCTTATATGCCTATGCCAGTAGCTGTTTCAGGTACAAATGCTAACCCAAATTGGAAAAGTGTTGATGGTTATGATGCTACAACTGGTGCTTTACAATCTATTTATTTGACTCATAGTGTTGGATTAGGACCTGACGGAAATGTGCGCAGAGAAGCTGTGTCTAACGGAATGCATCCTGTTTCAAAATCAATTGGCGCAAATGTTTCCTTTAATTTAGAAAACAATTGGAAAATTACCGATAACATTAGATTCTCATCTAATTCAGGTGGTTTTATCTCACCGTTTCCTGCTGAACTGGCATCTGCTTCGACAATTGCAAACTCTTTTGGAGCTGGATCAACTTTAAGCTACGCAGATAACGGAGCTGCTTTTAATAACCCAAATGGATTAGTAGCAAGAATTCACATGTTTGACACTCAACTAAACAATATGGGGAATTTCATGAACGATCTACGTTTGACCAAAAAATTCGATAAAATAGGAATTACAGCCGGTCTCTTTAAATCCATGCAAAATGTATCTATGTCATGGTTATGGAATTCCTATCTGCAAGAAGTTTCAGATGATAACCCTCGCTTAATTAATGTTAATGATGCGGGTGGAAATTCTTTATCTGAAAATGGATTATATGCTTACGGAACACCAGCCTGGGGGAATTTAGCCCGAAATTATGATACGCAATACAATGTTTCTGCCCCTTATGTTAATATATCTGTTGATGCAACTGAAAATTTATCATTTGAAGGAGGTTTACGTTATGACAAAGGAAAAGTAACAGGTTCATTTGCAGGAGGTGTCTCTACTACTTATGATATTAATAATGATGGTGAAATTTCTGCACCGGAACAAAATGTATTTGCAATTGACAATGCCAATCCAACAGCTGTGAATTATGATTACGACTATTATTCTTATACTTTAGGAGCAAACCTGCTTTTAGCAAGCAGACAGTCTGTATTTGCAAGGATAAGCAGAGGTGCTTCTGCTAAAGCCGATAGAATTTTATTTAGTGGATTAGATTATTTAGACGGAAATAAAATTAACGCTTTAGACTTTTTAACTCAGGCCGAAATTGGATTCAAACAAAAATTCGACAATGGTTACCTTTATGCTACAGCGTTTCACTCTAAAACAGATGAACAAGGCGGATTTGAAGCTACTTCAAACAGTATCATTAAAAACAATTACAAATCTATGGGGCTAGAGTTAGAAACTGCTTATAATATTACTGCTAATTTAGATTTAAGAGGTTCCTTAACTTATACAAAAGCTGAAATTACTTCAGGAGACAACAATGGTAATCAACCTAGAAGACAACCTAAATTAATGTACAGTTTTTTACCTACTTATAAATTCATGGATAATAAAAATACACTTGGTTTGAGCTTTATTGGTCAGACAAAGGCGTATGCTCAAGATTCAAATCAATTAGTAATGAATGGGTTTGTAATTGTAAATGGATTTGTTGAAGTTGGTATTGCAAAAGGATTATCATTAAACGTTTCTGGAAACAACCTTTTCAACGCCTTAGCAATTACGGAAGCTGAAGAAGGAAGCATCACAGAAAACACCGTAAATTTTATCAGAGCCAGATCAATGACCGGAAGATCACTTTCAATGGCTTTATCTTATAAATTTTAATCAAAGTTGGTTCATAAATGTTAGTTGGTTACCAATTCCTGTATTTTTATAGTACAGGAATTGATTTTAAAATTTTAAAAAACGCAATTATGGCATTCTCTAAACCCAAACTAAGTTTTTGGCAAATTATCAATATGAATGTTGGCTTTTTTGGCATCCAATATAGTTTTGGGTTACAACAAAGCGCCGTAAATCCTATTTATGATTTTCTGCACGCCAGTCCGGATCAAATTCCGATATTAAACTTAGCCGGGCCACTAACAGGACTATTGATTCAACCGATAATTGGAGCAATGAGCGACAAAACCTGGCATCCAAGATGGGGACGCAGAAAACCGTATTTTTTTATTGGAGCCATTATTTGCAGCATTGCCTTATTTCTTTTTCCTTTTAGCAGTTCTCTTTGGATGGCGGCTGGTTTGCTTTGGATTTTAGATGTTGGAAACAATACTGCAATGGAACCATATCGTGCTTTTATTGCCGACACACTTAATGAAGATCAGCAACCTATCGGGTTTCAGGCACAAAGTTTTTTTACCGGGTTTGGGCAATTCTTATCTTACATTTCATTGTTCCTCTTTCCTATCGTTTTTATTGGCTATACAGGACAGTTGCCCAACTGGATTTATGCCTCTTTTTTTCTTGGTGCTGTTCTTTCGGTAACATCAATTTGGTGGAGTATGAAGAAAACAAAAGAGATTCCGCCAACAGCAGCAGAGATTGAAAAAATGAAATCAGAGCCATTGAATGTCTTTTCACCTTTTGTCGATATCTATCATGCTGTATTAGAAATGCCAAAAGTAATGTGGCAACTCTTTTTAGTGTATTTATTCCAATGGTATGCTTTAATGTGTTTTTGGCAAAACAATTCAAAAAGTATTGCGCTATCCGTTTGGAATACCACTCCTGTCGATAAAACAGGTTATGAAAAAGCTGTAGAATGGATGGGATTGATTGGTGCATTTGGGTTTATTGTAACCTTTTCGGTAGCTTTTTATCTGGCAAAACTGGCAAAAAAGCACAGTCCAAAAATGGTGCATTTTATTTGTCTTCTTTTTGGAGCTATTTCTTTTTTATTCTTTCCGGTCATTCAAAATCAGTATCTATTTTTTGCAGTAATAATTGGTTACGGGATTGCCTGGGCGAGCATGATGGGAATTCCTTATCTCATGGTGGTTTCCAATATTCCCAAAGAACGCTACGGAGTTTATATGGGAATCATTAACATGATGATTGTAATTCCAATGATCATTCAAAATGTTTCTTTTGGATTCGTCCTAAAAAACTTTTTAAATAACGACCCGCGTCTAGCCATAACATTTGCCGGAGTCTTATTATTACTCGGTTCCCTTAGTACCTTATTAATCAAAGTAAAGAAAACAACATTTTAGTAGTATGAATACTGATAGCAATTATACCAAAGCAATTGAATTACTCCAAAAATCATCCTCAACCAAAGGTTTTTTAGCAAGTGCACAAAACATTTCTAATTACAAAAGAGTTTGGGCGCGTGATGGTGTAATATGCGGACTCGCAGCTTTAGCATCAGGACAGGACGATTTGATCGAAACTTTTAGAAAAACATTAGAGACTTTAGCTAAAAACCAACACTACAACGGAACCATACCATCCAACGTTATGACAAATGGTACTGATACCGAAGTAAGTTACGGCGGATTAGCAGGGAGAGTTGATGCTGTAACATGGTTCATCATTGGAATTTGCCAGTATGCTTTTTACAAAAATGATCCTTCTTTTGTTGAAAAATACCAAGCGAATATCGAAAAATGTCTGACCTTAATGGAAGCCTGGGAATTCAACAACAAACACCTGATGTATGTTCCTTTATCAGGAAACTGGGCCGATGAATACATTACAGATGGTTATGTTTTATACGATCAATTGTTGCGTGTTTGGGCATTAAAAAGTTACAATCATTTTGCAAAAAATACAGGAATCACATCTAAAATTGAAAAAATTACGGAGCAAATAGAAATTAATTTTATCCCAAATTCAACAGCTGAGAAATATCACGAAAGAACGTATAACGAGATGCCATTTGGCAATTTCATGCCTTGTTCCTTTTCACCTGCCGGATATAAAACGCAATTTGATGCTTTTGCAAATTCATTAGCAATACTACTAAACATAGGTCCAAAAGACTTTCAAGAAAAAACAATTCAGTATGCCGAAAAAATTAGAACTCAAAAACCACTGAAATTAATCCCTGCTTTTTGGCCACCAGTTACTGAAACTGATCCCGACTGGAACTTACTGAAAAACAATTTCAAATACGAATTTAGAAATTACCCCAATGAGTTTCACAATGGAGGAAGCTGGCCAATGGTAAATGGTTTTTATGGCTTAGCCTTGCTTGCTAGAAATCAAAACAATGAAGCCAAAGCCCTTTTAGAAGCAATAAACAATGCCAATCAAAAAGAGAATTTTAGTTTCTATGAAAACTTTAATACCGAAACAGAAATGCCCAACGGAGTTCCGTTTTGTACCTGGAGTGCGGCAGCAACTGTTTTATTACATCAGGGAATTACTGCAAATTTTAAATTATTGATTTAAAATGGAAAAGACAATCGACATCATATGTATTGGGGAAATACTCATTGACTTTATTGGCAATGAAATCAACTTGCCCATTTCTAAAATAGAAAATTACCACCGTTTTTTAGGTGGTTCACCAACAAATGTAGCTATAAACGGAGCTAAATTAGGACTCAAAACAGCTTTAGTTGCCACTTGCGGCAAAGACGGCTTAGGCGACTTCATGATAGAAGAATTAAACGAAAACAATGTTGTAACTTCTTATGTTAAACAAACAGAAGAAGAACCATCATCGGTAATTTTTGTATCCAAATCAAGTGAAACACCTGAATTTATACCATACAGACAAGCAGATTATCAAATTCTAAACACTCAAATTACAGACGAATTACTTCAGACCGCTAAAATTTTTCACACAACCTGTTTTGCATTAAGCAAAAACCCGGCACGTAAAACCATTTTAGAAAAAGCTAAAAAAGCGCATCAATTGGGTCTGCTAACTAGTATTGACCTTAATTTTTCTGAAAAAATATGGCCGAATAGAGCCGAAGCTAAAGAGGTTATTAAAGAATATTTATCTACAAATCCTTTAGTCAAATTAAGTGATGACGATTGTTTTAGATTGTTTAATGAAACTAAAAGTGACGACTATATTTTTGACTATTTTCATCAATTAGGGGCATCAACTATTTGCTTAACAAAAGGAAAAGAAGGAGTCGTTTTATTCGATGCAAAAGTAGGTATCATTCATAAAAAAGCCAATTTTGTTGCAAACATAAAAGATACTACAGGAGCAGGAGATGCATTTTGGACGGGCTTTTTATACAGCAAACTAAAAGGAAAAGAACCTTTAGAATGCATTGACAATGCTCAAAAATTGGCTAGTATCAAACTACAACACCTTGGCCAGCTGCCCAATAACATACAATTAGAAAAAGTGTAAAACCTACTTTCATTTCAGCACAAGCCCTAAACCTCAATAAGATTAAGTTCCATTTTTAATTTACTAAAATGGAACTTTTTCTTTAAATCTACTCTACATCTATTATTCTAAAAAAGCAGTTTATAAAAATAAAGAAGTAAATTTGGTTGCATCAAATTCCTAAGTATGTTTCAATCTAAAAAAGACCTCGTTTATGTTATTCTGGCAGGAATATTTATTACCAATGCTATAGTAGCCGAATTAATTGGCGGAAAACTCATTTACGTAGGGCCTTACTTAATGAGTGTCGGGATTTTACCCTGGCCAATTGTCTTTGTTACCACTGATTTAATCAATGAATATTTTGGAGAAAAAGGCGTCAAAAAACTCTCCTTAATAACGGCTTGTTTAATTGCTTACTGTTTTATCTTACTCTTTATTGCTTTAAAAATTCCAGCTGTAAAAGGAGATGGATTGGTTACCGATGGTCAATTTACGGCAGTATTTGGTCAAAGCATGTGGATTATTGTGGGAAGCATTACTGCCTTTTTAGTTTCGCAATTAATAGATGTTACTATATTCCATTTTTTTAAAAGAAAAACAGGAGACAAAATGATTTGGCTAAGAAGTACCGGCTCAACTGTGATTTCTCAATTATTTGATAGTTTTATTGTCTTGGGAATAGCCTTTTGGATGACAGGAAAAATCAATACCGAACAGTATATCGCATCAGCATTTACAGGCTATTTTGTCAAATTAATTATCGCCATTTTACTTACTCCCTTAATCTATTTAGGACATTCCTTAATTGAAAAATACATTCACAGCAAATAACTATGGAATCTATAACACGCTGTAGCTGGTGTACTTCCAGTGAACTGTATAAAAAATACCATGACCAAGAATGGGGTGTACCGGTTTATGACGACCCTACCCTATTCGAATTTCTAATTCTCGAAACTTTTCAGGCCGGGCTAAGCTGGATTACGATTTTAAACAAAAGAGAAAATTTCAGGAATGCTTTTGACCATTTTGATTATAAAAAAGTTGCCGGCTATCCTGATGATAAAATCGAAGAATTGATGCAGAATACCGGAATCATCCGCAACAAACTAAAAATAAAAGCAGCCGTTTCGAATGCGCAGGCTTTTATGAATGTACAGGAAGAATTTGGAACTTTCTCCCATTACATTTGGAAATTCACCAACGGAAAACCCATCATAAACCATCCAAAAACCTCAAAAGATGTTCCCGCCACGACTCCGCTTTCGGATGAAATTAGTAAAGATTTAAAAAAAAGAGGCTTTAAATTTGTGGGATCAACAGTAGTTTACGCACACATGCAAGCCACCGGAATGGTCAATGATCACGCCGAAGATTGCTGGAAAAGAGCTAAGTAAACAGTTGCAGTTTTCAGTCACAGTTTTCAGTTTTTTACAACGTGAAACCTGAAACCTGAAACTTTTAAACAAAAATTATCTATATTTGCTTCACACTTTAGGGGTGTCTGCATCGCGCAGGCTGAGATTTTACCCTCTGAACCTGATCTAGTTCATACTAGCGTAGGGAAAAGTAAGATGACTTCTTGACGCATTTTTGTGCGTAATTGTAGCCATTCCTAAGGTTTTTAGATGTACTGCTGTGCATCTCTACAACTAAAATTTCAAAGGAATGGAACTTAAAATCAACCAACAAATCAAACAATTCAATGCCGATTCGCTAAGCGTTCAGTCATTGCTCGATCTCGAAATTCCAAACAAACAAAACGGAATCGCCGTTGCCATTAACAATACTGTTGTTCCAAAAACAAACTGGAGCCAACACTTTGTATCCGAAACCGACGAAATTCTAATTATTTCAGCCACACAAGGAGGATAATCCGGCTGCACAAACGGGCTATTCGTTACAAGTCCGCAGTCGTCAACCACAAAAACATAGTCATAACAAAGCTTCCGCTGGTCGCTTTTTTATTCCTTGTTTTCTACAGTTTCCTTCTTTACGGGCTTTCCACTGCTATCCCTGGCAGAATCAGGATTACGAGAAATTTCAATTTTACAACAACAATACAACTTTAATCTAAATCAGTAATGACAAACGAAGAACAAATATCAAGAACCCCTTTTCCGAATTCCAAAAAAGTATATATCGACGGAGAAATTCATCCGATAAAAGTCGCTATGCGCGAAGTTATTCTTAGCGATACCAAATTGTCAAACGGAGGAATCGAAAAAAATCCGCCAGTAACTGTTTATGACACATCCGGACCTTATACAGATCCCAATATCGAAATTAACATCAGAAAAGGCTTGCCACGCTTAAGAGAACAATGGATTTTAGACCGAAATGATGTCGAAATTTTATCTGAAATAAGTTCCGATTATGGACAAACACGATTAAAAGACCAAAGCTTAGATCATCTTAGATTTGAGTATCTGCATCAGCCAAAACGTGCAAAAAAAGGAGCAAACGTAACACAATTGTACTACGCCAAACAAGGTATCATTACACCGGAAATGGAATATATTGCGATTCGTGAAAACCAGCGTATCGAACTTTTAAACGAGCAAACCAGCGCCATGCAATGTCAACATGCCGGACACAGTTTCGGTGCCAACACTCCAAAAAGCAAGATCACCGCTGAATTTGTACGAAGCGAAGTTGCCTGCGGAAGAGCCATAATCCCCAACAACATCAACCATCCCGAAAGCGAACCCATGATTGTGGGACGTAACTTTTTAGTAAAAATAAATGCCAATATTGGTAACAGCGCTGTGACATCAAGTATTGAAGAAGAAGTTGAAAAAGCTGTCTGGGCTTGCCGTTGGGGTGCTGACACCATCATGGATTTATCGACAGGGAAAAACATTCACGAAACCAGAGAATGGATTATTCGTAATTCACCAGTTCCAATTGGCACCGTTCCAATCTATCAGGCTCTGGAAAAAGTAAAAGGAATTGCCGAAGATTTAACCTGGGAAATTTTCCGTGACACCTTGATTGAACAGGCAGAACAAGGCGTTTCGTATTTTACCATTCATGCCGGAGTTTTGCTTCGCTATATTCATTTAACAGCCAACCGCGTAACAGGAATCGTTTCCCGTGGTGGCTCAATTATGGCAAAATGGTGCTTATTTCATCATAAAGAAAACTTCCTTTACACCCATTTTGAAGAAATCTGCGAAATCATGAAACAATATGATGTGGCTTTTTCCCTTGGCGACGGATTACGTCCGGGATCAATTGCAGATGCCAATGATGCTGCACAATTCGCAGAACTGGAAACACTGGGTGAACTGACAAAAATTGCCTGGAAACATGATGTTCAGGTTTTTATTGAAGGTCCAGGACACGTACCAATGCACATGATCAAGGAGAATATGGACAAACAATTAGAACATTGCCATGAAGCTCCATTTTACACGCTTGGGCCATTAACAACAGATATTGCACCGGGTTACGATCATATCACATCGGCTATAGGAGCAGCTATGATTGGCTGGTACGGCTGCGCCATGTTGTGTTATGTAACACCAAAAGAGCATCTCGGTTTACCGAACAAAAAAGATGTAAAAGATGGTGTGATTACCTATAAAATTTCAGCTCATGCGGCAGATTTAGCCAAAGGACATCCGGGAGCACAGTACCGAGACAATGCCTTGAGTAAAGCCCGTTTCGAATTCCGTTGGGAAGACCAGTTTAATCTCGCGCTTGATCCTGACACAGCAAGAGAATTTCATGATGAAACTCTTCCAGCTGATGGTGCAAAAGTGGCTCATTTTTGTTCCATGTGCGGACCAAAATTCTGCTCCATGAAAATATCTCAGGAAATCCGTGATGTGGCTGCTGCCGAAAAAGGCATGCAGGAAAAATCAGAAGAGTTTATTGAGCAGGGAAAAGAGATTTATATCTAAGAAAGAAAATAGAGCAAAGAATCAAGAATAAAGAAATAGAAGTTAGACTATGATCGTAATTACAAATCCTTCTACAATTGCAAATGAAATCAGCGTAATTGATTCTTTATTTGGAGAAGGATTGTCTTTGCTTCATATTCGAAAACCGGATTTCTCAGAAGTAGATATGGAAAAATTTATTCATCAGATAAAACAGGAATATCGGGAGAAACTGGTTTTGCACAACCATCATGAAATAGCAGCTAATTTTGGTATTAACAGAATTCATTTTTCAGAAACACAAAGGAAAAAAAATGATATTAAAGTAATTGAGAATATGATTTTATCCACTTCAACACATTCAATTGAAGATTTCAATGCTTTGGAGAACATTTTTGAATATTCCTTTTTAAGCCCGGTTTTTAGAAGTATTTCTAAAGAAAATTATAACCCAAAAACCAATCTTTTTGAAGATATAAAACAACGAAAAAAATTGAATACAAAAATGATTGCTTTAGGCGGAATACACTCAGGTAATATTGAAGAAACACTTCGAAAAGGTTTTGACGATGTTGCTCTTTTAGGAACAATCTGGAATAGTCCGGATTCCATTAAAAATTTTAAACTATGTCAAAAAATCGTCCTTTCGCTCTCAGCATAGCTGGTTTGGATCCTTCAGGAGGTGCAGGAATTTTAGCAGATTCTAAAACTTTTGAACAGCATCAGGTGCAGGGTTTAGCGATAAGCACAGCAAATACAATTCAAACCGATTCTAAATTCTACGAAATAGAATGGACATCGATTGACTTTGTATTACGCTCAATAAAAAAACTATTCAAAAATTATCCTATAAAATCGGTAAAAATTGGTATTGTTCCTTCGGTTATTTATTTAAATGAAGTGGTTTCGTTAATTAAAAAATTAAGTCCAAATGCTCTTATTGTTTGGGATACCGTATTAAAGTCTTCTACAGAGTTTGAGTTTTTACCCCTTGAAAACCATTCCGATTTACAAAAAACAGTATCTAAAATTGATTTGATCACCCCTAATTATGAAGAAATAATGCAGCTATATCCCCATTTTTTTGCTGAAAAACTTTGGGTCAAAAATGAACTTCCAACGGCTATTTTATTGAAAGGAGGTCATAATCTTGCTGCTTTGGGCACTGATTATTTATTTTTAAAAAGTAATCTGACAGAACTCAACCCTACAAAAAATAATTTCCGCCCAAAACACGGATCAGGCTGTGTCTTGTCTTCAGCAATTGCGGCAAACTTAGCTTTAGGCTATGACTTAAAAACGGCTTGTTTAGAAGCTAAAGTATATATTGAAAAGTATTTAAACTCCACATCAACACTAATTGGGTACCATTATGTTTAACAAATTACAATACATTTCACAAGGCGAAACTATTGAAAAGCAATTGCACAATATTCATCAGGCCCTCGATGCTGGCTGTGATTGGATACAAATGCGATTCAAAAATCAACCTTTTGAAAACAGATTAATTCTGGCCGAAGCCGTAAAAATTTTATGCGAAGAGTATAAGTCAAATTTCATTATCAATGATGATGTTTTACTCGCTCAGAAAATGGGTGCAGATGGCGTTCATTTAGGTTTAACCGATATGAGTATTCCTGAAGCCCGTGCTATTTTAGGAGACAGAAAAATTATTGGAGCAACAGCGAACACTTTTGAAGATGTCGTTTTTCAGTCCAAAAATGGGTGCGATTATATTGGTCTGGGACCTTTTCAATTTACGGAAACCAAAGAAAAACTAAGTCCCGTCTTAGGTAATGATGGTTACGTTTCAATTCTGAATAAAATGAAAACCGAAAATATTACAACACCCATTTATGCCATTGGCGGAATTACCTTAGAAAACATAGAAAGCCTCATTAAAACAGGAATTCACGGTATTGCTGTTTCCGGAATAATAACAAAAAGTCCTGAGAAAGAAAAACTGGTACAACAACTTTACGACAAATTATATGCAAACGTCATTATTTAAAATAGGAGATAAAACCTTTAATTCCCGCTTATTTTTGGGAACAGGAAAATTTGGTTCTAATCTGGAAATGGAAGAAGCCATTTTAGCTTCGGGAAGTGAATTGGTAACGGTTGCCTTAAAACGCATTGATCTTGAAACAGAAACGGATGCTATTTTAGCACACTTACATCATCCAAATATCAATTTATTACCCAATACATCAGGTGCACGCAATGCAAAAGAAGCGGTTTTTGCTGCCCAATTAGCACGTGAAGCGCTTGAGACTAATTGGATAAAATTAGAAATTCATCCCGACCCAAAATATCTTATGCCCGATCCAATCGAAACTTTAAAAGCAACAGAAGAACTAGCAAAACTTGGTTTTTTTGTTTTGCCTTACATCCATGCCGATCCGGTTTTATGCAAACATCTGGAAAATGCAGGAACAGCAGCTGTCATGCCATTAGGTTCACCAATTGGCAGCAACAAAGGTTTAAAAACCATTGATTTTTTAGAAATCATTATCGAACAAAGTAATGTTCCTGTCATTGTAGATGCTGGAATTGGTTCTCCATCAGACGCTGCAAAAGCCATGGAAATAGGTGCCGATGCCGTTTTGGTTAATACTGCAATTGCCGTAGCCGGAAATCCGAAATTAATGGCTGAAGCATTTAAGGAAGCAGTAATTGCTGGCAGAAAAGCTTTTGAAGCTAAAATTGCTAATCCGCAAAATCATGCTGTGGCTTCGAGCCCTTTGACTTCTTTTCTATATGAATAAAACAACACAATGAAAACATTCAAATCCATTTTTGAACAATACGATTGGAATTCCATTCAATCAAAAATATACCAAACCACATCAAAAGATGTTGAGTATTCTTTGGCTAAAAACAAACTAAATCTGGATGATTTTTTGGCATTGATTTCACCTGCTGCACAGCCTTATTTAGAACAAATGGCTCAAAAATGCCATGAAATTACTAAAAAACGTTTTGGCAAAACCATTCAGATGTATGCACCGCTTTATCTGAGCAACGAATGCCAAAATATTTGTACCTATTGCGGATTTAGTCTGAACAATAAAATCAAACGAAAAACACTTTACGATTCAGAAATCAAACAAGAAGTGGAGGCACTAAAAAAAACCGGTTTTGATCACGTTTTATTAGTAACCGGCGAAGCCAATTACACGGTAAATATTAATTATTTCCTAAATGCAATTCATTTAATCAGAGAACAATTTTCAATTATTTCTGTGGAAGTTCAGCCACTTTCTACAGAAGAATACCAACGTTTGCATGATGCCGGTGTATATTCGGTTTTGGTTTATCAGGAAACGTATCATCAGGAAGTGTATAAAAAATACCATACAAAAGGCAAGAAATCCAATTTTGATTTTAGACTTGAAACCCCGGACCGGATTGGAACTGCGGGAATTCATAAAATAGGTTTGGGTGTGTTATTAGGTTTGGAAGATTGGCGCACAGATAGCTTTTTTAATGCCTTGCATCTTGATTATCTTCAAAAGAAATATTGGCAGACCAAGTATTCGGTTTCATTTCCGAGATTGCGCCCTGCGGAAGGCATTATCGAGCCGAATTTTATTATGGATGATAAAGATCTGACACAGTTAATCTGCGCTTATCGTTTATGGAATGAAGATCTTGAAATTTCCATTTCGACTCGTGAAAACGAAAAGTTCAGAAACAATATTATTCCGATTGGCGTGACAAGTATGAGTGCAGGTTCCAAAACCAATCCGGGTGGTTATGTTGTTGACCCGCAATCACTGGAACAATTTGAAATTAGCGACGAACGTTCAGCAAGAGAAATTGCTGAAATCATTACTAAAAAAGGTTATGAACCTGTTTGGAAAGACTGGGATAAAGTATATAGTCAAATGTCATAAAGTCGAAAGTTATAAAGTCCAATACTTAACTTTATTGTTTGGCTTTAGACATTTTACTTTTGACTTTCGAATTTCAAACTTTAAGACTTAATTAAATGAGCATTATCCAAGAATTTTTACGTTATAACCGACAAACCATTCTTCCTGAAATTGGTGATGAAGGTCAGGAAAAACTCAAAAAGGCAAGAGTTTTGGTAATTGGAGCCGGAGGTTTGGGCTGCCCGATTCTACAATATATAGCAACGGCTGGCGTAGGTTTTATTGGGATAATGGATTTTGACGCTGTAGAAATTCATAATTTACACCGGCAAATTTTATATACTGAAAATGAAATTGGTCAGGAAAAAGCCATTGTAGCCCAAAATATGGTTTCGAAACTAAACCCTTTAATTCAGGCTATAGCTATTACTGAAAAATTAACGATTGAAAATGCAGTGCAGATAATTCAGCAGTATGATATTGTTATAGATGGCTCTGATAATTTTGCAACCCGTTATTTGGTAAACGATACTTGTGTTGAACTTCAGAAACCTTTAATTTATGGAAGTATTTTAAAATTCGAAGGTCAGATCGCTGTTTTTAATGATAAAGGGAGCAAAAACCTGCGGGATTTATTTCCTGAAATGCCGGATCCAAAAGAGGTTCCGAATTGCAACCTCAACGGAGTTTTAGGAACTTTACCCGGAATTATTGGTACGATGATGGCACACGAAACACTAAAATTAATTTTGGAATTACCAACCTTAAAAAATGAACTGGTACTTTTTAATACTTTGAATTACAGTTTTACAAAATTGAATTTTTAGAAGACAACTTCATCTCCCACCTGAATTATTCCCGGATTCAAACCAACAATGTTGATCCCAAATAAAACAGAATTGTTGAAATTCCTGTATTTACTTAATATTTTCAGAAGTTCTTTTTTTACAACTCCATTCTGCGGATCATTATTAACCATAATACATCTTCCACAGGGTTTTACGTTTTTAAAATGTACTTCTCCTATTTTAAATTGTTCAAAATCATCTTCCTCGTGAGGGTTTTGAGTACTAATAACAATATTGGGTCGAAATCTTTTTACTGTAATTTTTTCCTGGAGTTTTTCATTCAGAAAATCAAGACTTTTTGTTCCGATTAGTAAGTATGGATAGGCATCAGCCAGACTCACATTATAAATTTCTTTTGATCTTGAACTTTCATGTCTGCGGTCTCCTGAATTGATGATTTTAACGAGTTTACATTCAAACCCTAAACGATCACTAAACCATTTTGAAGTGGTTTTATTTACTTCAAAAACAAAACTTTTATCTTCCCATACTTTTGTATAAATTTGATCATCGAGATGCTCACCGATAAAAAAATCATGTTTTTTGTCCTTAAAAGTGACCCGTATTTTTCCATCTGCAATCTCAGGATAAAACTGACTCAGTATCGGATATTCACGCTGTGTGATATGTTGATTATCCGAATCCAGCAGCATCCATCTCCGATCATTTTGAAAACCCATTTCTTCAGCAAAAGCCTGTTGACAGTTAATTCCCGCAAGGCTTTTGATCGGATAAATATAGATTTCTTTTACCGTGTAAGCAGTACTCATTTTATTTACTTATTAAAATAGACATAAATTCATCACGGTCAATTTCGCGACAGCCTAAACTTTCTAAATGCGGATTATAAACCTGACAGTCTAGCAATTTATAATTTTCTGTTTTTAAATGATTCACCAAAGCTATAAAAGCTAGTTTAGAGGCATTCGACACTTTAGAAAACATACTTTCACCACAAAAAACATGACCTAAATCAATTCCGTATAAACCTCCAACCAAAACTTGATCCTGCCAAACCTCAACCGATTTTGCAATTCCCTCTGCATTTAATTTGGAATAGGCATCCATCATTTTGTTTGAAATCCAGGTTCCGTTTTGTCCGTCGCGTTTTATTTTCTGGCAATTTGAAATAACTTCTTTAAAGTCCTGATTAAAAGTAACCTTAAACTGATTTCGGTTCAGGATATTCCGCATGCTTTTGGAAATGATTAATTCATCTAAAAACAATACCATTCTGGGATCAGGTGCCCACCAAAGAATGGGATCTCCTTCATTAAACCACGGAAAAATTCCGCTCTTGTACGCTAATTGTAACCGTTCTGAACTTAAGTCACCACCGATGGCCAGAATACCTTCGTTATCGGCTTCACAAACGGGAGGGAAAAATAAATCTTTGGATAAATAATACATTTTAAAAATTCAATTTCAATAACAATGGTAATTTCAAACATCCATTCTTTCTTTGTGGCGTTTCTCTTGAAGATTTACTTCGTCTGTTGCTATCGCCCAAGTCTCCTTCGTCGAAATGATAAAAAAGAGATAAAAATAAAAATTCCAAATCTCAAATACACATTCATGATTTGGAATCTGGAATTTTATTATTAGAATTTAAGCGCTTTAGAATGGCAAATCGTCCGGCTCATCTTCGTTTAAATTTGTAGCTGGAGCAAAAGCTTCTGCTGCTGGCATTGGAGGTGTTTGCCCAGGACCTTCTGGTGCTAATCTTTCGATTCTCCAACCTTGGATACTATTAAAATATCTGGTCTCACCTTGTGGGTTAACCCATTCTCTTCCTCTTAAATTGATCGAAACTTTTACAGCTTCACCTTGCTTGTAGCTACTTAATAAATCGCATTTATCTTGTGTAAATTCGATTAATATATGTTGAGGATATTGCTCATCTGTAGTGACAACTAATTCTCTTTTTTTAAATGAAGCGCTAACCTGCTGTTCCGGGTTTACCACTTTTACTTTTCCTGTAACTTCCATCTTCGTTTATTTAATTATTGTTTCGTTTCTTATTTCTTTGCCAAAAGCACTTTCCATGCTGATAAAACATCCCCGTTATCAAGATATTTTTTGGCCTCTAAATGTATTTTTTCCTGATCGTCAGAGCTCAAAACTCCTTTTACCGAAAAGTTTTCTTTCACAAATATACTAACTTCTTCTGTTGTAGGCAAGGCTTCAATATTGCCTAATTTCCCGAGATCATTTCCATCAAAAACAGTACTCTCCCTAATAAAATTCGGAATTGCATCTACTCCAACCCCTAAAGTTGTCAGGGGTTTTTCTACTTCAAAAAGCCCTTGGTTTGATCTTGAATACCAGTTGTTTCCTAATCTGGAGACCAAATCGATTTTATGCTGATCGATAGCTCCGTTTTTATCTAAGACTGACTCATGGATATGAATTTTTACCACTTCGCAGAGAATCAGGTTTCCTGCTCCTCCCTCTGTTCCTAATGGAATAATCTGTGTTACTTTACACTCAAACTGTACAGGAGATTCTTTTACACGATACGGTTTCACTATATCCGAAGGAATTTGTGTTAAACCCGCTTTTATAAATTCGTTTACTCCGTTTCCATATTCTGTACTGGCCAAAGAAGTTTGCTGAACCAAATCATAATTTACCACATTAATTACAACTTCCCGTGTTGCTTCTGCATTTATAAGAGTGTGTTTAATTGTATTATCCCGGACCCGTCTTGATGGCGAAAAAACTAAAATTGGAGGATTGGCACTAAACACGTTAAAGAAACTAAAAGGCGATAAATTCGGGATTCCTTTTGCGCTCATTGTACTGGCAAAAGCAATAGGCCGGGGACCAATGGCACTTTGCAAATAGCCTTGTAATTTTGCCGTTGGCAGCTCTTTTGGGTTAATGCTGATCATATCTTTTTCTTTTTAACCGTATTCATGTTTTCAGTAACTACAAAAGTATAGAAATGGTTTATTCCAAAGAAATAGTTTGTGGTTTAAAAGCAAAAATCTTTAAAATCTACAAAATATTAAATGTCTTTATTTCGTTATATTTATACCTCAAAAATTACTTTATGCATTTTTCTGAAAGCAGAAATAGAACCCGTTGGATTATTATTTTTATTTCCTTTTCAATCATTTCCCTGATACTGTGGAATACCTATACCTTTTTTCAAATATTCAAAAATGAAGAACGGCTGAAAATGAATATTTTGGCCAACGCACAAAAAACAATTATTAACGCAGACGAATATGCTGATCTTGATTTACCTCTGGAAATCACAAACAGTAACACTTCAGTTCCCGTAATGCTGGTGATGTACGATAAGGTCATTAATTCTAAAAATGTTCCAGAAGAAATCCTGAATAATAAAGAGAAGTTTAAGAAATATCTGAATAAACTAAAAAGTGAAAATGAGCCTATAATTTTTGAATACGCTCCCGGAAAATACCAACAGTTATATTACGGAAATTCATCATTACTGAATAAACTTAAATATTACCCGGTTGCCCTGTTGCTGATTATCTTTTTGTTTGCCGCTTTGATTTATAATTTTTACAAGAGTACTAAAATGGCTACTCAAAACAAACTCTGGGCAGGAATGGCAAAAGAAACAGCGCATCAGATTGGCACACCTCTTTCTTCATTAATTGGCTGGATTGAAATATTAAAAACCGAAGAAATTGACCAGACTATTACATCAGAAATCGAAAAAGATGTAGAACGCCTTCAGACTATTACGGATCGTTTTTCTAAAATTGGTTCTGTTCCGGTTTTAGAAAAACATGATATCGTAACTGAAACTTTAAATACTTATGACTATTTGCAATCCCGTTTTTCTAAGCAGGTAGCTTTTTCCTATTCAGCACCTAAAGAACCAATTATTGTTTTATTCAACCCAACATTGCACAGCTGGACCATTGAAAATTTAGTAAAAAATGCTATTGATGCCATGAAAGGCAAAGGAACTTTAGAACTTGTGATAACACAGGATCATCATCATGTAAAAATAAATGTTAAAGATTCCGGAACCGGAATTTTGAAAAACCAATTCAAAACTATTTTTGAACCTGGTTTTACTACAAAAAAACGTGGCTGGGGACTTGGACTTTCTTTAACCAAAAGAATAGTTGAAGAATATCACAGCGGAAAAATTAAGGTTTTACATTCTGAAATAGGAAAGGGAACTACATTTCAGATCTCACTAAGTAAAAAAGTGTAGCGAAAATTATTTTGCTACACTTTTTATATTTTTATTTTGTCAAATTGAGCGGAGTTAAGATTCTTTTATGTTCAAATTGACTTCGACTCCGCTCAGTCTGACAATACGTTTACAAATTTGCCTGAATACTTTTCGCCAAAGTTTCAAATTCTTCTTTAGAAAGGGATACTTTGTTTTGAAAACGCATTTCATCCATCTCGTTTAACGGAATCAGATGTACATGTGCATGAGGAACTTCTAAACCAACAACTGCCATACCAACTCTTTTGCAGGGAACTGTTTTTTCTAAAGCAATTGCAATCTTCTTAGAAAATTGCATCAAACCCAAATACAGGTCTTCATCCATATCAAAAATCTTATCGATCTCTAGTTTCGGAATACATAATGTGTGACCTTTAGCATTTGGATTTACATCTAAAAAGGCCAAATAGTTATCATCTTCGGCAATTTTATAAGCAGGAATTTCTCCGTTTACTATTTTGGTAAATATTGAGCTCATCTTTCAAATTTTTAATCTCTTGAAATCTCCAGGATTTCAAATTTTAAAACGCCATTAGGCACGGTAATTTCAGCAACTTCGCCAACAGATTTTCCAAGCAAACCTTTTCCGATAGGAGAAGTTACCGAAATTTTTCCGGTTTTTAAATCTGCTTCACTTTCTGCAACAAGGGTATATTTCATTTCCATTCCGTTGCTTTGGTTCTTGATTTTCACGTTAGATAATACCAATGCTTTTGAAACATCTAATTGTGATTCGTCAATTAATCTGGCATTAGCATATACTTCTTCGAGTTTAGAAATTCTCATTTCCAATAAACCTTGTGCTTCTTTTGCAGCATCATATTCGGCATTTTCAGATAAATCTCCTTTGTCTCTGGCCTCTGCAATATCCTGAGATGCTTTCGGACGCATTACACTTTTTAAATGCTCCAGTTCATCTTTTAATTTTTTTAATCCTTCTGCTGTATAATAAGATACTTTACTCATAACTTCATCGTTTATATAAATACAAAAAATCCCATCAGGACGGGATTTTTCTTATTACAAATATACTATTATTTTTTATAGTACATAATTATATGTTAATCATATAGAACCCATGACCAAATAAATTATTTTTGTTTCACTAATTCCCTTTAAAACAATGAAAAAAATCTGGCTTTTAATACTTTTTATTTCGGCACTTTTTTCCTGCAGCGATAATGATATAAACAATAAAAACCCTTATATCCCAAAATATCCTGTGAATTTAACAATAGACATGAATCTACCATCATACTCTAATCTAAAATATATGAGTAACGGCGTAATTATTTCGGGTTATGGTGCAAAAGGTGTTATTATATTTAATGCTGGAAGCGGCTATAATGCTTTTGATGCCGCATGTCCCAATCAGGCTTTAACTTCTTGTACTGCTATGACTATTAAGGGCATTAATGCCGTTTGTTCCTGTGATGATACTGAGTATAGTTTGTTTACAGGTTTGGGTGAAAAAGAATATCCTCTGATACAGTATCGTGTTGAAGTAAGCGGAACTATTATTCACGTTTATAACTAAAATCGAAAAGCCTGAAAATTTAAAACTTTCAGGCTTTGTTACTTTATTTTTTAAAATTTCAATGTCAGACCGACCAAGAAGTTAGTTCCTGCCTGCGGATAATAACCTACACCCTCCATAGTCTTAACAGCCGGAGGATTGGAATAATCATCATCGAAGGTGTAGAAAAACCCATTGCTTTCGTACTTTAAATTAAAGATATTATTGACTAAAGCCGATATCGTTATTGATTTGAAAACTTTATTTGTTTTGAATTCAAACGATGCATTAAAATCATTTACAAAATAACTATCCAGTTTTGAAAGTTCCGAATCTATATTTCCCATAAATTGTTCACCCACAAATTTAGATAATAACGATAATTGCAAGTTTTTAACTGGCATAAAAGTCAAACGATTTGCGGCAATTATATCAGGAGAAAAAGCGATATTGGTTTCTCCCAAATTTTGCAAAACACCATCTCTGGTAAAATAAAAATCTTTATTTTTATTCTGACTTAAAGTAACATTAGGCTGCAAAAACCATTTTTCTGAAAGCTTTAGTGTTGCATCAATCTCAATTCCTGCTCTGTAACTGTCACCACTATTGGCACGAAGAGGAGAGCCGACATCGTTTAATTCTCCCGTTAAAACCAACTGGTCTTTGTATCCCATATAATAAAAATTGGTATTGAGTTTAAAATTATCCGAATTGAATCTCCAACCTAACTCAAAATCATCTAATTTTTCCGGTCTTACGTTTCCGCCTTCATAATCAGTTCTGTTGGGTTCCCGATTGGCTTTGGCATAGGAAAAATAAAGTGTATTTTTTTGATTGATTTCAAAATTCAAACCTGCTTTTGGATTAAGAAAACTAAAACTGTCATCTACCAGTCCGGTTTCCAGACTATTGGCCTTGTACTGAACTGTTCTGTACTGCAAATCACCATATAAACTCAACTTTTTAAATAATTGATAATTGACTTTCAAAAAAACATTCCCGTCAACTTTTGTCGAAAAATCATCGTAATAATGATCTCCCAGCTCTGATTGTGATGCATATCTTGCCCAGATTACTTTTCCGAAATGGCTTCCTTCATATTTATTCCAGCCTTCTCCTAAAATAACATCCAGTTTTTCATCTTTATACTTTAATGAAAATGTTGCTCCGTAAAAATCATTGTCCAGCCATTTTTGGCGAATCAGATCAGTAGTTGTTACCGTTCCAACTGGCGTTAGACCGTAATCGCCCATACTGGCATCTTCTTTATAATTTTCATAATAGCCTTTTCCTTTGGTATAATGAAAAGCTAAATTGGTACTCCATTTATCCGTAAATGATTCGTTCCAGTGCAATTGATAATGATCCTGATTATAATTATCTGTTTCATTATCATAAAAACGGTCTTTACCCTCCTCGTCTGTAAACATACCTGCCGAGTTAAACCTACGGTTTTTCTTTAGAGTCACGCCATCAATTCCGTTCCAGGATTGGTATGTTTTTTCGGTTCCGCCAAAAACCAATGCTTTAATTAAAGTTGTTTTACCAACGTAACTTCCCTGCAAAAAATATGATTTTAAATCTGAACTTGCTCTGTCAATATATCCATCTGATTTAATAGTTGATAAACGTCCGGCCAATTCAAAATGATCATTTAGCAAACCTGTACTGAATTTCACGGTATGTTTGCGTGAATTGAAACTCCCGAAAGAATTTGAGATTTCGCCATTTGCTTTTGTAGCGTAATTATCTGTCAGCATGTTTAAACTGGCACCAAAAGCACCTGAACCATTCGTTGATGTTCCAACACCACGCTGCAATTGCAGACTTTCTACCGAAGAAGCAAAATCAGGCATGTTTACCCAAAATGTTCCCTGACTCTCGGCATCGTTATACGGGATTCCGTTTATGGTAATATTGACTCTCGTAGCGTCACTTCCACGTACACGAATACCTGTGTAACCCATTCCGTTTCCGGCATCAGAAGTCGTTACTACTGATGGAAGATAATTCATAAGAATCGGAATATCCTGACCCAAATTTCTGGATTTAATATCTTTTTTATCCAGATTACTAAAACTTACAGGTGTTTTTGTAGTGACACGAACGGCTGAAACCAATACATTATCGAGTTGATTGACTTTGATTGAATCCTGCTCTTCCTGAGCGAAAGAAGTTAGAGTAAAGAAAATAGAAGAAAGAAGAAAGAGAATAGATTTGTTGTTCAGCTTTGAACCTTTTAAAATAGTTTTCATCCGTAAAAGAATTACGAATAAAAGGGGGAATTATTCTTTTTGTTAAATTAATAAATGTGTTTCTTACGACAAAAATAGTTTGCACGCTACAATTTGTCGTTTTTTCCCTTAGCAACATTACTCGCTCAGGTTCTTTGGGTATGATCTCAGCTCGTTATTTAGAGCACCCCTTTGAGACAGCACAAAAGTAGTGCTAAAATATTTAAAATTCCAAAAATAAATTCCAAATTCCAAAAGCAGATACCTGAGTCCTGCTTAGAAATTTGGAATCAAAAAACAGAATCTAATCCAGGTTCGGTTTTTTTCGTAATTGTTTCCTATCCGAAACATTCTTCTTGTCCTTAATTCGTTTTTTGATTACCGCTTTTGGAATCTTAGTTGCTTTTCGAGCCTTTGGTACGAACAAAGCTTTTTTGATGATTTCTAAAAATCGTTTTATGACAATTTCTTTGTTTTTGAGCTGGCTTCTATCCTCATCACAATTTAAAATCAATATATTCTCAGAAGTTAAACGTGATCCTAAATTGTTTTCTAACAATAATTTTTGTTCTTGAGATAAAGCCTGAGAGGTTTTTAAATCGAAAGTAAGCACAACTTTAGAAGAGACTTTATTTACATTCTGTCCCCCTGCACCACTGCTTCGTACGGCCTTAAAACTTAATTCTGATATGATTTCCTCTAAATGCATTAATGGGGCTGGTGTGCCGGTTTTAATAAATCATTTACCGTTTTAACCGGATTGAAAGTAATCAACGGAACCGCCACAAAAATGGTTAACCAGTTTGACATTCCACCGTTCCATAATCCCGGTAATTCATAATTTTTAACTATTTTTCCTTCTGCACTTTTTTCAACAATAAAACCTGTTTTGTGATCTACAAAATCCGGTAAATTAAATTTTTCACCTTTATAATTTTTTGTACCACAAACCAAATCAACCGGATTAAAATGGGTAGAGTCCTCCATAATTGTTTTTTGCTTTTTATTGCTTAAATCAACTTGTGAACTTTCTACAATTTGTAGTGAGATTTCTCCTTTTTCATTTCTGATCCAAAAAGGCCCTCCTCCTGCTTCTCCTTCATTTTTAACCATTCCGCAAACACGAATTGGACGATCAAGAAGCTCTTTTATTTTAGTTATTTTATTTTCAAAAGTAAACTTATTAAAGTTGGGAGTCATTTCTATAGTAAGCTTTTGCATTAAAAAATCAACTATTTCTTCAACGTCCTGTTCTTTTATTTGTTGTTTTTCTATAGCATCCAGGTAACCAAAAACTTTTTGCTGGAATTCTATCAAAATTCCTGCTAACGCTTTTTTATATAACGTAGTTTTAACTATTTTATCCTGAATCACATTATCTATATTTTTTATAAAAATAATGTCGGCATCAATATCATTAAGATTTTCAATCAATGCACCATGTCCGCCAGGCCTGAAAATAAATGATCCTTTCTGACTTCTGAATACATTGTCTTTTATGTCGACAGCAATAGAATCTGTTTGTTTGTTTTGATATGAAAAACTAATATTGATCTGCGTTCCGGATTCTGATTCTACTTTCTCTCTAACTTCGGCAATAGCACTTTCAAATAATTGCTGATGAGCCTCTGAAACTGTAAAATGCAGATTAGATATCTTATTTGTCTCGGCATAATGCACGCATTCATTCAGGTGTTCTTCTATTGGGGTTGCAATGTGGGTCTTATATTTATGAAAAGGTATAACCGCTTTTGGTTTATTTGCAAAATCAAAATATTCAGAAGAAAGTAATAATTTTATAAAATAATAATTTTTATGGTCGCGGTCTAAGGCATCAAAATCAGGATATATTTCTTTGAGTTTTTCATATACTGCCTCAAAAAAGGGGAATTTATCCATTCCGACAATAAAAATAGACAAATCGTTGTCTTTATTTCTATTGATATAGGAATTAATTGTTTCTTTTTCAATATCATAATTATTCAAAAAAGCAATTAAAAACTTAAACATTCTGGTTGCAGCACCAGACGCCGGTATAAATTTACAAATTTTAAAACAGCCTTTATTTTTGTCAAAAAAAGCAGCTTGATGTTTAAAATCAGCATTTGACAAACTTAAAATCCCATTATTAATAGTAGCAGGTCTTATTAAATTACATTTGGAAATTCCTTTTTTTAAAATTTTCAACTGTTTCTGTATGTTTTCGAAGGGAATTCCGTGATTGTAAATTTCAACAAAATCAGCCGATGAAAATCCTTTCTTTTTAGCCCTTGTCAGATTATCAATAATCGCTATAGCTTTTGCCAGACGGCTTTCCTTATTGCCTGAAATTGTGACAAATTGCTTGTTGTTATCTATCAAAGTTTGTTTAAAAACAGAGAAAATAGTCTCTCTTTTGTTTAGATTGTCTCGAATATCATCTTTTTCCCAGGGAACATCAATGTCGGTCAGAAAAAATAAATCATATTCATGTGCAACAGCCGCTTGATCTAAAACTGGATTGCAATTCCCATAATATACTTCAGAGAAAACCTTGGTCACCATTAAATTAGTGTCACAAAAGAGGTATTTCTGAGCAGTATACAACTTTTCATTTTCTAACGCAACCTGTCCGTAGGCAATTGGCATCATGTCCTCTTCTGCACAAATTTGCTTGCTTGACTCCCATTTTTTCTGCAAATAATCCCTTGCAAATTCTGGAACCCATTCGGTTTCATAGTAATCTGCGAGTTGTTTTGCCAGTGTAGTTTTTCCTGTGCTTTCAGGCCCAAATAAGGCAATTTTTATAACACTTGTTTTTTGCTGTCTAAGATTTTTCTCCATTCTAAATACGCTGAAATAGCTAAAATTGTAAAAATTAAATATTGCAGTGCCAACATTCCTAAACCGCGATAAGCATAAAGCGGCACAACAATAATGTCACCTATAATCCAAAGAGTCCAGTTTTCTATTTTTTTTCGCGCCATGTACCACATTCCCGCAAAAAATATTCCCGATGAAACCATGTCAAAATAATTGTCGTAATGAATCTCATACTCAAAATATCTATAGATGCCGTAAATTACAAAAATGGTTGCGAAAAACAATAAAATTCCTATTATTTTTTCACTAAAATTTGTTCTGGTGATGGGTAAATCAGCATCAGCTTTCGATCCTTTTGCCCAAACGTACCAGCCATATACACTCATTATAGAGAAATAGCCGTTTATGATCATATCGCCAATATAACCTGCAAGATAAAGAAGATATACGGAAATTACTGTAGCTATTAAACCTGTTGGATAAACCCAGATATTCTCTTTTTTGGCCAACCAGACACTCAATATTCCGCAAACAAAAACCAAAAACTCTAAACCGATATGCCATAAAGGTGCGTTTTTATAACTATCTAAAAAAAAATCAATCATTTCTGGTTATCTTTTGGTTTGCTGCTACTTCAAAAAAATGGCTGTTGTTTTCAAAAGCTGTTCCGATTACTACTAAATCAGCACCTGCATTATAAGCGTCTTGAATTCCTTGTAAATCTGTAATTCCTCCTCCAACAATCACAGGTATCCTGATATTCTGAGCAACCAACTGAATCATTTTGAGTGGCACAGCATTTTTGGCTCCGCTACCGGCTTCTAAATACATTAATTTATTTCCCAACATTTCTCCGGCCTGGGCAGTAGCCAATACCAGATCTAAATTTTCGCGATTAAGCGGTTTCGTTTTGCTTACTCGGGCTACAGCAGTTTCATTACCGCTTTCAATCAAAATATAACCTGTCGAAATTACTTCTAGATTTGTCTTTTTAAGAATCGGTGCAGCCTGAACCTGATATTCAATTAAATAATCAGGATTTCGACCTGACAATAAGGACAAAAATAATATAGCATCAGCCTGTGGTGAGATTTGCGAAGGATCACCCGGAAATATAACAACGGGTAAGTTTGTTTTTTGTTTTAGCTGTGTAATTAAATCTTCTAAAATTGTAGCTTTTACAATGCTTCCTCCAACAAATATATGTGTTGCGGGAGATTTATTTATTTTTAGTAATAAATCATCTAATTTTTCCCATTCTATTTTATCAGGATCCAAAAGTATAGCCAGCAATTTCTGTTCATTGCTTTTCGCTTCTAAAATCTGCTGGTGTATATTGAGTACTTTTTGCTGCATAACGAGCGTAAAAGTAAAAGTTTTTTCATGTAGAAGAACTATCCTGAATAAATTATATTTGCATAATGGCGTTAATTAATCAAAAGAAATAATCATGATTGCGACCGAATTATTAGAAAAATATGGAGCTGTGAAGAAATTCTTCAATAAAAGTGATGTTGTTTTTGAAGAAGGAAATTTAGCTACTTATTATTATCAGATTATTTCAGGTGAAATAAAAATGAGTAATTATAACGATGACGGGCGTGAATGTATTCAGGGTATATTTTAAAAAGGACAATCCTTTGGAGAACCTCCTTTATTCTTAGATAAAAATTATCCCGCCAGTGCAATAACTTTTGAAGATTCAGAAATTCTTGTTCTTTCTAAAAACAATTTCATGACGCTGCTGGAAGAAAACCCGGCAGTAAGTATTCGGATCATTCAAAATTTAGCACAGCGATTATATTATAAGTCGGTTATGGCTACCGAAATTTCGTCACAAGAACCGGAACACAGAGTTTTAAAACTTATCGATCACGGAATTCCGTATTTTAATTTTCAGAAAGATTCAAATGGATTTCTGATTAATTTTACCAGACAGCAAATTGGAGATTTAACCGGATTACGGGTAGAAACGGTTATCAGAGCAATTAAAGCCTTAGAGAAAAAAGGCGAATTGAAAATCATAAATCGAAAAGTATACCGATAAAAAAGTTTCGGTTTTATGATTTAAATCATAAAACACAGCGGTATAGTGCATGTACCTTTGTTGGTATACAAAACTCAATATCATGACACTATACCAATCAACATTCGACATTTTTAATAAAAACTTCATGGGTTCTGCAGCAATGGCTGTAATTGGACAAAGCTGTTTAGGAGGCGCTGCTGCCATGTACGTTTTATCGAACGGAACTTCAATCCTGCAAATGATTCAGCTGGCAGTTATTGTTTTAGCCTGTATCTTTGTGAATACTTCCATTTTGGCGCAAATGAAACACAAAGTGATTTTTAACCTTTTGATCCTCAGCTCAGTTTTAAGTGTAGTATTCATTCTTGCCAACACCTTATTTCTGTGAAGAAGCAAATAGAAAACAGAAATGATCTATCTTTTTTGGTACATCAGTTCTATGATAAAATAAGAGCCGATCAGAAAATCGGCTTTTATTTTAATGTTATTATAAAAGACTGGAATGCAAATATGGAAAAGCTGACCGGTTTTTAGGAAACCAATTGGTTTGCCATGCAGAAATACAAAGAAAATCCGCTGGCTGCTCACAATGAAGTTGATGCCCATTTTGAAGGCAAAATCACTTCAAATGAATTCGGAATCTGTCTAAACTACTGGTTTTAGACTTTAGACGAACATTTTGAAGGAGAAAATGCAGAAACACTTAAAAGACGTGCCAGAAAAATGGGAACCTTTTTATTTATGAGCATGTTTGAGTATCGCAAAAAAGGGAATGAAGTTTAAAATTATAACACAAAGTGTGGTTAAACCCTGACCGATAACTAATTTCTCTCAAAAGCATAAACCAAAGTAAAATTACCTTCAAAATTATCTGATCGTATATTCTTATAGTGCACATCAAAATCTTTTACCAAATCATCAAAATGCAGGCTCGCTTTTGTTTGGGGCTTATTTAATGAAAAGTTTTCTACGCAGATATGATCTTTAAAACTGATTCCTTTTTCGTTTCTGATTTTAAAGATTGCTTCTTTTGCTCCCCAGATTACAGTTAGTTTTTTCACATACTCGTCTGTCAAATGTGATTGTAAATAATTGCATTCATAATCAGTGAATTTATCGGCGATGCGAATAATTTTTTCGCGTTGCAGTTCCATATCAATTCCAACCGTTTCATGGCTGATAATAATGGCAGCAAAATGGTATGAATGTGTGATGGAGATATAATTATGACAGTCGAAATACGGTTTTCCGAATTCATCATAATGCAGATCCTTGTCTGTAAAACCCATTTCCTGAATCAGCATCCGCACACTCAGAAAAGCGCGCTGGTGCATTTGGGATTTCATTCCGTCCAGTCTTTTTTGGGTTTTCTCTTTTAAGACAACTTTGCTTACTAGTTCCTCAAAAGATTCTGTTATTTCCCAAATTAAAATTTTAGTAGTTTCGTTGAACTGAATGGTCTGAAATAAAGGCATTACTTTTTAATTATAAATTGTAAAATGGTTGATTACTATTTTGAAATAAACTTCTTTATTAAATATCTGGTGTTTATAGCCCTGATGGAAGCGGCATCCTTTTGTGGTCCCGTTCTTTACGGAACCACAAAAGATACAGCGGACAGCAGGATTAGCTTCTAAAAACCATTATTTCTAACATTCTAAAGATTAATAAATTAAACATTTCATAAATCTGACGGAAAGTAGTAAAATTCAAAAGCTATTATGTAAATTTGCAAAAAATTATACATCTACAAATATAATATAAATGAGTACTACAACTACGCCTTATGTGGCTTTCAAAGTAAAAGATATTTCTCTGGCTGCCTGGGGAAGAAAGGAAATTGAACTGGCTGAGGCTGAAATGCCAGGTTTAATGGCACTTCGTGCTGAATACAAAGACGAACAGCCTCTTAAAGGTGCCCGTATCGCAGGATGTTTGCACATGACGATCCAGACTGCAGTTTTGATCGAGACTTTAATCGCTCTTGGCGCAGAGGTTACCTGGTCTTCTTGTAACATTTTCTCTACTCAGGATCAGGCTGCTGCTGCTATTGCTGCTGCCGGAATTCAGGTTTATGCCTGGAAAGGTCTTGACGAAGAATCATTTGACTGGTGTATTGAGCAAACTTTATTCTTTGGTGAAGACAGAAAACCATTGAACATGATTCTGGATGATGGTGGAGATTTAACAAACATGGTTATCGATCGTTTCCCGGAATTGGTTCCTGGAATTAAAGGTCTTTCTGAAGAAACTACAACTGGTGTTCACAGATTGTACGAAAGAGTAAAAGCCGGAACTTTGCCAATGCCTGCCATCAACATCAACGACTCTGTTACTAAATCTAAATTTGATAACAAATACGGATGTAAAGAATCTGCTGTAGATGCGGTTCGTCGTGCAACTGACTTAATGCTGGCTGGAAAAAGAGTAATCGTTTGCGGATATGGTGATGTTGGAAAAGGAACTGCTGCTTCTTTTAGAGGTGCAGGATCTATTGTAACGGTTACTGAAATCGATCCAATTTGTGCCTTACAAGCTGCAATGGACGGTTATGAGGTTAAAAAATTAAACACAGTAATTGCTAATGCTGATATCATCATTACCACTACGGGAAACAAAGATATCGTTCTTGGAGAGCACTTCGAGCAAATGAAAGACAAAACTGTTGTTTGTAACATCGGACACTTTGACAACGAAATTGACATGGCCTGGTTAAACAAAAACCACGGTGCGTCAAAAATCGAAATTAAACCTCAGGTTGACAAATACAACATCAACGGTAAAGATATCATCATTTTGGCCGAAGGTCGTTTGGTAAACCTTGGTTGCGCTACTGGTCACCCAAGTTTTGTAATGAGTAACTCATTTACCAACCAGACTTTAGCTCAAATCGAATTATGGAACAACAGTGCTGCTTACAAAAACGAAGTGTATATGTTACCAAAACATTTAGATGAAAAAGTGGCTGCTCTTCACTTAGCAAAATTAGGTGTTGAACTGGAAACTTTACGCGAAGATCAGGCTGCTTATATTGGTGTTCCGGTTGAAGGTCCTTTCAAACCTGAATATTACAGATATTAGATTGTTTTTAGATTTCTGATCTTAGATTTTAGATTCTAAATCTGGATTTCTTAATTAATTCATATTTCAAACCCGACAAGTTTTAAAAGCTGTCGGGTTTTGTTTTTTAATCTAAAATCTAAAATTATTAGGGCGTGCCACCATCCCGATAAGAGGGCAAACTTACATTGTGGTTATTTGCCCTCTTATCGGGATGGTGTCGGGCTATCCGCACTACTTCGGTAGTCTGCTGCTATCCCAATGTCATTAAGTTAAGACATAAATAGATAAAAACCATTGGGTTACGAACCTAAATTAGGTTCTTTGTAATTGACAAAAAAACAAACCCAATGGTAGAAGCAAATATAAAAATAAT
>NZ_QJHK01000029.1 GCF_003202435.1 Flavobacterium cheongpyeongense
ATTTTCCATTTATTGAATTCTAATGACAATACTAAAAAACAAGCTAAAGCAAGATAGAACCTCGTTAAGTATCTAAAAATATACAATATTTAACAAAACGAAATTATTTATCGGACAACAATGAAAAGTAATATAATAACATTGCTGATTTTAAAAATAATTAAAAATAAATTTAACTTTTAACATCTTGTTTTACAGTTATTTTTTGGGGTTTTTCAATGATTCTAAATTGTTTTTAGATTTTTAATAAAACCAAATCGAAAACTATCCCGTAAATGACCTTATAACTTAAAACATTCATTATGAAAACTAGAAAATTTTTAGCAACAGCAGTTTTAGCTTTAGGATTTGCATTTACATCAAATGCTCAAAAAACAGTAATGGTAGGCGAAGCAGCAATGTATCCAAATAAAAATATTATTGAAAATGCGGTGAACTCAAAAGATCACACTACTTTGGTTGCTGCAGTAAAAGCAGCGGGATTAGTAGAAACATTGCAAGGTAAAGGGCCGTTTACTGTTTTTGCTCCAACAAATGCTGCTTTTGATAAATTACCAAAAGGAACAGTAGAAACTTTATTAAAACCTGAGAACAAAAAGAAACTTCAAACCATTCTGACTTATCATGTGGTTGCCGGAAAAATGAATTCTTCTGACATTGCAAAAGTAATAAAAGCAGGTAAGGGGAAAGCAACTCTTAAAACAGTTAGCGGCGGAACTTTAACTGCCTGGATGGACGGGAAAGATTTGTATATTTCTGATGAAAGCGGAAATAAATCAAAAGTGACAATTGCAGATGTTAATCAGTCCAATGGAGTAATACATGTAGTGGATACTGTATTGTTGCCAAAAATGTAAAATCAAAACAAGATTAATTGATTCTTTACAATTCGTGTTAAGTCACAGTTTTATGATATAATAAAACTGTGACTTTTTTAAATTATATCTTCTTTACGTATTGTGTGATAATCACAATCTGCTGACCATCGACTTTTCCTTCAATATATTCGGCATTTTCATGGTCTAAACGAATGTTACGAACAGCAGTTCCTTGTTTGGCAACCATACTGGATCCTTTTACTTTTAAGTCTTTGATCAATACTACCGAGTCTCCGTGCTGTAAAACAACGCCGTTGCTGTCACGATGAACCAGTTTGTTTTCATCATCTTCACCTTCTCCGGTTGCCTGAGCCCATGCAAGGGTATCTTCGTCCAGATACATCATATCAAGCAATTCCTGAGGCCAGCCTGCAGCTCGCATACGGCTCAACATTCTCCATGCTACGACTTGTACAGCAATGTTTTCATTCCACATACTGTCGTTAAGGCATCTCCAGTGATTTAAATCTGCGTTATCAGGGTTTTCAATTTGGTCAATACAGGTTGTACAGGCCAGAATACTTTCATCCAGACCGCCTTTTTGAGTTGGTAAAACCGTATATACTTTTAGGTTTTCTTCAGCGCCGCAAAGTTCACATTTTGACCCGCTGCGTTTGTTTAATTCTCTTTCGATGCTCATTGTTTCATGTTTATTTGATAGGGCGAAATTAGTTTTAATTTGATTCGCTGGCAAATTTATATTTCGGGTTTCTAAATCTGGAAATTAAAGAGGATTCTATTTCTTTTTTGAAGCACAAATTTCATTATTTCAAGACCTTTTGTCCCGCTATCCGCTTGTATCTTTTTCTGTTTAAAGAAACCACAAAAAGGATACCGCTATTATCGGGGCTAAATTAGAAATTTTTGTTTTCAGAAAATATTTAGTGGCTATAAATCCTTTTTCACCCTTACCGCATCCGGAACCAGCATTTCATATTCTCCGCCATTACGCAATACATCACGAACAATGCTTGAACTGATAAATGAAGTACCTGCCGCAGTTAATAAAAATACGGTTTCAATTTTAGAAAGTTTTCTATTGGTATGGGCAATCGCTTTTTCGAACTCGAAATCGGCAGGATTACGCAAGCCTCTTAAAATAAAATTGGCGTTTAGTTTTTGAGCCAGATCAATAGTCAAACCTTCATAAGTGATTACCGAAATTTTAGGTTCGTCTTTGAAAGTCTCTTCAATAAAACGTTTTCTTTCTTCTAGTGAAAACATGTATTTTTTTTCGGCATTTACACCAATAGCAATCACGATTTCATCAAATAAAGGAATTCCTCTTTTGATAATGTCTTCATGACCTAAAGTAATCGGATCAAATGATCCCGGGAATATAGCTTTACGCATTGTTTAAAGTTTCTGAGGTTGGGTGGTACTAAGATTAAGTGTTAGTTGTAATTAGCTTTTTTTGGATTATTTCTCATCAGTATAAAAAAGAAATCCAACTGATGTTTTTAAAAATGACATCCAAAGGGTTCCGATTTTAAGTTTTTGTAAATTCAAAGTTACAAATGAACTAAGTTTCTAAGGTTTTTTTATTGTTTTATTGTTTTATTTTTTATTGCAATTGATATTTGAATCAGCTAATTCGTTTTGTATTTAAATCATTCCAGGACAAAAATGCCCGGCAGGTCGTTAAAAAGTACTCTGTTTCATTCAAAGATTTCTTTCGTTTTTTGGAGGCGCTAAGGTTCTGAAGAACTAAGTTATTGAGTTTTATTGGATATTTAAACGATTTATTTTCTCCTTATTTTTATTATTTTATCTTCCTGATAAAGTTTTAAAATATCTTTCCTGGAATAATAAACTTTTTGATCTGAAAAATTTTCAGCTTTATCCAGATCATCAATTTCGTATGGCATATAGGCCTCAAAATCATTATGGGTGGTATAAACACTGTCTTTGGTCACTTTGTCAATCCTCATATTCGAATAATAGCCGTTAGAAAATTTTAAATTATAAACATCTCCAATAATTGGATTTTGTATTAGGATACTGGTTTTATCTTTTTCATCAAAATAATTGCTGATTGTAAAAATAATGAATACAACTAAAACGATGGAGCCCAGAAACATCCAGGGTGTAGCATCTAATTTTTCATTTCTAAGTTTTAATTGAATGTTCCCGGATAAATCTTCATAATCAAATGTTTCTTTACAATGGTCGCAATCAATAAATACGATTTTGCCAACAGGAAATAAAGGAATTAAAGTAAGATGTGTATATCTTCTGTAAATACTAAAATGCAATGAATTTTCTTGGTTACATTTTGGGCATTTTTCGTTTAAAATGGTTCCGTTTTTTATGTTTGAATCCCGGACTCCAACTAAAATCATCATAAATTAATGTATGATATTAAAAAATAAAGGTGCTGTAATCTTAAAATCTCAGCACCTTCGTATTTTAGCAATTTATGCTAATGCCAGTTCAATAGCATTTGTAAATAAATCTTCCAGTGATATTCCGGCTGCTTTGGCTTGCTGCGGAATCAAACTTTCGGTTGTTAATCCCGGGATGGTGTTCATTTCCAGCATGTGCGGTTCATTGTTTACAATAATGAATTCGCTTCTTGAGAAACCTTTCATTTTCAATACTTCGTAAGCACGTTTGGCTGTTTCGCCTATTTTTTGTGTCAGTTCCTCTGAAATTCTCGCTGGTGTAATTTCCTGAGACTTCCCTTCGTATTTGGCTTCGTAATCAAAGAAATCATTATCAGAAACGATTTCTGTGATGGGTAAAACGATGATCTCGCCTTTGTAATTGATAACGCCAACAGAGACTTCAGTTCCGTCAAGGAAACTTTCGATGATGATTTCGTTATCTTCTTTGTAGGCTACTTCAATGGCGATTGGTAATTCGGCTTCGGTTTTTACTTTTGAGATCCCGAAACTTGAACCGGCTTTGTTTGGTTTTACGAAACAAGGCAGACCAACTTTGTTAACGATTTCGGCTGTATTGATCATATCACCTTTATTTAAGTAATAAGAAATAGCTGTTTTGATTCCGTATGGTTTTAAAACCGATAATAAATCACGTTTATTAAAAGTCACGGCTGCCTGATAATAATCGCAGGAAGTCTGCGGGATTCCTAACAGCTCAAAATAAGCCTGCATGAGTCCGTCTTCGCCAGGAGAACCGTGAATAGCATTGAAAATACAGTCAAATTTGATTTTTTCACCGTTTATGGTTACAGAGAAATCGTTTCTGTCTATTGGAAATTCAGCATCGTTTTCGTCTACATACACCCATTTTTCTTTGAAAATATGAATTCGGAATCCGTTGTATTTGGTTTTGTCAAGGTATTGTTTTACTACATTTCCGCTGATTAGAGAGATTTTATATTCGCTTGAATATCCGCCCATTATGATGGCTATGTTTTTCATTTTTTGGTTTTTATGTGTTCTGTTTTCTGTTTCAGCTTTTTCTTTGTTTCAGGTTTTACCACTTCTTTTTTGTCAATAAGATTGACAAAAACTTTCTTTTAAAACCTGAAGCCCTAGCCCTGATGGAAGCGGCATCCTTTTGTGCCGGGGTTCGGCATAAAAGATACAGCGTACAGCAGGAAACAGCTCCTTATAATAACGAGTATTAAAAGCTTTACTGTTTTAAACAAAATTATCATTTTTTTTGAAACTAAATAGCTTTATATTTGCGTTCATCAAAAAATAAATTTATGAGTTTACGTAAGTATTTAACGAGCCGTGTGTTTTTTTTGCAAGTATTGGGTGCCGCTGCTATTATTGCAGTTTTAGGTTATTTGTTTATGCATTGGCTGACGTTTACAACAGATCATGGACACGAAATTACGGTTCCTAATTTAGCGAAACTGACAGAAGAACAGGTTGAAGAAAAACTGGATGAACTGGATTTAGATTATGTGCTTTTGGATAGTGTTGATTATAGAAGTGAATATCCTAAGTTTAGTGTGGTAGAGCAGGATCCGTCACCAGGAACAAAAGTAAAAGTAGGAAGAAAAATATATATTAAAATTAACGCTTCGGGATTTTCATCTGTCAAAATTCCGGATTTAATTGATAAAACCTATCGTGAAGCCATTCCTACGTTAAAAGCTTTAGGGCTTCAGGAAGGAACGATTACCTATATTCCGAACTTAGGAAAAGATATGGTTATGGAACTCCGTTATAAAGGGAGAAATCTGAAACCAGGAGACCGCGTATTAAAAGCTTCTAAAATCGATTTGGTTTTAGGCGACGGAAAGGCAAGCTATGTAGAGGAAAGTGAGCCTGTAGACAGTACTGCTGCGCCAATTGAAGAAACCCCAGCTGATGAATAATAATAGTGAAGAAAATTTAGATCTGGAAGACGAATTATTCGAACATTTCAGGTTTGAAGTCCCAAAAGGTCAGGCGTTTTTACGTATTGACAAATATTTGATGTACCTGATTCCGAATGCCACACGTAATAAAATTCAGAATGCGGCAACGAACGGAAATATTTTTGTGAATGATATTCCGGTAAAATCAAATTATAAAGTAAAACCTCTTGATATTATTACGGTGATGTTGTCGCATCCGCCGTTTGAAAACCATATTCTGCCGGAAGATCTTCCGTTGAATATTGTTTACGAAGATGATGCTTTATTACTCATTAACAAAGAACCTGGAATGGTGGTTCATCCGGGACATGGAAACTATACCGGAACCCTGGTAAATGCTTTGGCGCATCATTTTGATAATCTGCCAATGAACAGCAGCGAACGCCCGGGACTGGTGCACAGAATCGACAAGGATACATCCGGACTTTTGATTATTGCAAAAACCGAAGCGGCCATGACGCATCTGGCGAAACAATTCGAAGCCAAAACTACAGAACGTGAATATATTGCCCTTGTTTGGGGAAATGTTGCTCAAGATGAAGGAACAATAGAAGGAAATTTGGCAAGACACTTAAAAGACCGCATGCAGATGGCTGTTTTTGCTGATCCTGAAATTGGAAAACCTGCCATTACACATTATAAGGTTCTCGAACGTTTTGGCTATGTGACTTTGATTTCATGCAAACTGGAAACGGGAAGGACACACCAGATTCGTGCGCACATGAAACACATTGGGCATCCGTTGTTTAATGATGAACGTTATGGGGGGCATTTGATTTTAAAAGGAACAACTTTTACAAAATACAAGCAGTTTATTGAAAATTGTTTTAAAGCGTTGCCACGTCAGGCCTTGCATGCTAAAACGCTTGGTTTTGTGCATCCGAATACGAAAGAACTAATGCGTTTTGATACTGAATTGCCTCAGGATTTTCAGGATTGCCTTGATAAATGGCGTAATTATTCGAAATCACATCATGTTGAGGATGATGAAGAGTAAAGAGTAAACATTAAGTCCCTGAAAGTTACAGAACTATTTAGGGACTTTTTTTATGAATACGAAACACTAAAGCTAAATTTGTTGGATATAACTTAAAACAGGATGACATCCATTTCTGAAAGTATATTTATCTAATTAAATCTAAAAGTCTAATAATCTAAATTACTAAGTTTGTATTTGAGTAAATACTGCTCGTGAAATATATTTTACCTATATGAAAAACCATTTCGATCTTAGAACGGTAAATGTCACGCGTTATATCACGCCATTGCGCGAGGGAGGTTCTTTACCTGCTTTGGCAGAGGCTGATGACGACTTTAAATATGTCCTTAAATTTAAAGGTGCCGGTCACGGTGTAAAAGCTTTGATTGCCGAATTGGTAGGCGGACAAATTGCTAAAGTCTTAAAACTACAGCTTCCTGAACTTGTTTTTGCAAATCTCGATGAAGCTTTTGGACGCACTGAAGCCGATGAGGAGATTCAGGATTTACTGCAGGGAAGCCAGGGACTCAATCTGGCACTTCATTTTTTGTCAGGTGCGATTACGTTTGATCCGGTGGTAACGACTGTTGATGCTAAACAGGCATCGCAAATTGTCTGGCTGGATGCTTATATTACTAATGTTGACCGAACTTTTAAAAATACGAATATGTTGATCTGGCACAAGGAATTATGGCTGATCGATCATGGAGCGTGTCTGTATTTTCACCATTCCTGGAATAACTGGGAACAGCATGCCAAAAGTCCGTTTGCTTTGATTAAAGATCATGTTTTACTACCTCAGGCTTCGCTTTTAAAAGAAGTGGATGCCGAATTCAAAGCACTTTTGACTCCCGAAATTTTAGAAGAAATTGTAAATACAATTCCGCTGGAATGGCTGCTCTGGGAAGATACGGATGAATCTCCTGAAACTTTAAGAAACGTCTATCTGCAATTTTTGCAAACCCGATTAAATCATTCTGAAATCTTCGTAAATCAGGCTCAAAATGCAAGATAATCACTTATATGAGTATGCCGTGATTCGTGTGGTACCAAGGGTAGAGCGCGAAGAATTCCTGAATATCGGAATCATTTTGTTTTGCAAAAAAGCCAAGTTTATAAAAGTACTTTTCCACTTTACTAATGAAAGAATTCAAGCTTTTTCCGCAGATTTTGATGTAGAACAATTATATCATAATTTAATTTCACTAGAAAAAATTGCCAATGGAGATAAAGACGGCGGTCCAATTGCCGAAATGGATATTCCGTCCCGATTTCGATGGTTAACAGCAATACGTAGTTCTGCGATTCAAACTTCAAGGCCACATCCTGGACTTTGTAAGGATTTAGAAAATACTATTCAGCGTTTGTTTACAGAATTGGTTTTGTAGTTTTTACGCAAAAAAGAGGAGACTCATAAAAGCAATCTTTGATAAAAAAACCACGGATTACAACAATTTATGATGGTGTAATCCGTGGTTAACTAAATAAACTAATTCATATTCTGTATTGCTATACCATAGTTTCAAATAAGTGATTTGAAATTTATGGAAAGAAAGAATGTCTTAAAAAAATTAAAACGAACCGCAAGTATTACCTGCAAATGTTGCGCCGGCTTTACCAGTAATATCTGCTTTAACATCTAAAGCCAGTAATTTTGCAATAGTATATGGAGGTGTGAAAGCTGTGTTTTTTCCTGCAATGTTTCCTGTAGTATTAGTGAAAATATTATCAATAGAACTAACTGCGGTAAAAGTTGTTGATAAGTCGATAGGGGTGTTTACATTTTCAAAAACGCTTCTTTCTATACGGATATTAGCTTCAAAACCAGCAGCAACACACACATCGTTCCCAGCACAATTAAAATAGCTATTGATGATGTCTATTTTACCAAAGCGAACTCTTGGCAGTCTTTGTTTACAACCATTACCCCACCAACATCTTGCAAAAGTAATACGCAATGTGCCTCTGTCAGTAGTTTGTGTGTCGCTGGAACCAATCAGGTTTGAAAAACGGTGATCATTCGATCCGCCTGGGCCACCAGCTTTTGGAGCTTTTAAGTACTGAAATTTAGTGTAAGATACAGTAATAAAATCTGATTTGTTTTTAAAATCTAAGTTACCATCGACACCATCTCTGAACTCGCAGTGGTCAATCCATACGTTTTGACAATTGTCAAGTACTGCATTGTCCCAACCATCTGTATCATAAGCTCCCGGGCCTTCAAAAATAAGGTTTCTAATGATGATGTTTTTGCAATTAGTAATGTTAATAATTCCAGAATTGGATTTTGTCTGATCGGTTGATACCAATTTTGCTCCACTTACACCATACAGGGTTTTTCCTGTTTGATCTTTAAAAGCAAGTCTTCCTTTGGAAACAGCAGGTATGGTAATTGTACCTGATACTCTAATCACTTTTACAGCACTATTTTCAATAGCCGATTTTAATTCGGCATAAGTAGTAACCGGTGTTTCTGCTGCACTCCCTCCTCCGGTTGTTCCTCCGTTTTGCGATGCCCATCCGGGAACCTCATTACAGTTTCCTTCTTTGGCTGTAAGGCCATTTGTTACAGAATTTGTAGTTGGTAAAGTACTGCTTTCGTTTTGAGCAGTTTCTTCGGTATTACATGATGTAAAACCGAATATCAGTGTTAGTAGGAACGCTGAGATTGTTGATTTAATTTGCATAATTTTAAATTTGGGTTTATAAATTTTGAGAGTGCAAATCTGTCACTAATTACTTCAAAAAATATTGAACAAGTTCAATGTTTGGAAAAAATATTTACAAAAAAAACTTTTTTAAAATAATTGTAAAGGCACAAAAAAAATCAAAAAAGTACTTTTGCGCAATCGATTACATCATTTTTAATGAATTCAAATACTTATCCCGAGTAAGAATAAAAGTAAAAACAAATCTACAGCCTACTCAAATCAAACATTAAACAAAAAAATAACCTGACAGATGACATATGTAGCTTTTTTGGGTTCGAAGAAGTAAAGGTTCAGAGGTTCGAAAACCTTTTTTTGACTCTCAGTTTCTTTGCCTGAAAATTTCATCCGAAGGATAAAAAACGAGTTTTGCGTAAAACTTTTAATGGCTTGGCGATTAAAAATTTAAACTTTAAACCTGCTGAAACCGAAAAAACAGTTTTATATCTTTTTTTCCAAAAATATAAACTCTAACGGTTCTTCTGAAATCGTAACATGGATATGGCTTTCAGGAAAGGCCTCTCTTTCACCAGTATCCACATAACCGTGACGTTTGTACCACGCAATAAGCTCTTCGCGAACGGAAATAACCGTCATGGTAATACCTGATAATCCCAAATTTTTGGCATGATTTTCAGCTTTAGCCAGCATCTTTTTCCCGATGCCGCTATTTTGCAGTTCAGGTAAAACAGTTAGCATTCCTAAATACAATTGCTGTTCTTTTTTGGCCAGCAAAACTGAGCCAATAATTTTGTCGTCCTCCGTATATTTCAGGATGGTATTTTTTGGATTGTTTAAAATTTCCTGTAATTCTTCCTCAGTGGTTCTTTTTCCTTCCAGAATATAAGCTTCTGTTGTCCAGCCTTTTTTAGATGATTCTCCTCTGTATGCCGAATTGATTAATAGGTTTAATGCAGGAATGTCTTGTAATGTTGCTTTTGTAATCATTTTTGGTTAAGAAATAATTGATTTGCCTCCAGCTTTAGCTGGAACAACAAAATTAGAATATTAAGAAATGGCTTTAGCTCAATTTCACAGTTTTTTTAGCAAAAGACTAATAGGGATTCACATAAAATACCCAGTTAAATCTTGAGGCAATTGAAATGATCTCTTAGCAGATTTTTTACTAACAACATCATTTATCCGCCATTTTAAAATTAGCAGCATCAGTTTGTATTTTAAAAAAAACAAAACTTGATTAATCTTCAAGGTTTTTTACACTTTTATAGTTGCGATTTATTAAGCCAAAATACTCAATTGTTTAAAAAAGACTTGCAGTACAAATACAAAATCTCTAACGCATTTAATAACTTTTTTCAGGTTACAAGGCAACCTAAATACTATTGAATAAAATAAAGAAGAAAGAAGAGTTGCGTTTCAATAAAATATAGAAAAATCAGGAATAAAGTAATACAAGTCATTGGTTAATAGTATCTTTTTTTTTGATAACAGGATAGTGCAGGATACTACTCAGGGGTCTTAATGATATTTTAGTAAGAAATTAAAGTTTAAAATTTTAACTATAAAATTAATTATTGTTTAAAAATTACGACAATTAAATAAATAAACTATGAAAAAAACCTCGCTTAGAAACCAATTTATCATTTTTGTAATCACCATTTTATTTTGCAGTATTCCCCATGTTTCATTTGCCCAAACCTTTAATTGGGTAGGAGGGGTGAGTACCGATTTTTATGATGTCAATAACTGGGACAATACAGCTATTAACTTTGGAGCTTTAAGTTCTTCCAATTTAATTATTGGGGCAGGAACTCCCAATAATCCCATCAATATTGGGCATTCCGGTAATGATGTTATCGCCAAAAGACCAGCGACTTTAACAACCAATGTCGGTTCAAACATCATTGTAACAGGTACTTTTTTTCCAAATGGGATCTCAAATTTGAATGGCACCATAACATTGAATGCTAATGCAAATTTCAACAACAGAAATATTCTTTATTTGGGCAAAGCAGCAGCAGGAACATTAATTATAAATTCAGGAAGCGTATCCAGTAAAAATGCTTTTTATATTGGTAATGCTGCCGGTGGCAACGGTTTGGTCAATGTAAACGGAGGGAGTCTTTGGGCGGGAACCTCGCTGGAAGTAGGAACCGGAACCGGAAATCCAACAGGAAACTTAAACATTATTGGTGGTACAGTAAATGTAGCAACCAATCTTAACATTGGGACAAACGGAAATGTGTTTATTAACGGACTTGGACAGCTATTGGTTACAGGAGACAAAAAAACAGCTCTGGAAACTTATATTGCTAACGGAAAAATTACTTGTCCCGCATCGAGCAGTTTAAGTGTAACCTATGACGGATCTAAAACCAGTGTTGTTATTTATCAGGATCCTAATAGAATGATACAGGAATTTGCCAATTACATTATTCTTAAAAACGGAATTTTAGAGGCTAAAATTCAAAAAGGGACAAGTAATATTCAATCTCTGAAAATAAATGGGGTAGAAACACTCCTTCAGGTAAATTCAGGAAATGCCACCAGAATAGGTAGTTATTATGATTTGACCTCCTCTGCAGGTTTTGAAACTATCGGAGGCGCCAGTTTTTCTATCAAAGAAGAAACAGCAGATTATATTGATGTTTCTTTTAGCCGTCCTTATATTGCAGGCGTAAATGCTACTCCGGTAGATGCTGATATTCATTATGTGCTTAAAAAGGCAGATGCTGGTTTATACACGTATTCTATTCTGCGTCATAAGGCAGCTTATCCAAATTTTGATTTGGGTTCCTGGAGGCAAGTACTTTGGATTAATAATACCATAACAGATAAAATTTGTGTAAATGATTTGAAAACCTGGAACATGCCACAGCCTGGTGATACCTGGTCTTCTACATCAATTCCGGAGATTATCAAAATAGAATCGGGTGAGCGTGCTGGCAAATATGACGGAAAATACCAGTTTAGTGAAGCTTTAATTGGACTAAAAGCTTATGGACACTCCAGCGATAAAAATAATTTAGGAATTTGGGCTGTTACAGGTAATCACGAATATTTTAATAGCGGACCAACCCATCATGATCTGAATGCGGCATCAGGAATCATCCATGTTTGTATGAATGGAGTGCATTATGGTTCGGCAGGTTTTAATGTGTTGCAAGGCCAAGAATGGTCAAAAATTTATGGCCCTTATTTGATTTATGCCAACCAAAAATCAACCGCCGCTGCCAATTGGATTGATGCTAAAGCCAGAGCAGCCCAAGACGAAGCCGAATGGCCTTTTGCCTGGTTAACCAATACACCTGAATATCCTCTAGCTGCCGGACGCGGAAATATTACGGGTAAATTTGCTATTATCGATCCTTCTAAAACAGAAGTAAACGGTGGAGGCGCCTGGATAGGAGTAACGCAGCTAAGTGACGATGCTGCCGGGCAATGGCAATTTGAGGAAGAAAATTATCAATATTGGGTTCAAACCGATGCATCGGGTAATTTTAATATCAAAAATGTGCGTCCGGGAACCTATACTTTATTTGCCTATAAAGACGGAACCACGGGCGAATACAGGCAAGAAACAGTTGTAGTTACTGCTGCAGCGACAACCAATCTTGGCAATATAGACTGGGCGATTGCTCGTAACAATGGTGAGCTGGTTTTTGAAATAGGTGTTCCGGACAGAACGGCTGCAGAGTACAAATTTGGGGATTTTGATTACTGTGAAGGTTTTGTAGAAAATAAATTTGCAGCTACTTTTACCAACCCTGTCGAATACAATGTGGCAGATAAGAATTGGGCAACCGCGCTTCCTTATGTACACTCAGCTTACTTTAACGCCGATGCAACAAGATCGGTTTGGGACTGGAATATCAATTTTAATTTAACAGAAACAATTCCAACTACAGGAAATGCAAAATTAACCATTGCATACTCTAGTTCAGATCATGCTCAAAACTGGATTTTTATTAATGGCAGCCGTGTTACCCCATCTTCAGGATATTACCCGCCCAATGGTGGCGGAAATGCTTTTTTGAGACAATCCAACCACGCCAAATACGGATTAGCCACTTTTGATATTCCGTATAGTAAATTAAAGACTGGCAAAAATACCCTGAAATTACAAATGCCATCCACCTCAAGTGGAAGCAATCATGTGATGTATGATTACATTAGTTTAGAAGGAAGTTTGACAACCTTGGGTGTACATTCAGAAACGATTACCAAAGACAGCGTTAGTGCCTATCCAAATCCGACAAAAGGCATTTTTGAAATTGCGTTGCCGCTTTCAGTACACGAAACAACAATTGCATTATATAGCCTTGATATGAAATTAATTTCTACTAAAGCATATCCTGTAACCAATGGTAAAGTTCAATTGAATATAGAAAATCAGCCCAATGGTATTTATTTTGTTAAGCCAGACGCAGGAAATACAGTTGCTTTAAAAATTATAAAAGAATAAGAAAAGATTTTGTAGAGTATTATTTCCTCATTTTCATTACAGTTTAGAAGGATTAGAAATGAGGATATATAAAAGCCTTTAGCCAAAATTAACCTTTTTGCTAAAGGCTTTTTAAAAATGTTGTAAATCTACTTTAGGATTAAGTATAATGATTTTTGAATCTCTTTGCGTTCACGAGCGGGACGCTCGCTATAGTATTTTTTATCTAAGATTAAGGTCTTTATACAAAATATCAGTTACTTTTTTAATTTCAACAGCCATTTCCAAATAAGGGTTTATATTTTCAAATTCCTCTTCTTTAAAATTGCAATAGAAATTAATCTTAGTAACTAAATCCATAACTGCTTTAACGCTTTCTTTATTTAGATATACAGTGTTGCGTACAAGAGTATTATTTAACAAAGTAAGAGTTTCAACTGTTCCTTTTGCGTCTGAACTTCTTTCGAGAAATGGATTATTGTAGATTTTTTGTTCTAATTCAAATCTATAATCAATAAGTATTTTGTTTAGTTCATTGAACGCTCGAGTTTTATTTTGATATAGAATTTCTATTCGCTTTGATCGATTTGAAAGCTTATGAGTTACATAACCAACTATTATTCCGCTAAGAATTGGCGAAAGTACGGCAAGCCATTTGAAAAGTTCTATATTGTTCATTGGTTTGGTTTTTTAACAAATTCGACAATAAAGTTCTACATAATAGTAAGACTTTTTATTAATCAAATAAAAATAATCATGAAAGAAAAAACTCCCAAGTATCGCGAGCTTCCTGCTCATGAACTGTTCAATTGGTTTTGAATTTCTTTGCGTTCACAACCGGGAGGACGCTTGCTAGCAGTAGGAACTACATTATTATTGTATTAAGTTTCTCTCGAATGTCTGATACGTTGTTTACATCAAAATTGATCAATTTTTCTCGCAAAGTATTTACTTTAATCAAATTAAATTTTGCTTTGTAAAAGATTTGTAATTTAAGTTTTTTTTGAATTTCAAGATCAGAATTCATAATTGGCAGTCTTAGAAATAATTGCTCATAGGTATTGTATAATGCAAGAAAATAAAATAAAGGAATACTTAGAAAACTTAAAACAACTGGTAATATTAGTGAATTCAAATTATGAACGGATAAGAAATTTTGATAATCTTGAAATGTTTTATATAAAGCAAAAACAAAATAAATCGATCCAACTATTGTAATAATATTTGACAGAAGATTTGTTAATATTTTATTCTTATTATCTAATTCAGAAACTGATTTTAGTAAAGTAATTATTAAGATAAATGGAAAAATTAAAAATTCTATCCAGAAACTGAAGTTATAGAAATTAGATAAAAACTCAAGAAATAAAGTTAGTTTAAAGGTTTCATTTAAAATTTCTATTAAGAAATCATTGCTAGATTCTTTATTTATTTTAAAAAAAGTCACAATTCCAAATGTAAAAAACCATATAAAAGCATCTTTAGTAAGAGTGTAATCCCATAAACCAAATAACTTTAAAAAAGATAAAATACAGATGGTATATAAAATCATAATGAAATAAACTATTGTAAGTTTAGAAGCAAAAAAAACTCTTATTAAATTTATAAATGATCTGCCTAAACTAAATTTTATAAGACAAAAGATTATTATTGGTACTATCCAAAATATTAAAGCGAGTTCTCTATTTGAAAATATCTCTTGTAATTTTTCCATTTTGTGCTGATTTGAGAGGAGTTGTTTTTTGTATGAAATTAAAAAATTGAATTTTCTTCTGTCCATTCATCTTTATCATAACTTGAAAAGATTGCTGCGTCAAGTAAGCAAGGATATATTTCAGCTTTTTCACAAAGATTTTGAATTCCTTCAGAAATAAATTGATAAAAATATGGATCAGAAAGTCCGGCAGCATTTAGTTTTATAGGAAAATTAAATTTATTTAACCAATCACTAATTCTACTATCTAAAGGAATTTCATATTTAGTAAGTCCAAGAATTTGAAGAAAATTTCTAGATTGTTTTGGTCCAAAACCTTTTATTTGTTTTTGAATATTTTGCACTAAAAAAAGTTCAATTTCCTTTTCAGTTTTTAGAGTACTTTCTGTATCAATATGACTTAATATTTCCCAGTTATTACCAATTAAAGTTTGTAGATTTTCTTTTAGATGTTCAGCAATAATTGTTGACCTTCTTAAACCTCCGAAATTTTGCAAAACTTTTTGAGCTTCAATTTCTAAAATATCTAAATTTTCAACACAGAAATTCAAACTTAAAGGAAATGGTTTGGTTCCGCAAAATAAGGAAACCCTGCTATTTGGACCGGATTTTTGTTGACTAGTTAAAAGACAAATTATTAAAGTTTGCCATAGAAATTCTTTTGTGAGATTTAAATCTTGCTTTTCAATATTTCTCTTTTTTCTAATTTTGACAAAAGTATTATTCTCATGTTTTGAATAAAATTTTTTTACAGAATCAATAAGTGCAGAATCAATTTCCCATGTTAATCTCCAAGGCTTGTATTGTTTTGTCATTATTTTAAATATGATTAAGAGTTTTATTGCTTATCAAACATACCAATTTACCTTACAATAAACTAATTGAGTGCAAAATAAAAACCACAAATTACACAAAACGAAATTCATGTAATATGTGGTTCTAAAAATTTTACAAAAGGTAATCTTTACCCCAAGAAACTCTTCAACTCCTCATAAGTCTCAATCTTCACACTAACTTTCTCCTCATTAATAACACTTTTAATTTGTGTTGGAATCGGAAGCGTAATTCCTAAAGCAGGTTCAACAACATCTAAGAACTTAATAGGATGGGCCGTTTCTAAGAAAATACCAATGGCGTTCGGTTTTTTTTCCAGTTCTTTTTTCAAACCTAAATAACCAACAGCACCGTGTGGTTCTGCAATATAACCGTCTGTGTTATAAATTTTCTTCATAGCTTCAAGTGTTTGTTCATCGGTATAACTATAAGAAGAGAAGTCTTTTTCGAAAGCTTTCAGGTCATTATTGTACAATTCCTGAATCCTGATAAAGTTGCTTGGGTTTCCAACGTCCATAGCGTTAGAGATGGTTGCTTTAGAAGGTTTCGGGTCGTATTTTCCGTTTTCTAAGAATCTTGGCACCGTGTCGTTTACGTTGGTAGAGGCTACAAAATGTTCAATTGGCAAACCTAATTTCTTTGCCATAATTCCCGCACAGATATTTCCGAAGTTTCCGCTTGGGCAAGAGAAAACCAAAGGTTTGTTTTGACTTTTCAATGCTTTGTAAGCAAAGAAGAAATAAAACATTTGCGGTAACCATCGTGCAATATTAATCGAATTTGCTGAAGTCAGGTTTTTATGCGCTAGAGTTTCGTCTAAAAACGCTTTTTTTACCATATCCTGGCAATCGTCAAAAACACCGTCCACTTCAAGCGCTTTAATGTTTTGCCCTAAAGTAGTCAATTGTTTTTCCTGAATGTCGCTCACTTTTCCTGACGGATATAAAATGACAACATCAACGCCGTCAACGCCTAAAAATCCGCTGGCAACTGCACCTCCCGTATCTCCGGAAGTCGCTACCAAAACGGTGTTTTTAACATCTTTTTTGTCTTTATTAAAATATCCTAAACAACGTGACATGAATCGCGCTCCAACGTCTTTAAACGCCATTGTTGGGCCGTGGAATAATTCTAACGAATAGATTCCGTTTTCTACTTTCACCACCGGAAAATCAAAAACTAAAGTATCTGCGATGATTTCTTTTAGTTTTGCTGCAGGTATTTCGTCTCCCACAAATTGCTGAATCGCTTCAAAAGCGATTTCTTCGTGGCTTAAACTTTCGATTTTATCAAAAAAAGAAGGATCTAAAGCTGTGATATTCTCAGGGAAATATAATCCTTTGTCACTTGCTAATCCTTGTATTACCGCTTCCTGAAAAGAAACTTTTGGGGCATTATGGTTTAAACTGTAGTATTTCATTGTTTTTTTAAGTAATTAGTCCTTAGTAATTAGTGATTAGCTCTTAGTCTTAAGTTTTTTGCAACCAGGGACTAATTACTATTCACTAATTACTAATCACTAGTATTCATTTTAAATAATTCTCACTCCATCCGGATTGATTTTCGAAACGTGAATTTCATACGGCAGATTCATTTTTTCGTACACTTCGCTCATGGCTTTTGCAATTTGGTCAGCGGTGTTTTTTCCTCGGCTTAAAGCAAAAATCGAAGGGCCTGAACCTGAAATTCCGGAACCTAAAGCGCCGTTTTCATAAGCGGTTTGTTTGATTAAATCAAATCCCGGAATCAAAACGCTTCTTAAAGGCTCTACGATTTCGTCATGAAGCGACCGACCGATTAATTCGTAATCTTTGGTGTATAAACCAGCGACCAATCCGCCTACATTTCCCCATTGCATAATGGCACTTTTTAGGGAAACGGTTTGTTTTAGTACAGAACGGGCATCAGAAGTTTTTAACTCAATTTGTGGATGAACCACTGTTGCAAACAATTCTTCCGGACTGTCAATCCTGATAATATCAAGTGGAGCGTAACTTCTAACCAAGGTAAAACCTCCTAAAAGGGCAGGGGCAACGTTGTCTGCATGCGCGTTTCCGCTGGCCAGTTTTTCGCCCTGCATGGCAAATTGCACCAAATCTTTACGGGAATAAGGTCTGCCAAGCAATTCATTAATTCCGAAAACTGCTCCGGCAGAACTGGCAGCACTGCTTCCGATTCCGCTTCCTGCTTTGATGTTTTTGTAAATTTCAATTTCGAAACCAAAATCCAATTCGTCTAAAGTTGCTAACATCGCCAAAGCCGCCACCCCCGAAACATTTTTCTCAGTTTCCAAAGGCAAATCAGCCCCCACGATTTTAGTAATACGAACCCCTTTCTGATCTGATTTTCGAACGATCATTTCGTCCCCCGCAGTGTCCAGGCAAAGTCCAAGCACGTCAAATCCGCATGAGAGGTTTGCGATAGTTGCCGGGCAAAATAGTTTTATTTCTTTCATTTTTGGTTGTTTCAGGTTTCAGGTTTCAGGTTTCAAGTTTAACCTCAAGGTTCGCAAAGTTTGGCAACTTGAAACATGAAACTTGAAACAAAAAAATTATATATTTCCAATTCTAATTACATCCGCAAAAATTCCTGAAGCGGTAACGGCAGCACCCGCACCTGCTCCTTTAATCAACAAAGGCTGATCTGCATAACGATCGGTGTAGAAAAGCACGATATTGTCTTTTCCTTCCAAATTATAGAAAGGGTGATCTTTTGGAATAAACTGAAGACCTACACTTGCTTTTCCGTTTTCGAATTGCGCTACATATTTCAAGCGGGAATCTTTGGCTAAAGCTTCTTCATAAATTCCGTTAAAATGAGCGGCATGTTTGATTAATGATGCAAAAAAGTCTTCGTTATTAGTTGTAGCTAAACATTCAGCAGGCAAGAACGATTCGTTTGCGATAGCGTCAATATCCATTTCATAACCGCTTTCACGAATCAGGATCAGGATTTTACGGGCAACGTCGATTCCGCTTAAGTCAATTTTTGGATCAGGTTCTGTGAATCCCTGAACTCCTGCTTCTTTAACCACATCATGGAAAGAATTGTCTTTATCGAAATTATTAAAAATGAAATTTAGGCTTCCCGATAAAACAGCCTGAATTTTATGTACTTTATCACCCGAAGCGATTAAGTTTTTAACCGTATCGATAATCGGTAATCCCGCACCCACATTCGTTTCAAATAAAAACGGAGCATTATATTGGCGTGATAAGCTTTTTAGTTTTTTGTAATTGTCATAAGCAGATGAACAGGCAATTTTGTTGCAGGTTACCACCGCAATACTTTCTTTCAGGAATTTCTCGTACATTTCAGAAACGCTTGCATTTGCTGTAATATCTACGAAAATACTGTTACGCAAGTTCAGTTCTTTGGCACGGGCGATGAATTCTGTGGCAATGGCAGGTTCTCCTTTTTCTAAAGTGGCCTGCCAGTCTTTTAAAGAAATTCCGTCTTCGTCAAAAATCATTTTTCTGGAGTTTGACAAAGCAATCACACGAACATTGATCTTTAAATTGTCTTTTAAGAATTTCTTCTGGTTGTGAATCTGCTCGATAAATTTTTCACCTACATTTCCAACACCCATTACAAACAGGTTCAATTGTTTGGTGTTTTCTTCGAAGAAGTTTTCATGTAAAGTATTCAGGGCTTTTTTAACATCTCTTTCGTTGATTACGGCTGAGATATTTCGTTCTGAAGCTCCCTGTGCAATAGCACGGATATTCACGTTGTTTTTTCCTAAAGTGCTGAACATTCTTCCGCTGAGACCCTGGTGATTTTTCATGTTTTCACCTACCAAAGCGATAATGCAAAGGTCTTTTTCAACAATGCACGGATCTATTTTGTTTTGTTGAATTTCAATGTCAAAAGCCTTATTGATGGCTTCCTCGGCATTATCAGCATCCGAATTCAGGATTCCGATACATATAGAATGCTCAGAAGAGGCCTGAGTGATGAAAATAACATTGATTTTTTCGTGAGACAATACTTCAAACAAACGTTTAGAAGAACCTGAAACACCAATCATTCCCGGACCTTCAAGAGTTAATAATGAAATATGGTCGATATGGCTGATTCCTTTTACAGGAGTAGTCTGTTCTGAAATTTTATTAGAAATCAAAGTCCCTTCTGCTTCTGGTTCAAAAGTATTTTTGATCAGAATTGGAATATTCTTTCTTAAAACCGGCTGAATAGTTGGCGGGTACAATACTTTGGCACCAAAATGTGATAATTCCATCGCTTCCTGATACGATATAGTGGCGATTGGCTGAGCCTGTTTTACAATTTTAGGATTGGCGGTAAACATTCCGTTGACATCAGTCCAGATTTCCAACTGTTCTGCATCAAGAGCTCCTGCTATAATGGCAGCTGTATAATCAGAACCGCCACGGCCCAAAGTAGAAGTGATTCCGTCAAGGGTTTGAGCGATGAATCCGGGTAAAATAGTAATTTTTGAATCATTTTCTGTGAAATATTCCTGAATCAGCCCGTTTGAAATTTCAAAATTGACCACTGCCTTCCCAAAATCAGCATTGGTTTTAATTAATTCCCGGCTGTCTTTATATACAGCAGTTTTATCCGTTTGCTGGTATGCCTGTGCAATGATGAAAGAAGAAAGCAATTCTCCGAAACTCAAGACAGTATCAGCGGTTCTTGGTGATAACTCCCCCAATAAAAAACATCCGTCCAACAATGTTTCCAGATGGTTGATGATTCTTTTGATATGGCTTAAAAAACTGCTTTGTTCGCTAACAGGAATTAATTCTTTTAAGGTGTCAAGGTGTTTTTTTTCAATTTCAGCTACGATTTCGCGGAAACTTTCGTCGTTTTCAGCTGCTTTTGCTGCGGCTGACAGCAGCATATCGGTTACTTTGCTTAAAGCAGATACCACAACAACCAATTTATCTTCTTTGGAATTCTGGTTTATAATGTCGAGAACAAGTTTTATATTTTGTGCATTGGCAACCGAAGTTCCGCCAAATTTTAATACTTTCATTTTGATGTTTTTTTCTTTTTATGCAAATATTTTTATGTATCCAAAGTCTTTCTTCTTTCGCGAAAAAAGTATAGATAATCAGGATTATATGTAAAAATTATACCCCTAAGGGGTAGTTGTTGTTGTAGTAGAAATTGTAGTAACAGCAATTGCAACTCTTGTTTGAGTTGTCTCTGAAGATTGATATTTGTAGCTGTTACGTTTCATTTTTGATTTTCCAAAAGTACAGTTTTTTATAAAAGTTAAAAAGTTAAATTGCCTTTTTGCGAATATTTTAATAAAACAAATGATAAAAAATCAATATTGAGTATTTGTTAAAATTAGATGTATTAAGTTGAGTTTTTGATATATTTCTGATTAGAATTTGATTGATCAAAAGGTTTTGTTTTAACCGTATCTGTTTTAAAAAGCAGTTATAATACTTCTTAATCAGAATTGTGAAATAAATAATTTTGAAAAATGGCTCGATTATAAATTTTAATTATTGTGATAAAATATTGCTTTTTAATATTGATTTGTTGAATTTTGATGTTTTAATTAATAAGCATTATGAGAGAAATCCACTATATCAGTACTGAAACCATTACTTTAGAGACATTGCAGGAAATTTTAAGTCAGGATAAGGCATTAGAATTATCTGAAGAAGCTAAAGTAAATGTGCAGAAATGCCGTGATTATCTGGATAAAAAAATGGCTTCCCATTCTGAACCTATTTATGGTATCAATACCGGATTTGGATCACTTTACAGTGTGAAAATCTCAAATGAAAACTTGTCTAAACTTCAGGAAAACCTTGTAAAATCACACGCCTGCGGAACCGGAGAAGAAGTTCCTGTAGACATTGTAAAATTAATGCTGTTTCTTAAAATTCAGTCTTTAAGTTACGGACATTCAGGAATTCAGCTGCAGACATTAAATCGTCTGATTGATTTTTATAATCATGATATTCTTCCGGTTATTTATACGCAGGGATCGCTTGGTGCATCTGGGGATTTAGCCCCTTTGGCACATTTGTCACTGCCATTATTAGGAGAGGGCGAAGTTTATTTTGAAGGTAAAAGAATGGCTTCTGCCGAAGTTTTAAAACATTTTAGCTGGGAACCAATTGTTTTGCAGTCAAAAGAAGGTTTGGCCTTATTAAATGGAACCCAATTTATGGGGGCTTACGGAGCACATATTTTGATAAAGGCTTATAAATATTCGTATCTGGCAGATTTAATTGGCACCATTTCATTGGAAGCTTTTGATGGAAGAATTGAACCGTTTAATGAATTGATTCATTTTATACGTCCTCACAAAGGTCAGATAATTACGGCACAGCGGATTAATGAGTTTTTAGAAGGAAGTGAAATTATTGCTCAGGAGAAAAAACATGTTCAGGATCCGTATTCATTCCGTTGTATGCCTCAGGTTCACGGGGCCTCAAAAGATGCCATTGATTACGTTCGAAAAGTATTCAAGACCGAAATCAATTCGGTTACGGATAATCCTAATATATTTATTGAATCCGATCAGATCGTTTCCGGGGGAAATTTTCACGGACAGCCGTTGGCTTTAGCTTTGGATTTTATGGCGATCGCTTTAGCCGAATTAGGAAGTATTTCAGAACGAAGAACCTATCAGTTAATTTCCGGACAGCGAAATCTTCCGGCCTTTCTGGTAGATAATCCTGGTTTGAATTCAGGATTTATGATTCCGCAATATACCGCTGCAAGTATTGCAAGTCAAAATAAACAGCTGGCAACACCATCAAGTGTAGATAGTATTGTTTCGAGCAACGGACAGGAAGATCATGTAAGTATGGGGGCAAACGGAGCAACAAAAGCATTGCGGGTTATGGATAACTTAGAGCGTATTCTGGCGATCGAATTATTAAATGCTTCACAGGCAATTGCATACAGAGAACCTTTAAAATCAAGTGATTTCATCGAAATGTTTTTGAGCAGTTACAGAGAAATTGTGCCTTTGGTAAAGGAAGACAGGATTTTACATTATGATATTGAGAATAGTATTTCGTTTTTAAATAGTTTTCAAATTGAAAATGATTTATTAACAATGGCTTAACATTGGAGAATAATATTGAAGTAATTTTGCGCTATCAAAAATATAAAAATGTCAATAAACAGTATTTTCCAATTTTTAGTGCCGAAAGACAAGAAGTTCTTTCCACTTTTTGAAGAAGCTTCAAGCAATTTAATTGAATTGGCTTCTAACTTACATGAAGCTGTAAACCTTCCATTGAAAGAAAGAGAAGTCCTTTTTCAGAAAATTGATGAATTAGAGCAAAAAGGAGAAGACATTACACGTCAAACCAATCTGGAACTTAGCAGAAATTTTATCACTCCCTTTGACAGAGAAGATATTCATACCTTAATTACATCTATTGATAACGTTGCCGATTACCTTCATGGAGCAGCAAGCCGTATGAGATTATACCAGGTTGATAAGATTACAAAGTCGATCAGAAAAATGACCGAAATCAATCTTGAAGCTTGTCAGAATATTGACAGTGCAGTAAAAGAGTTGAGAAATTTAAAGAATTTCAAAGTAATTAAAGATGCTTGTGTCAGAATCAATAAGCTGGAAAACAAGTCGGATAACGTATATAACAAAGCAGTTTTTGAAATTTTTGAAAACGAAACAGACGCTAAAAATATTATTAAATATAAAGAAGTGTTATCTGTTTTGGAATCAGCAACAGACAAGTGTAAGAGTGTTGCAAACATACTGGAATCTATTTCTGTAAAACATTCTTAATTCAATTTATTTCATTCTGAAGTTATAATTTTATGACGCTACTTATAATTATTATAGTACTAGCCTTAATTTTTGATTACATCAATGGTTTTCACGATGCGGCAAATGCTATAGCGACTGTTGTTGCCACAAAGGTTCTAACGCCTTTTCAGGCCGTACTTTGGGCAGCATTTTTTAACTTTCTGGCGTATTGGGTTTTTGGATTTGGTGTTGCAGATACTGTTGCTAAAACAGCGCACACAATGGAAATTAACCTTGTCGTTATCCTGGCCGGTGTTATTGCAGCAATCTGCTGGAATTTACTGACCTGGTGGTTAGGGATTCCTTCCAGTTCCTCACATACTTTAATTGGAGGTTTTGCAGGAGCAGCGATTGCTCATGCTATTGCAGTTCATGGTTTTTCAGGGTATGCAGGAGAAGACGGAACTACACATTACTGGTACGAGATCGTAAGCTGGTATAAGGCTGGTAAAGATGGCGGAATGCCTTCAGGAGTTATTATAATTATTGCTTTTATTGTACTGGCACCATTAGTGGGTGCATTAGCTTCTTATTTAATTTCTATTTGGTTATTAAATGCTTCCCGAAAAAATATTGGCCCAAAAATATTTACAGTTGCTTTAATGATGGCAACAATTTGGTTTGTGTATGTTCAAATGGTTCCCTATGAAGTTATAAAAGCAGAAGGAAAACCTCGTTTTGATTCACATTTCTGGAGTGTAGTCTTTGATGGGCATAATATCAAATGGTTTTTAGTTGCTTTTATTATCCTTACTGTTAGTGCCTTTTGTTTGATATTCAGTAGTTTGAGTTTGCATCAGGCTGATGCAGCGCTGAAAAAAATGCAATTATTATCTTCTGCAGCTTTTAGTTTAGGTCACGGAGGTAATGATTCTCAAAAAGTTATGGGTATTATCGCTGCTGCTGTTGCAGTATATATCAATACAAATCCGGGAGTTCACATGGATTCATGGTTAGACGTTGTTTTGCCAAATGATGATAAGGGAATAAAAGGAGTAATGCCGGGCTGGATTCCGTTAGCATGTTATTCGGCTATTGCAGCGGGAACTTTGAGCGGAGGTTGGAAAATTGTGAAAACAATGGGTTCTAAAATTACCAAAGTAAGTTCTTTTGAAGGTGTTGCTGCAGAAACAGCAGGTGCTTTGACACTCTATTTTACAGAACACTTAAAAATTCCGGTTAGTACAACACATACGATTACAGGTTCAATCATTGGAGTTGGATTAACAAAACGTGTATCTGCTGTTCGTTGGGGGGTAACCGTAAGTCTGATCTGGGCATGGGTTTTAACAATTCCTATTTCAGCTTTATTGGCAGGATTGGTTTACTTTGTGTTGAGTGTTTTTATCTAAAATGTAAAATGATTTTTGTGAAATGTGAGATGTAAATCGCATTTAAAAACATATAAAAAAGCTGGTTTCAAATTAAGAAACCAGCTTTTTTTTATATTTTTATTTTTTCCAGTTCAGCTGTAAGGCAAAACAGGTTTTTTCTCCTTTTGTAATGCTGAATCTGGAGTTTTCTTTTTCATCGTTTTCGTGAATTTCAACGGTATCTTTTAAGGATAATTCTTTCATGAAATTCATTTCAAAGCTTTCTACTTCTTGTTTCAGGATTTTTTTAGGATCAACATGATCCAGACACCATTCAAGGTATTTAACATTATTAACGTGATTGACAATATCCAGATCTGATAAATAAACGTTTTTTTCAAATACAAATTCTTTTTCGTGATTGATGTTTATTTTTGAAAAACCTTCTTTTGTGGCTCTTTTTTCAGGGTATAATTCAAAATGTTCATACGGCAATGCCAAAGCTTCCGGACGACGTAACTGGGTGTTAAAAACAGCCCAGTAGGTTTCTGAACCTACTATTTTTTTTCCGTTGACATGCATTTCAAGCGCACGTACAGAACGAGAGTTTTCAAGACTATTGATCCATGTGGTTACGGTAACAAGATCTCCGGATTTTGGCAAAGCGGTAATTTCTACACGCATTCTGCTTAAAACCCAGGCCTGGTGAAATTCCTGCATGTCATTAAAACTGATGCCGCCGATTTCAGAATGTGCTGCAGCAGTAAGTTGTAAAATATTACATAGATCTGTATATTTCAAGCCCCCCCCGGGTGTACATTGTGTAAAATTGATTTCCCAGTCTTTGCTTAGAATGGAGGTAAAGTTTGGTGATATTGGCATTTTAGAATTCTTAGATTATTAGATTTTTTGGAAAAAAGAGAATAGAAAATAGAAAAAAGATTATTGATGACCTTGTTTTGCAATTTCGTCAATATAATTTATAATTTCTTTTCTGTTAACAGCATAATCAAACCATTTGGTGTTTTCATTTCGTTTGAACCACGTTAATTGTCTTTTAGAAAATCTTCGGGTGTTTTTTTTGATTTCGTCTATGGCAAAAGGCAACGTAAAATCTCCATCAAAATAACTGAATAATTCTCTATAACCGACCGTTTGAAGAGCGTTTAATGTTTTATTAGGATATAGGGCTTTTGCCTCTTCAAGTAAACCTTTGTTCATCATAATAGCAACACGCTCATTGATGCGGTTGTAAATTATTTCCCTTTCGGCTTCTAAACCAATTAAGACAGGAGTGAAGTTTCGGTTGTTTTTCTTTTGATTAAGAAACGATGAATACGGTTTTCCTGTTGCGATGCAGACTTCTGTAAAGCGCATCATTCGTTGTGGATTTTGTAAGGTCTGCGGGTTTTCTAAACTAATTTTCTGAAAATAGTCGGGATCCAGTTTTTTTAATTGTTCCTGAAGATATTTGATTCCGGATTTTTCATAATTTAAATTTACTTCTGAACGTACTTTTGAATCGATTTCGGGGAATTCATCAAAGCCTTTTAAAACGGCATCGACATACAATCCGGAGCCTCCAATCAGAATGGTAAAATCATTATTTTGAAACAATTCTTCGATTTTTGCTAAGGCTTCTTTTTCGTAATCGCCAACGGTATACTTCCCGAATATCGATTTATTCTGAATAAAATGGTGTTTTGCGGCTGCCAGTTCTTCCTGATCCGGAACGGCTGTTCCGATAGTCATTTCTTTGAAAAACTGTCGGCTGTCACACGATATGATCTCGCATTTGAAATGTTGTGCCAAAGCAATACTTAAAGCTGTTTTGCCTATTGCTGTTGGTCCGACGATGGTTATTAGGTATTTCATGTTTTTTTTAGCCCGGATGGAAATGAAAACCCCGGACTTATATTTGTTAGTTTTTTTGGAATAAAAGAAGCGACTTTAGAAGCTACTTTTATGACTTAAAAAAACAACAAATATAAGGAGGAGTTGCAATGTACAGCCGGAAATAGCTTCATAAATTAACTATTGGACAATTTGTTTCTGCAATCATAAGAAAATCTGTCAACATTGCGATTTTTTGTTTTTTCATATCCTTGAAGATGATGAATCCTTTGTGTTACTAAAAATAAAGTATTTTCAACGATTTGCTTTTTCGGATATATTGCTGAATGATATTCTTTACATCTCGATTGTGCTGCATTGGGATTAGAATTTTTTTCAGGATCTCAATATTGGTAATCTGGTAATTTAAATCATAATAGGCGTATCCTTTGTAAATGCCGTCTTCTATTAAAATAGCGCTTCGTTCGTTTATGTTTCGACCCCTGTCCAGCAAAATCATGCTTTTGTTTTCGAAACTATTTTCAGAGATAAATTGCTGTACCCTTAAATTATAGATTTCCGGTGTGATTTCGCCAATACATGCACCATCACATTCTTTGATTTTATATTGAAAACACTCTTTTTTGGTTTGATATAAACCTGTAAGTTTTTGGCACAAATGGTATTTTGCCGTGAATTTGAAAAGCGCATTTTTTCCTTCCTGCAAAGAAGCAAATGAGGTGATTTCTTTTTTACGGCCGTCAGCTTTGCCCAGTCTTATATTTAAATAGCCGTTTGAATCTTTTTCGACATAAATTGCAAACGGGAAAAAAGATTTTTTTTGTGATCTGTTGTGTCTTGGACGGTTTATTTTTATTTCTTCACTTTCTTTCAGCAAAGCGATTAATTCGCTTCCGGTTTCCTCATACGTTATTGTAAAAACTTCAACCTGAATTTTTTTGCTTTTTGTTGTAATTCCGGTAAAATGCTGGTTGACTCTTTTTCGAATATTTAAACTTTTACCGATGTAAATTAAATTTCCGCCTTCGTTATGAATGTAATAAACACCTGTTTTGGCAGGCATTTGATTTACAAGATCCTGAAGTTTGGGCGAAATTCCTTTTTCAATTTCAAATTTTATAAAATCGTTGAGGATGGTTTTTTCGAGGTCTTTTTCTAATAATATTTTGAACAGTTTTGTTGTTGCTATGGCATCTCCGCTTGCGCGATGTCTGTCGGCTATTGGAATTCCGAGGGAACGTACTAATTTTCCAAGGCTGTAGGAAGGCTGTTGAGGAATTAATTTTTGAGCCAGTTCAACCGTACAAAGTGTTTTAGATTCGAAGTTATAACCTAAACGTCTAAATTCGGTACGGAGAATTCGATAATCAAATGAAGCGTTGTGAGCTACAATGATACAATCAGATGTGATTTCGATGATTCGTTTGGCTACCTCATAAAATTTAGGTGCAGAACTCAGCATAGCATTATTGATTCCGGTTAATTTAGCCACAAAAGGCTGAATCGGAATTTCGGGATTCACAAGGCTAATGAACTGGTCTACGACTTCGTGTCCATCAAATTTATAGATGGCTATTTCGGTAATTCCTTCTTCATTAAACTGGCCTCCGGTGGTTTCTATGTCTAGTATTGCGTACATTTTCAAATGTCAAAAATCAATGGCAATATCAAAAAGCAATATCAAAAATCAATGTCAATTCTAATTTTAGAAAATTTGTCATTGTTATTTTGATTGTAATTGGCATTGCTATTGCAATTGATTTATTTTTTATTTATTATCATTTTTGATGAAATTGCAATAAGTTGTTCTACTTCTGTTAGAAGTTTATTTCTTTTGTCGTTATCACCTTCTTTTATATAGTCTACTATTTTTAAAGAATTTCTGGATTCTTTTAACTCTTTTATAACTAATGAAACTTTAAAAATAAAATCTTTATCTGTTATGGTTCCCTGGGCTTCTCCAAAATTTAAAGAAGCACTTCCCGATGATCTGATTAACTGGTTTTTATAATATTCATTTTCAAATAGCTTTTCCAATTGTCGTGTAAAGAAAATACATTCTCCTGCAAAACGAACCAATCGATCTTCAAAATTGAATATTTTTTTCATTTAAAATTTAAAATTGATATTGCAATTGAAATTAATTTTTGCCATTGCAATTGATTTTTGATATTGTAATTGATATTGAAAAATCATCTTCCTCCAAAAATGCTGCTTCCAATTCTAACCATTGTGCTTCCACATTCTATAGCAAGTTGGTAATCGCCGGACATTCCCATTGAAATCGTAGAAAAATGTACTGTAGTAGAAATACATTGTTGTGTGTCTCTGCATTGTGCATCTTTATTTTGCAACGAATCAAAAATCGATTTTAAGTGCAGAAATTCTTTTTTGATCTGTTCCTGATTTTCTGTAAAAGTCGCCATTCCCATCAATCCTAAGATACGAATATTTTTCATTTCTTTAAATTCAGAACAAGACAATAATTCGGTCAGTTCTTTTTCGTCAAGACCAAATTTAGTTTCTTCTTCGGCGATGTATATTTGAAGCAGGCAATCAATAATTCGGTTGTTTTTTAAAGCCTGTTTATTGATTTCCTGTAATAATTTTAAGCTGTCAACCCCATGAATCAAATGGACAAACGGCGCCATAAATTTGACTTTATTCGTCTGAACATGACCAATCATGTGCCATTCAATATCTTTTGGCATTTGTTCGTATTTCTCGGCCATTTCCTGGATTTTATTTTCTCCAAAAATACGTTGTCCTGCTTCGTAGGCCTGCATTAAATCTGAAACAGGTTTTGTTTTTGAAACCGCAACCAATGTTACGTGTTCTGGTATTTTAGCTTTAATCGAATTTAAATTTGATGCTATTGACATTATTTTATTTTTTATGCTGAAAGAAATTGTTTAGAAATTTTCTCTGCTTTTTTACTTTCACTGTAATCATAAAACCCCTCTCCTGATTTTACGCCTAATTTTCCGGCTCTTACCATATTTACCAATAACGGGCAAGGGGCATATTTAGGGTTTTTGAACCCATCATACATTACATTTAAAATGGCCAGACAAACGTCAAGGCCAATAAAATCAGCTAATTGAAGCGGTCCCATTGGGTGTCCCATACCTAATTTCATAACGGTATCGATTTCATAAACTCCTGCGACTTTGTTATATAACGTTTCAATTGCCTCATTTAGCATAGGCATCAAAATTCTGTTGGCCACAAAACCAGGATAATCGTTTACTTCAACAGGTGTTTTGCCTAATTTTTCAGATAAATTCATGATAATTTTAGTGACCTCATCACTGGTATTGTATCCGCGAATGATCTCAACCAGCTTCATGATCGGAACCGGATTCATAAAATGCATTCCGATCACTCGTTCGGGATGAGCGACTACTGCTCCGATTTGTGTAATTGAAATAGACGAAGTATTGGTTGCTAAAATCGTATTATGTGAACAGGATTCGTTTAATTGTCTGAAGATGTTTAGTTTTAGTTCAATATTTTCAGTGGCAGCTTCGACTACTAAATCTACCCCGACAACTCCGTCTTTAATATCGGTATAGGTAATGATATTGGTAATTGTTCTGACAACATCTTCTTGTGTAATTGTTCCTTTGCTTAACATTCGTTCCAGATTGGCAGCAATAGTCGCCATTCCTTTGTCTAATGATTTTTCAGAAACATCAATCAGTTTTACAGTAAAACCGCTTTGTGCAAAAGTATGGGCAATTCCGTTACCCATAGTTCCGGCACCAATTACAGCTATAGTTTTCATTTAATTTTGTATTTGTATTTTAAAAGTTAAGGTTTAAAGTTGCTTTTCAGCAAGCTTTAAACCTTAAAGTTACGACTTATTATTTTGTCTTATTTTTTAAAGCAGTCAATAATTTGGTAGGCCACGCGCAATGCGTCAGTTGCCTGCTCTAATGTTACAACCGGAATGGTATCATTATTTATAGCATCTGCAAATGAATTTAATTCATCGAGAATGGCGTTGTTTTGTTCAACATCCGGATTGGTGAAATAAATTTGTTTTTTAACACCTTCGGCATTTTGCAGGATCATATCAAAATCACCCGGAACTTCAGGGGCATCTTTCATACGAACGACTTCACATTTTTTCTCCAGAAAGTCTACTGATATATAAGCATCTTTTTGAAAAAAACGGGTTTTACGCATGTTTTTCATTGAAATTCGGCTTGCAGTTAAGTTTGCTACACAGCCATTTTCGAATTCAATTCGGGCATTGGCAATATCCGGAGTTTCACTAATCACCGATACACCGCTTGCACTGATGTTTTTAACTTTTGAATTTACAACACTTAAAATAGCATCAATATCATGAATCATCAAATCCAGAACCACAGGTACATCTGTTCCCCTTGGATTAAACTCGGCCAGACGATGCGTTTCTATAAACATCGGATTTTCGATCATGTTTTTTGTCGCAATAAATGCAGGATTAAAACGCTCTACGTGACCCACCTGTCCTTTTACACCGTGTTCTTTTGCCAAAGCGATAATTTCTTCGGCTTCTTCAACAGTGTTGGCGATTGGTTTTTCTATAAAAATATGTTTTCCTGATTTAATGGCTACTTTGGCACATTTATAGTGCGAAAGTGTCGGGGTTACAATATCGATTACATCCACAGCGTGGATTAATTTTGCTATTGTGTTGAAGTTTTTATAGCCAAATTCTTTTGCAATTCTTTCGGCATTTTCCTGATTTTCGTCGTAAAATCCAACTAATTCGTATTTGTCAGATTGTTGTAATAAGCGTAAATGTATTTTACCTAAGTGACCCGCACCTAAAACTCCTACTTTTAACATGAGTATGTATTTTAAACAAAAATATAATTTATTTGTTGAAAGTGAAAATGAATTTAGCTAATTATGAATTGTAAATAATCAGTAGTGGTTTTTGACTTTCGACTTTTGACTTTCAACTGTATTAATTTAATAATTAAAAATCAATATTTAATTTACTGTTTTGTTTCTTATTTTTGCGAAAATAAAACCTACCTATTTTGAAAGATACTGCCAAACATCAAGGACTTCGCAATCAATTAGTAAGCACTCTGGAACAAAAAGGGATTACTGACAGAGCGGTTTTAGATGCGATAAAAAAAATCCCAAGACATCTTTTTTTAAATTCGAGTTTTGAAGATTATGCTTATCAGGATAAGGCTTTTCCTATAGGGGCAGGACAAACTATTTCTCAGCCTTACACGGTTGCTTTTCAATCGCAGTTGTTAGAAGTAAAAAAAGACCATAAAATTCTTGAAATTGGTACGGGTTCTGGCTATCAGACTGCTGTTTTGTTTATGCTTGGCGCTAAAGTGTATAGCGTTGAAAGACAGAAAGAGCTGTTTAAAACTACGTCTAATTTATTTCCGAAACTAAACATCAGACCTAAGCACCTTTCTTTTGGAGATGGTTATAAAGGACTTCCAAATCATGCTCCGTTTGACAGCATTATTGTTACCGCTGGTGCTCCGTTTATCCCGCAACCTTTAATGGCGCAATTGAAAATAGGAGGCAGACTGGTGATTCCGCTTGGGGAAGATGTTCAGATTATGACTTTATTAATTCGAAAAAACGAAACTCAGTTTGAAAAACATGAGTTTGGAGAGTTTCGATTTGTTCCTTTATTGGAAGATAAAAATTAAAAAATATCCCATCAAATCCTATTTATGGGATATTTTATAGTATATACCAGCTGGTTTTAAGTAAAATAAGTGTCAGGTTTAGCGAAGTAGAAGCTCTTTCATTATAAAATGCCTTCGAATTCGCTCAGGATGCTATTTCGTTTCTATAGAATAAAAATCTACTTATTTAATTCTCCCAACCGATCCCGTTTCTGAGGGTACAAGTTCAAAAACCGATGTAGGCGCAAGACCCGATTCAATTCTGTGAGAAACATACAAAATAGCAACATTGGTTTCTTGCTTGATTGTATTGATTAACTGAATCACCAAATCTACATTTTCATCGTCCAGACCTTCAACAGGTTCATCCAATATCAATAACGGCGGATGTTTTAAAACTGCACGAACAATCAGTGCTACCCTTTGCTGACCAATCGAAAGATCTATAAAACGTTTTCTTCTAAGCGAAGTCATTTCAATTACTTCCAGCCATTGTGCAACGATTTGTTTTTGTAAAGTTGTCGGTTCAATATACAATCCGATAGAATCAAAAAACCCCGACAGGATCATTTCTTCAAGTGTATGGCTTTTTTGAAACAGATCCATCATGGCGGTGGTGTAAATTCCGATTTGCTTTTTTATTTCCCAGACACTTTCGCCACTTCCTTTTTTTCTTCCAAATAAAAATAAATCCTGACCGAATCCTTTTGGGTTATCGCCGGTAATTAAAGATAAAATGGTACTTTTTCCTGAACCGTTCGGGCCAATTAACTGCCAAAATTCACCTTCTTTAATAGTCCAGGAAATGTTGTCAAGAATTTTTCTGTCTTCGTAACTCACCGAAACGTTTTGCATCTTTATTAATTCACTTTTGTGAAAGCTATTCACTTCTAAAGCTTTTGGAATGGCAGCAGTATTTAAGGTTTTAAAATGACTTACCTCTTTTGAAATAGGATATAAAGTAAACGAATTGTCTTTGATCCAAACTTTATTCAGAACAAAATCCATCAAATCAACCGTACGATTTACCAATTGAATGATGGAAACAGTATCGGTAAGTTTTTCGAGAGAAAGTGCCAAAGCCAGACGAGAAGCCTGATCTAAATGATCGAAAGGATTATCAAAAATAATAAAATCCGGGCTTAGACTCATGCAGTATTTTAAGAATTCTTTTTTGCGTTCTCCTGATGAAAAAGTTCGTAATTGTCTGTGGGACTCCGGAGAAGCTTCAACCGAATCGTACTGGTATTCTTTTTCAATGAATTTTTCGATTGAAATGTCTGAGAATAAGATTCCTTTCTGGTTATTAAAAACGGCTAACTCTTCTTTAGCTTCACCTGAAAGCAGGGTGTCTATAAACTTTTTTTTATTGACCTGATTAGTTAAAAGGATGTCCCAATGTTGTTTTTGATGCATTATGTATTTCTTGAAAGGATATTATTGTTTAGTAGTCATTGGCATATTATTTCGGGACCATTCGCTCCATGAACCTATATAAAGTTTTGGAATTGGGATTCCGGCATAATCCATTGCCAGTAAGGTATGGCAGGCTGTAACACCGGAGCCACAGTGAATGATTACATTTTCGGGTTTTGTATTGCCTAAAATTTTAGTGTATTTTTCTGCTAATTTTTCAGGAGAATGATAGAAGCCGTTTTCGTCCAGATTCTCACTAAACGGTACATTAACAGCTCCCGGAATATGACCTGCAATTAAGTCAAGAGGTTCAGTAAGGCCATCAAAACGATTTTTGTCTCTTACGTCAATGACAATGTTTTCAGGATTATTTCGGGCTTTATCAACAGTTTCTATATCTGCTAAAGGCAATTGCCATTCAGGAAAAGGATATTTTTCAGCTGTATCAAAACTTTTTGTTTTGGAATCTACAGGGAAACCAAATTTTATTGCCGTCTGTATTCCACCATTTAAAACCTGAACTTTTTCATGCCCGGCAGCTCGCAGCATCCACCAAAATCGGGCAGCAGCATTTGATCCGTTTTTATCGTCATAAATTACAACATGGCTTTTAGGTGTGATGCCAAGTTTTGAAAGTACTTCTGAAAATTTCTCTAATGAAGGCAGAGGATGTCTTCCTCCGTTTGCAGGGTTACAGTCAGCTGTGGCTAAATCACGATTGAGGTCAACAAAACGAGCATCTTTTAAGTGTTCGTTTTTATAATTTTCTTCGGCATTGACTCCGGCCCTGGCATCAACTAAAATAATTTCAGATGATTCTTTTAGCTGAAGTAATGTCTCGGGATTGAGTATTGGAGACCAATTTTGTGGCATATAAATTTGTTCTAAATGATTAACCAGGAATTTTTTCGATCAAAATTTCAGCACCTGATTTATCAAAATAAGTACAGGTCATTTCGATAATATCAACACGCCATTTTGCGATTCCGCATTGTCCGGAGTGATTACAGAAAGTGATATAATCTGTCTGACCATCCTGATGTGCCACCAGAAATTCTATAAAACGTTCTTTGTTTGCTGTATTTTCAATTTTTATTTCAGGATATTTTTCGTCTGAAATCACAGAGTAATTGTTTACACCATAATATTCAACATGACCGTCATTTACAAAGGTATCGTATCCCTTTACGCCCAAAATAATTAAATCCTGTATATAATTTGGAAAATCAGCACCGCTCTTTACTTTGGCATGCGCTTTTTTTATTTGTTCGATTGTAAACATAAAATTTGATTTAAGGTTAACTTTATTGGTTCAAAAATACGATTAATGGTTTTATAAATTCATCAAAAGATTCGATATGTGGCAAATGTCCGGTATTTGGAATTTCTACCAATTTTGAATTCGGAATCGCTTTTTTGGTTTTTTTTCCCAATTTGGCATAATTTCCCATTGTTTTTCTGACTTCTTCAGGAACAAGTTGTTTTCCCAAAGCTGTTTTATCTCGGGTTCCGATGATTAAAAGTGTCGGGCTTTTGATGTTTTTGAATTCATATAAAACCGGCTGAGTAAAAATCATGTCGTACATCAGTGCCGAATTCCATGCCACAATAGTGTAGTTGGGTGCAGTTGTCCAACCGGCACTCAGTTCAGCCCATTTTTGGAAATTAGCATTCCATTTTCCGTCGTAATAATTCGTCATTTGATATTTTTTGATGGCTTCGTAGTTTTGTTTTAGTTCACTTTCGTACCAGGAACCTAAAGACTGGTACGGAACGACTAATTTCCAGTCTTCTAAACCAATCGGGTTTTCCAAAACCAATTTTTCTGCAGTTTCAGGATACATCAATGTAAATCTTGTGGCCAGCATTCCACCCATAGAATGTCCCAGGATGGTAGTTTTTTGAATGCCTAAATGATCCAGTAGTTTTTTTGTATTTTCGGCAAATTGCTGAAAGGTGTACTGAAAATTATCTGGTTTTGAGGATTTTCCAAAACCAATCTGATCGGGTACAATAACCCTGAAACCTTCTTTTGTGAGTGCTTTGATGGTGGTTTCCCAATAAGCCCCGTTAAAATTTTTACCATGAAATAAGACAATGTTTTTGTTATTATAATTCTCAGGTTTGATATCCATATACGCCATTTTTAAAAGCTGACGCTGATTGCTCACTTCGAAAAACGTTACAGGAAAAGGATATTCGTAATGGGTTAAATTGATATCCAGGGATTTTATCTTTTCCTGCTGGGACAAGCAAAGAAAAGGAATCAGAATTATGATTAGTTTAATTTTTTTCATTTTCAGAGTAGTACTGATTTGCAATACTTATAAAAGTAGAACTTACCGTTTTAAAACCAAAAGATAAAATCTTAAAGTTATCAGAAAATTAATTTTGCAAGTTTTTTTTAAAAGAAAACAAAGGTAATCAGTGAGGAGTTAAGAATCACACAAGATCGAACAGGACAGAACAGGACAGAGTCTCAGGAGCTTCTAACTAAATTAGGTACAACTATTTAACCAATTTAACCAAATTATGAGAAAAATTACCTTAACATTTAAGTATGCACTTAAATTTTTTATGGTCTGCGGATTAATTACCATTGTCAGTGATTTGAAAGCCCAGACTCTGGCATTTCCGGAAGCGACAGGCTTTGGAAGATTTACTACTGGGGCAAGAGGATCTGCCAACCCGCAGATTTATTTAGTAACCAATTTAAATGACAGCGGACCGGGTTCTTTTCGTGATGCTGTTAGTCAGGAAGGAAGATTTGTCATCTTTAAAGTAGGCGGAATCATTAATGTGGCATCTTCAATTGCAATTGCAAAAAACACCACTATTGCAGGACAAACGGCAACCGGAGAAGGGATTGTATTATTAGGTGCTAAGGTTTCTTTTACAGGGGCAAATAATACAATTGCCCGTTATTTCCGTATACGTTTTGGTGCGACTACTCAAAATCAGGATGCTTCCGGAATTTCAAATGGTGCAAATATTATTCTGGACCATATGGATTTTACCTGGGGGACAGACGAAGTGTTTTCTGTTAACTGGGATGGGAAGGGGGTGAGTCCTGATAATATAACAATACAAAATTCTATTATTGGTCAGGGATTACACCGTCACAATCACTCAGCAGGTGGTTTAATGCAACCATCAGAAGGAGGTAAAATAAGTTTGATTGGAAATTTGTACATTAGTAACAAAACCCGTAATAACAAAATCAAAGGGATCAATGAATTTGTCAATAATGTTGTTTACAACTGGGGAAATTACGGAAATACGTATGGACATACGGAATCAGGTGAAGCTTATATTATGGGTGGGGATTCTGCAGGAAGATCGGATGTAAATATTATCAATAATTATTTTATTGGAGGTCCAAATACAGGAACTTCTGCTAGTACCCCTTTCAACAGAGGAAATGAGAATTTCTTTTTGTACGGTCCAGGAAATTACTTTGATAATAATAGAAATGGAGTTTTAGATGGTAATTTAGTTCCGCAGGATTTAACAGGTTTTCCTGTTGGGACAGATCCAGCAAATATTTTGCAATCACCATACGATTATCCAATGAAAAACACCACTTTATCTGCTGTAGATGCCTATAATAAAATTGTGGCAAGTGTAGGTGCTTCATATCCAAGACGTGATCAGGTTGAAAATTTAATGATTTCAGATTTAATGTCTAATGGAACGAAAGCTACTTATGTATATGTTCAAAGTGATTTAACAACAAAATTTGGTTTTATTAATGGGGGAGCAGGACATGTTTACGGTGCGCCGGCACCTTTGGATACAGATAATGACGGTATGCCTGATGTCTGGGAAGATGCAAACGGATTAGATAAAAATACTGCTGACGCTTTATTGGTAAGCACAACAAATGCACCGTATCTGAATATCGAAGTATACATTAACGGATTAACGAATACAACGCCTTCAGATTTTGTTGTTCCGCCATCAAATGTCAATTTTACTAATGTGGCTTCAACAGAAGTTCCGCCATCAAGTTCTTTGACCATTAACTGGATTGATGCTGCAACTAATGAAGATAATTATGTGGTTGAACGTTCAGAAAATGGTACAGATTTTATTGTAATCGCGACACTTGGAGCAAATGTTACAAGTTATAATGATACAGGATTGCTGCCCAATACGCAATATTATTATCGTGTTAAAGCAAAAAACAGCACAGAATCATCCGTATATGAAAGAGCATCAGTGACTACACCGCCAATTCCGTCAGCTCCTGTTAAGGCATCTGCACCTAATCCGGGTACAGGACTTACCAGCATTCAGTTGACAAATGGAAATTTAGTTTTAAAATGGAGCGGCAGTACAAACACGACAACATATACTGTTTATTTTGGAACAGATCCTTTAAATTTGACTAAACTGGCAGATATAGCTTATGTTGCTTCTCCAACATACCAGCTTACAGGTTTAAGTACAGCAGTTACTTATTATTGGCGAATAGATGCTTCAAATGCTAAAGGAACAACAACCGGAGATCTATGGAATTTTCGCGCCCTGACACCCGAGCTTGTAGGGCATTGGCCGTTTAAGGAAACAGCCGGAGAGGGTCAGCAAATCGAAGATATTTCAGGTTATGCAAATAACGGACAATTGGATGCGGCTTTCGATAATAGTAGCGTCAGAGTAATCGGAAAAGAGAATAAGGCTATAGATTTCGGAACATTATTGCCAAACAAACTTATGGTGAGCATTCCAAACCAGGATCAGATTTTCTTTGATAAAAATTCTTTTACTATTTCATTCTGGATGAAAGCTGATGCGAGTTTAATACCAGCCGGTTCAACATTGAGTTCCTATATATTATGCAAAGGGTCGATGACAAAAAATGCGACAACAGGGGCAACAGGCAGAAGGTTCAATGTAGAAATAAAAAGTAATCAGTTGCGCTTTGCCATAGATGATGATAAAACAAAAACAGAACTTACATCATCATTAGCAGCAACCAGCTATTTCACCGGAAATTGGGTCAATGTGATTATTATGAGAGATGTTACGGCATCTAAGTTGAGAATATATACGAATGGTGTTTTTACCAATGAAAAAGCTGATGCAACAGGAACAGCTGTGGGTATTGGAGAGCCAACAGATTTAGTGATTGGAAATATCGGGGCACTTGAATTGTATGCGAATACCACTCCGGCTCCTTACAAAGGTTTGTTTGACGAACTTAAAATATTTAATTATGCATTAAGCGCAACAGAGATAACGCAATTGTATAATGCAGCATTATTAAGTAATGATAAGTTTGTCCAGAATACAATTAGCGGGACTATATATCCTAACCCAGCAAAAGAACAGATTTTTATCAGTATTCCAAATTATAAGGAATCGTACATTACCGCTACTTTAAGCGATGTAACAGGTACAATTTTTATAAAAGAAAAAATTTCATCAGACGGAAATGGTATTTTTAAATTAGATCTTGCAAATAAAAGAGTATCCGGACTTTATATATTAAATGTGTCGGGAGAAAATTTAAACAGCAATTACAAAATTATGGCAGAATAAAAATAGCCTGTTCATCATAAAAAAAACCGTTGCATTGATTTGTAACGGTTTTTTGCTTTTGATAGGAATTGACTTTTTAAAGACCTACAAAATCATCGCTTTTAGGAAAAATGCTTAAAGCTTCAACAGCAATTTCTGGTGTTGGCGAAGCTAATTTTCTAAATTTTGTATCCATCCAGGCACCGTCAACGGTAATAGTGGCACAAAGTGTATCATCTTCTCTTCGGAATTCGTGAATGATAGACCAGCGAGAAGCATCAGCTTTCATTTTGGATGTTTTGGTATGAATGAATATTTTGTCCGAGAGCTTTAATTCTTTTCTGAAAACACATTCTTCCCTAAATAAAACCGGACCAAAATTTTGTTCCTGCATTACTCTTAAAGTCAGACCTAATTCGTTTAGGATTTCAATACGGTGTTGTGCGCCAAAATCGTAATAAGCACTGTGACGAACATGAAAATTTGGGTCAAGATCTGACCAGCGAAAAGATATTTCTTTAACAAATGAAGCCATTATTGTAATTGTAATTTTAATGAGGAACCGAAATTACGAATAAAAACCGAATAGTTCTTTCTGAAAAGCCAAAGTACACAATATAGCATTAATAAATATTTCCGGATAAAAGTAAAGATTTTGTTGTATTTTTAGATTCGGATATTCCTGATTTAAGAACATTAGTTTTTTAGGTCTCTTACTGAAAGAATCTGGTTCTTATATTTTTCTGTAAAGTCATGGATGATAAGCTTTTAATTTCCTCCGATTTGAAATCCTGGTGCAGTAGCCAAAGTTCAGATCCCTTTGAAAACTGATTTTACGGGCAATGGTATTTATACTTAAAGTGTTGCAAAACACTAAAACGACAGTTAAAACTTTTCAAAAAAAGAGGTACAACAGTTTCTTGAAATTCTTATAGCCCAGTATCGAAAAAACACAAGGAACAAATGTAGAGCGGTTCCCTTCAACACAGATTAGTCTGTTCGCTATCTCGGGTGTTTGTGTTGGGCACACAATGAAATATTAGCTGTTAGCGATAATTTTATTCTATCCATAAATTTCCTTTGGAATACGTTCTGGCTTGTCCACTAATTATTACACGATTCTCTTTATTTATACAATTTAATTTCCCAATACGTTCTGAAATCTGTAATGCTGTAAGCTCATTTTTATGTAGGCGATTTGCCCAAAACGGGATTAATGAGCAATGTGCAGAACCTGTCACCGGATCTTCTAAAATAGATGCTTGTGGAGTAAAAAAACGAGAAACAAAATCGCAATTTATTCCTTTTGCAGTAACGATCACTCCTCCTGGATCAAGGTTTATTTCGTCAAAGAATTGACGGTTAATAGATAGGTTTTTTATATCTTCCTCTGAATCATACAGTAATACATAATCTCTAGATTTTAAAACTTCTTTTGGTTGTATGTTTAATGACTTTGAAATGTTTTCAGGTAAACTGCTTTCAACCGGCATTCTCGATGGAAAATCCAAATAATAGAAATCGTTTTGTGCAATAACCGTTAAATCGCCACTTAAGGTTTCAAAAATTAGTTTATCATTTTTGTAATTCAGAATTGTTTTTAAACAATGCGCCGTTGCAAGAGTTGCGTGTCCACACAAATCCATTTCAATTTCGGGTGTAAACCAACGTAAATGTATTTTTTCTCCTTTATCTACAAAAAAAGCAGTTTCAGCAACAGCATTTTCTTTTGTGATTTTTTGAAGAATATCGTTTGGTAACCAATTATCGAGTGGTACCACACAAGCTGGATTTCCACCAAAAATTTTATCCGTAAAAGCATCAATTTGATATAATTCTAGTTTCATATTTAGTATTTCCTAATAAAATTACCTTCTCTCAAAACCTCCGTTTTTTTGTTGTTTTTAGGGTAAATATAGTTGATTTAAACTACAAAAAACAACTTACGGTGAAAAGTAAATTTGGTGCACAGCCCAAAAATGAGTGGTAAAAGGCTTTAAAAGGAGTTGTATAAACACGAAAAAACAAAGCCAGCGCATACTTGCCAGCATACGCTCGGTGGTGAACGGAGTTTTTCCGAATTTCTCCACAAAAAAAAGAGGAATCCACATCCTCTGGAAATCCTCCTGATTGTTTTACGATAACCCCATATGACGAAATTTCAGAGGTTCCGTTCAAAATGGGTTTCATTACTTCGTCAGTTCGCTAGGGTCGGATGTTGGCTCTTAGAGCCTAACTCTGGTTGTTGGCAGTAATATTTTTCTACTTTTCAAAATTCCAATTAAATATTGGAAATTTTCTTTTTTCGTTTATATTCCAAATTCCTATTTGTAATCCTTTGGTTTGTTTACTTTTATTCAGTATTCCAATTTGAATACCATACATTTCTTTTGAGTAATTATTACCTCCAATTTGTATACCATTCATTATAATTGCAGAATTTGCTAGTGAAATTTGTACCCCATTACTATATAATGTTTCGTTCAATAATAACGAAATCTGAATTCCATTAGATTTGTCCATGGCATTCCACATTCCTGCTAATGCAATTCCATTATTTAGTTCTCCAAATTGGGCAATTGCGGCAATTGTTATTCCATTGTAGTTTATTTTACCAACTGTTCCAGTTGATATATTTAATCCGTTTATTATTTCGTCAAATTCATAGTCATTTCTGTTAAATTTACCACTAACGTTATCAATTCTTGAAATTGGGCTTCCGTTTCCAAGTGGTGCTAGAAATCCAATACCAGGAATTTCTAATCTAATTCCATTTGTTTTAACAAATCTGTTTTTATCATTTAAATTTGGAAAAGCACCAAACGAAATTCCATTTACAGTTGTGTTTTCTGCATGAAATGTCCAAAATAAATATTTCGTTTTTAAATTATATTCTTGACTAAAAACATTTATAGAAAAAAATGTTAGAAATGATATGATTATTATTTTCATTTATAAGTTTTTTTTCGATTGATATTACGGCCACCGTCAGTTTGTCTCAAAATCTCCGTTTTTTGTTATTTTAGAGTAAAAATAATTAATTCTCCCAGGAGGTTTTCAGATAGTTTGACGGTTTGGGACTAAATTAAGCCCATTCTTCAGATTTGCCCCGGGGTCTAGCGAACAGACGAAGCAAATCATCCCCAATAAAACCCATCTTTCCACTAAGTCAATTGGCCAAATCAATTGTAGCAAGTATGTTAGCCGTTCGGTTTTTTATTTATTTCAAATTTATAGTTTCTTTTCGCCCACATTTTACAAGGTTCAATCCATTCTTTTAGTGGTTTATAAAGAAATCCGTGTTTCAGATTTGTATTTAGTTCTATTTCTTCAAATGCATTTATTTTTAGTTTTGAAGTTTTCATTCTCTCAATTGCGGAAACTCCATAGACATCTGATTTTTCATAAATTGTTAAAATGTTTCCACAAAAAATTATTTCGGGATAATTCTCCACATCGGTTTTTTGATAACAGCCAATAAAAACGAAATTTATATCTGGATTTGCAATAAAAGTAGAAACATATTGAGCGATATAGCCACCTTTTGAGGTTCCAATTACTGTAATATGATTTGGTTTAATTCCTTGTTTTAGTAAACTATCAATTTGAGAAACAATTTTTTCTGCATACTCCTCTACATCTGTATTTGCTTTTCTTTTTTCACTTAAAACAATAAAGCCATCTTTCTCAAATGATTTAATTATATTTCTATATTCAACTTTTCCATATTCTGGATGTTTCGTTTCTAAATTGTTTTCTTCAGCAAATTTATTATGAAAGAAAAAAATATAGTTCTGTTCATCAAGTTTTGTCTCAGCTTCTTTTTTTGTTTGTCCCCAACAAGTCAGATATAAACTTAATAATATGAATAGTAAAGTATAGTTTGATTTTCTCATGTTTAATAATCTGTGTTTTTTGTTTCAACTGACTGCTGTTTGTCCCAAAACCTCTATTTTTTTTAGGGTAAATATAGGTGATTTAAACAACAAAAAAATAACTTCCGGTGAAAAATAGTTTGGTGCACAGCCCAAAAATGAGCGACAAAAGGCTTTAAAAGGAGTTGTATAAACACGAAAAAACAAAGCCAGCGCGTACTTGCCAGCATAGGCTCGGTGGAGAACGGAATTTTTCCGAATAACTCCACAAAAAAAGAGGAATCCACATCCTCTGGAAATCCTCCTGATTGTTTTACGATAACCCCATATGACGAAGTTTCAGCGGTTCCGTTCAAAATGGGTTTCATTACTTCGTCAGTTCGCTAGGGTCGGATGTTGGCTCTTAGAGCCTAACGAACCCTGGCTGTTAGTGGCTGGCTTTTTTATTCAATTACCATTTTATTTTGTCTACAGTCAATGTAGATAATGTTGTTTGAAAATATTTTATTTCCTAGCATACCTGTCATGCCCGAAAATTTCATCATTGCGTATTGGACTTGCGAAAATCCCTCTACATGCGTAACACTATTTAAAGGTATTTCACAGTTGGCTATTTGTATTTTTTGATTACAATTTGCCGTGTATGTAGTTAAAACATTATCCCACGATTGTTCTGATTTTTCAATGTTAATTTTTGAGGCAGACAATTTCAAATTATTCCATATTTCTTTGTTGGTTAATAATTCGTAAGCACTTGTACCGGTGTCAAATAAAAACTTTTCCTCTTGTTCTTTTAATAATCCGCTAAAGACTATTTTTCTTTTTTTGAATTTGAAATCCAAAAGTTTGTTTTGAAATTGATTGGGTACTTTTGATAAATTTAAAGCAATATAATTTTCTTTGAAGTTGATGATTGTTTTTCTGTCTTCAAGAATGTCTGCTCCAATTGTACCAATTATTTTTAGCGAATTACTATCATCATTTCCCATATTATAAATTTTGAATTTTTCGGAAGTGACTTTTGTTTTTCCGATATAAAAAGACGCTTTTGCAGTTTCTTTATGCATAGCTATTTGAGGAATGTTACTGATTGATTTTGAATAAAAAACAGTATAAGCCGAACCTGTATCAAATTGCAAATAATAAGTTATCGTATCACTCAAAAAATGTATAGGAAGTAACAAGGCATTTTTTTCTTTACCTAACCAATTAAATGGAATAGAACCACTTTCATTTTCTACTTTCAAATAATTTTTATCTGGTGTAAATTTTTGGTCACAATAAATATAACCACCAGCTACAGCTACAACTAAAACGACCAAAATGATCAGTACAATTTTCTTTAAAATTTTCATTGGATTATTTTTTTGCAAATTTCTAGTTTTGGAAACAACTTCTTTGCAAAAGGAATACGCCAATTTTACGTCAATCAACTGACTTATTTATAAGTAATTGATTTTTAGTATTTTGTGCAAATCGTTTTTTTTATTTAAACTAATACCGTTTATAATAACTACCAATAATTTCAAACAAATGATTAACAATAATGGAAATATAAAAAGTGGAAAATGTAGTGATAATCCTTTTTGAATAAATGGACTTGCGATTTGAGAGACAACCAGTGCAACTGCTATAAGTATTTGAACACTTACGATACTTTTTCCAAGTTCTTTGTTTTTTTGGTCGTTTGTTTTGTAGGTCAAAATTAATGGAAATATAACTCCTCCAAAAGGTACTACAAGTCCAAATAAACTAGAAAAATTAATCAATTTTGCTCTATCAAGTTTTATAATTTCTTTGGAAGGAATTAGCTTTTCAGGTTCCTTTTCAAAGACATTTGCAAGAGTTTTCAAGGTAAATCCTTTTGGGATATTACCAGCCTCAATCCTTTGAATTGTCCTTAACGAAAGTCCACTTTTTTCGGCAAGTTCGGTTTGGGTTAAGTTTTTCTCTTCTCTTAAACGTTGAACTATTGATTTCATTTTCGTTTTGTTTGCGGTCTTTGTAGAATTTCTGTTAATGTATTTGTAATCAGCGGTTTTTGGGCTAAATTAAGCTCTGTTTTCGGATTTGCCAAATACAAAACCATTTTTCCATTAAGCCTATTGCCCAAATCCGTTGTAGCTGTTGTATGCTGTTTTTTTTACATTGTATTGTAATGTTTCCAATCACTTATTTCCATAGGATGTTCTTTATTAATTGGATAGTTTGCTTTCACAAATTCAAATTGTTCTTTAGTTAGTAAAACTATCCTTCCATCATTTCCGGAACTTATAGGATAAAATCTCTCGTTACTTTTCTGTGATTTCAGTTGGTCGTTTAACATCTCTATAAAATTTATATATGAAATTCCCCAATCATTTTCTCCAAAATCATTATCAAAAGCGATATATTCTTTTCCGTTAAGTTTTATTTTATGAGTCCAATGTCTTTCAGTTTGATTATTAAATTCATCTGAAAATTCAAGTTTCAAGTTTAGTTTGTCAAATGATTTTTTTACAGTTTCTAAATACTGAATTAAACCACCACCTTCAAATAGCGTTTCTGAATCTATAAAATAAAATCTATTGTCAGTAAATATTAAGCTTTCGCCTTTCATTTTGCCTTCAAAAAAATTTAGTTCATTATAAGATTTTTCAAATTCAGCTTTTGTTTCTTTTAAATCTTTTTTTTCGGTTAGATTGAAAAAATTGAGTTTGTCTAATCCTACTATAATTTGGTTTCCCGTCAATTTAGTTTTAGCTATTTCTTGTGGTTTTTCGGGTTCTTTTTCCTTAATATTATTTTGAGACTTTGAATTACAACTTAAAAATAAAAAGCTAAATAATAGGAGTAGTGTTTTATTCATTTTTGTTTTTAATAAATGTTCTTTCTTGTAGAGTGTTTCTGTAAAATAGCATACAACGTCCCGTGGCTTGGCTTGCCGTTGTGGCATTTTAGCACAGAACATCACAAATATAATCAAATTTTATTTTAGGAATTTACTTTCCCAAGAAGCCCGAAACCCACAATGGCGCCAAACCACTGTTGGCAGAAGGTTTGTTTTTTAGTTCGTTTTTTCATTTTTATTTGGTTTCAGAAAATAATTCTTTTTGCCAATTTTTTTTTTCTTCTTTCATATTGAATCCAAACTTTTCTATTTCTAATGTGTCAACAATTCGCTTGTTCGGATTTACTATAATAATGTTTGGATATTTTTGGTTAAATCGAGCTAAATAGTACACACCAATTTTTAAGTCATTAATTGCTTGCGTTTCTTTTTCGGAATTGAAAATGTCATATTTTATTCCAGAACCTGTAGTAGTATATAATGAGTCGTTTATGTAATAAGAGAAATAGAAATCTGTTGTTTTTGGATAGCTCTTTTTTTTGACAAACTTAACGACAATATCTTTTCCATTCTTCTTAATATTGTTCTGTATTCTAACACCACGAATGTGCAGAAATCCAAATAACACAATCAAAAATAATAGATAATAATGTCCAAATTTTAAATTTTTCATAAAAAAATCTGCTTACTTTCTTTTTAATTGTTTAGTGAAAAACTTTCTGCCAACGTTTCATGGCTTGCAGAAGTTGGGGATTTGGTAAACCGAAACTTTCGGTTAATCACAAACCCAAAAGTACAAAACAATCTTTAAATTAAAGACTAAAACCCCAATTTTTGCAAACCATTGTTAGCCGTTCGGTTTTTTATTTATGATGTTTGTCGAATTCAATTTCGTCAGAGTTATTAAATAGAAATTTTAATCCTGTCTGTTTTATTTCTATTTCATCATCTCTTTTTAATGAAAACTTATTTTCTGGCATAAAAGCAAAAAACAATTCCAAACTAATTAATAACGATGCAGTTATAAACAGAATAACTGAAACTACTTTTCTAATTGAAATTGCAAATAAAAATTTATTCATCAAGTAAACTATTCCAAAAATTACTCCAAAATAGAATATTAAGTCGGCAATTAACTCTAGTATAAAAAATTCTTCTGCCATAGAAGTGTAAAATGCAGGCGCTTTATATATAAACGGAAATCCATACATTATTCCGTCAGTTCCGTCAACAACATTTACTATCCACCACTTTGAAAAAAGTATAAATATTATTATTGTTACTGGCAATACTAAATTTAGTATTAATTTTCTGTTCATTCTTTCGATTCTTTACTTAAAATGTTAGTTTTTTTAATGTCATTATTTTTAGACAATAACTTTTCTATCACGAAGAATAATTTAATACATAGTAAAACAGCAATTATATGATAAAATAAAATCATATTATTTAAATATTTCCCTATACTGAGTGCAATTATTATATAGGATAATATACCAGTAAATATTCCAATTAAAAAACCAATAATAACATTTAAAATCATTGTTGTCCGATAAATAATTTCGTTTTGTTAAATATTGTATATTTTTAGATACTTAACGAGGTTCTATCTTGCTTTAGCTTGTTTTTTAGTATTGTCATTAGAATTCAATAAATGGA